>NZ_BMOP01000009.1 GCF_014647135.1 Shewanella xiamenensis
CATATGGAGAACCAGCGACTTCAAGAGGTTTGAATTTCACATATGGAGAACCAGCGACTTCAAGAGGTTTGAATTTCACATATGGAGAACCAGCGACTTCAAGAGGTTTGAATTTCACATATGGAGAGCCAGCGACTTCAAGAGGTTTGAATTTCACATATGGAGAGCCAGCGACTTCAAGAGGTTTGAATTTCACATATGGAGAACCAGCGACTTCGAGAGGTTTGAATTTCACATATGGAGAACCAGCGACTTCAAGAGGTTTGAATTTCACATATGGAGAACCAGCGACTTCAAGAGGTTTGAATTTCACATATGGAGAACCTGTGACTTCTTGATTAACTTCTTTAGTCGCTTCAGATGATACAACAGTTTGAGAGAGGCTTTTCTCTACAGTTACAGTTGTTTCAATGGCTGCGGCAGTTGTTACAAAGCCGATTGTAGATAGTAAAGCTGCTGCGGTAAGAATTCCTTTCATCGTTTTATCTCTCAGGGTAGTTGATAATATTTTATTTTTTGACACTGGATATCTATTTGCAGATGTTGTGCCAATGTTTCAAACTACTGACAGAGAGATAATTAGATGATCAAATAATGTTGTGGTGGGGCATGAATTTACTCCGGTCATCTTGCAGCAATTGAGTAAACTCGGTCTCATTAATCGCTTTGCTAAAGATATAACCTTGTATTTCTTCACAGTTTAGGGCGCGTAGGATATTTAGCTGTGCTGCTTGTTCAACACCTTCTCCAACCACTGATAGTCCCATATTATGAGCAATGGTGATAATAGAATCGACCATCTTCAAATCACGATCTGACTTATCAATATCATCGACAAAGGCTTTATCGATTTTTAGCGTATGGATAGGGAATCGTTTTAAGTAAGAAAGTGACGAATAACCCGTACCAAAGTCATCTAATGCTAGATTGACACCCATTTTCGTCAGTTGCTGCATAACGGTAATGGCCATTTCCGGTTGTTTAATCACCGTCCCTTCGGTGATTTCGAGTTCAAGATGTGCAGCTGGCAATTGTGTTAATCGTAAAATAGATTCAATTCGTTGTTGCAGATCGGGCAGTGCAAACTGACGTGACGATAAATTGACGGCGACTCTCCCTTTAAACAGACCCAGTTCACGCCATTTTTGGGCGGCAAAACAGGCTTTTCTGAGTACAATTTCGCCAATTTCAATAATGAGGCCATTTTCTTCTGCAAGAGGAATAAAATCATTCGGTGGAATAAGTCCTAAGATTGGATGATTTAATCTCACTAAGGCTTCCATTCCGGTAACATGACCATGCTTTAGATCAACTTTAGGCTGGTAATACACCTCAAATAAATCATCTTTTAAACCTTCCCTGATAAGATTTTCAATTTCTAATTGCTTAATCGCATGTTGGTTAAGAGATTCTGAGTAGAATTGGTAACAATTACCGCCAGCCGATTTTGCATGGTACATGGCAATATCCGCCTTTCTCAGTAATGCTTGTTCACTCTGTTCATCCTCTGGATAAAGTACAATCCCGATACTTGCACCCAAAACAAGTTGCTCATTGCCTATTTCATATACAGCTTTAAAAGCTTCAATAATTCGTCCCGCAATTGCCGCGCAGGCACTTATATCAGAGGTTTTATCGAGCACAATGGCAAATTCATCTCCACCTAAACGATAGATGCTCGTGTTTTTCGGTACGGAGGATTTTATTCTGACAGATACCAGTTTAAGTAATTGATCGCCAATTTGATGACCTAATGAGTCATTAATACGCTTAAAATTATCTAAATCGAGTACCATTAATGCATGATTAATTTCTTTATTGACTAAGTTCCCTAATGTGACTTGTAAGTTTGAACGGTTTGGCAGGCCAGTCAGTAAATCATTGTTGGTGAGTTTTCGAAGCTCTTCTTCCTGCTGTTTACGTCTTGATATGTCGGAGAAAACACCTACATAGTGTGATAGTTCACCCGACTCATCGTAAATCGCGTCTATGGTGAGCTCCATATGGAAATGGCTTTTATCACCACGACTAGCTTCGACTTCACTCGCCCATCGACCTTGCTGCTTCAGCATACTGCGGATCTGATTTGAGAAGGACTCTGGATATAACTCAAAGGTAAGCAAGTTACCAATAAAATCAGTTCGATTTCGCTGTGAAATTCTACAACATGCTTCGTTGACCTCGACAAAACGATACTCGCTGTCGAGAATAAACATGCCTTCTGAAATATTTTCGATGGCTTTTTCGAATAGTTTTAATTGTTCTTCTTTTTGTTTAAATTGACTGATATTTTTAATAGTGCCAGTCATTCGAAGGGCATTATCTTTATCATCTCTTTCTACAATTTTGGCCCTATCTAAAATCCAGATCCAGCTATCATCTTTGCCCTTAACTCTATATGCCGCTTCAAAGTGATCTGTCTCACCATAGAAATGTTTATTAAGTGCTTCTCTGACGCGCTCCTGATCCATGGGATGAATGTTGCTTTCTTCATCAGTATTACCAGAACGGTGGCCATCCCTTGGAAACTCTAATGCGCCCCAAATATTCGAGCGGAAAATATTACCCGTTTCTATATCCCAGTCCCACATTTCATCGCCACTTCCCCAGAGAGAAAGCTTTAGGCGTTCTTCACTCAGCGCAATTTGACGTTGAACCTCACGTTTACGTAAGATTGATTTTGTAACTCCAAGGAGTATGAAAATTACAATAGCTAAATAAAGTGATTTTGCTAAACTCGATAACCACCAAGGTGGTGTAACTATAACTCTTAAAACCTTTACGGGACCATTTTTTTGTGTCAACGAATCAACTGCATACACTTTAAAAAAATACTCGCCTGGAGATAAGTTAGTATAGGTTGCTGAATTTATTTTATTTGATGCGATCCATTCGTTGGATAGACCATCCATTTTGTAATAATAAGATGTAGATGATGGCTCTGATGTTGGTGAGTTAAACGTAAGTGTGAATGGGTAATCTGAGTATTTCAGCTTTATACTTTCTGATTTACTTATTGAACCGGTAAAATACTCTCCGTCACCCACTATTATAGAGTTAAAAACACGCAATCCAGAGATGAGCGTCTCAGGTGGAGAGGATTTTTTTATATGTTCAATAATTATATCTTTAGATATTAAACTTAATCCATCAATACCGCCGAAGAAAATGTTTTCATTATCAACAACACCACTTCTGGTATTATATTCATATTGACTGCCATTGTTAGTTGAAAGAATATAGCTATTATCTCCTTCAATTAAAACTATTTGACCAAGGGATGATGCAAAAATATTACCATCTAAGGTTAATATCGAGTAAATTTCTTTATTGTCAGAGAATATTTTTTCTACTTTTTTACTATCGGGGTCATACTCCATTATTGATGTTGCAGTTCCAAATATAATTTTGTTTTTAAATTTTGAAATGCTGTAGGTTAGTTCTTCTGATAACTTATTAAAAATACCATCGACGTAATGATATAAACCATTCTGGCTTGCTAAATAAATGTTAGAATCTGATATGTAAAGTGTCTCGAATATGGGATCGCTTTTATTTGTTGTAATTGTTTTATTGATAAGATTGTTTTTTATGATGATAGCCTTGCCTGAAGTGGTTCCGGCGATAATATCTTGTTCTTTATTAATCACATCAATGGTTGTTATTTGCTCGTTTTCTAGTATGTTAGTTATACTTCCATCTTTATTTAAAAAAATTATTCCAGTTTCACTTCCAATATAAATTCCATTTTTGGTCATTACTGCATTTTTATAACCAATAATACCTGTTTGGTAAGTTTTTATTAAGTTAAGTCTATTGTCATAACATCGAAGAATACTATCGTTGGACGAAACTAGTATGTTGCCATCAAAGGTCTTGCTAATATGCCAAACATTATCTTTTATTAAATTTGTGCTTAGTATGAGGTTCTTTGACTTCCTTACTAATTCAAATCCTTGATTATTCATTCCTATTGCTAGATAATCTTTTGTTGCAAGTAAGTATGTTTTATAGCTTTTACCTTTCCCCTCACTTAGAGTGCCGATCAGGTGCGGCTCGTTATTAAGTGAGTATATTTTGTTTTCTTCTATTCCAAAAAAATCACTTTCACTTTGACTTAAAAATGTATATTTATCATTTGAAATCTTTGTTATTCCACTATCATTGTGGCTATAAAATCCATCATTTGTTGATACGTAAAGAGTATTGTTGTACTTTTCTATATCGAGTACATTGTCAATGATCTTGACTATGCTTCCATTATTTATTTCGTATAGATTACCACTATAACTTTTTATGAATATTTTTTTTCCTATATTTAAACTTTTCTTTACTTCAAAATATTCATTTTGGATGAATTCATAACTTATTTTTTGATTGTTTAAGTTAAGGCTAAGTATACCCTTATTCGTTCCTACTAAAATTTCTTTAGTCAAGTCATTGTTGGATAAACTCCATATTTCACCATTCAAATATTCATTTTTTATATTGATGCTTTTAAGTGATTCATCATATTTATCGTATATAACAAGTCCCTTGTCTGTACCGATAAGTAGCTCACCATCTTCAGTGATTAATAGGCTTCTAATGAAAGAGCTGGGTAATCCAGAAGCGCCTTCGTCAGCATAATAATGTTTAAACTCTTTCCCATCGAATCTGTTGAGTCCATTAAGTGTACCAATCCAAATGTATCCTTCATTATCCGTAACAATGGAGGTAACGGTGCTTTGGGAAAGTCCTTCTGGTACACCAAAAGATTGTGATTGGAGAATTATTGGAGATTTATTTGAAAAGGGCGACGCGTTTACGTCTTCGAATGCATAGATGCCAAAAAAAGCGAGCAAGACGATTTTTAAGAGTATTTTCGGCATAGTGTTGTTCTTAGTATTGTCCGAGGATGCCATGAAACAATTGTGTTACATCACTTTTCCAGAAATAGAAGCTTTTGTCAAAAGTGATAATGTAAAAATTCCTTTAAATTGCAGACAGATGGCGTTAGATAGTGTGCAGCATTTGATCTGAGGGATGGATTGACCATGTTTTACATTAATTTTTACAACAAAGACCAGAGATACTACTGCACAAATGCATGAATGCAGCGGTTTTGTTTGTTTACAGTAAATGCTGGATTAATGATCTAGCAGCTTTTTTTAGGTTAAAAATTGAACTTTTCAGCGTTTTGTTTGAACAGTTTTAGATCGGTAATCATATTGTCAGATTTGAGGGCTGATTGAGATACATGCTCAGAACCGGTACTAAAAAGCACTAAGCGATCACTATGCTTCGTGCGCATTTTTTGCATCATAAACTTGATTAAATCGGGGCGGGTGAGCTTGCTGATTTCAGCCACAACCAGTTCCCGTTGATTGAACTGATAATCTCGATTACCTACACTCACCCAATAACGTTGGCCACGAGTTTTAAGATTGGCATCATGTTCCATTACCTGGTTGATGAGTCCTTGTTTTGTGCTTTCCCATTCTTCATTCGTTATTTGCATAACTGCATAGTTAAAGTCCGCGATAAACTCGTCGATTGCTTCCAGTAAATGCAGTGGACCCGTTGTGGGTGATTGAATATAGAAAATGAGTCCAGGATGGCGATTCAGCGGAAGGTAACCTGTGCCAACCATGTAGCCTAATTGTTTTTCAGTACGCAGTTCATGGAAGAAGGTTGAGGACATCGCGTGATTGAGTAAGCTAAACAGTGCCATTTTTTCTGGCGTTGCCCTTGCTGATTGGTAATAGACGATAATGGCGCTGTCTTGATGATCTATCGCCAGTTCTCTTAAAAGGGTGCCTTGTCCGGTTAAATTAATTAATTCACGGGTGGATTCTGCGCTAGGGCTAGAGACGAGGGACAAGATATGCTCCAGACGTTTGCCGAGTGCCTGCGCCTCTGAGACTAACCAATCGCCGTAAATTAATCCTTCTAGATAAATTTTTTCGTAAAATGCCCTTACATGGTTATGTAGATCATTTAAGGTTATATTTTCAAGTGCTTGGGCCATTCTGGCTGGTTCGTAACTGCGCTTCTGTAATGTTGCTGTCAGGCTGGTGAACAGTTGTGAAATCGGCTTAGCTTGAGCTAAATTTTGCCAACTACGTAACAGCTGAGACTTGATTAAGGCAAACCGTTCTTCGGTGAAATTACGTTCTCTTGCTTTATGGATAAGCAAAGCTAACAGCGTCTCTTGATTCCCAGTAAAACCAGACAAATGTAGGGTGATCCCACCCTGATGGGGGTAAATGTTATAGCTAAGTCCAGCGACTTCCGCTTGGTAAGTGGGCTCAGTTAAGTAATCGAGCAGCATCTCAACGTATAAGCGGGTGAGGGCAGCATGTTTTGGGGTTTTACTCGCCTGCTCTGAATCGAGTGATAAATACATATGGCCTTTCGGGACATTAAACTCATCGTCTTTTTTATGCCAAATGCGGTATCCCGTTGATTCCGCGACAATCACAGGCACAGCGACTTCACTTTTATCGGGCCGAGCAATGGAATCTGCCACAATAAAGGGATTGGCAGCGGGCAATTGCAACTCTGGGCGAATGTGTGTGACTTGCCAACGGGCAAGGGATTCGGGCTTTATCGGTAAGACTTGATACGGCGTATGGTACCAATTGGCTTTGCGGTCGGTCTTAACGGACTGTGCTATGAGTTGCAAGCGCATATTTTGCGGTGTCATTAAGCGCAATAGCTCAAGGGTTTCATCAATATCTAAGCCATCCATGCGATAGTCACCAAAGACTAAGTCTTCCACTTCGTAGTGATGCATATTGATGCTTAAGTGGCTGGCTAAATCGAGGGATTTCACTTGCTCCTGATAGCGAAACGCCATTTTGAGCAGATTCGCACGTTCTAAATAGCGCCAATCCTCAAGGCCTTGGTTTTTTATCAGCTCGATGTATTCAAAGCAGCTGCACACAATATCATCAATATTGGCCACGCCTTTGTCGGTCAGTTGTAGGCCTATACTGTAGTCCTTGAAGTTATAGCCATTGACTCCGCCGCCTGCGGAGAGGTTATTCACTAAACCTTGTTCTTTAAGATACGACAGCAGGCTGCCTTTACTCTCATTGCCGAGGATATGGCTAATATAGGTGAGCGGCTTGCGTTTGTAGTAGTGATCGATGCCAGGAAAGTTAAAACTGATACTTAAACGCTTTTGTTCCTTTAAGGGGACAATATTGATTTGCTTAAGCAGTTCGTTTTCAGAAAACAGCGGTACATCGGGATACTGTTTGACTAAGTTTAAGTTTCTGATTGTACTGAAATATTGCACTGCAAGCGCCTGAAGCTCATCTAACGGCATAGGTGCGACTAAACAGAGCGTCATTAAATTGGCGCTGTAATGGCTTTGATAAAATGCTAATAGCTCGCTTCTGACCTGCGCCTGTTCTCCGCCTAGCGTGACTAAATTGCCCACGGAAAACTTTGAAAACGGATGCTGTTGATTGACGGTTTCTTTAAGCACTTGATAGGTGCGGCGGATATCGTCCTTCAGCTTTAAACTAAATTCAGATTCAATCGCTTGGCGCTCCCTATCGACTAGGTCGAGGTCAAATTTGGGGGCGATAAAGAATTGGCTAAATCTGTCTAGGGAGTCGGCAAATACGTCGGCGTTGATCGTAAAAAAGAAATTGGTGTGCTCTGTGCCGGTCCAAGCATTGTTACTGCCGCCATGCTGATTGATAAAGGCATGATACTCGCCGGAGTCGGGGAATTTTTCCGTGCCTAAAAAGAGCATATGCTCTAAAAAATGCGCCATACCGGGTCTATCCACAGGATCATCAAAATGTCCTACGGCCACCGCCATGGAAGCGGCGGCTTGGCTGGCGTCCAAATCTTCGACCAATAATACCCGCAGGGCATTATCTAACACGAGATAACGGTACTGACGATGATCGTTTGGACTTTTGTAAATAGACTGAGAGGCTTGCAAAGAGACACTCCGGTAACGATGGCTTGTTATATATTGATAGTCTTAATGGTTTTTGGCAAATATCTCTTGTGTTTATCGACTAAAGATTAACCCTTACAAGGTTTGTTGAAATCCATTTTAGGGCTACAATTGGGATAAAACAAAAACAAGTGTGGGTAGCGAGAGAAGTATGCAGCTATTTTTGATGCGACATGGTGACGCTGGATTTAATGCTCAGTCGGATAGGGACAGAACGCTTACCGATTTAGGAAGACACCATACTGTCTTAATGAGTAACTGGTTAGCCCGAAGTGTCAGCGATTTTGATCTTGTTTTGGTCAGCCCTTATTTACGTGCGCAGCAAACGTGGCAAGAATTGAGTCAGCATTTCCCCGAACCACGCAAATGGCTGGTCGTGGATGATTTAGTGCCTTCAGGCGATCCCGCCAATGTGGCCGCCTTAATTGTTGCCTATGCCGAGTTGTATAAGGCCGATAAAGTGCTGGTGATTTCCCATATGCCGCTCTTAGGCTATTTGGTTAGTGAGTTAGTCGCAGGTGTTGAGCCGCCCTTATTTGCCACCTCAGGAATTACTCTGATAGATAAACATGCCGAGCAGGCCTGCATTGTTTGGCAGCATGCGCCCCACAGCATTAGTTAATTTCTTCGATAAAACAAAGGGCTCACATCAGTGGGCCCTTTGTTTTTAGAGGATTAATTCGTCCATTAACGTCGATGCGGCTGGTCGCCAATATCGATAAGTACTAGCAGCGCCGCATCGCCACCCCATTCTTTGGGGGCCTGATGAAAGGCTTTTACCATAGGATGTTGCACCAACCACATAGGCACCTGCTGTTTTAGTATGCCAGTGCCGTAACCGTGCATCACACAACAACATTGGCTTTGCTGTTTTACGCAGGCTTGGATCAGCGCCGCGAGTTCGAGTTTAGCCTCGGATTGGCGGTAACCGTGTAAGTCCAGCAATAAATCCGGTTGGTAATCACCTCGTCTTAAGCGTTTAAGCTCGAGACTGTCGACACCCTCGTCGAGCCAACGCATTGGCCCCTGAACGGGCAGCAGAGGTTGATAAGTATCTGAGAAATAACTGTCAGCATGCAGTTGCTGCTCTTTCAGTTCTATTTCCTGTTTGGTTTTTAGGGGCGTGCGAAAATGCCGCTTATCTTGGTCGATAGGTTTTATCCCCTCGATCAGCGCCGAAAACATCGCCATGCCTTCTTTATCATCGTCTTTATTCATGGCGGGTATTCTATTGAATCCTATGGTTTCTGAACAGAGTTCAGTTACAATGTTTACGAACACACAAGCGGGAGAGCGTTTTGGATAAGATCTTTGTAGATGAAGCTGTGACAGAGTTACGCACCATAGGTGACATGTTGCGTTGGGCGGTGAGCCGCTTTAATGATGCCAATGTGTACTATGGCCACGGGACGGATAACGCGTGGGATGAGGCCATCGCATTAGTGTTTCATGCGCTGCACTTGCCCGAAGAAATCGGTCAACAAGTGATTTTAAGTAACTTAACCAGCAGTGAAAAACACAAAATCGTTGAGCTGATCATTCGCCGCGTACGTGAGCGTTTGCCTGTGCCTTATTTAACCAATAAAGCGCGCTTTGCAGGGCTTGAATTCTATGTGGATGAGCGCGTATTGGTACCTCGTTCACCTATCGCCGAGATGATTGCCAATCGCTTTGGTCCTTGGTTATATGGCAAACCCGTTAATCGTATTTTAGATTTATGCACTGGCAGTGGCTGTATTGCGATTGCCTGTGCCTACGAATTTGATGAAGCAGAGGTCGATGCGCTCGATATCAGCGAAGATGCCCTCGATGTGGCGCAAATCAACGTTGAAACCTTAGGGGTGATGGACAGAGTGTTCCCGATGCAATCGGATCTGTTTTCGGCCATTCCTGAAGGTCCACAATATGATTTGATTGTCTCTAATCCGCCCTATGTGGATGAAGAAGATATTGGCGATATGCCAGATGAATACCACCATGAGCCTGCGATTGGTTTAGCCTCGGGTCGTGACGGCCTTGATTTAACCAAACGCATTTTAGCGAATGCGGCTCAATACCTGACACCAACGGGCATTTTAGTGGTTGAGGTGGGTAACTCTATGGTGCATCTGATGGAGCAATTCCCTGAAGTACCTTTCACTTGGGTTAACTTTGAACACGGTGGCGACGGTGTGTTTGTGCTAACTCGTGATCAATTGATCGAACATCAATCGCTTTTTGCCATTTATCGCGACGCGGAATAATCACAATAAGCACATAAATTAGGTTGAGTCTTTTCCCGCTGCCAGTTAGGCTTGCAGCGGGAAAAAGAATTGTCCAGCCATTGCTGGGCGCGGAGCGATAAGCAAATCATTTAAGGTGTAAAAAGCGGATGTCTGGAAACAGTATTGGTCAAAATTTTGTGGTGACTACCTTTGGTGAAAGTCACGGTGTGGCGCTCGGTTGTATTATTGATGGTTGCCCACCAGGGCTCGAACTCACCGAAGCCGATATGCAGCATGATTTAGACCGCCGTCGTCCTGGCACATCCCGTTATACCACCGCGCGTCGTGAGCCTGATGAAGTACGGATCTTATCCGGTGTGTTTGAGGGCAAAACCACGGGCACCTCCATTGGGCTTTTGATCGAAAACACCGATCAGCGCAGCCAAGATTATTCCAATATCAAAGATTTATTCCGTCCAGGACATGCCGATTACACCTATCAGCAAAAGTATGGCCTGCGTGATTACCGTGGTGGCGGCCGTTCATCGGCACGCGAAACCGCTATGCGGGTTGCTGCAGGCGCTGTGGCGAAAAAGTATTTAAAGCAAGTGCATGGGATTAATATCCAAGGCTATATGTCGCAACTTGGACCGATTAGTGCCGAGACCCTCGATTTTAGTCAAATCGAGCAGAACGCCTTTTTCTTCCCCGATGCGACTAAGCTCGAGGCGCTGGATGAGTATATGCGCGAGCTGAAAAAATCCGGTGATTCCATTGGTGCAAAAATTTCGGTGGTGGCGACGGGCGTGCCTGTTGGACTGGGTGAGCCTGTGTTCGATAGGCTCGATGCCGACATCGCCCATGCCTTAATGGGCATAAACGCGGTAAAAGGCGTGGAAATTGGTGATGGTTTTGGGGTTGTGACGCAAAAGGGCTCAGAAGGGCGCGATTTAATGTCGCCGCAGGGTTTTGAATCTAATCATGCGGGCGGCATCCTCGGCGGCATCTCATCGGGTCAACCGATTATTGCTCATATCGCATTAAAACCAACCTCGAGTATCAGTGTGCCGGGTCAAAGCATGACGGCCCAAGGTGAAATGGCAGAAGTGGTGACTAAAGGTCGTCACGATCCCTGTGTCGGGATCCGCGCGGTACCGATCGCCGAAGCTATGCTGGCGATTGTGTTGATGGATCATCTGTTAAGACACAGAGCTCAAAATCAGGATGTTCGCAGTCATACACCGATTCTCGGCATGAGATAGGCGCGATGAATGAGACAGTCTGCATGGAATAAAGATGCATAGCGGCTGTGTAATAAATGGAATGCGTTAATGTTTACAATCTCTAGCACAAGCCAGCAATTACGCTGGTTATGTGCTTGCTATTTTTTCTTCTTTTCAATTCTCGGTACTATGATCCCCTACCTTGGGGTCTTCTTCGAAAACCGAGGATTTAATCCTCAAGAAATCGGTTTTTTACTCGCGATTTTAATGGCGACCCGTATCGTGGCACCCAATGTGTGGGCTAAGGTGGCCGATCGCACTGGCATGCGCTCCGAATTGGTGAAGATGGGCGCGGGCGCCGCGATGCTGGCGTATTTGAGTTTCTTCTACCACGGTGGCTTTGTGTATATGGCGCTGAGCCTTGCGCTTTATACCTTCTTTTGGAACGCGATTTTGGCACAACTTGAGGTGATCACCCTCGAAACCTTAGGTGAAAATGCTAGCCGCTATGGGCAAATCCGCAGTTTTGGCAGCATTGGCTATATCTGCTTAGTGGTCGGCGCCGGTTTTGCTATCGGCCAATGGGGCACCGAGGTGTTACCTTATATTGGTTTAGCTTTGTTTACTGGGATGTTGGTCAGCGCCTTGCCGTTGCCTGCGAATCGTGCCGTGCGTCCTCAAGGGCAGGAGCGGCAGCCGCTCAAATGGACTAAACCCATTCTGTGGTTCATGGTGTCGGCGATGTTATTACAGATGAGCGCTGGGCCTTTTTACGGCTTCTTTGTGCTTTATCTTAAGCAGGCGGGTTACACCGAAGCGGCTGCGGGGATTTTTGTCGCCCTCGGTGCAATGGCCGAAATCGTAATGTTTATGTTTGCGCCTCGCTTGCTTGGACGTTATGGCGTCAATACCTTGCTTGTTGTCAGTATCGCCATGACCGCCGTGCGCTGGTTGCTGGTCGCCTTTGGCGTTGAGAGCATGTTGTTACTGGGCTTAAGCCAAGTGTTGCATGCGTTCACCTTCGGCTTGACCCATGCGGCCTCGATTCAATTTGTGCATCGAAATTTTGATGCCAGTCATCGCAGCCAAGGGCAAGCCCTGTATGCCAGCTTAAGCTTTGGGGTTGGCGGCGCACTCGGCACTTGGATTTGCGGTTATATCTGGGGTGATGGTAGCGGCGCTGTATGGTCTTGGGTATTTGCGGCGGCCTGTGCCTTTGCGGCCATGTTAGCGGTATTTTTGATCCCTAAGGATAGGGCGCAAGCGGTTGCTGCATAAGCTTATATTGATTTTGAAAGTAACTCATTGTAAAAACTAGAATAATTAACAAGAGAGGTTAAGGTGGTCCGGTTTCGTTTAGGCTTAGTCATCAATCCACTGGCGGGTTTAGGTGGCAGTGTGGGTCTTAAGGGCAGCGATGGCGTGGCAGAAGAAGCCCTTGCCTTAGGCGCCGAGCCCAAGGCGATAAAGCGTATGATGCAAGCCTTAGAAGTGATTGCCCCTTTTGCCAAAGATATCGAAATCATTACCGCCTCAGGTGTGATGGGGGAGGATGCCGCCAACGCCTTAGGTTTTAACACCCGTGTGGTGTATCAAACTCCGGATAAAACCCAAGCCGTCGACACGCAAGCCGTAGTGCGTACCTTGCTGAACGAACCGTTGGATTTATTACTGTTTGCGGGGGGCGATGGCACGGCGCGTGATGTGTATAGCGTGTTTGAACAAGCCGTTATCGACGATAAATTACCCGTGCTTGGTGTTCCTGCTGGAGTAAAAATCCATTCAGGTGTTTACGGCATCACGCCCCATGCTGCGGGTATGGTGGTCAAAATGTTGCTTGAGGGTGAGTTAGTCAGCCTGATGAGTGCCGATGTGATGGATATCGATGAAGTAGCTTTTCGCCAAGGCACGGTGCGCGCCAAACGCTTTGGTGAGCTATTAGTGCCCGCTGAACCCCGTTATGTACAAGCAGTAAAGATGGGCGGAAAAGAGGTCGATGAGCTCGTGCTTGCCGATATTGCCGCCGATGTTATCCAGCAAATGGAAGACGAGCTGTACATTATGGGCTCGGGCAGCACGGTCGCCTTTGTAATGGAAGAGCTTGGGCTCGATAACACCCTGTTGGGGGTTGATCTTATTCAAGATAAAGCCTTGGTGGCGAGTGATTTAACCGCCAAGCAGTTGCTCGACTTTACTCAAGATAAGCCGGCAAAACTGGTTATTACCTTGATTGGCGGGCAGGGGCATATTCTCGGTCGTGGCAACCAGCAGTTGTCGCCAGAGCTGATCCGCCGCCTCGGTAAGGACAATATTATTATCCTCGCCACAAAAACTAAGCTAAAAGCACTTGAAGGACGCCCCTTAATTGTGGATAGTGGCGACCCTCAATTAGATCGTGAGCTTTGTGGCTATTACAAAGTGACGACGGGTTACCATGATTATGTGATGTATCAGGTGGCCAACCCCGACTAATCAGATTTATTCTCCTCGGAGATTGCAAGCACCGAGGGGCCAGCGGCCATTTGGGCGAAATACGTTATTGGAGAGTTTGACCCGATGTTAGAGCAGTATGAAGAAGCACTAGAACAGTGGATTGAGTCTGTCGTAAGCCATGGTGATGACGACGCCTTATTTGCCTGCGGTTATCTGCAAGGCCATGTGGCGGTGGTGTTATCGCAACTCGAAGACGAAGGCGAGAGCACGTTAGAAGCCTTACTTGAAAAAATGACCGACTGTTTAGCACTGGCGCGCCAAGAATTAAATGATGCCGATTTTGCATTAGTGGAAGCGGCTTGGACACAATTACATGGCAAGATTGTTAGTCATTTAGCGGCCTAATTAATGAGTATATCCACGACGACTTCGGTTGATGCCATGGCTGAACCTGAGGGGCAGCAAGCGGTTTATATCGGTCTAGTCAATCCGAAAACTCCGACGAACGTAGGCGGCATTATGCGCGCTTCGGGGTGTTATGGTGTCGATGCGGTGTTTTACACGGGTAAACGCTATGAATATGCCGCCCGTGGGCCGCAGCAATATAACGCCGATACGCAGAGCGCCGCCGAGCGGATTCCATTGACTGGAGTGGCCTCCTTACTCGATGCGCTCCCCTCTGACACGAA
The DNA here is from genome assembly GCF_014647135.1 of Shewanella xiamenensis. GTDB lineage: Bacteria > Pseudomonadota > Gammaproteobacteria > Enterobacterales > Shewanellaceae > Shewanella > Shewanella xiamenensis. The sequence goes on from NZ_BMOP01000009.1 coordinate 14,513, forward strand.
ACTGGTGTGCGTGGATTTAGTCCTAGGGGCGACGCCTTTGCCGGAGTTTGTGCATCCCGAGAAAGCCTTTTATGTGTTTGGCCCTGAGGATGGCACCATTGGCCAAGAGATTATCGATAGAGCGGATGCCGTGGTGTATGTGCCGACTGTAGGCTGTATGAATCTGGCTGCGTCGGTCAATGTGCTGCTGTACGATAGATTAGCGAAAGCCCATCGTGAGCAAGTATCAGCTCAAACCGAGTTCGATGGTGATGCCTTGATCCGTCAAAGTCGCGACAACAATAATCGCACTCGAGTAAAAACGACTAAGCAGGGTACTTCGCTCTAGGGTTAACGCTTAATAGTTAATGCTCAGTCTAAATACAAAAAGAATTAAGCACTGCTTAATCCTTTTTTGTTTTGGGCTGCCAATCACTGGTGCGATTAGATGCAAGCCTGATTAGCATTCAATGATAAGCCTTTGTTTTAATCAACTAGTTTTCACTCAGGCCGCACTTTACTAAAGTGCTTTACCCTTTAGTAATTTGCGTAACCACATCCGATTTGGGTTGAGTTTATTTAAGGTTGGCCAATCCAGTGGAAGCGGCTCACCGGTTAATTGTGCCGCTAAGCATTCGGCCGCCAACGGCCCTGAACTTAGCCCCCGCGACCCTAAACCACCTAGGATATAAAGGCCATCGAGGATCGGAGCCTGGGTTGTTTGCCAATAATGCTTGCTTTGTTCGGCCTGCTGCTGATTGAGTTGATGCTGTTCATAGCGCGCCAATATTTCAGCCACATCGGGCGCGCAGCCCATCATAGGGAAATGATCCCGCGTTACCATGCGCACGCCAACTCGGGCGCTATTGCCGCTGATGTCGATATCGTCAACCCAGGCTTGATTGGGGTAGCTTTCTTGCATTTTCCCCAGGTTTTCCCGTTGCTCCTGCGGGCAAAAATCGAGGTGCTCTGCTGCTTTTACGTAGCTGGCGCCGAGGCAATGCAAGCCTTGATGACTCGGCGTGAGGTAACCGTTGGCGCATAACACTGTCGCCAGTTGGCTCAGCTTAAATTGGGCGGGGACGTGGCTCACTTGGCCGCGAAACGGACTTATCTGTAACCGCTCACTGGCCGAAAATTGGGTGAGTTGCGCGCCATTGGCGAGTACGAGTTGGCTGTATGGTCCAAAACGTTGGCCTTGAGTGTGGAGATACCAAGCATTTGTATCACACTTGATTTCGGTGATGTCGGTATTGAAATGGCACTGCACATGGGCAAGTTGAGAGGCCTTATCTACCGCCGCCTTGGCGTATTCAAATGGGCATACCCAGCCTCCAAGAGGATAGAAAAATCCAGCCTTATCAATCCCTATTTGAGCTATTTCGTTGGCTTCATTCGCATCTACGGCGTAGGCGATTTCCACTGGCCAGTCTTGGCTTTGGATGATTTTATCGAGCCGTTGTTGGCTGCGCTCATCATGACCCGTTTGCAGCACACCACAAAAATCATGGGAAATTGGTGTCACGCCAGATGTTCCGTTCGTGCCCATCGTTGATGCAAGACTCAGCGCCTCGATTCGGCGGCGACTGAATAGAAACGCCTGTTGGAAAAAACGGCTAAGTTCATCATTTTCTGGCGTGAGTAGGGGATAGATCGCCCCTTGGCGATTACCAGATGCGCCTTGGCCTAACTCATTATCCTTACAAAACAATATGCTACTTTGGCCTCGTTCGGCGAGTGATAGCATCAGATGTGCTGACGCGAGTCCGCCGCCTATGATGGCAATTGGCTGCTCTTTAGTGGCGAGTGCCGAAGGTTTTGGGGTAAATGCCTGAACGGTATCGGCTTGTTGACGCAGCAATTTACGCTCATGGATCAGAATATTGTCGCTGATAATCTGGCTTCGCAGTGAGTCGCAGGTATTTTCATTGAGAGCGTCTTGGCTGACGTCAAGCGTGCTAAAGCCGCAACTGTGGGCAAGGTGTTGCGCTGTTTCACTAAGATTAAGCCCAATCAGTAGGGCATCATCCGCACTCAAGCGCGCCATTTGCCAGAGCTGCTTACCATTTAGCTGCGCAGGTAAATGCGGTAAAACCAGCCATTGCTGAATGGGATGAGAAGTACTGTGGGGGAGTTGGCTAACTGCTGTGTTCAGATCGCCAAAATGCAAATCGACTGTGATTAGGCCGTCATCAAAAATTAATCTCTGGCACCCTATAATGCGCGCAGGCTTTGCCTTAAGTATGGCATTGGCAATGGGTTGTAAATGAGGCTTGGAAATTAAACTTTGCGATTGATCCCAAAGTAATTTAAGTTCGTAATCGTTAATGGGATTGGGCTCAAACACTTTGACTAACAGACGCGTTTTGCCTTGAGGTTGAGTATGCGTTTGCCAGTGATGCAGTAAAGAGAGTAGCTCGAGTCCATCGCCTAATCCCCATTGCCCCATGACGTGCAAGCCCTGAATGAGCTGAGTTGATTGCGTCGGTAAGCGAGAGAGTTGAAGGAGAGTAAAATTGTCCAGAGACTGTGCAGTAGTCAATGCGCATGGGGGATAAAGGTTGATTAGTTGCGGGTAATCACGCTTAAATTGGTAAGATTTTTGGGGCTTAGCAGTCAAAGAAATATACTCTCGGTCTCATATTAGGCATTATTTTACCCGCCTTTATGGAAAGCTGACCACTTAATTGAAGCAAAACAGATACTATTGGCTCAGCAAAAAGTAGGTACTGACATGTACACAATGGATAGCAATAAAATGAAAAGAGTCGTGATCACCGGAATGGGTGTTGTTTCAAGTATCGGTAATAACAAGCAAGAAGTGACTGAGTCACTTAAAGCGGGCCGTAGTGGTATTACACATTCCGCTCAGTTTGAAGAAATGCAACTACGCAGTCATGTATGGGGCAATATCAAATTAGATCCTTCAGAGCTGATTGACCGTAAAGCGCTGCGTTTTATGGGCGATGCTGCGGCATATGCTTACATTGCAATGCAAGAAGCCATTAAGGATGCTCAGTTAACTGAAGAGCAATATTCAGATCCTCGCGTAGGGTTGATTGTGGGTACAGGCGGCGCTTCGTCTTCTAACCAAGTGCAAGCGGCTGATATTCTACGCGAAAAAGGCGTAAAACGCGTGGGTCCTTATATCGTGCCACGCATTATGTCGAGCACGGCCAGCGCTTGTTTAGCGACACCCTTCAAAATTAAAGGTATGAACTACTCAATCAGTTCAGCCTGTGCGACCAGTGCTCACTGTATCGGTCACGCCGTTGAACTTATCCAAATGGGTAAGCAAGATATGGTGTTTGCGGGCGGTTCGGAAGAAGTGGATTGGACACTGACCATGGGCTTTGATGCGATGGGCGCGCTATCGACTAAATACAATGCCACTCCAGAAAAAGCCTCTCGCACCTATGATGCTGACCGTGATGGTTTCGTTATCTCTGGCGGTGGCGGTATCTTAATCGTTGAAGAGTTAGAGCACGCTCTGGCTCGTGGCGCGAAGATTTATGCTGAAGTGATTGGTTATGGTGCATCATCAGACGGTTACGATATGGTGGCTCCGTCTGGCGAAGGTGCGGTGCGTTGTATGCAAATGGCACTGGCCGATGTGGACACACCAATTGACTATATCAACACCCACGGTACATCTACTCCAGTAGGTGACGTGCGTGAATTAGAAGCACTACGTGAAGTCTTTAAAGACAAGTGTCCACCGATTGCATCGACTAAGTCTATGACGGGTCATGCATTAGGCGCCGCAGGCGTACATGAAGCGATTTACAGCTTAATCATGATGGAAAACAGCTTTATTGCCCCAAGCATCAACATCGATAACTTAGATGAAGCTGCGAAGGACATGCCAATCGTGCGTGAATACCGCGATGCAGAGCTAAACACTGTTATGAGCAACAGCTTTGGTTTTGGTGGCACTAACGCAACGTTAGTGATGCGCAAATATAAGTAAACTATTATTTTTGTTAAAAAAGGAAGCTTCGGCTTCCTTTTTTATTAGCTAAAATTGAGCAATGCGACTCAGGGATTGGGTTTATGATCAGAGTCTTGCTAGAATCCTTGGCTACTCACTCTCTAGCCCATTTTTATCAGAAAGGTCCCCATGAAGATTGTTGTCGATGAAAATATGCCCTATGTCGAACCCTTATTTGGGGCGTTAGGCGAGATAATTCCAGTCAATGGCCGCACGCTAACGCCTGAGCAGGTGCAAGATGCCGATGTGCTGCTGGTGCGCTCTGTCACCCGAGTCAATGCCGCACTGTTAGATGCCAATCCAAAACTTAAGTTTGTCGGCAGCGCAACTATAGGGACTGATCATGTGGATCTGGCCTACCTTGCTGGGCGTGGCATTCCCTTTTCGAATGCGCCCGGCTGTAATGCGACCGCAGTCGGGGAGTTTGCCTTTATTGCGATGTTAGAACTGGCGGCGCGGTTTAACTCGCCGCTCAAGGGCAAAGTCGTGGGGATTGTCGGCGCGGGCAATACTGGTAGCGCGACGGCCAAATGCCTCGAAGCCTACGGCATTAAGGTATTACTCAATGACCCCATCAAAGCGGCCGAGGGCGATCCCCGTCATTTTGTGAGCCTTGATACCCTATTACTTGAAGCGGATATCATCAGCCTACATGTGCCCATCACTCGCACTGGCGAGCATAAGACACTGCATTTATTCGATGAATCGCGCCTAATGAGTCTTAAACCTAATACGTGGTTGGTGAACTGTTGCCGCGGTGATGTAATTGATAATCAAGCCTTAATTAAGGTTAAGCAGCAAAGGGATGATCTTAAATTGGTGCTCGATGTATGGGAAGGGGAGCCAAATCCCATGCCGGAGTTGGTGCCTTTTGCTGAGTTTGCCACCCCACATATCGCCGGTTACAGCTTAGAAGGTAAGGCTCGTGGCACTTTTATGCTGTACCAAAAATTGTGTGAGTTGTTAGCCATTCCGGCCACTAAACGCTTATCCGAGCTATTGCCTCCATTTCATTTTAAGGCGGTTGAACTCGAACAAGTCCCCGATGAAAAAGCCCTATTACAGCTCGCAAGATTCGTCTACGACCTGCGTGATGACGATGCCGTATTCCGAAATGGCTTTGCAAGGTCGAATGGCTTCGACACTATGAGAAAAAATCACAAACATAGACGCGAATTTAGTGCATTGGCGCTGGCTTATCACGGCCAATCTGAGGTAGATTGGTTGTCCAATTTAGGTTTTTCAGGAGTCGGTCGGTAATTATGTCGCAGGAATTTAATGTTGTCGTTTTAGGTGCATCGGGTGCAGTGGGTCAAACAATGATTGAGATCCTCGAAGAGCGTAACTTCCCGGTTGCGAACTTATATCCTTTAGCCAGTAGCCGTAGCGCCGGTGAAACGGTCAGCTTCCATGGCAAACAAGTTACCATTTTGGACGTCGAAACCTTCGATTGGAGCCAAGCGCAATTAGGCTTCTTCTCTGCCGGTGGTGATGTCTCGGCCAAGTGGGCGCCTATCGCAGCTGAAGCGGGTTGTGTGGTGATCGATAACACCTCTCACTTCCGTTATGACATTGATATTCCATTGGTTGTGCCTGAAGTTAACCCCCATGCGATTGCTGATTTCCGCAACCGTAATATTATTGCCAACCCGAACTGCTCGACCATCCAAATGCTGGTGGCTCTAAAACCGATTTACGACACTTATGGCATCAGTCGTATTAACGTGGCGACTTATCAATCTGTCTCTGGTACGGGTAAAAAAGCGATTGAAGAACTGGCAAAACAATGCACTAAGCTGCTGCAAGGTCTGCCTGCTGACGCTGAAGTTTATCCAAAGCAAATCGCGTTTAACGTATTGCCGCAAATTGATAAATTTATGGACAACGGCTACACCAAAGAAGAAATGAAAATGGTCTGGGAAACCCAGAAGATTTTTGGCGACGATGACATTCTCGTTAACGCGACTGCTGTGCGCGTGCCGGTATTCTATGGTCACTCAGAAGCCGTACATATCGAAACGCGTCAAGTCGCCGATGCAGAAGATATTAAAGCTTTACTGCGTAATGCCGAAGGAGTGGTATTGTTCGAATCCGATGACGAATATCCAACGGCTGTGACCCATGCAGCGGGTACCGATCCTGTTTATGTGGGCCGTGTGCGTAAGGATATCTCCCATTCTCACGGTATTAACCTTTGGGTAGTGTCGGACAATATTCGTAAAGGCGCAGCCTTAAACAGTGTGCAAATTGCCGAGATTTTAGTGAGAGATTATTACTAAGTCTTAAGTAGCAATTGATGCCCAATGAAAAAGCCTGCTGCCAGCAGGCTTTTTTTGTTTTACAATTGTGAACAGTAGCAGGGCTGGGATTTCTAGTTTATAGTAATCTCAATAAATACAATTGCCTAAAGCCTGTTATCAGCGAGATAACTTAAATAGCGCTTCAAAGGGAAGGATTGATGAAATTTCGCACTTCGTATCTTGTGGGCCTGATGGCCACCGTTTTAGCTGTTTTTTCCACGACCTCTTTTATTGATCCTGCGATAGCTGCCGATACTCCCAAAATAAAACCTTTAAAAATCATGGGACCAGATGGACAAATCCGTCAGGTCAATCATCAATATGGACCAACGACCGCTAAAGATACTTTCTGGAGTATTGCGCAAAAAGTCCGTCCCGATGCCAGTGTCAGTGTTTATCAAGTCATGGCTGCAGTATTTGATGCCAACCCCCATGCGTTTAACTCCGACAGTTACAATAGCCTCGAACGTGGCATGATTTTGCTGATCCCTTCGAAAGAAGTGATGTTATCCATTCCTAATAGTGTAGCGATTGCTCGCGCCGAACGCAGCGATAAGCAAGTCCGTAATACCGCCAAAGCGGCGACTAAACCAGTATCTAAACCGACTGTTGTTACTCCTGTAGTTGAAAATAAACCTAAGGTAGAGCCTCAACCTAAAGTCGATGTTAAACCCGAAGCGGCTAAGACCGAAGTTGCTAAAACGGATGCCGTTGCGACGCCACCCGCTGCGCCGAAAATGGTGAGTTCCGATGTGAATACTCGCCTTGAGGCCGCGGAGAGCAAAAATTTATCCTTAACTGATGAGTTAGCCAGAGCACAAGATCAGCTCGCGGTAAGAAATGCCGATGTTGAAGCCCTTAAAGCCAAAATTGAGGATTTAAACCAACAAATTGCGGTATTAGAGGAAACCTTACAGGCGAGTAAAAAGCAAAATCTTGCACTGAAGGCCGAGGTGGAAGCTGCTCAAGCCCCATCAGATGCCGATGCGCAGCCGCAAACACCTACTGAGCCTGAAGATCTATGGCGAAACTTGATAAATAATCCGCTGCTATTGGTTGCAGCAGCGGTGGTCCCTGCATTGTTACTACTGCTGCTTGTGTTCTGGATGCTTCGTCGTAAGCGTAATAAAGAACGCCGTGAGTTAGCAGCCCAGCAGGTAGCCATGGCGACAGGTGCTGCTGGTGTGGCAACGGGAGCATCAGTGCTGGCGATGGATGACGATGATCTTGACGATATGGCTGTGCATTTAGACACTGACCATGCCGATTCCATCGATAGCTTATTAGATGTCGGTAGCGTGAGTTTACAACCCGAGCATGAAATGACCGATGGCCATGAGCAGATGGACATCGCTTCTGAAATGTTTATTGACCCAGGTGTTAACACTGCGGCAGAACCACAATTTGAAGAGGACGAAGGCCAATCCTTAGATGATCTCTGGGCTGAGGCCATGGGCGACCAAGAGGAAGCCTTTGCGGAAGAAAAACCCAAATCAGGTAATATTCTCGAAGAAGAGGATCTTGATGCATTATTGGCAGGGCTTGGCTCCGAAGAGCCTGATGCGCCATCTACTAATGAGAACCTTGATGAATTAGCGGGATTTGATATTCCAGCCGACCAAGAGGTGGTTGATGCAGCAGAGTTAGATACCGATCAAGATTTAACCGTATCGCTTGCTGCGGAATTAGATAATGAACTTGAAAATATAGCGTTAACTGAAACGGCTGAAGATGATATTGATGCCTTGCTCGCCGGGTTTAATCAATCTGAAATGACCGATTCGGTATCTGAGCCAGTGGCTGAGGACGACCTCGATGCATTATTAGCGGATTATGGTAAGGAAAACACCGCTACAGCATCCGATCTTAGCGATGAAATTGCTGCTGAATTAGATAATGAGTTAGCAGAGCTAGGGGTCGCGCAAACCGACGATATTGATGCGTTACTGGCAGATTTTGATAAACCCGCAGCGCCAGAGCCTGATTTAAGCGATGAAATCGCCGCAGAATTAGATACTGAACTTAATGATATCGGTGTCATTGAATCCGACGATATTGATTCTCTGCTCGCAGGTTTGGATGCACCAACCGCGCATGACCCTGCACTTGCAGCAGCCATTGCTGCCGAATTGGAAGATGAACTAAACACCGACCTACCAGTCAATGATGATCTTGACCAGTTGCTCGCAGGTTTTGAGGCCCAAGATTCGGCGGAACAACAAACGTCTAGCGATGAATCCGACATCCCTCACGATATGCTGGCAGCAGAGCTCGAAACGGCATTACCTGAAGAGTTATCGTCTGCAGATGATGATCTCGAATCTCTTCTCGCCGAATTTGATGTGCCAGAGCAGGCTGAAGCCGACGCGGATGAGTTTAATTTCGACCTCGAAACCACCTACCCTGAAACAGATGATAAGCTCGAGGATGAAGGCTTACTCAAGGGCATCGGTGCTGCCCATGCGATTGATGGTACGGATGATACCTTTGAGCTTAGCGATACGATTGCGAAGAGCCCAGATGATAATCCAAACGAAATCGCAATTGAGCCAACATTTACCGGTTTCGATGCTGATAATCAAGCGGATAATACGGTACTCGCCACAGCAGCTTTAACGGCTGCGACAGCTGCCGCAGCGGCAAAAGTTAAAGAGAAAGAGGCTTCTTTCTTTAACGACTTAAAAGCTAACAAGAGTAAAGATCCCCATGTACTGGATTGGGACACTGAGCTTAACTTTGCGCCTACGTCTAGCGCACAAACTGACAGTCCTAAATCCGAACCTGTTGCACCCGTGGATCCTATCGCTGTCGATCCGAAGGCGGTTTCCCCGCGTCAACCTCTGGAATTTGTTTTAGACGAACCGATTGATAAGGTCGAGCCTACATTCGAGATTATCACTGACAAAGATGATGATATTGTTGATGAGGATGTCGCTCATGAGTTTGCTTTCAGGGCGGACTTAGATACTGATGACGATATCGATTTAAGTGACGACAATGTGCTTGCTGCTTTTAGTGCCAATACCGAAGTTGAAGATGATGAGGTATTAACACCAGAAGATAGCTTTGCTCTCGATGATGAGCATACTCTCACGGTCGATGAAGCATTAGCAGCGCTAGATGCGCAGGAGTCACGTCAGTCGAAGAAGTTTGTACCTGAGCATGATTTGACTAATTTCCAAAACGAACATGGCTATATCGATATTGAAAAACTGCTTAATGACGCCGAGCAGGATAACACAGAGACAGATCTCTATCCTGAAATGGATGTGGAGATGAGTGATGTGGGTGCCCTGATTGGTGATGCAGCCATGATTGATGTGGACGATGAAGAGAACTCTGTTAACGCTAAGCTCGATTTGGCCCGTGCCTATATCGAAATCGATGACAGTGACAGCGCCAAAGCGCTACTCCGTGAAGTTCAAATTGATGGTAATGAGCGTCAACAGGACGAAGCTGCTCGTTTACTTAAAGAGATCGGCTAAGTTTGAACTAGCATTAAGCTTTAATGTTAACGATCAACGGCGCTCACAGCGCCGTTTTTTTTACGGGCTGCTGTGATAAAATGCGCCGCTAAATTAATTGTGAGGATGTGTGATGCGGATTGCATTAGGTATTGAATATGACGGCAGTGGCTATTTTGGTTGGCAGCGTCAGGCCGAAGTCGATTCAGTACAAGGGCAATTAGAACAAGCCTTGTCTAAGGTAGCAAACGAGCCCATTAGCTTGTTTTGTGCAGGAAGAACCGATGCTGGTGTTCATGCAACGGGGCAGGTCGTGCATTTTGATACCAACGCCGTACGTAACGAAGGTGCCTGGACCTTAGGTGTAAATGCCAATTTACCCGATAATATTGCCGTACGCTGGGTAAAAGAGGTTGATGAGAGCTTCCATGCCCGCTTTTCGGCCACGGCTAGACGTTACCGCTATGTGATTTACAATCATAATCTTCGCCCAGGGATCCTACGCCACGGCGTCAGCCATTATCATGGTGATATCGACGTTGATAAAATGCATATTGCGGCGCAGGCGCTGCTCGGCGAGCAGGATTTTACCAGTTTTCGTGCTATTCAATGTCAATCTAAAACCCCGTTTCGCAATGTACACAGCGTTAAAGTGACGCGTCAGGGCATGTATGTGATCGTCGATATATCTGCCAACGCCTTTTTGCACCATATGGTGCGTAATATTGTCGGTTCGCTGCTGGAGATTGGGCTTGGCAACCAGCCATTGACTTGGATGGCGGATCTGTTGTCACTAAAAGATAGAAATCAAGCCGCGGCAACGGCTAAACCGAACGGACTTTATCTTGTGGATGTGACATATCCGGAGCAATATCAATTGCCAAAGTTAGCGCTTGGGCCATTGTTTATGTTGGATTAATGGCTTTTATCGTGGCAGAGCTTAAATGCGTTTCGAAGGAAGGAAATAACCGATGACCATAGCCCCAAGTGAATTGACAGCCTTAGTTGCGCCAGGAGCAAACGCGCCACTGGATCAATGGCTCGCGTATTTATTATCGATTCACCCAACCGAAATCGACATGGGATTAACTCGGGTTTCTAAGGTTGCCGAGCGCCTTAATGTATTGGATTTAGGGCCAAGTCAAATTGTCACTGTTGCTGGCACCAATGGTAAAGGCACGACCTGCGCCATGCTAGAGAACATCCTGTGTTTATCAGGGTTGACGGTGGGCGTCTACAGCTCGCCCCATATGCTCAAATACAATGAAAGGGTGCGCATCAACGGTCAGGACGCTAGCGATGATGCCTTTGTCGCTGCTTTTGAACAGATTGAAGCGGCACGTGGCGAGATTTCGCTGACCTTTTTCGAATATGCCACCTTGGCGGGCTTAATCCTATTTAAAGCGGCCAAGCTGGATGTGGTGATCTTAGAAGTCGGTCTTGGCGGCCGTTTAGATGCCACTAACATGATTGATGCTGATATCAGCGTTGTGACCTCGGTTGATTTAGACCATGAGGCGTATTTGGGTAATACCCGTGAGCTGGTTGGCCGCGAAAAGGCGGGGATTTTTCGCCAAGGAAAACCTGCCATTGTCGGCGAGCCAAACTTGCCCCATACCGTCAATGATGTCGCCCAACACCTAGGCGCCAAGTTGTATCGAGTCGGGACAGAATTTACCTATCAGCAAAATGGCAACACTTGGGACTATCAAGGGCAAGTACTTAAATTAACACAGCTTAGTCTCCCCACATTGCCATTACCCAATGCTGCGACAGTGATTGCCATTGTCGAACAGGGTTGGCCACATATTGCTGCCGATATTATTGCCAAAGGCATCAGCAGCGCCCGTTTAACTGGACGTTTGGAGCAAGTCAGCGAACAGCCACTGATTTTACTCGATGTGGCTCATAATCCCCATGCGGCAAGGTTTTTAGTCAAGCAACTCACGCCCATCGTCGCGGGTAAGCGAGTGTTTGCCCTGTGCGGTATGCTAAAGGATAAGGATATTGGCGGCGTATTACCTGTGGTTTCGCCCTTAATTGACACTTGGTACTTAGTGAGTTTACAGGGCGAGCGTGGCGCTAATGCCAGCTTGCTACGTCAAACCTTAGCGCAAGACACTAAGGCCCTCGAATTCGAGGATATCGCCACGGCTTGGACGGCATTAAAAGCGCAAATTCAACCCGATGATGTGGTAATTGTGTTTGGCTCCTTTTACACTGTGGCAGGTTTTAAGTCTCTCTTTAAGCAGGATAACCGTTTTGTCTAGCCAGTTTCATAATCGATTAGTCGGCACTGTGGTGCTGGTCGCCCTCGGGGTGATTTTTTTGCCGGATATTTTAGACGGTAAGAAGGAGCGGCAAGAGGAGCAATTTGCCGAAATTCCCTTACGTCCTACCGCGATAGCGCATAAAAATGCCGATGACACGTTTGAAGTGCTATCTGCGCAAGAAGTGGATGTCAAAGATGTTATGCCAGAAGAGCCTTCTCCCAATGATGAGGCGACATTAGCGCAGGCAGTGGGCGCGGATGCTAAGCCAGAGTCTAAACCTGAATCTGCATCTGAACCCGTGCAAGCTGCGGCTAAGGAGCAACTTAAGCCACAGGCCGTACAAACTGATGCCAAGGCTGAGTTGAAGGAAACGGCAAAAACTGAAACGGCAAAGTCTGAACCTAAAAAAGATGCACCTAAGCCTGCGATAGCTAAAACCGAACCTAAAAAGCCAGAGGTTAAACCAACCACGGTTGCAAAAGCTGAAAAGCCTAAGGCCGAAACGGCGAAAACTGAATCTGCAAAACCTGCCAAAGACGATGGCATAAAAGTGGTGAGTCGTGATTCATTAAAGCCCGGACTTACCCTGCAACTGGGCGCATTTAGTAATGCCGCCAATGTGAAAGCGCTAGTGGCGCAGTTGCGTAAAAGCGGTTACAAGGCGTACACAATTCCAGACACACCAAAGGATGGCGTGTTGACTAAAGTGTTTGTGGGGCCAGATGTGTCAGAAGTTAAGTTGAAGAAAATACAAGAAGAAGTTGAAAGTCTGACACGTTTAAAAGGTCGGATTGTGCCTTTTAATCCATTGGAATCTTAATGCAGAACTGCCGAGGCTGAAATAATTTATTTACCTCTCTAGGGGTGAGAATCGTTTCAGTCTCTGGTAGAATCGCGCCGTCTTAAAGCCTATGCTGGAAAGCCATCTCAATGGTTTGGATTGATTACGCTATCATCTTCGTTATCGGGTTATCGACTCTTATTAGTCTGATCCGTGGATTTGCCAAAGAAGCCATGTCGTTAGTGGTATGGTTTGCTGCTTTCTTTGTTGCCAGTCAATTTTACCAAGACCTCGCCATCCATCTGACACAAATGAACGATGAGATGCTGCGCAATGGCGTTTCTATAGCCATTCTTTTTATCACCACATTAATACTCGGTGCCCTTATCAATTACATCATTGGGCAATTAGTGGTTAAAACCGGATTATCTGGCACTGACAGACTTTTAGGTCTGTGTTTCGGTGCTATTAGGGGCGCGTTGATTGTCAGTGCGCTGCTGTTTTTTATGGATGCTTTTACAGGCTCACCTAACGCCCAATGGTGGAAGGATTCTGTATTAGTGCCCGAATTTGGCGTTGTCATCCAGTGGTTCTTTAACTATTTGGAAAACACCTCCAGCTTTGTACCCAAACTATAAAAAAGACAATAAATTTATCCTAAGTGATGAAAAATAAGTCTGCTTTGAACTCTGTCGCGCTATTGGTACAGACTCAAATCGAGGCGAAGGTCGCTGGTCAAATGGCTGGGGAGTTACTTCGTGTTTTACTTATATTTCACATGAAAGGGCATAGAACATCTTACAATGAGGAAGCTTACCCATGTGTGGTATCGTCGGAATAGTTGGCCAATCATCGGTTAATCAGACCATTTATGATGCACTGACTGTGCTTCAACACAGAGGTCAGGATGCGGCAGGTATTGTCACCGTTGATCGTGGTGCTTTCAGACTACGTAAAGCCAATGGTCTGGTCAAAGACGTATTTGAAGTCAAACACATGCAGCGCTTACAGGGCAATGCGGGCATTGGTCATGTGCGTTATCCTACTGCTGGCAGTTCCAGCGCGTCAGAGGCGCAACCTTTCTATGTTAACTCGCCATTTGGGATTTCATTAGCCCATAACGGTAACTTAACCAACACGCTTGAATTGGCCGAAGGCCTGATTAAAAAGCGTCGCCATGTGAATACCACATCCGACTCCGAAGTGTTGTTAAACCTGCTCGCCGATGAGCTACAAAAAACCACGAGCTTAGCACTGACGGCTGATGAAGTGTTTGACACTATCGCTAAAGTGCATGAGCAAGCCCGTGGTGCTTATGCCGTTGTGGCGTTGATTGTTGGCCAAGGTTTAGTGGCGTTTCGTGATCCTTTCGGCATTCGCCCCTTAGTGCTGGGTAAGCACGAAACCCCAACTGGCACTGAATATATGGTTGCCTCCGAGAGTGTGGCACTCGATGCTGTCGGCTTTGAAGTGATGCGTGATGTCGCGCCGGGTGAAGCGATTTATATTTCCCTCGACGGTAATCTTTACACTCGCCAATGTGCAAAAGAGCCAAGCTACTCGCCCTGTATCTTCGAATTTGTGTATTTTGCGCGTCCAGATTCGACTATCGATAATGTCTCGGTTTACGCCAGCCGCGTGAACATGGGTGCCAAGCTCGGTGAAAAGATCAAAAAAGAATGGTACGACCATGATATCGACGTGGTGATCCCAATTCCGGAAACCTCATGCGATATTGCATTAGAAATCGCCCGTTGCATGGACTTACCTTACCGCCAAGGTTTTGTGAAAAACCGTTATATCGGCCGTACCTTTATTATGCCTGGCCAACAAGAGCGTAAAAAATCGGTACGCCGTAAACTCAATGCCATCAACACTGAGTTTAAAGGTAAGAATGTCCTGTTAGTCGATGACTCCATTGTGCGTGGTACTACTTCAGAGCAAATCATTGAGATGGCCCGTGAAGCAGGGGCGAAGAAAGTGTACTTTGCTTCGGCTGCACCGGAAATTCGTTTCCCAAACGTGTACGGTATCGACATGCCAACCTCGAATGAGCTTATCGCACACGGTCGTGATGCCGATGAAATTGCTAAGCTTATCGGCGCCGATGGCATTATCTTCCAAAATCTGCCGGATCTGGTCGAAGCGGTGAGAATGGAAAACCCAGAGATCAAACGTTTCGAAACGTCAGTATTTGATGGTCACTACATCACCAACGACGTTGATCAGTCCTATCTCGATCATTTAACGCAGCTTCGTAACGATGATGCCAAAGCTGACCGCAATAAGGATATTGGCACTAACCTTGAGTTACACAACGTCTGCCATCCATAAGACGAAACGCTTAATAAGATGAAAGAGTGTGCTTGGCGTTAAGCGTCGGCACACTTTAAAATGCACAATAAAAAGCCAGTGATAAGTCACTGGCTTTTTGTTTGGAATTTTAATCTTTAGGAGATTTTTGGATTCTCGTTGGATTGGCTCTGTGTTAGCTCATCCTGCGCATTTTTACGTTCAACCCAATAGTCCGCATGGTGAATACCGAGTTTTTCAGGATCAAACTGTGGCTCAATACCTTGTTTTTGCTGAGATTCATAATCTTTAAGACAAGTGAAGGCAATTTTTTGCAGGAGAATAATGGCAATAATGTTTAACCACGCCATAATTCCCACACCAATATCACCCATCCCCCAAGCCAAGTCTGCGGTTTTCACTGTGCCATAGACTGTGGAGGCCATGAGCACGACTTTCAGTACCACTGTAAGCCAAGGACGATTCACTTTGCGATTGATATAAGCGATGTTTGTTTCGGCAATATAGTAGTAGGCCACAATGGTGGTGAAGGCGAAGAAGAATAGCGCAACGGCGACGAACATATTACCAAAGCCTGGCATCATGCTTTCCATTGCGGTTTGTACATAACCAGGGCCCGCCGCAATCCCCGCAATCCCAGTATAAAGTGCTGCGCCATCAGGGCCCTGCACGTTATACAGGCCTGTGATCAGCAGCATAAAGCCAGTGGCTGAGCAGACGAACAGGGTATCAACATACACTGAGAAGGCTTGCACTAACCCCTGTTTGGCTGGATGACTCACTGCGGCGGCAGAAGAAGCGTGCGGCCCAGTACCTTGACCCGCTTCGTTGGAGTAAATACCGCGTTTTACCCCCCACATAATCGCAAGACCTAAAATCGCACCAAAGCCTGCATCGAGTCCGAAGGCACTTTTTAGGATCAGCAGAATAATGTCGGGCAGCTGGCCAATGTTAAGGGCGATAATCACGCAGGCGACAATGATATAGCCGAGCGCCATAAAAGGCACTACAGTACTGGCGAACTGCGCAATCCGTTTCACCCCTCCAAAAATAATAAAACCTAATAGCATCGCAAGAATGGCTGCTGTGACATTAGGGTCAATATTGAAGGCGGTTTTTAAGCTTGAACCAATGGAGTTGGCTTGTACCCCTGGCAGTAAAATCCCGCAGGCAAAAATGGTCGCAATGGCAAATGTCCAAGCGTACCACTTCATGCCTAAGCCTTTTTCAATATAAAAGGCGGGGCCGCCGCGGTACTCACCGTTGATTTTTTCTTTGTAGACTTGGCCTAAGGTGGATTCAACGAATGCTGAGCTTGCGCCCAGAAACGCTACCATCCACATCCAAAAAAGAGCACCTGGGCCACCAAAAGTAATCGCCGTGGCAACACCAGCGATATTACCGGTACCTACTCGACCCGCTAAGGTCATGGCTAAAGCTTGGAAGGAAGACACGCCAGCATCGGTGCTTTTGCCATCAAACATTAGACGGATCATTTCGGGTAAATGACGTAACTGTAAAAAGCGTGAGCGCAGGGAGAAAAAGAGTCCTACACCGAGGCAAAGATAAACGAGCGCGGGACTCCAGACGATATTGTTGACCGCATTAACAATCTCATTCATATAATTCAACTCCAATATTCTGTTGTTTTTTTGCAGAGTTTTTAAGATTTTTTCGGTGATTTTAGGTACTAAACAGCCAATTAGGCCTAAGGTTAAAACGCGTGTGTGCGTCCAAGAGCTTCAACATAACGATTTTTTTAGTCACTTCATAGCTAAAGTTGTTAAATATTTGATAATTTAACGTTCTTTATTTGATGGGGTTACTGAGGAGCTTTATTTTGCAGCGTGTTATCTCTGCTGCATTGAGATTTGTAATCTAGCAACTTGAATCATTGAGAAAAGCGGGGGAGATAAGGCGAATTGATTGAGACTATTAACTCAGCCACAGTGGATAGCGGGGACGGTATTTGTGCAAGGCAAAGAAAACTTGGCTTAAATTACCAACCATAACAGCATCCACAGTCCAAAGAGCCATGCCAGGCTACGGCGGCTAACGCGATGTTTTAATAGCAAAGATAGACTTACAGCTACAGGTAGAAACAGGATAAAAGCCCAAGAGAGGAACGGAACCTCAAGATTTAATGTTTCAAGACCCATCCCACAAAGCAGACTTAATGCCAGTAATAAGAGGCTATGAAATAGCATTAATTGATTGAATCTTAATACTAATGCTGGTTTGAATGCGGGTTTAGCATGATAGGGCAAGGTCAGTGTATTCATCTCTTTTTCCTGATTCCTCTTTAAGTGATGGAAGGAATAATAAATTTAGATGAGAATGATTCTCAACTAAATTTACACAGCTTTAGTGTTCAGTTAGCTTAACGAGCTAAATTGGCTCTTGAGCTAAAGAAGGCTGTTTGCACTATTGTCTGCTTTGGGCTAAATTACACTGTAATTATATCCAGTATTTAATGTAGATATGATCCTCTATATTGCTGAAAAACCAAGCCTTGGGCGTGCCATCGCCGATGTGCTACCAAAACCCCACAAAAAAGGTGACGGATTTATTGAAGACGCCCAAGGAAACTGCGTGTCTTGGTGTGTTGGGCATTTGCTTGAACAGGCCGAGCCCGATGCCTATAACCCCGAGTTCAAATCGTGGAAATTTGAACATTTACCCATAGTGCCCGAGAAGTGGCAGCTTAAACCTAAGGCCGCGACCCGTAGCCAACTCACTGTACTTAAAAAGCTGGTAAAACAGGCCGATACCTTAGTGAATGCGGGTGATCCAGACAGAGAAGGGCAATTATTGGTTGATGAAGTAATCGCCTATTTGGGCGTGACGGGCGATAAATTACAGCAAACGCAGCGACTCCTTATCAGCGACTTAAACCCGCAGGCGGTGAAACGTGCCTTGTCGCAACTTCGTAGTAACCGTGAGTTTATTCCTTTATCTACTTCTGCACTTGCCCGGAGCCGTGCCGATTGGCTCTATGGCATGAATATGACACGGGCCTACACCATCCAAGGGAAAAAGGTCGGCTATCAGGGCGTGCTATCCGTCGGTCGAGTGCAAACCCCGCTCCTTGGGCTTATCGTGCGCCGCGATGAGGAAATCGCGCGATTTCAATCTAAACCCTTTTATGAAGTCTTAGCGCATTTAGTAACGGATAAACAACAATCTTTCACTGCGAAGTGGCAACCCAGTGAAACCTGTTTACCTTATATGGACGAAGAAGGGCGAGTGCTTGCTAAGGGCTTAGCACAAAATGTGGTGCGTCGGATCACCGATAAACCCGCCAAAGTGACCCAGTTAAGCACTAAGGATAAACAGCAGAATCCGCCATTACCCTACAGCTTATCGGCACTGCAAATTGATGCAGCCAAGCGGTTTGGGATGAGCGCTAAGGACGTGCTCGATACCTGCCAGAGTTTATATGAGCGCCATAAGCTGATTACCTACCCGCGCTCTGACAGCCGCTATTTACCTACAGAGCAACATGGTCTAGCAAGCAGTGTATTAGCGGCCATTATGGGGGGGGCGCCCGAGTTAGTCGCACACGCTGAGGCGCCGAATCCTCGGCTTAAATCTAAGGCGTGGGATGATAAAAAAGTCGATGCCCACCACGCCATTATTCCAACGGAAAAACAGCCCAATTTAGGCAGTTTAAGCCAGCGGGAAAGGCAGCTTTATCTACATATTGCCCGCCAGTATTTGGCGCAGTTTTACCCCGCCTATTGCTACAGTGAAACTGCGGTCGAAGTGACCATTGAAGGTGGTCTCTTTAAAACGAAGGCTAGACAGGATAAATCCCTAGGTTGGAAACAACTGTTTGCACGGGAAGCTGATGAACATAAAGAGTCTACGGGGCGAGAATCGCTTAAAAACACTGATGATAAAAGTACCGATAAGGATGCAGAAGATGAGGTGTTTTGTGGCATTTTACCGCCTTTGGCCCTAGGACAAATCCTTCACTGCAACCAAGGTGAATTGGTCGAGAAGCAAACTCAGCCCCCCAAAGCCTTTACCGATGCGACCTTGCTGAGCGCCATGACGGGGATTAATCGTTATGTGACTGACCCTGAGATCCGCAAAATTTTAAAGGAAACCGATGGCTTAGGGACGGAAGCGACCCGCGCAGGCATTATTGAACTGCTATTTAAACGGGGATTTATTCAGCGTCAGGGCAAGTCGATTGTGGCCACTGAGGTGGGCAAGGGCTTAATTAATAGTTTACCCCTTAGCGCCACAACACCCGATATGACGGCGCTGTGGGAGGCAAGCCTAAATGGCATCTGCCATAAGGAAATCTCTTATCAAGGATTTATGCAGCCACTGCTGGGGACGCTAAATCACTTAATCGAAAATGCGGGCGCCCAATTACCCTCAGCCCTCAATGGCTTAAAAGGACAGGGTTTTAAGCGAGCAGCTAAAAAGTCCGTCTATCGAAAAGCTGGAACCAGAGGCGCTGCTGGCGGGAAAAAAGCCGGAACGGGCGCTAAAAAAGGAAATGCTAGAAATTCAGCCGAAGCATCTTCCACATCCACAACAGCTAAACCGACCGTCCCTAGACGGCGAACGAGCAAAGCGACCGCCCAAGCCTGATGACACAAATGTAATCAAACTGTCGCTAATGTTCGCGATTTGGTAACGATATTTAATTTATTCCGCGATATTTAATTACCGCCAATCACGTTATTTCGTGATTGGCCGATCCACTTCTAAAAAATACCTAGAAACTCAACTTTTCTGCTCCGTGGCATGCTAACTGCTTTGCCTTGGCCGGAGAATATAATAAGCCAATCAAATCATAAGATTATTTATGATTTAGCTGAATGAATAGGTATAGATGATATGAAAAAGAAATTGCTTGCAGTGATGATCCCCGCGATGTTATTCACAGGTACAACTCATGCGGTCGAGTTGTATAACGATCAAACCAATAGCGTCAATATGATGGGGTGGTTAGGCTTTGCGGCGTTAAATGATGGCCATGAAACCTCAGTTATCGATAACTTTTCCCGGGTGGGATTTCGTTTTGACCGCCAAGAGAAAAACGGCTGGCGCTCCTTTGCCCATACTGAATGGGGTATTAATATGGTCACCAGCGACGATGGTCTAATTTATACCCAAGGCCAAGGTGGCGGCCAATTATCCGCTTCAAAAACCTCAGATTTCCTATTTAACCGCTTAGGTTATGTTGGCATGTCGCACGACAAATGGGGCACCCTCAGCTTTGGTAAGCAGTGGGGAGCTTACTACGATGTGGCCTATACCACGGATGTGCTCAATGCGTTTACTGGCTGGTCGGTCGGTGCTTATACCTTCGGTGATGGTGGGTTAACGGGGGCTGGACGTGCCGATGCGGCGCTGCAATACCGTAATACTTTTGGCAATTTACATATCGCGGTGCAATACGCTTCTAAGCAAAATAGCGATGTAGCAATTTATGACAACCAGGGTCACGCCTTAAACGATGGTTCTGAGCTGAGCTTCGACCCAAGCTATGGTGCGAGTGCGACTTACTATTTCACTGATAAATTTAAGGTGTTAGCAGGTTTTAACCGTGGCGACTTCACTGGCAATCTTGCGGGTAAAGACGTAGACAACACCAACCAAATCATCGGTATCGGCGCACAATACGGCAGTTTCTATCAATATGCACCGGGTCGTGATGCTAAGGGATTGTATGTTGGTTTTAACGCCCATAAGAGTGAGCAAAACGAGTTAGTGGGGGGCGAACTGTACGACTCAACTGGTGCTGAATTTATCGTCGCCTACCACTATGACAACGGATTCGTACCTAGCCTACTGCTGACTTACCAGGATTTGGATACCGATGAAAACACGGCAATTCAAGGTAAATGGACCCGTCAGTTTGCCGTGCTAGGCCTCCATTATCGCTATAGCCGCGACACTATCATGTATGCCGAGGCCAAAATCGATTTCAGCGATATGGACGATAAAGCCTACGAAGACCTACAAGATAACAACTACGCCGTGGGTATTCGTTATTTCTTCTAAGTTCAATGACTTGAGCGACTAATTCGGCAGCATAAATCAAAGGCCACAGATTGTGGCCTTTATTATAGCTATCCATTTCTACTCAAAGAGTTAAACAATCCCTAACTTCTTCATTTTACTGCGCAGGGTATTAGCATTGATATCCAGTAATTCAGCGGCACCGCCCGGGCCATAGAGTTTACCCCCCGTGATCCTTAAGGCATGGTTGATGTACTTTTTGGTCATCACATCCAGCGGTACTAACTTATCGCTAGCATGGCTTGGATCGATAATCACGGTTTGATTTGATGGGGTTTTCACTTCTTCACAGTGTTGTGGAACCAGAAAACGAAAGTCAAGCGGGCCTGCAGGATGCTGGATCATGGCGCGCTCAAGCACATTGATAAGTTCGCGCACATTGCCTGGCCAGCCATATTGATTGAGGATATTCAACTGTTCTGGTGCAATCCTTGGTAACTGCGGCAAATTAAACTTGGCACTGAGCTGCTCGACAAAATGTTGCACTAACAGAGGAATATCTGTGCGTCTTTGTCTGAGTGACGGGATCTCAATGGGGAAAATCGCTAGTCGATACCAGAGATCCTCACGGAACACTTCTCTGTGCACCATAGCTTGAAGGTTTCTGTGGGTCGCCGCGATAATACGAATATCAAGTTGCACTGCATCGTGGCCGCCAACACGGGTGATACAACTATTTTGTAGAACCCTGAGTAGTCTAACTTGGGCTGAAAGCGGTAGCTCGCCAATCTCATCCAAGAAAATTGTGCCGCCGTTGGCTTGTTCGAAGTAACCAATTTTGCGCGAATCGGCGCCTGTAAATGCGCCTTTTTCATAACCAAAAAGCTCGGAGTCAATCAAGGTATCAGGGATAGCGCCACAGTTAACCTTGATAAAAGGTTTACCCGAACGTTCAGACAGCTCGTGAATGGCGTTGGCGATGACTTCCTTACCGCAGCCGGTTTCTCCCAGCATTAACACTGTGGTGTTGATTTTGGCGATGGATTGCACCTGCTGCATCACCTGTTTTAGGCCCGAATTGGCACCAACCACGCCATTTTGAATATCTAAAGTGCGGCGCAGACTGACGTTTTGTTTTGAGAGCGCTTCATTTTCTTTGAGTAAGTTTCGATCCCTTAAATTTAGCGCCGTGATCAGCGCTAAGTTCTGCATATGCGGCGCGATTAAGTCGGCATGGCGTGGTCTAAATACCCCTGTCGTTTTGGCGTAAAAGCCAACAATTCCAAGATGAGTATTTTCTATCGACATTCGCAGGATAATCAGTGACCGAATATCTTTAATCACCTGAGGTGCGACTAATGCAGTAACAGGATCATGCTCAATATCATTAACAATTCTAACCCTTGGTCGCTCGGGATCTTCTAAGTATTGCGCCATTTTTTCAGGAATTTGGACACGCTTATCGAGCGTACAACATTGGGTGTCATCTACATGGGCAATAAACTGTATATCATTAAATTGTTTGCGGAAAATGTTCACAAATAGCCCATCAATGGGCAGTTCATCCCGAATAAACTCAAAGTAGCTCTGTAGGGATTTCTCCAGTTGCAGACTACTACAGAGCCTTAGGGTTGATTCGTAATAAAAGTGTTTTTCCATTGATATTTCAAGTTGATCACTAAGTATCGTGATTGTAGATCTTTATATTTCGTGATTTTGTGCCTGCAATCAAAATTCACCACTTAAATACCTCCTTTTAGGTGCTTGGCACAGCACCTGCACTTTCATGCTGACAAGTTCCAGTGATTATTGAAGGAAATCAGCATGAGTAAAACCCAAGATATTAATGCGGGGCGTCGCCAGTTACTAAAGGGAGGCATGGTCATGGCCGCAGGGCTGGGGGCAAGTATGGCGTTGCCTGCCACAGCAAGTTGTGATTCGGCCCCTGTCAGCTTTGATGAAATAGTGGATGTGCTGGTTGTTGGCAGCGGTTTTGCTGGTATGTCAGCAGCGCTGCAAGCCAGAGAGGCCGGTGTGAGCGTGATGATTATCGATAAAATGCCAGTCTTTGGTGGCAACTCGACCATCAACGGCGGTGCGATGGCGGTAGCAGGTTCTGTCCTACAGAAGCAGGCTGGGATTGAAGATTCAGTCGATGCCATGGTCGAAGACATGTTACGGGCAGGCCGCGGCATGAACGATGTTGAAATGCTTAAACTGGTGTGCAACGGCACAGCAGAATCTTGCCAATGGCTAATTGATTACGGTGTTCACTGGAAGCCCTTTGTACAACATTTTGGCGGTCACTCAGTACAACGGGTACTGCAAACCGTCGAAAGCTCAGGTGCAGGCATTATTCGTCCCTTGATCAAAGCTGCGCGTGACAAGGGCGTCATCATGAAAAATCAGACCAAGCTCGAAGGCTTTGTAAAAGATGAGGCTGGACGGGTGATCGGTGTCGAAGTTCGTGAAGGTTTTTATTTTCCCAATGAGCGCACGGGTAAAATACGCCGTATCGGCGCGCGCCGCGGCGTGATTATGGCGACCGGTGGTTTTGGCCGTGATATTGAATACCGCATGATGCAATTACCTGAGTTAAATAGTGATTTAGATTCAACCAACCATGCAGGTGCCACCTCTGAGGCACTCAAGCAAATGATGCTGATTGGGGCCAATCCCATTCATTTAGACCAAATTCAACTCGGTCCCTGGGCATCTCCTGACGAGAAGGGGTTTGGCACGGCTTCACAATTCAACACTATTGCCACTTATCCCCACGGCATTGTTGTCGATGTACGCACCGGCGAGCGTTTCTTCAATGAATTAGCCGACCGTAAGGCGCGGGCCGACGCCATTATGACCAGACGAGATGAAAAGGGACAGCCTGTCTACCCCATCGGTTTTACCAATGCCGCCGGTGCCAGCAAAGCGCAAACCCTAGATTGGGGACTGAAATATAACGTCATCAGCAAAGCCGAGACCTTAGACGAACTGGCTGCTATTTACGGCATGCCTGCTAAGGCGTTAAAGGCGCAAGTCGAGCGCTGGAATGAGGCGGTTAAGACTGGTGTAGATAAAGAATTCGATCGCCCAATGCAAGAGGCCATCGTGCTAGACAAAGGACCTTGGTATGCGGTGCGCATGTGGCCGAAGGTGCATTACTGCATGGGCGGCGTGAAGGTAAATACCCAATCCGAAGTGCTGCATTTGGTCAGCAATAAAGCCATCCCCGGATTATATGCCGCTGGCGAAGCAACCGGTGGTATCCACGGTGCAAGTCGATTAGGTGCCTGTGCCGTTGCTGAAGGGGTGGTGACGGGGCGTAACGCTGGCCGTAACTGCGCCGCAGCGAGTGCTGTGACACTTAAGCAAGCCTAGATTTTACTAAATATAACAAAATGTTGGAGATGATTATGAATAAATCAGTGTTGATGGCTTCACTCACCTTGAGCTTACTCTCAGGCAGTGCGTTAGCGATGGAGCAAGTCGTGCTTGATGGTAAACATTTAACCCAAGACCAAGCTTGGGCAATTGCCGATGGCGCTAAAGTAAAAATTGCTCCACAAGCGAAAACCCAATTAGTGAAAGCACACGAGCTATTGATGGAAGCCGCACGTCTAGGTAAACCCGTTTATGGTCTAACCGTAGGTGTTGGACTTAATAAAGACCACAAACTGTTCGATGCTAATGGCAAATTGAGTGATGCAGTACTCGATGCCTCAAGAAGTTTTAACTTTAGTACTTTTCGTGCTCATAGTGCAGGCGTGGGTGACGCTGCGCCCATCCGCTTAACACGTTTGGCATTAGCTGTGCGGTTAAATACTATGCTAGCCGGACAAACCGGTGTGCAGCCTGTGGTGGCAGAGCTTTATGAAGCCTATCTTAACAAGGGGTTGACACCTGTGATCCCAGCCAAGGGCACGGTAGGTGAGGCGGACATTCTACTCTCATCCCATGTCGGTTTAGCCATGGTTGGCGAATGGGAAGTATTCTATAAAGGTCAGCGTGTTAGCAGTAAAGAGGCGATGGCTGATGCGGGCATTACGCCATTAGTCCCAATGGGTAAAGATGCGCTGTCGATTTTATCTAACAACGCCTTTGCTGTGGCGTATGCAATGCAAGGTTACCGCGAGGCGAAGCAACTATTGGCCGTGTCGCCCACCGTCTTTGGCTTAAGCCTTGAGGGATTAAACGGCAACGTGGCGCCATTCTTGCCACAAACCAATGATATTCGCCCATTCCCTTATATTAAAACCGCCGCTAGTGACATTTTAAAACAACTCGATGGCAGCTATTTATGGAAGCTGAATGATGAGCGTCCTTTACAAGATCCGCTGAGCTTTAGAACGACAGCTTATACTTTTGCTGGCGCCGAACAGGCCTTAGCTTCATTGGATGAAGTACTCAATATCCAAATCAATCATTCAGATGATAACCCCGCAGTAATTGTGGGTGCCTCAAACCAGTATGCACAGTTCCCACAAGTGGCTAAGTATTTGGTTGAAGGGCAGGGTGGTGTATTCCCAACCACTAACTTTGAGCCGCTGCCTGTGGCTCTCGCGGTGCAAAACCTGAGTGTGGCCTTGACCCATGTGTCCCATAACAGTGTGATGCGTACGATTCATTTGTCCGATGAACACTTTACTAAGCTGACGCGCTTCCTAAGTGCGCCTGAAAACCAAGGCCATGCCTTTGGTGCGATTCAAAAAGCCTTTGTGGATATGCAAGTGCGTAACAAGCAGTTAGCGACGCCAGTCTCCTTCGATGGGATTTCTATCGCTGGTGGTATTGAAGATACCTTCACTAACCTTAAGTTAGCGTCGGATAACCTGATCCAAATCGTGGATAACACGCGAGTTATCTATGGTTTAGAGCTGCTACATTCAACTCAAGCGATTGATTTACGCAAACAAGCGAACCCTGAGCTGCAACTTGGTAAAGCGACGCAAGCCATGTACAAGGCTTACCGCGAGAAAGTGCCTTTTGTTGCGAAAGATCGCCCATTCACGCCGGACATCCAAGCGTCGACTGACTTTATTACACACTATTAATCTGCGATGCGGGGCACCATGCCCCGCCTAGGAAGACTCTGATGTTAAAACCCGTATTTATTCTATTACTCGGTGCCATGCTGGCAGCACCTATGGCTGCTAATGCAATGAATATCAAGGATTACCATAAAGAGGTAATGACTGGAGCCGATGGTAAAGTCGATTGTGCGGCATGCCACGGTGATGCAAAACGCAAAACCGTTCCCGATGTTGCGACTTGCAGTCGTTGTCATGGTTCACCCGAGGACGTGGCTAAGTTGACTGCGCGCCCTGCGGATGCGGGTCATTCGGTTGAGCCGAATCCCCATAACAGTCTGCACTATGGTACTGATCTGCCTTGTACTTACTGCCATCAGGAACACAAAGAAAGTAAAGTCTATTGCAATCAATGCCATGAGTTTACTTATCCTCAAATGAAACGTTAATTTCATCCTCGTTAAACACCCGCTCCCCTGTATTTTGACGATTATTGTCATGCACTCAACTTTGTTGAGTGCATTTTTCAGCAAAAAAAAGAGTAATCCAACTCGGATTACTCTCACGGAAAATAGGTCGTTGAACGTTGTAGCCAAAATCACTCATTTGGATGAGGAGCCTGCACACAATGACAGCTTTTACTTAATTAACCCTTAAATTTAACATTTATCTTAAGAGTTCACCGCGGTTGAGACTGATGAGCTTATCTAAGATCCGCTCGCCATCCATTCGAATACCATTGTGTTCATATTCTGAGGTTAACCAATACTTTAGGTGCGCTACCTGTTTGGCGGTTTCTAGGCTGAAATCCATCTCTACATACATATCTTCGCTATAAATCGCGGCCGCAACTGGGACGCGGTTTTGGCTGAGCTGCTCAAGATTGTATAGCGCTGGCCAGTCCGTTTTATGGGCAAGAATATTGGCTGCGGCTTTAAGTGGCGCTAAATGGCTAAATTGTTCAAACATCCAAGGGTAAATCATCTCGCCAGTAAACAGGAAAGGCTTACCCACTTGATAGTTAAAGGCCGGATACTGCTCCCGTACCCTATGGGCAGACCACTGTGACGCACTGTGTTGGCAGTAGATGGCCTCGTGTAACAGGGCAAAAATTGGGTTGGTGTTATAGTCGAGTAATTGGCAGAAATGATTTAAAAACAGCGGGTTGACATAATCACCTTGGGGCGAGTGCACTAGGGCCTGTTCAAGTAAATAGTAGACTGACTCAGGGCCTTGCTCCATGCCTAAATTAATGCCAAGCAGTTGCAGCATTTCAACCGTGAGGCGTTCACCCGTGGCTAACTGCACTGGATGTTCGAGTAAATGTTTGGCGAGGCGAGTCACCAGATGCTGCGCATCGTGGAAGCGCTGGAAGAAGTCCTTATTCTTGGCGAGTACGCGCTGATAGGTGGCTTGATAAACCTCATCACTGCTGCGCGTGAGGGAAGGAATACCACCTGTGATATAGGCTTCACTTACGCCCTGAGGCGCAGCACTTAAGTAGTGCAGCACGCAGAAACCACCAAAGCTTTGACCGAGGATAGCCCATTTATCGGCGGGGCAGAGCTGGGTGCGAATGGATTCGGCGTCACGGACGATATTGTCTGCTCTAAAATGGCTTAAATATTCGGCCTGTTGCTCAGGGGGTAAGTGACTGAGGCTCTGATAATTGATGGGGCTAGAAAGGCCTGTGCCCCGTTGATCGAGCAATAAGACTCTAAATTCTTTGAGTGCTCGACGGATCCAGCCGCTATTGCTGGCGGGCCGCATAGCGGCAAAGCCAGGACCTCCTTGGAAAAAGACGATATAGGGTAATTTTTTATCTTTATTTTCAATGGCGCAAAGTTCTCTCGCAAACACAGTAATCTGCTCACCAATGGGTTGTTGGTAGTTGAGTGGCAAAGTAAATGTGTGTTTCTTGGCGAAAACACCAGCGAGCATCATATCGGGTTTCATCAATTGACCTTAAGGGCTAGGCTTGTTATTTATGGCAGATTGTATACAAAAGCCCTGTTGTCGCAAGTTAGGATTATTTGATTAGCCTTTGGTTGAGATCAATTTTTATTATAAAAAATTGAGCCATGATAACCCTCTTAGCGTAATCTATCGGCTATGGATAACACGAGATTGAAGCTATGAAGTACCAAATTATTCCTGTGACACCTTTCCAGCAGAATTGCAGCTTGATCTGGTGTGAAAAAACTAAGCATGCAGCGGTTGTCGATCCGGGAGGGAACGTTGACCGTATTTTAGGTGAAGTCACTAAATTAGGGCTGACCCTTGAAAAAGTGTTACTCACTCATGGTCATATTGATCATGTTGGCGGTGCTAAGTTATTAGC
This sequence comes from Shewanella xiamenensis, assembly GCF_014647135.1. Lineage (GTDB taxonomy): Bacteria > Pseudomonadota > Gammaproteobacteria > Enterobacterales > Shewanellaceae > Shewanella > Shewanella xiamenensis. Next base: position 42,967 of record NZ_BMOP01000009.1, read on the forward strand.
ACAACAAACGAATGTACCCATCGTTGGTCCACATGAGGCGGATAAGTTTTGGATTGAAAATCTGCCTAAACAGAGTCAAAACTTTGGTTTTCCCCACTGTGATGCCTTTGAACCCGATCGATACCTGTGTGATGGCGATACCGTCACCGTGGGCGAGCAAAGTTTGACTGTGCTGCATTGCCCTGGCCACACACCAGGACATGTGGCGTTTTATTCGGCCTCATCCAAGCTTGCATGGGTCGGAGATATTCTCTTTAGAAGCTCGATTGGCCGTACTGATTTTCCTCAGTCAAATCATCAAAGCTTGATCCATTCAATCACCTCTAAACTCTGGCCTTTAGGCGCTGACGTGGAATTTATTCCTGGCCACGGACCTATGTCTACCTTTGGCGAAGAGCGTGAACATAATCCCTTTGTGGCTGATCAGTTACTGCTCTAAGTTGCATAACACTGCGTCGATTGACTTAATATCAGCCAAAATGCGAGTTTTAATCAGGTACAATTCATATTTACTGTGCCTGATTAAACTTGCAAACCTCATCTCTGCTTGACACACGTCTTAGGTCTTTTTAGTTAGATTTATCCGCAACTATCTATTTTTAAGCATTATATTTTGACCTAAACCAAGTATCGGTTATTTACGCAACTGAGAATCGCTCGTAACTCTGTGTATTATTTCATCAAAATTCTGTTTTTTTACGTTTTAGCTACATTTTACTGACTAGACTTAAAGCTAACGTTGTAGGTGTCTATCGGGGTAACTATGAATACAAAAACGATGATGAGTGTTGTTTTTTCCACAATCGTCGCTAGTGCAGTGATTACGGCGGCGCTGAGTTTTAATGTCAAATCTAAGATTGAACTCTTTAATGATGCTGCGAATATTCGCTATCAATCCTACCAAATTGCTGATGAACTTCGGCAAAGTTCTGATGATTTGACCAGACTCGCCCGTACCTATGCGGTGACTGGGGATGAAAAGTACGAAAAAATGTATATGGATATTCTGGCCATTCGTAACGGTGAAAAACCTAGGCCGGAAAAATATCACCAGATTTATTGGGATTTGGTGCTCAGTTATGGCGATAAACCTAAGCCAGATGGCGCCAGAGTGGCCATCAAAAGCCAAATGAAGGCCTTGGGGTTTTCCGATGAGGAATTCCATTATCTAGAGCAGGCACAGCAAAATTCTGATGCTTTAGTCGCCCTTGAGGTCAAGGCGATGAACGCGGTGAAAGGAATTTTTATCGATCCTAATACCCAAACCTACAGCATTAAAGGTGAGCCGAATCTCGCGATGGCGAGGGAATTACTACATAGCGATCAATATCATAGTGAAAAAGCCAAGATCATGCAGCCGATCGATCAGTTTTTTACCGCCTTGGATAAACGCACTGAAGGTGAGGTGAGTAATCGATTGGATTCTTTAAATATGGCACTCAATGGTTCGCAGTTTGTACTCTTTTTGGTGATTTTAGTTGCCGTTGGCGGCTTTATTATTGTTAAAAGTAGGATTGTGACTCCACTCGTACAAACCTGTCGCGAATTACTTGATATTCAAAGGTCTAAAAATCTTGCCCGCAGGATCTCAGTTTCGACTCAGGGTGAAATTGGGGAAATTGTTAGCCAAATTAATTTATTCATTTCATCTCTAGCCAGTTCATTAGCGACGACGGACAGTATTGCGAAGGAGGTGGCAGATCTCGCTAAACAAACCAAAGCTTCGATTCAAGTTTCCCGTCAAAGCTCAAACCGAGTCGCCAAAGAGCTCGATGCCAGTGCGAGCGCGATGGAAGAAATGACGACCACCTTAGTGCATGTTAGTGAGAGCACCTCGAACGCCGAAATTCGGGCAGCGGAAAATGAGACCCATGTGGGCGTTGGTCAGGATACGGTTTCAGAGGCATTGAATGCGATGGCGGTGCTCGAAAGTGAATTTACGACCACCCAAGATTCGATGCAGCATTTGGTGAATGAGAGCACTCAAGTCAGTAATGTATTAAGTGTGATTAAAGCGATTGCTGAGCAAACTAACTTATTGGCACTCAATGCCGCCATTGAGGCGGCGAGGGCGGGTGAGCAAGGGCGTGGTTTTGCGGTGGTAGCCGATGAAGTGCGTTCACTCGCACAGCGCACTCAAGATTCTACCAAGGAAATTGATGATATTGTTGCCAGTTTACAAAATCGCACCAATCAGGTGGGCAGCTCAGTCACCCAAGCGGCTAACTTAATGAAAAAAGCCTCAGGTGAATTGCAACGTATCGTGACGGTTTTTGATGATATTCGCCATAGCACTGCGGCGATTCATGGGATTAATACCCAAGTAGCGGCATCAACCGAAGAGCAATCCCTGGTGTCTAAGGATATTGCCACCAGTCTTATGGTGATCCGTGATAATTCCCGCGAAGTGTCACAAATTATTGAGCAAATCGAATTCACCTCTATTAGCTTAGATAATCAATCCCAAGCACTACGAACTAAGGCTGGAGAGTATCAGTTTTAACCCTTAGTTCAAGGCTATCTCACACTTGTTGACAGGGATGTCAGCTTTATCCTTTAGCTATTTTGTGTTTCCCCGCTTTTGCCCTTTTAAATTCAATTTTCCTTTGTTAGCTTGTTCTACATAAAGATAATTTTTTAATCAGTTACGCTGATTTCAATCGTGGATGCATTAAATGTGTCCCTAAGTTAGCGAAATAGAGAGGAATCAATGTCGATGGATCACCAAATGGAAGACTTATTAGAACATTGGTTGCCCCTCGCGGATGATGCATGGGTTCTGGCGGTGATTACCCATATCCAAGGCTCGTCCTACCGTAAACCCGGCGCCATGATGTTATTCCACGAGTTTGGCCAAGGCGCAGGGATATTAAGTGGTGGCTGTTTAGAGGCCGATCTTCGCCGTCATGCGCAGCAAGCCATGCAATCGCAACAGATTACTTGTATCACCTATGATGCGACCGATGAATCCGATGCCAGCTACCGCCTAGGTTGTGGTGGTAAAGTCGATATCATGTTGATCCCTCTGCTTAAAGAAAATCATGATCTTGGCCTAGTGGACATAGTACAAGCGTTTCGCAAGGGGCTGTCGGGCTACTATCAATTGCCCTTAGTGCCTGCGGGCAGCGATGCTCGCAGTTACGCTGCACAGTTTTATCCGGCGCAAAGTGTCCCTTTTCCTACGGCGGATTTTCCTAAGGCGGGCATACTCAGTCAGCCTGAAGGGGAGGCGCTTATCATCCCACTCAGACCACGATTTCATTTAGGGATTTTTGGTGGAGGAATAGATGCTAAACCCGTGGCAGCGATTGCCCACAGTTTAGGTTGGCAGGTGAGCGTGTTTGATACGCGCACCGCCTACGCGAGAAGTGCCGACTTTCCCCATGCCCATATCGTCAAGCAAAGCCTTAATGATGCCGAAGCGCTTGTCGCGCAATTAGATTGCGCCGTGGTCATGCACCATCACCTGAATTTGGATGCGGCGGCGCTCAAAGCTATTCAACCTTTTGATCTTAAATATGTTGCTCTCTTGGGGCCCGCTCATCGGCGGGATAAAGTGCTGGCGATGGCCGAACTCAATACTGAGTCGTTTAGTGGCTTTTTCTCGGCACCTGCGGGGCTTGCTCTTGGTGGCGAGTTACCGAGCGCCATTGCCTTGAGTATCTTGGCCCAATGCCATGGGGTGCTTCATGGCGCGGCATTTTCCTCGCTCGATGGAATGATGCCTTAATGCGCATCAGGCAAAGATTGCTCATTGCTGTGCTCGCGGCAGGCGAGAGTCGGCGCTTTCAGGGGGCGAAGCTGGCACAACGTTTATCAACAGCGGCGAGTGAGGGGCAAAGGCATAGTATCTTACAACGCCATATCGACCGTTTGGCTCGCTTCACCTCGGCTCCATTAGTAATGGGAGCATCTAATCAAGTCACTGCAGAACTGTTGGTAGTGCTTGGTGCCCATCAAACATTATTGCGTCCGCAACTTGACGCTCTCGGAGCGCTAAAACTGACGTTGCTTGATAATCCTAATTGGCAAACAGGTTTGGCGTCGTCTCTGCGAGTTGCGGCGGACTTTGCAAAAGCGCAGCAGTTTGATGGCATGTTACTCACCTTAGCGGATCAAGTCGCGCTGACATTTGAAGACTATCGGCAGGTGATTGAGACTTGGCAGACGAGTCAACAATCTGTGGCCGCTCTTTATACGAACGAAGCTGAGATGTTGAATGGACAAGGGACGTTGGATGAACAAGGGACGTTGGATGAATTAGGCGCCCCTGCTATTTTTAATGCCTCAATATTCGATTTATTAACGGATTTGACTGGCGATCGCGGCGCCAAATCCATCTTAAAACAACTGGCAAATGTGGGTGAGTTAGTGGCTGTTCCTTTGCCCCATGCCGCGATTGATATTGATACTAAAGCCGATCTTGCGTCGTGGTTGGCACTTAAGGAGTGAGTTATGGCAATACCATCCTCGGAGGCGGCACAGGACCAGAGCCTTGCGATGCCTTCCCTAAACCTGACCATTAATGGCAGATCCTTTACCTTAAATGCGGATCCCAATATGCCTATCCTCTGGGCGTTACGGGATATTTTAGGCTTAACGGGCACTAAATATGGCTGCGGCGCCGGACTCTGTGGCGCTTGTACCGTGCATGTAGATGGTCAGCCTGTGCGCGCCTGTTTAACCAGCTTATCCCAGGTGCAGGGTAAACAACTGACTACGATCGAAGGGCTGAGTAATCAAAAGCTTAAAAATGCTTGGGCCGAACACAATGTGCCTCAGTGTGGTTATTGTCAGGCGGGGCAATTAATGTCAGCAGCGGCTTTAGTCACTCAGCATCCAAAACCATCGGCGGAACAAATCGATGCTGCGATGTCGGGTAATTTGTGTCGCTGCGGTACCTATCCTCGGATAAAAGCGGCGCTGCAAAGCTATGCCAAACAGGAGGGCTAAGATGAGTACATTCACCGCAGTTGAAAATATCAGTCGCCGCGATGTGTTAAAACTCTTCGGCGCCGTCGGGGGCGGCCTCGCCCTTGGTGCCAGTGGCCTCAGTTGGAGTCCAATGGCATTGGCGCAGGACCAACAGGCGCGGCTCAATCTGTTTATCGCCATCGGTGAGGACGACAAGGTCTATTTGACCTGCCACCGCTCCGAAATGGGTCAGGGGATCCGCACGGGGATTTTGCAAATTTTGTCCGAAGAGCTAGAGGCTGATTGGGATAAAATTGTGCCTATTCAAGGGCTCGCCGATAAACGCTACGCCAGCCAAAATACCGATGGTAGTCGCAGTATCCGCGAAAACTATGATCGCATGCGTGAGATGGGCGCGATGGCTCGAACCATGCTTGAGCAAGCCGCAGCAGCCCGCTGGAAAGTCCCTGTGAGTGAAGTGCAGGCTAAAGATCATCAAGTGCTGCATGCCAAATCTGGCCGTTCTGCCAGCTTTGGCGAATTAGCCCTCGATGCGGCGGCGTTACCACTGCCTGCGGCTGATTCGCTGCGATTAAAGGCGGTTAAGGATTTCAAGCAAATAGGGGCTTCGCGTCAGATAGTCGATATGCAGGCCATGCTCACGGGAAAGGCTATCTATGGTTATGATATCCAAGTGGATAACATGCTTTATGCCAGCATTATGCGCCCACCCGTATTGGGGAGCGATGTGGCAAGTCTTGACGATAGTGCAGCGCGCAACGTAGCGGGTGTGGTCGATGTGTACCGTTTGCCAACGCCCAAGGGCGCGCCCGCTTTTCAAGCCTTAGGCGGCGTAGCTGTGGTGGCGACAAATACTTGGAGCGCGCTGCAGGGACGTAAAGCCTTGCAAGTGAGCTGGACTGAGTCTGCCAACAGTAGCCACGATTCTAAAACCTATCTGCAAGAGCTGGTGGACAAGGTACAAGCCCCTGGCAAGGTGGTACGTCAAGTTGGTGATGAGGTCAAAGCCTGGCCAAAGGACGATACTCTTAAGGCGATTTATACCGTGCCTTACCTTATCCATTCCTCCATCGAGCCGCCTGTGGCCACCGCCAATGTGACCGAGAAGGGCTGTGAAATTTGGGCATCGACACAAACACCGCAGAGTACCCAGCAAAATGTGGCTGCGGCCTTAGGTATCGCCGAAGAGGCGGTCAAAGTGAATGTCACGCTTCTGGGCGGCGGCTTTGGGCGCAAGTCCAAACCAGATTTCAGTGTGGAGGCGGCGCTACTCTCTAAGCAATTTAAACGGCCGGTGAAGGTGAGTTGGAGCCGTGAGGATGAGATCCAAAACGGTTATTACCATGCCATCAGTGCCCAGTGTTATCAGGCCTTGTTCGATGCCAACAACAAACCGACGGCGCTATTAGCGCGTACGGGCTTCCCGTCGATCAGCTCCACCTTTGCCGAGGGCGTCGAGTATCCATCCGGCGGTGAGTTGGACTTAGGTTTTGTCGATGTGCCCTTTGCTCTGGCAAATTTACGCTATGAGGCTGTAAAGGCCAGCGCCCATAGCCGTATTGGTTGGATGCGCTCGGTATGTAACATCCAACACGGGTTTGGCGTGGGCAGTTTTGTCGATGAAATGGCCCATAAAGCCAAGTTATCTTGCCCCGATATGTGGCGTAGCTTGCTGGGGCAAGCAAGGCGAGAGACCTTTGAGAACCAAGGCTTTAAATATGGTAACTATGGTGAAGACTTAAATCGTCATCCCGTCGATGTTGGCCGTTATCTCAAGGTAATTGAGGCGGTTGAACAAGCTCAGGCTAAGGCGCCTAAAGCGGGTAAACATCAAGGTTGGGGCTTTGCCGTGCATCGCAGTTTTGTGAGTGTGGTGGCGGTGGCGATACGAGTTGAGGTCGGTGAGGATAAGCAGCTTAAAGTGCTGAATGCCATTGCCGCGATTGATGCTGGTACTGTGGTTAACCCCGATAGGGTGAAAGCACAGACCGAAGGCGCGATAGTATTTGGTTTAAGCTTGGCGCTAATGGGTGAGATCAGTTACCAGCAGGGTAAGGTGATGCAGTCTAACTTCCATGATTATCCCTTGCTACGTCTACCCCAAGTGCCCGAGATGGAGATCATCATTATCGACTCGGATGCACCACCTGCGGGTGTGGGTGAGCCCGGCGTACCGCCGGTGGCGCCTAGTCTGACCAATGCGATATTTGCCGCAACAGGCCTTAGGATCCGAGACCTGCCGGTTAATAAACAGTTAAAGGTGTGATGTTGTAAACGACACCTGAGTGAGCAAAAAAGCGCCTAATAAGCGCTTTTTTCGTTTTTTTACCACAAATAAATTGCTTGTTAGCAAATTTACGGGCATTAATGCCGAAAATTAGCAATAGATCAGGTTTTTGTTACCAGAATAGAGGTAATTTAACCAATATGTTTACTCAAGTGACCTAAGGTATGCGGACTCGCGTACACATTCATTTGAATCGGTTACTAGTCGGCCTGTGAGTCAGTTTTCGATTGCAGATCCCTACTAAAAATTGATCGACACGGAAGTGAAGGGCGCTATAACACCATAATACAGCTGCACCTTGAGCGCATTTGAGTAGTTAACTTCCGTGAAAACAATAAAGGGGTCATCATGGAAAATCGTTGGCAGGTCGCTATTTCTGCGGGGCTATTAGCCGCAATATGGTGTGGTATCGCAGATACTTTTCATCTTGTTACTTGGATTGGCTTTTTAGGTTGTAGCACGTTTTTTGCTCAGCCGAAGGCCGGTTTTCAAGGCGTGATGATGGCGTGGTGCACCAATCTCTCCGGTGTGTTTTGGGCTTGGCTCATTATCAGCGGTAGCAGTTTTTTCGTATCGCCTGTGGCGGGTTATCTGTTTACGGGTATCGCTACCTCGGCAATGTGCCTACAGGCCAGTTATCAAAAACTCAGTTTTATTCCCGGTGCCTTTATCGGCTGTTGTATTACCTTTGCTATGGCTGGGGATGTGGCCAATATTGTGCCGCCTTTAGTGTTAGGCGCCCTGTTAGGTTTTTGCATGAGCTTATTGACGGCGCAGTTAATCACTCTTCGCCAAAAATGGTCAGCATCAACAGGTTCTGAAATCGCCAGTGCCGATTAATCTTCCATCACTTTTGTGTTCGCATGATAGCCATGCGGTAACTGAGTGATCGAATAGATGAGCTATAATGCTGATTTAGTACCCGATAGCTTTAGGTCTTAGGAAATATCAAGATGAAACAAATCCAGTTTCGCACCATTGATGCCATATTGATCAAGTTCAGTCTTAACGGCAAATTTTGGATTGTCTGTTCTATGGTGGCGTTAATCACGGCTACCATCGCACTTATCAATTACCAACATGCTCACCGCAACCTAGAAGCAGCCTCTTTGGCTCGAGTTCAGGCGACGGTTGATGCCTTTGCCCAAGTCGCAAATGCGCAACAGTTACAGGGCGATGCATTATCACAATTTGCCCGAGACAATGGTTTAAGTGTTGTCTCTCGCCAAACTGAGGCGCAGCGCCAAAGGGATAATGTTACCGCCAGCGCCACGGTGGCATCTGGCAGCGCGCTCGCACTGTCGCAAAATGTGTCCGAATGGGAAAGTGATGGCCGCAGCGATGCTAATTTGATGTTTTGGTTTGCATTAATCGGTTTATTGCCCTTATTCCAATTAAGCTATTGGATTTCAACTTCCCTCGGCGGTGGTCTGTGGGATATGTACATGGCCATCAAACGCTTAGCCGATGGCGACTTAAGTTTCAGATTAAACTTTTTCGGTACTGATGACTTCAGCTTAATCGCCCGCGAAATTGACCGCTGTGCCGATAACATGAGCGAAATGGTGAGCGCTATCCGCAATAATGCCCAAACACTTTCCCTCGCTGCCGATGAGTTTAATCAGCAAGCAAAAATCAGCGGTGAGTTAATTGGTGCCCAGCATCAATTTTTAGATTCAGTGGCTGTGGCCATGGCGCAAATGACTTCGGCGATTGAAGAAGTGTCGGTTAATGCCAGTAACACTTCACTACAGACTAAAGATAACGCCAGCCAAATGAGTGCCAACCAAGGGCGTATTAGCCATACGGTGGACAGTATTGGTTTGCTCTCAACCAAAATTGGTGCAGCCTTTTCATCGGTAGAACAATTATCTAAGGATGCGGCGGCTATTGATGCGGTAGTGACAACCATCAATAGTATTTCTGGGCAGACTAACTTGCTGGCGCTGAATGCGGCCATTGAAGCGGCGCGCGCAGGTGAGCAAGGTCGCGGTTTTGCGGTGGTTGCCGATGAAGTGCGTACCTTAGCGGGACGTACTCAACAAGCGACAGTTGAGATCCAAGCGATGATCGAAGGATTGCAATCGGGCACTCGTCAGCTCTCCAATATCACCACCGAGATTGTGGACCGCGCCGATGAAGGCCGCAGTGCCATTGTTGAAGTGGGTAACGATGTTGAAGGGATGGCGCAATCGGTAAATGCCGTCTTTGATATGAGTAGCCAAATTGCTGCATCGGCGGAAGAACAAAGCGTTGCCGCTCGCGATATTGCTGGCCAGCTTAATGAGATCCGTCATCAATCCGATACCATTAAACAAACAGCACAGCGCAGTGTCACCCTAGCACATGATTTGCAACATGCCTCGGTTGAACTCGAAGGGATCCTTAAACAGTACCGCACTAGCTAAGTGGTTGCTTTTATGTGGATTAGCTCTATGAGTCCTCATTAGCTTTGAAGCTGAATCTCGCTCCCTTGGCGAAGCGTAATAGTCAAATAAACATGGCGGTTACATCTGATGTACCGCCATTTTTATATTCTTAAAATTAGACAATATTGTTCATTTAGTTTAACTGTAAATTGACTGTACATTTGGCCAAAAAACTTATACCCACAGTCGTTTTGCTATTCAAAGGTAATAGGGTGAGTAACGTTGTCGAGATAGAAAGCTAAAGGCTCACGTGCGACCTTGAGGCTATGTCAGTCTCAATTTTTTTCTAAAGCATTAGCTCGATTTTTCCTCAGATAAGGTCCTGCGACTTTTGATGACGCTCATCCAAGCTACTTTGGCCTGTGCAGGTTGTAGAAGAACAGAAAGTGCATTATGTTGTTGAGCTAATACGGATGGCAGGATTTATTTTCTTATTGCGAAATGGAGTTTAGATGCAGTCTGAAACAATCTATAGAATATCAATTATCATTCTTTGCTTTGCTAGTTTCTTCTTGAACTATATGACTGGTGGTTGGGAGTATCATAGTGACATCGTCAATGCGATGGAATGGCACGGTTTTAATTCACAAATTCCGCATTGGCTTAAATTGTCCATAATTGGTCCTTTGCAGGTTGCGGCTTTAATTATGCTAAGTTTTAACCTGATAGCGAGGAATATATTTGCAATTCTAAGTTTAATCAGCTTGTCAATTTCATTGTTTGAAGGTGTTGCGGCGTACAGCGCTTTTGAAATTTTTATTGTACAAATCTTCTATTTTTCTAATGGTGTAATTTTAACGCTTTCTTTTACAACGTTAAGTGACAAATTTCGCTCTCCCTTCATTGATAAGGCCTCACAATCGTCACTATCACCAGAAAATAAAACATAGAAATCCAAGAGGCCGTTCAAATTTCTGTGTCAGGTTAATCTCAGTATGTCGATGATCAAATGTAATCACTCAATCATTAATCGGAGATTATATTTTAATGACAAACAAAAACATCGGCTTAGGCCGATGTTTTTTATATCGATTAAAGTAGACACTCAAGCGAGTTAGGCTTCTTTAAAGGAGCTCCAAATTGGCGCGTGATCTGAGGGTTTATCGATGCCGCGCAGATCGTAATCGACGTCGGATTCGATTAAACGCGCGGCCAGTGACGGCGTAGCTAAGATCACATCGATGCGTAGGCCGCGGTTATCATCGAAGCCTTTGCTGCGGTAATCGAACCATGAATAACGCTCGCTGCGGTCGGGGTGCAGTTGACGGAAGGTATCCACCAGTCCCCAATCTTGCAGGGTTTTGAGCCATTCACGCTCTTCGGGTTGGAAGCTACATTTTCCGGTTTTTAGCCAACGCTTGCGGTTGACTTCACCGATGCCGATATCCAAATCGATGGGCGAAATATTGATATCCCCGATAATGGCGATATCTTCATCGTTGCTATGATTAGCGTGCAAATGCGCCATTAAGTCCTGATAAAACTTACGCTTAGCAGGGTACTTAGTCGGATGGTCAATGCTTTCGCCCTGAGGGAAATAACCATTCAGCACAGTTAGCGGACGGCCATTTGCCTGAGCAAAGGTGCCGATAATCATGCGGCGCTGGGCATCTTCTTCATCGGTTGCAAAGCCCTTTTGCACCTTAAGTGGGGCGACTTTGGAGAGCATGGCAACGCCATAGTGTGCCTTGCCACCGTGGTAATGCACGTGATAACCCATGGCCTCAACTTCGGCGAGCGGGAAGGCTTCATCGTGCACTTTGGTTTCTTGCAGACCGATAATATCGGGCTGATGGCTGTCGATTAACGCTTGCAATTGATGCAGGCGAGAACGCAATCCATTGATATTGAAAGAAACGATTTTCATTAAGGCAGAACTCGTTTGAAGGGTTTAACCACAACGCTTTGATATACGCCCGCCGCGAAGTAAGGATCTGCATCTGCCCAGGCTTGAGCTGTGGCTAACGAATCGAAATCTGCAACCACTAATGAGCCGCTAAACCCTGCATCACCTGGATTTTCGCTATCGATAGCCGGGTGTGGACCGGCAACGAGCAGGCGACCTTCATCGGCCAGTTCCTGTAAGCGTGCTAAATGTGCAGGGCGTGCTGCTAAACGTTTTTCTAAGCTGTTCTCAACATCTTGAGCTGAAATCATATACCACATTATTTGAGTTCCTTGCGTTGATCTTCGGGAAGATGTTTATAAAGGTAAAAGACGGTGATTACGGTATTAATCAGGGTTAAGGCGGTGAGGCCAAACACTTTAAAATTCACCCAAGTTTCTAATGGCAGACTAAAGGCAACATAGATATTGACTAGGCCACAGATGGCAAAAAAGCTTACCCAGTACCAAGTTACATGTGCCCAAATCTTATCGGCCACCTTCATCTCTTTACCCAACATGGACTTTAAAATCGACTTGTCGAGTAGTTGGCTCACGCCAAGGGCTAGGGCAAATAACGCATAAATAATAGTGACTTTCCACTTGATAAAGGCATCATCATGGAACACTAAGGTGAGGGTGCCAAACACTGTCACCATAGCGAAGGTAATCAGGTGCATCTTCTCCAATTTTTTATACAGCGCATAGGTCACGACTAATTGCAGTGCGGTGGCTGCGATTAAGGCGCCACTGGCGATATAAATATCGAAAAATTTATAGACGGCAAAAAAGATAACGAGTGGCAAAAAATCAAGCAGTTGTTTCATAAATAATCGTGTTAAGAAGACGTGGGCTTGAGTGTAGCACGGGGGGCTAGAGGGAAAAAGCCGTGAAAGGTGACCGATTGCTAACTGTTGCATGAAAGCGGCGGCAACGGCTGTTGTAATCCATATAGTCCATCAAGTCTGCGAGCTGCGACCGATAAGGCTAAGCGTGAGCAGCACATTTTGCTTGGGCGCGCGTAGCTAACGGGCAATCGCCGCAGCGATGACTATTCGTGAGTTGATACCTTAAGCAGCACACGCGGCGAATATTGCCCACGTCAGCAACTGGGGCGGGTAGCAGATTAATGCTGTTATAGAGTGGATTAACCTCGCCATCGTCAAAGGATGTTGTGTTAAATAGCAGCGCCTTGAGGTGCTCAAATTCAATTTCTGGCAATGCCATTTCGCCTAAATACCAGTGAATAAGGTAGCCTAAATGGCTCCAATACAGCTTTGCGGGTGTTGGGCTTAGACTGGTTAATCGCTCAATGCTTGGGATTAGATGGTTTTGAATCCACTTAATAAGTTGTCGCTCGCGGTGGGGCGTTAAGACCGTGGTTTTAACTATGGCGGTTTTCACCTTAGGAGTGGGTGTTAATTGAAACTCAAAACCTGCGACTCTGCCCGAATTGTTGGGCCGAAGATAAAAATGCTCAGGCGCTATATCAATCAGCTCAATTTGCTCAATCGTGCTCGCGAGCGAGTGCGGCGCGTTAATAATCCATTCCAACATGGGGGGCACTAACAGACCGAAATACCACTGTCCCCAGAGCGAGTGCAGGGCTTTGGAATTATGGCTATGGCTGAGCAAAATCTGCTCGGGTATATTTTCTAACGGGATGGAAGCTGTGGTTTTTGCCAAAGGTGGATAGGCTTTGGCAAAATCTAGTAATAGCGATTGATACACGGCTGGCTGACTCCAAGTATCAATACTGAGTCCTTGGGGCTTGGTGGTTGCTACAAAATGCTGGGCATAAAATGGGGCGCGCAGCGCCAGTCGTTGATTAAACGCTTTGGCGACTTGAGTTAAATCCGCAGGGCTTAGCGCTGTTAAGTCGGTTGTTTGCGCGCCGCCTACAGTGCCAACACTCTGTGAGGGTTTGTGATGACACTGCTTGGTATGTTCAGGTTGAGTTCCTCTGGAAAGCTTGGCTAAGGTCGGTATAGTTTTCCTTTGGCGCGCCATAATCACTCCTTTGGCTTGAATTGATTAAACTGCGGCGAGTCTAGTCACCGCAGCTTTCATTGATGAACAGCTGGTTATCGACAGTCTGTTAGAAGCGATAATCCAAATTCACGCTCACGCTGCGCGGGGTGCCGTATTGGAATTGGCTATATTGCCCCACTTGGCTGTAGTAGGTTTTATCCAAGGCGTTGTGCAGATTGGCGCTTAGCTTTAGCTGCTCGGTAAAGGCATAACTTGCCATTAAGCTTGCTAATGCGTAGGAGTCTTGCTCAACCTCGACTCTGCCTAAGGGCGAGTTCACGGTTTGATAGACTCGGCTTTGCCAATTGACCCCAGCGCCAAGCTGCAACTTGTTCCAATCGCCGCTAAAGGTGTAAGTGGTAAAGAGTTTTAGCTGTTGGCGAGGGGAAGTGGTGTTGATGCGATTGCCCTTAGGATCATCGGTACTGAACTGGGTGTAACCGAAGTAGATATTCCAGTCATCGGTGATTTTGCCCGTGGATTCAAACTCAAAGCCTTTGGTCTTAGTACCGTTAACCTCTCGATACACAGGGATAGTGGTGCCTGGCAACACATCGCCGGTGCGTTCGCCAACATTGTCTTGGCGAATTTCAAATACCGACAACGACATATCTAAGCTTTCATCCATCAAGCTTGCCTTAATGCCCGCCTCGTAGTTTTTGCCTTTGACGGGATCGATGTAACTGGCATCGATGCGCTGCAAGGTTTGTGGCGCAAAAATATCGGTATAACTGACGTAAAGGGAGTATTGCTCGGTCAGCGCGTAGGTCAGGCCAAGATAGGTGGTAAGTTCATTGTCGACCTTAAAATCATACAAACTGCCAAAGTTATTTTGGTCGGTTTGCCACTGATTAAGGCGCAGCCCCGCAAGTAATGCCAAGGCATCGGTCAGATTGAGCTGCGTGGCCACATAGGCGGCGCTTTGCTCGGTTTCACCGAAGGAGCCCGTGGTGTGAGTGTCTTTCCACTGCGGTTTTGGATACTGGAAGTTGGGATCGCGAAAATCTCCCAAGGGTGGTACGGCGGCCGTTGGATAATAGTACGGGTTGGCAAACTCTTGGCGCTGACCCGTCCAGCCAAAAGTGAGCTGATGTTCTTGGCCAAACAGGGCAAACATTCCCTGCGCCCGTAGGTCTAGGTTATGTTGGGTTCGGCTACCGTCAATATAGGCGATGGAACCTGCGGTTGCACCAAGATTGGTCACAGGATCTGGATAACCCGTAGCCCACAGCACATTATATTCCAGTAAGTTATCGCCATAACTGTAGGTGCCTTTTAGCTCCCAACCGTTATCAAAACGATGTTCAAGGCTGGCGAAGGTATTAAGCCCTTGGGTATGCGCCGAGGCCCAATCGGGGGCCGTGGAGGTGGCGCGATCGTAATTTGTTCGGCTGCCATCACTGTGGAACAGCGGCAGACCGCCGGACATAGTGCCTTCGGGCGTGGTGTCTTGATAATCCACGCCTAAGGTCAGCAGTGTGCTGTCGGTAATATCGGTTTCAACAATGCCATAGAGGGTGGTGCGTTGCTGCTGGTATCTGTCTTGGAAGGATTCTTTATCCTGATAGGCTGCGACAACACGGCCACGAATACTGCCACTGTCATTTAAGCCGCTGGACAAATCGACCATGCCACGCAGATTGTTCCATGAGCCGACACTCACTGAGGTGCTGCCCATAAATTCTTGCGTTGGGCGTTTACGAATAAGGTTAATCGCGGCCGAGGGGTTACCCGCACCTGTCATCAACCCTGTGGCGCCACGGACAATCTCCACCCGCTCGTAGATGGCGGTATCGATAAGGTTATCGCCGTAGTTAAAACGAGTGTCATAGGTGGTGGGCACGCCATCGTAAAGAATGCTAGTGACCGCAATCCCCCGCGAACTGATGCTGTATCTGTCGTTGTCCATTGGCCGGGCATTGATACCAGCCACGCTGGTCATGGCTTCAATCACACTGTTTAACTGCTGATCTTGCATCATTTGGCGAGTGACCGAGGTGACGGATTGCGGCGTATCTAAATAAGACAAATCTAGGCCTGTTGCCGTGTTCATCGCTGGGGTTTTGTAGCGCTTATCGTGGAGATCCTTAGCACCAACGACATTAATGATTTCAATGTCTTTGGTGGATTTTTTCTGGATATCGCTAGTATCTGCATAAGCATAGGGCATGCTGAGTATGGCTGAGCAGAGGATAAGCTCTGGGCGTGTGATGGCGAGTTGGCAGTGAGCAGCGAGTCGGTTGAGGGCGAAGGTTTTCATAATAATGATCTTAAATTCCATTTTGGCGGTTTGATTGACTAGGTTGTTTTTGGGCACAGATGAATGCCCAGGGTGGGCGCAGGCCCACTCAAGGTTAAAAATGCTTTAGGGTTTTAGCTTCTTATTTGCTGAGCCAAAGGCATGGCTTTGCCTGAAGGCGGCTAGCGGATTATCAAGTCCACCCGCAAAGCGCAGATTTTTTTCCCTG
Organism: Shewanella xiamenensis; assembly: GCF_014647135.1. GTDB lineage: Bacteria > Pseudomonadota > Gammaproteobacteria > Enterobacterales > Shewanellaceae > Shewanella > Shewanella xiamenensis. The sequence continues at coordinate 59,001 of NZ_BMOP01000009.1, forward strand.
TCGGCAAGGTCAATCATCTGCTGGTTGTTATTGAGCTGAATGCGATTCAAGCAAGTGCGGACGAAGCTGTCTTTAAAGAGATCGTATTGTGCAAATTTGTCCGCCAAGTGCGGATGCTGGGCTTGATAGTCGCGTACATTGTCTGCCACCAACTCCCAAAATAGCGCTTCGCTCACTGCGGTTTGCTTATCCAGAATTGGCGCTAAGTAACGGAAAATACAGTCAAAAATATCGAGTAAGATATAGTTGAGCTTCATATCTTCTTCAAGCTCGACCGCAAGGCGTTGCACCTCTTTAGGTAGTGGCTCGCTACCGTTGAGTACTGCGACTTCTTCGCCGATATCCTTCATCAATATTTTGACTGGGATACCGGCATCGAGCACTAAAATCAGGTTCTCGCCATGGGGCATAAACACCAGATCATAGGCAAAGAAGGCGTGCAGTAGCGGCGATAAGTAGAGCTTGAGATAGCGCTTGACCCACTCCTTGGCGCTTAAGCCTGAGTGCTCAATTAGCGTAGTAATCAGTGCCTGTTCTTGATGATCTATGTGTAATAGCGCTGCCATGGTCATCAGGGTTTGCTGCGGCTCAATATGCGGTAGTGGGCTCTCACGCCATAGCGCCGACAGCATTTTCTTATAGGCGCTATCTTGGGTGAGTGCCTCTTCGTAATACCTGTGGTGATAACCAATCGCGGCGATTTCTTTGAGGATCACAAAACCTTGCTCGGCAAAATAGCTGTCGCTTTCGATAAGGTTGGCTACCCAAGCGTTGATCTGCGGGGTGCAGCTCATATACAGCGGCGAAAGCCCGCGCATAAAGCCCATGTTTAAGATAGAAAGCGCGGTTTTGACGTAGCATTTTTGCGGCGCACTTAAGTTAAAGAAGGTGCGGATCGATTGCTGAACTTGGTAGCAATCTTGGCTTTGGCCAAGGTAAATAATGTCGCCGCGGGCGATTTCGCCGGCAAAGGTGCGGGCAATCTTTTCGCGCCATTGCCACGGATGAACGGGCATAAAATAAAAGCTATTGGCCGCTTGCCCCAGTGCGCTTAAGTGTTGTTGAAACTCGGTGAACTGTTCACCAAGCTCCTGTTTTAGCAAGGTATCATGGTCTAATCCTTCGAGGGAGGAGAAGGTGGTTTTGTCCTTACGCACCGCAATCCACACTAGCTGAAGCGCGCTGGCACTCTCGGGGGCAAATTGGTAATAGTCCTGCATATCAAAACCAATGCGGCCATTGTTGGCAATAAACACCGGATGCCCCTCGGTCATGCCCGCCTCAATAGTTTGATAATCGGCCTTAGCGAGTGTAGCGGCGGGGATGGCTTGATGGGCCAACTTGTAGGCCTTGCTGTAGAGGGTGCTGGTGATTTCTTCAAGATAAGTGGGCAACAGGGTTTCACTGATGCCAAGCACATTTTTTAAGCTGATTATCAGCCTCATGGCATCGAGGGGTCTTTCAGTGCCCGCACTGGTGACTCGGATAGAATCTGTCGCGATATCAAGGTGGTCGAGCTGATAATGGCGCGCGCTAAAGTAATACGTGCAGTCATTTAACCTGAGCTCATAGTGATTTACCTTTGCGCCTTGGGCGTAAATCTGTGGGGTGATGAGCTTCTCATGGGTAAACTCACAGAGGATTTTTTTCACTAAATGGCGATTGGCTGCCTGCCAATGTTGGGGCGTTAAATGGACGGGCACATGGGCGTAAGAGGGTAAGGCCTCGATATTCGGCAACTCGGTTTGGGCGCATCGTTTGAGTAATAAGGCGTTAGTGGCTAAGTTCATCGGTTCACCTACAAAGTGATAAGGTTAAAAGTGACTGGGTAACAGGACGATTTTTACTCGGCAATTGGGGGGCGGCTTGAGTTGCCGTCTGGCGGCTTTGGGCACTGCAAAAACCTAAAAACGCAGCTTTGGTACTGAGTTGGATGGCTTTTTGGTAGCGGATCCCAATCTGGCAATTTAAGCGGTGGATTTTGTGGTTTTGCTGATCCGGCTCGACCACGAGTCGCGTAAAAGCAAGGGTTTCAAGAACAAGTTGGGCGATAGCCTCCATCACTTTGCGGGATAAGCCATGAATCGGTTTGCCTTCAATCGGCGCAAGGATTAAATGCATACCGCAATCGAGCCGCTCCACGACATAATGCTCACCCACTTCATCCTGGGCTGGATCGTACAACTCCACCATAAACAGCGGTTTGGCTTGCCATTCACCTATCAGCGCAAGCTTGTGCTCGCTCGGCGCCAACGCCTGAGCAAGTGCATCGAGACTCATCCCCTGCATCCCCCAAAAGCGGGCATAGTCTTGGTTAAACCAGCTCTGCAACATAGCGAGGTGTTGGGGGAGATTGAGCGGTTTAAACACAAACTCATCAATCACAATGGGTTTTGAGAGTGAGGCCACACAGTGGCGACTCCATTGGCTGGTCATTACTGCGCCTCCTTATTCGGTGCCATTAAGGCCGAGGCACTGCCACCAGAAGGGCTTATCCGTAGCACGGTTTGTGGCTTAATACTGGGTTGTTGCGTGGGCTTGGCTGACGGATTTAACTCCTGACAAGATTTAGAAGACGTAACCGCTGAGTGAGTGTTGCTTTCGACGGGTTGTCTTTTTGCGTCGGTGATGTTGTTGGGGTCAAAGGTTTGGAAGGCGATCCGCGTTTCAATCGGATAGGGGGCGTAACCTAAAACCGCTTGCAGAATGATGGCATTGCGATAGCAGCCCATGCCCAAATCGGGTGAACTAATGCCATGGGTATGAAGGCCCGCATTTTGGATAAAAATATCGCCTCTGACATCGATGCCATAATCACGCTGGATGGCGAGTTGGCCACGATCATCAAATTCGATTTGTGATTTAATTCCTTGAATAAAATCAGGTAAACGATATTGATAGCCAGTGCCTAAGACGACGGCACCTGTCAGTTGCTCGAAGGCATATTCTTGCTCGAGGTGGTTGAACTTGAGTGTCAGCTTGTCACCCGAGGTATCGATTGCTGTCAGTGCCACGTTAGTCAACAGTTGGCAAGGGATATCGCTGACTAAACGCTTTTGGTAAAGCAGGTCATAAATATCGTTGATTAGCTCGGCATTGATCCCCTTGTAGAGGGACTTTTGCTCTGCGATTAAGCGATGGCGTTTTTCCGGCGACAGTTCGTGGAAATAATCTACATAATCTGGCGAGGTCATCTCTAGGGTGAGTTTGGTGTATTCCAGCGGATAAAAGCGTGGCGAGCGGGTCATCCAATTTAATTGATAACCATATATTTCAATATCTTGTAGAAGATCGTAAAAGATTTCCGCAGCACTTTGGCCACTGCCAATCACTGTGATAGCACTTTGGCTTTGCAAGTAGGCTTTTTGCCGGATATAGCTGGCGCTGTGCATGACACGCGGGTCTTGAATTGGGCAATTATCGGGTAGATAGGGAGTCGTGCCAGTACCTAATACCAGTTTGCGGCAGAGATAAGTGTGGGGTTTACCACTGCGTCTATCTACTCCCGTAACATGGTAGATGCCTTCACCGGCGTTGTAATCTAATTGTGTGACCTTAAAACTGAATCTCAGATTGGATAGTTGTGTACTAACCCATTGGCAATATTGGTTATATTCATGCCTTGGGAGAAAGAAGTTTTCACGGATATAAAAGGAATAGAGTCGGCCTGTTTGTTTGGCAAAGTTAAGATAACTAAAACGACTTGTCGGATCGGCCATAGTGACCAAATCGGACATAAAAGGTGTTTGTAATCGAGAGGAGTTGATCAGCATACCCGGGTGCCAATCAAACTCGGTTTTAGTATCTAAAAATAAACAGCTGAAGTTATTAAGAGGTTCACATAGAGCCGCCAGTCCTAGATTAAATGGGCCTATGCCAATGCCGAGTAGATCGTAAATCGTACGATCAGTTTCCTTTTTTGGGGTAGTCACTTACGCCTCCTTGAATTCCTATTAAAACGGTTGCAGCCACCATCGACTGATGGATGAGTAGATGAGTGGACCTCTCTACTGTTGCTTTATGAATCATTCTTTTGTGCTGCCGAACAGGAGCTTTACCGCTTGTTTTGCTATTACTCGCTCAGTGCAACGAGGAATAAATTAGCATTATAAAAATTACAAATGCAAATCATTCTCATTTGCCGCTTGTCGGATGAGTCGTACTTTTGACTGTCAAATAAAAGGCTGAAATACGGTTTGTCAGTGAGTTGATCAATGGGGAAGAAGGAAGGTTTAAGAGGTGTCTAAATATATCAACAAAAATAATATTTATTTAAAAACAGTTGATTAAGTTGTTTTTTTGGTTGGAGAGATTTTGCTCTAATTGCTTTTAGTGGCTTTTGAGGAGGCAACGAAAGTGTGAATAACTGCTGAGTGTAAATCGACTGTAAATCCGAATTAGTTCGTCAATTAACACTGCTAGTCAGCCATAAAAGAGTGGATAAGCAAACGTAAAAGCCATCTTAAAAATGGCTTTTTGTGGAGTCAAAAGCAGGGGGAGAAGCAAAGGCCTAAGGTAATTGCACAAAAGCGGCGGTAAGTTTACGCACTAGGGGCAATACCATCAGCAGAGTCGGGAATGCCACCACCCAAGAGATAAACCATGCGCTCAACCAGAGCTCAACAAATTGTGCTGATGCGCCGACACCATTAAAAGTACTGATCCCAGAAACGATACAACTCATTAAAATAGAAAGAAAAAATGGCATCACAACTGTGGCGTATTTTGCGGGTAACTTTGGTGTACCAAAAATAGTGCGGCTTTTATTTGTTGGTACAGAGTGTAAGCTGGACATGGAAACCTCAACAGGGTGTGACTTAGGCGAAAGAGCTTGCTGATTAGTGCTTAAGATTTACATGTATTTATGTAAACCCAAAGCGCAATCCGTTCGCCATTTTAGGAGCAAAACACGGCAAAAGCTATGGTGATACAGACCGATACTGGTCGTTTTGCGTTGGGTGAATAATCAGAACTAATCGTTTTATCGCCTAGGCTTGCCAATTGGTTGCCCATAATTCCCCAGTAACGTTGACCCAATGACCGCGAGAAATTGGTGAGGTACCGAGTTCATTATCAAAGGGTAGGGTGAAACTTGATTGCAGTAAATACACAGTATCATCAGGCGTTTGGGTGATTTCAACAATTTGTCCCGAGGCCTCAAAGTGACAATTATGTTTGGGGAATTGCAGACTTTGGCGATGTTCAATAATGTCGGTTTGCAAATTTGCCTTGGCTAAACGGCCAAACAGTTCAACCGTCACCCATTGATTGACGGGGAAACGTTGCTTAGCTTGTTGATCATTGCCTTGATAGTAAAACCACACTGGAGCGCCATTATCCCATTGGGCAGCGACTTCACCTTGAAAACCACAGCCCCATGGTGTGACGTCGAGAATATAGATCCGATACTGCATATAAAGTCCATTTACCATAACAAAAGCGTCGATATTATTTGCGCTATATTAACATTTATCTCGTAAACGCATGAGACACAGATCCTAATATAAGCCTTGGGTTTGACAGTTTTAAGATGCTGTTGATTTTGTGCTAGTTATGGTTGTTACTGCTATGGGGAATATATAAAAAAGGGCCAACTCTGCTGATTTGGCCCTAAATCGGAATGTTATTCAGATGAATAGATTAGGTTGCTGCTTTCATTGCGCGGGTAAAATCGCCTAATGCTGCTAGTAGTTTCACTTCATCCTGTTGATAGGTTTCGATAATTTTAACTACGGCTGAGCCAGAAATCGCACCCGCGGCGCCTGCTTGAATGGCGGCGCTCACTTGAGCAGGCTCTGCAATCCCAAAGCCTAATAGCGGTGGCGGCGCATTAAATGCTTGCAGCTTAGCTAAAATGTCTTCAACGGGCGTACCAGCCTTAGTATCTGTGCCTGTTACACCGGCGCGGGACAATAGATAGGTATAGCCTTCACCACTTTGGCTGACCTTCGCAAGGGTGTCACTGTCGGCATTGGGCGGCGCAATAAAAATTGGCGCAATGCCATGGGCTTTGGCCGCTTGAATAAATGGTGCAGCTTCTTCAACTGGCACATCGGCAATTAACACTGAATCCACGCCCGCTTGCTGCGCTTTGGCATAAAAAGCATCTATGCCATTGGCGAATACGAGGTTCGCATACAGCAATAACCCAATTGGAAGTTCAGGGTATTTAGCGCGGATCTTGGCCAGCAATTCAAAGCAGGCTGTTGGTGTTGTACCCGCGGCTAAGGCTCTGAGATTTGCGCCTTGGATCACTGGGCCATCGGCGAGCGGATCGGAGAAAGGAAAGCCTAACTCCAGCGCATCGGCACCGTTTTGCACTAAGGTGTCGATAATTTTCATTGACAGCTCAGGGCTTGGGTCGCCTAAGGTGACAAAGGGCACAAAGGCGCCGCGGCCTTCGGTTTTTAAACGGCTAAAAGCGGCGTGATAACGGCCGGCTTGATGAGGGATAGTTTGGTTTGAAATGCTGCTCATCTTAGTTATTCCTCTTTACCGTTTAAAATGTCTGACACAGTGAAAATATCCTTATCGCCTCGGCCTGAGAGGTTGACAACCAAAATGGTCTCTTTGGTGCACTCTTTCGCCAGACGCATTGCATAGGCTAGGGCGTGGGCCGATTCGAGCGCCGGAATAATCCCTTCGCTGCGAGCCAGTAATTGGAAGGCTTCTAGGGCTTCATCATCGGTGGCCGATTCATAGCGGGCACGGCCGATGGCGTTCAAATGGGCATGCTGTGGGCCGACCGAGGGAAAGTCTAATCCTGCTGAAATCGAGTAAGACTCTTCAATTTGGCCTTCGTTGTCCTGCATCAATGGGGCTTTCATACCAAAGAAAATCCCGGTTTTACCATGTTTTAGCGGCGCGCCGTGCATATGGGTATCAATACCTTTACCCGCAGGCTCGACGCCAATCAGCTCAACATTGGCTTCATCAATAAAGTCGGCAAACATCCCGATAGCATTGGAGCCGCCGCCGACACAGGCGATGACCGCATCGGGCAGGCGACCTTCGCGCTCAAGTATTTGTTTTTTGGTTTCTTCACCAATAATACGTTGGAATTCACGCACTATGGTCGGGAACGGATGTGGTCCAGCAGCTGTGCCGAGCAGATAGTGGGCTTAGGTGGCAGAACCAGAGGTTACAGGGATAACCTCGGCGCCCATCAGCCGCATTCTAAATACGTTGGGTGATTGGCGGGCAACGTCTTTCGCGCCCATATACACTTTGCATTTTAATCCCAGCAGTGCACAGGCAAGGGCGGTGGCAACACCGTGTTGGCCTGCGCCGGTTTCGGCAATGATTTCTTTTTTACCCATACGCTTAGCCAGTAACGCTTGGCCTAATACCTGGTTGGTTTTATGGGCGCCGCCGTGGAGTAAATCTTCCCGCTTGAGGTAGATTTTAACCATGGGATTGGGGCTTAAATTTCGGGTTAAGGTGAGCGCCGTGGGGCGACCCGCGTAGTTTTTCAGTAAGTCGGTAAACTCGGCTTGGAAGGACTCATCGGTTTGTGCGTCGACAAAAGCACTCTCAAGTTGCTTGAGGGCGGGGACTAAAATCTGCGGTACATACATACCACCGTATTCGCCGAAATAAGGGTTAAGCTTTAACTGTGACATACCTTGTTCCTTATCCTATTTATTTGTTTCGATGGCGGTTTAGGTTAACGCCATCGAGTTTCAATTCTTGCTAGCCTGTGCTTTGCACAGTTTTTTATAAAAGTGGGTCTAGAGTCGTAATTGACTAAATGCCGCTTGGATCTTCTCTGCCGACTTAATACCAGGGGCGGTTTCGAGGCCAGAGTTAAAATCTAAACCGTAAAACCCTTGAGTATTGGCACGGGCAGCATTGTCCGCATTGAGGCCACCCGCGAGCATGGCCTCGGCTTTATGGACAATAGGTAATTGCCAATCAAAGGCTTGCCCAGTACCACCAAAACCTGTGTCATTCTTGCTATCGAAGAGATAACGCTGCACACCTCTTGGCATAGCAGCAAGTTCGCTGCTTTGGGCATCAACACTGATCGCCTTCCAAATTTGGGTGTTCAGTCCTGCCTGTTGTAACAATTGGCTTAGCTCAGTAATGTCTAACTCGGTTTCATTGCCGTGCAGTTGCACTGCGGCTAAATCACATGCTTTGGCGATACTTGCGATTAGCTCTGGCTCGCTGTTAACGAACACCCCTATAAACTCAATGGCGGGCAAGTTGGCGGCACGGTATTGCTCGACTAACTGTTTAGCGGCATCTTTTGTGAGTGCTCGTGGTGATTTTTCAGCAAAAATGAGTCCAGCATAAACTGCGCCCGCAGTGGCTGCTGCTTGAATATCCTCAAGTCGGGTGAGACCGCAGACTTTATTGTGACCGAAGATCAATTTACGACAGGCTAAATCAATGTCTTCTTCGGCCATAATCGAGCTACCGACCAAGAAGCCATCGACCAATGGACTTAAGCGGCGCACTTGATCGTTAGTGTAAATGCCCGATTCGCTGATCACCACGCGATCGCTGCCGATGTGTGGCGCAAGGGCTTCTGTAGTGGCTAAATCGGTACTTAAATCTCGCAAGTTACGGTTATTTATGCCAATAATTGGTGCATTTAAGGCGATGGCTCGTCTTAGTTCTTCCTCATTACTGACTTCGGTCAATACATCGAGTTGATACTTGGCCGCTTCGCTGGCAAGTTGCTGATATCGCTTATCATCGAGCACAGAAAGCATCAGTAGAATCGCATCGGCGCCCTGATGTGCGGCCAACTTGATTTGATATTCATCAACAAAAAAGTCTTTACACAGAATCGGTTGGCTCACTTTGGCCCGCACTTTCGGGATATAGCCCATGTCCCCTTGGAAAAATTGCTCATCGGTTAAGACCGAAATCCCCGCAGCATACTTGGCATAAATCGAGGCGATGGCTTCGACATCAAAGTCTCTACGGATTAAGCCTTTGGATGGACTGGCTTTTTTGCACTCTAAAATATAACCCGCCTTCGGGGCTTTTAAGGCGGCAAATAGACTACGGTCCGAGATTTTTGGGGTTAAGCTGTCTTCAGGAAAACGCAACTTAAGGGCGGCGATATGGGCGGCCTTAGTATCGACGATACGGGTTAAAACGTTGGCTTTTGCGGTACTGGTTTGCATGCTACCCCTTACATCCTGCGATGCTTGATTATCTTCCGAGCGATGCGCGTCGGGTTGTTGAACCTGTGCCATGGTCATTATTCCTGTGCTTCGCTGCTGACTTTAGCGAGTTGATTCAGTAATTCAAAGGCTTTGCCGCTTTTAATGGTATTGAGCGCAAGGGTGGTGCCAGCTTTGACTGAGTCCGATAGGCCACACAGATATAAGGCACAACCGGCATTGATGGCAACCGCATGGGTGTGGGCGTCGCTGCCTTGTCCTTGCAAAATAGATTGAGTGATTTGGGCGTTTTGTGCAGGCTCTCCGCCTTCAAGCTCGCTAATTTGGGCTTGAGGCACGCCAAAATCCGCAGGCGTTAGTTGATACTCAATAATCTCACCGTCTTTGAGTTCGGCGACCTGCGTGCTGCCATGGAGCGCCACTTCATCTAAACCACTGCCGTGTACCACCATGGCTCTTTGCGTGCCGAGGGCTTGCAGTACGCGGGCGATGGGCGTCACCAGTTCAGGGCTATAGACCCCAAGCAACATAAATTCTGGGCGCGCTGGGTTAATTAATGGCCCTAACACATTGAATAAGGTGCGAGTTTTCAGCGCTTGGCGCACGGGCACCGCATGTTTGACACCGCCATGGTAGTGGGGCGCAAACAGGAAACACAGGTTGAGTGATTCTAAGCAACGGCTCGCCAGCTCGGGTGACATGGTTAAATCGATGCCAAATTGGGCGAGTAAATCCGAAGAGCCCGATTTGCTCGAGACCGAGCGATTACCGTGTTTTGCAACCTTGGCACCAGCAGCGGCGGCGACAAAGGCTGCTGTGGTGGAAATATTGATGGTATTAAAACCATCGCCACCGGTGCCAACGATATCGATAATCCCTTCAGTCCGCTTAGATGCGGGATAAGGGAAAGGCTTTGCCGCAGCGCGCATCGCATCGGCGGCGCCACTGATTTCGGCAATGGTTTCGCCGCGAATTTTAAGCGCCATTAACATGCCCGCCATCACGGCTTCATTCATTTCACCTTGGATAAGGGTGCTAAAGAGGCTGGCGGTTTGCTCGCGCGTTAATGCCTTACCCTGAAACAAGATATCGAGCAGGGGCTGAATCGATGTTGCGCTCATTATTGGGCTCCTGCGGTATTGTGGGCGATGTCTTGAGTCAAAAAGCGTAGGGTTTGGGTTAACAAGGTGCTGCCCAAGGTCGTTAAGATGGATTCTGGATGAAACTGAAAACCGACCGCCCTGTGCTCAGCATGCAAAATCGCCATTGGCATATCATCGGTAGTGGCAATAACATCAAGACAATCAGGTACTTTTGTGGCGACTAAGCTGTGGTAGCGGGCGACAGGTAAGGGCGAAGGTAAGTTAGCAAACACGCCTTCACCATTATGGAAGGTGGGGCTGGCTTTACCATGAACCACAAAAGGCGCGCGCTCTACTTTACCGCCGTAATATTCCACCATGGCTTGATGGCCTAAGCAGATCCCCAGCATAGGCACTTTGCCCGCGACTTTGTCGATCAGCGCCATCATGGAGCCCGCTTCATGGGGCGCACCTGGGCCTGGCGATAAGACTAAGGCGCTAGGCTCGGTTTCCGCTAATAGCTTGTCGGCAATATAGTCGGCGGCAACATCATTACGGTAGATCACTACTTCACAGCCAAGGCTTCTAAATTGGTCGACTAAGTTGTAGGTGAAGGAGTCAAAGTTATCGAGTAAATAGAGTTTCATCTTAGGCTCCTTTTCTTGGTTGTTCAGTCGTAGTGGTCGCAGTTGCTTGATGGCTTTCATCCAAGCCTGCGCCCATTTTGATGGCTGAAATCACTGCCTGCGCCTTTTGGCGGGTTTCATCGGCTTCACTTTGAGGATCTGAGTCAAATACCACGCCAGCACCCGCTTGGATATGAGCAACACCGTCTTTCACAAAGGCGGAGCGGATAACGATACAGGTGTCCATATCTCCAAGGGCGTTGAGGTAACCCACTGCACCACCATAGCTACCTCGGCGGGTCTTTTCTGCCTGACGCACTAATTGCGAGGCTCGTACTTTGGGCGCGCCAACTAAAGTGCCCATGTTCATACAGGCTTGGTAGGCGTGGAGCGCATCTAAGTCTCGACGTAATTGGCCAGTAACGCGGCTGACTAAGTGCATTACGTGGGAATAACGGTCGACTTTAAGTAACTCGGCCACTTTACGACTGCCACTTTGGCTGATTCGAGCGATATCATTACGGGCTAAATCAACCAACATTAAGTGCTCGGAGAGCTCTTTTTTATCTAAGCGCAATTCGAGTTCGATACGGCTATCGAGGTCGAAATCAATCTCGCCGCTGGCGGTTTTGCCGCGCTTACGGGTGCCTGCAATCGGGTAGACTTCGACCTGATTATTGCTGGAATCAAATTTCAGCGCGCTCTCTGGCGAGGCACCAAACAGGGTAAAGTCATGTCCCCTGAAATAAAACATATAGGGGCTGGGGTTGGTTAATCGCAGCGCGCGGTAAGCCCCTAAAGTATTTGGGCAGGGCAGGCTAAAACTGCGTGAGGGCACCACTTGGAAGATATCGCCAGCAATAATGTGTTCTTTTAAATCGATAACGGTTTGCTTGAAGTCCTCATCACTAACATTCACTTGCTCCGTGGCCGTTATGCCAACGAGGGCGGGCGCAGGCGTTGCACTCTTTGCTAGGGCTTCACATTGGGCGCGGATATTCTCTGCTCGCTCGGCTAAGGCTTGGGTCACCTCGGAATGTTGTTCTGTGCCGTCACTGAAGTTGTGGGTGATAATTTCTGCTTGTTTTTGTTTGTGATCGATAAGAATTAAAGTTTCGGCGAGATAAAATAAATAATCAGGACAATCATTTGCACCATTTGGCGCTTCAGGCAGTGGCTCGACGGTATCAATCAAATCGTAGGAGAGAACGCCACCTAAAAATAAGTCTTCGAATGCCGGTGTCTGACCACAGTCGATATGCTTTACAAACAAGCGCAAACCATCGAGTGGCGAGGTGGATTTTAAGCGCGCATCTTCATCCTTAAGCTCAGTGTCCTTTTGCAGCGTGACCACTAAGTTGTGACCATCGTGTTGGCATTGAGTTTGGCTTGAACGAGCAGTAAAAAATTGCTCGATGGGGGCGAGTAAACTGGCTCCATTGTCACTCAGTGCGCTAAAGCGTAAACGATAGCCGTCGCAGCGGATCATCAGCGCCGCATGGGTCATCACCATGCTCTTAAGATTTTCCTTGCTGTCGATTTCTGCCGATTCTAACAACATGGTATGGGGCGCATCTTGGGTGATGTGCTGGTATAGACGCAGTGGGTCGCTATGGTATGCCAGCGTTGCCTTGAGCGTATGTGAACGTGCGAATGTGTGTTGAGACGAGGCAAAATGCGCGCCATCAACTTGGGTAACCTGATTAAATGTCTTTAGGGTCATGCTTATCTCGCTTTTTATCCGTTTACCGCGTTGCAGACATTTTTCGCACCAACAAAAAAGCCCGCATTTCTGCGGGCTTTTTTGTTGATTCTGTTACTTTCAAATGAGCACAGAGCTTCACACCACCCGCTACGTTGGGAAGTGCCACCACCAAATGATGTTGAAAGAAGCGTTAATCTGAGTCATTCAAAAGGGTCTCAATAATTCGTTAGTTGAGCTATAGAAAACATGAGCCTGAGGCGAAAGTCAATTGAATATTTTTCAAAATGATGGACTCATGTGGCTAACTCACTGTGTCAAATGCGGTTCCTGCTGGATAAAGTGTGAGATAAATGCACATTTCATCTTAAATTAACGTACAATAACGGCATGAATACTCAAAGCATCTTGGCTGACTTGCACAGCCACACGACCGCATCTGACGGTCATCTCACGCCGTCCGAGCTGGTCGCCAGAGCCCTTGAAAAGGGCGTGCAGTTATTTGCGATAACGGATCACGATACGGTTGCAGGCTTAAGTGAAGCCCGCGCCTTCAATCAAGCGCAGACCGAACCGTTAAAGCTGATTTCTGGGGTTGAGATTTCAACCCGCTGGAATAGTTACGATATTCACATTGTGGCGCTCAACTTCGATGAAACCCACACAGAGTTATTAACGTTTTTAGAAAACCAGCGTGAGTTACGTGAGCTTCGCGCCGAAGAAATCGGCCATCGATTGGCTAAAGCCGGGATCGAAGGCGCCTATGAAGGCGCAAAAGCAATTGCGGCAGGCGCAGCGTTAAGCCGTGGTCACTATGCTCGTTGGCTTGCCGATCACGGTTATGCGGTGGATATGCCCAGTGTATTTAAGCGTTACTTAGCCCGTGGTAAGACGGGTTATGTGCCCAATAATTGGGGCGATATGGCCAGCGCAATTAAGGTGATCCACAACGCGGGCGGGCTCGCGGTATTGGCCCATCCTAGTGGTTATAAGCTGTCTGCCAAGTGGTTAAAGCGTTTAGTGCGAGAATTTAAAGAAGCTGGTGGGGATGCCATGGAAGTGGTGCTCGGCCAGCAAACGGTGGATGATAGGGCCAATTTAGTGGCGCTGAGTGTCCAAAATCAGTTGCTTGCATCGATAGGAAGTGATTTTCACTTTCCAAGCAATTGGATTGAATTAGGTAAAAATCTCTACCAGCCTCAAGGTATTGATTGGGTCTGGCAGTCGGGATCTTGGGTGGAACGACCATGAGTCAATTTTTTTATGTACACGAAGTAAATCCACAGACACGTTTGATTAGTCAAGCCGTGGCTGTGCTGAAGTCCGGCGGCGTAATTGTGTATCCAACCGATTCGGGTTATGCCCTCGGTTGCATGATCGGTGAGAAAGACGCAATGACGCGCATTACTCGCATTCGTCAAATCGAGCATGATCATAATTTCTCGTTAATGTGCCGCGACTTATCTGAATTAGCGACCTACGCCAAGGTGGATAATCAGGCCTATCGCATCCTAAAAAGTTGCACGCCAGGGCCGTACACTTTCATTTTTAAGGCGAGTAAGGAAGTCCCCCGTCGTCTGCAAAATGACAAGAAAAAGACCATTGGTATCCGCGTGCCAGACAATGTGATTGCCTTAGCACTGCTCGAGGCGTTAGATGCGCCGTTGATGTCGACCAGTTTGGTGATGCCAAACGCAGAATTTGCCGAGTCGGACCCTGAACATATTCGCGACCTGTTAGAGCATCAAGTGGATGTGATTATTCATGGTGGTTATTTAGGTGAAAAGCCAACCACTGTCATCGATATGTCGGAAGATGGGTTCGAAGTCCTGCGTGAAGGTGCTGGGGATGTGACTCCGTTTCTGTAAAATCAGGTTTGTCTCAGCGATAGTGTGTGGCAGCGTATGTTAGCCCGATAAAACCATCATTTGGCAGTTTTATCGCCACTAAATTACGGGTATAATCGCGCGTTTGCGAAGAAGCGAGTCAACTCGACTTAATGAGGCTGATACTGTTTGCTTGGGAATGACGGTTTCAAGGTGATTGTTTTACATGGGGATAGCGGATGCAGGGCACGCAACAAAGTTTACCCTTAGCCGTTGTTCGTGGTCAGGCGATGACCGAAATGCCGCAGGATTTGTTTATTCCACCTGAGGCGTTGGAAGTGTTCTTGGAGTCCTTTGAAGGGCCGCTAGACTTACTTTTGTATCTGATCCGTAAGCAAAAATTAGATGTTGTCGATTTACCCATTTCTCAGATCACCGCGCAATATTTAGAATATATCGCGATGCTCACTCAGGCGCGTATTGAACTGGCCTCGGATTATTTAGTCATGGCGGCTACACTGGCCGAGATTAAATCCCGTCTGCTGCTGCCGCGTATGGTGGCGGAAGATGAGGTGGAAGAAGATCCACGGGCCCAGTTGATCCGTCAATTGAAGGCCTATGAGGTAATCAAGGAAGCCTCGCAAAAAATTGATGATTTACCTCGGCTTGAACGCGATGTGTTTCAAGCAATCGCGGCACCTTCACCGAATATCAAACCTTTGGTGATTCCGCCTGATGTATCGTTATTTGAAATCGCCCGCGCCTTTGGCGAGGTGCTTAAACGTATCGATGCCAATGAAGATCATCATGTTAAGCGTGAACAGTTATCGACCCGCGAGCGCATGAGCCAAATTTTAGCCATGCTTAATAGCGAGACGTTTACGCCCTTTGAGCGTTTATTTAGTGTCGAAGAAGGCCGCGCCGGTGTGGTGGTGACCTTTTTAGCGCTAATGGAATTGGTCAAAGAATTATTAGTGGAATTGTACCAAACAGAGCCGTTTTCAACTATTTATGTAAAGGCCTATTAATTGATGCAGATAAATCCAATTCAATTAAAACAGCTTATTGAAGCGAGTCTGTTTGTATTGGGGAAACCCTTGTCGGTGAAAATGTTGAAAGAAACCGTGTTGGCGGATTTCAGCGTTTCCAGAGACAAAATCAAAGCCGCATTGGAAGAGCTGCAGCAAGATTATCAGGAACGGGGTGTTCAACTTGTGAAAGTGGCTGGAGGTTATCGCTTCCAGACCTTGGAAGTCCTGAGCCCGTTTTTGCAGCCCCTGTGGCAGGAAAAAGCACCCAAGTATTCGCGGGCAACATTAGAGACGCTGGCGGTGATCGCCTATCGTCAACCTGTGACCCGTGGCGATATTGAACAGGTGCGTGGTGTGGCCATTAGTAGCCACATCATCAAAAGTTTGTCAGATAGACATTGGATTAAAGTCGTTGGCCATAAAGAAGTCCCGGGGCGACCCGCACTCTACGCCACGACCTTAGAATTTTTAGCCTATTTTGGCTTAGATACCCTCGCGGATTTACCCGCGCTTACGGATACTGAGTCATTGCAGGCGGTATTTTCGGGTTTGAAAGTAACGCCTGAACAGTCAGAAGAGCAAGATACTAATGAGTGAAAAATTGCAGAAAGTCTTGGCCCGTGCAGGCCATGGCTCCCGTCGTGAGATGGAGGCATGGATTGCTGCAGGCCGAGTTAGTATTGATGGCGTGATTGCCAATCTTGGCGATCGTATCGAAGCTGATGCAAAAGTACGTATCGATGGTCGAGCCATATCGCTCAAGTCCGCCGATGATGTGATTTGCCGCGTGCTGGCCTATCACAAACCCGAAGGTGAGATTTGTAGCCGTAAAGACCCTGAAGGTCGTCCAACCGTGTTTGACCGCTTGCCTAAAGTGCGTGATTCGCGCTGGGTTGCGGTAGGCCGTCTGGATATCAACACTTCAGGCCTATTGCTGTTTACCTCTGATGGTGAATTGGCAAACCGTTTGATGCATCCCTCTAACGAAGTTGAACGCGAATACGCGGTTCGTACCTTTGGTGAAGTGCCAGAGGCTGCGGTACAACGTCTGCGTACCGGCGTGATGTTAGAAGACGGTATGGCGCAGTTTGATGCCATTAAAGCCGCGGGTGGTGAGGGTATGAACCAATGGTGGCACGTGTGTTTACGTGAAGGCCGTAACCGTGAAGTGCGCCGTTTATGGGAATCCCAAGAGGTGCAAGTTAGCCGTCTTATCCGTGTGCGCTATGGTATGGTGGAATTACCTAAATCCTTACCCCGTGGTGGTTGGATTGAATTGCCCATTGAGCAAGTTAACTACCTGCGCCAATTAGCGGGTCTTGAACCTGAAACTCGCACTATGCTGGCTGCAGATAAACACAGTGTGGCCCGTGCGCAGGTGAAGAGTGCCAAAATTCGTCGCGCTGTACGTAAGCATAAAGTCACCTCAACGGGTAAACCGAAGCCAACGCGTCAACGTAGTTAATCGGTTTATGTTACCCAGTTAAAAGGCCGCTTGCGGCCTTTTTTGCTTTCTGTAGCCTATGGTTATGCTATAACAAGCCTAAAGATGACGAGGAGATGAACCATGGAATTAATATCGGTCAAGCGAATTTGGGCGCAAGGTGAGCATAATGCTTTTACCGATCTGGTGTTATACCAAGGGGCATTATTTTGTGTATTTCGAGAAGGCTCAGCTCACGTATCTCCTGATGGCGCTTTACGTATTCTTTGCTCCCATGATGCCGGGGAAAATTGGCAAAGTGTGGCGCTGCTGACTTCGGCTCATGCTGATTTACGGGATGGCAAATTAATTGAATTTCGAGGTGAGTTGTTGCTATTGGGTGGTGGTACTCAGCACGATAAATCAGGTTTACAATCCTATCTTTGGCGCTCAAAGGATGGCGTAAATTGGTCCGAGCCGCAGGCGGTAGCTGATAAAGGTTACTGGTTATGGCGTTTAACTGAGTATCAAGATGCACTTTATGGCGTCGGGTATCGAGCGGGGCCTGATGGAGACACTCGCCTGTATAAAAGTAATGATGGTATCGAATTTACGCCTTGGATGCCTGTTTTTAATGACCAAGGTTATGTAAATGAAAGTTCGCTTGTATTTCACCAAGGGAGTTGTTTTTGTTTATTAAGGCGCGATCCCGTGTGGAGTGATGAGTTTTTAGCTTTACTGGGTCACAGCTTGCCACCTTTCAAGCAATGGACTTGGCAAACACTCGATAAACGCATCGGTGGGCCAGTGCTGTTTGTCTATCAATCCCGTTTGATGGCGGTTGTACGTCTTTATGAAGGGAACATTCGCACTGCACTTATTGAAATAAATCAAGATACGGGCGCTATTCATGAGAGGCTCACGTTACCTTCGCAGGGCGATACTAGTTATGCTGGCATTGTTCTGAAAGGTGATCATCTTTGGGTGAGTTATTATTCAAGTCACGAGCAGGTATCGGTTCCCGATAATATTCAAGTCCAAAGTGATAACTTGCAAGAGAAGTCTAAAACAATGATTTACTTTGCTAAAATTAGACTCAGCGACTGAGTAAAAGTAAAGGGAACCATTCGGTTCCCTTTACTTTTATACCACAGCGTTTAGTGAGCCTTACTTACTGGGCATTGAATTGCTGACCGTTAATATCGCTAGAGTCCTGTCCCATTAAATACAAGTAAGTCGGCATGATTTCTTCGGCCGTTTTTAAATCGAATGGATTTTCGGCAGGGTATGCTTTAGCACGCATTTCGGTGCGCGTTGCGCCTGGGTTAATGCTGTTCACGCGGACTGAAGTGCCATCACATTCGTGGGCGAGTACCTGCATCATGCCTTCGGTGGCAAATTTCGAGAAGGCATAGGGCCCCCAGTAGGCGCGGCCCTGACGACCAACACTGCTGGAGGTGAAAATAATCGAGGCACTTGGTGCTTGGCGTAGCACTGGCAGTAATGCCTTGGTTAGCATCACTTGTGCGGTGACATTGACTTTAAGTACATCTTCAAGTGAAGGAATATCGATGTGTTCAAACGGACCTAGGGCGCCGAGTAAACTGGCATTATGCAGTAAACCATCTAAATGGCCGAACTGTTCGCTGATCGTGTCGGCCATATCACGGTAGTTTTGTTCGGTCGCACCTTTTAAATCCAGTGGCACAATGGCTGGCATCGGATAACCCGCTTGCTCGATAACATCGTAAACGGCTTCGAGTTTTTTAACGGTTTTACCGAGTAAAATCACCGTGGCGCCATGCTTGGCAAATTCGATAGCCGCCGCGCGACCAATGCCTGCTCCTGCACCAGTGACTAAAATAGTTTTACCTTTAAGTAAATCTTTTGCTGCTTGATATTCCAACATGAGCCTTTTATTCCTCTTGGCGAAAATGCCCGCCACTTCTAGAGTCGCTGAACTGCTAAACGCATGTTTCAAACAAATGAATGAAACTTTGTTATAAATAGCTAAAATCTTTGTGACAAACTTGTGGCTAACTCAATATTTTTACGTTAACTTGAAATGAGTTAGGGGCTAACATAAGCCCTATTAGTCATAGCTTTTGCGCTATTGTGACTAATTTCTTGGGGAAAACAAAACTATTACAACAAGATTTGGGGAAAAAAAATGAAAAGACTCATTTTGTGTGTTGCGATTGCATCAGCACTGGGCCTCACAGGATGTGGCGAGGACAGTTATAACGAACTCAAGGATAAGACGGAGCCGCTCATCCCTGAATCCCGTATGGTATTCGACCCTGCTAACTCTAAAGTTCCTTTGCCAAATGACCTCCTGTTCAGCGGCACTAAGGATGGTACTTTATCTATACCGGGTGAAAGTTCTGGTAATTATACCGATCCTCAGATTGCACTCGGTGCATTAGATGGATGGTCAACTACGTCGCCCATTTCAATTGATATCGATTTAGCAAAAGATCATGATGGCACCCAGCTCACCCTGATGGCGGCATCTGTTGCCCAGCCTGGCGCGGTAAGAATGTTTGAGGCTACCGTGGGGGGCGCTTTGTCCTCTGATCCTGAGTGTAAAGCCAAACCGTCAGTATCAGCTTGTAAAGTAGGGGCTGAATTACAATTTGGTGTGGACTTTGTTTCTACTGCCTCAGGCAATAAAGTCGTCATTATTCCACTAAAACCGCTTAAAGCGGGTCAGTCTTATATTTATGCGACCACTAAGTTAATTCAGGATTCAGAGGGACGCGGCATTGCCCCTTCAACCACTTATAATACGTTGAAGATGGATATCAATACGTTACCCCTAGAAACGCCAGATCAGCTGATGTTGCAAACCTTAATCAACAGTTATGAAAAGGGCATTGCTGCGGCCCACAATGTTGATACTTCAACTATTTCCTATTCAGGCTTGTTTACCACTCAATCGGTAGCAAACGTCTATGAAATCACAAAACTATTGATGGCGCAGGGGGCTCCTTATGCGCCTAGTTTTGCGCAAATGCCGACTCCAACGGGCTACACAGTGGCAGAGATGTTAAAGTTACCACCTAATCCAAGTGACCCTGTCTATGTGGTTTCAAATTTAGCTGACGTTTATACCGCCAAAATTAAACTGCCGATTTACGGTGATTGTTCTTCTGTCAGTTGTTTATCTGCTGAAGGTAAACCATTAATCAATGGTCGCTGGAAGGCCCAAGGCGATAGCCCTGTGTCAGTGTTATTAGCACTGCAAGCGGGTACTTTGAGTCAAACTAATTTTGGTATGCAAGCGGTCGCCAATGGTATTGCTAACCCAGCCGATGCGTTAGCTAATCCCACGCTAATGGCGGGTAAAACTTGGTTGTTAGACGACGGTACTGCGGTTGATAAAACCAAACATCTGACTAAGTTCAATCCTATTCCGGCGATTAAAGGCTATGAAACAGTCTCTGTGCTGATTTCAATGCCAAACGCCGCCAAATTAGCAGCCTTCTATCAGCAACAGAATATGTCTTTTATACCGCCGACCTCTGGCTGGCCAACGACGATTGCGTTGCATGGTTTAGGTGGTGGTAAGGAAATGTCTTTAGCCTATGCGGGTTCCTATGCCGCGATGGGTGTTGCTACTGTGGCTATCGATATGCCTTTACATGGTGCACGTTCATTTGATGCCAATGGTGATGGTATTTATGAAGTTTCGGCAACCGATCCTTCCTTCGGCGAGGTTATTGGTACACCCGATGCCTTTAAAAATGGTAATCCGTTAGTCTTTGTCAATATCTCAAGTACGCTGTCCGTGCGCGATAACTTCCGTCAAGCGACGATGGATCACCTTGGCGTGCGCTTAGCCCTAACAGGATTATCACTGGGGCTTACACAGGCTAGTAAACCACAAATTTTTGATGTCACTAAGATTAGCGCGCAGGGCTTGAGCTTAGGTGGTATTGTCGGAACTGACTTTGCGACTTACGCGAGTACAGGAATGCGAAACCCAAGTACGGGCGAAGCGTTACTTAATCCATATGCGATTAATGCGGCCTCTTTGGTTGCCCCTGCGGGTGGTTTAGCAGGTTCTTTCGCGGGTTCAGCCACTTTTGGGCCAGTGCTGTTCAGCAATGTTACTGCCTCATCAACGTTCCAAGCCTTAGTGGATAAAGCGAATACCGCCGGATACGAGCCAGGCAGTCCAGAATATGCGGCATTAGTTCAGGCGGTTTACGCACAATTTATTCCTACTTTTGCCTTTGCTGTGCAAACGGCGGTGGACTCAGCAGATCCGGTTAACCATGCTGGCATGTTAAAAGCAACAGGATTACCTGTGCACTTAATTGAAGTCGCCGGTGATGGTAATGGTAACTTAGCGGATCAAGTGTTACCTAATAGTGTCGATAACTTCCCATTATCAGGTACTGAACCGCTGATCTCTGCAATGGGTTTACCTTGTGTCGATGCTACGACGAAAGGGCTTGGTGTGGTGCGTTTTTCCAAGGGCCATCACAGTTCTATTGTTGACCCAAGCGAGAAGAGTTCTACAGATGGTATGGCAGCTGCGGCAACGGTAGAAATGCAAACCCAAGTAGCCACCTATGCATCGACTGCGGGTAAAGGTGAGGCCACTATTTACGTCACCGATCCAAGTGTGATCGCGACTTGTCCTAACTAATCCGAGTTAAATCCTAAAAACCCAGCCTTTGCTGGGTTTTTTTATGGCGCTTTAGGCTGTTAGAATAGCGCGCATTAAACCGGATCACCTTAGGTCCCAACGGAGAGTACTTTGGAATTTCTATACGAATATGGCATGTTTTTGGCCAAAGCTGTGACTATCGTTGTTGCGATTGTTGCTGTGATTATTGTCGTCCTCGCGTCCACTGTGAAGCACAAATCGGATAAAGGTGAACTGAGGATCACTAACCTTTCAGAAGAACTGGAAGAACTAAAGCACAGTTTGAAGGAGGAACTGCTGACGAAGAAGCAGTTTAAAGCCTACGAAAAACAGCTGAAAGCAGACGAAAAGGCGAAGGAAAACGCGGCCGAAAAAGACCACAAAGGCAAGGTCTTTGTCATTGATTTTAAAGGTAGTATTGATGCCGCCGAAGTAGCATCTTTGCGCGAAGAAATCAGCGCAATTTTAACCATCGCCGAAAAGGGTGATGAAGTTATTGTCAATGTCGAAAGTGGCGGTGGCATGGTGCATGGTTATGGATTGGCATCGAGCCAGCTCGATCGTCTGCGTCAGGCCGAGATCCCATTAACGATTTGCGTGGATAAAGTTGCCGCCAGCGGTGGTTATATGATGGCCTGTGTCGCCAATAAAATATATGCCGCGCCATTCGCCATCGTGGGTTCTATCGGGGTAGTTGCTCAGTTGCCTAACTTCAACCGTTTGCTGAAAAAGCACGAAATTGATTATGAGCAACACACAGCCGGTGACTTTAAGCGCACCTTAACCGTCTTTGGCGAAAATACTGACGAGGGCAGACAGAAGTTCCAACAGGAGCTCGAAGAAACCCATGAGCTGTTTAAAGCTTTTGTAACCAAATATCGTCCTCAGCTCGATTTGGCAAAGGTGGCCACTGGTGAACATTGGTACGGTCAACAGGCGATTGAATTAGGCCTTATCGATGCGATTTCAACCAGTGATGATGTGTTAATGCAGTTAGCGGGCGAACGTACCGTGTATAAGCTGCGTTATCAGGTGCGCAAGAAACTAGCCGATAAAATCGCCCATGGTGCGTCCCTGTCGGTAAATGCGATTTTTAATCGATTAGTTGAGAAAAATCGTCCCATGTAAGCCGACGCATTGACTTAATACAGATGAAAACGCCTGCGAATATGCAGGCGTTTTTGTTTTGTTTGAGCGCGAAATGAAATAATACATTTTTTTAACATTAAGTTTGGTTTAAGACTATTCAAAATAAGCGAGATCTTATACAACTAATCACCTAGGGAATTAAAAGCTGAACAAATCACATTAAGGATATTCCATGTTACAGCGCGTCGATTACAAGACGAACCTGATGGTAGGCGATCAAACCTATCCCGCATTTGAGCTGCGTAATATTCTCGACTTTATTGCCTCACAGTTAGGCGAAAAAGCCTTACAGCAAGTCTGTGGTCATATTGGTGTTGGCCGGACTGAGCTTAATCATTGCCAGTTTGTCTTTGTCTGGCAGGTGGAATATGCGATGGAGTTTTTACGCTTACAGGGTGGAGATCCCGATATTGGTACTAAATTAGGGCTGAGTTATCGGGTGAGTAGCTTAGATGTATTGTTGCCCCATCTTGCTCAACTTAGCTCATTGCAGGCCTGCTTACAGTTTGTGATTAATCACCCGAGTTTAGTTGGTAGTTTTACTGATTCTTTGGTACGTCTAACAGATGACAGTGTTTGCATTCGTTGGCTTAATACGGGTCGTATTGATAAAGCACAATACGGATTTCAGTTTTTACACAGTATTGGGTCACTATTGGGGCTCGCCAGAGAGCTGACTGGGGAGGCGATAACGCTAAGTCAAATTAATTTGGTTGGGTCAGGTCGAGACTGCCATTTTTTAGAGGAGGCAACGGGTGCGAAAGTGCAGTTTAATTGCGAATATTACGAATGGAGTATTTCCCTTGATTATCTTGCTCTTGCAATAAACTATCCTTTCCCTAAATTTGCAGAGGTAACGCCTTCAGCTTTTACCACCTCCTTTATCGAAACCGTGTTGATAGCGATCCGCGCACATTTTCCCCATGTACTTCATTTAGATGAAATGGCGGCGCAGCTGCATATGAGCGACCGCAGTTTTCGGCGTAAGCTGGCACAGCTTGGATCGAGTTATCAGCGTCTCGTTGATCAGGTGCGTTGTCAAAGGGCGGTCGAGTTGATTTTAGCCAACAAGCTAGATATTGAGGCGATTGCCGAGACCTTAGGCTACAGTGATGTGAGCCATTTCCGTCAATCCTTTAAGCATTGGATTGGCCACCCGCCAGGGTATTTTAGTCGGCTTAACTGCGGCTAAAGGATAGTGAACTAGCTTAATTGGTTAAAAACGGAAGCGATACTTTAAGGGAAACGGCGCTATCCTATATTCAATTTCATCCTTGTTTATCCCTTTTATTTTTTGTTTAACGTCACTCCATTGCTATGCAATGTGAGTGACATTAGGGCGTGTTGACGTTTCGAGATTAGATTTTGTTCGTTCTGGAAAGCACGTGCTCGCGAAACGAGGAATGATGTGTAGTTATTCTACTCAAATGACGAGCGGCTCTTATGACAGAAAGTAAGAGCAAGGGCTTGCCAGACGAACCCTTAGGGCAGCATTTGGCTGGCTTTTCTGCCGCGTTATCGTCCGTTTATGTAGAATAACTACACTGCACGGACTTTGCCTTGCATAAAAGCCAGCCACATTGCTGCAAAAATAACCCTGAAACGTCAACACGCCCTAGTACTACTCAGCACTTTCCTAAATACAATTCCCTAAACTCGGTGCCAGTGAATCTATCCATTGACGAATTAATTCAACGCCTTCTTGGTGCTCAAGATTGCGACCGATAGGCGGCATGCGATCTTTCGGTTCAGAGAGCGTTTGGCGATACAGCAAAATCGAATGTTCAGCATTGCCGGGGACAATATCGTAATCAAGTCCTTTCGCACCGCCATCCCATCCCGGAGGCTGCTTGCAGATCCCATATTGATAACTGGTGTGATCAATATAAAAACCGAGGCGTAATCCAGAGATACTGGCAAAGCCTTTAGCGCTATGGCAGTGGGCGCAGTTTACATCTAAATAGCCCTTAGCGCGGGCGGTTAAATCGGCTTGAGGGTTGTCAATTGCATAGGTTTTGGCCACTTGGCTTAACTCGGGTAACTGCTCAAGCTTGCCTTGTTTGGCCCACAGGCTGAGTTGATTGACGATTTGTCCTTGGTCGACGATGTCGCGATTCAATAAGTGGGCTTTAAGGCCAATCGGAATGATTTGGCTGCTGTTATCTTGGTTGGTTTGGTGACAAATTTTGCACTCGGCGCGGCTCGGTATGTTGTAATCGAAGCTTTGGCTTTGGCCTTGGTTAATCAGGGTATGATGCACGCTTGCGCCGGCGGTAAGCAGCTTTGCCTCACCTTGTTGCCATTGATAAACCAGACTTGTCCAACCTTGAGGGCGTTTTATCAATAGCCGCGTTTCGATTAGCGTTTCGTTGGCTATGCCTGTGATAGCCGTATCCTGTGGAAGAGCAAAGGTTTTAACCAGCACGGCGCCAGTTGGAAACTCAAATGCCTCCTGCGCTTGGTACTGTATGCTGCTGCCCGCGGGTAAATAGATAAAGCGGTATTTGCTGGCATAGTTAGAAAACAGCTGCGTAGCGAGCTGATAGCTAAACCCCGGAGTTTGTGGCTGTATGGTTGGGTTAGTTGGGTCGATAAAGAGACCATATTGACTTAACACTGGGCAGTCTTCTGCCATCAAGGCGGGCCAGTTAACTTGCCCTGAAGTATTCACACAAAGGCTAGTTGGTATCGTTGGATTGGTTGGGGTCGTGGGCGGCGGTGTTTGGCCGCTATCGCTGCTTTGGCTGTCACTACCGCCGCAGGCTGTGAGCAGCACAGTGATAATCAATACCAACGAAAGTGTTTGGCGATTTTTCATGGATTATCCGCTCTTTAAGCTGTTGCTTGAAATAAGAAGACCTAAGTTGGTCTTCTCTGTCAGGATGTCGCTCTGTCTTGAAGTGGTAAGCAAGTGGGTGATTACAAGCATGCTTTCACCCACTGTTACGTTAACGCTAGCGTGAGCAGCTTGCTGCAGGTAGACGTTTAATCCATTCGCTGATCAACGCGACGCCTTCATCATGGGCTAAGCTTCGGCCAATTTCAGGCATACGATCGCCCGGAGTCGTGCTTTGCATTCTAAAGTGCAGGATGGACTCAGCGGCATTGCCTGGGACTATATCGAAACCTAAGTTTCCACCGCCATAGGCAACCGGTGATTTACAGGTGCCATGGGAGAAACCTGCATCATCGCTGTAGCCACGCCAGTACTCGAGTTTTAGGCCAGTATTAGAGGCGTTGCCCTCGGGTCTATGGCAATGGGCGCAGTTGATGTCGAGATAACCCTTAGCCGTTTGCATTAATGCTGTATCGCTTAAGCTTGCGACGGTCGCTTCGTCACCATCGTGGTAGGCGGGCACTTGTGGTACTTGGCTTAGGTTGGGCAATCCTTGCAAAATACCAAGGCTTTCCCATTTCAGCAGTTGGTTCATACTGCCGTCTTGATAGCTGAAATTGCGGTTCAAATGGCGCGCCTTAGGACCAATAGGCACAAACACGGCGTTGCTATTGTTATCAGCTTTAAACTGGTGACACTGCTTACATTGGTTCATGCTCGGAACCATGTAGTTAAAGGTCAGACTTTCCCCTTTATGGCTCAACGTTTGGCTGCTAATCGCTCCCGCTTTCGCCAACGTGGCATCGGTTTTATCTGCATTCCACACATAGGGCAGTGCGCTCCAGCCCGTTGGACGATGGATGAGTAAGCGGGTTTCAATCAAGCTCTCGTTGCTAATACCGCGCTTACTGGTATCGCTTGGCAAGGCAAAGGATTTGACGATAACGCTCCCCACAGGGAAATCAAACGCTTCTTTTTCGGAGTAGCTGGCTTTTTGTCCCGAAGGTAAATACACAAAGCGATATTTACTGGCGTAGTCAGTAAAGAGCTGCGTGTTGAGATCGTAAGGGACACCACCTGAATTCGGGCCTGTGGTGGGGTTTTTGGCATCACTAAACAGGTTGTAATCCGACAGTTTAGGACAGTTTGCTTTCAGCAGTGCATCCCAACTAACATTTGAGCCAGTCGCTTTACACAGACTTTGATCTCCATCGCCGACTAAACCCCCTTCGCCTTCACCGATAGTACCACCGCCACCGACCAATACGCCGCCATCACAACCTGCGGTATTATCGTCAACCCCGCAGCCAAATACTTGGCCAGCGAAGGTGACTGTATGCACAGGCAGACTCACTTGAGTACATTTCAGTAGGGCGTTTTGGGTCTTTTCATATTGCACATCGGCGATGCTGATATCCGTATTGCTGTTGGCATAGAGCCGGCCATAGGATACGTTGCCATTATCACTGGCGCAGACGTTATCGCTACCGTCAGTGGCAAAGGGCGTCTCTTTCAAACCGAGGTAAGCGGCGGTGCCGTTATTGGCAAGCATTTCCCCTAAGCCGTCGTAGAGTACGCCAGGTAACGTGCCATGATTTATGATATAGGCTCGAATAATATCTTGAATTAAATAACCTTTTGGCTTGCTACCATAATCGGTAATTACGTTGTCGTGTAAATAAATATTACGTGGTACAGGACGCCAACCATCCTCAATCGCTTGACCAGGTTGACCATAGTTGCCGACAAAGGAGGTCATATCGGGTTCTGCAATAAAAAAGCTACTCACAGTCACTCCTAGGGTGTCGTGACGGGTAATTTGGTTATTGAAAATTTCCACATCTGCGGTGGATAAAATGATCACTCCAGTGCCTGGCGGCACAATATGCACACCTGCTGGGTTAGCAGAAGCATTGGCGAAGTTAGGCGTGTTGTTGTCATACACTTTGTTGTTGAAAATCCGCACACTAGAGCCGTATCTATGGTTGTTGATGGGTAAGTCGAACACTAAAATCCCACCCGTATTGCCCATCGCTTCATTGTTATACACGTCGGCATATTTGGAGTTTTCGATTTCAATCCCCGCCACGTTTTCTTTGGCGATATTGCGACGCACCACAATATATTGGGACTGCCCAACATAAATCCCCGCATCGGCACTGCCGCGAACATAACTGTCTTCAATCAGAATGTTTTCACATTCAACCGGATACAAACCATAGGCACCATTATCTTTATCGAGTTCGCCTTCCCATACTGCACCAACGCGGCGCAGGATAATGCCGTTAGTGTTTTTAAGTTTGATACCATTGTTTTTTGCCTCATTAACCGACAGATCTTGAATGGTAATGTTGAGAGCGTTTTGGACGAAAATCCCATCTCCCGAGTTAGCTTGGGCGAAATTAAGGATAGTGTCCTTCATCCCGTAGCCCATGATAGTGACGTTTTTGGCATAACTGCCATCCCCATCTACATCGCCATCGAACAGCAAAGTTGAGTCGATATTAAAGGTTCCTTTAGGAAGCACGATCACTGCACCACTTTGTGCGTTAATTAAGGCTTCTTGAATACGCATCGTGAGGTTATCGCCAGCGGGGATTTTGATTGCACCTTCGGGAAAGGTGGGTCCAGTTTCAGGTGGCTGCACCACGGGTGGCGTTACCACTGGGGCGGGATCATCGTCAGAAAAACAACCTGTTAGATTGAATGCCATTAATAGAGCTATGCCTGTAGGCATTAGCCAATTCGCCTTACGATTGGGGTTGCTCGGCAAAAAATGACGCTGTTTGGCTGTCGATTCTTTGCCTGAGAGTGAGTGGATTGTCTTGTTGAACATAGGTGCTCCTGCTTTTGTTATAATTTCGTTAACAGGATGCGCTAGGAGCAGGAAAAGGCAATGTGAAATATGGCCAAAATCATGCCGTGTACAGTGAAGGATAGGACATGCAACCTATTCATTTTTTTAGAATGGTTAAGCCAAAAAAGCTGACCACTTAATGGCTGTTTTAAACTATTCGGGTGATATTTAAGCCAGATTAGAACAAAGTGTTTACAAGATGAATAAAACATCATGAAGCGAATGATTAATTAGATTGCCTCTCCAAAATCACTATGTTAAAAATCGTTCGATTAAATAGGGTTGAATAATAAAATAAAGTTAATTTTATTTTAATGTCCTATCAATGCTTATTGTTGATTTTATTTGCAGATTAAACAGCGCTTGGAGAGTAAAATGGGTAGGCGGATCCGTGTGATTATTAGTCTGATAATATTCACAGTCTCGTTGTTTCTGCTATATAACTTAGAGCAGGATTATCAGTTAAATGATATTTTTTTAGAGATTAAACAATTTGCACCATCAAAAATTTTATTAGCGGTTTTATTGACGTTGGTCAGTTATCTACTATTAACATTATATGATTATCTTGCCATTAGAGAACTAAAGTCGCCCTTAAGTTATCAACAGGTAGCTCCTGTTTCATTCCTGGCATTTACCTTCTCTAATACGATAGGTTTTTCATTATTGACCGGCACTTCTATACGCTACAAATTTTATTCTGAATTAGGTTTGAGTGGTAATAATATTACCCAGGTTGTACTCGCTTGCTCAGTAACATTTTTCCTTGGACTTTTCTTTATCTGCGGGCTTGCGCTGATTAATTTTCCTGCGGAGCAACTTTCCGACTTACCGTTGCCAACTTGGTTTTTCTCTCTTAATCGAGTGATTGGTATCTTGATGTTGCTGGGTGTCATTAGCTATTTCGTATTTAGCCTGATCTGGAAAAGGTCTATTCATTTTCGTGGGTTCGAATTGGCACCACCGATTTTTTCCTTATCTCTAAAGCAGTTTCTAGTATCGAGTATTGATTGGATCGTTGTGGGGACATTATTTTACTCTCTACTACCTGAGGTGGATGGATTAAGTTATTTACAGGTCCTTAGCATCTTTTTTGTAGCCAATGCAATCGGGGTGCTTGCCCATGTGCCTGGAGGGATTGGCGTATTTGAAACGGTAGTTACTGTTACCTTATCGCAATATTTACCTGCCGAACAAATTTTAAGTTCAGTGATTATTTATCGATTAATGTATTACATAGTGCCATTTATTTTAGCGCTGATGTATTTTGTGGCAACCTTAGTATTAACTAATAAGGATAAGTTTTCTAAGTTAAATGTTAATTTACAGATTGTCAGGCAATTATTGCCACCATTATTAAGCATTAGTGTTTTTGGCGTTGGCTTAGTGTTGTTGCTATCGGTTGTTAACCCTTCCATTATTCATAAATATCATTGGCTAGGTGAGATAGTGCCGCTACCAATTGTGGAACTATCAAGTTTGATATTGAGTGCGAGTGCTATTTTACTCTTGCTATTATCACACGGTTTATTTAAACGTTATCAAAAAGCGTTTGAGTTAACGCAAAAACTCTTATTGGTAGCCATGGTGTTTATTGTACTAAAGGGCGGTCAGTGGCAGATTTCCCTCGCACTTGGTCTTATCTATTTATTAATGCTGCCCTGCGAGCAGGTTTTTTATCGCCAAGGTTCTATTGTGGGAATTAAATATTCTTTTGGTTGGGCCTTATCGCTGGCGGCGGCATTATTTTTGATGATGTGGGTGCTATTTTTTGCCTATCAGGATGTGGATTACGATCATTCACTTTGGTTTACTTTTTCTCAAGATAGCCATGTGTCCCGTGCATTGCGGGGTGGGGCGGTTGCCCTAGTGATCTTGTTGATTTTTGGCTTTCGCTACGTGTTAGCGATGAGAAGGCCGCAAACCCGTCTATTGGATGAGCATACTTTAAGCTGCGCTATGGATATCGTCGCTAACGCTCCAAGTAGCCACGGATTTCTTGCTTTAGTTCAAGATAAGTCATTGTTATTTAATGAAGATAACGATGCATTTTTAATGTATGCCCGCGCAGGACATTGCTGGGTTGTGATGGGCGATCCGATTGGAAATCCAGATAAATTTGATGATTTACTCTGGCAGTTTAGGGAGTTATGCGATGCTTACGATGGTTGGCCAGTATTTTATCAAGTCACGCAAAGGTATTTACCCCACTTTTTAGAACAAGGGTTGAGCCTATATAAACTCGGCGAGGAGGCCATAGTGCCCTTAGCGGAATTTGATTTACAGTCGAGTAAGTATCGTAGCTTGCGTCAAAGTCATGCGAAGGCTTTAAGGGAAGGGTTACGTTTTAAAATTATCGAGGCCAGTGAAGTGAAGGCCCTATTGCCAACGTTAGAGGTTATTTCTTCGAGCTGGCTTAAGGCGAAGCAAGGTCGAGAAAAGGGATTTTCAGTTGGGTATTTTTCTGCTGCTTACCTGTGCGCCACGCCGATGGCCTTAGTGTATTTAAACGACGAGCTTGTAGCTTTTTCCAATGTGTGGGCCAGTGCGGCCAAAATAGAGTTTTCGGTTGATTTGATGCGCTATGAGCCTAGTTTATCGGGCAGTAATATTATGGATTTTTTGTTTACAGAACTCTTGCTATGGGGCAAACAGCAAGGATATCAGCAGTTTAATCTTGGCATGGCGCCCATGTCTGGATTGACTGATAGAGCCTTGGTGCCATTTTGGACTAAGCTTGCCAAAACAGTTTATAAGAAGGGGAATAAATTTTACAACTTTCAGGGGCTTAGAAGGTATAAGGATAAGTTTAATCCAAGGTGGGAGGCTAAGTATTTGATTTGTTATGGAGGGCTCTCTTTACCTGTAGTGGTGGGCAGTCTGGTGACCTTAACGAGTCGTGGTACAACTGGCGTGTTTAAAAAGTAGGTGCGAGATGACGAAATCCTTAATCAAGCTACTTAGCGTTTTACTTTTATGTTCTACTGCTAACGTCTTTGCTGATGAGTTTGCCGATAATTTGGGGCTGACCCTATTGCCTGTCGAATCATCAACTCAGGTAAAAGCTGCGTCATCCCATGCCAAACCACCGTTGGTGATTTTTTTAAGTGGTGACGGTGGCTGGGCAACGCTTGATAAAGCCGTAGGGGGCATTTTGCAGCAGCAGGGCTGGCCTGTCGTTGGCTGGAGTTCGCTGAAATATTATTGGAAACAAAAAGATCCTAAAGAGGTCACCCAAGATACCTTAGCGATTATTGATAAGTACCAGGCGGAATTTGGCACGCAAAAAGTGATTTTGATTGGTTATTCCTTTGGGGCCGAAGTGATTCCCTTTGTGTTAAATGATATGCCCGCTCAATATCGGCAGAATGTCTTGGGCGCTGTGCTGCTTTCTCCTTCACAATCTTCGGATTTTGAAATCCATGTGAGTGAGATTGTCACCTCGGATAACCAATCGGCTCGTTACTTAACCTTGCCCGAAGTCAACAAACAAACCACTGTGCCTATGCTTTGTCTCTACGGTAAAGAGGACGATGCGCCGCTGCATTTATGCCCAGAGGTCAAGCAGCCCAATGTCACTGTGATGGAATTAAGCGGTGGCCACAGTTTTGATGACGATTACGATAAAGTAGTCAAGCTGATAAAAGGTTGGCTGAAGCTAAGTTAGAGGGCTTTAGTGCATGGCATCGTATGAGCCTAATGCTTTGGAATAAAACATAAAAAGGGCGCAAATGCGCCCTTTGTTATCGGTCGTGCTACAGCGAATAATTAGAGCTGGTAGCTAATGTGCTGATGGAAGCGCACGACGAGATCTTCACGCTCAGGGTCTAGCCCAATCTCGGCGGCAAAGGTTTTCAATGCGGCTTCAACGTTATTCATAAAACGGCCATAGCCTGAGTCATCACAGTCCTTCGCACCCGCGACAATAGTAAAATGCGCGGCTTCGACTAAGTTATCAGCATCCCAGCGGCGAATTACTTGCTGCTCTGTTGCGTTCGGGTCAAAACCAATCATCTGCACTTCGGCCTTGCTGTCGAGTTTTTCAAACTTACTGTTACGCACTAAGGGAGTTAAGCCGTTGGCGATCATAGCCAAGCGCGTTAATTGCTTATTGGTCGCCGCCTTGATGAAATTATCCTCAAGGTGTTGATATAACGGGCTAAAGTCAGTTGCTGACTCTGGTAGTAAACCTTGTTTGAGTCTGCGACTCAGCGGCAGGCTGACGGTGACATAGGTGAGTGAACTGACATTTTCCGGCAGGTCACATTTTCTGGCCTTGTATCTTGGTGCAATGGCTCTGAGTTTATAGCCGTAGGTTTCTTTATTACCTTTTGATTTGGCGAATAAATCATAGGATAAATGCTGGTGGTCGCGGATCTTTACCTTAAGATCGTTAATCGGCAGCTTAGGCATTAATTCGTTTAATAGCTCCCGTACACGGGTATGGAAATTAGCTGAGTTGCTGCGGATTTCATCGCCAGTCGCTAAGAAAACAATACGCAGTTTGCGGGCGCGGTAGTTGTCCGCAGTGAACAGATTTTGTGCCTCGTGATAGGCGGGATTGTAAAAAAACAGAATTTGTTCAGCGGTTTGGAAACAATACGCTTCGGTATGGTAACGCACGACTGGCAGTTTATCGTTAGTGATCACATGGACGTTACGGAGATCGTGTTGTTCTGCCAAGTTAAAAATAATGCGGCTTAAGGTTTGATAACAGCTATGGTAATCGGGGTATTGCGCCAGTAATTCATCCGTGACTTTAATTTCGGCGGTGATGTACTGATTGGTACGAGCTTCCTTGGGTATGTACACTTTTTGCTGATGGCTAAGGGACATATTGACTCCTTGTTGGGTTAACCATTTGCTAACACGAATTTTACTGTTTATCTCAGGCGTTAATGTTGCGTTGGAGCATGTTTTTATCGCTTAAATACAAGTTTACATCAGCAAGCTGTTTATTAGCTTAAAATTGCAGCGATTTTATTGAGTTAAGGCTTTTTCAATCCAAGGTTGCATCCAAGTGGCGATCTTCTCTTGGGCCTTTTCATTGGGATGAATACCGTCTCTTTGCATCAACTCTGGATGGGGAGCGACCTCCTGCATAAAGAAGGGGATAAGGTCAATATCCTCATCTTTTGCAATCTCTTGATACACTTGGGTGAACTTTTGGCTATAGCGAGGGCCATAGTTAGGCGGTACCATGATTTCGGTCAGTAGCACTTTAGCACCGCTATTTTTGGCTAGGGTAATGATTTGGGTTAGGTTATTTTTGAGTTGCGTCGGGGGGAATCCACGTAGACCATCGTTACCACCGAGTTCGACTACTACCAAATCGGGGGCAACGGAATCGAGCAGCGCAGGCAAACGACGCAAACCGCCCGCTGTCGTTTCACCGCTCACCGAACCGTTGGTAAATTCATGCTCGGGTAAGTTTTTTTGCAGCAGTGCCACCCAGCCTACTTGTTCCGACATGCCATAGCTGGCACCTAAGCTATCGCCGAGGATCAACACTTTCGCCGCCTGAACTGGCGTGGTTATAAATAGACTTAACAGGATGCAGGCGCTCACGGCCTTTGCCATAGGCTTGCATCTTAGCAATTGACGCAAGAACGATTTGTATAAGAAGG
Organism: Shewanella xiamenensis; assembly: GCF_014647135.1. Taxonomy (GTDB): domain Bacteria; phylum Pseudomonadota; class Gammaproteobacteria; order Enterobacterales; family Shewanellaceae; genus Shewanella; species Shewanella xiamenensis. The sequence goes on from NZ_BMOP01000009.1 coordinate 92,957, forward strand.
ATCCTATGTCTAACGTCGTTTCAAAAAATAGTGCCATTAATGTGGTTAACCTCGAAAAATCGGTGACTACTCAGGAAGGTTCGCTCACTATCCTCAAGGGCATTAACTTAGATGTCAAGCAGGGCGAAAGTGTTGCGATATTAGGACCCTCCGGCTCGGGTAAATCGACGCTACTTGGCTTACTCGCCGCGCTCGACACCCCAACGGCGGGGGAGATTTGGCTCGATGGCCAGGCCCTATCACCGCTCAATGAAGAACAGAAAGCCGCGCTGCGTAAGCAAAAAGTGAGCTTTATTTTTCAATCTTTTATGTTAGTTGATACCTTAACCGCCCTTGAAAATGTGATGCTACCGGCCGAGCTTGCCGGGGTTAAAAATGCCAAGGAGAAGGCCGAGGCCATGCTGGGGCGCGTGGGGTTATCCCACCGTTTGACTCATTTACCTAAACAGTTATCCGGCGGTGAGCAGCAAAGGGTTGCGATTGCGAGGGCCTTTATTTGTGAACCTAAAGTGCTATTTGCCGACGAGCCAACCGGCAATTTGGACAGTGTTAACGGCCATAAAATTGCCGATATGTTGTTTGAACTGAACCAAGAGAGCCACACCACACTCATCCTAGTCACCCATGACTTACAACTGGCGAAGCGTTGCCAAAGGCAACTGGTTATGGACAACGGCCACTTGCAGGAAGAGTTGGATTCGGCCCAATCGCACAATGTGAATGACAACCTTGAATTAAGCGCCAAGGAGGCCTAACCCATGGAGCTTAATTTGGCATGGCGCCTGTTTAAGCGCGAGTTGCAACAGGGGCAGTTGTTATTGATTATCCTCGCCATTACCTTGGCGGTGCTGTCGGTTAGCGGTCTTGCGCGGGTCAGTGAGCGTTTGCAAGTTGCTATCAACGGACAAGCGACTCAGTTTATCGCCGCCGATCGTATTATCGACTCTCCCGTTCAAATTGACGCCAGCATTCTGGCCAAGGCCGATGAGCTTGGCCTTAAGCATGTCACCAATATGCAATTTAATTCCATGGTATATGCGGGGGATAAGTTTCAGTTAGTCACAGTGCGTGCGGTTGAGTCCGGTTATCCACTTAAGGGAGACATCGAACTTAAAGCGGTCAATGGCCAAGATGTAAAAGCCCAAGACTTGCCCCACGCCGATGAGGTGTGGTTCGAGAGTCGCTTAGGGGGACTCTTGGGATACCCGCAAACACTGGAATTAGGCAACAGTGAGTTTCGTTTAAGTCAAGAAATCAGCCGCTTACCCGATGCTGGCTTTAATCCGTTCGCTTCTTCCCCCGTGGTATTAATGCGGATAGAAGATGTCGCCAAGACTGGGGTTATCCAACCCGGCAGCCGAGTGACGTATCTGTATCAATTTGTGGGTGAAGAAAGTGCCTTAAGCGCCTTTGAAAATAGCGTTAAACCGCTGCTGAATAATTCCCAGCGCTGGGTCGATGTGCAGTCTGGCGATTCACCGATAGCGGGCGCGGTGAAGCGGGCGGAGCGTTTTTTACTGCTGGCAAGCTTGCTCGGTATTGCCCTTGCTTGCGCCGCGATTGGGATTGCCGCCCAGCGTTACTGCCAACGTCATTATGATGTGGTGGCTATGCTTAAAACCTTTGGCGCCTCATCAACTCAAATCCGTCGACTATTCGGCATCCATTTACTACTAGTGACGCTGTTTGGCATTGTGCTGGGGTTAATCGGCGGGGCACTGCTGGATTTAGGCATTAATCAACTGTTACCCCCTGAAATCGCTGCCTATTCGCCGCCGTTGACGCGGCCGCTACTGCTTGGGATCAGCACTGGGCTTATCAGCGCCTTTATGTTTTCGGCCTATCCTTTAATGCGTTTACTGGCGATTCCGCCACTGCGAGTCTTACAAAGGCAACTCGAAGGCTTGCAGCTCGGCATGTGGCTGCATTTACTCTTAAGTTTAGGGGCGATGGCCCTGTTGGGATATTTGTATTCCCAAAGCTGGGCGCTGACACTGACGGTAGTCGCGGCTGTGCTGCTACTCGGCGTATTGCTCAGTATTTTAGGTTTTGTGATGATCCGCCTTGGCCACAGTGTCGGCATGAAAACCACCAACCCATTGCAACTGGCACTTGCGGGGTTACGCCGCCGTGCGCGGCAAAATGCGGTGCAATTGGTGGGCTTTAGTGCGGCTTTGGTATTGTTACTGACGATTTTGGCGCTTAGACAGGATTTACTCAACGAGTGGCAAAAACAGCTGCCCGAGAATGCACCTAACTATTTCTTGGTCAATATCGCCCCCGATGATGCTAAACCATTAAACGACTTTATGGCACAAAAGGGCATAGCAGCCACGGATATCTACCCCGTCATTCGTGGCCGGCTGACGCAAATTAATGGTGAGACCTTGATCTCTAATGAGCAGGCCGAGGCCGGAGAGAAGGGACGAGTAGGAATTTCCCGCGAGCTTAATCTCACTTGGCGCAATAGCTTGCCTGCCAACAACGAGTTGATTGAAGGGCATTTTAATCAAGCTGCTGATGAGGTGTCGGTGGAATCCGGTGTTGCCGATCGTTTAGGGCTAAAACTGGGTGATACGCTGACTTATATGATTGATAACCAAGAGCTAAGGGTTAAGGTTGCCAGTATTCGTGCCGTGCACTGGGAAACATTACAGCCAAACTTCTTTATGATCTTCACCCAAGAAGCGTTGGCGCCCTTTGCCTATACCTCGATGGCAAGCTTTTACCTCGATGACAAAAAACCGGATGTGCAAGGGAATGATGCACCAAAGAACACAGTGATCCTCGAACTTATTCAGCAGTTTCCTACGGTATCAATTATCGATGTTGGCGCCATGGTGGGGCAATTGCGGCAGATCATTGAGCAGGTGTCACTGTCGCTGACGTTAGTCTTGGTCCTCGTCTTACTAGCGAGTTCCTTAGTGCTTATCGCCCAAACCGAGGCGGGAATGGCGACGCGCCAGCGTGAACTCGCGGTGCTGCGTACCTTTGGCGCCTCGGGCTGGTTACTGCGTAGTGCCACTGGGCTTGAATTTGCCTTACTGGGGGGCATTGCTGGTGTGCTTGCAGTGATAGTGGCGGAATTTGCGCTGTATCTGTTAAAGACCCAAGTGTTTGAGCTGAACGTGTATATGCACTGGCCCTGGTGGGGGATTGCCCCAGTCTGCGGCGCCTTATTGGTCGCGCTGCTGGGGGTATGGCGCTGCCGCCAATTACTCAATCAATCCTGCGCTGAATTATTAAAAGTGGGCACTTAAGATGAGGTCAGTTTGGAGCTGAGGCAAACGCTGTAACACCCCATTTGTAAAATGAAAAGCACTGGCATAACCCAGTGCTTTTTTATTGGCGGTGAAATCGTTTCTATCATTGGATGACAACGATGATGACTTTACCGTTCATTTCATTACAAAGCCTTGTAGGGTTACATTATAAAACTGAGGTAGCCCTGCAATACAATCAAATTGACGATATCGATAAAGAAGGCGCCGACAATCGGTACCACCATAAAGGCCTGAGGAGAAGGGCCAGTGCGCGATACCAGTGCGCCCATGTTCATCACTGCGGTTGGGGTGGCGCCCATACCAAAGCCACAGTGACCGCCAGTGATCACTGCTGCATCGTAATTGCTGCCCATCACTTTAAAGGTTACAAAATAGGCGAACAGCGCCAGCACGACGGTTTGCACCAACAGGATAATAAGTAGTGGGATCGCTAGATCTAAAATTTCCCACAACTTGAGATTCATCAATGCCATAGAGAGGAATAACGACAGTGCCACTGTGCCTATTACATCGATACTCTCGGTATGCGGTTTATAACCACGGGTGACTTCGGTGATGTTGGCGATGATAACGCCAAGAAACAGGGCATAGACAAAGTCTGGCATCTTGAGCCAATTCAGCTGATATTCGCTGACAAACACAGTAAACCATTTTGCCCCCGCAACGCAGATCAGCAGTACAAACAGGGTTTCGATGATTGTCTTGGCGGTGACTTGGTCCTCTTCGAGCTGATCATAGGTCACCAGTTGTGGATGCGTGGCGTGGTGCTTACGGCCCATGCCGTAACTAGATATCAGATTGTGCTTGCCAATGAGACGCTGCGCGACAGGGCCGCCGATAATACCGCCCATGACCAAGCCAAAGGTGGCCGCCGCCATGGCAAGTTCTAAGGTGTTGATGCCGTAGTTTTCGGCAAAGGTTTGTGACCAAGCAACACCTGTTCCATGGCCGCCAGAGAGGGTAATCGAGCCTGCGATAAGTCCTAAGATAGGGTCTAAACCAAGGAGGCTCGCGAGACTCACGCCAACCGCATTTTGAATAATAATATAGACCGAGGCCACGCCGAGAAAGATAAACACTTTCTTGCCGCCACTAAGCAGTAGCTTATAGTTAGCTGATAAACCTATGGTGCTGAAAAACATCAGCATTAAGGTATTTTGCATGGGTAAACTAAAGATGAGAGTGATGTCTTGGAAATGTAAAAAGGCAACGACTGCGGCGATGACCAGTCCACCTACGATAGGCTCTGGAATATTGTATTGTTTAAAAACACGCACATGGCGATTGATGGAATGGCCAATAAACAGCACGAAGATAGCAATTAAGAACGACTCGAGTTCGCCAATTGTGTAAGTGGTGTGCATGATAGTTCCTTACAAATGGTTTGTGTGGGAATACCGCTAGACTCAAGGTGAGTTAGGGTGACCCATCTCATTGTTTAGCTCTCGCTAATGCTAAGTGTTAAACGCGCGATCTAAGGACCGATTCTTGTCAATCCCCAAGGTTGGAGAAGAAATATTAAGCGCGAATATGAACCGTATTGGTATAGTTGATCAGCATCGCCACTGAGTGGGCGAATACTGAAGATAATGGTCTTGCTTGGGGCGTTAACTGTGCTTCAGTGCGGGTGCTAACACGACAATATCGATAAGCAAGAGGCGAAAGTGTAACAGAAAAATGGGTTCATGTCGCTAAATAGTCTTTAGAATCATTGTGTTGTATTTATGTTTTGATGCTGTTGCCAAATCGGTCTAATCAGCCTTGTTGCACTAGGCTGATAAACAAATTCTATACTTGGTTTTTTATCTCTGATTTCTAAGTCATTCTTCAGTATCATATTAACGCTTGCCGATTGGCTTGATAACATTTTATTGCCAAGCCAGTTACGGGGTATGAATGACGCCATATAACAGATTAACTTGTGAGTAGGTCTTTAAGTGCTGGCTCAAGTTGAGTAAAACGGAAACTAAAGCCTGCGTCGAGCGCATGTTTGGGGAGAACAAATTGGCCTTCGATCAGCAGATCTGCCATTTCACCCATTGCGAGTCGTAAAACTGGTGCAGGTGCTGTCATAAAGGCTGGACGGTTTAATACTCTACCAAGAGTTTTAGAAAATTCAGCATTACTGACAGGATGGGGGGCTGTGGCATTAAATATGCCTTGGCAAGTTTCATGACAAAGTAGAAAGTCGATCAGGGCCACTATATCGTGGATATGTATCCAACTCATCCCTTGACGACCATGGCCTATAGGCCCACCAAGGCCGAGTTTAAAGGGCGGGAGCATTTTAGCTAGCGCACCGCCATGCCCAAGCACTATACCCGTGCGTAGGATACAAACACGGGTTTTAGTTGCAGCCTCTAGCGCGAGTCGCTCCCATTCTTTACAAATGTCATGGCTGAATTCAGGGTGGGGGGCTGCGTGTTCGTCAATCGTATTCGCGCCTTGACGGCCGTAAAAGCCAATTGCAGAGCCGCTTATCATCACCTGAGGTGGATTGCTGCTTTGCAAAATCAGTTGGCTTAGTCTTGCGGTGATATTCCAGCGACTATCGCAGATGCGTTGTTTTTGCTGCGCACTCCAACGTTTAGCAACAATCGGTTCTCCGGCGAGATTGATCACGGCATTGATATGATTCAAATCATCAATTTCGTCTAAGGAGCTTAGATATTGATGCTGTGGGCCCAATAATTGCCGACTATTGGCAGGATGGCGAGTCAGCAATAACAGTTGGTGATGGTTGGCTAAATGGGCCACTAATTGCTGACCAATAAACCCACTTGCTCCCGTTATCAAAATCTTCATCGTCAAATCCTTAGGTGAGGGTGGCTATCTTTTATTTCAAACCTTATAAGCAATATACGACAACGGACAAGTGGGGATCACTTTATTGATTTTTTTGGTAACACAGTTCCATCGATACCGAATCAGCAAAGCGCAGGGCATGGGGCTTATCGATTTCGACACTGGCAAATTCAACCCAAGGATGTTCGCTGGCAATGGCTAAGGTTTGGCTGGTAAGGTTTTCAAGTAGTGAGAAGCGATTGTTTTCAATCAACTCAATGATCTTTTTTGTGATAGTACGATAATTAAGCGCATCATCGACATTATCGCTGTTGCGAGCTTTGGCGGCGCAGTAATGGATAACGACATTAATGATTACATCCTGCCTATTTTGGATTTCATCTTCTTTTATGCCGATAAAAGTGCGCAGTCTTAAGTTTTTAATGCGTATAATCGCGGTTTCTGGTTTCATAATAACAATCTAGTATCTAATGCTTAGGTGATTGAGTTTGAGACATTTCTTAGGCTAGCCTAACAACTTTATCGAAGATCAAGAAGGATTTTTACTCCATGACACGATCCAATTCGCCGACTGCCGCCTATAAAGGTTTTGCTGTTATGGCTTTTGTAGTGATTATTTTGGCAGGGATAAAGGCCGCCAGCCCGATTGTTGTTCCCTTTGTTTTATCCTGTTTTATTGCGGTGATTTGTAATCCAGCGATTGTCTTGATGACTAAATATCGGTTGCCTAAATGGCTTGCCGTGATCCTGCTAATGGGGTTTATCGTGTTGATGGGCTTGTGGCTCGCCTCTTTAGTGGGCAGTTCAATCAATGAGTTTTCTAAGCAGTTACCGCAATATCGCGATCAGCTGGTGGAGCAGTTTTCTTGGGTGCTACATAAGTTACAGGCACTCAATATTCAAATCTCTAAGGAGCAAGTGTTAGCCTATTTTGACCCTGGCATGGCGCTATCTATGACCACCAATATGTTGTCGGGTGTGGGTAATGTGATGGCGAATTTGTTCCTTATCATCCTGACCATCGTCTTTATGCTATTTGAAGCGCAGTCTTTACCGAAAAAACTGCACTTGGCCTTGGATGATCCCGATATGCGCCTGCAACAGATTGACCGTTTCCTGCAATCGGTAAATCAATATATGGTGATTAAAACCCTCGTTAGTTTAGCGACGGGCTTGATAGTCGGTATTGGACTGGCCTTTATCGGTGTGGATTACGCGCTGCTTTGGGCGGTTATCGCCTTTTTATTCAACTATATTCCCAATATCGGTTCAATTATTGCTGCTATTCCTGCTGTATTGCTGGCCTTTATCCAATTAGGCCCTGCCGCAGCAGGCGGAACCGCGCTGCTTTACATCGGCGCGAATATGGTGATGGGCAATGTGGTCGAGCCTAAATTTATGGGCCGCGGTCTCGGGCTTTCCACTTTAGTGGTATTTCTATCGTTAATTTTTTGGGGCTGGTTGTTGGGTTCTGTTGGCATGTTGTTGTCGGTTCCCTTAACCATGGTGGTTAAAATTGCCCTTGAATCCAGTAAGAGTGGTAGCTGGTTAGCCATTTTATTGTCCGATGATGTGGATGATAAACTGGTGAGCCAATCGACAAGCACTACTCCGGTTTTTGAACCTGTCGATACTCATCCAACTGATAAGAAGTAGTAGATAATGCAAGGTTTTATAGATGCACTGGCGACAATAAAAGTCAGTGAAGATGCCACGCGCTTATTCCACGGCCGCGGTGGACATTATCCAGGTTGCGAGCATCTTTGTTTAGATTGGTTTGCGCCCGTATTGTTATTGACCAGTTTTTCGGCCCTTGAAGCAGCTGAGCTCGCCCTTTGCCAACAGGCCATTACGGCACGTTGGCAAGTGATACAACCCAATCAGCCATTAAATTTGGTGTATCAATACCGCAGTGGTGGCGAAACCTTTAGTCAATTACTGGCGGGTGACGTGCCAGAGCCTCATATCGTGACTGAAAATGGTGCGAGGTTTCAGGTACATTTACTGCGTGGTCAAAACCACGGTTTGTTCCTCGACATGGCCAATGGCCGCGAATGGGTGAGAGCCAATGCACGCCACAAGAAAGTGCTGAATTTGTTTGCTTACACCTGTGGATTCTCGGTGGCAGCACTGCAGGGCGGCGCCGATGAAGTGGTGAATATGGACATGAGTAAGGGGGCTCTTGCGATAGGTAAGCAGAATCATCTGCTGAATGGCTTTACCGCTGGCGCGCGTTTTTTAGGGCACGATATTTTTAAATCGTGGGGTAAATTGCGTAAGTTAGGCCCCTATGACATCGTGGTTGCTGATCCGCCGAGTAATCAAAAGGGCAGTTTTGTAGCAACTAAGGATTATGTGCGTTTGCTCAGGCATTTACCCGAGTTGTTAGCCGATAATGCTGAAGTCTTGCTTTGCTTAAATGCGCCAGAGCTTGACACTCAATTTTTGCGTCAGCAGGTTGAGGAGGCGGCTCCTGAGCTTGAATACCTTGAACGTTTACCTAACCCTGCATCCTTTGCAGACATCTCTGAGGAGAAATCATTAAAGGTGCTGCGGTATCGTTTAAAAGCGTAAACTACAGTAGTCATCAGGGTTAAGTGGCCTTGATGACTACTTTTATAGCATCGATATTATCTTTCTACGCAATTGCTCCCAGTTTGCACTCATCTTCTTATATGCTTTATTTATCAACCACAATTCTTTAGCACATCATTCTACATCGACTGAAAGTCTTTCATGATTTAATACTGCTTTTTGGAATTTCCGACGATAAAGCACCGGTTTCATCTTTAAGTTGGAAACAAAACTGAAAGTTTTCTGTAATTGTTGATTTTGCTTTGGTATACTCAGCGCCACGGAAATTCCCTTTCCTCATGGGCAAAATGTCTGCATAGAACGACATGCCTTTGCGACCTTACAAAATCGAGCAGGAGTTGTTATGGAAGTTCATGAATACGAAAACGCTTACTACCAAGTTAAAGACGATGTGATGACGTCTTTACCTGCGCAGAACGAAGAAGAAGCGGTCTAAGTTCTGTAAGCCATTCGCTTACAGTACAATTCTGAGTCTGAAGTAACAAATACAAGCACATGAAAATAGCAACCTTAAGGTTGCTATTTTTTTATCTGAGTTTGGATATTAGATTGATGAGTTATCAAGATATTAGCCATTGACCTTACGTTTTTCAGGCATAATCTCAACGATAATCCATTTACCATTAATTTTATGTAGGCGAATGGTTCTGTCATCAATCCAAGGTTGCCCTCCCTTTAAGCCCTTCATCTTGACGACCACCATAACGTCTTTGGTGAACTTACGGAAAAAGTCGATATCAATATCATCAATTTCCATTTCGACATTAGTCATAGACAGGCTAAGCACATTACGTTGTACTGCGGCAGCGATATAGTAGTGGGTAAGTACCTCTTTGAGCTGCTCATTGACATACAGCTTGGCTTTTTCTACATCTCGGTCAACATAAATGGCGCTAAAAAAGCCTAGGCTGACTTCTTCGGGCGTGAGCACGTGTTGTTCTTTGTCTGTGGGTTCGCCACAGCCAAACAAAAACAGTAATGAAAGGAAAAATAAGGTTCTCATGGCTTTTAGTTATAGGAATTTGTCACGAGTATCGCGATTTTAGCGGCTATGTTCAAGTTTTGTAATAATGGGCATCTTTGGCGAGAATGTCTTGACTCCTGTCTAATGGTTGTGGCATACCTTAAAGGATTCGCTTTTTAGGTTATCCACAGAATCTGTGGAAAAGTATGTTGAAGACTAGATGGATACTTTATAAGTGTCTGATACTCTAGCGCTTTATTGGCTGGTTAAAAAGTGACGCCTTTCTGTTAAGCCTTATTTCTGGCCTTTCCTTGTGGATATTTTTATAAAACTTTCCAGTCTATTCACAGCATTTGTTTTTCATCAGCAACATTTTCACCGTATTTTGGCTTTAATTTAAGCGTTTAATGCTGTCTATTTTGCGACCATTTGCCTCTGGAAATAAAAAAGCACTGAACAAGTCAGTGCTTTTAGGTTGAGCGTGTTGTTAGCTCAATTTACGATTTTTTAGCATCGTTTTGTGACGCTTGAATTGCCGTGAGGGCGATAGTGTAGACAATGTCATCCACTAACGCACCGCGGGATAAGTCGTTCACAGGTTTACGCATACCTTGTAGCATTGGGCCAATGCTGATGAGGTCAGCACTACGTTGTACTGCTTTGTAGGTGGTGTTACCCGTGTTGAGGTCGGGGAATACAAACACAGTGGCTTGACCTGCTACAGGGCTGTTAGGTGCCTTAGAGCGAGCCACGTTTGGCATAACGGCCGCGTCATATTGAAGTGGACCGTCAATAACCAGATCAGGACGTTTTTCTTTGGCGATACGAGTGGCTTCACGTACTTTATCCACATCTGAACCAGTACCTGAGTTACCCGTTGAGTAGCTGATCATCGCTACTCTAGGCTCGATACCGAAGGCTTTAGCAGATTCTGCCGATTGAATCGCGATATCGGCCAGTTGTTCAGCATTAGGATCGGGGTTAATCGCGCAGTCACCGTAAACCAGCACTTGATCTGGCATCAACATAAAGAAGATGGAAGAAACAAGGCTCGAGCCTGGGGCTGTTTTTATCAATTGTAGCGGTGGACGGATGGTGTTGGCGGTGGTGTTAACCGCGCCAGAGACAATGCCATCGACTTCGTCTTGTGCCAGCATCATAGTGCCGAGCACCATGTTGTCTTCTAACTGCTCTTTGGCAACGACTTCGGTTAAGCCTTTACTACGGCGTAGATCCAACATTGGCTCTACATAGCGATCACGTACTTCATCGGGGTCGACAATAACAACGCCTTCACCCAGCACGACATCTTGCTGAGCCGCTATACGCAGAATTTCATCTTTTTTACCTAATAGCACGCAACGCGCGATACCACGTTCAGCACAAATGGCCGCGGCTTTGATCGTACGAGGTTCATCACCTTCAGGTAGCACCACGGTTTTGTGGGCGGCACGGGCAAGCTCGGTAAGCTTGTAACGGAACGCTGGTGGTGACAGGCGATGTTCCCGCGGAGAGTTTTTCGTGACGCTCTCAATCCACGTTTGGTCGATATGGCTAGCGACATATTCCTGCACTAAGTCGATACGAACGGCATCATCCACTGGCACTTCATGGTCGAAGCGTTGGATATTTAATGAGGTTTGCCAAGTATTGGTATCAATCAGGAAAACCGGTAAACCTGTCTCAAAAGCTTGTTCACAGAGTTTAAGGATCTCTGGCTCAGGCTCGTAGCTACCTGTCAGCAGCAGGGCACCAATCTTCACGCCGTTCATGGCTGCAAGACACGCAGATACGATCACATCGGAGCGATCGCCAGAAGTCACCAGTAAAGAGTCTGTCTTAATATGGTTGACCATATTAGGTAAGCTGCGAGCACAGAAGGTGACTTTACGTAGACGGCGAATATTCATCTCACCGGCATTAAGAATCCGTGCGCGTAAGTGTTTAGCTAAATCAGAGGCGCGTGGTGCGACTAAGTCTAGGTTGTAAGGCACGCTACCTAAAATGCGCAGTGGGCTCTTACCCGGCAGTTGGAACATGATAGAGGCATCAGAGCGTTGTACACCTTGATGATCAAACACTTCTGATAAGTCAGGGCGTGCACGACCTTCATCGTCCACCGGTGCACCAATCTTGTTGATCACGGCACCAATCAGACGTTTGTTGTTTTTGCCACCCCAAGAGTTGTAGGCAATTTCGAGGCGATTCATTAACCCTGTTGGAGTATCACTGCCAGGAGTGGCAATGAAAATCACGTCAGCATCCATGGCTTTAGCGATAGCGTAGTTAACGTCATCGGCAAAGGGATGGTTGCGGGTAGGTACCAGACCTTCAACAATCAGGGTTTCGGTGTTGCTGGCGCATTCTGCGGCGCGGGCAATGATTTGCTCCATCAGCACATCGGTTTGATCGGCGCGGATCAACGCTTCAGCATGGGCCATATCGAAGGGCTCTAACGGATTAACCGTTGGCGATTTGCTTAAAATCGTGGTTGAGCGTTCTGGACCGTTATCATTCGGACGAAGCTGTGAAATAGGCTTAAAGAATTGGACTTTTACCCCGTGGCGCTCTAATGCGCGCACCATACCAAGGCTTAAGGAGGTCAGGCCGACTCCTGTACCTATGGGGATTAACATAATATTTCGAGACATAAAAACCTCTAAGTTCGATGGTTTTTGGCAGAGTAGTCTCTGCGGATTTGCTTGTGTTTGTTAGTTGTAGGTCACTAATAATAAAGCCGTTTGACGACGCAAACGGCTTAATGAGTCTTATTATTTACTAATGAGTTTAATTGAATCTTCGGCGATAACCCACTCTTCGTTGGTTGGGATGACCATGGCGACAGTACTGTTGTCGGCGGTGATAATGCCTTTCTTACCGAAGCGTGCCGCTTTGTTGCGCTCGCTATCAACATGGAAATTAAATATTTGCAGCATGTTGAGTACTTTCTCGCGGATGATGTCGGAGTTTTCGCCGATACCGCCAGTAAAGACTACGGCATCTAAACGACCAAGTGGAACAGTATAAGAAGCAATGTATTTCGCTAGACGGTAGCAGAAAATCTCCAGTGCTAAGGTTGCACCTTTATGGCCATCGGCATAACCTTCTTCGATGCCACGGCAGTCGTTAGTCAGTTCAGAAATCCCCAGCAGACCACTTTGCTTGTTCATCAGGTTGTTGACTTCTTCCAGCGTGTAACCGAGTTGGTGCACTAAGTGGTAGATGATCGATGGGTCGAGATCGCCACAGCGTGTGCCCATGACTAAGCCTTCAAGCGGCGTCAGTCCCATTGAGGTATCAACGCTCTTACCGCCTTTAACCGCTGTCACAGAGGCACCGTTACCTAAGTGCGCGCAGATCACATTGGTTTCTTCTAAAGGCTTGTTCAACACTTTAGCGGCTTCACGGCTGACAAACAGGTGGCTAGTGCCGTGCATGCCATAACGACGGATACCGTGCTCACGGTACAATTTGTATGGCAGGGCGTAGATGAAAGCGCGCTCTGGCATGCTTTGGTGGAACGCAGTATCGAACACTGCCACTTGGGGCAGTTTAGGGAAAGACGCAATGGCGGCGCGAATGCCGATAAGGTGCGCAGGGTTATGCAGCGGTGCCAGTGAAGAACACTCTTCAATACCTTTGATCACATGCTCGTCGATGATCACAGAGCGGGTGAACTTTTCTCCACCGTGTACGATACGGTGACCTACGGCTTGAATTTGTGCGGCTAATTCAGGTTGACCCGCGAGGATTTTATTGACGATAAATTCAACGGCTTCACGGTGAGCGGTGAATGCACCTAAAGAGGACTCATGTTTTTCACCGTTGATTTTCCATTTGATGCGTGAGTCTTCTAAGCCAAAACACTCGGCGAGGCCAGAGATCTGATCGTCACCTGTTTGCGCGTCAATGACGGCAAATTTGAGTGAGGAGCTACCGCAATTGAGTACTAAAACCAGTTTATTAGACATGTGTAAACCTTTTGCCATTGTGTTTAAGTTAACGATTCAAAATCTTGGGAACACGCGAGTAATTTGCCATCACAGTCTTGGGGCGTAGTGCCAGATTGTGCTATGGTAAAAGCAGTATTCCTCTGTAGTAGGTGTCTAAAATTGAGTCTCAATATTCTCAAAACCTTAGGTGACGGTCGTCGCTATATGAAGACGTGGCCTATGGTTAGACAACTGGGTTTGTATTTTCCTGAGTATCGGGTGGTACGCGCCACTCAGCTTGCCATTCTGGTGATGCCAGTATTGGCAGTTTTAGCGAGTGTGAGTCAGCTCTATACCTATGGTTGGGGATTTTTACCCCAAGCACTCACTATCGCGTTGTTTTTTATCAGCCTGCCATTGCAGGGCTTATTATGGCTAGGCTGGCGTGCGCGCCATCCATTACCGTTATCGCTGTTCGACTGGAGTAATCAGTTGAGTGCGAAATTGTCTGCCATGGGCATTCATTGCCAATCCTTGGGCGCTAAGGCGTGTTACCTTGATATGGCGCTCATCTTAAAAATAGCCTTTGAGCGCTTAGATGCCAGTTATTGGGAGGAGCTTTAAGCCTCCCTTGACGCTTAATATGCCGCGTTAATCCCCTGTGAGCTAAACACGGCTTTAATTTTTTCCATGGTTTCGCGACTAGGTGGTGCGACACCATCAAGTTGATAGCTTTCTCCCATCGCTTCCCACTTGTGTTTACCAAGCTCGTGGTAGGGTAGGAGTTCTACTTTTTCAATATTCTTCATGGGTTTGATAAATTCGGCCAGTTGTAATGCCGAGGCTTCATCATCAGTAAATCCACCCACGACCACATAACGTATCCAAGTTGGCTGATTGCGTTTGGCGAGGTACTCGGCAAATTGCAGCGTTCTGTGGTTGCTAACCTTGGTCAGTTCAATGTGTTTATCGTCATTCATCTGTTTGATATCGAGCAAAACCAGATCGGTATTATCGAGTAGCTCATCAATCACTGGCGTGTACTTACGCACAAAGCCATTAGTATCTAAACAGGTATGAATGCCTTCTTTTTTACAGGCTTTAAAGAGTTCGGCGACAAACTCCGCTTGTAATATGGCTTCGCCGCCGCTAGCGGTGACGCCGCCGTTGCTGGCATCGAGGAAGGGGCGGTAGCTAATGATTTGGCTCATTAACTCGTCGACTTGCACTTCCTTACCGCCATCGAGATCCCAAGTATCACGGTTGTGGCAATATTGGCAGCGCATTAAACAGCCCTGCATAAAGGTGATAAACCGTATGCCTGGACCATCCACTGTGCCAAAGGATTCCACTGAGTGGATCCGACCGGTAACTGCCATTGTGACTCCTGTTGAAATAAGTGAGGCTGTAGCACATTGTACTACAGCCTTACCTAATTTAGCTTACAGACCTTTTGTGAACGTACGCGTGATCACATCTTGTTGCTGTTCTGGAGTCAGTGAGTTGAAGCGAACTGCATAACCAGAAACACGAATGGTCAGTTGTGGATACTTGTCTGGGTTGACAACCGCATCCTCGAGCATTTCACGGTTCATCACGTTCACGTTCAAGTGTTGACCGCCTTCGTGTCCTTCGTTGTGGGCAAAATATCCGTCCATCAACGCTGCTAAGTTGGTACGACGACCATCTTCATCTTTACCTAGAGCATTAGGTACGATAGAGAAGGTGTAAGAGATACCGTCCTGAGCGTGGGCGAAAGGCAGTTTAGCCACTGAGGTTAACGAGGCGATTGCGCCTTTTTCATCACGGCCATGCATTGGGTTTGCACCCGGTGCAAATGGCGCACCTGAACGACGACCGTCTGGTGTGTTACCAGTTTTCTTACCATAAACCACGTTCGAGGTGATGGTCAGAATTGACTGAGTTGGGATCGCGTTGCGGTACATTTTACGGTCGCGAATTTTCGCCATAAAACGTTCAACTAAGTCACAGGCGATATCGTCAACACGTGGGTCGTTGTTACCAAATTTTGGATAGTCACCACTGATCTCAAAGTCAACGGCAATGCCATTTTCATCACGCACAGGTTTAACTTGAGCGTACTTGATGGCTGACAGTGAGTCGGCTGCGATTGAAAGCCCTGCGATACCACAGGCCATTGTGCGACGTACATCTCTGTCGTGCAGCGCCATTAGCGCAGCTTCGTAGGAGTACTTGTCGTGCATGTAGTGAATGGCGTTCAGTGCTGTGACATATTGCGTTGCTAACCAATCCATTAAACCGTCTAAGCGATTCATCACATCATCAAAGTTCAGCACTTCGTCAGTGATTGGGTCGGCTTTTGGCGCGATTTGGATTTTCAGTTTTTCGTCAACGCCACCGTTAATTGCGTACAACATGGTTTTGGCGAGGTTTGCACGGGCACCGAAGAACTGCATGTGTTTACCCACAACCATTGGGCTCACGCAGCAAGCGATCGCATAATCGTCAGATTGGAAATCTGGACGCATTAAGTCATCGTTTTCGTACTGAATTGAGCTGGTGTCGATAGACACTTTTGCGCAGTACTTTTTAAAGCCAACAGGCAGTTTTTCAGACCAGAGCACAGTGATATTTGGCTCAGGGCTTGGGCCCATGGTGTATAGCGTGTTCAAGAAGCGGAAGCTTGATTTGGTCACCAGTGTACGGCCATCTAAGCCCATACCGCCGATAGATTCGGTTGCCCAAATAGGGTCACCTGAGAATAATTCATCGTATTCAGGAGTACGTAGGAAGCGCACCATACGCAGTTTCATTACGAAATGGTCAATCATTTCTTGAGCTTGTTGCTCAGTGATAACGCCGTTTTTCAGATCGCGTTCGATATAGATATCTAGGAACGTTGAAGTACGGCCTAAAGACATGGCTGCGCCGTTTTGGCTCTTAACCGCAGCTAAGTAGCCGAAGTAAGTCCATTGGATCGCTTCTTTAGCATTGGTTGCTGGGCGAGAAATATCGAAACCGTATTTCGCGGCCATTTTCTTCATTTGACCCAGTGCGCGGTGCTGCTCAGCAATTTCTTCACGTAGTTGGATAACGTTAGATAAATCTTCACCTGCTTCGAACTGCGCTTGCAGTGAGCTGAACTGGGCGAATTTATCCTTCATTAAGAAATCGATACCGTAAAGTGCAACACGGCGATAGTCACCGATGATACGGCCACGGCCATAGGCGTCGGGTAAACCAGTTAATACACCTGATTTACGGCACGCCATGATTTCTGGGGTATAGACGTCGAATACGCCTTGGTTGTGGGTTTTACGCAGTTCTGAATAAATGTATTTAACATCTTCATCTAGTACGCGATCGTAGGCGGCGCATGAGCTTTCCACCATACGAATACCACCGTTAGGCAACATAGCGCGTTTGAGCGGCGCATCAGTTTGTAAACCAACGATAGTTTCTAAATCTTTATTGATATAACCCGCGTCGTGGGAAGTGATGGTTGAAACCATCTTTGTGTCGAAATCAACTGGCGCATGGGTACGGTTTTCTTGCTTGATGCCTTCCATCACTTTGTCCCACAACTTGGTTGTGGCTTCGGTGGCACCGGCTAGGAATGACTCGTCACCTTCATAGGGAGCATAGTTTTGTTGAATAAAGTCACGTACATTGACTTCAGATTTCCAATCGCCAGGGGTAAAACCTTCCCATGCGTTGGCAAACAGTTCAGTTTTGTCGGTCATCGTACTAATACCTTTTGGTTGAGATAAAGGTCATTGGCGCTCATGGGGCAAGCCATGTTGAGTATAGGCCAATTGCTATTTCCTGATTAAAGCTCCCTTCAAGATGACGCCCTATGATGGGAACTGGAACTTGGGGATGTTTATCGCGCCAAGTGTCTGTCTATTGATACCCGATAAGATGACAAATATACGTTTAACGTGGATTATCGGCTATCGATAACTCTTTTTATAAATTGGTAAGACCAATTATCCATAAGCATATTAACATAGCTCTTACTGTCTCGCATCTTAAACGGGCGAGTTTGTCCTCTGTTAATCTTAAATTTGCTAGCGAGGTAGCATTTTTTTAGCACAATAAGGATTAAAGCACGCTTTTGTTGGCCCATTGCGGGCTGAAGCTATCGCTTATTTAACAGACTGTCGCGCTTTTAACCGGCGAAAGCTATCACCGTATCGATTGATTTTTAATGGTTACGATTTAATCTCCAATTGGCAGGTAAAGCTGCGATGAAAAAGGCCTGATTATACGGAATGCTTGGCGGTGCTAAAGC
Source organism: Shewanella xiamenensis (assembly GCF_014647135.1). Taxonomy (GTDB): domain Bacteria; phylum Pseudomonadota; class Gammaproteobacteria; order Enterobacterales; family Shewanellaceae; genus Shewanella; species Shewanella xiamenensis. The sequence continues at coordinate 110,813 of NZ_BMOP01000009.1, forward strand.
ATTTAAAGATAAGGATGTTGATGCGGAATATTGTTGTGTCGGGCTTCGAATACTGTGATTTCTTGTTGAGCCGCTATTTAAAAGATTACAGCACTTAGTCAACAAGCTGCCATCTCAGTGAAGGATACTTATGCTTCATTCACTCTGTATAAGGTTAAATCTGCTTAATCTAGTCAGTGAATAATGCTCTGGTGGGCGATGATAAATTGGCAAAACGCAAACAAAATTGGTATGACCAATTAACCTTTTGTGTTTGCCTCTTCAAAAATTTTACATTTTACCTGTGAATAACATCACGCTTTGGCAAACTCTGCTTCACGGCGAACACGATTTGTATGTTACAAAGCGTGACTTTAGTGAGTCATCATTTAAGCAAGTCTTAATGTAAATTTTGATTGGTTTGATCTGCGCCTCGGCGCTGTAGGAGAGACCTATGTTGCAAGTTCGCGTTTGTTTATCGGGTTTGGGAGTAAGGTTATGAAAGACTCACATGCTAACGCTCCACAGACATCATCAAATGGCTATGAGCCTGTGCAGGTTTCTTCGCATTTTAGTTGTTATCACCAAGCCGAAATCTATGGCAAAAGTAAAGTGGTTAAGGCGCCTTGGCAATCCTTTGGTTTAGCTGTGTTTGCGGGAGCCTTTATTGCTTTAGCCTTTGTGTTTTACCTGACCGTCACCACGGGCGCGGGCGATAGTGCATGGGGCTTAGTACGTCTTGTGGGCGGTATCGCCTTTAGCTTAGGGTTAATTTTGGTCGTGATTTGCGGCGGCGAGTTGTTCACTAGTTCAGTCTTAAGCAGTGTGGCTTGGGCGCAAAAACAAGTGACTACCAGTGAGTTACTCAAATGCTGGACGCGAGTTTACCTAGGCAACTTTGTCGGCGCCATGTTGATGGTCGGCTTGATTATGGCGGCGGGCTTATATGAGCTTGATGGCGGAAATTGGGGACTAAATGCTTTAAAGGTTTCACAACATAAGCTGCACCATACATGGATTCAAGCATTTAGCTTAGGTATTTTATGTAATATGCTGGTATGTCTTGGTATTTGGATGACCTTCGCCAGCCGAGAATCGCTAACCAAAGCCATTTTATTGGTCCTACCTGTAGCCATGTTTGTTAGTAGCGGTTTTGAGCACAGCATTGCAAACCTGTTTATGGTGCCGTTTGGGATAACAATTCAAGCTGTGGCAAGTCCTGAGTTTTTTGCTTCCTTAGGTATTACCCAAGAACAATTTGCCGATTTAACCGTAACAAATTTTGTATTCAATAACTTAATTCCTGTGACCTTAGGCAACATCGTCGGCGGCGGCGTGATTGTTGGCCTCGGCTATTGGTGGATTGAGCAAGGACAACTTGCCTTACCCGATCCACAAAAATCCCATCAGGCTCATTTTTTCGCGTCACCATTGCACACTGAAAAGGCGAAAAATAGCCAAGAGACTAAGTCATTAAGGGACTAAGTAATTAAGAGAAAGTAATCAAGAGAAAGTAATCAAGAGAGTAAGTCACTTAGGTTTATGAGTCTCTCTTTGAGTGATATTTGCCTTAGGCTCATAAAAAATGCCCAGTTTTACTGGGCATTTTTTTGTTTTTTCACCGCAAAGGCTTTTTTATGCAGATTACTTGTTTGTGATAGATGTGACCATTTTGCATATTCATGCAAGTGAATGAAGATTTTATATACTGATTTAAAGCGCTTTAGTTTATAGTGCGGCCTTTTCCGTTTGACATAAAATGGCGCATCTATGACGACTCCACCTTCGACGAATCAGCCAACAGAGGCAGCTCAGACTGCTCCGGCATCATCCGCTTCACACACTTCCTCACCATTTCAAATGCCCGATACCTTAGTGATCATCTTTTTTGTGGCATTGCTTGCGGGATTAATGACTTACTTTATCCCCATCGGGTCGTTTCAAACCCAAGAGGTGCATTATCTGGCTGATGGTGTCGATAAAGCGCGGACGGTGGTCGACCCTACTTCTTTTGCCTATCAATTGGATGCTGCGGGCGAGCCTAGGTTACAACCCGTGGCATTGTTTAAAGGCGAGGGCGGGGTTGGCTTTTTTAACTTCGCCTTTGAGGGCCTAACTTCAGGATCTAAATGGGGCAGTGCGATTGGCGTGATCATGTTTATGCTGGTGATTGGCGGCTCTTTTGGGGTGGTGATGGCCACAGGCACCATAGATAACGGCATCTTAAAGTTAATCGATAAAACCCGTGGCAATGAAAAGTTATTTATTCCGGTGATATTTACGCTGTTTTCCCTTGGTGGCGCCGTGTTTGGCATGGGAGAAGAGGCCATAGCTTTTGCCATTATCATCTGCCCATTAATGATCCGTTTGGGCTATGACGGCATCACCACTGTGATGGTGACCTATGTGGCGACTCAAATTGGTTTTGCCAGTTCTTGGATGAATCCCTTCAGTGTGGCGATTGCCCAGGGTATTGCGGGAATACCGGTTCTTTCAGGCAGTGAGTTTCGCTTTCCTATGTGGCTTGGATTCACCTTGATCGGGATTGTTTTTACCATGCGTTACGCCCATCGCATTCAGCAGCAACCCAGTTTATCCCATAGTTTTCAGTCCGATGCTTATTTTCGAGAGCATCATGCCAATACGACATTAGAGAGTCGCTTTAATCTTGGCGATATACTGGTTTTAGCATTGTTAGTGCTCACTATGGTATGGGTGATTTGGGGCGTAGTGGTAAAAGCTTGGTTTATCCCTGAGATTGCCAGTCAGTTTTTTACCATGGGTATGGTAGCTGGCGTCATTGGCTGTGTGTTTAAACTTAATGGATTGACGCTTAACAAGGTGGCGCAGAGTTTTAAGGACGGCGCTAAAACCATGTTAGAGCCAGCTCTTTTAGTGGGATGTGCCTCGGGGATTTTACTGCTCCTTGGCGGCGGTGCACCGACTGAACCGAGTGTGTTAAATACGGTACTTAACAGTGCTGGCGGGGTGATTGGCCATCTGCCTGATGCGCTCTCGGCGTGGTTTATGTTGCTGTTTCAATCTGTATTCAACTTTTTTGTGACTTCAGGGTCAGGGCAGGCTGCCTTGACTATGCCACTGATGGCACCTCTTTCTGACATTGTTGGTGTGACGCGCCAAGTGGCGGTATTGGCCTTTCAATTAGGCGATGGCCTCACCAATATCATAGTGCCCACTTCAGCGTCTTTGATGGCCACTCTTGGCGTATGCCGCGTCGATTGGGGTAACTGGCTGAAATTTGTATGGCGCTTTATGCTGCTGCTGATGCTGGTCTCAAGCGTACTGGTGATTGGCGCGCATTATCTTGGATTTAACTAGGTGCGAGAATTTAGCTAGGCGCTAGGGGTAACCTGAAGCAGCGGGGTAAATAGGCGCTAAGGTTAACTCAGTTAATTGGTTAAACAGCAGATAAAAAAACGGCATCCGAGGATGCCGTTTTTGTTGTGGTTTCCTATCTTCCTAAAGGGAAATTAGAATTTCACTTTGTATCCTGCAAATACGACACGACCTAAGATATTATGAGTATCTGTATCGTATCCTGGATAGCCTAAGCTGTAGTTAACAGTTGGCATTGCATCAAACAGGTTACGAGCACCTACAGTGACTTTACCGTAGCTGTCGAAGTCGTAGTTCAGTGTCAGATCCCACGTGGTGAAAGATGAGAAGTCTTGTTTATTCGTGCCAACTTCTTGTTGTTGTGGCGTTTCACCATCGTAAGAATCAATGTACTTAGCAATCAAAGATGCAGAGAAGTCATCAATTGCATAGCTAAATGTCGTGTTGAAGCGTAGTGGCGGATAACCTTTAGTCCCTAACACATCATAACGTTTAGCAATTGGGCTTGCTTGTTCGGTGTATTCCAGGGCATAAGTACCTTCAACTGCAAACTTAAATGTACCAATTTCCCCTAAATCGAAGTTTGACGTGAAAGATACGTCAAGACCCGAAGTTTGTACGCCGTCCATGTTGATGTTGCCTGCACCAATCTCATCGATAGTGCCATCAGCTTTACGTTTAACATAGATGTATTTAGGGTCATAGGCACCTAAGCCACCAATTGCTTCTAAGTCAACGATAGTTTGTGCACCGATGTAGCTTACTTGATCAGTGATTTCAATGTTGTAGTAATCAACAACAAAATCGATATTCTCAGTAATATTCCACACTGCGCCGAAAGAGTATTGAGCAGATTTCTCTGGATCTAGGTCTTTATTACCTGAACTCTTACGCAGATATTGGTTATCTTCACAAGCAGGATTACCGTTTTGTTGATCAGGTGGTAGACTTTGGCACAGAGTAGTATCTGTGACTCTGTCGTAACTGGTTGCTGGTTTGCCTAACAGGTCATCTAGTGACGGTGCTCTAAAGCCTTGGCCATAAGATGCACGTAGCACTAAGTTATCTAAGGCTTCGTAACGTACGTTTACAGAGCTAGAAAGCTGACCAACATCTGGTAAGCTATATTGGTCGTAACGGCTTGCGAGCTTCACGTTCAAGTGATCTAAAACTGGTAACTCTAACTCAACGAATGCCGCTTTGTAGCTTCTATCGCCAGCAGAATCACCACCATAAGTCCCTAATACGTTACCTGCTGCTTGTTGAGCGTCACGGGAATCTTTGTATTCAATTTTTTGGTATTCCATACCAACAGCATAACCTAAGTCACCGCCAGGTAAGGAAATTGGAGCAAGTGCCGCCCATGACAATCCGGTGCCGGTTGTATTTGAGGTTGCTTTACGAGTAGCTGTGTGTAAGAAAGTATCTAAAGTGGCTTGAGTTGCGTTGCCACCTTCAACGAATGGGTTATACAAACCTTTATCAACCGCTTCTTGCAGCTTATCTTCGAAGACATAAGAGTCAGTTTCAATGTTTACAATTTGATCTGAGTATTGAACGTACCAGCTCAGAGAGCCTGCATCTAACTCAAGGTTTAAACCTGTTACTATGTCAACTACATTTGAGTCGAATTCCGTTGAACGGTCTGCTACGCCTTTCAAGCGATGATAAGCTTGAACTTCTGACGCATTAGCTGTGCCGAACGTTGGGTTTAATGGGTTATCGGCTGCTATGTATAGGTTAGGAGTCCACAGCGCAGTAGAAGATGTGATGGATTTATCACGCATTACGATAGCTTGACCAAACCACTCTAATTCATCAGTAATACGGTAAGTCATATTTGAGAATACAGAGTCTTTTGTTTGATCTGGGAGATAGTCAGTACCGTCAAACTGGTTAAAACCACAAGCTGAACCGTCTTTGGTGGTTACAATGCGATCGGCTGGACAATCTTTACCTGGAACCTGTAAGCCTGTATAGACAGGTGTGCCGAATGTGCCATCTGCGCCTTTCACTGGACGAGATTCAACTGGACGATATGTGCCTTCTGGCGCATATAAGCCGCTACGGCCGTATTTCTTATCCCAGTTAGCGGTTAAGTGAGGACGTTGGCCACCTTGCAGTGGATCAAATTGCTTGTGTTCGATGATTACTAAGCTGCTGCTTTTATCACTGGTATTACCAAAAGTGATAGAAGCCGACTTTTCATCTCTTCCACCTTGAGTTGGGCTACCAAATTTGGCATCAAATGCTAAACCGTCGAAAGTCTTCTTCAGGATGATGTTGATTACACCACCGATAGCATCTGAACCATAAATTGCTGATGCACCGTCACGTAAAATTTCAATACGTTCAATTGCATCCATTGGAATTAAATTGAGGTTAGTGGCATCACCACCAAATGTAGCAGATGGCGCAATACGGCGACCGTTGATCAAGGTTAGCGTACGGTTTGAGCCTAAACCACGCATACCTGAGCTAGCATGGTTACTTGCAGAACTACCTGCATCGCTAATGAAGCTACCGGCAGTGTTAAATGGCATTTGTGCTAAAACAGCAGAAACATCACTTAAACCTGTTTTTGCAATATCTTCAGCAGATAAAACTGTTACTGGTAACGCTGATTCCATATCCGTTCTTTGGATACGTGAACCTGTTACTTCAATGCGTTCTACCTTAGCGTTATCTCCTTCTTCAGCGTAAACAGCCATACTAGATAAAGCAACTGTTGTAGCACCACCAATTAACGCAAAGCGAACCGCTTTGGCTAATGTTGAATTAGCGCGCATATCATTCTCCCTTAACACTTGTTATTTGTTTAGTTGTTATTTTAATTAAATACGGAACGTTATAGGAAATAAGTGCCTATTTAATTAGGCTCCAGATATAACCACAAGAAAATAACAAGTGCAACAGTTGATATTGATGTTGGTTACGATGTGTAAAGGTGTTTTGTTGCAAAAATGTTTCTCTTGAGTTGTTTTTTATTGGTTGATTACTGGCTTAGGGTGCGTTTAATCTTTTTTGCTAATGAAAACATGGCTTTTGTTTATTTTTGTTTGTTAATTTGTTTTTTATTTGTAAAAATTGAAAGCATTTGTAATAAAAAAATAATCATACTTTTTCAGTATGTGTAGATTTAAATTTAAGCAATATTAAATATACAGATTTTTATGCGGTATTTTTGAATGTTTAATGTTGAAAATATCTTAACGAAAGGATTTAAGAATGGTTTTATAAAGCTGTTATAGCCTTTATTAAATTTTTGAGAGTTCTTTTTACTTTGTCAGTCTAAAGTTTTGTGAGTGAATTGATGGTGTGGATTTTAATTTGAAAAGGAGTGAATATAAATTCACTCCTTATTTTATTCTGTATGTAGTGTTATTAAATTTTTATTTAGTACGTTAAGTAGTCAAATACACTTACCGTATTTTATGCCTATTACTTAAGTTCAACTATAGTTGTGTCAATATTGGCCATTGGGTTGGGTAGATAATGAGTCAAATACCGAAGAGCGACGTAGGCAACGACGACAGTGGCTACACCGAGTTCAAAATCTGCCAACAACCTTACCCATTGAGTGAGATCGGTCATTTGACTAAATTGCTCAAGCCAGTGAGCGGTTTTAAAGAGTGCAGTAGCACCGATCACCATGGGGAAAGTAAAGGCTGCATAACCAGGGCTAAAGGGCAATTTAAGTAAATGGAAAAAAGCAAGGTAGATAACCGCTGTCATTAAGATGGCAATACTTGCCAATAAGGCGACTAAGGCGATTGATGGTTGCTCACAAACCGTTAAATAGCCTGCAAGGGATAAACTTGCGGGAGCAGCAAGGATGGCAATAGTGGGCTTAGCTGCGTCAGGAATCGCTTGACAAAAGATCAAGCGATAGAGCATCAGTGGCAGCATGACTAAATAGGCGATCATACCGAAGGCTAAAATGGTGTTAACTAACCAAGGTTCACCATTGCTGGGGAAAGACACAGCAGCCACTATGATGCCAATGGGTGGCACAAACCAGCTAGGCACCATATGTTCGAGTTTGAAGTCGATAGCACGATAGTAGATAAAGGCGCCTAAAAATACGATATGAATCGCAATGGCGGCTAACCAAAGGGCTAATCCCGCATGGGGAAAATAGTGACCGAGCAGGTTAGACACTACCATTAATGCCATGGCAAAAGTCGGTATTACGCTGCCGACGACGGGATGGCTAAGTTCATTTTTGAGCACTGTAGGATGCAGCAAAAACTTACCGGCTAGCATTAGTAACAGTGCTGAGGCAATAATTGCACCAATTAATTGACCCCAGCCATTCAGTGAAGGCATTACACTTTCCCAAGTCCACCCTAAGCTTGCGATTGCGAGTGCGAGTCCGCCCATAGGGCTAGGTAATTTTGCGGCCTGTGCGGTCCAACGTTTACGCTTTGAAGTCATATTACTTACCTCTCAACACTGACATTAATTCGATGTATCTATTTGTTAATGTCAGTGTATGACTAAGGTATAAATAAATAAAATTGATTAATTTTACTCATTGATTCAGTTTTTATTAACTAGCAAGGTTTTCGTTTACAACGAAGCAAAGTATGCCCAAGCCCAATATTGTCAGTATCCTCATCGACATATAAACCTGCTTGATGCAGCAAGGCCATCAAGTCCTTAGAGTGGTACATTCGACTATTGCCATTGGCCATTGCGGTGAAGTACAAGCTCGTGGCGTTAACACAATAGGCCGAGGCGGCAGAAGGCTGTCTATCCCAGAAGGTTTCGACAATAAACAACTGACTATTGGCTGTCATCGCATTTGCGGTGCGTTGCAAAATGCTTAAGATTTGCGCCTTAGAGAAGCAGTCAAGAAACTGACTCATCCAATAGGTATCAGCACCTTCAATAAAAGGGCGCGACTCATCGAGTAAGTCGGTGGCAAAGGTATGGACTCTATCGGTAACGCCATGTTTTGCAGCATTTTCTTTGGCAATGGCTAATTGCCCTGGAAAGTCCATCAGGGTCACTTCAACCTTAGGATCGAATTTGCAGCAGCTTAGAGCCCACTTTCCGGTGTTACCACCAATATCGACTAAGTGTTTTGGACTATGGGCAAAGACTAAGGGTAAAAGCTGCGGAAAAGCATGATCAGAATAATAATGATCAAATGCAAACCAACTCTCTTTTGCGGCGTGAGGCAGATCTTTCAATGCGGGATAGATAGTTTGCCAGTCACCAAATACACTCAGCCCCGCGGGTTTACCAGTGAGTAGCGCCTTATCCAGCGTAAATAATCCCTGATAACATACATCCTGCACAAAGTTGAGGTTGATTGCTGCCATATCATCATGCAGTAAAAAATGACCTGTTTTATCGAGAACATAGGCGTCTTCGTTAAGCCACACCAGCCCCATGCTTAGTCCCATATCCAATAACACCCCAAGGGCGTATTCACTCAACAGGTTAGTTTGGGCTAATTTCGCTAAGGTCACCCCTTGCTCACCAGCCTTATCAATAGTGGCTAGCACTTCAAATTTGAGTAAACAATGCGCGACCTGAAAACTCACGGGTCCAAAGGCAATTTTCTGTGCCTCAAACTTAGCATCAAAGGCGCTTAACGCTTTTGGATTTTGGTAGAAAGACATAAAAGACTGACGTTAATCTTGGAGAGGGCTATTTATAGCGGACTGAATTGTTAAAGCTAGCATTGCACGGAAAAACTATGAACTGTGTCCAATTTCACCAATAAATCAGGCTCTTGATAGAAACAATATTCGTTCGAAAGAGATATGCATGGCAAGAATTAACTGGCAGGCATAAAAATACCCAGACGGAGCTGGGTATCTTTATCAACAAGCGATGAGATTACTGAATATTTTCTTCGTCGCCAAATTGGCCTTGGAACAGTACAGACGATAAGTAACGCTCTGCAGCTGAAGGTAGGATAACCACAATGTTTTTATCCGCAAACTCTGGCAGAGCCGCGATGCGGTTCGCCGCAACCACAGCAGCACCAGAAGAAATACCGACTAAAATGCCTTCTTCTTGCATTAAGCGGCGCGCCATGTCGATGGCTTCATCGTTGGTGACGGTTTCTACGCGATCGATCAACTCAAGATCTAAGTTGCCAGGGATAAAACCTGCGCCAATACCTTGAATTTTGTGTGGACCCGGTTGCACAGGTAATCCCGCCAGAGTCTGGGTGATAACTGGCGAGTCAGCGGGCTCTACCGCAACAGAAGTAATGGCTTTGCCTGCGACTTTTTTCAGGTAACGGCTCACGCCAGTGATGGTACCACCTGTACCCACGCCCGCAACAAACACATCCACAGCACCATCGGTATCGTTCCAGATCTCTGGACCTGTGGTTTTTTCGTGGATTTCAGGGTTTGCAGGGTTATTAAACTGCTGCAGCATAATGTATTTTTCAGGCGCTGATTGACGGATTTCTTCCGCTTTATCGATAGCACCTTTCATGCCTTTTGCGCCTTCGGTCAGCACTAGGTTTGCACCTAAGGCTTTAAGCAGTTTACGACGCTCTAGGCTCATAGTGTTTGGCATAGTTAATGTCAGCTTGTAACCACGGGCGGCCGCCACATAGGCTAAGGCAATCCCAGTGTTACCTGAGGTAGGCTCAATCAGTTCGTGATCTTTGGTGAGCAGGCCTTTTTTCTCGGCATCCCAAATCATATTGGCACCGATACGGCATTTGACACTGAAACTTGGATTACGTGCTTCGACCTTTGCCAGCACTTTACCTTGGCTTACGCGGTTTAAACGCACTAACGGGGTGTTGCCAATAGTATATGAATTGTCTTCGAAAATTTTGCTCATGGATTGCTTGCTCCTATGTTTGCACTACTGAATCATAATCACCTGTGGCGCATTTAGAAGTGATTGTTTGTTCTTCTTTATTCGATTTGGTTATTAAAGGTAATTCTGTTATTTCGCAAAGCCGGATTGGCACTGACGTTAACTGTGTTAACCTCTTGCTAACATCAATAAAAATAACCTGTAAATCAGAATAACCACTTGATGTGTCACTTATAAAACTTCTATCGGAATCGGATTGCTACCCACATGAAGCAACAACAAACGGACTTGGGCAAAGATCCAAGAACTATGGTCACCCCTAAGGCATTCACTATTGCCGAATCGGTACTTTACACCCCATTAGCGACGCCATTTAAGCGTGCGCTGGCGATGTTAATCGATGGTTTATTTATCACTATTTTAGCCGAACAAATGGATTGGCTGTTTGTTCTGCTGGTGGTGGGGATTATTTATATTGAAAAACGTAGCCGCCAGTTTGGCCGCTTTCTCAAATGGGGCCTCTATGCCGCCATGCTAGGGTTAATGCTCTTTAGCTCGGCGGGGAATTTGTGGGATTTGCATCAATCCAATCAATCCACCCGCGACAAGGTCTCCGCGCCCCAGGATAGTAAGACTGTTGTTAAGGCGATTCCTGGCCTTGTCTCCCTCGGACTCTGTGAAAATACGGATTGTGCCCGTGAACAAATCCGTTCTTTGCAACAGACGCTCGAAACTCAGACGCTGGAAAATGTACCCATTGAGGGCATGTCGGCACCTGAGCGCCGCGATATGGTATTAGATACTTTAGCTAGCACGGATTTATCCGAGGCTGATAAAACGCAGTTACGTGATGAAATCATGGCGGGCACTCTCTGGCCCGAGGTGAAAGTGTTTGAAGTCACTCTCGATTCAGCCACGGATTCAACAACACCATCACAATCACCAAAGCCAAGTCATTTGCTTGATGACAAGCTTGAACGTAGGGCGAACCCAGTGTCTGAACCACAAGCCGATGGATTAGCTAACGCGCATACCGATAAACAAGCCGCAGATGAAGATCTTAATTCCGTGCGTCAAACGGAAAGTAACAACACCGAAAACGCCGATGAGGAGGAAAGTGATACCCGCAGTGTGCTGGCGTGGATTAAAGGCTTTATGAGCGATATGGGCTTAGGGTTTGGTTGGGCGGCATTTTACTTTACCGTGTTTACCGCCAAATTTGATGGTCAGACCTTAGGTAAAAAACTATTAGGTATTCGCGTTATTCAACTTGATGGCGCTAAAATCAGCCTTTGGACCGCTTTTGGCCGTTATGGTGGCTATGCGGCGGGCTTTACGACAGGCTTACTTGGCTTTATCCAGATTTTTTGGGATGCCAATCGGCAGGGGATCCAAGATAAAATATCTTCCACAGTCGTGATAGACTTAGCGCAAATGCATAAAAAGCAACAATTAGAGCAGCAACAGGCGCAGGCTGAACACGCATTAGCCGCCGTGCCAACACAGAATAATGCGACGTCTGCTCACCTTACAACAAGCACCCGTTCGGAGCACCTATGAAACAGGTCGTTATTTCTGGCAGCGGTTTATTTACGCCGCCACACAGTATTTCAAATGAAGCTTTGGTGGAGAGCTTCAACGCCTATGTCGATATGTTTAACCTTGAAAATGCTGGATTAATTGAGCAGGGCCATGTCGCGCCGCTGTCTTATTCTTCCAGTGAGTTTATCGAGAAAGCCTCGGGCATCAAGCACAGATATGTGATGGTTAAAGACGGTATTCTCGATCCTGAAATCATGATGCCGCTTATCCCTGAGCGCAGCAGTGACGAGTTATCCATGCAGGCCGAAATTGGGGTTGAGGCGGCATTGATGGCACTGAAACAAGCGGACGTGAAGGCCGAGCAAATCGATTTAGTGATTGTTGCCTGTGCTTATACGCAGCGCGCTTACCCGGCGATGGCGATTGAAATCCAGCGGGCACTCGGTACCCGTGGCTATGGTTACGATATGCAGGTTGCCTGTTCTTCGGCCACCTTTGCCATTGTGGCCGCTGCCAATGCGATTGCGACGGGCTCGGCTTCACGGGTGTTAGTGATTAATCCCGAAATTTGTTCGGCGCAAGTGAATTACCGTGACCGTGACAGTCACTTTATCTTCGGGGATGTCGCGACCGCTATGGTGCTTGAAGAGCAAAGCCTAGTGGCCGCGAGTAAAGGCTTTAACATTGTTTCAAGCCGTTGTTTTACCGACTACTCGAACAATATTCGCAGTAATTTTGGCTTTCTCAATCGCTGCGATCCAAGTTCGGCGCATCAGGCAGATAAGCTATTCCACCAACAAGGACGCAAAGTCTTTAAAGAACTGTTGCCGATGATTTATCAGCATTTAGATGAGCATCTGGCCGAGCAATCCCTCACGCCGCAGTCCTTTAAGCGTTTGTGGTTGCATCAAGCCAACATCAATATGAACCTGTTTGTGGTGAAAAAACTGCTAGGGGATGAGGTGACGCCCGATCAGGCGCCCGTGGTGCTCGATGAGTATGCCAATACCGCTTCCGCCGGGTCTGTGATTGCTTTCCATAAATATTCCGCTGACTTTAATGCGGGCGATTTAGGGCTATTAAGCTCTTTTGGTGCGGGTTACTCCATCGGTAGTGTGATTTTGCAAAAACGCTAAATCGACAAAAGCCCCATTGCCAGCAATGGGGCTTTTGCTTTTATATCAGCACATTGGTTAAACGGCTTGATGCCGTACCTTAACCGAAAATGCCTTTAATCAGTACTAGACCGTTTGCAGTCTTGATAGCACTTTCTTTATAGCCTCAATTCAGATACCAGAGCCAATAACGATGACGCTTTTTTATCCCGATTCGGATATTCCGTTCCATCCCAATCCTGGCTGGTTTCTTGGCGCCTTTAATTGTTATGACCGCGAGGAAACGCTCGGGGAAATACTCAATCGCTACGATCCTTTAGATCCCGCGCAGCTGCAAGCGCTGTACGATGCTTATGTATTTGATGAGTTTGGTGAACAGTTGGGATTTACCTCCGTCCACAGGGTCGCGATGGCGACGAATTTAATCGCTGCGCTGAGCGAGACAAAGCATGATTTTGCCGCCTATTTAGCGATTCATGAGAGCGAGGAGGAATGGTGTTTTCCTTCAGCGTGGGCATTCCCGCGGCCACGCTATCCCTTTGAACAGGCGTATCTTGCGCTGCTGCGGCATTGGAGCGCAGATCTCACCGCAATGGGGATTGCGCTTCCCAGCCCAAGCTTATTGGGTATCCATGAGTCTTAGTTAGAATCCCGATTTAAGCCCACAAGCCTTGTTGTGGGCTTTATGCTAAACCTTTCAGCCTAGAGCAACCAGGCGTAGCTTAGCTTCATAAAATAGGTCTTCTCGTCCCGAGTGAGCCGCGTGAGTTCATCATCCGAGGTTAAACTGTCGGAATAGCCCAAATAGAACACGCTCTGGGGATTGAGTTTGTAGCCGTAGAGGATTTCATTGCCTAAGTGCGCCGCTTCGCTATCGGGCGACGAATACAAATACTGCGTAAGATTACGCTCGATTTGGGTGTAAATGCTCGATAGGCGAATAAAGCTGTGCAGACTCAGTTGCCAGTGTAGGCGCACATCCGAAAGGTTTGCGGTAAAGAGTTTATCCTGCTCGACCTCCATATGTTGATAAAGATGAGAAATCTCCACCGATAAACCGTTGGCGATTTTCCAGTTCAATATTGGATTGATTAAGGTCTTTGTGCCTAATCTATCATTGAGAAAATCAATCTCATCGCCGTAATGGATCTCCAGCTCAAGGCTGAGGGCTGAAATCGGCGTAATGGCTCCGTAAAGCCAGCCTTGAGTTTCCTCATATTGATTGCTGTTACCTATTACGGCGAGTTGCGCTGTATTATGGCGTGGTCCGACCCGCTCACGGGTTTCTACCCCAAAGGACAATTCACTTTGTAGTGCGCCATACATTTCCCAAAAGATCTCAAATTCTTGCTCGAGCTGTTCTCCCGCTTGATTGTGGGTGATATCCCAGTCACCGCCAAATTTTATCTTGTTAAACACCACTTGCGGATACCAAATTAAGCCACCGCCAGCCATAAAGGTGCGATAGTCAATTTTCTCTACAAAGCCCAAATCGGCACGAAAATGAGGGGAAACATCGTGATATTCGCTGTAGGCAAACCAATCGCGGGCATTGTGTTCATAGGTAAGTTGATACAAGGCGCCACTAAAATCTTCATCTGATTGGCTACGTAATACTTGTTCATTCACTTGGCATAGGCCAAATTCACAGTTTAAGGGTGTTTGACCGCAGAGTAGCCCTTCTGTGAGTTCTCCCTCCACATTGCCACAAAATTGTTGGTACAGGGCTGTGGGGTAACGTGTCTGGGAATGGGCGACCTGAGCAGTAAGTATATCTTGCTCAGTAGGCTGGTATTTGGCATCTAAACTTATCACATAATTGTGGTAATCATTATTATCATCGGTTTGTGCAGCAAATTCAGTCAGTTGATTGTCGGCACTGCTCTTTGCCGTGATAAGACCCCCAAAGGAAAAGGTTTTATCCATATCGAAGCGGTAACGCGCAGCCAGATTGAGGCTTTCCTCTGTTAATGAGGCGACCTCAGAACTTAAATTACCCGGCATTAAAAAGGTGGCTTGACTGTCATTGGCGGCCAGCAGTGCCCAGGTGTGTTGCTCGGTTTGGCTGGTGAGTTTGAGTCCGTAATCCGGTGATACGATATTGCGGGTATGTAGCAGATTCACTTGGGTATCGAAGTAGTCTTTATTATCGAGGAAGAAGGGGCGTTTTTCGTCGTAAAACAATGCGAAAGTACTGTTAATATCGAGCTGACCCGCATCGGATTCGACTTGAGAGAAATCGGGGTTAATGGTTGCATTCAACAAGGTGCGGGCATTCATTCCCCAGCGTAAATCAAACCCCGGTTCATAGTCCGTATCTGTTTGCCAACCATGTGCAGTTTTATGTTCATTGCGAGTTGCTACAAAAGCGGGAGTAATTTGCAGATCTTGCCCTTGCTTGGCGGAGGCTAAGCCCGTGGCGACGCCGAGCTGACAGAGCTGGCAACTGATGTTGCGGTCAATTTTATGGGTGGAGAGACGATGGTTTTCATTACGTGGATAGTAGCGAATAAGCTCAAATCCCCAGTCTTGAATGGGCTTTTTATCGTCAAAGTTGAATAGCCGTAATGGCAGTTCGACTTCCACCTGATAGCCATCTGCGGTGATTTTACCGGCGGTTTTCCAAATGCCATCCCACGCTTCGCTCTCTTCGCCCGTGAGTTCATTCTCTATCGAGTCTAGTTGCACGCCCAGCGGGTTGATAAAAAACTGATAGGCCAAGCGTGCGTTATTGAGGGTATCGAGTTTGATCCCCACCAGATCATCACCCCAGAGATTATCCCTGTCCTTGAGAGTGGCACGAATGCGTTGAGGCTGACTGTCTTTGGCGATAAAGGCCACAAATAGGCTGGTTTGGGTGGCGTAGATTCTGGCCTCGGTATAAACCGGAGCGGCAGTGTTTTCTCCGGGCTGAGTCTCATAGCGTAACTCGGCCAGCGCCGCCTGCTGCCACACTGCCTCATCAAATTCACCATCAATCTCGGCGGTATCCGTTAAGGTTGGAATCGTTAACTGAAATTGGCTAACTGAGCCGGCCTGACTCGGTAAGCTCAGAAACATCATGCTCGATAGCAGAAAGGGGAGAAACGTCTTCAACAACTGGGCCCAAAATAATCCGTAAATTACGCGCAGTGTGCCAGAAGTTTTGAGTTAACAAGAATGAGTAATTGTTACAAGGATTGTATTTAAATTGGATTGAGTTAGAGCCAAAGCGCACTGGATGGCATGCATCCAGTGCGATAAGGAGGATTATTCAGGTGCGACCACAGGATTACGGTAGGCTTCACGGTACTTATCGACCCACATGGCGGTGGCGCCACAAATAGCCACAGGCATCACAATAAAGTTCACCACAGGGATCATCGAAAACAGTGTCACTGTTGCGCCAAAGCTGAAACTGGTGCCGCGGGTTTGATTCAGTGCAAAGCGCATATCCTTGAAGCTCACCTTGTGGTTATCGAAGGGATAGTCGCAGTATTGAATCGCCATCATCCAAGCGCTGAATAAAAACCACAGAATAGGCGCCAAGGTTTGCCCGACCATTGGCACTAAAAATAGCAGTAAAAATACCAATGCACGGGGCAGATAGTATTTCAGCTTGATCCATTCACGGCCAAGAATGCGCGGTAAGTCTTTGACTAAGTCCATGCCTGAACCGGTATGCATGGGTTTGCCGGTTAATAGTTGTTCAACCTTTTCGGCCAGTAAGCCATTAAAAGGCGCGGCTAGCCAGTTCATCACTGAGCTAAACACAAAGGCTAGCATCACCAACATAGTGACAACCGCCAGTGGCCAGAGCAGAAAGTTAAGCCAGCTTAAATACTCAGGCAGTTGGGCATTCATCCAAGTAAAGAGCAGATCGAGCTGACCGACAGCCACATAAATTACGGCGGCAAAAAGTAACAGGTTAATCATTAAAGGAATAAATACAAAAGTACGAAGACCTTTACGTGTGATCAAACCAAAGCCATCGAGAAAATAATTCACACCACTTTTAGCCTGTGAGGGCGAGGGAAATTTCTGTGTCATATCGTCATTCCAAAAAGTTGAGATACAGCGCGGGAGACAGATAACTGCGATTGTGATCAACTCGTCGCGAGATGACAAGCTAAAAGCCGCATGAATTCAATAAAAAGCGTTACAAAATGCAGCTTGCTTTGCTAAAGTTGGCCTCAGAATTCTATGACACGACTCGGGCTAATATTGGCCTGCACCGATATCTGCCATCGCCCTGATGGCTTTTTAAACTGAGACGCGCTAACTGGCACTATGAGATTAAAACAAATAAAACTTGCCGGCTTTAAGTCGTTTGTCGATCCCACCAAAATTCCGTTTTTACAGGCATTAAGCGCCATTATTGGCCCTAATGGCTGCGGTAAATCGAACGTGATTGACGCCGTGCGTTGGGTGCTTGGCGAAAGCTCGGCCAAACATTTGCGCGGCGACTCCATGAGTGACGTGATTTTTAACGGCTCCAGCGCCCGTAAACCAGTATCAGTGGCGGGCGTTGAACTGGTGTTTGAAAATAAAGAGGGCCGCCTTGCGGGCCAATATGCCAGTTATGAAGAAATCTCGGTCAAGCGTCAGGTGAGCCGTGACGGTGAATCTTGGTATTTTCTCAACGGCCAAAAGTGTCGCCGCAAAGACATCACCGATCTATTTATGGGCACCGGGCTTGGACCGCGCAGCTATGCCATTATCGAACAGGGCACGATTTCACGTTTAATCGAATCTAAACCCCAAGACTTACGTACTTTTATCGAAGAGGCAGCGGGGATTTCTCGCTATAAAGAACGGCGGCGTGAAACGGAAAATCGTATTCGTCACACCCGTGAAAACTTAGAGCGTTTAGGGGATATTCGCAGTGAGTTAGCTAAACAACTGGAAAAGCTCAGTCAGCAGGCTAAAGCCGCAACACAATATCGCGAGCTAAAGCAGGCTGAGCGTAAAACCCATGCTGAATTGCTGGTGATGCGCTACCAAGAGCTGCAAAGCCAGATGGCGAGTTTATCGGAGCAGATTAGCTCGCTTGAGCTGCAACAAGCGGCAGCGCAATCCTTAGCGCAAACGAGTGAGTTAGAAAGCACTGAGCTGCAAGTTACGCTTTCACAGTTAGCCGAGCAAGAGCAGCAGGCGGTCGAAGCCTATTATCTAACGGGTACTGAAATCGCAAAGCTTGAGCAACAGTTGCAGAGCCAAAAGCAGCGCGACGCCCAGCTACATACTCAGCTCGAGCAATTGAGCGAGCAAATCACCCAAAACCAAGCCAAATTAGCCGCTTATCAAGCTAGTTTTCAAGCGCTTGAGCTAGAGCTTAGCCAACTTGCGCCGCAACATGAGTTGCAGCAAGAAATGCTCGATGAGCTGCAAGCCCAGTGGGAGATGAGTGTTTCGCGCAGTGAGGCGCAAAGTGAAAGCGCCAGAGTGCTGGCGGCAGCCGCCGCTCAGCATAAGCTGCAATTAGAGTTACACCGCAGCAAACTGGCGCATCAGCAGCAAATAAATGCCCATAAAACCCAGTTACACCAAGAACAACAGCAAGAGTTAGCCTCACTCAATGAGCATGCCCTTGAAGATAACAGCGCATCACTCAATGACGAGATTACCCAGTTAGAGCAAGCATTAGCTGAACAAGTTGAAATTAATCAAGAGTTTGAATCCACTCTGGCTATCGATACTCACGCGTTAGATGTTGCGCGAGGTGAGTTTGAGCAGTTATCGCAGCGTTTAACTTCGATGCGGGCGCGCTTCGAACTGGTTGAACAATGGCTGGCAAAACAAGAAGAGTTAAGTGATAAGCCGCAGCTGTGGCAAAGCATTCAAGTGGAAAACGGCTGGGAAGCCGCGGCAGAGCTGGCGCTGCAGGGATTAATGACGCTGCCCGTGGGCGTTGACGCCAATGAGATAGGGTTTTATGCCGATGCTGCCTTGGCGGCGGATGCGCATCTCGATGGTTCTCCCATCTTAGGGACAAAATTGAACCTTGCCCCTTGGCTTAAGGGACTTAAATGGGCCGATAATCTGGCCAGCGCACAAGCACAAGTGGCGAGCTTGGCGGCCGATGAGCGAATTGTGACCGCTGATGGTTATATGCTTGGCAAAGGTTTTTTGATTGCCAAACAAGACAATAGCCAATCGTTAGTGCAACTGAGTAAAGAACAAACTCAATTAAGCGAAGCGATTAATGAGTGTGAGCAGGCGCGGGTAATACAGCAGTCAAAGCTCGATGCGTTGGCGCAGCAATTAACCCAAGTGCGTGACAGCTTAAGCCAAGGTATCAAACGCTTACACCAATTACAGCTCGATAAAGCCACCAAATCTACCCAGCTTAATAACGCAGAGGCCCAGGCCAAGCAGCGCGAAGTTAAACGGGGACAACTAGCAGAAACCGTTGCGCGAACGCGCAATGAGTTAGCCGAGCTGGCTGAGCAGTTAATGCTGCTTTCGGAACAAGAGGATGAATTGGCGGAGGCGCTAGCGTTAAGCCTTGAGAAACAGCAACAACAAAGCCTTGAAGCCCAAGGGGATTTAGCCCGTCACCAAGCGCTAAAGGCACAAATTAGCGATGCCGAGCGCCGCTTAGCGAGCCTCAATGCCAGTCTGCAATCGGTCACCACTCGGATGGCGGTGAGTACAGAACAAATTGAATTACAGCGGGTCCGTGTCAGTGAATTAGTCCACTCACAGGAAACACTGTCAGCCCAGCTTGCCAGTGTTGTCGCACAGCAGGGTGATCAGCAAACGGCAAAGCTGAGTGAACAACTGGCGCAGCTACTCAATCAGCAACAGAGTCAGCAACAGGCACTTAAAACGCTCAGGGCACAACAAAGTTCGCTCACTGAAACGCTAAACAGTATAGGATTAAAGCAAAAACAAGAGCTTGGTAAGCTTGAGGGCTTGACTCAAAGCCTCAGCACGTTAAAGTTACGTCGTGAGGGATTAAAAGGGCAGGCTGACAGCCAGTTGGCAGCCCTGGCGGAACAGCAAATTGTGCTTGCTCAGGTGATTGATTCGCTGCCTAGCGATGGTCAGCCAGATAAGTGGCAGCGTGATTTGGATCAGATCCGGCAAAAAATTATCCGTTTAGGTGCGATAAACCTCGCGGCGATCGAAGAATTTGAGCAACAAAGTGAGCGAAAATCCTATTTGGATCATCAAGATGAAGATCTTAATAAAGGGCTTGCAACACTAGAAGAAGCCATTCGTAAAATCGATAAGGAGACCCGCACCCGCTTTAAAGCCACATTTGATGCGGTCAACGAGGATTTAGGGCGATTGTTCCCCAAGGTGTTTGGTGGCGGGCGTGCCTACCTTGCGCTAACGGAAGACGATTTATTAGAAACGGGCGTGACCATCATGGCCCAGCCGCCAGGTAAGAAGAACAGCACAATCCATCTTCTTTCCGGTGGTGAAAAAGCCCTAACGGCTTTATCATTGGTATTCGCGATTTTCAGGTTGAATCCAGCTCCCTTCTGTATGTTAGACGAAGTGGATGCGCCCTTAGACGATGCCAACGTAGAACGTTTCTGCCGATTATTGAAGGAGATGTCGCAGAGCGTACAGTTTATCTATATCAGCCATAACAAAATTACGATGGAGATGGCTGATCAACTTATCGGTGTGACTATGCATGAGCCGGGTGTATCCCGTATAGTCGCAGTAGATTTAGAGCAAGCGGTGGCGATGGCCGACGCGTGATAACTAGAAGAAAGACAGGGTAACCAATGGAAGATTTGCAACTAGTTTTGTTCGTTTTAGGCGCCATAGCCATAGTTGCTGTGCTGGTGCATGGATTTTGGTCTATCAGAAGACAACAGCCTAAGTCATTGAAAGATAGTCCGATGGGCAATTTCTATAAAAAGCAGGCAGAGCGTGGCGAGGCTGCCCCCAAGCGTATCGATGCCGATGGTTTCGACGCCGATGGTATTGGCGCCGTCAGAGTTCGTAAAGCGAATGAAGCTCATACCCCAGAGGCACCTGCGTTTAACCCTTATTTAAAGCAAGAAGCCAAAGTACAACCGCAACCAGTGGAACCCGTTCAAGTTGAACCTAAACCACTGTTTAAGCAAGAACCAAGCATGGCGCAGCCCGACTTTAATTTGCAATCACCGAGTGTGAAAGAGCAACACCGCGGCCCTAAAGCATCGCGCCAAGAGCCAGTATTGCAAAGCCATACAGCGCATTTAAATCAAGCTCACGTTGGCCAATCCCATGCGGCGATAGTGGCGCAAAAGGCGGCTGAAGAGCAACGTTCCCAAGTGCAAATGCCTACCCAAACCGCGTTGTTTGATGATGAAGAGGCGTATGAAGAAGAGCAACCTAAAGCCGTTGAACAGGCCGATGATGATTTAGGTGAACCACGTGATGTACTCGTACTGCACGTGGTGGCGAAAGAAGGCCAGCAACTTAATGGTGCCGAATTATTACCTTGCTTTTTAACCCTTAATTTTAAATATGGCGATATGAATATTTTCCATCGTCATGTGGATAATGCCGGTAATGGTAAGGTGTTGTTCTCCATTGCTAATATGGTAAAACCTGGTGTTTTTGACCCAGACAATATGGAGCAATTCAGCACCCAAGGCGTCGTATTCTTTATGACTTTACCTTGCTACGGTGATGCGCTAATGAATTTCTCTATCATGCTTAACTCGGCGCGCCAATTGGCGGATGATATCGACGCGGTTGTGCTCGATGGTCAGCGTCAACCTTGGGGCGAGTTTACTAAGCAAGATTATTTACACCGCATTCGCGCAAACGCTTAATGCACCGCCGCGAGACCGCGGTGATGGACAGATGGGGCCGCTAAATGCGGCCTCATTTTTTGCAACTTTTTGATGCTTAAGAATTCTGGATAATGAATATGCAAGACATTCAACTCGATAAACGCCTATCTGAACTGCTTTCACAAGCTGTTACGTCGGAAAATGCGCAGCCATTGATGCAGGCGCTCTGCCAATCTCTGAATGAACACAATATTCGTTACTATGTCGACGATGCGCCAAGCATTACTGACTCAGAATACGACAGATTAATGCAGCGGCTGAAACAGCTTGAGGCCGAGTATCCTCAGTTTGTTGCTGCCGATTCGCCTACCCAAAGAGTGGGCGGCATGGCGCTGGCAAAGTTTGAACAAATTACTCACCTTAAACCTATGTTAAGTCTTGATAATGCCTTCGATGAGGCGGACTTTAGTGCATTTCATAAGCGTGTCAGCGACAGAGTGGGGCAAGTGAGTTTTTGCTGTGAGCCTAAGCTCGATGGTCTAGCGGTGAGTATTTTGTATCGCAATGGGGTGCTTGAGCGCGCCGCGACCCGGGGCGATGGCACTGTGGGCGAAGATATTACCGAAAACGTTAAAACCATTAAGTCGATTCCGCTCAAACTGCGTGGTGACAACTATCCCGAATTGGTTGAAGTGCGCGGCGAAGCCTTTATGCCCAAGGCGGCATTTGAGGCGCTAAATGAGCGTGCACGCTTAAAGGATGAAAAACTGTTTGTGAATCCGCGTAATGCGGCAGCGGGCAGCTTACGTCAGCTCGACAGTAAAATTACCGCGTCACGGGCGCTGTCTTTTTATGCCTACGCCTTAGGTGTGGTGGAGCCGACTTCCCACGAGTTAGCTAAGACGCATTACGAGCAATTACAGCAACTTAAATCTTGGGGGCTACCAGTCAGTAGCGAGATTAAAGTCTGCGACGAACTCAGCCAAGTGTTTGCCTACTATCAAGATATATTGACTCGCCGCAGCGATTTACCCTTTGAGATCGATGGCGTGGTGATGAAGGTGAACGATATCGCCCAGCAGCAAACCTTAGGGTTTGTGGCTAAATCACCCCGTTGGGCGATTGCCTATAAGTTCCCCGCGCAGGAAGAAATGACCCTACTCGAAGGCGTAGATTTTCAAGTGGGCCGCACTGGCGCGGTGACTCCAGTTGCGCGCCTAAAACCTGTGTTCGTTGGCGGCGTGACCGTATCGAACGCCACTTTGCACAATGCCGATGAAATCGAGCGTTTAGGTGTGATGATGGGCGACACCGTGATTATCCGCCGCGCCGGCGATGTGATCCCGCAAATTGTGGCCATAGTGCCAGAGCGTCGCCCTGAAGATGCTAAGGCGATTGCCTTCCCGCAACATTGCCCCGTTTGCGGCAGTTTGGTTGAGCGATTAGAAGGTGAGGCCGTTGCCCGTTGTAGCGGCGGCTTATTCTGTGAGGCCCAGCGTAAAGAGGCGATCAAACATTTTGCCTCCCGTAAGGCATTAGATATCGACGGCATGGGCGATAAAATCGTCGAGCAGTTGATTGATAAGGAGTTGGTTCAAAGCCCGGCGGACTTATTTAAACTCACCGCCTCTATGATGACCATGCTCGACCGTATGGGAATGAAGTCTGCCACCAATCTCGCGCTGGCGATTGAAGCGGCTAAAACCACGACTTTGCCTCGTTTCCTCTATGCCTTAGGCATTCGAGAGGTGGGGGAGGCCACAGCGGCGAACCTTGCGACTCACTTTGGTAGTCTAGAGGCACTGCGCGTAGCTACCATTGAGCAACTCATTCAAGTTGAAGATATTGGTGAAGTGGTTGCCCAGCACGTAGCGCATTTCTTTGCTCAGCCCCATAACCTAGAGGTGATCGATGCTTTGATTGCGGCTGGTGTCAACTGGCCTGCGATTGCAGCGCCAAGTGCCGATGAACAACCATTGAAGGGGCAGACTTGGGTGTTAACGGGTACCTTAAATCAACTCAACCGTAACGATGCTAAGGCGCAGTTACAGGCCTTAGGCGCCAAAGTCGCGGGCAGTGTGTCGAAAAATACCGATTGCTTAGTGGCGGGTGAAGCTGCAGGCTCCAAGCTTGCCAAAGCGCAGGAGCTAGGCGTGAAGGTGATTGGCGAAGACGAATTGCTCGCGCTGCTCGCTGCCAATACCTAAGTTTGATTTGATGAGTAAAACGCCTTGCTTAGCAAGGCGTTTTTGTTGAGGGTTCATCTTGATTGGGCGCGGTTTTCTGGCGGAGCCATGATAAACTTGATCTATCAGCGGATTGCACCGATAGCAATCATTGTGCGCTTATAAAAAGGAAAACCTATGACAGATCTCAGTGATATTCGCCGTGAATACACCAAAGGTGGCTTAAGACGCGCCGATTTACCCCAAAACCCGATGCAGTTATTTGAATTGTGGATGACACAAGCCAGAGATGCGCAGCTGAGTGATCCTACCGCGATGTGTGTTGCCACAGTGGATGAACATGGCCAACCTTTTCAACGAATTGTACTGTTAAAGCGTTTTGATGAAACAGGTTTTGTGTTCTTCACTAACTTGGGCAGTCGCAAGGCACAGCAGATTGCGGCCAATAATAAAGTGAGTCTACATTTTCCTTGGCATCCGATTGAACGCCAAGTGTCGATTCTCGGTGAGGCGCAGCCGCTTTCTACCGCCGAAGTGCTGAAATACTTTATGACCCGCCCCAAGGATAGCCAGATTGCCGCTTGGGTTTCGCAGCAGTCGAGCAAACTGAGTGCCAGACAAGTGCTCGAAGGTAAGTTCTTTGAAATGAAAGCGAAATTTGCTAAGGGCGATGTACCATTGCCGAGCTTTTGGGGCGGTTACTTAGTTAAGCCGTCAAGTATTGAGTTTTGGCAAGGTGGAGAGCATCGCTTGCATGACCGCTTTCTCTACACTCGCCAAGCGGATGAATGGATGATTGACCGTTTAGCACCCTAATGGCTTTAGGAGCTTAATGTGGAACAGTATAAGATTTGGGTGGATGCCGATGCTTGCCCAAACCCAATTAAAGAGATTTTATTTCGCGCAGCTGAGCGAAAGGCGCTGCCGCTAGTGCTGGTGGCGAACCAAATGCTACGGGTGCCACCGTCACCGTATATCAGTCAAGTGCGTGTTGGCTCAGGCTTTGATGTGGCGGATCAATACATTGTCGACCATGTTGAGGCCACACATTTAGTCATCACTGCCGATATCCCGTTGGCGGCGCAAGTGATCGAAAAGGGCGCGCTGGCGCTCAACCCCCGCGGTGAACTCTACACCACTGACAATATTCGCCAAAAGCTTACGATGCGTGATTTTATGGAAGATTTACGTTCATCGGGTGTACATACAGGTGGACCTGATACTTTGTCTGCGGCCGATAAGCAGGCTTTTGCCAATAGTTTAGACAAATGGCTTGTGCGGGTAAAATGATAGTTCACTGGTCGCTAATCAATAAAAAGAGTATCTTTAGTGAAGCTTAGGTGATCTTTGTCACGGTTTGCTAAGTGCTGAGCAGCTTTGTACTTCATAACAAGGAGCTGCTGCTGGGTCTTACAACTCACAATTGAGGATGGATACGATGAATAAATGGATAGGAATCGCGGCATTATCGACGTTGATCAGCTTCAGCTCCGTTGCCCAATGGCAAGTGATTGAGCAGGATTCTAGGGTCAGTTTCGTGTCGGTAAAAAAGGGGGATATTGCTGAGGTTCATCATTTTAAGCAGCTAAAAGGTACTCTGAAGGATACTGGCCAATTTGAGCTAACAATTCCGCTGATAAGCGTAGCAACGGGTATTGATGTGCGTGATGAGCGTATGCAGCACTTATTGTTTGAAGTGTCATTGTATCCTGAACTTAACTTGAGTGCCCAAGTCGATAGTCAAATGCTCAAAGCGCTTGCAGTGGATGAGTCAAAGGTTGTTGACATCGAGGGCAAAATTGCCCTGCATGGAAAACAGCAAACAAAAACTTTTTCGGTAATTTTGACCAAAGTATCTGATAATAAACTGATGGTTAGTAGTTTTCAGCCGATAATTATCAATGCCAATGAATTTGGCTTGGTTGCAGGGGTTGATAAGTTGCGTGATATTGCAGGTTTATCTAGTATTAGCCAAGCCGTTCCGGTGTCGTTTGTACTAACCTTAACTCAGTAACAACAATAAGATTGGTTTAGATCAATACGTCAGCTGTTGTATTTAAGATAAGGTTATGAGGTGGCTGACGTATAATGCTCATACTGACCACTTAATGGGTGGATGTTGAGGCTTTTTAGATGTTAACAGTGTCCTTAATGGCGCTCGATTTAGTTGTTTTAAGGGTTAAAAATGGTCACAGATAAAGACGGTTACATGCATTTAATCCAGTATTTGACTGAGCATCTTGGCTTGTTCGAAACGCCTGATACCCAAAATGTGTCCGACGATACTGTGATGGAATTGTTTGAGGAACAATTATCCGCGCAGATTATTATGGTCTGTGGTCAAAATCCGTCACTCTCCTTTAGTGAGCGTAATACCATTATCCGTGAGGTCGATGCCATTGTGTATGATCTCGAGGA
The DNA here is from genome assembly GCF_014647135.1 of Shewanella xiamenensis. GTDB lineage: Bacteria > Pseudomonadota > Gammaproteobacteria > Enterobacterales > Shewanellaceae > Shewanella > Shewanella xiamenensis. The sequence goes on from NZ_BMOP01000009.1 coordinate 136,937, forward strand.
AATTCTCGCCTCTGTAGCCAATCATAGGGCAACACCTGAGCAAACGCTGTTTATCACTGAATTTTCAGGACTCATCAAAAATTTATTCGATCAAGAGATCGCAAAATTTCAATCCCATGCTTAATGTTTGAGTCTAGTCATCGGGTTACTCCCATTGCTTGTCGTTAGCTCTTGGGAATTGGAGTCGTGTTTTAATCCCGTTCCTTGCCTTCAGCAATTGCATATTGGTTTTTCCATCATGGCTTGTCTCTTCACACTGGATTGATTGCCGTTGTTAGTAACAACCCTTTGTGCTCATTTTTCTGTTTTCTGTCGATATTCGCACAAAAGCCTATGTGGTTAGGGGAGATAAGCTATCACTCTGCTTATTTTGCTTTCCGAGTCGTAGAAAAATCACCAGTTGTTTAAGCATCTTTGCTTACAGGGTATATCTTTACTCTATAACGATATTTTTGGGTGATATACGAAGGGAGATGCATGATGCTAACCATATGTCCTAGCTATGCCGATGATTTATTAACCATTGCTGTTTCCGGTCAGGTAACGCATCAGGATATTGAAACCATTTTGTTTCCGGCCATTGAAGCCAAGTTATTGGATCATGCTTGTATTCGTTTATGGTATGAATTTAGTGCTGATTTTATGGGTGTTACAGTTGGAGCACTTTGGGACGATGCTTTACTCAGTGTGTTCCATTTCAGTGATTTCGCGCGGGTAGTGATGATTGCGGACACGCAAATGCTTGGGACTATGGTCAATACGTTAGCTTTTATGTTGCCTTGTCCGGTTAAAGTCTTTGGCGAAAATGAGCGTGTACTGGCTAAGGAATGGCTAGACGACAAAGTGATTGCACTGTAACAGAGAGTAACTGCTCGGATTGTTGATGCTTAATTTGTAAAGCATACAGCAGGGCGGCAAAGAGCTGTTACACCGTAGCCAACGGCCAATAGCACTCGATTTGAGTGCCTAGATTGAGTTCGCTGTTTACGATTAGCTCGCCATTTAACTCATATTTTATCCACAAATTGAGGCAGGATAGCGTTCCTGTACATTGTCTTTGATGTATGTCATGCCTGAGTTGCTCAAGATGAGCTGTCGAGATCCCCACACCATTATCCTGTAGCAGTATATGTAATTCATTACCTCGTTTATCGAGTTGCAACAGTATTTCGCGGTGTTGATGATGCTCTTTAAATGCGTGTTGTAGAGTGTTATTAAGCAATCGATAGAAAAACTGCAAATATTGCCAAGCATTACCATCGATAATTAATAGTTCATCGCAGTTAAGATTTACTTTCACCTGTGCTTTGAGTAATTGTGGCTGTAATAGGCTGAGCAAATGCTGGAGAAACTGCGCTAAATGGAGCGGGCGTATTTCACTATGTTGATCAGTAAATAGCTGCGATATTTGTCTTAATCTTACGGCCTGTTGACTCATGAGATGCACCGCTTTAGCAGACTGGTCGACATATTCATCTTGACGAATCTGACATACTTGAGCGAGGAGGCGATCCTGCTCTTGCATCATTTGATTAATCACTTCGGCGAGGAAGTGCTGCATGAGTTTTAGACTTTGCTGTTTATTGAGGTTGAGTTGGATTTGCTGTGTAATTTCATGATTGAGCTCACCTATCTGCTCCCTCATTAAGGCGAGTTCTTGCTGGGCTAACTGAGTTTGATGTTGCTGTTCCTTCATTTGTTGCTGTTGTTGTTCTAGCAGTTTTTCTTGTGCTTTCTCTTGGCGCTTTTTGAGATCCATATTAAAGCCAATTGCACCAACGCCGATAGAATTATCTTCATCATCTCGGATATCAAACTTTGTCATCTGGTAAATAATTTCACCACGGGGAGTTGGTATTGGCTCTTCAAAATGCAGAGCATCGTGGCGATGGTTTACCCGTTGATCGTTCTGTTGGTAGAGTTGAGCAAGAGGAGCTGGGAAGAGTTCAAAATCCATGGCACCGATAATTTTTCGCCGTTCGATACCGAGTACTTCACAATATTTATGATTGACCAAGGTGTATCTGCCATTTAAGTCTTTGATATAAATGATGGTAGATGCAAAGTCTAATAAAGATCTTAATTGTTCCTTATGTCGATTCAATTCCTGTTGAACATGTTGTTGACTAAGTAACTGTTGTTCCAGTGCGAGATTGCTGGCATCTAAACTCGCCATAGCGATTTCAAGCTGTTGAGTACGCGATAAAAAAGTCTTTGCGAGTAATCCGACTTCGTCATGGCGCTCTTTGGCTTTGAGTTCGATGGAGGCAGAGTCATTGCGTTTAAGCGCTCTGACCATTTCCATTATAGGAGCCATGATTAGCCTATGTTGCAGTATGAACAAGGATATAAGGCCTAGCATTTGGATTGCGACTAAAGAAAGCCCCACCTTTTCAATCAGTTTTTTAGCGGTGTCTTGTAACGGCGCGACTGGTGTGACGACTAAAATTTTCCAATAAGTATGGGGCATAAGAAAAACAGAAACGAGTGAAGGCGCCTTTAGGACAGGATCCATTGTCAATGCGATTGAAGCGATACGTCGGGGTGTTGTGAAATGGTTTTTCGCGTTGTCATTCACAATTGCAGAGAGCATTTCTCGCTCATTATCGCTGCTTAATCGAGTGAGATTATCCATTTGCTCTTGAGTAAAAACGCGCTCAGCAATTGCTTGGTCGATAAAACTGCGATCTGCCAACTGAAGCGCTGATGCTATAGGAGTAAAAGCGTGCTCTACTTTAGCTAATGCATCAAAGCTCATTAAATGGTGTGTCGTATCAGACTGAGATTGGCGTGTATTATCACGATTAGGAAAAGCCAGTATTTGATTTTGATGGTCAATAGCCACGACATAGCCACTGACATCCAACATGGCATTGCGTAACAGCTGGTTGAGTTTTTCTAGACTAATATCCGTGGTAGCTGCACCGATAAATTGATGATCTACCCACATGGCGCTTGATGCGGTAACCATAGGTTCATGGGTTGTGGGATCGACATAGGATTTAGACCAAAAGACTTTACCCGCGGGGAAAAAACGGGTTGGTCGATACCATTCTTCAGTATGATAACTTGGGAAGTTATCACTGTTGTAGCTGTCTATCGCTACCAACTCACCGCGAATATTGTGCGCCCAAAACAAGCTGTCACGGAACTTTTGCCGATTAAATGCGCCTGGCTCAGGCCAAATACCTCCACCAGAGATGATGTCTTTTTGACTTTCTATCGAAAGTAAAACGGGAATACTTTTACTGAGCTGTTCAGGTTCATGGCGGTAGAGCATGGCGATTTGACTAATCGCATTCACTTGATTTTCGACTTGTGAGGTCATCTCCTGCAGTTTAGCAATAATTATTTGACCGTGATTCTGATTAAGCAACGTCTGTTGCTCACTGATTTGTTGGGTCTGGATATTAAGGATGACCCAAGCAGTACTGAAAATCAGTATGCTGGCGATGATGAGTTGGAGCAAGCTGAGCTTAAACGGCAGGCTTTTTTGCCATTGGGTTAACGAGGCTTGTGGCGCAAAGATAGGCCGTTTATCCATGTTATACGGGGTCCAAATGCCGCGATCATTGAGCCAGTTTAGCTTTTTTTGATCTAATTGCCATTGGCTTAAATCAAAGTTAAGTCATAACACTGACTAAAGTTATAAATGGAGAGGCATAAAAATAAGGCAGACCTTAAGTCTGCCTATTGAAACTTATTTATAGAGTGACGGTTTATCTGAGCCGCTGAGAATTGGCACAATAAACAGTAATAACATCACTAGATAACCACTAAAGGCAACGACCATCCATTCGGCCATTGTCACTCCCATAAATTGCCATGGCACATCGGTACACATACCCGTCGGCATCATGATGGCAGGAAACCATTCATGCAGTGGCATCCAGGCTGGAAATTCGGGTAAAAACGAGCAGGTAGAAAATGGTGAGGGATTGTTTTGCATATCCACTAAGGCTAATGCTAGCTTTAGGCCCCATGTTGCGCTTATTGCCCAACCCAGTGCACCCAAAATTCGAACGATACGGTACTTTGGCACCGTCATTCCCACAAGTCCTGCAGCCAAAATACCGAATACAGCGAGTCTTTGGTAGATACACATCACACAGGGATCTAATTTCATCACGTATTGAAAATATAAAGCGGCCGCTTCAAGGACAATCGCAGAGCCTGTCAGAATAAACCAAGATGCACGGGAATGGGCAAAGCGAGTGAATGCTGTCAAAAGTGAACTCCATATCAACAAAAAACGCCCTTGAAGATAGGGCGTTTGTTTGACTGTACTGAACTCATAAAGTTCAGTCAACTCTGATATTTATGTTAGTGAGCTGCCGCAGGCGCTAAGGCTTCCTTAACACTGTGGTGCAAAATTGCATGGGAATCATAGAAATACTGCGTCATTTGCTCTAAGAAACCCATTTGAATCGCCATTACACCCACAACCGATAGGACGATCGTGTAAGGCAATGCCATCCATACCATTCTGCCGTAGGACAAGCGGATGAGTGGTGCAAGTGCTGATGTCAGTAAGAACAGGAATGCAGCTTGACCATTGGGTGTTGCAACTGAAGGCAAGTTAGTTCCAGTGTTAATTGCCACAGCCAACAGGTCGAATTGATCGCGGGTAATTTGACCATTAATCAAAGCCGCTTTGACTTCGTTAATGTAGACCGTCCCCACAAACACGTTATCACTGACCATAGAGAGTAAACCGTTAGCAATATAGAAAATCACTAATTGGGTATTGCCTTCGTGGTTCAGCGCCCATTGGATCACGGGAGCAAATAGTTGTTGATCAATAATCACTGCGACCACGGCAAAGAATACCGCTAACAGCGCCGTAAAGGGGAGAGCTTCTTCGAAGGCTTTTCCTAGGGCATGTTCATCGGTAATACCGTTAAACGCAGTGGCTAAAATAATCACGGATAAACCAATCAAGCCGACAGAGGCTAAATGTAACGCAAGACCTGCAATCAACCAAACCCCAATAATGGCTTGAACAATAAGCTTCATTTTATCTTTATTGGTACGACGTGCATCTTCATAGGCTGCATAGTCACAGAGGATTTTATGAACAGCATCAGGTAATTGCGCACCGTATCCAAAGATACGGAATTTTTCGACTAAGTAGCAGGTTAAGATACCAGCAATCAGGACCGGCACGGTAACTGGTGACATACGAATTGCAAACTCACCAAACTGCCAGTTAGCTTGGGCGGCAATAATTAAGTTTTGTGGTTCGCCAACCATAGTACACACGCCACCTAATGCGGTACCGACGCCTGCGTGCATCAATAGGTTACGTAAGAAGCCACGGAAGGACTCCAGCTCAGCTTCGTTGAGTTGGGCATCACCTTCCTCGTTTTTATCTTCTGAAGTATGGTCATGATCGGCAGAGAAATCTTTACCCGAGGCAACTTTGTGGTAAATAGAGTAAAAGCCCACTGCAACGGTAATAATTACTGCAATAACGGTTAAAGCATCTAAAAAGGCGGATAGGAATGCTGAAGCTAAACAAAACATTAAAGACACTAAGATTTTAGATCGGACTTTGGTGATCATCTTAGTAAACACGAATAGCAGCAGTTGCTTCATGAAGTAAATGCCAGCCACCATGAACACTAGCAATAATAACACTTCAAGGTTAGCTTCAATTTCGTGTAGCACTTGACTGGCTGAAGTCATGCCAATTGCAACCGCTTCGATGGCTAACAAACCGCCGGGTTGTAATGGATAGCATTTTAACGCCATTGCTAGGGTGAAAATAAATTCAAGCACTAATACCCAACCAGCCACAAAGGGACTGACATAGAAAAAGAGTATTGGATTGATTATTAAAAACGACAGTATTGCGATCTTGTACCACTTAGGTGAGTTACCTAAGAAGTTTCCAATAAACGCCTGACTCATTGTCATCGGCATGGCATCCTCTCTTCTAATTATGTTTTAAATTTCACAAGTTATTGTTAGTGACATATGTTTTAGGATTCAGTCTAGCCTAAAGAGAATGCTAATGTAACGAGTTACTCAAACCCAGATTTCAAAAAGCGGAGCTAATCGGCAAAATTGGTACAATTGCTATTGATTTGTGTCGATTTATTAAACATTTTTGTGACAATTGTACGCTGATGAAGCGGGGAGTTTCAGTCAATGGTTTCCATTTTTTACCGCTCTGGTATGATCAGTGACCATTATTAAAGCACAACAACTGGATAAGTGGGCTGATGATTATCAATGCCAAAGGACCTGCAAGTTTTGCAGAGAAGTATATTGTAAGATCGATTTGGGAAAATAAGTTTCCTCCAGGGTCCATTTTACCGGCTGAACGTGAGCTTTCTGAATTGATCGGCGTGACCCGGACGACGTTGCGTGAGGTGTTACAGCGTTTAGCACGTGATGGTTGGTTGAAAATTCAACATGGCAAGCCGACTCGTGTCAATAATTTTTGGGAAACTTCGGGTCTGAATATTCTCGAGACGATTGCAGATCTCAACCCTGAGGGCTTCCCTGTACTAGTGGACCAATTACTCTCTGCTCGTACCAATGTGAGTGCAATTTATTTCCGTGGCGCACTGCGCAACAGCCCTGATACTGCGATGGAAGTATTGGCTAAAATCCATCAGTTAGAGGATACCGCTGAATCCTTTGCTGAGTATGATTATCTGTTACATCATACCTTAGCTTTCTCATCGGGTAATCCGCTTTATGTATTAATCTTGAATGGCTTTAAGGGACTATATAGTCGAGTTGGGCGTTACTATTTTAGTAGTCCAGAGGCTCGTCAGTTGGCACTTAATTTTTATAAAGAGTTAGAACTGTTAGCGAAAGCGAAAAACTATCTCGATGTGCCTGCATTAATGCGTACCTATGGGATCAATAGTGGCAAAATGTGGCTGCAATTGCGTGATGATATGCCGTCTTCAATTGCTCAACAGGATTCGCATTCGTAGCTGACGCTGAGCATTCACTATCTGGGTGCTTGTTAACATCAGGTCAAATAAAATATGAAAGCCGTTTTCGCTAAAACGGCTTTTTTGTATGTTGTCTTACCACGGATTATCAGTCCGCTTTGGGCTGCTCAGGGCATGTAGCTAATAATGTAATACTATTATCAGCGTTGGCTTGTTCAAGGCTAACACTAAAACCCCAAAGACGGTGTAGATGCTTGAGCACTTCTTTGTAGCTATTAGCAAGCGGGATATCTTTGTTGGGAACGTACCTTAGCGTAAGGGATCTGTCGCCGTTTATTTCAACATTATGCACTTGAATATTGGGTTCAATATTAGACAAATTGTACTGCTGCGATAATAAATTACGAATATCTTGATAGCCCTGTTCATCGTGGATGGCGGATACGGATAAATAGTTACGTTTTTCATCATCATGGATGCCAAACAGTTTGAATTGACGGATCACTCTTGGTGACAGGTATTGGCTGATAAAACTCTCATCCTTAAAGTTCTGCATCGCAAAGTGTAGGGTTTCGAGCCAATCACTCCCCGCAATATCCGGAAACCAGGCTTTGTCTTCATCAGTCGGAGCCTCACAGATGCGCCGAATATCGGTAAACATCGCAAACCCTAGGGCATAGGGATTGATACCGCTGTAGTATCGGCTGTTATATTCAGGCTGCGCTACGACGCCCGTATGGCTTTGCAAAAACTCCATCATAAAGCGGTCAGTGACAACACCATCATCGTATAAATGATTCAAAATGGTGTAGTGCCAAAAGGTTGCCCACCCCTCATTCATGACTTGTGTTTGTTTTTGCGGATAAAAATACTGCGCCATTTTGCGTACGATCCGGATAATTTCCCGCTGCCATGACTCCAGCAATGGCGCATTTTTTTCAATAAAATACAGAATGTTTTCCTGCGGCTCGGCGGGAAAACGGCGCTTAGTGGTCGACGGTTGCTGCTGTTGATGGGTGGGAATAGTGCGCCACAAATCGTTCACTTGGCTTTGCAGATAGGCTTCGCGGTCTTTTTGCCTCGCTTGTTCTTCCCTAAAAGAGATTTCAGCAGGGCGTTTATATCTATCAACGCCATAGTTCATTAAGGCGTGGCAGGAGTCAATCACGCTTTCAACTTGCTCGACACCGTATTTTTGCTCGCAATCGCTGATATAGTTTTTAGCGAACACCAAATAGTCGATAATCGAACTCGCATCGGTCCAGGTTTTAAATAGGTAATTGTTTTTAAAAAAACTATTATGTCCAAAACAGGCGTGCGCCATGACTAATGCTTGCATTGTGATGGTGTTTTCTTCCATGAGATAGGCGATGCAAGGGTTGGAGTTGATCACTATTTCATAGGCGAGCCCCATTTGCCCACGTTTGTAGCCTTGTTCGGTCTCGATAAAGCGTTTGCCGAAAGACCAATGGGTATAGCCTATGGGCATCCCAATACCGGCATAGGCATCCATCATCTGCTCTGCGGTGATGATTTCGATTTGATTCGGATAGGCGTTTAATTTGTAAATTGCTGCCACCCGTTCAATTTCCTTTAAATAACTTTGTAGCAGCTCAAAGCTCCAGTCTGGACCATCGCTTAAGGCTGTACGTGTTTTTGCTTCTTTAATCCCCATAGAGCCCCCTTAAACCGCCTGTTTTTTAAATAATTCTCTAAAGACAGGGTAGATATCTTCGGCTTGACGAATATGTTGTACCGCTATGTTGTCGTAGTGTTGTTTTAGGGATTCGTATTCACGCCACAGGGTTTGATGGGCACGATTGGTGATTTCGATGTAGCTGTAATAGCGCACCAGTGGCAATATTTTTTGTTCTAACCATTGCCTACAGGTTGGTGAATCGTCGGCCCAATTGTCGCCGTCGGATGCTTGCGCGGCGTAAATATTCCACTCATTGGCAGGGTAACGCGCCTGTTGAATTTCGTGCATTAATTTCAAGGCGCTCGACACTATGGTGCCGCCAGTTTCCTGGGAATAGAAGAATTCATGTTCGTCTACTTCCTTCGCTTGGGTATGGTGACGGATATAGACCACCTCGAGGTTTTTGTAGGTACGAGTGAGGAACAAGTACAGCAAGATATAGAAACGTTTCGCCATATCTTTTGTCGCTTGATCCATCGAGCCCGACACATCCATTAAGCAGAACATGACCGCTTGGCTTGAGGGCACCTCGCGCCTTGCAAAGTTGTTGAAGCGTAAGTCAAAGGTATCGATAAACGGCACTTTAGCAATCTTCTGCTTTAACTCCTCAATTTGTGCTTTTAAATCCAAAATCAGCTCAGCTTTTGTTCCAGGTATATTTTCAAGCTCTGCCAGTTCCTGTTCCAACTCTTTGAGCAATTTCTTTTTACTCGCCGACATGGCAATACGGCGCGCCAAGGATGAACGCAGTGAGCGCACAATATTGATATTGGCAGGCACCCCATCATTGGTGAATCCCGCACGGTAGATTTGATACTCAACGAGCTTGTTGAGACGATTTTTTTGTAGATTCGGGAGCTCTAAATCTTCAAATAACAACTCAAGGTATTCATCCTTTGAGATTTCAAATGCAAAGTCATCATTACCTTCACCTGAATCGGAGGCATCACCTTTACCCGCTCCGCCGCCAGCACCTCCCGGTGGTCTGTCAATTTTATCGCCACGGGTAAATTGGTCATTCCCTGGGTGAACTCTGTCTCTTACGCCTCCTTTACCTTGATGGAACATAGGTTCACTGATATCCCGTGTTGGAATACTGATTTTTTCACCTTTATCTACATCCGTTACACTGCGACGCGTGACGGCATCGCTGACGGCTTTTTTGATTTGTTGCTTATATCGGTTGATAAAGCGTTGGCGGTTGACTGTGCTTTTTCCTTTCGCATTCAACCGTCTATCGATAAAGTTCGCCATACGCACCTCCCAAACCCCAGCGAAGGCTTTGGCAACACCAAAGCCTCGTTTTTAGTGAGCGCAAGTTAAGAGGATTTACGAACCCGTAAATACCACTCAGACAGGAGTCTGACTTGTTTTTTGGTATAGCCTTTCTCCATCATTCGATTGACAAAATCATCGTGTTTACGTTGATCGTCAGTCGAGGTTTTGGCGTTAAAGGAAATAACTGGCAGTAAGTCCTCTGTATTCGAGAACATTTTCTTCTCGATCACAGTGCGTAGTTTTTCATAGCTGGTCCACAGTGGGTTATGGCCCTCATGACTTGCGCGAGCGCGCAGGACAAAGTTGACAATTTCGTTACGGAAATCTTTTGGATTACTGATGCCCGCAGGTTTTTCGATTTTTTCAAGTTCGGCATTCAGTGCGGCGCGGTCAAACAACTGGCCCGTTTCTGGATCGCGATATTCTTGATCCTGAATCCAAAAATCGGCATAGGTGACATAACGGTCGAAGATATTTTGGCCGTATTCAGAGTAGGACTCTAAATAGGCGGTTTGGATTTCTTTACCGATAAATTCGACATATTTAGGAATTAAGTAGCCTTTTAAAAACTCCAGATAACGTTCTGCGGTATCGCTAGGAAATTGCTCCTGCTCAATTTGCCGTTCAAGCACATAGAATAAATGCACTGGATTAGCGGCAATTTCGGAATGGTCAAAGTTAAATACCCGTGACAGGATCTTAAAGGCAAAACGAGTAGAAAGGCCGTTCATTCCCTCATCGACGCCTGCATAATCGCGATATTCTTGGTAGGATTTTGCTTTAGGATCAGTATCTTTTAAGCTCTCACCATCATAAACTCGCATTTTCGAGTAGATAGAAGAGTTTTCTGGGACTTTGAGCCTTGATAGTACGCTAAATTGCGCTAGGGTTTCTATGGTTCCGGGGGCGCAAGGTGCTTGAGATAGCTCAGAATTTTGTATGAGCTTTTTGTAAATCTGCAGTTCTTCCGATACCCGTAAACAATAAGGCACTTTGACAATATAAACCCTGTCGAGGAATGCTTCGTTGTTCTTGTTATTTTTAAAGGTTGACCATTCTGACTCGTTAGAGTGTGCCAAAATAATCCCGCTATAGGGCAGGGCAGACAAGCCTTCCGTGCCGTTATAGTTACCTTCTTGCGTCGCGGTCAGCAGTGGATGTAGCACCTTAATCGGCGCCTTAAACATTTCCACAAACTCCATTATCCCTTGGTTAGCGCGACATAATGCGCCGGAGTAGGCATAGGCATCGGCATCATCTTGGGAGTAATGTTCCAGTTGACGAATGTCAACCTTACCCACCAAAGAGGAAATATCTTGGTTGTTCTCATCCCCAGGCTCGGTTTTGGCAATCGCCAATTGATCGAGAATAGAGGGATAGACTTTGACCACGCGGAATTTAGAAATATCGCCACCAAACTCGTGCAGACGTTTCACCGCCCAAGGTGACATGATGGTTTTGAGATAACGGCTGGGAATATTGAATTCATCCCGCAATAGTTGACCATCTTCGTCCACATCGAAGAGACAGAAGGGATGATCATTCACTGGGCTTCTTACCCCATTAGCGCTCAGAATATAAATGGGCACTTTTTGCATCAATGATTTAAGTTTTTCTGCCAGTGATGACTTACCGCCACCCACTGGGCCGAGTAAGTATAAAATTTGCTTAGATTCTTCTAAGCCTTGGGCTGAGTGTTTTAGGTAGGCAACGATTTGCTCAATCGCATCTTCCATACCGTAAAAGTCTTTAAATGCGGGATAGCGTGAGATGAGACGATTCGAAAAGATACGGCTTAGGGTTGGATTTTTAGCTGTATCGATAATTTCAGCATCACCGATGGCGAGCAGTAATCGCTCAGATGCTGACATATAAGCACTGCGATCTTCTTTACAGATATCCAGAAATTCCTGCAAAGTGTATTCTTCATCGAGTTTTTGTTCGTAGCGCTTTTGGTAATGCTCGAAAATGCCCATATAAACCCCCTGAAACGCCAGTGATGTTATGGAAGGGATAACTGATTTTTCAGCTTCCTACACTAATCTTAGACACAAACTTGCTTGCTGTGTCAAAAAAATATCAAATAAAAACAATAACAAATGATTGCAATTGCAATTATTGCACTTGTAGTTATCAGGTGAAGTTTAACGGGAAGTCGAAGATGAATGATTTTTGAGGTAATAAAAAAGAGCCACTTGGGCTCTTTTTAAGGATCGCTGAGAGACGATTAACCCGCGAAGTTTTGGTTCACGAAGTCCCAGTTAACTAATTGCCAGAAGTGGGCCAAGTAGTCAGGACGTACGTTGCGGTAATCGATGTAGTAAGCGTGTTCCCACACGTCAACAGTCAGGATTGGTGTCACAGTGCTGTCAGTCAGAGGAGTTGCAGCATTGCTAGTGTTGACGATAGCAACAGTGCCATCGGCTTTTTTCACTAACCAAGTCCAAGCACTACCAAAGTTGTTTACCGCAGAATCGGTAAACTGGGCTTTGAATGCGTCGAATGAGCCGAAAGCCGCGTTGATGGCATCAGCCACAGGGCCAGTTGGCTCACCGCCAGCGTTAGGCGCTAAGCAGTTCCAGTAGAAAGTGTGGTTCCAAACTTGAGCTGCGTTGTTAAATACGCCACCAGTAGAAGTTTTGATGATTTCTTCTAAAGATTTGCCTGCGAAATCGGTTCCTTCGATTAAACCGTTTAGCTTAACAACGTAGGTGTTGTGATGCTTGCCGTAGTGGTATTCAATGGTTTCTTGAGAAATGTGTGGTTCTAGTGCGTTCTTTGCATATGGTAATGCGGGTAATTCGAAAGCCATTAGTATCTCTCCATGGTCTTAGGTTATCGTTTTTTAAACGTGCTCACTGGACACTATTGTACCGATAAAATTTGTGATGTGAATCATTGTTTGGCTAATTGATTAGATAGGCGTCATCGAAAAACTAATTGCAGGCCATAACCTTACAAACTGTGGGATTTTGTTCTGTGCTTAGCTGTCGTACAATAGCCAGCATTGAGTCAATGTCATCATACTTAGGAATTAAAATGGAAACAGTAGAGAAAATTAAACAGCAGATCGCTGAAAACCCAATCATTGTATACATGAAGGGTTCTCCTAAATTACCTAGCTGTGGTTTTTCATCTCAGGTAGCCCAAATCATGATTAACTGCGGCGAGCAGTTTGCGTTTGTGGATATTCTCCAGCACCCAGATATTCGTGCTGAATTACCTAAGTATGCAAACTGGCCAACCTTCCCACAACTGTGGATTGAAGGCGAGCTGATTGGTGGCTGTGATATCGTGGTTGATATGTACCAAAAAGGCGAATTACAGCCATTAATCAAAGCGACCGCAGAAAAGTACAAAACCGCAGAGTAATTACTCGTCACAGAGCGATGAAGAATAACAAAAAGCCGCTAAGTGAATAACTTAGCGGCTTTTTTATTGCCATATTCCTACTGAATGAGGAATTGAAGGGCAACACTTAGTGTGATGCCGCATCTCTATCGTGGTGTTTGCTCGCAGGTAATAGCAGATTCATGGTAATGGCGACAATCCCGCAAAGACTAATGCCTGTAAGGCTAAAAGAACCAATACCAAAGGCCATACCGCCAATACCGAAGACTAAGGTGACACCGACAATGCTTAAGTTACGCGGCTCGGATAAGTCCACGTGATTACGGATTAAGGTATTTAATCCTACAGCGGCAATTGAACCAAATAACAAACACATAATGCCGCCCATAACTGGAACGGGGATAGTTTGCATCAGTGCCCCTAATTTACCTATAAACGCTAAGGTAATGGCAGTGATGGCTGTCCATGTCATGATCCTTGGGTCGAAGTTACGGGTTAAGGTGACTGCACCTGTGACTTCTGAATAGGTGGTGTTTGGTGGACCACCGAAGGCTGCTGCGGCGATTGTTGCTACGCCGTCACCCGTTAAGGTGCGGTGCAGGCCAGGTTTTTTCATAAAATCCTTACCAGTGACATTGGAAATAGCCAAGATGTCACCGATATGTTCAACCGCAGGAGCAATGGCAACAGGGATCATAAACGCAATCGCATGCCAGTTAAATTCGGGGGCTACAAATTTTGGAATGGCGATCCAACTTGCTGCAGTGACTACCGCAAAATCGACGATACCAAATGCTAGACTCAGGCTGTAGCCAACGATAATGCCAGCAAGAATGGGCATCACCTTGAGTAACCCTTTAGCAAAAATCGCTACGGCAATGGTGGTACAAAGGGATACAAGCGAAATGATTAATGCCGTATTGGTTGCGACTAAGGTTAGACTGCCGTCGCCACTTTTGCCCAGCGCCATATTCACGGCAACAGGTGCTAAGCCCAGGCCAATGATAATGATGACGGGTCCTACAACTACAGGTGGTAACAGCCGATGAATAAAGTCAGTGCCGCGTACTTTAACTAAGGCGCCTAGGCATACATAGACCGCGCCTGCGGCCATGATACCGCCCATGGTTGATGGGATCCCCCAAGTTTGTACTCCGTAAAGAATCGGGGCGATAAAAGCGAAGGAGGAAGCCAGAAAAATAGGCACTTGGCGTTTAGTGATTAATTGAAATAGTAGGGTACCAATACCTGCGGTAAAGAGTGCAACACTGGTGTCGAGCCCGGTTAACAGTGGCATCAGTACTAGGGCGCCAAATGCGACAAACAGCATTTGTGCGCCCTGCAATGGAATAGCAAGTCGTCTCATTTATTATTCTCGTAAATTTAGGGTAAACCGCGAGATGATAACAGTTTGTTGCAATATGATCTTTATTAAATGATGTATTTGCGGGTGGCGATCACTGTTTTATGGCTTGTCAGAGTAGCGATCCTTATTCAGAGTATCGAATAAGGCTAAGACTCGCTAAAGGCGCGAACTATGGTACAATTTGCACTATCTGATGTTACTTCAACTACCCAAAGATGCTGAAATTTCTATTAAAGCCAAGCTTAGTCGCGTTTTTATACTGCCTGTTTACCGTTAATAGCCTGCAAGCTGTTGAAGTGAGTAAATTAGATGAGGCCGATGTACCGGTCACTTCCCGTGCGGTTCCAGAGCGTAATAGTGCGCTGAAAACCGCTTTAGAAAAAGTGATCATTAAAAACACGGGGACGGCCCGTTCTTTGGACAATAGCGTGATCCAATCGCAGTTAGCCAATCCTGATGCCTTGCTAAGTCAATTTGGTTATGTTGAACAAAATGGTCAATTGCTGCTGAAAGCAAATTTCGAGCATAGACGAATTGTGTCCTTGTTGCGTCAAGCACAACTCCCTGTATGGGGCACCCAGCGTCCATTGACCCTGTTTTGGGTGGCGATGCCCGGTGAAGGTGACACCATTTTATTAAGTGATTCTTCCACATCGACCGAGCGTCAGGCGTTTAGCTCCTTCTCTGATGAACGTGGGATACCTGTGCTATTGCCTATCCTCGATCTTGATGAACTCATGGGGATTAACCCGAACGATGTCAAAGGCATGTTTGCAGATATCGTGGCCAGTGTCTCTGGACGTTATCAAGCTGATTTCTTAGCGCTTGTTGCCATTGAGCCAGCAGGGAACCTGGTGCGTTATCGCTTAAATCTGTATTCTAAAACTACGATTGATTCATTAACGCCACCATTGTTTAGTTTTAATGGCAGTGCTGAAAATAGTGCGCAGGCAATCACAGCGATGATGGCTGCCCTAGGGGATTACTATTTTACTAAGTATGCTATTGCAGATTCTGGTGAGCAGGTTGGCGCCAGTGTGACCTTTGTGAACATTGATAAAATGGCACAAGTTGTCGAGGTAGAAAAGTATTTAAAACAACTGAGTGCGGTTAAGAATGCGACTTTGTCGCGCATTCAAGGTAACACTGTGACCTTTTCGTTAGATCTATTTGGCTCACAGACAGACTTTGAGCGTTTATTAAGTTTAGAGCCGAGAATTTCGGTGGTCGCTCCTGGAGAGTTTTCCGCCAGTGCGAGCCCTGCAGGTAAAACTGTCTATCAATGGCGGTTACCTTAAACTTCCCTCGTAGAGGCTGGGAAATACTCTACCCAGTCGCGTGGGGTTGATAATTTATTGATATTGAGACGTACGAGTGCCATTAAACTCACCGCTACAACTTTCATTGCCGGTTTATCTGCCAGACGATGAAACTTTTAATAGTTATTATCCTGCAGCGGGTAATGATGAACTTATTCAAAAGCTGCGCGCTAATGCTGAGGGGCATGGTGAAGCGGCTATCTATGTTTGGGGACCCGTAAAATCGGGACGTACTCACTTAATGCATGCCGCCTGTGCCCATGCTAATGAACTCGACCGCCGCAGCTTTTATCTGCCACTTGGGATCCATGCGAGTATTTCGACGGCGCTATTAGAAGGTTTGGAACAACTTGATTTGATTTGCATTGATGATGTGGACGACATCGCAGGCCACCCAGTTTGGGAAGAGGCGATTTTTGATCTGTATAATCGTGTTGCTGAAAATAAACATTGCGCGCTGGTGGTGAGTGGTCGGTCTGCGCCTGCGGATGCCGGATTTTTATTACCCGATTTAGTCTCAAGAATGCAGTGGGGACTCAATTATCAACTCCAGCCAATGGCTGATGATGAAAAACTCGCAGCATTGCAACGCCGTGCTGCCATGCGTGGGCTACAATTACCTGAAGACGTTGGGCGTTTTTTGCTCAATCGAATGGCAAGAGACCTTCGTACTCTGTTTGATGTGTTAGATAAACTTGATAAAGCATCTTTAGTGCATCAGCGCAAACTCACCATTCCTTTTGCAAAAGAAATGCTGCACCTCTGAGCTGATACCGTATTAGCAAAAAGCCCGTCGCATAATTACGACGGGCTTTTTTATATCTTCAAATGAGCTGAAATACTGAAATCTTGTCTATCTGCTCGCTTAGATCAAGTGACTACTGCTGCGGATGGCGATGACGATCGCCACTGAAGCGCAGCTCTGGCTCGGCTATGCTATCGCGACTGGCTGCGGTACTACTTTGTTGTCCTTTCACAATGGCTGCATTGGGCGATATCCCTAATGTTTGACGCCAGCTTTGCCCTTGGGTCATCGGGATGGGCTCGGGCAGGCTTGCTAGCAAGGTAATACCATCTAACTCGGGTAACATACCATCGATCACTAAGGCGGCACGGTTGAGCAAATTATCGGCGCCAATGCGGCCTCTTTGTCCCCAGTTGACGATAATCGTATCCGCGGTGATTACATCGGGTGCATTTGTCACTGCTACATCCCGCAGGATCTGATAGCGATAGCTCATCATCGCTTCTTCAAATAGCATTGCAGTGTCTTCGCGGGTGCTGGAATAATTGTAAAAATCATTGGCGATATCACTGGAGAAAAACGTACTGACATCCGAAGGTTGGTAGGCTTTTTGGGTGGCAGTGGCTTTCGCACCCAAGAAGCTCACTCCAGCAAGCCCAGTCATTTCGGTACTCGTGAGGGGATAACTGCGGCTTACTTGATCTGAAATCAAACTCTTACTGGCATTTCGGCGACTATAGTCATCCAATAGTCTTGGACCTGTAAGTGATGCGTGCACGCTTCTTGGGAAGAAGTCATTAGCGTGGGCGAGCTCATGGTATAAGAGTGAGGCGAGGTCAGGGTTAATTTGAGCCAGAGTCCGTGTGGCGCGCGTAGTGATTGGGAAGCCCTGTGAAGCATATTGATTATTTTTAACGTAACGCCATGGCATGATGAAATTCAGCTCATTGCCAAAGCTACTGCGATAATCTGGCGCTTCGTTGATGGTATCGCGCTGCATAGGTGTCAGCCAAAGGTCGTTGGGGTCGAGATAAATCGCCCCTGTAACAACCCAATAGAAAGATGGGCGCACATCATAACTAATCACCACTGCGGTGACCGATTGTAGCAGGCGGGCAAAGTCACTATTAGGATCCATCTGCCGTAAAAATGCGGCAAAATTGTCCCCCATCCAATCGTGGGACACTAATACCCGATCAAGAATCGTATCGACATCAAGGTTATCTGAAACTTGGCCTATGAGTGGCAATTGATTGATTGTACAAGCCTCTTTTAACTGATTCGAGTACACACAGCTCGTTAACGCACTGGCATAAGGTGAGGTTGGATGATAAGCATGAGTACGCGCAAGTGGCGTATCAAAGTAACTGGAGCTTATCGTGGGCGCTGCCGTGGTTAATACAAAGGCTTCATCTGTCACTACATTACCGTTAATCGTGGCTGATGCCCTAAGACGGGTTAAGGTATCTTGAGCAACAGCGGGTGCGGTAAAGAGGGGTCTAAAGGGATCGCTTATGTCAAGGCTGACATCGGGGCCTTCGGCGATACACCAATTGACATTGGCGGCACTGAGGCCGGCTTGCTGACCAATTCGCAAGCTTACATCGTTACCCTCAACGGCTTGATGGTCTTGACGAATATTCAGCAATCCGCCCGTGTTGTTATCGGCATTAATGCTGATGTCACCCGTCACATTGGTATTGGCGCCGGTGATTTGTAAGCGAAAGCGGTAGCTGCCCACGGCCGGGAGCTCCATCGCTAATACAGGACTATTTTGACTAACGAGTTCAATGCTGGGGCCTTCGAGTTGTTGCCAACGGAAGGTGAGATCCTGCGAATCGCGATTACCTAGGCTGGCAATAATGGCACCGGATTGTCCTACACCATATTGAGATTCCGTCTTAAACCGAATTGCACCAGTATCTGTGGTCACTAATGGTGTGACTGAGGTACAACGTGGCACATTGGTTGTGGGAGGCGTAACTGTGCCGCCATCGCTGTTGCTATCACCTCCGCCGCCACAGGCGCTCAATGTTGCTGCTGCGGCTATGATACTGAATCGACGAATTGGGCCCCATATTTCCATCATGACTCACTCCAATTAATTCGCTGTTATTGTTTGTTTTTGTTGTTTGACAGGCACGATTCACCGTCATTTATTGGCACAAAAAATGACTATAGCACGCTCTTTTAGTTACAAAAAGCGATCGAAGGTAGCTTAAATGTTATGGATTGTTTGTAGTGATTATTGGAGATAGGCGGGGCATTGATCATTTTGACTAAAAATGGATGGACTGACGCAGAGAGTGTGTCGGGCAATAAAAAGCGCGGTGTAAATCAACCGCGCTTTACTATATTCGGAATATTAGTCTTGCTTATCGGATTTTTTCTTCAGACCTAGGCCGAGTTCACGTCCACGGATACGAGCATAAAACGGGAACGCGACTAACAGCGCGCCAATGAGCAGGACCTCAATAATGGCAAAGGCCAATGCATCGGTCGTGACATACAACAAGGTGAGGGCGTGCAGCATATATAAGCATAAAATAAAGCTCGCCCATGCGTAGGTGTAAGGATTACCTTTTAAAATGCCTTTGATGGGAAGCAATAAAGGCAATATCCATAATAGGCTGAATAATAATGTATATTCCCCATTTATGCCTTGACCAATAAACCAGCCGCCCAGCAGCAGAACAAGGGCAAGGTAGCCTAAGCGGCTAAGTGTCAGTAGAGAGCTTGAGGTCATGATTTTCCTAATCTAAACATCCTGGAACAGTGGTGAAATAGCCTGAACAACTTAGAGAATATTCAGTACATTTTCCGGTGGACGACCAATGGCTGCCTGTTGATTGGCCAGTACGATTGGGCGTTCAATCAATTTTGGCGTCTTGACCATGGCGTCG
Source organism: Shewanella xiamenensis (assembly GCF_014647135.1). GTDB lineage: Bacteria > Pseudomonadota > Gammaproteobacteria > Enterobacterales > Shewanellaceae > Shewanella > Shewanella xiamenensis. The sequence continues at coordinate 156,512 of NZ_BMOP01000009.1, forward strand.
ATAAGTTGTTCTTCGGTTAAAGCCGGATTGGCAAGACCTAGTGCTTGATACTCGTCTTCCTTAGTGCGCATTAACTCACGGGCGCTGAGTTTGAGCGTGGCTAAAATTCCACGAATATCAGCGGCGCTTGGAGGATTCTTAAGGTATTCCACTATTGTGATTTCGCAGCCTTGCTCCTCGAGTAGGGCTAAGGTTTCGCGGCTCTTTGAACAACGTGGGTTATGGTAAATCGTTGCTTGGGTCATAGTACTCATGCTCAATCGGCTAAAACAATGGCGCGGATGATAGCAGAAAAAACAGCGCCCCGTCAGGGTGTTCGGGGCGCGATTATAGGCTGTAGAGATAAAATGGCTGATTTTACTTTAGGGCATCCATTTCTTTATCTGCCTGTTTAAATTGGCGGATACGTGCTTCGATTCGCGCCAGTTGTAATGGATTACCTTCCGAGGCGCGGTAAGCAAAGTTAAGCTGATCGATAGCGCCCTTATAGTTAGCGCCTAGCGCCATTAACTCGGCATTGGAGAAATACTCCATCCCTTGGTTACCAAGTTTCTTGTAGGCAAGATTTAACAACTGATAGGGCAGTTGATTCTGCTTATCGAGGAAAATCATATCTTCGAGCAGCGGAATCGCTTTAGCGGGGTCACCAGCCTCGATATAGATATTGGCTAAGTTAGCGTTGATCACCTGCGAAGTGGGTTTCATCTTCCGCTGAGTTTCGAGTAACTGAGTTGCCTGGGCATAATCCTTACGTTCGTTAAGCAAATCCGTCTTAGTATCGAGATAAAACAAGTTGTTATCATCGATTTTTAATAGTTCATCGACAATTTTTTCGGATTCATCAAACTTCTTCAATCTAAACAGTGCTAATGCTTTGCCGTAGAGGGCCGCCTCTTTAAAGCCATAGGTTTGCTTGTTAAGTTGTTTTTCAAACATGCTTAACACGGCATCATCACTGTAACTGGAAAAACGCACCTGAATACGGGCTTTAGCGAGCTGGAAGTTCAGATTATCCGGTACATAGCGGTGGGGATATTGCTGGGCACGATCCCGCGCTTCAGAGATCCGTGACTCAGGCAAAGGGTGAGTCAATAACATTTGCGGCGGCGTGGTGGTAAAACGGTAACGACTGGCGAGTTTGCCAAAGAAATCGGCGGAGGCATTAGGATCAAATCCCGCATCGACTAAAATTTGCATGCCGATACGATCGGCTTCTTTTTCATGCAGGCGGGTATAGTTGATTTTTGATTGTGTCGCCATGGCTTGGGTGGTTGCCAACGCGGCCATCCCTGCTTGAGGAACTGCGATCGTTAATAAAATGGCGCCGAGTAAACCAGCTACGGTCGCTGGTCCGGTTTTTTGCTGCGCTTCGAGGGAGCGTGCTAAGTGACGCTGGGTCACGTGGGTTATTTCATGGCCTAATACTGAGGCCAGTTCACTTTCGTTATCAGCATTAAGAAATAGCCCTGTGTGCACCGCAACGTGGCCGCCAAAGAAGGCAAAGGCGTTGATTTCATCATTTTGCAGCAAGAAGAAATAAAAGGGCGTTTTGACTCCCGTGGCGTGGGCGACCAATTTGTTGCCCAGTTCAGTTAAATATTGGCTCAATACCGGATCGTTCAGCATGGGCGCCGATGAGCGAATAACGCGCATATAGGCATCGCCATAGACCATTTCTTTTTCTAGGCTGAAGGTATTGACGGCGGCGGTACCCAGATCGGGCAAGTCGTTGTTGGCAAAACTCTTTGCGGCTCCACCGAGTAACATTAATGAAAGCACACTCGCCGCAAGGGGTTTACATCGGGTCAAAAACGTCAAATTACGCAAGTGGATCCTTTATTTCTTTTAAGTGTCTCAACTAAGGCTTAGGTAGCCCTTAGCTTGTAGTTTGAATTGCAACTTAGGATAATAGCCCAAGTTCGTTCATAGCAAGTTCATTATGATTTTTATTGATTTAACATCATTGCGCTGCCCCGTTCCCTTGGTTAAGGTCAAACTTGCGTTGAAGTCTGTGTCTGCTGGTGACAGCTTACATATCCTACTCTCAGACCCAGGTTCCCGCCGAGATGTTCCCACTTTTTTAAAAAAACAGGGGCATCAGGTCGTGACGTTACACGATGATGCGAGCCAGTTAGGCCTATTAATTACAAAAGTTGATTTATCGCAGGGATAATCATACACAAAGCATGATTCAATGCCGCAGTCAAAATGGCGAGTTAGCTAGCTGACTGCAACTTAACCTAGGCTTGTCAGTCATAGTTAGCAGTTAACTGATTTTCAAGCATATACACAGTTAATCTACTGCGATAAGGTTAACTCATAAGTCACTTTCCTGCCTGTTGGGAAAGCCAACCCCCATTGGAATGAATGCATGTTTAGTTTTTTTTCTCGTTGGTATCAAGAGCGATTTAGTGATCCACAGGCCGTCACCTTATTGGCCATTCTAGTGGGTTTAGCGTTAGTACTTTATTTTGCTGGTGGTTTGTTAGCCCCGCTACTTGTTGCTCTGGTGTTGGCTTTTTTACTCGAATGGCCCGTGGCGCAAATGCTGAAATTGGGGATTAATCGCACGACGGGGGCTTCCTTAGTGCTAGTGCTGTTTTTAGGGATAGTGGTGTTGCTGACCTTTGGGCTAATCCCCAGCGTGTGGCGTCAAGGGGTAAGTCTGATGACGGATTTACCGAATATGATAGATAAAGGGCTACTGACCTTGCAGGGGTTAGCGACCCAGTATCCTAAATTTATAAGTACTGAACAGCTCGATTTAATGGTCTCCGAGTTGAAGAAATTACTTGATACACAACATGTGCTCGACATTGCGAAACAGCTGATTGGTTACTCTGCGTCATTATTGGTGCTGATGGTGTACGCTATTTTAGTGCCATTGTTGGTGTTCTTTTTTCTTAAGGATAAAGATCAACTGATCCGCGGTAGTAAGCGTTTTTTCCCCACCAATCGCCAGTTGGCTCGAAAAGTGTGGTTTGAAATGCACCAACAGATCTTTAACTATATTCGCGGCAAAGTGATTGAGATTGTGATTGTCGGGGTGGCGAGCTACATCTTCTTTGCCTTTATGGGGCTGAGATACTCGGCCTTACTGGGGGTGTTGACCGGGTTGTCGGTGTTGATTCCCTATGTGGGCGCGACCTTAGTGACTCTACCCATTATGCTGGTGGCCTTTTTCCAGTGGGGTTTTAGCTCTGAGTTTGGTTATTTAATGCTAGGTTACGGCATTATTCAGGCCTTGGATGGTAACGTACTTGTACCTATCCTGTTTTCCGATGCGGTGGATTTGCATCCGGTGATCATTATTGCTGCTGTATTAGTTTTCGGTGGTTTATGGGGCGTTTGGGGTGTGTTCTTTGCCATTCCATTAGCTTCCTTAGTGAAAGCGGTGATCAATGCTTGGCCTAAAACCGAGATTGAACCTGTGGCGATAGCGCAGGTGAAGGCGGATTCGGCAGAAGCCTAAGCCGCTGGCAATAGATTAAAAACTAATAGATAAAAACTGGGCACGAGTGCTCAGTTTTTTTATACGCTAATGATTTGTACTAACAATTGTTTTACTCACTCTTGCTGCATTCATTATTGCTGTAATAGATGCTGTGCGGTGGCGGCAAGCGCCCGATAAACCAAAGTGGTTTGTTTCGCTTTGATATTCCAATGCTGCCAATAGAGGGGCACCCGAATGCGTTTTTCTGGGGTGAGCTCAATTAATATGCCTTTGTCTATCAAGGGTTTTGCCTGTAAGTGACCCACTAAACCGTAACCCAGACTTAAGTTAATCGCCTCTAAAAAACTCTCCGATGAGGGAATGCTGTGTTGCCACCATTGACCTGGCAACATTTGAAAATACTGGGCGAGATACTTTTCATGCATTTTATCTTTGGTCGAAAACACCACAGCCGGGGCTTTCGCAAGCTGCGCTTGGGTTATTTGAGCGCCGACATTATCGCTATTTTTTGCCCATTCGAAATAACGCGCCGCAAATGCTGGGGTGGCGACGCACATATATTCCATGGTTCCTAAAAACTCGCTGCTACAACCGGCCATGGGGTTGACTGTCGTGGTCACGCAACCGACGGCCTCACCGTTTTTCAGTAGGTGATGGGTGTAGGACTCATCATCGACAATCAATTCGAGCAGCCAAGCATGTCGGCTGAACATATCGGCCAATGCGGGCAAAAACCATGTCGCTAAACTGTCGGCATTGACTGCAATTCGCACCGTCGTTGGATGATTTGGGTCATCGGCATCTAACTCGGCTCTCAATTCACTCTCGAGTAGTTGCACCTGTGAATAGTGGCGCAATAAACGCTTCCCTGTTGGGGTCGCCACCACAGGTGTTGAGCGGATAAGTAAGGATTGGCCGACTCGTTCTTCTAATTGCCTAACGCGTTGTGACACTGCTGATTGGGTAATGTGCAGCACTTTTGCGGCGCGCTCGAAGCCGCCTTCGGAGACGACGACCGCAAGCGCTTTAAGATTGGCGTATTCCAACATGATTGCCGTCCTTAAGGTTATTAATTTTACTTATGATACATAAAAAACATTAGTTATATTAATTTTGTTGTTTTGTCTATGCTAGCGCCTTCTTCAGACATGAGAGGTAGTTATGCAAACGGCGTTTATACAAGGTATGGGCATTGGTGGTAGTTTGATCATTGCCGTAGGGGCGCAAAATGCATTTGTGCTAAAGCAGGGGATTAAGCGAGCTTATCCTTTGCCGATTGCGCTGCTTTGTTCAATCATCGATGCCTTAATGATCACTGCGGGGGTTGCTGGGCTTGGGCATATTATTGAAGCCTTTCCGACTATCAAACATGTGGCTAGTTTTGGTGGTGCCGCCTTTTTGATTTGGTATGGTGCGAATGCACTTAAAGCCTCGTTTGTCGCTAAAGGGATGGAGATGGATAATGCGCAAAATGCCGACACTTTGCGTAAGGCCATGCTGACCACACTTGGGATCAGCCTGCTTAATCCACACCTTTATTTAGATACAGTGGTGCTGCTGGGGAGCATTAGTACTCAGTTCGAAGATGCCCATCGTCCTTGGTTTGGTGCGGGCGCGGTACTGGCTTCGTTTATTTGGTTCTTTAGCTTAAGTTTTGGTGCGCGTTTATTGGCGCCGATATTTAGTCGTCCAGCGGCGTGGCGATACTTAGATCGCTTTATTTGGTTGACTATGTGGAGCATCGCCGCGGCAATTATTTGGCCATATATGACGGTAAATTAATGTGCCTTTTTGAAATTTTATGGCTGGTTGTCATGTTCAGGTCGATGGGGCTAATCCTTCGACCTTATTCTTATTAAGTTCAAATGGTTAAATCTACATATCGCGGGGAGTATGGGGTAGCGCACACGGCGGAAATGTTGACCTAACCGTTGAGTGTGCTTGATTTGTTTATCCCTCCCATTGAAATTACGCCAATAGGCACCATTTAATATTTATTGCTTAAGTTTTTACTTAATGGATTGCCGTTGAATTTTAGTCACATCACTTGGCTTGATGATAAAGGCCATATTAAACCGCCGATTTTTTTATATGTGATTTTGGCATTCCTCGCGCGAGGCTGGTGTATTTTTATCGCCTCCTTGACTCAAGCCAGTGATAGAGCTGAATTGGTAAGGCTCTTTTATCCTGAAAAATCAGACTTTTTACTTGCACTTGCGGCAGGTCTTGGTGCTGTAGTGCTTTATTTTGTCGTACTCGCGGAGCGGCGCCGCTCGCCCTCATGGATTCGGCCGTTGTTTGTCCATCTCAAATGGGGACTGTGGTTATTGTTATTAGTTGATGCGGTTTTACTGTCTCAGCGGTTAATTCACGGACAGTTTTTATTCCATTGGAGTTTGGCACTCGATGCCTTGGTGTTGTTTTGGTCCTGTCTTTATGTCTATCAGTCAAAACGACTGCGTTATTACCTCACGGATTGGCCGAAGGAAATAAAAACTTAAATAACATAGTAGTCTACATCTCTTTGTTATTACTGTTTTTTATGTCTTATTCGATGAAGTTAGCATAATTTATGTGTTCTATCCCTCAGTTTGATAAGCATTTTTTCACCAACAGCTTACTGATTTTGCTGAATCATCTATAGTTATATGTACTTAGCTTAAATGTACGCGCCAAGAAGTCATATTGCATTCTTGCGTGCATGAAAGGAGTCATATTGCGTGGCAAAAGCAGCTCATAAAAAATTACTACTCTCAGAACTTCAGCCCGGTATGCGGGTTAAGTTGCCTTTGTCGTGGACAAATCACCCATTCTTATTTAACCGAGTTGATATCAATAGTGCGGCTCAGATTGAGATGATCCGGGGGCTTGGTGTTCCCTATGTTTACCTCATTTCTGGCAGTAATGATGAGATTGATACTGCTGAAGAAGAGGAAGACATTGAAGATATTGAAGCCGCGCCACCAGAGCGAGATTTAAAAGCAGATACCCGTAAATCGATGCGTTTAAGTCAAAAACGTTTTTTAGAGAGTGTTAATCAGTGCCGGAATATGTATGGCAAGATAGTGAGCGATCCTGAAGGAGCATATCGCCTGTCTGCAGCGTTAGTTGAAGATTTACTCAGTCATTTACAAGAGGTGGAAAAACCCTTCTTGACCTTAGTTGGGATGGACGAAAAGGATGTGAGTGTGACCCAGCATGGTGTATCAGTGGCGGTGCTCGCCATGATGATAGGTCATGCACTGGATTTACCAGCGAGGGATTTGCGCGATATTGCCCTTGGCAGTTTATTCCATGATATTGGTAAGCTAAAAGTGCCCGATGTGATCCGTCGAAAGCGTGGTGCTCTGACTCCCCATGAAGCCAATTACTTACAGATGCATCCTAATTTTGGCTATGACATGCTTAATCGTTCAGGGCTGTTCCCCAAAGAAGTATTAAATATCGTGTTACATCACCATGAGTTTGTTGATGGTTCGGGTTTCCCTGATGGGCTCACAGGTCATAAAATTCCCATCGTGACTCAAATCGTTAGTCTAGCAAATGATTACGATCAGCAACTGAGTGGTCAGCAAGCTTCTTCTCCTCAAGTTGCCCTCGGTTACTTATTTAAAAATAGAGCCAGTAAACATTCGGAATCGTTGATTTCTGTCTTAGTCAAGATATTAGGTATTTATCCACCAGGGACCTTAGTTAAGCTATCGGATGATAGCGTTGCAAAAGTCATTATGACCACGAAAGAAGTGAGTCAGCCTCAGGTGTGGGCCTGTAAAGAAGATGGTAGTGAAGCCTCGTTACGCTTTTTAAGTGATGAGGGCGTGACAGTGCAAAAGTCTTTGCGAGTTGAAGATTTAACTGAGGGCGCAAGGCGAACATTGCAGGTCGATAAGGGGATTAGTTTTTATTTTAGTTCCTTACAAGCTTGAATCCCTTTACCAGAGTTCCGTATGCTATTGGCCAAAATATATTATTAGCAGTAAGTAGGTCAGAGATAATGGAACACACTGTGGTGGAGAAAAAGAGTGTTGCGGTTGTAGGCTGTGGGTGGTTCGGTTTTGCGCTCGCAAAACAACTTGTTCAAGCCGGTTATCGCGTGACTGGGGCTAAGCGCCAGTGTGAGGATCTTCCGGCGTTAACACACGCGGGTATTGAGGCATTCCAACTACAACTTGGTGATGAGGCTGATATTGTTCCCGATGCACAGCTGTTGCAAGACTTATTTCAGACAGACTTTCTTGTTGTTAATATTCCTCCTCGTCTAAAGCATGGTAATACAGCTTATCTTAACGAACTGAAACAACTCATCGACTTAACCCAAGGCTGGCAATATCAAGGCATAGTGTTTATTAGCACCACGGGCGTTTATCCCTCTCTTGATAAATCCATGACCGAAGCCGATGCCCAGGCCGAGTCACCTTCAGCGCAGGTGTTACTGGATGCTGAAGCTTTATTTGCTCACCAATCTAATACTTGCGTGGTGCGTTTTGCTGGACTCGTTGGACCAAAGCGTCATCCGGGGCGTTTTTTTGCAGGCAAAACCGATGTGGCTGGTGGTAATGTTGCAGTCAATCTCGTGCATTTACAGGATTGCGTCGCGGCAGTGAGTTTAATTATTGACACTAAGCTAAAGGGAGAGAAGATCGCCTCTATCTATAATCTATGCGCGCCAGAGCATCCATCGAGAAGCGAATTTTACGGTGCTGCGGCTCTGTCACTGGGATTGGCTGAACCGCAATTTAATACCCAGCTGCAACCCAGCAAAGTGATTCTGGGGGATAAAATCGTCCGCGATCTGGGATTTATGTATCAGTTTACCTCCCCAATTACGATGCTAGCGGCCTGTTAGCGGCGGATTTACCACCTATTGTTAACAAATGTTTAAGAACAATAGCCATATTTTGAGGTATCTTAATGGCCTGTGCCTGTTGCAAACGACTTACGATTCAATGATGCGTGTTAATCATTCACTAATAAGAAGAGAATATATGAAAACCCTAACTAATCTTGTTCGACCTTTGGCTGCTTTGGCCTGTGGATTGGTCTTAAGCGCCAGTTTTGCGCTGCAAGCGGCCAGTTTTGAAGAAGGGAAGGATTATGTCACTGTCGCAGGTATGAGCGAGGCGCAAAAGCCTGTGCTGCGAGAGTTTTTTTCCTATAACTGCCCACATTGCTACAAACAGGAACCCTTTGTGGCTTCCACGGTAAAACTCTTGGGCAAGGATGTAGCCTTTGAGCGTACGCCTGTGGGGGCGGGGCGTCCTGCTTGGGAACTGAGCCAATTGGCTTATTATATCGCGCAAAAGCTCAATATGACCAAGCAAGTCCATGAGGCGATTTTTAAACAAATTCATGACAAGGGTGAGCAATTTACCCGCCCTGAGCAAGTGAAAGCCTTTTTTGTGGCTCAAGGTGCTAAAGCTGATGATGTGGATGCGGCGATGAATTCTGTTGACGCTAAATTTTCACTGATGAGTTACGATTCGCAAGCGGAATTGGCCGGGATTAAAGGTGTGCCATCATTATTGGTAAATGGCCGTTATTTAGTCACGTCTCAGGTTCATACTCCTGAAGAACTGGCTGAGTTAGTGAAGTACTTAGCCGCTAAATAATAACGTTGATACTGGCGTCTATGCTGGCGCCAATTTACCAGTTTCCCATAACCCAGCCATGCTGGGTTATTTTTTGCCTGTCTGCTGACAAATCTAAGTGGTATAGGTTGAGATGATAGCTCTCGTATTACACTCGAAGTAATACGATATTTTGTTTATATGACAGGCTATTACTACTTTCTAGTTGTTCCACTTATCACGCTAATTTGTCTCTTTCTAGTCTTAGGTTCTTCGACATTGGTCTAAGTTGCTCAAAAAACGACTTTTGCAACAAAATGTAAAATCATTGTTAAGTTTATGGTTTTAAATGATATTTTATTTTTTGCTATGTGAGGTATTTCGCAAATTAGACTAAGGTCTTGATTGTGGTCACTCCAGCTGTTGCTAGATTTAACGAGACTTAAAAATAAAACAGCACAGGGGAGTCGCTATGGCGTTTGAAAATAATGATAAAGCAAAAGGTTACTGGAACGAGAATTTACGTCTGGTTTTGGGCCTATTAGCTATTTGGGCCGCAGTTTCGTTTGGATGCGGCATTCTATTGGTTGATGTACTCAATGAAATCCATTTTATGGGATTCAAATTAGGTTTCTGGTTTGCTCAACAGGGATCGATGTATGTCTTTGTTGCGCTTATTTTTGTCTACGCGGCAAAAGCCAACGCCTTAGATAAAAAATATAACGTACAAGAAGACTAAGGAGCACAGAGATGGGTGTACAAGGATTAACTTATCTGATTGTAGGGCTGTCGTTTGCCCTCTATATTGGGATTGCAATTTGGTCCCGTGCAGGTTCAACTAAAGAGTTTTATGTAGCGGGTGGTGGTGTTCATCCTGTTGTAAACGGCATGGCAACCGCCGCCGACTGGATGTCTGCGGCATCTTTCATTTCGTTGGCGGGTATTGTTTCTTTCGTCGGTTATGACGGCAGTGTGTACTTGATGGGGTGGACCGGCGGTTACGTTTTATTAGCCCTGTGTATGGCACCATACTTACGTAAATTTGGTAAGTTTACCGTGCCTGATTTCGTGGGTGAGCGTTATTACTCCCAAGCGGCGCGCACGGTAGCAGTTATTTGCGCCATCTTCATCTGCTTTACTTACATTGCTGGCCAAATGCGCGGAGTGGGCGTGGTATTCTCGCGCTTCCTTGAGGTAGAGGTAGATACCGGCGTATATATTGGTATGGCCGTGGTGTTTTTCTATGCGGTACTCGGTGGTATGAAAGGGATTACCTATACTCAGGTTGCCCAATATTGCGTACTGATCTTCGCCTTTATGGTGCCTGCAATCTTCCTGTCTGTGATGATGACGGGTCATATCATTCCTCAAATTGGTTTTGGTGCTGAGTTACTCGATGCTGCGGGGAATAATTCTGGCGTTTATCTGTTAGAGAAACTGAATAATCTCTCTGTGGATTTAGGCTTGGCCCCTTACACCGATGGTTCTAAGAGCATGATCGACGTGTTCTGTATTACTGGTGCTTTGATGGTCGGTACAGCGGGTTTACCCCATGTTATTGTGCGTTTCTTCACCGTACCGAAAGTGAAAGATGCACGTATATCAGCGGGTTGGGCATTGGTGTTTATCGCCATCATGTACACCACAGTTCCTGCATTAGCGGCATTCTCTCGCGTCAATATGATCGAAACCATTAACGGCCCAGATCAAAAGGGTGTTGCCTATGAAACTGCGCCTGATTGGATCAAAAACTGGGAAAAAACCGGTCTGATCAAATGGGATGACAAAAATGGTGATGGCAAAATCTACTATGCCAAAGGCAAAATGGAAGATGCTGCTAGCCCTAACGAAATGAAAATCGACAACGACATCATTGTATTAGCAACGCCAGAAATCGCGAATCTGCCAGCTTGGGTGATTGCGCTGGTGGCTGCGGGTGGTCTCGCTGCGGCGCTATCTACCTCTGCGGGTTTGTTGTTGGTTATCTCTACATCAGTGTCACACGATTTAATGAAGAAAAACCTGATGCCAAATATTTCTGACAAGAAAGAGTTAATGTACGCTCGACTTGCAGCTGGTATCGGTATTGTAATTGCGGGTTACTTCGGGGTTAACCCTCCAGGATTCGTGGCGGCGGTGGTGGCATTCGCCTTCGGTTTGGCTGCGTCATCTCTGTTTCCTGCAATCATCATGGGGATCTTCTCTAAGACCATGAATAAAGAAGGTGCTATTTCAGGTATGGTGCTTGGCTTATTCTTCACCGCTGGTTATATCATCTACTTCAAGTTTGTTGATCCGACTGCAAACGTGCCTGCGAACTGGTTCCTTGGTATTTCGCCTGAAGGTATCGGTATGGTGGGTATGCTAGTGAACTTTGTGGTAGCAGCTATTGTCTGCAAACTGACCGCAGCGGCACCAGCTCATGTGCAGGAAATGGTTGAGTCTATCCGTTTCCCTAAAGGGGCGGGTGAGGCCAGCGGCCACTAACTTTCACCTAGATTAAGAGAAAAGGACGCGTTTGCGTCCTTTTGTTTTTGGTGGTGTCAGTGCAGAGTTTGAGCCTGACTTTAGTCGTATATGGCCCAACAATCGAGCGCGTTATAGTGGGATAAAATTCACCTAAAATAAGGTGTTGCTATGAACACCAGCGAATTACAACCCGTTGTGCAGTTTTTAACGTCTACAGCTCCCTTTGATACTTTGCCTGACGAAACCATTCGTCATTGTGCTAAGTCAGTCATCGTCGGGTATTACAGTAAAGCCTCAGGGTTTGTGACCTTTGATGCCGATGCGCCGAAATTGTATTTGGTCCGCAGCGGTGCCTTTGAGGTGCGCGATCCCGAAGGGGTATTAGTGGATAGAGTCGCCGAAGGGGAGTTTTTTGGTTTTTCGACGCTATTGTCAGGGGAAAAGGTAGTCAATCGGGTCGCCATTCTTGAAGACAGTTTGGTATACCACTTACCACAGGCATTATTCGATCAGCTACGAAGTGAGAGTCGGCACTTTGATAAATTTTTTACCCGTGCTTTTGCCAAACGGTTACGCCATGAAGCGCGTTTTAAGGCTAAAGATCTGACGACCACCAGTCGTATTAGTACCTTAATGTCATCTTCACCGATTATGATCGACGCCCACGCAAGTGTAACGCAAGCAGCCCTTTTGATGCGTAACTCGCGGGTATCGTCTTTACTCGTCACCGATAATCGTAAGCTGGTGGGGATTTTAACCGATAAAGATTTACGCAATCGAGTGCTCGCCGCTGGGCTTGATGGCCGAATTGCCGTGCATCAAGCCATGACGACTTCACCGATTTCGATTTCATCGAATGCCTTGATCTTTGAAGCTATGCTATTGATGAGTGAACATAATATTCACCATCTGCCGATTATTGATGAGCAAAATAGCGAGGAAGTGAAAGCCATTGGCATGGTGACTAGTACCGATATTTTACGCGGTCAAGGTTCGCAGCCATTACTCCTCATTGGTGAAATCGAGCGCCAACGTGATCTCGCTAGTCTCATTAGCGTTAGTAAACAAATCCCCTTGTTATTGCAAAATTTAATCAGTGCTGATGCACGGGCTGAGGAGATTGGTCGCGTGCTGACCTCGGTCACCGATGCCTTAACCCGGCGATTGATTGTGTTAAATCAGCAAATTCTCGGTGAGGCACCGATGGCGTTTTGTTGGTTAGCCTTTGGCTCGCAGGGGCGGCAAGACCAAGCCGCCTGTTCGGATCAAGATAACGGCTTGCTGGTGGCCGAGGAAATGGATGATTTTGCAAAGGGCTACTTTGATGCGTTAACCCATGCGGTTTGTGCAGGGCTTGATCAGTGTGGCTATGCCTTTTGCCCTGGTAATATCATGGCGCAAAATCCCAAGTGGCGTATGTCGCTCAAAGAATGGCAGCAGGTTTTTGAAAAGTGGGTTGTCACGCCAGAGCCTAAGGCATTGATGCATGCAAGTATTTTCTTCGATATGCGTTCGGTATTTGGCCCATTATCATTATTTGATGCATTGCAGGATAAGGTGTTGGCACAGACCAAAGACAACGATATTTTTCTCGCGGGTTTGACTGGCAATTCCTTAATCGAGTCTCCGCCCTTAGGATTCTTTCGAAAATTTGTGTTAGAGCGCGATGGCAGTGAGGTAAAAGGCATTGATTTAAAGCATAAGGGGAATGCTTTGATCAATGATATTGCTCGCGTATATGCCCTGTCTGCGGGCATTAAAGAAGTGAATACCGCCAAACGCATTCGGGCACTGATGGACGCTAATATTCTTAATCGTAAGGATGCGCTTAACTTAGCCGATGCCCATGAGTTTATCGCCCATATGCGGTTATCAAACCAAGGTTATCAACATACGCAGGGACTTGAGATTAGTAACTATCTGTTACCCGCACATTTATCTTCTTTAGTTCGGCATCAATTACGGGATGCCTTCAAGGTGGTTCATGACGCCCAGTCGGGCATGAAGATGAAATTTATGCGGAGCTTTTAATGGGCGCTTGGTTGATTAATGCTAAGTTGCAATGGCGAGCACTGCGCTGTCAGCATCAATTATTTAAGGATTATTATCAGTCCTTAATCCCGCTGATGGCGCTGCCCATCAATCGTGCTCCCTTGATGGCGATGGATTTGGAGATGACAGGGTTAGATCCCCTTCAGGATCAAATCTTAAGCATTGGCTTAGTCCCCATTGAAAATGGAGTGATCCCCCTTGGTGAGGCGCAGCAAAAATTAGTGCAAATTAAGGGCAGTGTCGGCCAAAGTGCGACGATTCATGGGATTCTCGACAACCATTTAATCCAAGCGGTGAGCATTGAGGAGGCTATGGCATGGTTTATTGCTCAAACCCGTGGCCGAGTATTAGTTGCCCATCACTCCCCACTGGATTGTCGTTTTTTACAACAAGATATATTGGCTATCTACCATCAAGCCGTTTTACTCCCCGCTATAGATACCTTAGTACTTGAGAAACAGCGGTTATTACGTGAGCATTCGGTACTTAAAGAAGGAAGTCTAAGGCTTGGAGCCTGTCGAGAGCGTTATCACTTACCGATTTACGGTGCCCATAGTGCATTAACCGATGCATTAGCCTGTGCGGAGTTATTATTAGCACAAGTGGCGGCCATGGGGGGAGGTGCAGATATTTCGGTCGGGGATTTACTGACCTAATCACGTTAAGCCACTTCATTCGCAATCTTTTCTGGAACAGAAGGCTTTTCATATTTGATTAATGGCTCATTGACTACACTCACTACGAGTGAGGCATTTGCGATTGCTTAGCTTATACGATGATTGGTTGCTATTGCCAAGTTGTGTTGAGCAAGTGGTGCACGCGAGTATTACTGCGTTGTATAGAGTGTTAAGCGAATAGGAGAAGATCATGCCACTACCGTTACTATGGATTGGCGGTGCAGCGATGGGCGCATTGATGCTCGCCGATGAACGCGAAAAGCGACAACAGCTTGAACGCAACCGACTATTAGGCAGCGTTCCTCGCCAAGTAAGCACAAAGCAGGCGATGATTACTGCGCCGAGCCAATGGCAAAAGGGTTTTAAGCAAGTCACGCCACAACCTGGGAGTATCGTTTGTTGTTATGTGTTTGGGGTGATTGAGCATACTGGGATTTGGTTAGCGGATGATTGCATCGTGGAGTTACATGGCTCAGGGCTTGTTCGAGCCGTATCGGTAAAGCGATTTTTAGCGGGCCGAACAGGTAGCCAAATTTTTATTGCCTGTAATCATCAACATCAACCGCTTATCGCCAATACCATTGTTAATCGAGCCGAGCGGACGATTTATCAGTACCGTGAATATGACCTGTTTGACAATAATTGCCACCGATTTGTGTGGTCATGTCTGTGCGGTGAAGAACGAGCGATTAAAAGCTTTAATGAGTTAAATCAAAAACTCGCAGCTTATTTTGGGCAGGGGATTTACTGGGATGAAATGCATTTTGCATCAGCGCTTACAGATATATAAAGGCCATCCAATGATGGCCTTTATATGCATAAACTTACTTACAGAAATAGTCTACAGCGCGTTTTACCAACTCGATTCCACTTTGATCGCAAGGCGGTAATTGGGCATCACTGATTTGCACTGGCGTGACACGTTCACCCCATTGCAATAGCAATGCAGCAGAGGTTAATCCCGCACCAAAGGCGCAAGAAAGAATGGTTTGGTTCGGTTTAATTAACCCTTTTTCGAGTGCATCACAAATCGCGATTGGAATCGTTGCCGCCGATGTATTGCCATAGTTAGCAATATTCACAAAGGCTTTTTCTTTAGGGATCTTCATGCGGCTAACGAGGGTATCAATAATGCGCTCGTTCGCTTGATGTGGGATCACTAAATCAACTTCATCCTTATCGACGCCGCATTTTTCAAGCACTTGAGTGCTTAGCTTATTCATACCATTAATGGCGCGTTTAAAAATTTCTTGGCCATCAAATTGGATGTAAAAGTCTAATGATTCGGCGGAGAATCGATCCATCGCGGTACCGAAACCCGCTTTGAGGATGTCTCGGCCATCGGGATCATTATTCAGCTCATAGCCTAATACGCCACCAGGGATATCGGTCGCTTCCACGACAACTGCGCCCGCGCCATCACCAAACAATACGGCGGTTTCACGGCGAGACCAATCGAGGTAGAAAGATAAGCGTTCGGCGCCCACAACGAGGACTTTCTTGCATTGACCACTCTTGATCTGTGAGCTAGCTAAACCTAAGCCGTACAAAAAACCACTGCAGGCGGCGTTGATATCAAAGGCTGCGCAGCTTGCACCAATATTGGCCTGCACTGTTGAGGCTATATTGGGGATCAAAGTATCTGGGCTAGCGCTGGCTAAAATGATCATATCAATTTCGCTGCCCTCAATCCCAGCCGCTGCAAGCGCACGCTTGGCGGCAACTGAGGCTAATTCCGAGGTGTTCACATGGCTGATATGACGTTGACTGATCCCTGTGCGTGATTTAATCCATTCATCGGACGTTTCGATAAAAGTGGCAAGATCATCGTTAGTCAAAGTGGCGGGTGGAACACATTTTCCCCAGCCAGTGATTGTGGCGTACTGCATGGTGTTTTCTCTCAAATAAAAAAGGCAGAACCTTTAGTGCTGCCTCAAATCGACAACAAAGCTTATCGGTATAACGAATGACAGTCCGTGATCTATACCACCTGTTTGGCGACCAGATCCCGAATTGTCATTGCGGCATGCAAAATATGATGTCGCAGTAACGCCGTGGCTTTCTCTGTTTCTCTTTGCTTACAATAATTGAGCAGTTCGCGGTGCTCGTGCTCTGCTGCGGGAATGCCTCCTGCGAGCAGTAATTGCAAACGAATATATCTATCGCAGTTGGTATTGAGGCCATGTACGACCTCTAGCGTATGTGGGCGATTGGCGGCTTGGTATAAACAGGTATGAAACTGTGTATTTAGCTCGCTCCAACTGGCGACGGCATCTTCATGTTTAAAGGCTGATTCCAATTGTTCTAATACGCGTTCAGCTCTTATTAAATCTTCTTCTTGAAGTCGTGGAATGGCTTTGGCGAGCAGATCCGTCTCGATCATGGCGCGCAACTCAAACAGCTCGGTCACTTGTTCAACGGATAATTCAGTCGCCGTTGCCCCTTTATGGGGTTCGAATTTTACCAGCCCTTCAGCTTCAAGTTGCAGCAAGGCTTCTCTTACCGGAATGCGGCTAACATTCAATGCTTCGGCTAGTGCGCTTTGTCTGAGTGGTTCTCCTGCGGCTATATCACCCGAAAGTATTTTCTCTCTGAGCACCTCTACAACTAACTGGGTGCGGGTTTTATGGACTATAGGCGTAGTTCGACTCATTATGACCGTCTATTTTTAGGTGTTTTATTGTTATCCGTGCAAGATTACCGTTAAAAACAGCACAAATAAAGGGAAAGCTCGATTGAGCTGCGCATCGACTAGATGGCTAAAACAAATATTCGCGGACGAATTCGCCCTTAAAGATGTGTTAATCGACCATTTATAGCCGTTACTATCGCAAATGAATTGTCAGAATATGAATCAAGCTCAAATTGCCTAGTGGTATCCGTCAACTTCGCGGTGCAATTTCTTGCAATGGATGGAATAATAGTAAAATTACGCATTAAGCGCTGTTTTTTGTGAGTGGAGTAGTACTGTGAGTGCAGTCAATCGAGCTGTTTTTTTGGACCGTGATGGTGTGATCAACAAAGATCATGGTTATGTGCATCAGGTAGATGACTTTGAATATATTGAAGGCGTATTTGAGGCGTGCCTTGCATTAAAGCAAATGGGATACAAATTGGTGGTGGTCACTAATCAGTCGGGAATTGCCCGTGGCATGTATACCGAAGACCAATTCCACAGTCTCACCGAATGGATGGATTGGAACTTTGCCGATAAAGGTGTCGACCTCGATGGTATCTATTATTGCCCGCACCATAACGAAAAAGGGATTGGTGAATATAAAGTTGATTGCGACTGTCGCAAACCCAAACCAGGAATGTTACTCGACGCGGCAAAATTTTTGAAAATCGATTTGTCCCAATCTGTGATGGTAGGAGATAAAGCCGACGATATGCTTGCCGCAAAAGCTGCGGGTGTACCGACACGTATTCTCGTCCGTACTGGTAAAGCCATTGCTGATGATAGCGAGGCGTCTGTGGTGCTCGATAGCATTGCCGATGTACCGGGTTTTTTAAAGAAGTAGCCTATTCTTGCAACTTAAAGCGTGCATCAATCTATTTGAACCGTGAGATTGAACTTGAAGCGCGAGCTTAACAATAAAAAGTGCGGTATTGGCTTTATCGTTTTGCTTAGTGACCGATGCTAACGGCGTTATCAGGCGATAAAGATAGCCAACGTGATGGAAATTACAGCGAATTAGGCGCTAAAACCTAGGTTTGGTTTAAAAAATGCGCATTCACATCGCTTTTTCTAATTATTTTGCCTAAAGGGGTTGCGGTAAAATCTGACATCCCTATAATGCGCATCCACTGGCCCAGCGGGGTCAACGGTGAAAGCCAAAAGCGCTAAATGCTTAAGGTAAATAACCATGCTCTTTAACAATTTATCAAGCAAATCTGTGTGGGCACTCACAGGTGTTGAGTTAATCGAAATTACTCTGCCGTTTGGCGAGTAATCAAAGAATTAAATCAATGAATGAGTGTTCATAGCAATATGTACATACAGTAATGTATGAATTGAAACGCGATGCTTCTTAGTGAGCAAAGCGAATCAAAACAGTAGAATTCATTGAGTCGTTTAACGCGAGTTAAACAAAAAACTTTTAATTGAAGAGTTTGATCATGGCTCAGATTGAACGCTGGCGGCAGGCCTAACACATGCAAGTCGAGCGGCAGCACAAGTAAGTTTACTTATGAGGTGGCGAGCGGCGGACGGGTGAGTAATGCCT
>NZ_BMOP01000010.1 GCF_014647135.1 Shewanella xiamenensis
ATTGTATTGCTTCCAGTTAGTTGTTTTATAGCGAGGTTTTGACACGATTGATGGGTGAGTTGATAGGCTATGCCGATCAGATCACCAGCTATGGTTTTAGTTCAACTGATTTAGGAAACAAAGCCTCGTTGAGATGGAGTTTCAGACAATCCCAATTATACGGATTTTTGATGAATGCTCAGACTTGTAATAATCAAATTTTATCGCCAGCAGAAGGTGCAGGTGATAACGTCAACCAACTGCGGTGCTTTTCGATCTGAATCTAGGCGTTAATTATATGAATATTAAACGCACCTTTTTCTATTATGAAAGAAACAGAAAACAACAAGCCAAAATGCTCGCTTTTAATATGCTTTTTTTGCCCGTTATCCTTTGGCTTATTTTGATATTCATTCCAAAAAGTGATCCTTTTTATAACGAATTTTTATTTTACGTAAAATATATTGTTGTGGTTTCTGAGCTTGCTCTGTTATCGCTAACAGCATGGTTGCTTACTCATCCTGCGAAATTTTATATCAAGCTGACAAACTCCGAGTTCAGCTCATTTCACCCTACTTTTAAAGAATGGACGTTCAGCGTCAATCCGCAAGACATTATTGAAATTGAGCACAGTACAGATATAGGATCAAACGCTAGCCTTATTTTAGTGAAAATGAATAATGGTTCATCAGTTTTATTGAGCCCTAACTATCCATATAAGCGAAGCGAACTATACGATGCATTGCGGTTAGTTAACCCAAATATAAAAACGCCCAACAACACTTGGTTGTTCCCTTATAAAAAGTAAAAAATCAATTATTGACTGTCCAATCTCAAAAATGGGATGTCATGTCCTGCAACTCACTGTAACCTTGCTTAACCAAACCAATTACTGCTCATTGGTTTTATTGGGTGGGTTAATATGTCTTAAATACACCAATATTTTAATGAGTTAGCTCAATTTCATGTCTCAGCTTTAGCTCGTACAAGTTGTAGACAAACCAAAAGTGCTTATGTTGTTGATCTAAAATGGATAGTCAGATTTTTACTGAAATCACACAGAATTATGGACACTACCATATCTTAACTTCGCTCTGCGATGGAGTTCATAGACTTCACAACCTAACAATGGCTCAGTTCTATTCAGTACTGCGCCAAAACGCTCAAAGTAGTCCTCATTAACTTGCTTTGCACTGATAAGTGGCACTTCCATACTGACATCTACACGCCCTTTACGTATCAACGCTGGGTCAAGATGATCAAGATGATTTGTGGTCATTATGACTAGACAGTCATCAAGAGGAATGATCCCGTCTAACGCGTTTAGTACGCCACCTAAAGTGAGTGGTGGGTTGTCTACATTGCTTTCAGCAGTACGTGATACCGTGGCCTTTACACAGTCACAGTCCTCTATTAACAACATCGCTCCGGGCGCTACCTTTCTAATTGCTTTATGAATAGTGGCATCATTGACAGTCGATAGATTCAATATGTATAGATCGCGATGATACTCAACCGCTAAGGCCCTCGCGATACCCGTCTTACCCGTGCCCGTTTTTCCATGTAGCAGTATGGTTAGCTTACTGACAACCGATTTTCCCCGACTTGCGAAGTTATCAACTTCCCTCATCAAGTCCTGCTTAAATCCTTCATCTAGCACTAAGTCACTAAAACCCGATGATTTCAATGTACCGTAGCGACACCATTCGGTTTCTTCGAAAATATTCACTTTCGGCTCAGTAGAAATGTCTCCACGAGTATCTTCTAAAAAACGATATAGTTTATCTTTTGCCCACCATGGTGCTCTTACAGTAATAGAATCGTATGCCATCGAACTATCGACCTTAGTACGGGTTGCCAACATAAAACAACCACCGTATTTAAACAGATGCATACCATAGCCGATAGACTTAACACTGACACGCCCGTCGTAATTCACACCATAGTCAAAGTACACAGCCTCAGAGATAGAACGTGAAAAAAACGGAATGGTAGTATTACTGATCAAAAAGGACAGCTTATTGAATATCTCTGTGCGTGCCTGATGGCTATCGTCTATAGTGAGCCGCACAAATAGCAGGCTACAGTGCAAAAACGGACACCCAACTTTAATAGCGTTGCTGTTAACCTCCGACTATGCTTTGGTTAAGCATTGAACAAGGAGGTTTGTATGCCGCGCCCTCGCCGAACCCAGATAAGTCTTGAAGACACACCCTATTACCATTGCTGTAGCCGCGTGGTACGACGTGCATTTTTATGTGGAGATGATGTCTATTCGGGTAAAAACTATGACCATCGCAGAGCTTGGGTTGAGTCATTATTATTTGAACTTGAAGCTGTTTTTGCCATCGATATCGCAGCATTTGCGGTGATGTCGAATCATCTGCATGTGGTGCTGCGGGTCGATATCGACAGTGCTAATCGCTGGACTGACCGCGAAGTGCTTGAGCAATGGCATAAATTGTTTAAAGGCGATGAGTTGACGCAAAAATTCGTTAAAGGTGAGTTAGTTGAAGCCTATGAGGTCAACCGATTAAAGCATTCCATCGCCCTTTATCGCAGTCGTTTGTGTGATATTTCATGGTTTATGCGCTGTTTGAATGAACCGATAGCAAGACAAGCAAATCAAGAAGATAACTGCACAGGTCGTTTCTGGGAAGGTCGGTTTAAATCCCAGGCCTTACTGGATGAAGCTGCGGTATTAGCCTGTATGGCCTATGTGGATTTAAATCCCATCAGAGCGCAACTCACTGATACGCCAGAACAATCCGACCATACCAGTATTCAACTACGTATTCGGGCGGCGTTAAAAGGTGAGCAGCCGAGCAATCTATTACCGTTTATTGGTAACGAGTGCGACAACCAACCCAATGGCATTGCGTTTTCCTTAACGGATTACCTTCAGTTGGTGGAAGATACAGGCCGAATTATTCGCAACGATAAACGTGGAAGCATCAGTGAGAATAGCGGTAAGTTACTGACAAAATTAAATATTCACCATGACAATTGGCTCAAGCTGACCACCGAGTTTGGCAAACTATTTCACGGTCCAGTGGGCACGCTGCAAGAACTGAGCGATTACTGCGAACATCTCGAAAAGCGACGACGGCACTTTGCGTCAAGCTGCCAGCACTTACGCTGCAACTGACAACGACTTATATAACTTCGAAAATAATCATCGCCTAACATCTTTCAAGCACTATGGGCTCACTTGCCACGTCTGAAATACACTATTTTTGAATAAATTAGTTCAATTTATGCCTCAGATTCAGTTCTCGCGACGTTTGATCGCTCTCGTTTAAACCATTTGAGCCTGAGCTGGTTGCTGGCAAACTGAAAGTGCATTATGTTATTGATTTATACTGGGTGGCCAGATTTACTGCCAGATTTACTCTCATCATCAAAACCAAGAGTTTTCTGTTGGCTTTGCATGCCATGAATCAATGGCATGTAATCCTTATGCTAATAATTTAGCCGAGTTCGTTGGTAAATATTTAAATTAAATCAACAACTAAAAATCATAACAAGTGCCATCAATCGGACTTGGGTAAACTGTCACCGTTTTTGCAAAAAGACGCATAAAAGCCGCCATCTTCACCAATCCGGTAAGCTAGGCGTAGCTATACAAGGAGTTTCATGAGCGATCCGCAAAAAACTTGGGAAGAGTATTACGCCCGAATCAAAAACAGAAAAATAGATGAAGCAACTCAACTATGGAATGCTGTTGTAAGCTCTGGAGCAAATGAGGAAACAGTTTTCGCTATGGATTTCTCTCATTTTTGTGACGTTTCATCGAAGTTAAATGAATTAGCTCAACAACTCAGTGAAAACTATGAAATCGAGCTTAGTGAAGTTGACGAAAAAGGGTATCAACTCTTAACTGGTACAACTCGCCCCTATGGTAATGAATTGAGCGAAGAAGATTTCATAAACTGGGTCGCTTTTATGTGTGACGTGGCTCAGTCATACAGTTGCGTATTTTCAGAGTTTTCTCTGGAAAGCCCAGAACTTGGCTTAGTATGGTCAAATACAGAATTTGAATCAGAGAAGTATAGTTAACAAGTTACTCAAAAGGACGCAAAACGCTTGGCTTGCGCTCCTTCGTCGCTCATTTTAGCCAAGCATTTATGCGCCCATTAGTAAGGCGTTAACCCTTGCGTGAAGCTATGAGAAGACTATTACCAATTCTTTTATTTCTTTTTACATTGCAATCAAATGCTAAAGAATTTGATTTACCGTTGAAAATTTCATGGGAGACAGAAAAAGGGATTGTCAGTCGAGAAATTAACTCACAAAACATTATCGAAGTAAGCAATGCTCTTTCTGAAGACAGAAAAAATATTTCATTCAAGCTAGAGGTTACTTCAGTGATACTTGATGAAACCAGTTCACAAATAGCATTTATCGGGTATTGGTGCGTGGTAAGTCGAGTGGGTGATATTGAGTATTTAAATGTGAGTGAATCAGATGTTATTTCTGTTGGCAATAATCAGGTTGCAAATTTTGACTGTGGGAATAATTTCAAAGTGAACGTGGAATGGGTTAACAAATAAGGATAGGCCGCGCGTAGCCGCGACCCATTCTCAAAAGGCATGGCAAGTGTTGAACAAGCCCGATGCTGGTTGTTGACACTTTATTATGCAAATAGCGGAGGGTTACACTGGCTTACAACACACTCCATATCTTAACTTCGCTCTGCGATGGAGTTCATAGACTTCACAACCTAACAATGGCTCAGTTCTATTCAGCACTGCGCCAAAACGCTCAAAGTAGTCCTCATTAACTTGCTTTGCACTGATAAGTGGTACTTCCATACTGACATCTACACGACCTTTACGTATTAACGCTGGGTCAAGATGATCAAGATGATTTGTGGTCATTATGACAAGGCAATCATCAAGAGGGACGATTCCGTCTAAGGCGTTTAGAACGCCACCTAAAGTGAGTGGTGGGTTATCTACATTGCTTTCAGCAGTACGTGATACCGTGGCCTTTACACAGTCACAGTCCTCTATTAACAACATCGCTCCGGGCGCTACCTTTCTAATTGCTTTATGAATAGTGGCATCATTGACAGTCGATAGATTCAATATGTATAGATCGCGATGATACTCAACCGCTAAGGCTCTCGCTATACCCGTCTTACCTGTACCCGTTTTTCCATGTAACAGTATGGTTAGCTTACTGACAACCGATTTTCCCCGACTTGCGAAGTTATCAACTTCCCTCATCAAGTCCTGCTTAAACCCTTCATCTAGCACTAAGTCACTAAAACCCGATGATTTCAATGTACCGTAGCGACACCATTCGGTTTCTTCGAAAATATTCACTTTCGGCTCATTAGAGATGTCTCCACGAGTATCTTCTAAAAAACGATATAGTTTATCTTTTGCCCACCATGGTGCTCTTACAGTAATAGAATCGTATGCCATCGAACTATCGACCTTAGTACGAGTTGCCAACATAAAACAACCACCGTATTTAAACAGATGCATACCATAGCCGATAGACTTAACACTGACACGCCCGTCGTAATTCACACCATAGTCAAAGTAAACAGCCTCAGAGATAGAACGTGAAAAAAACGGAATGGTAGTATTACTGATCAAAAAGGACAGCTTATTGAATATCTCTGTGCGTGCCTGATGGCTATCATCTATAGTGAGCCGCACAAATAGCAGGCTACTGAGCCAACTTAACAGTTTCGCGGGGACATCTTTTAGCATGTAGCCTACGAGTCCAATTAACGTAAATGTTAATACTCCAACAATGACTGCCGTCAACAAAGGATCACTATTGGTGAGCGCCTTTATTTGTAGTAATACCTCGTTCATTTACTCACCTTTACTATAAATGCCTAATAGATATAGTCGAGAATACGACCAGCCGCGTCGAGGATACTCGTAAGGTATCCTCAGTATTGCGCTATCGCATCTGGTTAAAGCGACTTGATAAAGATCCTTTACTTATCACTAGTACTAGTACTAGTACTAGCTATTGCTTTAGGCTGCGGCGCTCATCAAAGAGCAGTACGGCGCGGCCTTGCATCCACTGATTGACTTGCACTACATCCGTGTTTAACAGCCCGTTCGCCATCTTATAGGCAGGACGCCTGAATGTCGTGCAATGCAGGGATACGTGAGAACGACCATGGCTCTCGTTCATAAGCTTAGACATCCTATATTTCTCTATTCACCGAGTCGGCGGCGAATGCCATGGCAAGCCTGTACCTGTAGGCGAATAACCCTTATAAATCAAATGTTTCAAATATTGTTATGCTAAATTTTAAATAAGAAAGCCGCCAATAAAGGTCGGCTTTCATGTTTCGATTGTCCCGTAACCTTTGCGTTTCTTGGTTACATTAAATCTTGAGGCATTACAGCAAATACACGTTCGAGCTGCAGGCGCCGTGAGCACCGACGACGAGGGCTTGTTCGATATCGGCGGTTTTTGAGGGACCGGCGATAAACACCCCAAACTCACCTGAGGCTAGCGTGATTTCTTTTGCCGCTTGATGCATGTTTGGCACAATCTTATTGGCTGGCAGGGCTAAGATCAGGTTTTCACAGATAAAAGGCGTTACTCTGTGGCCTAAGTTCTTATTGTTTACCCAAATGGCACCATTTTCGGCAACACCAATATCCCCAGGTATCACCGCATAATCGATATCCCTGAGCTCGTGAGCCGTTGGTGGCACATCACGGTTTGCTGTGATGCCCTCAACGAGGGAGATAACCTGTAAGCCTTGGGCGACAAGCTCATCCACTTTGGCTTGCAGTGCCGCGAGGCCGCCTTCACGGTGAAGTGTACCCGCAACGGTTTTCAGATTGGTTTCAAACTGGCCAACCAGATCTTCAACCCTTGGGGCGACATCGATGCTTGGCATAGGATGGTTTGTTAAAGCCGACAGTTTGAGCGCATTGAGAATTTCGTGCTTACTAGACATCTTATAGGCTCCTGTGTTTCTTAAACCAAGCTTCGAAGCTGGAGTTGGGGGCGACTGGCAGTTCACGGTATTTACCCCAGGCACCGCTAAAGGGCTTGAGCAGACTACCGGGCAGAATGCGCAGTGCAGTTCGGGCCGCGCCCATTGAGCAATTGAGCAGAGTAGTGCTTGCCATAAATTTACCCACTAATGGCATATAGCCGTTTTTGCCGTAGGGGAGTTGTCCGGCTTCGGCCTTAAGGCGTCTGTGGTGGTGAATAATCTTATCGAGCGGCACCTTGGTCGGGCAGACATAGGTACAGCTACCACACAGAGTACAAGCCCAAGCGATGGAGTTGGTATCGTCATGCTTGGCACCCACCGCAATCCCAATCGGGCCGGGAATGGTGTAGTTGTAGCTGTAACCACCAGAGCGGCGATACACAGGACAAGTATTTAAACAACCGCCGCAACGAATACATTTCAATGATTCGGCAAGGATTTTATCCTTCATCATCTCGGTACGGCCGTTATCGACGATGATCACATGCATCTCTCCATCGACCTGTGGTCCACGGTAGAAGGCGCTATAAGTAGTGACGGGTTGGCCAGTTGCGTTGCGTGCGAGGGTGCGTAGTAACACGGCGGCGCTGTCGATATCGGGGACAATTTTGTCGATCCCCATTGAATGCAACTGCAACTTGGGCAGGTTAGCGCCCATATCGGCGTTACCTTCGTTGGTACAAACGACCACGGCGCCCTTATCGGCAATCGCCATGTTTACCCCTGTCATGGCGGCATCGGCGCTGAGGAATTTTTCACGCAAATGCGCGCGGGCGGCACGGGTTAAATACAAGGGATCGGCTGCCCCCGCTTTAGTGCCGAGTTTCTCATGGAAGAGGTCACCAACTTCTTCTTTTTTCATGTGGATAGCGGGCACCACAATGTGCGAAGGCGGCATTTTCGCGAGCTGAATAATCCGTTCACCTAAGTCGGTGTCGATGACTTCAATTCCACGCTGCTCTAAGTAAGGATTGAGATGACATTCCTCGGTGAGCATGGATTTGGACTTAACTAACTTCTTCACTTTATGGCTAGCTAAGATCTCGTGCACGATACGGTTGTGCTCGGCGCCATCTTTGGCCCAATGCACTTTGATGCCGTTGGCAAGACAGTTTTGCTCAAAGGTTTCAAGGTATTGTGCAAGGTTGGTTAAGGTGTGCAGTTTGATTTCAGAACCTAACTGACGCAGTTGCTCCCATTCGGGTAAGCTGCCAGCGGCGCGATCGCGTTTTTCGCGCAGCACCCAAAGGGCTTTAGAGTGCCAGTCAACTCGGGTTTCATCGCGGCAGAAAATATCGGCTTTATGAGCGTGAACCTGTGAACCCGTGGCCCCGTGATTATGTTGATATGCCATAGTGGGTCTCCTAGAGCGCGGCGTTAAGCACTTGCGCTATGTGGCGAATTTCAATCGGCAATTGCTGTCTGCGGATCATGCCATCGAGGTGCAAGAGGCAAGAGGGATCGAAGCCAACCACATATTGCGCGCCTGTTGCCGCGTGGGCTTGGGCTTTGTCTTTACCCATCTTGGCGGATACGGCTCCTTCATCGACGGCAAAAGTACCACCAAAGCCACAGCATTCATCGCGACGGTCTGGATAGACAATGTCGATACCAGCGATATTGGCAAGCACGGCTTCAACTTTGTTGAATCGCGGGCCCATTTGCTCGCTTGGCGTGGCAAGGCTCAGCATACGAATGCCGTGACAGCTTAGTTGCAGGCTGATCTTATGGGCAAAAGGTTTGTTGAAGGCGGGAATGGGAGCGATATCGTGGAGGAACTCGGTCAGCTCATAGAGTTTGTCGATAACGGCTTGAGCTTCTGGGCTGCTATCAAACTCGTGGAAATTTTCTTTGGCGGCCACTAAACAAGAAGCGGCAGGACAAACAATGGCATCGCATTCTACACCTTTGAAAGCATTGAGTAATTTCAAGGTGGTACTGCGTGCTGCATCAAAGCAACCCGAGTTAGTCATCGGTTGGCCACAGCAAGTTTGGCCTGCGGGTAGAATCACTTGGTGTCCGAGTTTTTCCAGTAATTCCAGAGTGGCAATGGCCACATCCGGCATCATTTGGTTAACAAGACACGGGATGAAAAGGGCGATTTTCATTGTGCTTTCTCTTTCTTGTTAGTGAACGACATTGCCTTGCATTGTGGCCCCAAAGTCCACACAAATGCTAAGGTAGTTGATCCAATATAGGCTTATCTAAAGTAAATAAGTAGCCCTAATTTAGTAAATGATCTACTAGATTTTTGCAAAAATGAGAAGTTTTTAACAATATGATTTTAAATGGTTAATTTGGTTTTTATTTTAAGATTTATTTCGTTAACTTTGCGGATTTGTCGATAAATGAGAATAGTTTTCTTCTAAAGAAAAACGGGGCTATCTTTAGCCCCGTTTGGTCAGTGTGTTAGCGACTGCACTCTTCGAGCAGATACGCTAAGTGGCGGTAGGAAATACCACTGTGTTGGGTCAAACCAACCTCGCACATACGGTTGGCGTAATAGCCTTCTTTAACCTCAACTGGGATTAACTTCTTAATATTGCGCAGGGCGCTGGCGTTGATTTCTGGCTTATATAAACCTTTTTCACCGGCGTATCCACAACATTCAATACCCGCGGGTTTGAGCACTTGCGCCGAGCAAGCATTGGCAATGGCTTGCATCTTAGGCTCTAACTTCATCTTGCGAGCACTACAACCTAAGTGCAAAGCAACATTGACCTTTTTGTTGATGGTCAGCTTGTCCAGCAGCTTGTCGTGCATAAACTCAACTAGATCCGTTATTTGTATCTTTGGGTTACCCGTGAGGGTGCGATAAGTACAAGATAGGGCATCGACTAACACTGGGATCTTGCCGCCATTGCTCATCTTGCTGAGCACATCGATAAGCTCCTGGCGTTTGGCGTCGGCGTTTTTAAAGTCGCCCTTTGATTCCCACATTTGGCCGCAGCATAAATCGCGGGTCTTTTCTGGCGTGATAACGTTATAGCCCGCGCGCTCTAGTAGGGTTACAACCACTTCTGGCAAGGTGCGATTATCCGGATCTTTCGGCGTTGGACCAAAGGTGCGGCCACCACAGGCTGGGAAGTAAACTACAGTTTCTTGGCCTGCTTTGGCGGGTGACGGTTTAGGCAGTTTGCCGCCTTTGGGGAAGTCCGGATTCCAGTAGGGCACTTCTTTAGAAATCAGCCGACCCGTTTTCATCAGTGCATTAGTAATGCCATCGCCGGTGATTTTATGGATAACGCCAAGTACATCAAAGCCCGTACTGATCACTTGGTTTACCGCGCCAAAATGCTTGGCTTGGAAATCCAATACTTTTTGCTCTGTGGTGCTGATATAAGGTGTACGTAGTTTACGGACTAACTGACCCATGCTGTTATCGACTGGACAGGCGATAGTACAAAGCTGACAGGCGGCGCAGGTATCAATCACATCGTATTTTGCATCGGCGCGCATTTTAGCGGCCGCAGCTTTATCACCGGACTGCTCTAAACGCTCGATTTCACGCAGAGTAGCGATCCGCTGACGTGGCGAGAAGTTAAGTGCTGATGTTGGGCAGGTTTTTTCGCAGAAGCCACATTCGATACATCTATCAACAAAATCATCGACTACAGGACAGGGCTTAATATTTTTAACGTGAACGTTCGCATCATCGTTAAGAATAACGCCTGGGTTTAGAATACCCTGAGGATCAAATAGTTGTTTGATGCTCTTCATCAAAGTGTAAGCATCTTGTCCCCATTCTTTTTCAACAAACGGTGCCACAGCGCGGCCGGTGCCATGCTCAGCTTTCATTGAGCCGTTGTACTTGTTAATCACCATATCGGCAATATCGTCCATAAAGGCATGGAAGCGGTCGATATCGGCTTGAGTGGAGAAGGTAGGAGTAATAATGAAGTGGAAGTTACCTGCCAGCGCGTGGCCATAAATACAGCCTTCAGGGTAACCATGTTTATGGAAAAGCTCAGTGATATCGTGAGCTGCTGCGGCTAGATGTTCAAGCTCAAAGGCCACGTCTTCGATGATAACTGAGGTTCCTTTTGGACGCTCGCCACCGACAATGGGGAAAAGCCCTTTACGCATCGCCCAGTACTTGTCGTAAACCGCGGGATTGGTACTGAATTCCATCGGACGGATGAAGTCAAAACCAGCCAGCTTGGTACTGACATCTTGGGTATAGCGTTCGAGCGTTTGAGCATCATCCGCACGGGATTCAATCAATAGAATCGCGGATAACGCAGGCAGTTCCGACAACCAATCTGGCATGCCTGGCTTGCCTGTTACCGCTTTAATGGATGGCCAGTCAAGGAGTTCGGCCGCAGAAACACTTTCACCATTAATCAGCGGAATGGCGCGTGCAGCATCTTCCATATTATGGAATACAGCCATGGCTGAGGCTTTAAATTTAGCTTCATTTACAGTGTGGTAAGTGACTTCGTTAATGAAAGCTAACGTACCTTCCATCCCGACCATTAAGTGGTTAATGATGTCAAATGGGTCGGTAAAATCGATTAAGGAGTTAATACCGTAGCCAGTGGTATTTTTGATGGAATACTTTTTACGAATGCGCTCGGCTAATACGGTGTTATGGCGTGTCAGATGGGAGAGCTCGCTCAGATCTTGCAGTAATTTTCCGTGGGTCTTAGCAAACTCAGCCTTAGATTTTTCACAGCCAGTATCGAGTTCAGTGCCATCGGCAAACAACAGTTTTGCCGATGCGATGGTTTGGTAACTGTTTTGAGCAGTACCACAGCACATGCCTGAAGCGTTGTTAGCAACAATTCCGCCAATTTTTGCCGAAGCAATCGTCGCTGGATCGGGGCCGATTTTGCGATTCAGTGGCGCTAGCACAGCATTCGCGTCTGAACCAATAACTGCGGCACCTAAGGTAATTTGTTTTGCATCGCTACTGACTTCAATCTTTCTAAAACCATCATGGCCAAGGATAAGTAGTATCCCTTCACCAATCGCTTGGCCAGATAAACTGGTGCCTGCTGCTCTAAATGTGACGGGCGCATTATGCTTGCGGGCAACGGCTAAGGTGAGTTTTACCTGTTCTAAGGTCTCGGCATGGACAACAACTTCGGGCACGATTCTGAAGTAGCTGGCATCGGTAGACCAAGCAAAACGACGGACGGGATCATCCGTCACCGGACGATCACCTAATTGTGTTCTGAGATCACTGATGACCTCTTTGTAGTTAATCGACATAACATCACTCTCTTTATCTTATAGAAGAAAGTCGAAGTCACTCGGCGTGACTTCGAACAAGATGGATTAGAAGCCACCCCAAAGTGTTGCGATAGTGCCTGCAAGTAAGGCGTAACCAAGGGCAACAGGCATTGTTTTACGAATAATTTCCGACTCTCTACCCGCCATACCTACTACAGTTGCTGCGGCAACCACGTTCATTACGCACATCATGTTACCGGCGTTTGCACCGATACCTTGCAGTGCCAATACCAGCGTATGGTTCATGCCAACATTATCAGCCACACTGTATTGCAGGCTTGAGAACATCATGTTTGAGAACGTCGCTGAACCTGACAGGAAAGCACCAAAAATCCCCACGATAGGCGCCATCCATGCCCATACTGCGCCCATTGAATGGCCCAACATATCGGCTAAGGCCACTGGCATAGAGGCTAGTCCAGCACCATTAGCACCTGAGTTTAAGAAGATTTTCACCATAGGTACTGAAGCACCTAATGAAATAATCGTCGGTAACATTGATTTGCATGAAACACCGATGGATTGCTTAATCGCAGGACTTTTCATTTTGAACAGGAAGAAACCGATAATACACACTGCGACGAAGAAGGCGCCAGGAGCGTATAAGGTTGCAAAGCTCGCTTTAAGCTCAGTACCCATAAGGCCTGTCCAGCTAATGTTGAAACTCGATAACCAAGCTTTCAGTGGTGTGACTGTACGAGATAACACTAACAGCGCAGCCATGATGATATAAGGTGTCCAGGCGGCAATTTGTGAAAACTGGGCTTTCGCTTCGATCTTCACACCTTCTTGGTTGTCATTCTCTGCGAAATCATTCCAAGGTGTTTTAGGCAGTAGGTAGCCCTTACGCGCAACAGGGATCACCAGTGCCATACCGATTAATGCACCAATAACCGATGGGAATTCAGGGCCTGCAAGGTAGTTAATAATCCAGGCGGGGACAGTAAAGGCAAGACCTGCGAAAATCGCAAATTTCCAAATGGCTAAGCCTTCTTTAAAGGATTTGTTGCGGCCAAAGAAGCCGGTCAGCATTGTCACCATAACCAGTGGAATTAATGAACCTGTGATTAAGTCGATAGTGATCATATGCATTACGATATATCGAGCATAACCCGCATAGGTTCCACCATGGGCAGCAAACTGCTCAGCAGCCATGCTTACACCACCTTGGATAAGACCCTGTTCCATCCCAAAGAGCACGGGTAAACCAATTGCCCCAAATGATACGCAGGCTGAGTCAGCAATTAAGGCGACTACGGCGGCGGCGACAGGAGGTACTCCCAGTAATACCAGCAGTGGCGCGCCAATGGCGGCTGGCGTACCAAAGCCTGCGCTACCTTCGATAAAGGCGCCGAATAACCAACAAATAATAATCACCTGTACACGGGCATCGGCACTGATGTTAGTGAAGCCTGCTCGGATAGTATCCATTGCACCTGAATATTTCAGAGTATTAAGTAGGAATACCGCACCGAAGATGATGGTTAATGGCGTGATCGCTGACAGCAGTCCTTCAAGAACGGATGCGGCCAATAGAGTGGTATCCATTTGCCAAATAAATACGGCGGCGATGGCCGTAACTACCATGGAAATGGGCATAGCTTTTGACGCGGGCATTCTCAGTAATACAAGAAAGATCATTACACTGAGCACTGGCGTCAAGCTGGCGAAGAGTTGGAGTATTGTCATGCTTGCCTCTACATAAAGTGGTCTGTCTTATTTTTTATAGGAATCTTATTGGTGCTTCGATATCAGAACTTATGGTGGATAAATCAGCAGTATTCACTACTAATAATCACTGTTACGACATTCTGTGGTGTGTACTAGACGCTATTCGGGGTTGAACTTATATGATCTAGATCATTTTGACTGCTGTATGAAATGCTAATTTACAGTGCTGCGGGAGGCTTCTCTCATAGGATTTCTTCAACTGTGACCAACGTCACTTAAAGAGTGGTTTGTATATTCCTGTTATTAGTAATTTATTTAGCTTTTATGCTTTTTAGTTATAAAAAATCAGATCTTCACTAAATTAGCGATCAGTATTGCAATTAACTGATCCATTTATTTCATTAATGGGCACTTAATGAATTTTTAAGACAATATTAAGGTGTGATCTGCGTCACTCAGGCTCTCATTAAAAGGAACGGTGGTTTTTAATGATTTATTTTAAATATATGATTTTTATTATTTTATATGATTTTTAGATGGAGATTTTTAGCGTGATCTAGCTCACGCTTTATCGGGCGGGGAAATTGAGTGTGAGCAATGTCACTTTATGAAATATGAGTTAATCTGAAATTTAATAACGGTTAATAAAGCTGTTTACAGCAATGCAGCTGCACAACTCCATTTTGTTAACAACTATAGTCAGTCATTGTCTATATTTTTTTATGGTAGGTTGCTTGAGTTAAGCTTCGCATCATCTCATCGTACAAACTCAAAACAACTTACTGCCCCAGCCAAGTTTGCTTCGTAATACATGGAAGTAATTATGGCCTTTAGGATGGATAAGCCTAAGTTGCTCAGAGCTGCGGCGCACGATGATCTCATCACCGGGTAATACTGCTAAATGCACATGGCCATCACAGCTAACCTCAAGGTTTTCGCCATTTTCAGGGGAAACCACCATCTTAATGGTGCTGCAAGCATCGACCACAATAGGACGGCATGACAAGGTGTGTGGAAACATCGGGACTAAAATTAATGCCTGTAAATTGGGGGTGAGAATCGCCCCACCTGCTGACAGTGCATAGGCGGTTGACCCCGTGGGAGTGGAAACTATCATGCCATCGGCGCGTTGGCTGTACATGAATTGGTTGTCTATATAGACTTCAAATTCAATCATATGAGCGATTTTGCCCGGATGCAGCACTGCTTCATTGACCGCGGTATTACTGGCTTTTAGCTGTCCATGGCGATAGACCTCTGCCTCAAGTAAAAAACGGTGCTCGGTATCAAACTCACCATCGAGCACTTTAGCGAGCGCTTCTTCGAATGCATCCGGTGGTAAATCCGTTAAAAAGCCAAGGTTGCCACGGTTTACACCAATCACGCCCACATCGAAGCGCGCCAGCACTCTGGCGGCGCCGAGCATATTGCCATCACCGCCAACGACTATCGCTAAATCACAACGCTCGCCAATCTCTAATAAATCAACCGCCACAATTTGTGGGCCTAACTCAGTTGCTACCCGCTCTTCTACGAGGACTTCATAACCTTGCATCGTCAGCCAGTGGTGCAGACGTTTGAGGGTTTGATTTGTCCCTGGATGATGCGGCTTACCAATTAGGCCAATGGTGTGGAACTTTGTGGTCATATTTATGCTAGATCTGGCCTTAGGCCTTGAAACGTCAAAATTGATCCCCATAATATGCCCAGAGTATTTAGAAACAAAGCATTTTTAGCTGGAGTGAAAATGAGCAACGAGTCGATTAAAGCAGAACAGGATCTGATCCAAGAGGGTGTAGAGTCTGAAGTTTCTACCGAAGAAGCAAGTCTGATTGATGAGCTTACCCAAGCCAATTTCCGTATTGAAGAGCTGGAACAGTTACTCGCTGACGCTTTGGCGAAAGTTGATGAGCAAAAAGATTCAGTAATACGTGCAGCTGCCGAAGTGGATAACATTCGTCGTCGCGCTGCGATGGATGTAGAGAAAGCCAATAAGTTTGCTCTGGAAAAATTCGCCAACGAATTGCTGCCAGTGATAGACAATATGGAGCGAGCGCTGCAAGGGACTAATCCGCAGGATGAAACCACTAAAGCTATCTATGAAGGTGTTGAGTTAACACAAAAGAGTTTGTTGACCGCTGTGGCGAAATTTGGTGTAAAACAAATTGATCCTCAAGGACAAGCCTTCAACCCTGATCAACATCAAGCGATTGGTATGCAACCAAGTGCTGAATTCCCAGCCAATACTGTGATGTTAGTGATGCAAAAAGGCTATGAACTGAATAGCCGTTTATTGCGCCCAGCCATGGTGATGGTGTCTCAAGGTGGCCCTAGCCAAGAGTCTGCTTCGATTGATATTGAAGCGTAAGCGGTAAAACGTTAAACCAATAAAAAGGACTGCAGATGCAGTCCTTTTTAGTTTAAAACTTTTATTGTAAGTTAATCAGTAGCTTATTTTGTCATAAACAGGGAGCAAGCTCCCTTGAGCTTAATTGGCAAGATAGGCATTAATCTGCGCTAACATGCCTTCGGCATCGAGTTGTAAGTCATGGATCACTTCTTCTGGTGATCCATGTTTAATAAACTCATCGGGCAAGCCAATTTGTAGTACAGGTTTAGGCATTTTAAGCTTTTGCAGAAGCTCTAGCACACCTGAGCCAGCACCGCCCATAATGGCGTTTTCTTCAACTGTGACGAGCACATCGTGGGTTTGCGCCATCTCTTTGACTAAATCCACATCCAGCGGTTTCACAAAGCGCATATCGACCACTGTTGCATCTAAACTCTCTGCGGCAGTGAGTGCTGCGGCTAAGGTAGTCCCGAAGTTAAGCATCGCGATACGTTTGCCTAAACGCTTAATCACCCCTTTACCAATAGGCAGCGCCGTCATGGCTTCAACTTGAGTCGCACCTGTTGCACTACCTCTTGGATAGCGTACCGCGCTTGGGCCTGCATCATAGCAATATCCGGTATACAGCATCTGGCGACATTCATTTTCATCCGATGGTGCCATAATCACCATATTTGGAATACAGCGCATAAAGCTTAAATCAAACGCCCCTTGATGGGTTGGGCCGTCGGCACCGACAATACCTCCACGATCAATGGCAAATAGTACGGGTAAACGCTGCAATGCGACGTCGTGGATCAGCTGATCATAGCCGCGTTGTAAGAAGGTCGAATAGATTGCGACCACAGGTTTATAGCCCTCACAGGCAAACCCTGCACCTAAGGTCACCGCATGTTGCTCGGCAATGGCTGCATCAAAATATTGTTTTGGGAAGCGCTGCGAGAACTCCACCATACCCGACCCTTCACGCATGGCAGGGGTAATGCCTAAGACTTTTTCATCCTGCTCAGCGATATCACATAACCATTTGCCAAACACTTGGGAGAAGGTTGGTAGTCCCGGCTTAGTCGCTGGCTTCTTAAACTGTGATGGGTCAAATTTAGGGACGGCGTGCCAACCGATAGGATCTTTTTCTGCTGGCTCATAACCGCGACCTTTTTTGGTCATAATGTGTAGCACTTGTGGCCCCTTGAGATTGCGCATATTGCGCAGGGTTTCCACTAGGGCATCGACATCGTGGCCATCGATAGGGCCGATATAGTTAAAGCCTAACTCTTCAAACAGTGTGCCAGGAACCACCATGCCTTTGAGGTGTTCTTCGGTGCGCTTGGCCATTTCTTTGATAACAGGCATGCCCTTGAGCACTTTCTTGCTGCTTTCACGAATCGTGGTGTAGAAGCGGCCTGACATCAATTGGGCTAAGTGATTGTTGAGTGCGCCGACATTTTCTGAAATCGACATTTCATTATCGTTTAGCACCATCAGCATATCATTGTGCAAATCACCCGCGTGGTTCATTGCCTCGAACACCATGCCGCCTGTCATTGCACCATCGCCAATCACGGCAACCACTTTACGGCCTGCCTGTTCTTTTTCGGCTGCAACGGCCATGGCTAATGCGGCACTGATGGAGGTGCCTGAGTGGCCTACGCTAAAGGTGTCATATTCACTTTCTTCCCGCCAAGGGAAGGGGTGTAAACCGTTCTTTTGCCTAATGGTGTGCATTCTATCGCGGCGACCAGTGAGGATTTTATGGGGATAGGCTTGGTGACCAACATCCCAAATCAAACGGTCAAACGGGGTGTTATAGACATAATGCAGGGCAACAGTCAGCTCGACAGTGCCAAGCCCAGAGGCAAAATGTCCGCTGGACATGCCAACGGACTTAAGAAGGAACTCCCGCAACTCATCGGCCAATTGAGGTAATAGGGCCTGTGGAAGCTGGCGGAGTTCATTAGGTGTGTTGGCCTGTGCCAACACCGGAAACTGAGAAATGTCCAAACTCATAGCGAGATACTTCGTCTCTTTTTATATTCTTCGCTCAATAATATAGCGGGCGAAGTCTGCAATTAACTGGCTATTGTATGGCAATTTAGCCAGCGCTGATAGTGCCTCTTGGATCAGTTGCGCGGCGGTATCTTTTGCGCCTTGCAGTCCAAGTAGTTGCGGAAAAGTACTCTTATTTGACTCGGCATCTGAGCCTTGAGGTTTGCCGAGTTCTTCCGTGGTGGCAATAATGTCCAGAATATCGTCTTGGACTTGGAAGGCAAGTCCTACGGCATGGGCAAATTCCATCATAGTCTGATATTGATCTTTTGGCGCGTTCGCGGCAATCAAGGCTAACTCAACGGCGCAGCTGATCAGCGCCCCTGTTTTCATATTATGAAGTTGAGTTAATGCTTTAAGATCAATGTGCTTATCGGTGGAGGCTAAGTCGATGGCTTGACCGCCGCACATCCCCCGATAACCAGAGGCTTTTGCCAATGCTCTGACCATAGCGATATGTTGCTCGCTGGTAATCCCTGGCACGGCTTCAGTCACAATCTCAAAAGCTAAGGTTTGTAGTGCATCCCCAGCAAGAATTGCGGTGGCTTCATCGAAAGCGATATGCACTGTGGGTTGACCACGGCGAAGTGCATCATCATCCATAGCGGGTAAATCGTCATGGATTAACGAATAGGCGTGGATGCATTCAATCGCGGCGGCGCAGGCATCGAGTTTTTCAAGTGCTACACCAAACATTTGCCCGACACTGTAAACCAAGAAGGGACGAATGCGTTTTCCCCCTAAAAGGGCGCCATGGGTCATCGCGGCTTTTAACTGAGGAGCTGTATCTTCGAGTGTACTAAAACGTTGTTTTAATTGGTTATCAACTCGTAGTTGATATTCTTTTATTGCATTGACTAACACGCTTATTCGCCCTCAACGGCATAGGGAGAGAGGGGCGCATTTTCATCCTGCTTGAGTAAAATGGCCACTTTTTGCTGAGCTTGTTCAAGTTTTGCCTGGCTGTTACGCACCAGATTGATGCCTCGTTCAAATTGTTTTAACGCATCATCGAGAGAGACATCGCCCTGCTCTAACTCAGCAACGATGCGCTCGAGTTCACCAAGGGATTCTTCAAAACTGAGATTTTCGGGTTTCTTTGCCACGTTAATAATTCCTTTGAAAGAGCGGACACAAGGTATATCAGGGCGGCTCAAGGGTCAAATTCAGTCGATGGATATTTGCTCGATAGCACGCTTTGTTGCTGAATTTTTTTCAGAAAATAGAAATTGCCACTAAACTTGCTTAGAGCTTGTCCGATAAATGACAATAGTAGCATTATGCTTATAATCATCTTAAGACATCATAAAATAAGGCTTGGGTTAAGACCAAAGTGTTAACCGTTGACGGATGACATTTAGTGTTATTTTGCCAATAGAGTCAGTATCATGTCGTTTATACAGAATATTGAGGAGCCGTTGTGGATTTAGCTACAGTTATTGGACTAGTCGGGGGCTTTGGTTTTATCCTTTGGGCCATGGTAACCAGCGGCGGCATTGCCATTTTTATCGACGTCCCCTCTGTTTTTATCGTATTCGGTGGTTCCTTCTTCGTCGTGATGATGAAATTCAATCTCAAACAGTTTTTAGGGGCGGTAAAAATCGCGGTCAAAGCCTTTATGTTTAAGATTGATAAGCCTGAAGATCTTATCGAACAATCCGTCACTATGGCCGATGCCGCCCGTAAAGGCGGATTCCTAGCCCTTGAAGAAGCGCAAATTTCCAATAGTTTTATGCAAAAAGCCGTCGATATGTTGGTCGATGGTCACGATGGTGAAGTGGTGCGCGCCGCACTTGAAAAAGACATTGCCCTTACCGAAGAGCGCCATCGCAACGGCATTGCGATTTTTAGGGCCTTTGGTGACGTCGGCCCTGCGATGGGGATGATTGGTACCTTAGTGGGCTTGGTGGCTATGTTATCCAACATGTCAGATCCTAAATCGATTGGTCCTTC
The DNA here is from genome assembly GCF_014647135.1 of Shewanella xiamenensis. GTDB lineage: Bacteria > Pseudomonadota > Gammaproteobacteria > Enterobacterales > Shewanellaceae > Shewanella > Shewanella xiamenensis. The sequence continues at coordinate 20,223 of NZ_BMOP01000010.1, forward strand.
CATGGCGGTGGCCTTGTTAACGACGCTGTACGGTGCCGTGGTCGCCAACATGGTGTGTATTCCCATTGCCGATAAATTGAGCTTGCGCATGGGCGAAGAGATGCTTAACCGCAATCTGATTATGGATGCGGTATTGGCGATTCAAGATGGCCAAAACCCGCGGGTGATTGAAGGTTTCTTAAAAAATTATCTTGCTGAAAAACAGCGGAAAATCGATACAACGGACGGAGAGTAGCCCATGGCTAAGTGCAACTGTCCACCGCCCGGAGCGCCGCTCTGGTTGGCAACATTTGCCGATTTGATGTCCCTCTTGATGTGTTTCTTCGTGCTGCTGCTGTCATTCTCCGAAATGGACGTGATGAAATTTAAGCAGATTGCAGGCTCGATGAAGTATGCCTTCGGGGTACAAAATAAGGTCGAAGTCAAAGATATTCCTAAGGGGACGTCTGTGATTGCGTTGGAGTTTCGTCCTGGCCGTCCCGATCCCACACCGATTGAAATCATTAACCAACAAACCAACGAAATGACCGAACCCACGTTGGATTTCCAAGCGGGTGAAGACGATAGCGCGGGTGGTGTGCAGCAGCAAAATGGTTCGCAGCGGGGCGGTGAAGCAACCGCTACGGCCCAAGAAACGGCGGATGCAGTGAAGGCCGAAGCCGCAGCGGCGCAGGATAAAATTAATCAACAAGTGAAAAAAATGGCGCAGGAGCTCAATAAAGAGATCACCGATGGCGCCATTGAAATCGAGTCACTTGGGCAGCAAATCATTATCCGTATTCGTGAAAAGGGGTCATTTGCGTCTGGTTCGGGGTTCTTGCAACCGAGATTTAAGCCTGTAGTGCGTTCTGTTGGTGAGTTGCTCAAGGATGTGCCAGGGATTGTTACCGTATCCGGTTACACCGACGATATGCAGATAAGCGATGAGCTCTACAGCTCGAACTGGGATCTCTCCAGCAAACGCGCTGTGGCGGTGGCCGATGTGCTGCTGCAAGTAAAGGGTTTTGATCCCAAGCGGATGAAAGTTGTCGGTATGGCGTCGAATAATCCCATTGTGCCTAATGACTCACCTGAAAACCGCGCACGAAATCGCCGCGTTGAGATTGCTATTGAGCAGGGTAAGGCAAAAGAATCTCAGGAAATTCAAGTAGGGAATTAGCGTTAAGCTTGAATAAAACGCCGTGAATGTTTCACGGCGTTTTTCTATGTGATTTTTTTGACTTGTGCATAAGCGCACGCCACGAGCAGTCCGTGTGTGGAAACAGGTGCGCCAATTGCCGTGAGTTTGTTATAATCCGGCGATTATTCTTTTAACCAATTTTGCTGTTTACAAAATTGCCCGCGGAAATCCCATGAAGTTTATTGTAAAGCTGTACCCAGAAATCATGATGAAGAGCAAGCCCGTGCGCATGCGCTTCACCAAAATGCTTGAAACCAACATCCGTAACGTGCTCAAAAAAGTTGATGAAGATGCTAAAGTGCAACGTCAATGGGACCGTATTTGGGTAAAGGTGCCAAATGATAAACCTGAATTAGCTCAGGCCTTTGGTGAGCGTTTAGCTTGTATCCCTGGGATCGCCCACGTAGTGCAAGTGGATGAATACAGCTTTACCTCTGTGGATGATATTTATCAGCAAGTGTTGCCCGTTTATCGCGACCAAATTGCCGGCAAAACCTTCTGTGTACGCGTCAAGCGCACTGGTAATCACGATTTTAACTCTATTGAAGTAGAGCGTTATGTCGGTGGTGGCTTAAACCAGTTTACCGATGCGATTGGCGTGCGCTTAAAGAACCCCGAAGTCACTGTTAACCTCGAAATCGAGGGCGATAAACTGTATATGGTGACTAAGCGTATCGAAGGCTTAGGCGGTTTCCCAATGGCAACGCAGGAAGATGTGTTGTCGTTAATTTCGGGCGGTTTTGACTCGGGCGTATCGAGTTATCAATTTATTAAGAAGGGCGCTCGTACCCATTACTGTTTCTTCAACCTAGGCGGCGCGCAGCATGAGATTGGCGTTAAGCAGGTTGCTTACCATTTGTGGAAAACCTATGGTGAATCCCACAAGGTGAAGTTTGTGTCCGTGCCGTTTGAGCCTGTGGTGGCCGAGATTTTAGAGAAAATCGACAATGGTCAAATGGGCGTGGTGCTCAAACGGATGATGATGCGCACCGCGGCACGTATTGCCGAGCGTATGGGCATTCAGGCGATTGTGACTGGTGAAAGCTTGGGTCAAGTGTCGAGCCAAACCTTAACCAACTTAAACGTGATTGATCGTTGCACCGATATGTTGATTTTGCGTCCGCTGATCACTATGGATAAGCAAGATATTATCAATGAATGCCGTCGTATCGGCACCGAAGATTTTGCTAAGTCTATGCCGGAATATTGCGGGGTGATTTCACAAAAGCCGACTGTTAAAGCGGTACTGGCTAAGGTGGAAGCGGAAGAGACGAAATTCTCTGAGGATTTGATTGACCGTATCGTAGAGCAAGCCGTGGCCATTGATATCCGGGAGATAGCAGAACAAATGAATACCCGTATCACTGAAACTGAGACCGTTGTTGCTATCGACACCAATGAAGTGGTGATTGATATTCGCGCCCCAGAGGAAGAAGAGAATAAACCGCTGGAGATTGAAGGCGTGGAAATCAAGCGCATTCCTTTCTTCAAATTAGCGACTCAGTTTGCCGATCTCGATAAGCAAAAGACTTACCTGCTGTACTGTGAGCGTGGCGTGATGAGTAAATTACAGGCACTTTACCTGATTGAGCAAGGTTATCACAATGTTAAGGTTTACCGCCCTTAAGCGATAACCAGCAAAGTGTATGCAAGGTCAAGCCTCGGGTTTGACCTTGATATGCAGCAATCTACGGGATTATGAATACAAAAAAGCCGCATTGGAATGCGGCTTTTATGTTATTGCGAAGCAGTGCAATTTACTCGGTTTTGACCACTTGCTGTGCTGGTAACACCTCATCGGCAATCAATAAGGTGGGATCTTGCAGCGCTTCTTGGTGCATTTTTTCCATCGTTGCCGTCAGTTCGGCATTGATACTTGTTTGTAAATCACTGGTGTCGATAATAATTTCAGCATTGATAACATTAGCGTAGACATTGGCACTGAGTGCGCTGACTAACACTAACGCAAAAGCAGATTTTAAATTGAACATAGTCGCCTCCGGGCTGACAAAGTATTGCTGTCAGACATTCCCATCACCCGTTCGAGATTGTCCAACTCATGTGTTTCGTTGGCGCAAAATTTAATCAAAAATGCTGGCCTTTACAAACGATTAAATGTAACAATACGGATTAGAAAAACTAATTAAAAATTGAGATAGAGATCACTATGTCAAGACGCTTACCACCACTGAATGCGGTTAAAGCATTTGAGGCCGCCGCACGGCATTTGAGCTTTACTCGAGCGGCTGAAGAATTGTTTGTGACTCAGGCTGCGGTGAGTCATCAAATTAAAGCGCTGGAAGATTTTCTCGGATTAAAATTATTTCGCCGAAAAAATCGTTCACTGCTGCTAACCGAGGAAGGCCAGAGTTATTTTCTCGATATTAAGGACATCTTTATTCAATTGGCTGATGCGACCGATAGGCTGCTCGCACGTAGTGCTATTGGTTCGTTGACCGTGAGCATGTCGCCAAGCTTTGCGATTCAGTGGCTGGTGCCGCGTCTGTCCAAGTTTAGTGAAAAGAATCCTGATATTGACGTACGGATCAAGGCGGTGGACACAGAGGCCAGTTCCTTAACTGACGATGTTGATGTCGCGATCTATTATGGTTTAGGCAATTGGCCTGGGCTGCGGGCCGATAAACTTCGCAATGAAGTGCTTATTCCGGTGTGTTCACCCATGCTGTTAAATGGCCCTAAGCCGCTGTCAAAGCCGGAAGATTTAAAACACCATACATTGCTACACGATATGAGTCGCCACGATTGGCAGGCGTGGTTTAGACAATGCGGTATTACCGATATCAATGTGAACCAAGGTCCAATTTTCAGTCATTCTTCCCTCGTCTTGCAGGCAGCGGCTCATGGTCAAGGTGTGGCGTTAGGTTATAGCGTGTTGGCTCGGCCCGATATTAAGGCGGGACGACTGGTATGCCCATTTCAAGAAGTGCTAGTGAGCAAAGATGCTTACTACCTCGTTTGCCAACAGAATCATGCCGAGCTGGGTAAAGTGGTCGCGTTTCGTGAGTGGATGTTAGATATGTTTGCCGAGGAGTCACGCAGTGAGTTGTTGCCCGGATAATCCGTTGGTAAATGTTGCACTAAGTGCCCATGTGTTAGAAGGTGAACCCTCAGAGATCTTGATTTTATTTGCCCATGGCGCGGGAGCGAATCGAGACTCAGACTTTATGTGCCAAATGGCCGCAGGTCTTGTCGACAAGGGCTTTCAAGTGATGCGTTTTAATTTTCCCTACATGCAGGCTAATGCCATGGATGGTAAAAAGCGACCGCCAGACAGGGCACCAAAGCTGCTTGCCTGTTTTAGCGAGATGCTCGATGTGGCGCACGCTCAGCCTAAGGTTAAGCGGGTGGTCTTGATGGGCAAATCCATGGGCGGACGCATGGCGGCGTTACTGGCTTGTGATAGCGTACAAGCCAGCCGTATCGATAGGGTTATTTGTTTAGGTTATCCCTTTATTCCGCTTAAGGGCGGTGAGCCTAGGTTGGAACCCCTGAACGACTGCCAAGTGCCCGTGTTAGTGCTGCAAGGGGAGCGGGATAAGTTTGGCGGTAAGATGCAAATCTCTAGCTGGCCGCTTAAGCGCGATATCCAAATTGAATACTTAGCCGATGGGGATCATAGTTTTGTCCCAAGAAAGTCGTCAGGTACGACTGAAGCGGCTAACCTTGCACTGGCTGTTGATTTATCAGCAAAATTTATTGGCTAATGTTTCTTCTTGATATGACGTAAAGTGCTCAGAGTCTGGATTAACGGCTCGGGCGTCATCCGTTGTAAAGCCTATTGGTTTTTGGAGGTTAAAATGCGTAAAGGATTGTTGTTACTCGCCGCGGTAAGCGGATTTTTTGCGGTCGCGCTAGGTGCTTTTGGTGCCCACGGTTTAAAAGCCGTGGCGCCCCCAGAGTTGATTGAAGTGTTTAATCTTGGGGTGCAATACCACTTCTACCATACCTTTGCCTTGATTGTGGTTGCTTTTGCGGGGCAGTGGTTAACCTCACGTTTACTCGATTGGGCGGCGTATTTATTTATTGCGGGTATAGTGCTGTTTTCTGGCTCGCTCTACGGTTTGGCGCTGGTCGGCAGCAAATGGTTTGGCCCTATCACGCCGATGGGCGGCGGCTGTTTCCTCTTAGGTTGGTTATTGCTGGCCGCGGCCGTATGGCGCCATAAAGTGGTGGATGGTAACGAGTCATAATGCTTGTATGGCGCAGCCACTGCGCCGTGCGTCCACGCAGCCAATAGCACAAAAGCCCGATAGCAAATCGGGCTTTTGTGTATTGAAATTGCTATACTGGCGCCCAAATCGATAGTCGGCCATGTTTATGGCTTGGATTTCTTAAGGATCTCCATGAAAAACCTATTTTTATTTTGCCGTGCAGGCTATGAGAAAGAATGCGCAGCAGAAATCCAACAGCGAGCGGCTGAGCTCAATGTGGGTGGCTTTGTTAAGGCCAACAATAACGATGCCTATGTGGTATACCAATGTTTTGACGATGATGGCGGCGATACCTTGGCTAAGCAGTTGTCGTTAGATTCGCTGATCTTTGCTCGTCAGATGTTTGCCGCGAGTGAACTGCTAGCCGATTTGCCCGAGTCTGACCGTGTCAGCCCGATTGTGGCAGCGCTCAGTGAGGTGAGTAAAGCGGGCGAGCTGAGGGTTGAAACCCCTGATACCAATGAAGCAAAAGAGCTGTCGGCATTTTGCCGTAAGTTTACTGTGCCTTTACGCCAGCATTTGAAAAAATCCGGTAGTTTACTCGCTCAGGAAAACCCTAAGCGTCCGATTATTCATGTGTGTTTTGTTGGCCCAGGACGCGCCTACGTTGGTTATTCCTTCAGCAACAACAGCTCACCCTATTTTATGGGGATCCCGCGCCTGAAAATGGCCGCCGATGCACCAAGTCGCTCAAGCCTGAAACTCGATGAAGCATTCGCGCAGTTTGTGCCTAAAGAAGCGCAGGAAGAGCGGGTTCGCAGCGGCATGAATGCGGTGGACTTAGGCGCTTGCCCAGGTGGCTGGACCTATCAGTTAGTGCGTCGTGGCATGATGGTCTCCGCGGTCGACAATGGCCCAATGAACGAAAAACTGATGGAAACCGGACAAGTGAAACATTTCCGTGAGGATGGTTTCCGCTTCGAGCCACAGCGTAAAAACATTTATTGGTTAGTGTGTGACATGGTTGAAAAACCGGCGCGTGTAGCCGAGCTGATTGAGGCTTGGGCCATCAATGGCTGGTTTAAAGAAGCCATTTTCAACCTCAAGCTGCCGATGAAGAGCCGTTATAAAGAAGTGATGGCGATTTTGAATACCATGCAGGAAATCCTCAAGGAAAACGGCATCAACGAATTCCAGTTGCAGTGTAAGCACTTATACCATGACCGCGATGAAGTGACGGTGCACTTATGGCTTAAACCTAGCCAGCCTTGGAACTAATCTACGGTTTTTTACCGTTCTGTTAGTGAGTGAAGCCCCAAGTAATGTTTGGGGCTTTTTATTTGGCTGTTCTGCTAGGGCGGCCATAAAAAACGCACCCTAAGGTGCGTTTTTTGTTTCGCGCAAAGCGATTATGACAGGCGGTCAAGCACCGCTTGAGTGAAGTCAGTCGTACCGTGGGTGCCGCCTAAATCGCGAGTCGTACGGTCGCCTTCTTCAATCACTGCCGATACGGCTTTACGGATCATGTCGGCTTTATCAGCCATGCCTAAGTATTCCAGCATTTGGATAGAGGCTAAGATCACAGAGGTTGGGTTAGCGAGGTTTTTACCTGCGATATCTGGCGCGCTGCCGTGAACCGCTTCGAAAATCGCTGCATCACGGCCAATGTTGGCGCCGGGTGCCATACCTAAACCACCGACTAAACCGGCACACAGATCCGACAGAATGTCACCAAACAGGTTGGTGGTCACGATGACGTCGAAGTTTTCTGGGTTCATCACTAGCTTCATGCAAGTCGCATCGACGATCATTTCTTCAGTTTTGATGTCTGGGTAGCGTTGGCTTACTTCACGGGCCACTTTCAGGAACAGACCTGAAGTTGACTTCATGATGTTTGCTTTGTGCACGATAGTGACTTTCTTGCGGTTTTCTTTACGGGCCAGTTCGTAGGCGAAGGTCGCGATTTGCTCAGCGCCTTGGCGAGTGACGATACTGGTCGCTTCTGCGGTGCTGCCGTCTTCAGAAACCTTCTGACCGTGGCCTGAGTACATGCCTTCGGTGTTTTCACGCACTGTGATGATATCAATGTTTTCATAACGGGCTTGAGTGCCTTTGAAAGACAACACCGGACGCACGTTCGCGTACAGGCCGAATTTCTTACGTAATGTCACGTTGATAGAGGTGAAGCCTTCGCCTACTGGTGTCGTCAGCGGGCCTTTTAGGGTGATGCGGTTTTTTTCGATCAGTTCTAAAGTACGCTGCGGAAGTAGTTCGCCTTGCTTCTCGAGAGCGGTTAAGCCTGCATCGGCAAATTCATATTCAAAATCACAACCTGCTTTATCAAGAATTTTTAAGGCTGAATCAATAATACTTGGGCCAATTCCATCACCTGGAATTACGGTTATCGTTCTTTTTGACATGGAGAAGTCCTTCCACGGTTCGTCGTTACTGCAATTGTCCGACCCGGGATCAGCCGGGTAACATGACTATGAATTTGGTATTTTTTCTCCCTATTATTTTAACCGTGTTTGGTCAAACTTCACAGGAATTAGTGAGCAATATCACGATTTTTTATTGGGTAAAACTTGTAAAAATACTGGGTTATAACGATGATGGAGAGCCAATGGTTAAAAAAGTCTACTTTAGTCTAACAACTACATAAAAGAGGAAGACATTGAAGTTATTACCTATCACATCGCTAGTGCTGTTATCCCTCGGAATATTGCCGCATGCCCATGCTGAAACTAGCACTAAACCGCTTACCCTGACCGACATTATGCATTTTGAGTCCCTCGAAAAGCCCGTTATCGCTGACAATGGTCAAGTGCTGGCGGTTGAGGTGGCGCCGGATCGTGGCGATAGCCATGGTTTAATTAAAAATCTGCAATCAGGAAAAGACTTTCAGATTGAAGGCGGCTCAGACCCTATCGTGAGTCACACAGGCCGTTATGTAGCGATGGCGGTTAAGCCTAGTTTGCTTAAAGTTGAAACCAGCGATACTAAAGCTAAGAAAAAGCTTAAGGCCGATATGGTGTTGCTCGATACCCAAACGGGCACGCAAACCAAATTTGAACGGGTAAAAGAATTTGTCTTTAGTGACGATGGCGCGCATTTAGCCATTTGGTTTGAAGTCGACGAAGAGGCCAAGAAAGACGCCAAAGAGAAGAGCGAAGGCATCGAAGATAAGCCCAAAGCCGAAAAGGTGAAGATTGATAAGTTCGACCAAGGCCGTCGTTTTAGCTTAGTGAATCTATCTTCGCCTTCGCAGCGGGTGGATCTGGAGCATGTGACCGCCTATCAGTTTGATAAAGACAGTCGCCGCTTGGCCGTCACGGTTAATGATATCGAAGCAAAGCAACATCAATTACAACTAATTGATTTGAAAAACTACAAAAAATCAACGGTATTTGAGTCTCAAACCCAACAAATAGGCGCGCTAGCACTTTCAAAAAATGGTCGCTGGCTGGCCTTTACTCAGGGGGATGCGAGTGAATTACCCTATGGCCGCAGCTATCAGTTAAGCCTAGTCGATATCGCTTCGGGCAAAATTCGCCCTGTGCCAAACACTAAAGAGTGGACGTTAAATCGTTACGCCAGTTTAAACTTTTCATTAGACAGTGAACGGCTCTTCTTTGGCCGTGTGCCTGAGGTGAGCCAACAGCTCAGCCTGAAGAAAATCGCCGAAGAAAAAGATCTTTATGATAAAGAGATTGTGACTGGCCAGCGCGGGCTTAAGGTTTGGCATGGGGAAGATCCGCGGATTAAACCCCATGAAATCAAGCAATATGAAGCAGAGCAAAAGCGTACTTATTTAGCCGTGCTGCATTTAGGCTCTAACAATGTGGTGCAGCTTGGCGATAAAACGGTGCCAGATGTGGCCCTGTCACAGCATAAGCGTTTTATGCTGGCAAGTTCTGACTTACCCTATCGCAAGATGATCACTTGGGCAGGGTTCTATCAAGATTATTACTTGGTGGATATCAACACGGGTCGCAAGTTGCCGCTGTTAACCCAACAATCCAGTGATGCTGAGCCAAGCTTATCGGGCGACGGTAAATATGTGGCCTATTATCAGCAAGGTCATGTGTATTTATACGATATTGCCGAAGGTCGCCGCACTAATCTGACCCAGTCTTTAAAGGTGAGTTTTGCCGATGAAGATCATGATTCTCCCTCCAATGCGCCGGGTTATGGTTTTGGCCCTTGGCTTAAGGACGATGCCGGCTTCCTCGTCTACGATAAATTCGATGTGTGGCAGTTTAATACCGCATCGAAAACGGGCTTTGCCTTAACAGCAGGGCAGGGACGCGCTCAAAAAATTCAATATCGTGTTGAAGGTTTAGTCGATAATCCCGATGAGCCAACGACGCTTGCCTATAACGCTACTGTGCTGCTGCATGGTTACAGCGACAAGACTAAGGCCGATGGTTTTTATCAAGCGACCCTTGGCGAAGCGGGCGTTAAGACCCTGATGGAAGGCGAGTATAAATTAACTGTGCTTGGGCGCAGTAAAGATGCCGATACCTTGGTGTTTTCTAAGGAGCGATTTGATCTCTTCCCCGATTTATACACTGCAAGCTATCAAGCACCACAACAAGCAGTGAAGCAAACCGATTTTGATAAGCAGCGCCAAGCTTTTAATTGGAGCCAAGCTGAATTAGTGCATTGGATCAATGGTGATGGTAAACCCCTCGATGGTGTGTTGATAAAACCGACCAACTATCAAGCGGGCGAGCGTTATCCTGTGCTGGTGTACTACTATGAATTGATGACCGACAGACTGCATGCCTTTCCGCAAATGAAGGTTAACCACAGACCCAACTTTGCTTGGTATGTGAATAATGGTTACGCGGTATTCTTGCCGGATATTCGTTTCGATATCGGTTATCCCGGTGCCAGCTCAGTACAAACATTGACCTCGGGTGTGCAAAAGCTTATCGATATGGGCGTTGCCGATGCTAACGCCATTGGTTTACAAGGGCATTCTTGGAGTGGTTATCAAACGGCGTTTGCCATCACCCAAACTAAGATGTTTAAAGCCGCGGTGGCGGGGGCGCCAGTGGCCAACATGACCAGCGCCTACAGCGGTATTCGCCATGGCACCGGCATTGCACGCCAATTCCAATACGAAACAGGCCAAAGCCGCATAGGTGCAAGTTTATTTGCAGCGCCACAAAAATACATTGAGAACTCGCCCGTGTTTTATGCCGATCGCATTCAAACGCCGTTGATGATCATGTTTGGCGATAAAGACGATGCGGTGCCCTGGGAGCAAGGTGTTGAAATGTACTTGGCCATGCGCCGTGCGGGTAAAGATGTGGTGTTTTTACAATACGAAGATGAGCCACATCATCTGAAGAAATACCCTAATAAACTCGATTACAGCATTCGGATGATGGAATACTTCGACCATTACCTAAAAGGTAAACCCGCACCAGCTTGGTTAAGCCAAGGCGAAGCCTATGTCGAATATAAAGCCGATGATGAGTAATCTTCTGTTTTAGGTTTATCTATAAGCAAACGCCACCATAAGGTGGCGTTTTTTATGCTGCAAAGGAAGTTAGAGTTAATTAATATCATCTAATTAAAGTTGCGATTCATAAGCTTTGGGACAAAAGCTTGCTAGATTATTCCCCCTTCTTAGCCTGATTTGGATTAGCTCTTCTAATAGCAATGCTTCGTTTGGCAACAAACCAACCAACACTCAATATCTCCAGTCTAAATACGGATAACAGGGGCATGGTAGGGATTTTAGCGGCTCGCGTGAATCAGTCTGGTGTAGAGTGATTCATGAGCTCACTTTGGGATATAAATGAGTTATCTCAATAACTCTAACTCGTTAAATTCGGATTAAAATATCTATGGATTTATCTTTTGCAAAATAGTAAGAGCCGCAACGAGGCCAAGTGAGCTATAGCAGACGGTTGGGCAACTTATATTAGATGCACTATTGCTTCATAGGTCCAACATCCATTCCATCGTAGCTATCCAAAGCATACTTATTTGCAAAGATGTATAGTTCATCGTTTCTTTTATCTAGTGTCTTAGGTGAATGAATTTCAACCTTTTCTACATGTAACCAATAGATATCTGGCTCATTAGGATCATCTTTATCAGACAAGTATATATCTACGTATTTATATCCTTGTTTTATTAATTCTTCGGCTGCTTGCTCTAATTTCTGTGGCTCGTGATGTGTAAAGAAATACCCCCAGAGCATGGGGCCAGATATATTCCATGATGTTTCATTTTTTATGTTCTGGAACATTTCGTTTAAGGAATCAAGTGTTATTTTTTTCCCAGGGATATCTCTCATATCTGCCCCATATGCATATGAATTGGCAATTATCAAACCTAGTAGGAATGTTCTAATATTCATTTTTCTTCTAACATTTTATCTGTGCGCATGCGCGATAATGGTTAACGTTGTTGGACCAACACAGTTAACTATCTGTATTGTAATGAACTTATCAGCTTCCGATTAAATATACCATCTGGGAAAACGCGAATGCACGTTTTCAAAACCAATTAACTAATCCATGTCTCTAGTAATTATTTGATTTTAAATATTATTTTTCAATAAGACAAGCTAATGGGCGAAGGCGCGTAATGGGGGGGATGCTCATGAACCAGACTAGGCAAGTCTGATTCACTGTAACGATTTTTAAAATCTCTCATGGGCAGGTCATACTTTTTGGTATTCATTACTTTATGTATCTCAAACTATCAGACTAAGCAAGAGCTAGCCTTCTAGCCGTAGCAAGCTTTGGGGCAATAGCTTTTTAGCTAAACGAGCAGCGAGAGGGTTGGTTAAGATTGGCATTGTTGCACCAGTGACCTTCTAAAACATGGATGTTTTAGTAGAGCCCTCAGGGATGAGTTTATGGCGTGTCACAGGGGAAACAATGACAATTCACTCAGTACACCTAATGATCAAGCTATCTTGCTTTAGGGCAATTGCTTTTTAGCTGAACGACCGCTAGAGGGATAGTTAGGATTGGCATTGTTGTACCTGTGACCTTTTAAAACATCTAGGTTTTAGTCGAGCCTCAGGGACGATTTTTATTAACTTAAAGGGTGGCGTGTCACAGGGGAAAATGACAATTCATCCTGCACACCTGACAATAAAGTTATCTCGCTTCCAAGCAGTTCTGGAACATAAATGGCAATGTATTGATTTACACTGCCATTTTGGGGGATAGCTTAATAAGCTTTGGATATTTAGCTTAGGGATGATGGTGATATCAGAGCAAAATCAATTTTTGCTTGAGCTTTCGACCTCTTTGGCGGTGCGGCTAACAATATCTGTGCCGGCTTCGAGATACTGTTTATAGGTATCATCGCCCCAGGCCACGAGTTTATTATCTTTAAAAATCAGCGGGGTGCATTCTTCTTTGCTGGTCACGCCATCGGATTTTTCATGGTGAGTACGATAAAAGAGCACTTGTAGCTGGCTATCCTTAAGGGATTTTGCCTCTGTAAAATCGGCCTTACCAAATAGGGTTTTGACGGCGGAAATATCTTGCCCGAGTGTTAAATCGTTTAATTTCTGGCTGTTATAGACTTGCCTATCTTCCCAATCCATTTCATCTGGAGTGGGCTCATATACGAGCACCACTACGGCGACGAAGGCGACATAGGCGGCAAATATGCTACCAATAATAACCGAGGTTTTTGATTTCATTGAATCTAATTCCTTTGCATATCCAATGTGTTATTTGGCAAATGAATAAAATACGCCTTTGATGACCTGAGGTAAACGGCTTTATTGCAACTTAGTGTTAACAAGAGGCGCTAGTCGACGGGTGGCGTATGAATAGGGCTATTGACCCGAAAATCTTTTAAGTTGATGTTTAAGGGTAAATCGGTTTGTAGTTGGGCTAACTTATAACTGAGGCGTGCAATATCTCGGCCTTCTGCTAACTTTTTCGCTTGTTTGGCGCCGAGATTGGACAACGAGGAAAACAGTGTCGCTAAGGTTCTAAAGGTTCGGAGTAACTCGGCGGCCGATTTAGGGCCAATACCTGCGATACCGGGGATTTTATTGCCGCTATCACCCGCAAGAGCCATTAAATCGAGAAATTGGCTGCGATCGACTCCCAGTTTTTGTTCAAGCTCAGCGATGTTGAGATATTGCTGATTAAAGTGATCCCACTGGCTGATCCGCGGATGATTGAGTTGGCTAAAACCTTTATCCGTCGACACAATAATGGCTTCACCTTGGGCTTTGGCGGTTTTCATTGCAAGGGTGGCGATAACATCATCGGCCTCAGCAGCGGCATAAATTGATTGGATTTGTAAACTGTTAAGGTGTTCTTGCAATGCCGTTAAGCCCGCCGCCAGTGGCTCAGGCATAGGTTTACGGCCCTTTTTATAATCAGGGTAGAGCTGTTTACGCCAAGAGATCTCATCCCCATCCCAGACGATAGCGACATGGGTTGGGTGGTGAATGCGCAGCAGTTTAGTGCAGGCGACACTCACACGCTCCGTTAAACTGTCCATATCGTTCTCATCTGGGATCGCCGCATAAATCCGGCGGACTAAGTTGAGACCATCGATAATTAAAAACTTATTCATTGGCGGTTTTTGTTTTACTTCACGATTTGATAGCAGGGAACATAAGCGCTTCCCGGCAGTTTCATCCTATGCTGGGTGACAAAGGCCCCCAGCAAATTATCCATCAACTCCATTAAATGCGGATCCCCTTTAATGTGGAAGGGACCTAATTGCTCAATTTGTTTGATGGTGTCGGATTTTACATTACCCGCTACGATACCCGAAAAGGCTTTGCGCAGGTTGGCTGCAAGCTCCGCTTTGTTGGTTTGAAAATGTAAATTTAAGTTTGCCATTACCTCATGGGTCGGTGTGAAGGGCAGTTGAAATTCTGGCTCAATTTTTAGCCCCCATTGATATTGGTAAGCATCTCCTGTGGCACGGCGATGGTTTTTCACTTGCTCCATGCCTTGCTTCATTACCCGAGCGACTTCGGCAGGATTATCGATAATGATTTGGTATTTTTGTTGTGCTTCAGGCCCTAAGGTAGCAGCAATAAACTCATCAATTTTAATAAAATAATCTGCGCTTTCGCTGGGGCCAGTTAATACCAGTGGGAAGGGCGTTTGTTGGTTTTCTTTATTGAGCAAAATCCCCAGTATATACAGCAGTTCTTCGGCTGTACCCGCACCGCCGGGGAAGATAATAATGCCGTGACCTAAGCGTACAAACGCTTCTAGGCGTTTTTCGATATCGGGCAAGATCACCAGCTCGTTAACGATTTGGTTAGGCGGCTCGGCGGCGATAATACTTGGCTCAGTGAGACCAATATAACGAGCATTTTTAATCCGTTGTTTAGAGTGACCAATCGCTGCGCCCTTCATCGGGCCTTCCATTGCGCCAGGGCCGCAACCAGTGCAAATATCTAATTCCCTTAGGCCGAGTTGATAACCGACTTCACGGGTATATTGGTATTCGATGGCATTAATGCTGTGTCCGCCCCAGCAGACCACTACATTAGGATCCTTCATGGGCGCAATGGCGCGGGCATTACGCAAAATATCAAACACGACGTTAGTAATGTGGCTAGCATTTGTTAAATTGATATGTTTTAGGGTGTCGTATTTGTCGCTGATGTAGAGAATATCTCTGAGCACCGAAAATAAATGCTCTTGGATCCCAGTGATAATTTGGCCATCAACAAAGGCTTGTTCCGGTGGATTGATAAGCTCGAGCTTAACCCCGCGTTCACGTTGCAGTACATTGATGTCGAAGTCGTGATATTGCTCGAATAGTGCTTTAGAATTGTCGGTCTTTAAACCCGCGGCGAGTACCGCGAGTGAGCAGTTACGATACAGTTGATATAGGGCGCTTTTGGCGCTTTTTTTGAGGCGATCAACTTCAAGTTGTGAAAGCTGATCCATGCTGCCCTTAGGGCTGACTTTTACTATCATTTATCACTCCTTCGTATCGACAGGAGTGATAAGAAGCGACGTATAGTCTGACTTAGTTATACGTCAATCACGACCCTGTCTCTGCTTTCATGTTTTGCTTTGTAGAGTGCTGCATCGGCGCGCTCAAAGGTTTCGTGTATGAGCTCATTGCCCATGACTCGTGCAGCCCCTATAGATACTGTAACTGTAATCCGCTGATTTTTAAATTTAAATGGAATATTTTTTACTTTTTCTCTAACTCTGTTTAAAAGTTGAGCTATATCGTTATCGTCAATATCTGGCAAAATGAGCACAAATTCTTCACCGCCGTAGCGGGCGACAAACTCGGTATCCCGTAAAGAATTTTTTAATGCCATGGCGATGACCTGTAGGGTTTTGTCCCCGGTACTGTGGCCAAAACTGTCATTGATGCTCTTAAAGTGATCGATATCTGCAATCGCAATCCATAGTGGAGATTTATGACGTTGGTAATTGCGATACTCAAGCTCCATGCGCTCTTCTAGGGCGGCACGGTTAGGTAATTGAGTTAGGCTGTCCAGCAGATTGAGCTTTTGTTGTTCGAAAAGTCGTTCTTTGTAGGTATTGGCCTCGTTGCTAAGCTCGTTAAGCTCTTTGCGCATGGTTTCCATCGATTTACGCAGTAAGGCTTGCTCGCGTTGTTCTAAGGCTTCTTTGCGGGCGAGTGCGGAGCGAATCGAATTGAGCTGTTCGGTTAAACGTGCTTTGAGGTCGACAATATCGTCGGTATCGATAATGGCTTCACCCACATTATCGACTCGAGAATTGATTTCACGATTAAGCTGGGTTTTGAGTTGGAAACTACGCTGGTTGTGATTATAGGATTCACTAACGACTTCCCGCACTGCTGCTAAGGCATCGTTTAAGGCGTAGAGAAATTCCTGAGAGGCGGATTTTTCCCGTGCAATATTATCGAGCAGCAGGGATAAAATCGTTTGATAAGCCTCCAGTAAATTATCGATTTCAATATCGGATGCTAGCATTTCTTTAATGACAAGCACTTGATCGCGTTGATCTTTACGGAATTCAATTTCCGAGATCATTTGTGCCAACTCATGTGCGAGTTGTCTGTGCTTTGGTAACACATCTAACTTTTCAGTTTCATTAAACTGTTGCTGTAGGATGGTGTCGTAGAAGCCGATAATTTGTTTTACTTTAGGAATGTACTCCCACACCGTATGGAACGGTTTAGCGAGATCTTGCTTAAAGTAGTTAATTTCTTTTTTGAGCTTTTCTGGTACAGAGTTAACCCGTTGAATTTGGCGGACGACCTGTGCAAGCCCTGCGCGACTTTCTTCAAGTTGTACCATTACATGGTGGTATTGGCCTTTTAATAGGCGTTCAACATCGACCAATTCAGGTAGGGCTTCATCGACTCGCTCAAAGGTATTTAAGTTATGGCGAAGTTTGGCAAGCTTATTATCCAATTCTAAGTTTTGACCTTTGCAGGCAAGACTTAAATGACCAATAAATTGGAGTAAAGTTTGTAACTTAGCATTTCTATCTTCATTGACTTCATCGAGGGCAAGTTTTGCCGAATGAAGTTTCTGTTGAAGTAATGCAAGTTGTGTAACAGTCGCGTTGGAATCCTTCATCCGGAGTATTTTCCTAACTCTGCAGGGCTAACAAGCATGACGTCCTCTGTCCAGATTAGCGTTTAACTCATATGCTTCTAATGTTATAACAATGGTCGTAGAGTGCAAATTGCTTTGCTTGTACGATAGTGATTAATTGTCGATATTGATCAAATATTTTCTAACAAATGCCGATTTTGGTTATTTTCCCAGCAAGGCCATACAATATCTTCCTTTATCGCATTCGTCTCGACTCGGATCAGGCCGCGTTCAATACCTTTCTCTAAGTGCAAAAACAGCGGGTCGGCAAACAGTGTCGGTGGCACAAAATCTAATGCTCTGAGACTCACATAATAACAAGTGTCATTTGGCAAACTTCGTGCACCAGCGAGCGCCATTTGCACGGTTTCAAACAGCAATTTGGGGGCAATGTTAATCTCCGCTTTGGCAAGCAGGGGCAAATTGATAAAGCCGAGATTGAAACTAGGCGTAAATGCTTGTTTATCGAATTGCTGTTGAAGTTGTGTTAACACTTGCTGTGGTTCTACGGCCTCAGTAAACCTGACCGCAAATAAGCCTTGGCGGATCACATAGACGGGCATAAACAGACTATGGCTAATATGGTTTGTGAGCTGACGGGTCATAGTATTGGCAAAATATTGGCCGTGATTGAGGTCAGTCGATATATGGTCGCGAAATTCAATTAAAGCTAGCGCAGTGGTTTGAGTGCTAGGCGGGTTTAGCGTCAGATCGTTTAATAGTGCAGCATATCCCTTATGATGGGTAAAAGGTTCTTCTAAGCTTAATTGAAGCAGCGATGCGTTTTGCTGTTTGCTCTTGCGTCGTTGATTTAGTAAGAAGATAACTGCTATCACCAACAAGGTTATGATAAGACCACTAAATGCCAGGAATTGATTAGTATCCTTAGCGGTTTGAATGGCATCATTTAACTTGCTTTGAATCATATTGAGTTCTAACTTGAGCTGCTGTTCAGCAAGGACTGAAGCAGTGACGCCAGGATCTTTAGCAGTGTCTTTTAATGAGTTGTTTAACTCAATAATCTTTTTTTGTGTGTTGATCACTTTGGCTTGATCTTGCTGTTTTTCTGCCGAAAGGGCGATTTGTGTCAGTGCTGATTTTTGCTCCTCTGGTAGATTTAAATCTGTCGCCAACACTAAAGCGTTTTCAGCATGCCCCATCATCAACGGCCAATCTTGCTTACCTTGAGCAATTTCACCAATCAGTAATTCGTTATAGACCAAGTAATGATGGCTTTGTTTTTCAGTGAATATTTTATTAGCCATCAACAAATACTTAAGTGCATTCACATCATCATTAAGATGCGAATAAGCTTGACCTAAATTGTGGAAATTAAGCCCTTGAGCGATGTAATTACCGCGTTTAGCATCGAGTTGCTGAGCATTAAGGTAGTAATCAATGGCGCGGTTCCAATCCCCTTGCTCACCATACACCATGGCAATAACTGTCATACAGCTGGAAAGATAAGTATCGTTCCCTAGCTTTTTAAATCCTGCTGCGGCTTCGTGGGCATTTTTTAACGCTTCATCCCATTGTTTTAAATCACGATACACCTTAGCGAGTTGTAACTGAAGATGCGTTTTCATTGACGGATAATTGGAGCGATTTGATAGTCGAATCGCTTCACTATAATGTTGCAATGATTTGGTTAGTTGTTGATTTTTATTATAGTAGTGCCCTAGTTTCGATTCGGCAGCCGCGATGAGGTAGTCGTTTCTGAGCTTATAAGCAATATCGCGATAAGTGTGAAAATGCATTAGTGCAGGTACATCTTGGCGAATAACCAAGTGCATGCCACCTAAATGTTCATGGATGGTATGTTTTAGCAGCATAGACTCAATATCAACGCTTTCGCTGATCTGTGTCAGTGCTTCGTTATAAAAAGCGATCGCTTCTTGGTATTTTTGTTCGGTGCGACCGATATAGCGCCCCTTTAGCATGGCGACGGTGGCTTGCTCGAAGGGCGTTTGCGCTATGCTTGCCAGACGTTCGATTAAGTTGTTTGCGTCTTGAAAACCCACCTTGGTTTTGACATTGGGTTCCAGATTTAACCGTGCGAGGAGTTGCAGTATGTGCTCAAACTCATCACTGCTGTAGCCCTGTTCTTGGGCTGCTCGTTCGAATTGTTCACGGTTCTTAAAGGTGATTGGAAAAGAAATCGACTGATTAAGCCTGTCATACATTTTTTGTGGCGTTTCACGCAATTCTATTTCTTCAGCCTCAAGATCGACCGCCAAGGTTTGAAAAGAAATAGATATTAACAAGGTCACGAAAATAACAATGAGTTTATGCATGTGTAGGTGGCCCTATATTCCCTAAGTCAAGGAACTTATTTTGTTAGCTTTTGTTAGCGCCTAATGAGGATGCTACATCGACTTGTTATACTTGGAAAAAATATAAGAAGCATAATAACAGAAGACGGAAGGAAGTCAGAGTGAAACCCAATAGATTATCTATTTTGGCATTAAGTGTATTAGGGTCGGCTAACGTATTTGCCGATGTGGATTACAAAATTGATTTAAGCCAACCCCAACATCATCTTGCACAGGTGAGTGTAACGTTTCCCGAAGCGAAAGCAGGTGAGTTAACGGTTAATCTTCCTGTGTGGCGTACGGGTAAATACCAAGTGTTACCACTCTCTGATGGCGTGCGTTTATTCACGGCAAAAGACAGTAAGGGCAATCCACTCCCATGGAAACGCAGTGCTAGTGGCGAGTGGAAAATTGCCTTAGATAATCCAACCAATGTAACCGTGAGTTATCAACTTTACGCCAATGAATTAGGCCAGCGCGTGCGTCATATTGATTCAAGCCATGCTTATCTCGATGCCAGTGGCGTATTAATGTATAGCCCGCAATTTCGAGAAGACCCAGTAGCAGTACAATTAACCGTGCCCGAAAACTGGCAGAGTTATTCGGGCATGTCGTCAGGCAAAATGGCGCATTCATTTATTGCACCTAATTATGATGTGCTAATTGACTCCCCCATTGAAACAGGGGTGAATACTCACAAAAAATTTAGTGCTAATGGCAAAGACTATGAATTAGTGTTTTGGGGTGAAGGCAACTACGATGCCGATAAGGTGGTGAAAGACTTAACCGCATTGAGTGGCCAAGCTAAAGCGATCTGGGATGATTATCCTTTTGATCGTTATGTTTATATGGTGCATGCCACCAGCGGTGCGGGCGGCGCGACCGAGCACTTAAACTCGACGGTTATTCAACTGCCGCGGTTTAGTTTTCGCGAGCGTAAGGATTACCTACGCTTTATTAGCACGGCGTCCCATGAGTTTATTCATACTTGGAACGTTAAAGCTTATCGTCCAGCGGGTCTTGTTCCCTACGATTATCAGCATGAAAATATCACTGAACTGTTATGGATTGCCGAGGGCTCGACCAGTTATTTCCAAGGTCAGTTATTGCTGCGTGCAGGTGTAATGACGCCTAAGGAATTTTTAGAAGACCTCGCCAAACGCATCGAGAAGAGTGAGCTTACACCGGGGCGCGAAATTCAATCCGTTGCCGAAGCCAGTTTAGGCGAGTGGAGCAGCACGGGCGGCGATTATGCCATTAACCACAGTGTGAATATTTACTCCGAAGGTTATTTAGCCTCATTGGCGCTGGATTTTTCTCTGCTGACGGATTCGAATCTTGCCCATTCATACCGCGACGTACACCGTAAACTTTATCAGGATTACCGCGTGCCTAAGGGGTACACTGTGGCCGATGTGCAGCAAATTCTGAAGGACTTATCGGGTAAGGACTATGGCCCATGGTGGCAAAGTCATGTGAATAGTCCACTGAGCCTTGAGTTTTCAAGCTTGTTGTCTCAGGCAGGATTAGTGATGTCCTACGGTAAAGACGCTAAAGCTGAGCCTTTCACTGGCATGACCTTAAGCAGCGAATATGGTTCTTTGGTGCTTGCCCAAGTATTGCGTAATAGCCCCGCCTGGCGGGCTGGTATCATGGCGGGAGACGAGATTATCGCGATTAATGGCTTAAAGGTGACCGCTCAAGGATTTGATAAGCGCATCAAAGACTTTAAAGTGGGTGATAAGGTCGAAATCATCTTATTTAACAACGACAAAATCAAGCAAGTGGCGTTAACCTTAGGTGAGAAACAAAGCGGCAAGCTAGTGCTCAAAGGCGATGTGAAGGCGACTAAACAGCAAAAAGCCTTCTTCAAGGCTTGGCTGGGCATTGATTGGCCGTTTGATAATAAGGGTGAGCTGCTGACGAAAAGTTAACTTGTTTGCGATTTGAGTGAGTGGGCTTTAGGTTGGCTTATTCGAATCACTACCAATGTGTTACTTCAGTCATAGATACTAAAAAGGCGCCGCAGTGAACTGAGTCCAACTGCGGCGCCTTTTACTTTTCTAATACTGGCTAGGAAGGAGCCTTGGCCAAATACGATCAGCGTTATAAGCGTTAAGCTTGAGTCTCTTCAATGCCACCCAATGCAGAAACCAGGGCGTGCATTAGTGCGACTAATTCACTGCCCATTAAGGCAAAGTCAGCATCGAGGCGCGCCATCGGATCTTCATTACCCAACTCATCATTGCCTGCTCTAAATTCTTCGGAGAATTTTAAGCGTTTTACGCTGGCATCGGATTGCAGCAGTAGCGCAATCGATAGGCCAAAGTGCAGGGCGAGCTTATGCACTTCTTTACCGGTTTCGAGGTGGGCAAGTACTTCGTCTTCTTTTAGATCTTGCTGCTTAAAGCGTACTATGCCGCCTTCATCTGCGGCAGATTTCAGCTCAGCTTCATCTTGCATTTCAAAAGGTAAGGGGGCGCTGCCATTTTTAAGCCATTCAGTTAATTGGCTTTCAATCGGTGCTTTAAAGCTTAATGGGATCACTGGCAAGCTACCTAAGGCCTTGCGTAATAAGGCTAATAATTCTTCTGCCTTAGTGGCGCTTGAGCTGTCGACGAGGATTATTTCTAGCTCAGGTAAAATCAGTGCGCGTGTTTGGCTGCGGCGCGAAAAAGCGCGTGGCAATAGGCTAGTGATGATTTCATCTTTTAGCGCATCTTTTTCTTTTTTGGCGAGTTTACGATTTTCTTCGTCTTCAATTTGTGCCACTTTTTCTTCTAATGATTCTTTAATTACTTGACCAGGAAGAATTTTTTCTTCTTTAGTGACACAGATTAGATGACGATTGTTGGCGCTGTGCACTAAGGTGCTGCCCTGTTTACCTAAGGCATTGGAAAACCCAAATTTGCTGACGTCTTGGCTGCCGCACGGGGAAAATGTGAAATCGGCAAGTGCGGTTTCAAGTGCTTCTGTCTCGATGGAAAAAGGTTTATTGAAACGATAAAGAGTAAGATTTTTAAACCACATAAGATGCGCTCATTGGAAAAATAAAGTCGCAGTTTACGGCATAGTTGCGGCGGGGTAAACCTACCTGAAATCGTTAAATTTTGCCTTGGTTGCAGAATTCATCAAAATGTAACATTGAGAAAAACTCAGCTGCAACCCTTGGTGTTAATGGGTTTTGTCTTTTGTCGGAGGTGCGGTTTTATGGTGGCAGTGCCAAGTTGTCACAATTGAAATAAAACTGAAACAGATTCATTGCAAACTTTCGGTCGTTCCAAACCAATAACCAAGACGAACATAACGTCGAAAGGATTAAATGATGAACGTTTTTTGTAAAACTCTACTTGCTTCTGCGCTAGCTTCTGCAACTCTGGCTTCTGCTTATGCCGCTGAGCCATTGACTGTTTATGGTAAGTTGAATGTTACCGCTCAATCAAACGATGAGAAAGGTGACGCTACAACATCTATTCAAAGTAATGCTTCTCGTTTTGGTGTGAAAGGTGACTTCGAATTATCAAGTTCACTTACCGCTTTCTATACTGTTGAGTATCAAGTCGATACAGGTGCCGCATCGAGCGACAACTTTACTGCCCGTAATCAATTTGTTGGTTTAAAAGGTGGCTTTGGTTCTTTGTCCGTTGGTCGTAACGATACCTTGCTCAAGATTTCTCAAGGTGATGTTGACCAATTTAACGATCTTTCTGGCGACTTAACAAAATTATTTAAAGGTGAAGTTCGTGCCGCTCAAACAGCGACTTACCTAACACCTTCTTTTGGTGACTTCGTGTTTGGTGTCACTTATGTTGCGGAAGGTAATGATGTAAAAAGTCAATTTGCTCAAGATGGTTTCAGTGTTGCAGCCATGTATGGTGACGCTAAGTTAAAGAAAACCGCTGTCTATGCAGCTTTAGCCTACGATTCGGATGTGTCTGGATATGAAATCGTGCGTGCTAGCTTACAAGCCAAGTTAGCTGGCATCAAGTTAGGTGGTATGTATCAGCAACAGGAACAAACATACAAATACAACACAACAACGGGCGAACCTGTTGAGGTGACTGCAGATAGTGCAACTGGTTACCTGTTAAGTGCTGCTTATGATATCAATGCTGTGACATTAAAAGCACAATATCAAGACATGGAAGACTTAGGTGATTCATGGTCAGTGGGTGCGGATTACAGCTTAGGCAAGCCGACTAAAGTGTTTGCTTTCTATACCAATCGCTCTTTAGAAGCGAATACAGATGATGATAAATACATCGGTGTTGGTTTAGAACACAAGTTCTAATCTCAGTATTAAGATTGAATTAAGGAGGCTTCGGCCTCCTTTTTTATTGCGATAAACAAACAGTTATATAAACTTAATATGACAATTAGCGCTACTATATAGCTTGTACGGCACACTTATTCATAAATCTGTAATAAAAATGACTAATAATAGCCGTGTTGACATTCACTGACAGAAAATCACCTATGACTGCAAGGATATTGATAGTAGAAGACGAGTTAGCCATCCGCGAGATGCTGACTTTTGTAATGGAACAGCATGGGTTTACCACCTCTGCGGCAGAAGATTTTGATTCGGCCATTGCGCTGCTAAAGGAGCCTTACCCCGATCTGATTTTGTTGGATTGGATGTTTCCTGGAGGAAGCGGTATTCAATTGGCTAAACGCCTCAAGCAGGATGAGTTTACCCGCCAGATCCCTATTATTATGCTTACCGCGCGCGGTGAAGAGGAAGATAAGGTTAAGGGGCTCGAAGTCGGCGCCGATGACTACATCACTAAACCTTTCTCCCCCAAGGAACTAGTCGCCCGCATCAAAGCGGTGTTACGCCGCAGTGCGCCAACTCGCCTTGAAGAAACCATTGATGTACAAGGATTGTTACTCGACCCTGTCAGTCACAGGGTGAGTGTTGGCGATACTGTACTCGATATGGGGCCGACGGAATTCCGTTTGTTGCACTTCTTTATGACACACCCAGAACGCGTCTATAGCCGTGAACAACTGCTTGATAACGTGTGGGGCACCAACGTGTATGTTGAAGACCGAACCGTTGATGTGCATATTCGCCGCCTACGTAAAGCGGTTGAAGAGTCGGGCCATGATCGTCTTATTCAGACCGTTCGTGGTGCGGGTTATCGCTTTTCTACACGTAGTTAGTGCCAAATTAGAGATAGGCACAGGTTAGCTTTTCGGCTATCTTGTGCTCTCCTTATTTAGCCTGATGTTTGGGTTTATTTATGTTCGACTCTTATTCAGGGTACCGGTTATTTACGCGCTTAGCCGTATTCTTACTGCTTTGTTTGTTTATTGGTTTATTGGTAGGGAAACCCCTCTGGATACTGATCATTGGATTGCTAGGTCTCGTGATCTGGCATTACCGTCAGTTAGCGCGACTTAATTTTTGGTTATGGCGAGATAGAAAATTAACGCCTCCCCAGGGCAGTGGCAGCTGGGAAGGCGTGTTTAACGGTATTTACCGCCTGCAAGGTAAAAACCGTCGTCGAGTCGGCCAATTAGCCGCGTTACTTGGGCGTTTCCGTCAAGGTGCTGAAGCCTTACCCGATGCCGCTGTGGTGCTCGACTCAGAGCATAATATCTTATGGTGTAATAAATTAGCTCAGCTAATGTTGGGTTTTGTTTGGCCACAGGATAATGGGCAGCGTATTGATAACTTAATCCGTCATCCCGATTTTTCCGCTTATATTAAAGCTGGTCAGTATAAAGAGCCCTTAGAGCTAGCATCGCCAGTATCGGAGAGGCGTTTACTCGAAATCCGTATCATGGCCTATGGTGATAGGCAACTACTGCTGATCGCCCGTGATATTACTCGAATAAGACAGCTCGAAGGTATGCGTAAAGAATTTGTCGCCAATGTGTCACATGAGCTTAAAACACCGCTCACCGTTTTGCAGGGATACTTGGAAATGATGCAAAGCATGGCGGAGCCGGATTCGATGAACGCAAAGCCATTAGCGTTAATGCAACAGCAGACGCGGCGAATGCAGTCTATGGTGGAGCAGTTGCTGGTGCTATCTCGCATCGAAGATGCGGCGGATATTAATCTTGAGAATACGGTTAATATGTCGCAGCTAATGGAAGTCTTAAAGGAAGAAGCTAAAGCGTTAGCGCAAGACAAATATGAGTTAAGTTTCCATTGTGAGCCGGGCTTAGATTCACATGGAAACGAGCTACAGCTTAGAAGTGCTTGTTCTAACTTAATTTCTAATGCTATTCGTTACACTGAACCTGGGGGCAAGATTACTGTGCAGTGGCGCAGTGTTGCCAGCGGAGGTCTCTTTAGTGTGGCCGATACAGGGGAAGGGATTGCACCGCAGCATATTAGTCGCTTGACCGAGCGTTTTTATCGAGTAGACAGCGCGCGCTCAAGACAAACGGGGGGCAGCGGCCTTGGTTTAGCCATTGTGAAACATGCGTTAAGTCATCATCACAGTGAGCTTAATATCAGCAGTGAATTAGGAAAGGGTAGCACTTTCAGCTTTGTGATCCCGCAGCATTTGATTGAACGTAAAAAATAATTGCTATTTAATGTAACGTTATTTTTTATATTAAAAACAGGCCATTATGGCCTGTTTTGTTTTTTATACTTCGAAAAGAAGTGATTTTTCAAAAAAATGCAAAAAAAGTGTTTTGTCATCTAAGTGTCATATCTTGGACATAGAATTGTCATTGTGGCGATTGATACTGGCTGCGTCTGAAGAAACCTAAGTTACAAATTAGTTAGCTTACTACTGGAGCACATAATGAAACTGAAAAAACTTGTCGGCGCGATGACTCTCACAGCCGCTGGTGTATTCTCTACAACTGCCATGGCAGCTATTGACCCATCTCTACCTACTTACGAGAAAACAAGTGGTGT
Organism: Shewanella xiamenensis; assembly: GCF_014647135.1. GTDB lineage: Bacteria > Pseudomonadota > Gammaproteobacteria > Enterobacterales > Shewanellaceae > Shewanella > Shewanella xiamenensis. Next base: position 46,351 of record NZ_BMOP01000010.1, read on the forward strand.
GTCTGGCAACTTATCATCTGTAGGTTCAGATACTTTAGCCAATATGATGACACTTTGGGCTGAAGAATTTAAACAGATGTATCCAAACGTCAATATCCAAATTCAAGCGGCTGGTTCTTCAACTGCGCCACCAGCGTTGACTGAAGGTACTTCACAATTCGGCCCAATGAGCCGCAAGATGAAGCCTAACGAAGTAGAAGCGTTTGAAAAGCATTATGGCTACAAGCCAACTGAAATCCGTGTTGCGATTGACGCTTTAGCAGTATTCGTACACAAAGATAACCCAATCAAAGGCTTAACGGCTGAACAAGTTGACGGTATCTTCTCTTCTACCCATAAATGTGGTGGTGCGGATATTCAACGTTGGGGTGATTTAGGTCTTAGTGGTGATTGGTCTGCAAAAGACGTTCAATTATATGGACGTAACTCAGTATCAGGTACTTACGGTTACTTCAAAGAGAAAGCGCTTTGTAAAGGCGACTTTAAGGCGAACGTAAACGAGCAACCTGGTTCAGCATCAGTCGTTCAATCCGTATCTCAATCTTTGAATGCGGTTGGTTACTCTGGTATCGGTTATAAAACTGCAGGCGTAAAAGCTGTTGCAATCGCTAAAAAAGGTAATGAGTTTATTGAAGCGACTGCAGAAAATGCCGCTAATGGTACTTACCCATTATCACGTTACTTGTATGTATACGTGAACAAGCAACCAAACAAAGACTTAGCACCAATGGAAAAAGAATTCATCCGTTACGTGCTGTCTAAGCAAGGTCAGCAAGTGGTAGAAAAAGACGGTTATGTGACTCTGCCTAAGAGCGTCGTTGCTAAAGATTTAGAACAGTTAGGCATCCGCCTCTAATGCTAAATCGCTAAACCTTAAGGGTCTCTTCGGAGGCCCTTTTTGTTTTGGGGACTTAAACCACCAACGTCAGTATGGGGTTATCATGCTAGGTGATTGCTAACTGGCGCTTACGACTGAAAAATGGGCATAAAAAAAGCAACCTAATTAGGTTGCTGTAAATTCCAATTCGGAATCTGGGGACGGTCGCGCTAGAAACCATCGAAAGGAGAATGATGATGAACGAAGAAACTCATTGCAAAGATTCGGTTCATAATATCTGACTCAAGGGCGCGAAATTAGTTCAGCAAAAATAGAAAATTTTTGAAAATATTTTTACTATTTTTCTTTATGCATTGAAAAATATGTAAATTTTATTTTTATGAGTTAACTAAAGTCGATTATGGCAAAACTTGGATTCAAGCATTGTTACAAAATGCCGATGCGAGGACAGTTTATTCGATTGCGCGTCGGTAAATCTGCGTCCGATAATATGATTAGATAATTTACCGTTCACAGGTTAGCTAAGTGATGCCATCAGAAAGCCAGCAAATGCCAATCGTTCCCGCAGCATGGGATTTAACTCGGGATTACCATTCCTTTGCCAATAGCGACCAAGTGCAGGTCACGCACTTATCCCTCGCGTTGAAAATCGACTTTGCGACTCGCACTTTGCTCGGGGAAGCGATTCTGTCACTTCGTTACTTTGAACCACAGACTAGCGAGTTATGGCTCGATAGTCGTGATTTACATATTTTATCGGTCACGACTGATACTCAAGAGCCCCTTGAGTTTGTGCTTGAAGTGCCAAATGAAATACTCGGGCAGAAATTGGTGATCCAGCTACCTGCTGAAAAGTGTGAGCGAGTCTGTATTCACTATCGCACCTCGCCAGAAGCTGAAGGATTGCAGTGGCTCATGCCTGAGCAAACGGCCGGCAAACAGTTACCTTATCTCTTTAGTCAATCTCAGCCCATTAATGCACGCAGTTGGATCCCCTTGCAGGATACGCCAAAGGCGCGGATAACCTTCGATGCGAAAGTCCAAGTGCCCAAGGGAATGCGTGCAGTGATGAGTGCGATGAATCATCCAGATACACCGCTTGAAGGGATATTTACGTTTGAGATGGAGAAACCAATCCCAACCCATTTGCTGGCATTAGCGGTAGGCGATTTGGCATTTCAAGCTATAGGCCCGCGCAGCGGCGTGTATACAGAACCTTGCATGTTGGCCGCCGCAGCAACTGAGTTTGCCGATACCGAACATATGCTAGATGTGGCGCAATCGCTATTAGGCCCTTATGCCTGGGGGCGTTATGACATGATCATCTTGCCGCCGAGCTTTCCGTTTGGTGGCATGGAAAATCCCCGTTTAGCTTTTTTAACTCCAACCTTGATTGCGGGAGATAAGAGTCTTGTGTCAACGGTTGCCCATGAGTTGGCACACTCGTGGACGGGCAATTTGGTGAGCAATGCCACATGGCGTGATCTCTGGTTAAATGAAGGTTTTACGACCTATTTCACCAATCGAATTGTCGAGGAAGTCTATGGCAAGGAGCAGGCTGAGCTAGAATGGGTTATTGAATTTGGTCGACTAAAAGAAGAAATGGCCGTTTTACCGCGCCATAGGCAAACGCTACCTGCCAATGTACAACAGGCCGATCCTAATCTGGCCTTTAACCGCTTTACCTATGATAAGGCGTCGATGTTCGTCCATGAATTAGAGCATCGACTTGGCCGCACCGAATTCGATAAGTTTCTGTTTGCCTATGTGCAGCACTTTGCTTTTAAGGCAATTACCACTGAAGAGTTTGTCAAATACGCCAAAGTCGCTTTAGTTGAAGCCTATTCCGATAAGATAAGCGAAGCCGAATTGCTGGAATGGATTTATGGCGAAGGGCTACCTCAAGGTTATGTTGGGCCCACATCGCGAAGTTTAGATAAGGTCGATAGCGCCTTGGAGGACTTTCTAAAGGGCAAAGCGGCTAGTGAGCTTAAGGTGCAAGGCTGGCGTGTCCATCACTGGCAATACTTTTTGACCCAATTGCCTGAAGTCTTGTCTCAGGTGCAATTAATGGATTTGGACGATACCTTTAAGTTAACCGAGTCGACCAATGCCGAAATTGCCTGCGATTGGTTTAGGGTCGCTATCCGCAATCATTACGATCCCGTGCTGCCCGCTTTAAGCGCTTATTTACAGCGTATTGGCCGCGGCAAGTTTGTCCGTCCGCTTTACGCTGAGTTAAAGATTGCGGGTTATCATGCTGAGTTACAACAGATTTATGCAAGCGCACGCGCAGGTTATCACCCATCCATTCAAGTGCAGTTAGATAGGATGTTTAACTCGTAAAAACAGATAAAAAAAATGGCAACCAAAGGTTGCCATAAGAAAATCAAGCTAGGAGACAAAGGAATTCAGTGCGCTAGCGTGTATTCGATTGCTTCCCAAAAGGGAGATGATGATGAACGACCAACCAATTCGACTCTATGCAATAACTTGAAACTGTTCCATTGAATTAAACGGCATGTTTTATCCATTTAATCCTTTGCTAAACATTTCATTTAGCAATCAATTCTGCATCAAAGCGGATTTGTTAATCCTTACATATAGTCAGACTAAGGCCTTTTCATAAAGTTCAGTTTGCGGCTAAAAATTTTTGAAATTATTTTCGACCATGCCGACATGCTAAATATAGAAGTCAGTGGGTGACTACATTTATTTTACAAATAAAACATAGACATAAAAAAAGGCAACCAATTGGTTGCCTAGTGACCTCTTCCTAGGTCAAGGGGGCCGCGCTAGAAGCCCCTGGGAGAATGATGAACATGAAAAAGACATTCGCTGTTCAATATGTTTGAGGGGCTTATAGGATTAAAGTTCCATCGAAAATAAAAATAACTTAACTTTTTTATTTAATAGTAAAGTTTCAACGGGATAGCTCGCTGATTACTTTAAAAGCGTTTCTATTTTGTCGCTAATGTCTTCTGGTTTTGTGGTTGGCGCAAAGCGAGCGACCACTTCTCCCTGACGATTAACTAAGAATTTAGTGAAATTCCACTTAATGCGTTCTGTGCCTAATAGGCCTGGCGCTGCTTTTTTAAGATACTGATATAAAGGGTGAGTATGCTCACCGTTTACTTCGATTTTTGAAAATAGGGGAAAACTCACGCCAAAGTTGAGCTCACAAAAGCTTTGGATACCTTTCTCATCGGCTTTTTCTTGGGCACCAAACTGATTGCATGGGAAGCCTAAAACCACAAATCCTTGTGCTTTATATTTTTGATAAAGCGCCTCTAAGCCTTTGTACTGTGGTGTAAAACCGCACTCACTGGCTGTATTTACAATTAAAATTACCTTGCCTTGATATTGTGCCAGTGCCGTTGGATTGCCTTGAATGTCGTTTGCGCTGTGGCTATAGATAGTCGATGTCATCATTACCTCCTTAGGTGTGATGATTAGCATAAATAATAGTTAAGTTGTTATCAATCAATTTGTGTGCAATTTATTTTGCGTGTTTGCCAATCTTCTTCAATATCAATATAGTTACGCTAATTTTTATCTCAGCAGAAGGGCGTTTATGTGACTGAACATGAAGCCGAATACGAAACAAACACACAGGCCGATGTCGGGCAGGTTGTTCAGCAACTCACTGAAGTTGAAGGTGAAGAACAGGCTGAAGTGTTCAGTGAAATCTTAAATGAAGCAGAGCCTGGTACTATTGCATTAGCACTGGAGTCTTTACCCCTAGACGAGCGTTACGAGCGTTGGCAACAGGTTGAGTTTAGTGACCGTGTGACAGTGCTGAGTTTAATGCGTGCCGATCCGCGTATGGGTATCCTAAAGCAGATGCCCGACAATGAGGTGGATCTGCTATTCGCGCAGCTCAGTCCTGAGGATTTGATTGAGTGGAGTGATTATCTCCCCGAAAGTTTTACCGACCGCGCCTTGGCGCAGATGGGCGAGCGTCAGCGGCAGCGTTTCGAGTTGTATGACCAATATTCGGAAAACGAAATTGGTCGTTATACCGATCATCAAATGTTAGTGCTCAGCGATAAGGCGACTGTGGCTCAGGCACAGCGGTTTTTCAGGCGAATTGAACTCGACTGTAACGACAACTTATTTATTGTCGATGAGGCGGATAAATACCTAGGTACGGTCAGACGTTATGATATTTTCAAGCATGATCCCTCTGAGCCGCTGATTTCACTGTTATCGGAAGACAGTCGTGCATTAACTGCGGATACGACGCTACTCGATGCCGCCGAGGCGATAGAACATAGCCGCGAAATTGAGTTACCCGTGATCGATGAGGCTGGGGAGCTGATTGGCCGTGTCACCCTGAGGGCCGCGACTGCCTTAGTGCGTGAACATTACGAAGCGCAATTAATGGCGACTGCGGGTATGGATGAGTCCGACGACTTATTCGCCCCAATCATCAAAGGTGCGCAGCGCCGCGCCGTGTGGTTAGGGATTAACTTACTCACCGCATTTTTGGCCTCGGCAACCATTGGATTGTTTGAAAACGTCTTATCTCAAGTGGTTGCACTTGCGGTACTTATGCCGATAGTGGCGTCCATGGGCGGGATTGCGGGGAGTCAGTCGCTCACCTTGATGATCCGCGGTATGGCGATGGGGCAGATCTCTGCGGGTAACTTATTCTCGTTAATGAAGAACGAGTTAGGGATTGGTTTAGTCAATGGCACTCTGTGGGCGATTGTTATTGGATTGGTGGCGGGCTGGTGGTTTGCCGACAGCACCATAGGCATAGTGATAGGTTGTGCGATTTTAATCAATATGGCGGTCGCGGCTTTAGCTGGGGTGATCGTGCCTATGGTCTTGCAGCGATTTAACCAAGATGCGGCGCTCTCTGGCTCGGTGATTTTAACCACTGTGACCGATGTGGTGGGCTTTTTCACTTTCCTCGGTATGGCGACGATACTCTATCTTTAAGTGGATTTGGTTGTTTAACTCATTTGTATGAATCAAAACGATATTCAATTTGTTCTTTGTCAAAACGCGGCCGAATTAGCGGCTGCGGCGGCATTAATTGACCTGCGGGATGACAACGCGCATCCCCTCGACCATCAGGCTTTTGCTCTGTCCCGCGCAGTGATATTGGCGAAGACTCTCGAAGGCGAGATAGTCGGCTGCGCAGCGATTAAGGCCGGTTCTGGTCCAGTGGGGGAACTCGGTTATCTGGTAGTCTCGCCTTTATATCGCCGCCGAGGCATCGCCCAAGGGCTTACCCTTATGCGGATTGAAGTGGCTAAAGCACTGGGAATCGCCCTGTTATTTGCCACTATTCGAGATGAAAACAACGCCAGCAGAGTGAATTTACTCAAGGCCGGATTTCACTTTTGGCGTAACTATTTAAGTATTCGAGGAACAGGGAATACCGTGGGTTGGTATTACTTAACCTTGTGTGATGAGATTGATATTGAAGGAACGATGCAAACCTTAGTGGGAAATCGTATACCAGCACCTTAATGTGTAAAAATTGTTTTATTTAGGTTTTGATGATGTTTGGTGCAGGTTTTTATTTGGTTTTAAATTCAAAAATATCGGCACCAAAATCCTAAATATGCAGATTTTCTTTTTTTATTCGGTATGATCCGCGCTATTACCCACAGTCATTATTGAGGTGTTTTTATGGCTAAATTCAGAGTAGCAAGTGTCTTATTATTGAGTGCAGCTGCGCTGCAAGTGAATGCGTCAGAATTTAATCTTGGCTTAAACAACGATGTGGTTTCTACTGAGTTAGAGCTGCAAGTGAATAAAGATACTAATGCAGTATTAGGATATATTTATTCGGACGATAGCGGTCATATTGCTCAAGGTGCAATGCACATGACCCACGATGCGGGAGTGCATCATTTTGAAGTGGGCGCTAAGTTAAGCCAGTTATGGGCAGACAATGCGCCAAATGGCAGTACTGTGTCTGTCGGTGGTCGTTATGCGTTAGCCTTAGGACCAAATATTTCTATACATGCTGCCGCTTACTACGCGCCATCGGTATTGTCTTTCGGTAATGTCGATGGTCAGTATGAATTGGATTCTAAAGTGCAATACAACATCAACCCGAATATGGCGCTGTACGTTGGTTATCGTAAAATTGCTTTTGAATACGATAATGCCCGTGATTTTACCTTTGAAGATGGTGCGTACATCGGCGGTAAATTCCGCTTCTAATCGAACCAGTAAATTGGCGACCTAAATGTGTCGCCTCGAATTTAAAGCCGGCCAAGGTTACCTTTGCCGGCTTTTCCATTTGGCTTTGAGCTCGCTGTAGCTTGGCAGGATGGAGGAGAAGAGCACAAGTCCTATGCCAATACACACCACAATGCTTAAGTGCTCATCCAAAAACCACCAACCTAACAATGCGGCAAAAATAAGGCCTGTGTATTCCACTGGTGCCATTTGGCTCGCATCTGCTCGTCGATAGGCATGGATAATCAGGTAGGTCATGCCGATATAAAACACGCCTAAGGTTAAGCCGACTTGAGCGACGGGGAGATTAAAATCTGCGCCCTCGTACCAAGTTGCCGGTATCAGAAAAACCATCGCAAAGGCATTAGACCAAAAGAGTGTTGAAAAGGGATGCTCATGGGTTGAGTATGCCTTCAAAATCAAGCTGTTTGTTGCCGAAGTCATGGCCCCAAAAAAGGCTAAGCCAATGTAGAGATTAAATTCGGTTGGTTGGCTTATCAGTAATATGCCTGTAAAACCAATGATGCCTGCTACTGTTCGGCGATAGCCTATGCGCTCATGTAAAATGAACGCGGACAATAACAGCAGTAATAATGGCGAGGTATAAATGACTGCGGTGACTGTTGCGAGTGGCAGATGCAATACAGCTAGCATAAAGATAGCATTGCCTAAACCAATTAATAGCGCTCGGCTTAAGTGCACTTTGTAAAAGGGACTTAACTTGAGATTGCCCTGTAAACGCCAGACAAAGGGCAGTACCAAAAGTGTGGCAAATAATTGCCGGTAAAGTACAAGTTGAAACACTGGCGCATTAGTTTCAAGCAACTTAACCAATAGGTTACCGCTGGCTATCAACAATTGTGCCGCTAAAATCATCAATAAAGGTGCCATAGGTATCCATGTTAACGACTGATATTGAGGCTAAAGTGTGGTTCTATAAGTTAACGACTAAAATATCATCATAAGGCATCCAATTGCCGACTAATTTAGTCTAATCAATTGTAAAAAATAAAATGTAGTCATAAAGTTAACACTCTAAATTGATTTTCTGCGTCGAACTAAACGCGGGTATATAAACCAAGATACCAATGAGTAAAACTAACGTGCATAATTTCTGGTGCTTTTTGTTGCTGTTTTGGACATTTAGTCCATTTGCCCTTAGCGCTGAAATTGCGTTGGACTCCCCTTATTTATTCCATGCAGAAGATAAGCAGCTCCCGCCTGCCGATTTTAATGAGGTAACTCAATGGATGAGCCTACTCAAAGAAGCTAGCTCTGTGAGTCTGGCTGGTGGCGACTATTGGATGGTGTCTCCTGTGATGGTTAATAGCCGTCAAACTCGTTGGGTAGTCGATGCCAGTAATTCTATTGTTGAATCGGTCGACTATTGGTTACTTGGTAGTGATGGCTCTGTGCAAACGGCCCACAGTGGTTACTATGCACCCTATGAATTTTTATTCGATTACGGTCGGAAGGTTCAACTGAATATTGGGATTGATTATTGGTTGGTGACTCGACTGAGTAGCCGCTATTATTCCTCCGCCCCAGAGCTGGCTTTAACGTCAGAAGAGGTGCATCAGTTAACCAACGACCGTGTGGCCATGGCGATACTGATTTGTTTAGGGGGATTACTGTTTATCGCCTTATATAATTTACTGATTTATATATCTATTTTTGATAAGGCCTTCTTATATTATGGCCTTTATGTATTGGCCTATTTTGGTGGTTGGGCATTAACATTCCATTTACCTGCTCACTTGTTTAACTATCATCAACTAGAACTACATCATCTGTGTTTTATCAGTTTGCCGATATTTAATATTATGTTCTACAAGCACTTTTTACAGTTGCCTAGCTATTCGCCCCGATTGTGGCGACTGAGCCAGTACTTATTAGCTGCTTGTGTTTTAGCCTTGCCTACCAGTATTTGGTTATTGTCCTATACCGCGATTATTGCCTCTGTACTCATTATGTTGTGGATTGCGTTGGCGATCACCTGTGGCAATGTGTGTTTGATGAAAGGCTTTGCCCCAGCGCGCTATTTCATCATGGCCTTTAGTTGTTTGCTGTTGCCTGCGGTGATTATTTTACCGGGCAATATGGGGATTACTCCTGATTTTATTGAGCATGCTGAATTTGCTACTTTGCTCGGCGGCACTGTAGATGCCTTACTGCTATCTCTTGCCTTGGCCAATAAACTTAAACTCCTTTCTGAAGAACGTAAGGCGCATATCGAAGAGTTAGGGATCGCTTGGGAAAAAGCAAGGCTTGATGGCTTAACGCGAGTCGGTAACCGTTATGCCTTTGATGAGTTTATGAATTCTCAATTGGCCTTTTCCAATAAGGTGGTTAACCCTATGGCGTTGGTGCTGCTCAATGTCGACAATCTCAAGATGGTAAATGATACCTTGGGACATCAAGAAGGGGATCGTTTACTACAAAGACTTGTGCAGTTTTTGCAAGCGACCAATATTGCTCAACTCAAAATCTACCGTATTAGTGGCGATGAGTTTGTCGTTATTCTGCCTGCGAGTAGCGTGACAAATTTAGTGAATAGTTTGCGAGAATTAACTGCGCAAGTCGCCGCTGAAGGCTTAAAGGATTGTCATTTTAGTTTTGGCATCGCGATGAATACCGACGTAGCTGAACCCCATGAGTGGCTGCGCTGTGCAGATAGTAGTTTGTATCAGTCTAGGATGGAAAAACGGCGTCAGGAATATGCCGATAGCCGCGTGGGTGAGATCGCTTCCTTTTAAGCTTGAGAACAACTTATAAAACAAATAGAAAGGGCTGCACAATGCAGCCCTTTGGCATTTAGGCGAAGTCTTTTTCGCCTTTGATAATGGCCGGATGACCGCAGATGGCTTTAGCGGTATGCATCCCCGCCATGGTGGCGGCCTCGACACAACCGGCATTGAGGCCGGTTTTAATCCAATCTCCCGTCATATACAGATTGTCGATACCCGTACCATCGGTAGTGATCCGATATTGTGAGCTGCCTTTAACCGACAACACATAACGTTCCGAAGGATCCACATTGGCGCGCCAATATTGGCTATCGAATCGCGCTTCGCCTTGGCGGTTTTGTTCATCGTGCAACCATTCCCAGGGGAAACTATCGCCAACATGTTGCCACAGCTTATGAATTTCCGTATTGAGCTGATTGATGGCGCCAGCCTTGGCTTCGGCGGTTTTGCGCTGTTGGAAACCGATATCCGTACGTGGTGGATAGGCATCCACGGGCAACGCCGAGCAGAAATAACTGGCATTTTGGGGCTCAAGGCCGCGCCAGTCTTCTTTATCGAGCAATTGATCCATTGATGCCCATGTATCGAAGGGCTCGGTAAAGCCTGATAAGACAGGCTGCTCGCCATTCTCAGAATAATTGGGCCAGCCAATACCATTAAGATCTTGATTCATCCAAAGTTGATAGGCTTGGGTCGCGACGGTCTGCACTTTATCTACACAGGTTTTGAGCGCCGGACTCTGCGCCATGACTTCGCTAGCGACATGGGGGACCGAACCTAGTGACAGACCAAAAATCACTTTGTCGAAGTCCACGCCTTTTTGCAGACGTTTTTTCGGAAGCGCCTGACCAAATTGCGCCTCGTATAGATTGTCCCAATCGCTCCAGAAGTGCTCAAGATTAATATCATGGGCTTTTAGCAATGCGGCTTGCTCAGGCTCGAGCTGATCGTAATTGGGGGTACTTGGCCAGCAGGCTAAGCCTTTCACATCCACGAGTGGATTATATTCTTTGACCGAAGGTGCCAGAGCAACTTGCTCAGTGATTTCAATCGCTTGAATGCTGTTATTGCGACATTCTAAATTATCGACACGATTGAAAAAGTGGAAATTAACCCCGCGCCGTTTCAACACTTCATAGTAGGGGGTAAAGACCACATCTCCCATGCCAGCTTGCATTTTCCACATAATCCCGCCTTGATAACACAGTGCGATACGCAGCATAGAGCGGATAATGGTGCCTGCTTCGACATTCGGTTTGTCAAAATTGCCTTTTTCGTAGGCAAACACCAGATCATAAAAACCGCGTACTGGCGCGCTGTCGACCGTGTATTTTTGACTTGCACCGTGTTTGATTAACCATTCGCGGTAATCGTAGTCGTTGATGGCATCGAAGCCCTTTTCAAACACATCGTCGACAAACATCCCTTTTAAGATGGTTAAGCCTAAATCGACGGCGATATACAGATGACGCAAATCATCGTTAGTGTCTAAATGGTCGCTAAAGCGTTTAACCAGCCTTTGGTGCAGGGCATCGACGGCGGACTCGACCAAACCATCGTCACTCTCGCTGTGGACATGCTCATCGCATTCGCGGCCAATCATTTGATTAAAATGGCATTCTAGCTTGTCACCCAGGGCGTCGAGGGATTCCATCGCATCTTCTACCGAATCCTCTAACTTATCCTTAAGTCGTTCAAACCAGCTGGTATCGAGCCAGTTTTTCGGTGTCGCCATGGCTTTTTCATCGGCCTCCAGCAGGGAGTCCATGTCCTTTAGCCATTCTTTTATCCAAGCAAAGGCGGCCTTAACTACCTTCCAGAAGGTTAAAGTTTCGGTGCCATCCCCAGGGATCCCTGGCAGTGTCGGAAAGGTAATCGGCCAGCAAACGGAGCGACCATTAATTTCTTCCTGTAGCACAATAAAATTATGGGGTTTAAAGGCATCGAAGAAGGTGGCCAGCGGTGCTTCGGGCGGGCGGTTTAATTCTTCATAGGCTTTACGCATCAAGGCGCAGGCATTTTGATAAAAACCAAACCAGATATGGAGGCCATGCTCTTCAATCCGCTGCCCCATCGCGGCATTGCGGCCACTTGCGCCCTTGCCGCCGATTCGCCAGCCTAATTGATAGACATCAATTTCATATTGGTTCTGCCAACCGGGTCTGTCGGTGAGATAACAGGCGGCGGTCATGGCGGCGACACCTCCGCCGAGAATGGCAATTTTTTGTTTTTTGATTTCAGAGTTATCGACCAGCACTTCGCCCGGCGGTACTTCAAAGTCAAAGTTCACATGGTAGGGCAGTAATACATGCTGCTCGCCAACCTCGACGCCTAGGGTTTCTTTGAGTGGGAAGCTGGCGTTATCAAAAATGGTGGCGACAAAGTCATTTTCTAACAGGGCAACACTGTGCACTTTGTTGACCTTAGCGGGCGATGCAGTAATCGCCTGATAAACCGCTTTTTGGCCTGAAGCGTCCGGAAACTGCTTTAAAAACACTTGGTCGATAGCGGGCTTAAACAGCAAATGAAACAGTTGCTCCTCACCTAGCTTATCCAGCTCTGGAATAAAATCCGTTTGTTCTTTAAAGAGTTGCCAGGTTTGGGCTATGGCTTCTAGCGTGGTGAGCTGCGCCTCAGGCTTGGCATTGCAATTCACCTCAATCAGCGGGTGCATGGCAAGCTCAGTGTCAGGGCTAAAGTGTAAGAAGCTCTTTGTGGCCAAGGATAGACGGGTTAATGGCTCTCCGACCGCGGGCATAGTGTATTCACACAAATACTTGGGATAACCGAATAACTCACGGCCATTGATCAGGGCCATCGCATCATTCACCCAAATATGCAGTGGCTGAAAATACACATGACTGATGGCTGTGCTGTTGCTATTGTCTTGGCGACCGACCATGACCCAAGTGATGATGTCGGTTTCTTGGATCCAACCTTTAGCCCTGTCGGTTGGGTCTTCTGAATAGGCTTTCTCGATTTGAGTAAAAGTTGTCAGTACGTAGGGCGATAGCACTTTAAAGTACATGGCACTTCCGGCCACTTGGTTGAGCGTTTTATCGATAGAGCGCTGTAGGTTGGCAAGTTTTCCCTTGAGAAAAAAACCGTACATATCGGCTTTATTCAATACTAAGGGGGAGTGCATTAACATACTGCCTGGGGGATAGATAAAATCGGGGCGTTGTTTTTCCATGGGATCATCCTTTAAACCCGTAAAGATGTGTAAGGTAGTTTTTGTCGACAAAAAAGCATGAGTAAACCCTAAAGAGCATAGGGTAAATAGGTCAATTAGCCTATTGATTTTACAATTGAATTAAAAGATGAATAGAGGGAAAAACTTAGATTAACTAGCAAGTTGGATTAACTCCAACTTGCTGGGATTTGACTGCTTATAAAGCTCGAATTTGCTAAGGCAAACGGGTCGTAGTTCAGTTACTTCGATTTATGCTGATAGAAATCCACCTCTGCATCATCAGAATAACGGCGCTTAGTATCCCTGCGACGTTGTTTTACGCGTTTGTTTTTTTGCTTACCTTTGACGTTTTCGCCCCATGGCGCATCATCGTCGTCAAATTCATAGGAGTGTGACATGGTCAAAATTCCAAAAATACCTGTGCCATTCTCAGCACTCGATCTTTTTACCCAAAGGCGAGATTAAGCTAAAGCGAAATATTTAATCACTGATGGTGAAAAGTTTTGTCCAAGAAGGGGGGATACGTCTCGATGGAATTGCATTGGCGATTTTAGCCCGCACTCTAGGGTTTATCTTGATGATTATTAAATGAATAGATAAAAAGCGCATTGATATTGTGCGGAGGCAAAAAGAATGGCACTCAGAGAAAGAGTGCCAAGTTCTTATAAAAAATAAGGAGTTAGTGCTAGGGCGTGTTGACGTTTCGAGATTAGATTTTGTTCGTTCTGGCAAGCACGTGCTCGCGAAACGAGGAATGATGTGTAGTCATTCTACTCAAATGATGAGCGGCTCTTATGACTGAAAGTAAGAGCAAGGGTTTGCCAGACGAACCCTTCGGGCAGCATTTGGCTGGCGTTTCTGCTGCGTTATCGTCCGTTTATGTAGAATAACTACACTGCACGGACTTTGCCTTGCATAAAATCCAGCCAAATTGCTGCAAAAACAACCCTGAAACGTCAACACGCCCTAGAGATTGCGCTGCATACGCGCCACAAACATTCCATCTGTGTTGGCTTCGAAGGGCCACACGGTCAACATTTCTGTTTGTTCGCCTGTAAAGGGGTGGCGGATCGGCACTAGGCTGAACTCGGGATGTTGTTGTAAAAAGGCGGAAACTACTTGCTCATTTTCAACCGGTGACAGTGAGCAAGTGGCGTAGACTAAGCTTCCGCCCCGTTTTACCGCCTTACTGCTGCGGCTTAAGATATCCAGTTGCAGTGCTGCTTTATCTGTGACGGCATCGAGGCTGTCGAGCCAGCGCATATCTGGGTTACGGCGCCACGTGCCCGTGCAGCTACAGGGTGCGTCGACTAATACCCCGTCAAAATGGTTGGCGTCGACCGGCAGTGCATCACTGCGCCAGCGAGCAATGCTGATGCCGTCAAACTTTGCCCGTTGGGCGCGTTTACTGAGTTCTTCTAAGGCGTGGGCGCGAATATCCGACGACACAATTGAGCCTACAAACGGACTGTGCTGCTTAGCTGCGGCAGTTTGCATCAGTGAACGCAATTGCAGGGTTTTTCCGCCTGCGCCGCTGCAGGCATCCCACCAGTGTTGCCAAGGCTCTGGTGCACAAATTTGACCTATCACTTGCGAGGCTAAATCCTGGATCTCAATTTTGCCCTCTTTATAGAGTGATATTTCATTGAGATTCATGCTCTTAGTGCCAAGGTTTATGGCATCTTCAAAATAGGGGCTGAGACTCGCATCAATCTCAAGCGCTTGTAGTTGCTTAACAGCTGTTTGGCTGTTGATTCCCTGTGCACGTCCCCAAATCGGTGGCCGGCTAGACATGGCTTCGATGAGATTTGGGCGCAGCTCTGGAGCAATTGGGCAGACCTGCCAAAACCATTCAGGCAATAAATCCGCGAATTCGAAGGACACTTCGGGAAATTGGCGCCGTACCAGTGCCAATTTATCCGTTAAGCTATTAACGCTAAGGGATTGAAGCTGTTGATAATCAGCTGGCGATTGGGCGAGCTCATGCCAGGCTTGGGCGATATCTTGCCATGGATGGGCTTCGATTAGGGCGCTCGCGCTGAGCATGGCAAAAAATTGTGGCGCCTGTTGATGATCGGCCGTGGCTTTAAACCAGCCCCACCAACGGAACAGGCTAAATAAGGATTCGCGGATGACTTTGCGATCCTTCGAGCCGTGCTTTTTATGTTCCCTAAAGTAGTTCGCGAGCACTCGGTCGGCGGGTTGCTTGGTATTTAAAATCTCATCGAACAATAACTTAATGGTATTGGCATAGCTCATCGCGCGTTTTTGTGCGGGCGTTTGCGGTTCGATATTAAATGCAGAGTGAATAGTGGTAGATGATAAGCCGTTTGGATTGCCCATAAAGTTAGCCTGAAAAGTGGCTCGGCCGAGTGACATCCATCCGATGGGATGAATATGGCCAAGCAAATCAATAAGTGGCGCAGAGTGTAGCAGTTTTACGTATCGCTAGCAGTAAAAAAGCCCCAATGCTGAGTTGGGGCTTGATGGGAAAAACGAATGCGCGCGTGAGGAAAGGATGACTTACTTAGTCACCATCTTCTGGATTTGCTTAGCACGCTCTTCATCACTCAATACTGAGGGCGGAGGTGTCACTATGCCTTTTTGACAGGCGGGGCGCAGGGCTAACTCATCTAACCAACGTTGTAAGTGAGTGAGTCCTTCCATGTTGATGCCGCTCCATTCATGGATGCGCACCCATGGCCAAGTCGCGATATCGGCAATGGTGTACTCATCACCGGCCAGATACTGATGCTTGGCTAACTGGGTGTTCATTACTTCAAACAAACGTCGGCCTTCTTTTTGATAACGTTCAATGGCCGCGGGGATTTTTTCGGGGAAGTAACGGTAAAACACGTTAGCTTGACCCATCATCGGGCCAACACCGCTCATTTGGAACATGAGCCACTGAATGACCTGCGAGCGTTTTTTAGGATCGGCAGGCAAAAACTTACCGGTTTTTTCCGCCAGATACAGAAGAATTGCGCCGGACTCGAACACCACAAAGTCCTCGTTATCTCGGTCGATAATGGCTGGAATACGGCCATTAGGGTTAATGGCGAGAAACTCAGGCTGCTTCTGTTCGTTGGTATTGAAATCTAATTTATGCACTCGATAGTCGAGACTCATTTCTTCAAGCGCGATGGAAATTTTAAAGCCGTTCGGGGTCGCGGCGGTATATAAATCAATCATAGTCATCCCTTAAGTCTTAACTGGTTAATGCTTAACTTGGGTGCCCAACGGGCATCGCTGCTAGTTTTTTGGGGTAAGCGACACTATCGCGGGGCGCTGGGCCACTGTCGCAAACCATGCCTGAATATGGGGCAGGGTGTCATCCACCAGAATATCTAAGTTTTTAATAAAGCTAATAAAAACGTATGCAGAAATGTCGGCAATCGTAAAGTTATCGCCCGCAACATAGCTTGATTTGGCTAATTGTTGGTCTAAGGTCGGCAGGAAGTCAATGACCCGTTGGCGTGATTCTGCGCCCCAGGCTTCGACGCAATTTTCTCTATCTTTATAGATACCCGTTAGGTTTCTAAAGGCTTGAAAGCCGACCATCAGACCTTGTAATTCAATGATACGTTGCCACATTTCTACTTTGGCACGCTCTAGCGGGCTGTTACCAAATAGTGATAGTGACGTTTCACTGGGATGGATTTCTTCTAAGTAGCGGCAAATAGCCACGGATTCACACAGATAGCTACCATCATCGAGTTCAAGCAGGGGAATACGGCCGTTTAAGCTTTTGGCTTTAAATTCAGGGCTGAGGTTTTCACCGCCGCGAATATCAACATTCACACGTGGGATATCGATGCCTTTTTCGGCGAGGAAAATACTCACGCGTCTTGCGCTTGGCGTAGGGGCTAATTCATAAAGCTTCATGCTCTTTCCTTCTGTTAATCTTTAAGTTTGGCTAAATAGAGCTTTAACGGAACGATCGGTTAGGATAAAATTTACGCCATATCTAAACGGTCAGTCAAGAATGTTTTTGCCATATAGCACTCCGTTTAATGCAGGCATCAATGTAGGTTTGAACCATGGCACGCAGTTGTAATTTTGATAGACAAGAAAAGCTCATTCAGGCGATGGAGCTGTTTTGGCGTAAGGGATTTGCCGAGACATCGATTGCCGATCTGGTCGAACACTTAGGGATTAATCGCTTCAGCTTGTATAACAGTTTTGGTGATAAACAGAGTTTATATCGTGAATGTTTACGTTTTTATCTCGACCATTATTCCTTTGGGGCGAAGGAGAAAATCCTGCATGCACAGGCGGGATTAAATGAGATCTTGACCTATTTAGCGCGATTTGTGGCCTTGCAGCGCGAGCAAGAGTATGGCTGCTTTATGCAGAATGCAGTATTAGAAAAATGTCTCGATGATGACTGCGTGCAGCAAGAGTGCCAGCGCTTATTTGCCCAGTTGCAGACTCACTTCACCGGTGTATTACGCTACAGTCAGCGACAGGGTGAGTTATCTCAATCGGTTCAGCCTGAGTCGCTAGCGGCTTTTTTAGTGCTTCAATTACAAGGGATTAGAGTGTTAGGCAAGGCGAAGGAATACGCCCTGTTGGATAACGCATTTACGGTATTAAGCGAATACCTTAAGAGTCTCGCGTTGACGCCACTTAAGCCCGTCGATGTGAAATAGGGCGTAGATTAAACCGATAAGTATGAGACCAAGTCAATGCTTGGCCTCGTGAACCGCAAAACTTATGCAAAAACTAAAAGTCCAACTCGAGGGCAAAGCACAAGTAGGCCATTAATTGGCTACAGTGGGCGAATTGTTCGGCGCAGTAGCGGGTGGCATCGGCTTGGCAGAGCCGTTCAAAGGGAATGGGTTTTAGCGCGATAAAGTCCTTACGTTTGAGCTCGGTTAGCATGGAGTGATGCTTATCGAATCCCTTTGGCGGGCGCGTCAAACTATCACCATCCATCACAAATCCATGGTCTATTAAGGTTTGCAGCGCTTTTTTGTAGCCATTGGGATTTTCATCAATACAAGTCCGAATCGCATTGAGCGCCTTCGACTCGGGGTGCCAAATACCCGCGGCAATAAAACATCCATCCTCGGCAATGTGTAAATACAGCCCTGGTGCATGCACATCTTTACCCTGAAAATGCCGAAACTGGATCCCCACATTGGTCTTGTAGGGTGTCTTATCGTTGCTAAAACGGCTATCGCGCTGCGGGCGCATTAAGCTGCCACCGACTTTTTTGGCTACCGCGGTCAATCTTGGTGAAATCGCAATTATATGAGGCTGAATTTGTTCGATAAAACGCAGTGCGGGCGTTCTGACGTTATCTTCATATTCATCCTGATGAGCTTTAAACCAGTCGCGGGAATTATTGAGCGAAAGCCGTTTGAGAAAATCTAAGCTGGCAGCGGTAAATGCCAACTCGGTTCGAGGTTGTGCGGTGAGCTTAGTCATATCCATAAAACCTTTGAGGTGCTTGAGACTGAGATTCCGACTGTTAGTCAAAACAGGTTAGTGCGAGTTGAACAAATGTGTGTGGATATTGCAAATTCTTCGAGTATTTCCCTGCAGTTACCATCAGGTTGTGATTTACATGTAAAGCCAGGTGAGAATTATTCTCATCTTTGACGTTGATGCCTATAATGCCGCCCTATTTTTTACACTATGTAACAGGGGATGGGGAGATGGGATATCAACCTAAGAGCACGATATCAAAAGCAATCATGGGCTGTTTGGGCTTAAGCGTATTGCCCGCGTTGCCACTCAATGCCAAGGAAGTATTAGGAGCGCCTAAGGTCGAGCCAATTGAGATATTACAAGTACATGGCCAGCAATACCGCCGAGCGACCACTATGACTAAGCCGGGCGAGGCGATCATCTCGATGGAGCAAATTGAAGAGATGCAAGCGACCACATTTGCTGAAGTTATCGATGATATGGCCGGTGCCCATGTTGATGGTGGTACTCGCAGTGGCGGCGAGCGCATTAACGTATGGGGATTTGGCGAAACCGAAGATTTCAACATTTATGTCGATAACGCCCCCGTGGGATTTGAGCAGTATCGCTATGGGTCGTTCTTCTTAGATCCCGATTTAATCAAGCGAGTCGAAGTGATTAAAGGGGCCCACGATGTCCGCTCAGGTAACGGCGGCTTTGGCGGCTCCATGTATGTTGTGACTAAATCTGCTGATGATTTTTTAAATTACAATCAAAACCTTGGCGCCCGAGTCAAAGCCAGTTACGCCAGTAATAACGACGCCAAAAGCTACACGGGAACGGTTTATGGACGAGCGAATCAACAACTTTCAGGTTTATTGCATGTCACCCGCCGCGATGCGGGGGATGTGACGCTCGCCAATGGTGAAGCATTTGAATACTCAGGTTATGAGCAAAATAATTACCTTGGCAAACTGGATTATGAGCAAGGTGACCATCAACTCATGTTGAGCCTGACCCATTATCTCGACGAAGGCCGAAAGCCTTGGGCCAATCGCCGCGGTCCTATGCCCGCGATTTCTGATTATAACATCCGTAAATATGGCTCCTATGAACTGGCGCTCTATGCCACCACGGCCTACAACACCTATGAAGACAATACCTGGTCGGCGAATTATCGCTATTCCCCAAGTAATCCTTTAATTGATACCCAAATTGTGGTTTCCCATTCTGCCAATGCACGCCATTGGATCAGGCCGCCAATCGCGTGGGAAAAGATGACAGTCTCCGTCGGCAACTTCGGCCATGAATCTTGGTTGGATTACAAGCGTGACTACATTGACATCAACAACTTAAGTATTGTTGGTAATCATGAAATCACCACTGGATTGCAGTTCCGCAGTCTCGATAGGGATTCAATGGTCTTTAACAAAAGTTATGAGAAAAATCCCGAGAAAAACTACGGTTGGTACACTCCTTACTATCAGCCCGAAGGGCGTCAGGATACCTATGCAGTCTATTTGCGCGATGCGATTAGTGTGACGGATGAGCTGACCATCACTCCTTCGCTACGATATGACTTTATCTACAGCATTGGTCGCCCCAACATTGCCCCCGATTACAACGATATCGAGGCAGGGCACGACTACAGTTCGACTCACCATTCGGGCTTTTCACCGCGATTGGGTATCGACTACCAGTTAACAGCGAATACTCGAGTGAATTTCGATTACGCCTACAGCTTACAGGCGCCAGTGGTCGATGAAATCTATGCAGTGCAATACGCCAAGGCGAGCATTACTGGCACGAGTCGAGATATCGATGTGGAGCGTCTGCACGCCTTTAAACTGGGCTTAATGACGCAGCAAACGAGTCTTTTTGCCGCCCAAGATACGCTTTCAACCCAAGTGACCCTCTTTGCCAACTTGGGACGGGACGATATTGCTCAGCGCCGCGGTGCAAAGTCCGACCCAAATCAAGCGATTCAAAGTGGTTATACCAATCTTGACGGCTATGAGATCTACGGCGCCGATCTCGAGTCCCAATACCGTTATCAGGATTTCTTCAGTGACTTAGCCGTTTCTTGGTTACAGGGCGAGCATCAGGGATCGCTCAGAGACAGCCAAGGCGAGGATGAATACCTTGCGAATATCGCGCCGCTGGATATTCGCCTGCGTGTGGGTATGTATATTACCGATGACATTTCAGTTGCTTGGCAGGGGACTTGGTATGATGCACAGGATAATGTGCCTGAAGGTGATATTTTTAATGCAGAGTCCCCAAGTGAGAATTACTTCTTACAAAATATATATTTAGCCTACGAGCCTCAAGAAACACTGAAAGGGCTCAGCGTGCGTTTAATGGCAAAAAATCTCACAAATCAGCAGGTGACGCCGTTTCTGTCGGATGGTATCCCCGCGCCGGGGCGAGATGTCAGACTCAGTTTAGCTTATGAATTTTAAGGATTAAATGGCAATTCTAAGGGTGAAGAAATAGATAACTCATATAAAAAATAGGGTTATCTTGCCTTCCCCCCTGCCGTGAAAAGCCAATTTATGGCATAATCCGCGTTTTATTACGCATATAGACAGAAAAAATGACTGAAAATGAATTGCTAACTCGCTGTGGCGGCAAATGTGAACTCTGCGCAAGTGACGTCGAACTCTCTATTTATGACTTACCGGCTTCCGATGGTCATGAAAACGAGATTATGATTTGTGAAAATTGCAGCAGCCAAATTGCAGCGCCGGATACTATGGACATGAACCACTGGCGTTGTCTGAACGACAGCATGTGGAGCCAAGTCCCTGCGGTTCAAGTGATGTCATATCGCATGCTGAAACGCTTAAGCGGTGAAAGCTGGGCGCAGGATCTGCTCGATATGTTGTATCTTGAAGATGATTTACGCGCTTGGGGTGATGCCGAAGCCGCTGCCTCCAGTGATGATACGCCACCGACTTTAGACAGCAACGGTGCCGTGCTTAACGCCGGCGATACCGTGGTCATCATTAAAGATCTTAACGTCAAAGGTACCAGCTTTGTGGCAAAACGTGGCACCGCAGTACGCAATATTTCGTTGACCAACAATCCAGAGCATATCGAAGGTCGTGTGAATGGTACTCGCATTGTGATCCTGACCTGTTTTGTGAAAAAGTCTTAAGTCATTTCGCTTAAACTTGCTTAAACGTAAAACCGCCCAATTTGTATCAATTGGGCGGTTTTTTTATGCAGAATTTACTCTTATCTACCCACTAAAAGTAGCCACATATACAAATCATTAAATTAGGCGATAAAATGGTTAGCATGTGAAGAATCTTTATATAGAGATAAACCTATGGCAAACGACTCGCAACTACTCGACGCAAAGCAAATGTCGGCTTCAGTTGAAGATGGATTAGATAAAATCCTCGGCCAGTGGCGGGCTGAAGGGGTGACAGAGGATTTAGTCCCAATGGCGGTGTTAGGGCGCATCGCAAGGCTGACCAAATATATGGAAAACGCTATCGCCTTATGCCACGGCGAATTTGGCTTAGGTCAGGGGGAGTTTGATGTGCTCGCGACACTCAGACGCTCAGGTAAGCCTTATACTTTATCGCCTTCGCAGCTGTATCAAAGCATGATGTTAAGTTCAGGCGCCATGACCAGTCGTTTAGACCGACTGGAAAATAAAGGCTTGATTGCCCGTGAGCACTGTAAGGAAGATCGCCGTGCCGTGCATGTTTCCCTCACTTCGGCAGGTAAAGCACTGATTGAGGCTGCGCTCCCCAAACATATCCAATGTCAGAGCGCGCTATTATCGGGGGTCCAGACTGCTGAGCGTGTGGCATTGCAGCAAATTTTAAAACACTGGTTAACCCAGTTTGAAGGCGAATAATAGCTTGGGCGTGTTAAGGCTTAATACTAGAGTTATCACATACAGCGCAATGCATATCAGGGAGTGACCATGGTTAAAAAACGCGAAGCGTTTGAGATTGAAGGCAAACGAGTCATTGCGGGTACGCAAATGGGGATTAAATTACCCGCTGCCAAGCTTTATACCGATACCCAACTCGATATTCATGTCGAAGTCTTTCACGGCCTCAAACCTGGGCCGACACTCTTAGTCTGTGCTGCTATCCATGGCGATGAGCTCAATGGTATTGAGATCTGTCGGCGGTTACTTGGACGGGTTAACCCTAAAAATTTAGCCGGTACTCTGATTGTGGTGCCCATAGTCAATGTGTTTGGTTTTATTCAACAATCCCGTTATTTACCCGATAGGCGCGATCTCAACCGTTGCTTCCCAGGCTCCAGTAAAGGGGCGTTGGCAAGCCGGTTAGCCAACCTGTTTGCTACTCAGTTATTAGTCCATGCAACCCATGTGATTGATTTGCATACGGGGGCTATCCATAGAGATAACTTACCGCAAATCCGTTGCGATACCGGTGATGAAACTATGTTAGCCATGGCGAATGCCTTTGGCGCACCGCTTATTATGCACTCTAAGGCGCGTAGCGTGTCGATGCGCGGCTATGCGAATCAGCAGGGCATTCCCTGTATTTTGTATGAGGCGGGCGAGGCGCTGCGCTTTAGTGAGCTTGCAATTAAGTCGGGTCTTAAGGGCGTGCTCAATGTGATGCGTAGCCTTGGTATGCTCAAGGGGCGAGTCAGTAACAAGATTGCGAGTGTCAGTGCGATACGCAGCTATTGGATCCGCAGTGAGTCCGATGGCTTAGTCAATATGAAGCTCAAACTCGGTCAACGGGTTAATAAGGGCTATATTATTGCCCATATTGTCAGTCCGCATGGCGGTGATAGTGTGGCGATCCGCGCGCCAACGGATGGCATTATCATCGGGATCAGTAATATTCCTGTGACGAATGAAGGCGAGGGCATGTTTCATATTGCGCAGTTCGAAGGCGATGAGATCGAAATTGCTAACGAGCAACTCGATGAGTTTTTAATGGAATATGCTTAGGCTGTTATTCTGCCAGTATTTGCTAAAAAAGCAGCCATCAGTTTACTGATGGCTGTTGTTTTTATGTGGTTATCTCGGCTCTGATACATTTAGCCATATAAGTATCAATGCACTTATTGCTACAGTGTAAAGCGTTCGACAGAGCGGGTGAGCGAGTGGGCTAATTGAGTCACTTGGTCACTGCGTTTTGCCATATCCATTGCCTCATGGGCATTTTGATCTGCCGCGAAGGCGACTTCTCCCATACTGGACTCAATATGTCGGCTGTAATCGAGTTGTTGGTGGGCAGCTTGGGTAATTTGTAAACTCATCTCATTAATGGCACTGAGTGTGACTTCAATCTGTGCTATGGCATGGTGGAGTGTTTTACTTTGCTCCACACAGTCGTTGGCTTGTGTTTGCCCTGAGCTTATGGCCGTTGAGGCCGTGGTAGTTTCCTGCTGTAACGCTAAGATCATCTGTTGGATTTCGGCGGTTGAGGCTTGTGTCCTTGAGGCTAATGAGCGTACTTCATCGGCAACGACCGCAAAACCTCGACCATGTTCGCCAGCCCTTGCGGCTTCGATGGCGGCATTGAGGGCGAGTAGGTTAGTTTGTTCTGCAATGCTACTAATGGTGGTGAGAATCCCACCAATATTGTGGCTGTGTGCACTAAGGCGCGACATGATAGCGACAGAATCACTTAGCTTTGTGCTTAACTCCGCTATTTTGGCTTGATTATCGGCGGCAATAAGCTGGGCTTGTTGGCTATGTTTCGATGCTTGGGTGATTTGTGTTGCCGAACTACTGGCTTGTTCTGCAACAAGGTTAGAGCTGGTAAACATTTGTTCTGTTAAGGCTTTCGTGCCATTGATGCGCTCAATTTGTGCGGTAGCTGCATTAGCGATGTCTTGACCTTGCTGATGTGTTTGTGTGGCTGAATTATCTAAAGAGTGGGCGTCATTGCTGATATGGGTTAATAATTTAGCCAGATCATCACAAAGAGTATTCATATTATCAATAAGTACCCCAAATTCATCATTGTGACGTTTAGGTATTCTCTTGGATAAGTCTCCCCTTGCAATGTTTGCTAGCGCACTATTTGCCAAGGTGAGTGGTACTAACATGGCCCTTAGGGTAAAGAAGGATATTGAACTGACCATAAACACAAACATGGCCGCTAGTACAATGGCCAATGTTTGACCGCGTTGAATATCGTCATTTGCAATGTTTTGCAACAGACTAAAACGTCTGTCAGCTAGGGCTAATAATTTATCTAACGCAAGGGTATTGGCATTAAATTCTTGTTCCGTATTTTTAAAATGCTGTTCTGCTTGAGTGTGATTATCAACCACTTGCTGTTGTGCCAGATATAGCTCGCCTGGGGTTGAAAGTAACCGATTGAATATGGTGGCTTGTTGCTCAAAAATCTCCAGCAATCCTAGGGTATTTATCCCCGAAGCTTGTTGTTTTAAAAAGGTAAAGTTAGTACTTAGATTCCCTAGCAATAGGGCTATATCCTGTTTATGCGAGTTTATAGAATGAGAATCCTGAGCATGCGTTAGCTCTGACATTGTGTTGGTTAATGTGTAAAGCATATCGTCAATGCGGGTTCCTGTTCCGATTATCTCCTCCAAAAGTGCCGGATTATCGGGCAATGAGATCGTTTCTAAATCGATCATTGCATTACTTGCTTGCGTTTTTGCCTCAATAAACTGATTAAAAAGTGTTTGATAATGTTGTTTTGCTTGTTCGTTCGCGAGCTTAGCGCTAAACATATCTTGGCTTTGTTGCTGGTAGGCTTGGTAGCGTTTTTGAGCTTCATTCAGTGATGCTTGCATCTGGGGTTGGTCGCTAACCATCTGTTTCAGCTCGTTTTCAATACTTTGATATTTATGCTCTAGCGCATTGAATCCTTTTTGGCTTTGCATGAGCTCTGCGGTGTCATTTTGGCTATGGGCTAAAGTTGCAAGGCGCGACATTTTAACGAGCACAAGTTGTAAGTTATTGCTTTGCTTCTGAACCGGTATGGCGAGTGTCTCGATATTGCTATAACTGATTTGAACTTGATAGAGCGAATAGTAGAAGAAGCTATTGCCAGCTAAGAGCAGGATACCAATTGCGCTGAAGCTTAAGAGCATTTTTTGCTTGATACTGAGTGTTAACATTGAGTCATCGACCTTTTCGTCTATGATGTCAGCCAAATAAGGCGATAACATCGCGTGGACAAGGGAAGAATACGCCGTAGTACAAGTACTTAGTTGCTTGTTTTTATTGGGGTATAAAAATAAGTGTAGCAGAGAGTTGTCAGAGTAAAGTCTTAACGAAGAAGGCTTGGATAATTATGTTGTCCCGCTGATGTTTAAAGGAGCATTAATGAAAACGGTGATGTTAGAAAATAAGGCTATTGCTCCCAGCAAAATCCTTTGTATTGGGCGTAACTATGTTGACCATATCCATGAGCTTGGCAATGAAATCCCCGATGATATGGTGGTGTTTTTTAAGCCTAATTCGGCCATCAGTACTCAATTAAATTCCCAGCATCTTGGTGAGACGCTGCACTATGAAACCGAGCTGTGTTTTTTGTATCAGCAGGGGCGCTTTAGCCATGTGGGCGTGGGGCTGGATCTGACTAAGCGGGAACTACAAAGCAAACTTAAGGCCAAGGGATTACCGTGGGAAAAAGCCAAAGCCTTTGATGGTGCAGCGCTTTTTAGCCCTTTTGTTGCGATTGATGATCCGAGCGCGCAATTTCAATTTAGCTTAAGTATTGATGGGGTGTTAACCCAAGAAGGCGATATTGATTTAATGATCTATTCGCCGCAAACCATTTTGTCGGAGTTGCAACGCTTTACTCGTTTAGAAGATGGCGACATTGTGATGACGGGCACCCCAAAAGGCGTCGGCATCATTCCACCGAATCGCATCTTTAAGGTGACCTTAGGATTAAAGGATGCGTCACACCAAGCGCCCTTGGTCGAATGTGAATGGCAAAGTCGGTGATGCAATGACGGCGCACTCTGCATCGGCTCATCAGGCGGCAACTGAGCAGGCAATCAAACCCCTTTGGCAATATTTGCTCGCTTTAGGGGCCGAGCCTGAGCATTTAGCGCCGCTACTCACCCAAGCAAGGGCGTTTTCATATCAGCCCGAGGAGTGCTTATTATCCCAAGGCGAGTACCAAACATTTGCCTATTTTGTGGTGGATGGCATAGTGCGCGCTTGCCACTATACCCAAGAGGGGAGTGAGCGTTGCAAGGAGTTTTACTTCGAAGGAGAGCTTTGTTTCTTATATAGCAGCTGGCTAAAGCAGGATGTTGCGCCCTATCAGTTAGAAACCGTCGGTGCTTGCAGGTTAGTGCAAATACCACTTGCTGTGCTAAATGAGCCATTTATGCAACAGGTACAACTTGCGCTACTTAAACAGCAGTTATTGTATAAAGAACAAAAAGAAGCCTTTTTACTCCTCAATACGCCAGAGCAGCGTTACTTACATTTACTCGAATATTTTCCCCTCTGGGTTGAGCGCTTAACCCATGCCCAACTGGCTAATTATATTGGTATTACCGCCATTAGCTTGTCGCGTATCCGTAAACGTTTACAAGATTCGTCGTAAAATTTCCTGCCAATTAACTTAAGTTAATGCGCCTAAAAGTGATTCCCTTCATGCTCCTTAGCGATTGCTAATTCAAGCAAATCCGTTTGATGTTGGGCGACGTTTAAGCCTATACCGAACTTTTAAGGAGCCTATTGTGGATGCTTTTACTCTGTCGCAATTGTTGGTGGCCATTGCCATCGTATTTGACGTGATATCGTTTCAATTTAAAGCGCGCGAACGCATTGTCGCTTGCTTATTTATGTCGGGGATCTTGATTTCAATCCACTTTTGCTTGTTAGCGCAATGGACTGCGGCGGGATTGATGGGGATTGCCACAGTGCGTTACCTCACCAGTATTTTTACCACGTCTAAAAAGGCCATGTGGGGTTTTAGTGGGGCGGCGGTGTTGATGAGCGGCTTGACCTTCAGCGGGCTTGTGAGTGTGATCAGTTGTATCGGTACACTATTTCAAACCCGTGCGGCATTTTGTCAGCGTGATAAAGACTTGCGGCTACTGATGATAGTCGGCACCAGTTTTTGGTTAGTCCACAATATCTTAGTAGGCTCGCCAGTGGCGGTCTTAATGGAAATGTTGTTTATTGGCAGCAATTTAGTGGGATATTATCGCCATTATTTTCGCGAGAAATTAACCCCATGGTAATGCGAAAGCTGTCGATTAAATCCCCGTCACGGCTTCCATATCGAGTTCGATATCAGTACACCCCTTAGGGCAGAAAATGCCTGCGGCTTGCTCGGCTTTGGCGGTCTCGGGCAAGATGACTTTGAGGGTTTGATTGCAGCTTGGACATTGCACTGGTTTGCCCTTAAAGACGCGCTTAATTAAGTTTTTTTGTTCATTAAACGAGTGTGCCGTAGTTTGGTTTAACACGGCAAATGGGCTAGTAGAGGCATTGGTCATTGGCAATTAAATCCTTAATACTCGATCGTTTTTTAAGACTGCTGGTGTCGTTTAAGCCAAGGAATTATAGCCCGATTGCGAACATTAATGAAAAGGCTGAATCATATATATGCCAGCATGGGTTAACTTGCTGAACTTGTGCTGACTAAAGCAAAAATATGCGATTTTGGCCTTGTAGAAAGAGCGATTTTTTGATGCTATCAGCAAGGCTGGTTTTGCCATCAGCGCAAATGATACAGCACTTAGGCTATTGGGGGAGAAAAATGAGTATGTTTGTTAAAGTCACCATCGCGGCGACAGTCCTAGTGCTGAGTATTCTTGCCGTGGGAGTTTATCGCTTTAACATGACCAATGATGATATTTACATGGTCATGGAAGATGGCCAAGTGTTGCAATACGATGAGGCCATGGCGCAGGCTGATGCTAAGGCAAAAGCCCAAGAAGCCAAATTATTAAGCAGTGAAGATGTGCTTGAATCTGTGGTACCCAGTGAAGTCAAGCCCGTTGCTAATGCCTCCGAAGTGATGCTTAAGCTGTTTAGTTTAAATACCGCTAATAAATTTGAAGTGAGCTTACCGGACAGCCACAAAGCCGTAGTGTTAACCCACTTTATTAACGTTAAACAAACGGAGTTTGCTATTGGGGATTATCAGGATGGCGAGGCTAAAGGCCGAGTGTTATTAGATTATTTACGAGTTACTCCGCTTAATTTTGACCCCGCTTTAGAGCCTGATACCCAAAGTGATGCGCCATTACAGGATGATCCACAGCAGCAAACCATGCCCTTTGTGGCGCCTTTTATTGTGACTAACCAAGGTTCAGGTGTGTTCTGGTATCTTGGCTTGTTTAGCCTAGATTATGGCCAAAATCGTGTGCAGCACTTAGGCAGTGTATTTATTGGCGATCGTATTGAGGTCGATAATATTGAACCTGTTTATCCCTTTGAAGCCCCATTTAAAGTTGCTGTTACTTACCGTGAGAGGGCGGCTGATCAACCCATGACAACACCGCCAACTGTAATTAAAACCCTTGAAATCGGTGTCAGTGAATCAGAAATCAAAGCGCTACATTAGGTTTAGAGCGGGGCTTATGCTAAGTTAATTTTACCTCAGCTGCGGCTGAGGTATTTGTTTCACCTAGCGGCCGGAAAGCGAAGGTTTTGGCATAAAGCATAAAATTAAAACAAGGAGCGTGTTATGGAAATGACCAAAGTCACAGGCAAATTTGATGTTAAGCTCAATCCCGAGAATGCCTATGCCACAGGTGTGGGCGGTGTGAATCTTGGCAGAATGGCCTTAGATAAAACCTTTTATGGTGAGCTAGAGGCCCGCAGCCAAGGCGAAATGCTTAGTGCCATGACCGCCGTAAAAGGCTCAGCGGGATACGTGGCGATAGAGCAAGTCGTGGGTAAACTGTGCGGCAGACAGGGCAGTTTTGTGCTGCAACATTTTGGCATTATGACCGATGGACAAAACCGCTTACACCTTGAGGTCGTTCCCCATTCTGGCGCGGGTGAACTCACTGGGCTATATGGCACTATGGCGATCAGCATTGAAAACGGTCAACATTTTTATGAATTTAGCTTTTGTTTTGAGCCAGCATCGGAAGTTGAAGCTTAGAGCGTATTGAGGTTTTAGGGCATGGTTGGCTATTGGGGTGCAAGGTCAACATCTATTTGAGGAATGGGTTAAGTGGCTCAGAATCGACCTTCAAAAAATGCACGTTATATCAAGGTGCTAAGTACCCAATACCGACCTATTTTATGGTTTTTTGCCGTTGTATTGTTAGTGCTCGCGTTACTCAGTGCTCGTGCGGCATGGTTACAACCCGATCCGGTTTTGCGACTTGTGTTAGGCTGGGCGGCATTTTTCTTGTTTCTACCCGCGTTACCGATAGCCTTTATTCAGCAACAGTGTTGGTTAGATGTCGAGCGACAACAATTTTGGCTTGGCAAAGGCGTTATTAATGGCAAATCGCTTGGCTTATGGCGCTGGCGGTCCTATGCCTTTTCGGATATTCACGCCGTGCAACTCTATCTGCTGCAAACAACCCATTGGCACCAGTTCGAGCGTAATCGCCAAGCAGAAGATATCGTTGAGCATTATCTCGCCTATCTACAATTGCAGCAGCCTAAGGGCGCGCAACTAAAATTGGCTAACAGCACTGATAGAAAGGAATTACAACAAGCGTTGCAGCAATGTGCCCAGGATATAGGCTGTAAATTTCAGGACTTTAGCAACACCACTCAAAAATCCCTCCCTAAAAGCCGTGAATTTAATTTTATGCGGGTGTTAATTGTGCTCACGATATTTATCCTGATCAATATCGTGATGTTGTCATCTATGGATCTTTAAAACCGCAGCTTATATTTGTGTCTGAGTTATGGGAAATTGCCAGTTCAATGGCATTGCGTTTCGCTAACTGATACAGGCCGAATTTTTGCATGGCAAATCGGAAAGCATTATGTTGTTGATTTATAATTGACGGTCTGGATTCTATTTAGAATTATACGTAATCTATTATGTGACGGTAGCGAGCTAGAATATCTGGATATTTACGTAACCTATCCTCAATGTCGAAAGAGTTCCACCAGAGTATTGCATTCTGTTCTTTTCTATCTCTTTGACGCTCTAACATTTCTGTCAAATCGCGTGTAGTTTGGGTATTAACAACTAACATATAACCGTCAGGTCGATAGTCAAAAATCGTATTTGGCATGTCTACATCTGATTTTCCAATTGACAATTTGTTAGAGTTTTTTAAATTTGTTTTACACTGAATAATCATTTTTCCCAGTTTAAAAGACTTAATGTCTTTTGAAACTTGATTTTCATGATGAAGCATGTTGTATTCACAAATCAAATCTCTCCCATTATCCCCTTGATTTGTAGGTGCAACTTTTTTGACAGAAAAAAACCACGGTTCACGATTTAAAAGTTCAAGAATTAGATCCTCAAACTCTCCGCTGGCTTGACGATCGATAATGTTCCATTCGAATTTTTTGTCACCAAAAAGTAAAGAGATCTCTTTTTGTTGGCGTAATCTAATTAATTCTTTTTCTTCAGCAATAGACTCTAAGCCACAGTTACTATACTTAATTATAAGATGATGCTCACTAATAAAAATGAGCTGGTTTTCTTGTGATATTACTTTTAAATCAGTTGTGTCTCCCAGAATAACTGCAAGATTTTTAGCAAACTGCTCATCCTTAAATGGAATAGTTGTACGTATGTCATTAATTATTTCTATTGTTGATGTAACTCCATTTATAACATCTATAGTTTCATCTTTAGTCGTAAGCTCTTTAAGTAAATTAGATATATGAGCACTTTTTAATATCGAAAATCCAGCCGAGAAACTGCGAAAGAAAAGCCATTTAGGATTCACTCGGATATTAGCTACGTATGATTCATCACCACCTATAAATTCTCGTATTTTATTTACCCAATCATCGAGCTCAGGTGAGTTAGAATAAACATCTTCAGCGCAATAACTGACCGCGCCCAAAATATATCCTTGGTACATATGGAAGTTATAGAGATCCATTAAAATACGAAAAAAACATTCAAAGTCCTGTTCGCTATTTTTCCTAATGCGTTCATTTAGAGGTTGTGCTGGAAACCAATACATCCCGTATAATTCATCTTCAACGCCACTAAAATCATTTTTTTCACCTAGAAATCGAAATGAGCTCGTACCCTTAGATTTTGTAATAGCTGTAAGGATGGACGGTATAATTGCGTGTAAGTCAGTAACTTCCTCTATTCTCTGCTTTCGATAGTAGAAAATTGGAAACAGTTTATCATCAATATCCTCTAGAAATATTCTCCATTGAGGACAACAAGATAAACCGATGAATACTTGATTTTTATTATGCCTTGAAACGCTATAGCCAATTTGTTCAATTCGTTCTAGAAACTCTTCTATCATAATATTTTCAATATCCACCTAGCCATAAAATGCATCTAACATTTGTACAGAGTGCATGCTCATAAATTTATCTTAAATCAGTAGTGGAAATAATTTACAACCCACTGATTTAAGTTTGGTTTGTACGATAGCAAAAATTATTCTAGGTAGATAGCGCGCATATGCATGATTTCAGCTCGTTCTTATATAGGGCATCATTTTATGCCGTAAGTTGGCAGGCGAGCATTGTCACGGCAGTGGCCATCGAAAAAAGGGATTTTTCCGTTGAGCCCCCAGGGATGGGTTTACGGCGTGCCACTGAAGTGACAATGCCGAGCGGAAACTGAATTCCAACCAGCTTTTTGCATTATTTATTCAATTGATTGGCAGCAACAATGCTAAGCGGAACTGAACCCGTAATCGAACCAAAAATGAAACCCCAAATTTAACCCCCCAATTTAACCCCAAAAAAAGCGGGTTAAGTTTTCACTTAACCCGCTCAATACGATTTAGCAAAGCGAATTAGCAGCGTTGCAGTGGTTTCCAGCGTTGCAGGCTGACTGGAATACTTACCCCTTGGGATAACAGCAGGTTAATTCGTGCTTGGTAGGCTGCGCCTTGCATTAAATGTTTCGCCAAATCGACCGCATTACGCTCGCGGTAATCATCTAAATAACTGCCTTTAGCCCAGGCATTAAAGGCGCCGAGGGCGGGACCAGCCCAGATTTGGTAATCCATTTCGCGGCCAACTTCACCCGTATTCGACCAGCGGCTCGAAAGACCCAAATACCAACGGAAAATCAGTGCCATTTTGCGTTTTGGGTTATCCAGCGCGCGTTCAATTTGCTTAGGATCGCGTTCATTAAAGTGTGCCACAGTACCTGCCCAAATCTCATCTAATGAGGCGCGAAACACTTGCTCTTCCAGCTTTTGTCTTTCCTCTGCCGGAATCGCCTCAATTGAGTCGTAGCGGGTGTAAATCTCGTAGAGCTTATTAGCGCGCATTGGGAATAGAGTGCCGCGCTTAACCACTTGTAACTTAACGCCCATTTCGAACATATCGGCGGCGGGCGCCATAGTCACAT
Source organism: Shewanella xiamenensis (assembly GCF_014647135.1). Lineage (GTDB taxonomy): Bacteria > Pseudomonadota > Gammaproteobacteria > Enterobacterales > Shewanellaceae > Shewanella > Shewanella xiamenensis. Next base: position 79,195 of record NZ_BMOP01000010.1, read on the forward strand.
CCGCCATTTCAGTGGTGGCGAGTAATTTACGGGTGTGTTCGCTGGCTCCCGCCTCAATGCAAGCTTGGTTGATTGAGCCAGTGACAATATAGGCCGCGCCCATATTGAAGGTCGCCAGCGCCGCATCGGGTGTGCCGATCCCACCACCTGCGCCCACACGGATCGGCGTTTTGTACTGATACTTGGCTTGAATGGTATCTTTGAGCGCCAAAATGGTCGGCAATAGCGTGACCAGAGGGCGATTGTCGGTGTGGCCGCCAGAGTCGGCTTCGGCGGTAATGTCATCGGCCATAGGGACAGATTGCGCCATCAACATTTGCTCTTCGCTGATAAGCCCATCGTTCACTAATTGTTGCAGCATCTTAACGGGGGCGGGCTCCATAAACTTGGTCGCCACCTCGGTACGGCTGATTTTCGCAATCACTTTGTTGCCAATCACAATCTCGCCGTTGGCATCGCGGCTCAGGCCTGCGGCGCGGTAATAAACGATTTGCGGCGTTAAGCCCAAGAAGGCCGAGGCTTCAACCGTACGTACTTGATGTTTAAGGAAGAGTTCGACACTGCCACGCTCAAGCGCTGGCTCACTCGGGCTGTGAATGAGGTTAAAGGCGTAGGGGCCATTGGGCAATGCCGCTTGAATGCGTTTAATCGCGGCTTCAACGCGCGACGGAATTAACCCTGCCGCGCCAAAGGAGCACAAAATGCCCGCCTGACCTAAGGCGATAACTAACTCTTCCGAGGCGATACCGTTAGCCATGGCGCCCGCGTAGTAGGCGTATTTTACCCCATGCATGCGGCGAAAATTACTATCGCCCAAGCTTTGGGTGCCAAGGGCGGGGGCGAAGGCACTCACCAGATGCAACCCATTGCTGGATTGTGGTTCAGCAAGACCGACCACCTCGGCGCTTTGGGCAATGCCTAGGCCTTTCTCGGCATGATTGACTAAGTAACAGGCTTGATTGAGATCTTTAAGCTTTTTGCCAAGGGAATCGATATCGAAGCTGATGGCGGCTTCATCAACCTGCCATGGCCAAGGACTGAGCTTATTATTATCGAGAGCGTTATTATCGAGAGCGTTATTATCGAGTGTGGTATTCGTCATTTGGGCTTTTCACTTTTAGGTGTTTGGGGCCTGAATTTGTTTGCCGCAGTGGGGTTATTCCCTTGCACTGCGGCAGTCTATTGTTCTGAAACCAATTGTTTTTAAGCTAATTGTTCTTAAGCTAACTATCGTTAATGCTGCAATGTAGTCGCTAGCGCTATGCCTCTTCGATACAGATTGCGATATCGGTTACCTCATAAATGCGCAGGCCATCCTTACTCAGGTTGGCATCGCCCTTGATGATGCGTTTGCCGTCTTTATCTTCAATGCTGGTGATATGCACATCTAGCGACATCTGTTTGTTTAATGGATTAATTTGACCGCGATACTTCCATTTAATTTCTGACAGAATTTGGCCAAATTTCGGATTATTGAAGCCTGCGCCTAGGTCTTGGTCTATGGCATAGGTTTGCAGTAATTCGATAATCGCCTCGACGCCTAGGGAGCCTGGCATTACCGGGTCCTGATGGAAATGGAATTGGAAGAACCAATCGCTCGGGTCAATAGTGCGCTCGGCGTATAAGTATCCCAGTCCCTTCTTACCGCCAGTTTTTACAATCTCAGCCTTGTCGATAAAGTTCAGCTGACCACCCGCGAGGCGGTAGTGTGGCTTGCCCTGCGGCGCCACAAAACAGCGGCCATTTTTATCTAACAGATTGATTTGGCTGTCGGCTTTGATACCGCGCTCAATGTGCCAGGCTTGGGTAATTTTACCATTGTCGATCCCCAACTGGTTTTTAAGCGCATCGGCCTTAAAGTAACCGAAAACCGCATTACCACGGTAGAAGGGCTCGCCATCGCAGCTCAGTTCGAAACTAAAGTTTTGAATGATATTGCTGCCAGCAATCACGGTGGACAGTAGGCGCGAATCGTTGACTATGGTCTTACCGCGTAAATCCACTTCGCGCAGTAACTTGCCACTGCCGTCGAGGTTGCGGAAGAATAATTCCTGTCCCGGGAAGCCTAAGGTCGTACCCATATAACCCGAGATAAAGCCATTTGGCTGCAATGATATTTCCATCAGCACAGAATAGGGCATCACACTCGGGTGGCTGTTTTTAGCGTAATACCACGCGTTGCTGGGCACTTCATACTCGGCAATACAGGAGGATGGCTTTTTCAGCTCGCCACGTTTGCCCTCAATGGCCACCACGCGGGTGGTGAGTTGCAGATCGCCGCAGGGCGTGCGCGGCGGGATTAAGCCACGGTAAATACTAAAATCGGGGCCGAAGCAGTTTTCAATATCGCCGGTGGCAAACTCAAACAAATGGTAAGGCGTAAACGGCAGGGTGTCGGGCACGCGGTTGGCGTACTTAGAGCCTGCTGGCGCAATCGGCGCACTCACATGTTTTAGTGGCACAACGCCTTTATTTACGGGAGCGGCCATATCTGGGATTTGCGCCATCAGCGGCGCTTGTTCCGCGAGGATTGCGATATTTGCTGCTTGGGCATCATTACTCTGTGAAGAACTGCTTTGCGAAGATCTGCCCAGTGAAGAATGGCTTTGCGAATAGCGGGTGCAATCCGCTTCTTCTTTAATCATCACCCCGAGGTTTTGGAAATCCACCACCACTTTACCATTGAGCAGAATATCGATATTCGCCTTGGCATAGGGCCGAGGGCTCATGCCAATTTCGGTGACTTCCATGCGATAGGTGAGCGTGCCAGATTGTGGCAATACCTGACCGCGGCAGCGTACTTTTTGCGATGCGTTTTCAAGGGGTTGGAAACGGCCGTTCGTGACGCTACCTGCTTGTGTATTAGCATGCATACCAATATGCAACATAAAGAATTGCAGTAACTGACCACAACCTTCGGCCATGAGGGAGCCTGCCATCACTTGGTCGCCCTTGAAATGGCAGGGGAAATACCAATGGTCGGGGGCTAATTGCTTGTGACCTTCAATCAAGCCTAAGCCCCATGCGCCGCCATGCACGTCGAGCTTGCTGACTTGTTCTATCATCAGGAATTTTTCCGAGGCGAAGCACAGTGAAGGCTGGAGACCAAACTTTGCTTGATGGGCTGCATGCTCACCGCCGAAACAGCCGCCAATGTCGGCGCTCAGCAGGCGATGGATTTGGCCGTAGCTAAAGGCCGTTTGCGCGCAGCTAAGTAGCGGTGTGAAGCGTGGCTGATTGCCGTTTCGGGCATATTCATTGGCCAGTGCAATTTGTGCCTGCTCGCGCAGCTTAATTTCGGCCTCGGTGCGGATCACCCCTTTGCCATCGGCCAGTTCTTTATCGGTAAAGAATCCCGCGCAGCCGCCGTCCATTTTTAGGATCAGCTTATCGCCCACGAAACATTCGTAGGAGAAGAAAAACAGCAGGGTATCGCCATTGCGGGCAAAGTGGTTGATGGAGATATCGTAGCGCAGGGTGTCGCCACCGCGGGGCAGATCCCCAAGGAAGGTGAGGGTGCAGTCGAGCAAGCGATAGACGCGCTCGCCTTTGTTTTCAAAATCGATACCTAAGTAGCTGATCAGCATTAAGTCGCACTGACCCGATTCGACCGCCACCGCCCAAGGAATTTGGCCATCGACCAAGAAGGGCGCATCCACGGGAATATCGTACTCTGTGGTCATAGTGCTCGGTTGATAGCGGTTCATTTGCGCGTTGAGCTTAGTTACCCGCGAGACCAGCAGATAATCCGAGGTCGGCAGGCGCACGCGGCGTGCGTAGCTATCGATAATGGCGTAATCGGCGCCAAAGACCTTGGCAATGTCACCCTCGGCGTATTCCACCAGATCCTGATAGTTCCAAATGCAGGGCTTAGCCGCAGGAATGGGTGGCGTATAGGGAGCGACATTTGCGTGATCTGGTTTTAGTTCTGGGACTGATACAGCTTGCTGAGCTGCAATGGGAGCAACATTCGCGCTGGTGGCAACATGAGGTGCAACAGACCCCATTTGTGTCGTCTGCGACAATTGCGCTTTTAACAGCGCATCGGCCAGTTTGAGCCCTTGCTCACGGCTCTGTAAAAAGGCTAAGTGCGCCTCGCGGGCCAATTGCTGGTTTTGCAACAGTTGCTGGTTTTGCAACAGTGCCGCGCTATCCTGCGCCAAGGGAGCCGCCAAATATTGGTGTGGTGCATTAGATGACATACCGCTCTCTACTGCTATTGGTGTGGCAAATGGGGTGGCGTTTTCAGCCGTGGTATCAAGTGCAGCTTGTAGTCTGGGCACCGTTTGTGTCGCCTGCGGTGCGACAGGCTGCAACTGGTGCATTTTGCCTTGGATGGCGGCAAGTGCGGGCAGCGGCGTATCCACAATATGTTGATAGATATCGCGGCCACCTAGCGTCACGGGTTTGATTAAATGCTTTTGCTCACTCAAGGTTAAATCTTGCTCAAGGCGCAGTTCTAGTTGCGCCGCCTGCGTTGCCGTTTGGCTTAACAGCAGCAGCGAACTCACCCCTTGGCTTTGGGTAGATACTAATGCCTGTTTTTCGGTGTTTTTATCCGAAGCCGCAGACCCGTTCTTTAGGCTTAACAGGGCACTCAAAAGACTGGCCATACCCGCAGCGGCAAAGTTATGCCCAAGGGTATTGGCGACTCGATTGCATGGCGTGCCCATAAGATTAAGCTGCGCTAATAGCTGCTCCGCTGGCTGTTGCTCTTCTGGGGCAATACATTGCTCAACCATATGAATGGCAGCGGGCACTGAAGGATTGGCGATAGCCGTTTCGGTTATCAGCGAATCAAGCAGCTTGGGCAGCTGATGATGTGTGCCAAATGCTTGAGCACGAATTTGGCCGTAGCCCTTTTGAGAACTGTTACTCGTTTGTTGACTGTGACTCGTTTGCTGGTTTGTCAGCACGATAGCGCCCGCGCCTTCACCCACCTTCCACTGTGGATTCGCGCTGTCGGCATCGAGATCAACGGCGATTTGAGCGTTTTTCAATATGACCTGTTCAACACTGCCGCTTAAATCCACGGCGGCAATCACAACGCCATCGAGGGCCTCTTGGGACAGTAAGTTTTGCGCCACATCGATACAGCGAGCGACCGATTGTTCGGCGGCTGAAATGGTAAAGGCCGGGCCGTTAAAGTCCCACAGCGAGGCGATGCGCGACGCCATAATATTGCCAATAAAGCTGGTGTATTGATTGAGCTTGGCGGCATCGAGCACGCTGTCCATGGCGATGGCTTCGAGGGCAAGGTATTCATCATTGGAGAGGTGAACGCCTTGTTTCTTTAAGCTATCTGCAAGTTGGGTGTGCAAATTCACCCTGCCACGGAATTGGTGCAGCTCTAGCTCGGTTTCCATCGCCACTAACACCGCGACCTTGCTGCCCGCGGTTAACTTGGCATCGCGAATCGCTTCGTCGGCGACTTTGATCAGCAACAATTGCTGGGAGATGAGCCTGTCATCCTCATTAGGCGGCACTTTAAAGCGTAAAAAGTCAAAATCAAACTGCTCAATATAGGCGCCTTTAGGCGCGCGATTTAGGCCAAAATGCTTAAGGATATCGGGGTGTTTATCTAAGCCTTTCCAGCGGTTAGGTGGCAGCGTGATAAAGGCATCTTTTTGGTTTAATAGCGCTTTATCTAGTGCATTGATCGAGGCCAAAGGCCCAAAGTGCGACGCCATACCGATAACGGTTAATGCTTGCTGCTGATAAACAGGTTTGTTGGCTTGCTTCTCGGCGCTGTGCGCTGTCGGTTGATAGGACTCCAACAACAGATGGGCATTACAGCCACCAAAGCCAAATACAGACACCCCCGCATGGCGACGATCGTTGCCCGCTTTATCGGGCCAAGCCTGACGCTGTGTGGGAAGATTATTACCGCTAAACAGCCCCTTAGGTGATGAAATCGGCGCCGTTAAATTGATACTTGGCGGTAGATGGCCTGAGCGCATGGCGAAGATCATTTTCATGATCCCAGGCATGCCGGCGGCGGTGAGCAAATGCCCAAGGTTAGATTTGGCCGAACCTATCAGCGGCGCCTTAGTGCCGCCGAGTTTATCTTCGAAAAAACGCTCCATCGAGGTGAGCTCAACCTTATCCCCCAGCGGCGTGCCGGTGGCATGGCATTCAATCACTTCGATATTGCTCGGGTGGGTGTTGGCGGCGGCATAGGCACGCTCGAAGGCTTGCACTTGGCCCTTACTGTTGGGGCTTAAGACAAATTGGCCCTTGCCATCGTTCGATAAGCCAATACCACTGACCACAGCATAGATATTATCGCCATCGCGCTCGGCATCCTCTAAACGCTTAAGCACTAATACGCCAGCGCCTTCGCCCGCGAATAAGCCTTTGCTATTGCTATCGAAAGGCGCCGAAATCCCATGATCTGGATAGGCATGGAAAATCGAGAATCCCATATTGATAAAGAAGGGATCGGCGCCCGATACCGCGCCTGCGAGCATCATATCGGCCTTACCCGTGGTTAAATAATCGCAGGCTAATTTGAGGGCATAGACTGAGCTGGCGCAGGCGGCGTCTAGACTGAGCTGTGCGCCGCCAAGGCCGAGGGCATCGCTTAACAATTTAGACGCCGTATGGGCAATGGCACCATTGGCTGCCTGTTGTGTGGCCGCGATCGAACCATTAACGAAGGGCGCTAAGGCAAATTCGGGTTGATTAAGCTTGGTTTTTAATGCCTTTTCAACCGCTTGATGATAAATCGGTAAAAACAGCTCATTGGAGCTTGCGGTCGGGAAGGACAACGTGCCCATTACAATCCCTGTGCGTTCAAGTAATGGCGCCGTTAAATCCACGCCCGCATCCAGCAGGGCTTTTTTACTGCAATCTAATGCCCATAAAAAGCTTTCATCGAGTCCGTCAAAGGCCGTCGGCGGCAACTGATAACCCTGTGGGTCAAAACGAAAATTGCGGATATAGCCGCCCTTGTCGCAATAAAAACGGTCGGCTTGGCCTTGAATCCCTTGGTAATCAGGAGGATTGGCATTGAGTTTGGCCGCGTCGATTTGGCTGCGGGAATCTTTTTTATCCAGCAGATTTTGCCAAAACTGCTCAGGTGTGTCGGCATCGGGATACTGGACGGCAAGGCCGACGATGGCAATCTTTGGCATCGCCTTTGAGCTTTGGCGCTGGTCGTTTGGCACAGCGGTGCTGTGTTGCAGAGTCGGGTGAACATACATTTGAGAACTCAAAGGGGTTCTCCTTCTTGGAATACGTTTGAATAATGGCCTAATGCGCTGGCAGAATGTGGCGCTATCGTTTTTGCTGTAGTCTTATCCGCATGGATAGTTGCTGAGTGCATTGCTGATTGAGCTGCCAATTGAGGCATAAGCGGCGCAAGGGAAAGTGGCACTCTATGGCTGATAAGTTGAGCTAAGCATTTGAGTAAACTGGTGATCGTATCGCTGCCCTTGGCATTACATGCCATGGCTAATACTTGTTCTTGAGCTCCATCGGCGCCCAACTCTAGTTGGCGGCCGATTTTATCGATAAGTGTGCTGGTTTGCCGATCGGCGCCCACCTCAACAAATAAGCGCGCACCTTGGTGATACGCAGTGTTAATCAGCGCGGTAAAATTAAGCGGCGCACAAAAGGTGTCGGCAATACTTTTGGCAATGCTTTGGCTGTCGATACTGACGGCGCTTTGCTGCGCCGCGCTAATAAAACGCACCTGAGGCTCGCAGGCATTCGCCTTTAAGCCCAAGGTATAAAACTCTTGGATAGCGTTGTGCTGTGACTGCGAGGGCGGAGTATGCATGGCGGTGACTTTATTGCTGGCAATACCACGCTTATTCAGCCTTTTAAGGAGTTGTAAGCAGCTTGCTTCGCAGCCCGCGAGAATACAGGTATCGCCCTGTTCGATGGCTAGATAAACCCGTGGAAAATCAGCTAGCAGGGCATTAATTTCGGCGCGAGAGGCTCGCACTAAAAAGCTATTCCATACTAGCGGTGCATCTTCATTCAACTGCCAAGCGCGGCGCACCGCAAGCAGTGAGCCTGAAATCTCCTGATTAAAGATGGCGCTGTTTTGGGTGGCGTTAATCAGGGCATGTGGCGTTTGCCAGATATCCAAACTTGCCCACATGGCCGCTTCACCCATGGAATAGCCCAGAGCGAGTTGCGGTTGGATAGTAAAGACTCGAGTTAGCAGCTGAGTAAATAGGTAACTCGCGCCAACACCGCTAATCGCAAGCTGGCTTAAGCTCATCTCTGCCGAATCTTTTTCTGCGCTTTTCGTATTATTTGTGCCTTGGTAAATCGCCTCGGCCTGCAGCATGGCGGCTAAATCCCCTTCGCGTTCAAGCTCGCGATAAAGCTCAGGGAAATAGCCATGCAAGTCGCTGAACATATTCGGGTAAACCGTGCCGACGCCGGGGTAGACAAAGGTTAAGCCCGTATCGCCGAAGGGCGAGGGCGTAAAATAGCTGCCCGCAGGGGTTTTAAAGGCTAGATTGGCCGATGGCGTTGGCGAAGGAGTCTGTTGCATCTTTTCAATATAAGCGCGCATCGCCTTGGCTTCTTGCATTAGATCTTCAAGGGAGTCCGCCATCAGTACTAAAGCCAATTCATCCTTTGCTTGATAGCGCTTAAACCAATCACGGCCTTGGCTGCTAAGCCAATCCGTATCAGGTTGGTTTAACGATAAGTTCAATGAATCAATCAGTTGCGATAACTTAACCGTTAAAGACCCAAGTGTATTGCCGCTGATGGGAATAAACAGTCTGTTGGCATTGAGTAATGGCTGAGCAATAAGCCGAGTGCCTTGGGTCAAGATAAGGCTTTGGGTTATGCTCGCTTGAGGGGGCTTATCCAAGAGATTACCCAAGAAATTATCCAAGGGATTACTCAAGAGATTTAGGCTTAACACCCTTGCCTGATGGGGCTTGGTAAACCAATAGCCGTTCTGTGCGTTTTTTACGGGCTTTTCAGCGCGCTGTTCAGCGTATTGTTCAGCAAGTTGCGCTGCATCAGTCGCATCAAGCATTGGTGTAATACCTGCTAGCGTTCGATGACTTAACGCCTTAACCGCTTGAGATAATACATTCAACTGACGGGCAAGATTGCCTGCCTGCGCGTAGCAATTAACCGCCTGAGCACAATCGCGTTTCGCCAAGCTAAAAGCGCTGTTTAAGCAGCGCTCGACGGTATTTGTATTGATTGTATTTGTTTCTTCGGCTGTTTCAGCTTGGATTTGCGCTAATGCTGAAATATAAGCCTCGGCATGCAGGTGTAACTGCGCCGCAACAAGTCCATCGAGCAGATACAGACTACGGACTTGCTGTTGATATTCAAAGCGGATTTCAACAAGCCGTTTCTGCGCGATATGGGCGAGCAGCTCAGTGATCAAGGCGACCAGTGTTGGCTCATCAGATGGCTCATCAATCAGTGGCTTATCTTCAACATTGAGCTGAATTCGACAAGCCATCAACTGCTGCAGCTTGCTGACATCGGTTTGTGCATGGCTAAGCACACTCTGCATCCAGCCATCACCAAGCCATACGGCTATTCGCAGTGGCTTGGCATCGGGATGCGGACTGTTTAATGCCGCATTGCTTAATGCGGCATGTGCGCTTGGGTCGAGTGTCACTTAACACTTACCTCGGCCGTGCTTTGGGCGGCTGCCAGCACATGCGTTTGTTGCTGAGGTTTATTGGCCAAAAACGCTTGGTTGAGCGTCTTACTGACAGTGACCTTAGCCCGTTTCATTTCGCAGCTTAATCGGCCATCTTGATGATAAAGCGCAATATTGGCTTCAAGTGTTCGGGACGAATGCTTGAGTACATCCAGCACTAATACTGCCTTCTCGCCAAAACCTAAGGGCGAATAGGACACGAACTCGCCAATGGCACTGGGTAAGCTTGCCGCTTGATATTTAAGGCGCGCCCACACGAGCATGGCCTGCAATAACAGATCTTCGGCAAAGGGTTGTGTGCCTTTATCCTCAAGCTTTGGCGCAAACTCGCCGCAGTCGTCTAAGGCCACTGCTGGCAGTGCTACCTTAGCGATAAGCTGCTGATCATCAAAGGCGAGCACTTCGCTTATGCCTTGCAGTCTTGGGCCATGGAACAGGGTGCCATCACTGTAGAGCGACTCGCGGCTCGCGATAGCGGGTTGCTGTGCCATCTCCTGCATCAGAGAATGCAACTCGCCAACCTCGAAACGCTGCGCATCTGGCATATCATCCGTCTGCGCTACTAACACTGCCTGATACTGCGGGCGACCTTCAAAGCTTATCAGCGCGGCTAACGCCTCAGTCGATTGTTGTGTAGCGTCAGCAAGCGGCGTCAGCATCAATTCGAGCTCAATAGGTGCATTGCGTGCAAGCAGCGCTTCATCGAAGATTATTCCCTTGAGCAGTCGATAATCGCTGACACTCACCGCCTTACCTAAATGGGCCTTGGCGGCCTCACGCATCCAATCGATGGCGCATACCGTTGGCAACACCGCATGACCATTGATGCAATGATCCTCAATAAAGCTCATGCGTTTAGGGTCGAGGCTGCGCATGACGCGAATGCTTTGCGGCACCTTTTGGGCCATAGGCTGCGGATCTAACGCCGTGGTTAGATCCGCTTCAGGCTTTTTTGCTGATGCAGCTTCAACGGCATTTGCGGTATTGCCCTGCATATCGGTTCCGACCAACAGCTGCGCCCCAGTATCACTCAATAATTGGCTGGCAAATAACTCGGCCCCTGCTTTGAGTGGAATGACATAAACTCCGCGGTCGATAAACATCTTCTTCAGCGCAGGATTGACCATGCCGCCATCCCAAGGGCCCCAGTCAAAGCTCATCACCTTGGCTTGTGGTAATTGCTGCGCAAGTTGCAGCGCGGCCTTATTGAGAATGTCGTTAGACATGGCGTAGTCGCTCTGACCGGTATTGCCGTAAAAACCCGCCGCAGAAGAGAATAGGGCGACGAGTGTTAACTGGCTAAGATCCAGTGCCGACAGCAGATTGTTAAGTCCGGTCACCTTAGTGCCATAAACGCGTTCAAGTTCGCTTAAGGTTTTGTCTTGAATATGTTTATCGGCAAGTACGCCCGCGCCGTGGATAATCCCTGTGATGGGCGATAGAGCGCTGATAGGCGCAATAGTGCTGGCAATGGCGGCAGGATTGTTAACATCTAGGCTTAAGTATTCGGCGCTGGCGCCCACGGCTTCAAAGGCCTGCAAGGCATGGCTGATTTCAAGGCTGCTTTGTACTGGCCAAACTAAGGCATCCACTTGTTTGGGTGTGGGTTTATCACCCAGGCTTTGCAGGTGCGCAATGGCTGCGGCTTTGAGTTCGTTGCTATTTTTACCCTGAGCCCAAGCGGGGATCCCTTGATGGGCGCTGCGACCCGCGAGGATAAAATGTGCCTTGCAGCGTTTCGCTAAACTTAAGGCGCACTCGAAGGTGACGCCCTTAGCGCCGCCTGTGACGAGGATTTTGTCTGCAGACGAGAGAGACGGGCCTCTGCGGCGAAACACGGCATTGCCCGCAACTAAGGTGGTGCGCTCAAGCTCGCTATCAATACCGACTTCGACTGGCGCATCTTGGAGGTAGTATTCCTGCACTACCGCATTGGCGACCGTTTTAGCGTCCAAGTTTGGCGCGATATCCAGTGCGCGGCAGACCACTCCTGGCCACTCGTGATTTAAGGTTTTAGTGAGTCCAAAGAGCGCCGCTTGGTTGAGTTCACTCTGACTGATGAGGGCGCCTGCCGACTCGTCCATGCCAATATAGCCAAAGCCACCGTCGATACGGCTAACGGTGACAAAGCGGCAATAGTCACGTTCAGTTAACAGCGGTTGCAGGTGCTTGGCGAACAAGAAGGCTTGCTCGACCGAGGCTTTGGCTTCGTCTGCCAGCACTAAGCCTGCACCTTTATCGGCAACGGACTTATGCTGTGGCTGCAGATGAATAAAACCGGCGATTTGGCCAAGCTCTTCAATCTGATTGATGACCTCACAAATGCTTTCATCATCAATCGCCTTCAGCGTGAAGTTGGCAATATGGCTATCGAGTGGCGATGCGCTGGTCACAACCGTTTTCGGTGAGCGTACAACCGCGACTTTAACGCCTTGGGCGTGAAGCTTTTCGGCAATCACCCCCGCGTTGTGGCCATCGTCGCCGATAACGACGTAACTGTTTGCCGTCAGTTGAACATCGCTAGTTGCTATGATGCGCGCTAACTCAGCCGCCGCTGGCAACTTTTTTAGCATCACCTCACTATGGGGCGGCAGGTCGATGGTTTCCTCGACGGTTTCTGCAGTTGCCTCTTGAATCTCTTGAATTGGCGCAGCATGGTTTTGTTGTAGCGCATCACTTGATGCTTGCGAACCAGCATAGAGGGCGACAATCTCACCCAAGGTGCGACATTCGGCTAAATCTTCAGGGCTCAGTTCTGGCAGGTTTGGCAGTTGGTCTTGTACTGTGCCTAGAATTTCCACACGCTTAATAGAATCGATCCCTAGGTCGGCTTCCATATCCATGCTGAGTTCCAGCATTTCAACGGGATAGCCCGTCTTGTCGGCAACGACCGCCATCATAGTGCGTTCAATCGCGTCATTAGAAACCGCCGCGCTTGCGGCTACTACACTTTGTGTCGCATGGCTAACAGTGGCCGCAGCTGTTACGGCTGTTGATACTAGAGGAATTGCTTGGCTAAAGAGCGTCACAATTTCCCCAAGGGTGCGACACTCGGCGAGATCTTCAGGGCAGAGTTCTGGCAGGTTCGGTAATTCATCTTGTACTGTGCCTAGAATTTCTACGCGCTTGATAGAATCGATCCCAAGGTCGGCTTCCATATCCATGCCAAGTTCCAGCATTTCCACGGGATAGCCCGTCTTGTCAGCTACCACCGCCATCATAGTGCGCTCAATTTTATCATTTGAAACCGCCGCACTTGCAGCGACTGCACTTTGTGTCGCATGGCTAACTGCGGCCGCAGCTGTTACGGCTGTTGATACTACAGGAATTGCTTGGCTAAAGAGCGCCACGATTTCCCCTAGGGTGCGGCATTCAGCGAGATCTTCTGGGCTGAGTTCTGGCAGGTTTGGCAGTTGGTCTTGTACTGTGCCTAGAATTTCCACCCGCTTAATAGAATCGATCCCAAGGTCGGCTTCCATATCCATGCCAAGTTCCAGCATTTCAACGGGATAGCCAGTCTTGTCGGCCACGACCGCCATCATAGTGCGTTCAATTTCATCATTAGAAACCGCCGCGCTGGTGGCTACTGCACTTGCGAGTACTGCATTTGGTGTCGCATGGCTAACTGTGGCAGAAGCGGGTACAGGAGCCGCTTGGCTAAATAGCGCAACGATTTCCCCTAGGGTGCGACACTCGGCGAGATCTTCTGGGCTCAGTTCTGGCAGGTTGGGCAATTCGTCCTGCACTGTGCCTAAAATTTCCACGCGCTTAATAGAGTCGATACCAAGATCGGCTTCCATATCCATGCTCAGTTCCAGCATTTCCACGGGATAGCCAGTCTTGTCGGCCACCACCGCCATCATAGTGCGCTCAATTTCATCGCTAGAAACCGCCGCACTTGCTGCTACTGCACTTTGTGTCGCATGGCTGACTGTGGCCGCAGCGGGTACAGGAGTCGCTTGGCTAAATAGCGCCACAATTTCCCCTAGGGTGCGGCACTCGGCGAGATCTTCTGGACTCAATTCTGGCAGGTTGGGTAACTCGTCTTGTACCGTGCCTAAAATTTCCACGCGCTTGATAGAATCGATACCAAGGTCGGCTTCCATATCCATGCTAAGTTCCAGCATTTCAACCGGATAGCCTGTTTTATCGGCGACCACAGAGAGCATAGCGTGCTCGATTTGCTGCACGACTGACTTATAGGGAAGCGCGCGAGTTGCTGTCGCCACAGTTTGCACTTGTGGTTGCTGAACTTTGGGCTCACTCACAGGCGCAACAGTCGCTTTTGGCTCTGCGGCTAACGCTTGAACCACGGGCGACAGTGCTGGAACGACAGGTTTTGCCGCTGTAACTGCCACTGGTGCAACCGCTACTGGTGCCGCTTGAATGGGGGCTTGAACCTGAGGCGCAGGCATTTGGCCGAGTAGGGCTAATGCCGCTTGGCTGCTGCTGGTCTGCAATTGCATAAATTCAGCATGGCTCTTTAGGGTTTGTGCCTGATGCTGGTGGAAAAGCTCCATCGAGCGTTGCAGGCTCTCCGGAATAGCGATGCCAAGGCTTGCCATTTTGGCTTGCTCTGCCATCAGGGCACTGACGGTATCGCCGTACTGCTGCGGTATCGCTAAAAATTGTTGATGTAATTGCGCGGCCTGGGTTTGGGCGGCAAAAAAGGCGCTCAAGGCATCTTGATTCGCCTGTCCAGAGGTAAAGCTGGTTGGCTGTGCAGGCGTTTGCTGTTGAATAGTATTGCTATTTTGTGCCACTGGTTTTTCCACTTCGACAACCTTTTCTAGAATTTTTTCGACAATCACTGGTTTTTCAACGACTTTTTCAACCACTTTCTCAACGAGGCGATCCACATACTGCACTTGGCTGGTAATTTTGCCCGATTGCAGCGAGTCGACCATTTTGTTGCGGGTCGCTGGGCTGATGTAGTTGGTCGCGTTGAGCTTGATATTCACGGCTGAAGGCGTTGCTGGCGCAATCAATTCGGCTTGATAAGGGTCAATCTCACCCAGTTTTACCCCCGCAACCGCCAGTTGCACCGCAGCGCTGCGCAGTTGGCTATCGGAGTCGGCTTTAGGATTCGGGTTAATGCTGATAAGACAAAGCTCGTTTAACTGCGCGGCGAGAGTATTTTCTGTCAACTTCTGCAGAATGTTTTTTGGGCCGAACTCGACAAACACCCGTGCGCCAGCGGCATACATGGCTTCTAGCTGCTCGCTAAAGTGCACCGATTGCAGCATATGATCTTTAAAGGCCGCTTTGATGGCGTTGGCATCGGTAGGGTGTAGTTGACCAGTGCCATTGGCATACAGGGCAATCTTTGGCGTGTTGAACTGAGCCTTATCAATGGCTTCGCTAAAGGGCTTTTGCGCATGGGCAACCAATGGCGTGTGGAAGGCGCCAGAAACGGGCAGGGCTATCGCCTTAAAGCCTAACTTGCCAATGGCCTTAGCGGCCTGTTGTGTCGCTGTGGTAGCTCCTGCAATTACCAACTGAGTGGGGGAGTTGTAGTTGGCAATCTTGACGTCGTCAAACTGCGCAAGGCAATCGTTGATAGTTTCAATATCCTGTTTTTGCTTAAGAATAACGGCATACATGATGCCAGCATCACGACTGGAGTCGGCATCCTGAGGTGACTGCGCCATTGCCTGTCCACGTTCAAAGGCAAGCTTGATGTAGTCATCCATGGAAATCACTCCTGCGGCGCAGAGGGCCGAAAGCTCACCAAAGCTATGACCTGCGAGCATATCTGGGGCGAAACCCGCCTGAGTCAACAGGGTGTACTGCGCCATAGAGATCGCGCCGATGGCGCTTTGGGCATAAAGGGTATTGGTTAATGCACTTTCCTGCGCTTTTCTGGATTCGTCATCGAAGGCGGGGATCGGGTACAGCACGCTTGAAAGCGAAGCCTCACCACGGTCGCTAAACACTTTATCGCTGGCGTGGATATGGCGACGAAGCTCGGGGAAGTTGTTGGCAATTTCCAGTCCCATATTCAGGTACTGCGAGCCTTGGCCGGCAAATAAGGCCGCAACCTTGTGGTTATCCTTGACCAGCGCTTGGGCGCGGAAACTTATCCCTGAGGGTAACAGCCAGCTCTCGGCGCTATTGGATTCTAGCTGCGCTATCGCTTGGGTTAACAGAGTCTGTAACTGGGCATAGTCCTTGGCGATAAAGCCAAGACGGGCCGATTGCGGGGGGAGTTCACGCAGGGCGTAGGCTTTTGCAAAGGCAACAAAGTGCGCATCAGAAAGCTCTGCCTTAGCCGCGGTTGCTTGTTGCAGCGCGGACTTTAACTCGCTCAGCAGCGCGGTTTTGTCGGCAGCGGCAAATAGCCAGCTTTGTGCCACGCTGCGTTGGCGATAGGCCTCATCGCGCGCGTGTTCCGGGTGATATTCTTCGAGCACTAAATGGAAGTTAGTGCCCCCAAAACCGAAGGAGCTGATCCCTGCGCGGCGCGGCGTATCGTCACTGCGTTGGATCCAAGGGCGCGCCTCGGTATTAAGATAAAAGGGCGAGTGGGTAATGTTTAATTTTGGGTTAGGCTGACTAACGTTAATCGTTGGCGGCAAGACTTTATGGTGCAGCGCCAATGCGGCTTTAATCACACCCGCCGTGCCCGCGGTGGACTTAGTATGACCCACCTGAGATTTAACTGAGCCTAAAGCGATATGCTGTAACTGCTCATTATCCTTAGAGAATACTGAGGTTAAGCCATTGAATTCGGCCACATCGCCTGCGGCTGTGCCTGTGCCGTGGGCCTCAATCAAGCCTACAGTGTGCGGCGCAAAGCCTGCGTCATCATAGGCGCGTTCTAATGCCTTGGCTTGGCCTTCGGGACGCGGCGCATAAATGCTCTTAAATTTACCGTCCGATGATGCGCCTACGCCTTTGATTACCGCATAGATACGGTCGCCATCGCGCTCGGCATCGTCGAGGCGTTTTAAGGCGACCATGCCGATCCCTTCGCCAATCATCATGCCCTTGGAGTCGATATCGAAGGGTTGAATCTGTTCGTTGGTGGTAAAGGCTGGCGTCTTTGAGAAACTCATATACATGTAGGGCGAGTTGTCGGTACAGACACCGCCGGTAATCATCATGTCGCTGCGACCTTCGGTCAGTTCGGTCAGCGCCATACGCATGGCGGCAAGCGAACCAGCGCAGGCGGCATCGACGACGCAGTTCATTCCACCTAAATCGAAACGGTTGGCGATGCGTCCGGCAATCACGTTACCAAGGGAGCCGGGAAAAGAGTTTTCTTCCCAGTGGACATATTGATCTTGGAATTTTTTGATCAGCAGCTCGCTATCTTCATCGCTCAGGCCACTGCTTTTAAATACTTTTTTCAGCACTGGGTATTGCAGGCGCGCATTGAGGCTATGGCTTAGTTTTTGACCGCCGCCAATCCCGAGTGTGATGCCGATGCGGTCACGGTCGTAATCGTCTGGCAGATTGGCATCCTGTAGGACTTCCTTGGCTACGACCAGTGAGAGTAATTGTGAGCTGTCGGTGAGTTCCAAAATATTGGGCGGCAGACCAAACTCCATCGGATTGAAGTCGACCTCAGGCATAAATCCACCGCGTTTGCAGTAGCTCTTATCGGCCTTGGACTTATCCGCATCGTAATAGTCATCAATCGACCAGTGGGATTTGGGCACGTCGGTGATAGCATCAATCTTGTCGCAAATTAAATCCCAAAATTTATTCAAATAGCGGGAGTTCGCAAAGATACTCGCCATGCCAACGATGGCGATTGGCATATCTTTTAAGCGTTTATTCAGTCTCTTATCGGCTTTTTCATCGGTTGATAATTGAGGCTGTGATGGGGTATGGCTCATAAAGAGTCTCCACTGGCAAAGCGGGTGGCTGTTGCCTTATTAAGGGATTTAGCGAGGGCTTTTGGGGTTTGCACGCCAGGAAAGCGGGCTAAAAATGTGTGGTAGTTGCGCACCAGCAATTTACGCAGATGAAACGGCCCATCCTTCAGCACATAGGCGATGTAGCGATTGGCCGCTTGGGTGTTACTGTCTTGATAAATATCGATATAAATCCAATCTGTCTTGCTATCTATACCAAGGAGCACTGATTTAGGCTCGGCTTCGGTTAATTGCGGTGGCAGCGTTAATGACACCACTTGCACTACGGTGTCGCCATCTGTGCTTGGCAGAGCGAGTGCTTTTGCTAAGGTTTCGGAGTTAACCGTATAGGTTTGTACGTCGCTGCCTTGGGTAATCGGTAATTGATTAAAATACTGTTTAGGAACGAGTTCTTGATCAAACTCATCGAGGCGCGATACCCCGTAACGCTTAAGGCAGCGGGCTAACCCCGAGCGGGACACATTGGGATTAATAAAGGTTTGCGTCGCTTTAAGTAGCCTATCGAGCGGCAGTTTTAGCTGATACCTCAGTCCCACTACCACATATTCTTCAATTGGGGTGAGGGTGGTATTGAGGTGATGCGGGGTATTCGGGCTATCGTTAATCGATTCGCGCTTACGCCATTTACGCACTGTGGCTTCGGTAATATTTAAAATTTTGGCAAGCTGACTGACACTCAATTCAGATTGCTGAATAAAGTGGCGCATTTCCGGCGTGGTGGTGGCATTACGGTGCCTTGCCGCGTTATGGCGAGACTTTTTATCTGTGCTCAATTTCTTTATACGAGCATTATCAGAAACTTGAGTGTCGACTTTTGGAAAACTCATACTTGTTAGTGCGGTCCCATCATTATTATTTTCACCCCACATAATCTATCGGGACTGCATGATATTGCTATTTAAACTGAGTCAACACTCATGCTTAAAAGAGGCTTAAAACCCGTGTTTTTGGGTGTTTTACAGTACACAGTGGTGATGCAGATTACCCTAGGTTTTTGCTCGATACAATCATATGGGACTTGAAATGGTTTTTTAATGATCAAATTGTTTTCGAACAAAGCAGCTAAATGCAATTTCATCAAAAATAGTTTTTAAAATTCAGTTGGTTATTGGTAAGGTTCAGATATTGTTCGTCAGCCGAGCAGAACTGAGTAGAATAGGGCTGCCGTTAAACTCAGGTGTTGTTGGGATAAATTAATGAATATTGAGCTTTTTTTTATACCATTAACCGAAATGGATGCGGCTAGCACGAGTGCCTGTATGGCGCTCTTGAGTGAGGACGAGCGCGCTAAAGTGGCGCGTTACCGGGCACCCAAGGCACAAATGAATGGCTTATTGGTGCGAGCGGCGCTGCGCTGCGTCTTATCCCAAGGACTGCAATCTCGCGATGGAGCCTCACCTTACTCCTCCCAACGACTGATTGCGCCGCAGGACTGGTGTTTTGAATACGGTGAAAAGGGCAAACCCGGCCTCAGCCATGAGCAGTTTCTGTGTACTGGCATGGAGTTTAACTTAAGCCACAGTGGCGACTGGTTATTGATTGCCTTAGCGCAAGATGATGATACGGACGCAGCCGTTATAACAGCGAAGCCCCGTCTAGGCTTGGGAGTGGATATCGAGCGCTCCCGCGCCAGTACTCATATTTACCCGATCCTTAATCATTATTTCTCCCCGATTGAAGCCGAAGGCTTATTAGCCCTTGAGGGCGAGGATGCGCAGCGGCAGCGCTTTTTTGATCTTTGGGCACTCAAGGAATCCTACATCAAGGCAACGGGTTTGGGCCTAGCGCAGTCGCTGAAATCCTTTGCCTTTGACTTAGCACCAAACAGTTTGCTGGCGGTTGATGGTGGCGCGCTGCAAACTGTCGACTCCCCGAACTGGGTTGAACTCAAGCTACATGAGAACTTTGCTTTACCGAGCCAAGCTATGCCCTGTTCTTATCTTCAACTCCCATCGCGTATTCCACTTTATTCCAATATTAAGCTGCTGATTGAACCTGAAACTGCACTCAATGCCACAAGCTCCCATGCCCAGCATTGGCGGAGTTATTTTGGCCGACTTGATGAGGAATATCGTTTTGGGCTCAGCTTGGTTGATGGTGACAGCTTAGTGCAGGATAACAGGTTGGCGAAGGTGACTATTTCGATGCAGCTGACCAGTATCACTGCATTACTGGCGGTATGCTCCGCCATCTAGTGCGGCCTTCGCACTAAGGCTTAGATAGCCTTCGTTCTTGAATTACTGCTTTTAATTCAGTTTCTTGTCCCTTCACTGACTTTGTTATTCCTCCGTTCATATTTCATTTTGGATTAAACCTAGCTCGCTATAGTCACGCCAGAGAACTCACTGACAAGGTTGTTAATCATGAAATTCAAATGCCTTTTATCGACCACCACTTTGCTACTGCTCGGTGGCTGTGGCTACTTTGGTGGCGATGAAAAACAGCAATTAGAGCAGGCATGGCTTGCTCAAGATCCCCAACTACAACAAGTGGTTGAGCAAATCCGCAGCCGCGGACTCGATGTGGTCGCCCAAAGTGCGGCTGCGGGCACTGTGTCGGCCTGTGTGACAGAGAAACTGACGCAAGATCCCTTAGGTAAGTTAGTGAATGTCGAAGGCGCCTTAGTGGAGTCGGCCAAGGTGACAGAATTACTCGGCGACCTACAGAAGCTAATGGAACAAGAGGTGAGTTTTGATCAAGTGGCAAGCTTGCTGCAAAAGGGCGCCGATGCCGCGGCCTATGCGAAAAACCTTATTGAGCAGCAAGGATTAGATCAAGCAATGCAAAGCCTTAAACAAATGGCACTGGCGAGTGAGCAATTTGCTCAGCAGGATTTAGGCGCGCATTTTCAGCAGTTATTACTGGAGTGTAAAGCCACTCCTGCTGCAACGACTTCTACAAACTAATCTTGTGTGAATTTCACATCCTCATCCTATAAAAACGCCCTGAATATTCAGGGCGTTGAATTATCTACTTGGTAATCGGTGGTAGTGGGACAATTTCAAAGTTGGCATCGAACTGGACTAAGGTTGACATAATTTTACCGAAAGCGGTTTTATCGCCTTCCAGTTTGGCACTGCCGTTAGCCAGCAAGTCTTTAAGGGTCGTTTTACCGAGTAAAATACCGGTAATATAACGCTTATCAATATAAAGATTGGTATCAGCCTCCATCGGCTTATCAACTTGAATATTGCTTAAATTACCATTGCTTAGCTCTACATAGAGCGTTTCTTTAGTGTCAGGATTAATCACATTAAGCCTTAACAGCCCAAGCTCAGCGGCCTTGATGCTATCGACTTTGACGGCGAGAAAGTCAAACAGGGTTGAGATATCCATTTCACCTAAAATATCAGCTGAGGCTGATTTAGGTGCACCGGGCTGGACTCCTGTGCGTAACTCTTGGGCACCCGTCAGATAAATATTGCGCCAGCCAGCGCCTTCGGCTTGATAACCCAGTTGCTCATAGGTATCGGCAAGTAATTGTCTGGCTTCTGTGTTATTAGGTTCTGCCATCACCACTTTATTGAGTGCTGTGGCTACAAAACGGTATTCGCCTTTGGCATAGTCGGTTTTGGCATGTTTAAGCACGGCGTTAGCGCCGCCCATATACTCTACAAATTTGGCGGATTCATCCTTTGTGGGTAGTGGGTTTAAGTTGGCCGGATTCATATCAAAATAGCCTAAATACATGTTGTACACGGCTTTAGCATTGTGGCTATAGGTGCCGTGATAACCATTGGTATACCAAGTATCACGAACGGCTTTGGGGATTGTGGTTTGAATCGCATCGCCAATATCTTGAATACCCACACCATTATTGGCTAAACGCAGGGTTTGATTATGGACTAGGCCATAGTTATCCCTTTGCATTCTTAAGTAGGCGTTGACATCCGTATTACCAAACACGGGCGCGGAGTGTGCTTCAAACAGTACCTGCGCATCATCACCAAAGCGTGTTAGCAACGCATTGATATCTTTAGACCATTTGATGGCGTCCCGTACTTTTGCCCCACGTAAGGTGTAAATGTTGTGCATGCCATGGTAGGTGAGTTCAGCCGTCCATAGAGCCTTCATTGAGGGAATATAGGTGGCCATTTCCGACGCAGCTTCTGTGCCCGAGGCATCCATAAACACCATTTCGATACCATCGATAGTCAGCGTTTCCCATTTATCTTTGCTGTTAAGGGTGATATCGGGTTTTACATAGGTGACTTCGCCTTTGGATAAGCCTTTGGCAAGTGCGGCATCGACAATGCCTTGTTCGTTTCGCTCTAATGTGGCGCCATATTGATAGGCGGCGCGGCGGCTCATGGCATTTCCTGCGAGGACGTTTTCGTCAACAATTTCTTTGGTGATGTTATGGGAACCATAGACTTTGACGTTTGGAAACATGTCTTTAATGGCGCGGGAACCGCCAAAATGATCTCCATGGCTGTGGGAATAAATCATCGCGACAACAGGTAAATCATTGCCCTCTGGTAAATGTTTAAGCGCAAATTCAAGGGACAACTTTGCCGATTCTTTGGTGAGTAGCACGTCATACAGGATCCAGCCTGTTTTACCGCGGATAAGGGTTAAGTTGGCTAAGTCGGTGCCGCGCACTTGATAGATGCCATCGGTGACCTTGTATAAGCCGTTAGACACCATATTCAGCTGGGCTTGACGATACAGTGACGGGTTAACTGTGTCAGGAGTTTTATCGCCAATAAAGCTGAAATCGGCCCGTAAAATCGCTGCCGTAGGTTCATCGAGTTCGGCGATAAGATTCTTCGAAAACGCTTCAAAGGCTTTTTTATCGGTAAAGTTAAGGGTGGCTGCTGTGGCCTTGTTCACCTCTATGGTTTGTTTGGTAGCAGGCTTGCCTTGATAGTGCAGGCTGATGTGTTCATGCTCGTGTTCAGCGGCGACTGCGCTTAAGGAGAAGCTGGCGAGAATACTGATTGTCATCAAAGATTTTTGCATCATTTTACCTACCGATAAGTGGGATTGTGTCGTTGATGGTTTGAGTATAGCCAGCTTGTATATTTAGATAACTCGAGTTAGCTTTGGTTGTAATATTTATCTTGTGAATGAGTGTTTTCCCTATGCCGCCACAAAAGCCGTTAGATTTAAACTTATTACGTGTGTTTATGGTGGTTTATCGTACACGTTCGTTTACCCAAGCGGCGCAGGAGTTAGATTTAACCCAGTCTTCCGTGAGTAATGCCATTGGCCGATTGAGAGTATGGGTCGGAGAGTCGCTGTTTACTCGGGTTGGGCGTGGAATTGAACCAACCGCAGTAGCTCGAGAGATGTATCGCAAGTTTGAGCAACCCATGGCCGATATCGAAACCGTATTACTTGGGTTTGAGCATTTTGATCCCCGCTCAAGCCAGCGGCGCTTTTATGTATATGCCAATGAGTCGGTTATTGAAACGCTGCAAGCAGGTGTACAAGCTTTATTGTTGGATGCGGATATCGAAGTGATTTTTCGTGAATCGCCGCCACAGGAGGCTGAGTTATATCGCGATATCTTGCTTGAGCGGGTTGCGGTGGCGATCGATATTAAACCTGCGCAGCAAACTTTGCTCTCAAGTAAATTACTCTTTACTGAACGTTTAGTCTGTATTGCCAGTAAGCAGCATCCTCGTATTCATGGAGCCATTACTCATCAACAGTATTTTGAGGAGAAACACGTATTTTTAAATTTGCGGCGTTTTAATTTGACGGCGGGGGATTTGTTTACTGAAGGCGTGTTACCAAGGCGCAGGATGTACAGTGAACAGTCCTCTCTATTAAGTATGTTTGCAACCGTAGGTAAAAGTGAGGCGATAGGTATTGCCCCTTTACGTTATGCCAGTCAATACGCTGAAATGTTTGGCCTACAAATACTACCTATGCCACTAAAAACAAGACCAATTGATTTATATATGGTGTGGAGCAGTAAATATACCCAAAACCCGAGCCATCAATGGTTACGACGTTTATTACTCAGTGCCAGTACCATGACAACAAATGAAAAAGCACTGGTTCAGGCTCGTAGCGAGTGAATCAGCGCTTTTTGCGTGTTTATCTTATTGTTTTAAGACGGAATCTATTTACTGTCTGGCTAACCTGTGGCTTTCACCCGGATGCTCAAAGTCACTGCGGTAGGGGTTAATGTCTAAGCCGCCACGACGGGTGTAGCGGGCGTATACAGTTAACTTAGCACAGTGACAGTAATGTTTTAGGTCGACAAAAATTCGCTCGACACATTGTTCGTGAAACTCATTATGTTGGCGGAACGAAATCAAATAGCGCAGTAATTTTTCGCGATCGATTTTTGGCCCTTGATAACGGATCATCACACTGCCCCAATCGGGTTGAGAGGTAATTAAGCAGTTTGATTTCAATAGATTAGAATTGAGTGTCTCAGCGACAATCTGTTTTTCATCTGTGCTGTTTTCAAGATAATCAGGATTAAAATCATAATCACTGACTTCAATATCCAGATCGTCAATGCAAGTGCCTGGCAGTTCGACGACACGTTGAATTCCAAAACTTTTAGGCTCAATAATCTTAACGTTAACATCGCCTTGGGCACATTCACTTAGATCTTTAACTAAGGTTTTTTGCACCGCATCGATATTGTCGAACTTGGTTTGATTAAAACTGTTTAAATACAGTTTGAAGGATTTTGACTCGATCAGATTTTGGCTTGCATGACTTAGCTGAATGTCGGCGATAGCCACCATAGGTTTACCCTTGGCATTTAGCCAAGACAGCTCATAGGCCGTCCAGATATCGGCTCCGTGGAAAGGTAAACTCTCCGCAGTCAGGTTGATAGCGTTACGGTTAAGTGAGCGAGGAACCCCTTGCAGCAGCGATGCATCATACTCGGCTTGGTAATCAGTAGCTTTACCTAAAGTTAAGCTCGCAAGTTCTTTTGCATCACTATAGGGATCGTGATTCTGTGTCATCAATACTGTTTCCATGTCAAAATAGGCGCACATTATACCCGAAATTGGATTGTGCTTAAGTGTCTTGTCTGCCTGCTCTCGATAAATTTTTGCAAAACTATCATCAGTCTTACCTATCAACTTTAGGCGAATTACCGCGATATTACCCGCGAGGTGAGCCATCTTTGTGCATTCAAGGAGAGTTTGATGAATCATCCGATGAGGCGGTGAGCTGGTTACCTGTTAAACGTGAACAAGTAGGCAGCTTTGCGAATGTTGAGCATGCACTTGAACTTAAATTATGGCCTGATATCAATTACTTCTATGGTGAGTATTTTGCGGCGCCCGTGCTATTTGATTCACCATGGGGCACAGGAGAATTACTACAGGTATGGAACGAGGCGGATTTTGACGCGTTGCAGCAAAATATTATCGGTCACTTAATGATGAAGCAAAAACTTAAGCAACCGCCCACCTGGTTTATTGGTTTGCTTGATGAGGGCGATAAGATGCTAACGGTGGATAATGCCGATGGTAGTGTATGGGTGGAAATCCCCGGCGAGCTTCCCTCTACCCAATTGGCGCCGAGTTTAGCGGCGTTTATTGAGGCGTTATCGCCACGTATCGCGCCGCCCGTGAAACATGAAGAATTGCCTATGCCAGCGCTCGAGCATCCTGGGATTTTTGCCAGCTTTAAACGTATGTGGCACAACCTGATTGGTAAGCGTTAAGCGCGTTGAAATGCAGCAAGGCCTAAACATAGTAAACTCGACATGCATATCTAGCCTGTCGAGTTTACGCTTCAATAAGGCAAGGCTATTGATGGTCCCAAGACAAGTTAGACACTATGCGGCAAGGTTCGCAGCGAAAGTGAAACATATCCAATAATGGCTCATCGAGCTTCCAGGTGTGACTGCCACAACGCGGGCAGGGGCGTGCCAGCTCAGATTGCAGATCCTGCCCCCCGACACGATACAAATAATAGTAAGTGGGAATTTTAGTAAGGTATTCGATTCGACCGCGTAAATCCCAACCTCGTCTAAATAAATCACTGTTTGGGCTCGATAATTCTTCTAGCGCTGCAAACTCTGCCTTAGTGGCGGCCGCCATTTGTAACTCATCACAGGCTTGCCACTCGGTTTGCCAGCGGATAACTCGCTTATGATCGCCATTAAAGGTCGCAGGGATTTGATACAGCGGAATAGGCAATAAGTTATCACCACTACGCAGGGGGGAACACATATGCACATAGCTAGTGTAGAGCAACTGCCAGCTGGGTGGCTCAGTGTTACTGACCTCAGAATTAATATCCTGACCGATAAACTTTTCACGTGGCGCCAGTAGTTTAGCCTCGGTTAATTCCGCCAGCGCTTTTTTCACCCAAGGGCTGTGGTAACGATGGGCCAAACTGTTTTTTTCCGGCGTGAGTAGGCGTACTCGAAATTCGCCCTCATTAAAGGCTACGGCAAATTCGCGGCCGAGGATTTGGCCATTAGCGCGATAGGCTTCGAGTAATTGATTGATGGCACGTTCTGCCGCACTGATGGTGGTATCGGCAAAGCATTCAAAGCGCAATTCGGTGACAAACATTAAGCGGATTTTCCTTGGGATTCGAGTTGACTGACACGTTGTTTCAGCTCGATAAGTTCATTTCTGAGTTGCATGATCTCGTTGTTTTTTAACGCGAGGGCCTGTTCAATGCCTTGTTGCAACTGGGCTAACTGTTGCGCCAATGTGGCGACTGTGAGTGGCGAAGCATCGGTGGTATGTGTTTCTTCAATCACGGGCTGTGATTGGGCCGCTAAACGTTCCCGCTCGGCTTTAGGTATCGATTTAAATTGCTGTAATCCTTGGATTAATATCGGCATAGGGATTTTGTTACCGACACGGCTTTTTATCAGGGCAAGGCTTGGTGTTTTACCGCTGGCTTCGAGTGCGCAGGCTGCTGCTAACACTTGGTCAATGGGACTCATAATAAGTGAAATTCCTTAATGTATATCGTGTTTTTCACTAACTTACTGTGATGTGGTTATTTTAGTTTTTATAAATCAATGTATTGCTGTTTGGCATTGATTTTGCTTTTTAACAATTTTTATAACAAGTACACAGGAAGTCATAATATGAACGCAAATATTAATCGCAAACTCATCGCGGTCACGTTTTTAGGGTTAGCAAGCTTAGGTCTTAGCGGTTGTGTGGTCAATGTCGGCGATGGTGAATCTAAGTGGGATAGCAGCGAATCTTGGGAAAAAACACAGGATAAAAACCGCACTAATCTGACTAAGCTCAGCCTTGGCATGAGCAAAGACCAAGTGATGACGCTAATGGGAGCAGCAGACTTTAGCGAGTCCTATTTACAACAAAGCGCAGGACAAGCAGACAAAGAAGTGTTGGTCCTCTTTTATCGCACTCAGCACTCCCATAGCGATGGTAAAACCACTAAGGATGAATGTACGCCTGTAGTGTTGAGTAACCATGTTTTAGTCGGTTGGGGCGACACTGCGTATCAAAAGATTTAACCCCAACTGCCCCAAAATATACTTGAAAGCCCTAAAAAATTAGGGCTTTCTTAACTGAGCATCAAGCTGCTCAATCAGTTCGGTCCATTGTGCATCAGCCTCTAACGCTTCGGTGAGAAAACTCTTTTGCGCTTGTGTCCAAAAAGGCGCTTCAGTTAAGTGTATTTGTGCTGCCAGCTTGTGAGTCGCAATAAATTGCGCAATAGCATTGGGTTGGCTCTCTAATCCCAGTTGTTCAAATAGATGGCTTAAATCAATTGGCGTAGTATCCATTCGATCTCTCCCTTGGTTAGCTTTTTATCTAGGTTATGCATCTCTTTAGGAAATGCAATCGATGATTAAAATTTGCACTTTTTTGTTTCCTTGATACATTGATAAAGACTCATAAGAGTGTGATCTAAATCAAGGAATTCTAACAATGGACAATAAAACCTTGGATGAGTATCGTGCCGTTTATCTCACCGCAGAAGATTTACGCTTGGCCGCTTCAATTATCTACAATGCGTATCATGATGATCCCTTTTTCATTAATGCGTTATCCACCGCGGATAAATTTGCCTACGAACAAAAATTACGCGCCGCAATTCGCGAAGAACTCAATACTCTATGGCAACAAAAGCAGGCCTTAATCGGACTCTTCGATGGTGCTCATTTAGTGGGGGTTGCTTGCGTTGTCACCCAAGAAGTGCCACTCGGAGAAGGTCGCTATTGGCACTGGCGGCTCAAAATGTTGCTGGGTACGGGGTGGCAATCGACCCAAGCTATGATGAAAAAGGAATCGATTATTTTGGAACTGTTACCCAGCCAGCGTTGTGGGATTTTGCAATTTATTGCCTTAGCGCCAAACGAGCAAGGTAAAGGGCTGGGCCATCAACTTGTTCAAGCGGTAGTGAGTTGGTGCGATGAGCAGCCAAATCTTGAAGGTATTGGGGTATTCACCTCGCAGGAAGCTCATATGCATTTATTTAAACAACATGATTTTGTTTTCTTGGGTGAATTGACTATTGGTAGTGTGGTTGGGCAATTACTTTTTTATACAGGCCAACAAGATGAATGAACGTTATCGCTCTTTCGCTGAGTTTTATCCTTTCTATCTCTCCCAGCATCAAGACAGTCGTTGTCGGCGGCTACATTTTATTGGAAGTATTCTGGTATTGTTATTATTAGGGGCTGCATTTATCACTGCCGCATGGTGGTTGTTGATGCTGATCCCGCTAGTGGGATATGGATTTGCTTGGGTTGGTCATTTTGTCTTTGAGCGTAATCGACCTGCGACCTTTCAATATCCTTTGTACAGCTTGATGGGGGATTGGGTGATGTTTGTCCAAATTCTTTTGGGAAAAGTAAAGTATTGAATCTGATATTCCGGTAAGAAGCTGACAAGCGTGTGAGAGATCGCTTACAAAGCCTGTAAGACAATATGTTTTCTTTTTGATTGCTTTATAATCTGTAGTTTTAAAAGTTATTTAATTTCAATTTGTTATAAATTCCATTTTGCTGGTTGAATGAGATTTTCCCGGGTTGTTGTTCTTATGGGGGAACAACAAAGACAGAATTCACGTAGAATTTATTTGTCGCCAAAACACATGGATAGCACGGATTGCAATACGGGCGAAACGGACGCAAGAAGCAACTAATTTAGGTTCTTGGATTTGAACCTCTGGCGGTAGGAAAACTGTCATAAACCAAGGATAGGCTAAGGAAAAGCAGGATAGCTTTGTCAAGGATGATACAGGATATAATACTTGTTAGGACGACAGGTTTCAGGATGATAAAGGACAAGCTTAAGGATTAAGCATGTACTCGGTGCAGGATGTATCGAGTTAAGGGATAAGTATAAGGGTGAACAGCTTGTACTCGTCTATGGAAGGCATTGAGCAGGATGCATTATGGAATGAGTCATAGGATGTGACTGGTGCCGGAATAGGATTTCCGGGTCAAAGGATTGAGTGTTATGGTTAAGCCATAACACAGGGAGGATTAGGGATACAGGGATGCTGTAGGATGCACGTAAACGCATGGATGGTGCAGGGAGCACAAATAAGCAGGATGGCTTACAGAGAATAAATGGGGCGTACACAGTACGCCCTTTTCTTTTTTGTCTTTTGAAGCTGCAGCTTGTATCTAGGCATCTTATAAATATTGAATTGCAAATCCGTCCAATCACCCAGTTCACAGCTCATCAAGATTGTAATATCAACCCGCTTATACATTGATAACAATGCGCAATGATACTTTTGAGTTGCTTGGTTCTAGAGGTTGATACTAACCAAAGTATATGGAACTTGGCGTCGCTTAGAGGCTGTTCATAATTCTGTGTCAAAATGTCCATTTTTATAATTTTAACGGTAGTGGGATAAAAGAGATTGTCGATTATTGCTCCTTTATGCGGCGATTTACGGCTTGGTTGGTTCTGAGTCTTTCTTGGCAAGCAAGCTAAATTAGTTGAGAGGATTAAAATTGCCAGTTTCTTTGTGAGATATGTCTCACAAGCATGTAAGTAATTTGTAAGTTTTTTGACTGATAAAAACCGTCATATTCCATCAAATATAGTTTAATCAGTGTGTTAGGTTTTGCTTTTAATTATGTCGTTATTATTGCGGTTTATCTTTTTATTTTAACTAGCGCAAATTTCATCATGACTATCCTAAGATTCATTTGCAGAGGGAGCGAGAGACAACAGGATGTTAGCGGTCAGGATGGCCGGACAGTGTTTAACGGATTAACACTCACGGAATGGTAAGGAAAGACTTTCAGGATGAAAGCGTTACGAACCACGGAAGGATAGACTATCACGGATAGATAGCCTAGTTGCACAGGATTGCGATGGCACAAGGAGTGCAGCAGAAAGGAAGCAACTTAACCTATTTCATGGATGATGCTGGAACCGCTCAGGAAAGAGCAAGCTTGGTAAAAGGAACGCCAAGAAATAGGGATGTACTTGAGTACAGGGAGATATCAAGGATTGAACAGGGATGATGCAGGATGCAAGTTGACGCATGGATGGTGCAGGGAGCACGAAAATAGCGGGATAGCTTAACAAAGAACAGAAGGGCGTGATCTTAGGATCACGCCCTTTCTTTTTGGTATTCATACAGATGATGCAGATGTTGAGCCGCGCTATGGCTGAGTGTTATCAATATGGCTTGGCGTTATCAATTCAGCTCAAAGGTCAACGGCAGTGACTTAATGACACTTGCCCGAGCTACAACTACTTTGGCTCCCACAGCCACCAAATTTACCTTTCGTCGTCGGTGCTTCTTGCCATTCGGGTTCTGGGAATATAGGCCATTCAATCTTTTGAATTTTTTTACCTAGCATCCATATATGGCCACGATATTGATTTATACCATCTGTGCTGAACTCGAACAGATACTTTGCCTTCCAACAGATCCCGGTAGTGCCGCCAAGGCTAGGACGAGCGGTTTCCATTGCGATCGCCAATAGTTGTACTTTTTGTCTACAGCATTCTTTTTCAGCAAAAATACGGCTTAATTCTGCCATTTGACGAAGTTGCCAAAAGAAAGCGGCAACGACAATCAGCGCAATAATTAACAGAAGATCTGACATCATTTACTTGCAGCCTTAAACAAGCCACCAATGGCTTGTGATAGTTGAACACTACGATTGGGATTTCGTAATTCACGCAGTAAGTGATTGCGTAAATTAGGAATAGCCACAATATCAGCAAAGACCTGATTAAAAAAGGCTTGCGGCTGAAGTGCAAGTGCTTCTAAGTAAATACTGCGACTCAGCTCTTGCTTTAGTATCGACCAATTTCGACCTGCAATACTGATGAGGGCGTTTGCATCAAGCTGGTCTGTATGCTGTAAGTGGGCTAAGGCTTGTTGGCTTAATTCAGACTGTGATGCTAATGCTCGCATGTAATAGGATTGGTACTCATTAGGTGCCTTGATGAACTTACTAAAGATCTTCTCCGCAATAGCCTCAGTCAACTGTAGATGTTCGAGGCACTGGCATAGAGCGATTTGTACTTCAATGGCGGCATGGTCAAAACTGGCAAGGATATGTTGCTCATGATCTAATTCATTGAGACGGACACAAACATCGCTCAAACCTTGCAGGCCAATATGTTGCCATTCACTCGGAGCAATTTGGCCTGATAAGTATTGCATGGCAAATTCATATTGGATTGATGCCTTTAACCCTAATTGCTTACGCACTAAGGCGTTGAATAACGCTAGTTTCTCTTGGCTAGGTTTAAAACTAAATGGATTATTGGCGAGGCGATCCTGCTGTTCATCGGTTAATGGCTGAGTTGGATCTTGTCCCAGTGCCGTGAGTACCATTTCAATAAATTGTGAACGGGGTGCAGGCGAGAGCAGGCCTTGCTCATCTAAAGGAAGCTTGAGGAACCAAATAAAATGCTGCTGGCTTTCATTCCAAAAAACAATGGCAAACTGTGCATGGCCTTGAATAGGGTAGGGATAAGGTGTGGCTAGAGATTCGATTTGATGGAAGGCCAACATATCGATGTGCTGTACCCTTCGACCCAGTTCATAGACTTGGAATTGGGTTTTGGCTGTCGTTAAAAATTGGCTAAGCGTAGTAATTTCAGTCATTTGGCTGCTATATCAATCAAAAAGGCTCAATAAATTGGCGACATTATAGGGGGAAGTTGTTCACGATGGTATGATTGCCACACTTTTATCGCCCCCTGTCGCTGAGCGTTATCTTCTAGTGACAGCGAGCTAAAGGACGTTACATTGATGCTTTACAGCCAAACTCAAATAAAATTAGCCCAAATTATTCACGAGCTCCAAGGTGTTGGACTTTGGTCGGCCAATGCGCCAAGTGATAAAGCGATGGCCAGTACAGCGCCGTTTGCCTGCGATCATATGCCGTTTGAACAATGGCTGCAGTTTATCTTTATCCCGCGAATGCAAGTATTGATCGATGCTGGACAACCCTTGCCTAGCCAAATTGCCATTGCGCCTATGGCTGAACATGTGTGGTCTGAGCAGGCGACATTAGCACCCTTAATCGGTGTCTTAAATGAATTGGATATATTGTTAAATGAACCAAGATGATATCTGGTTAGATATGCCAGAGAGTAAGCAATTGAATACCGATAGTGATGATGTAGAAGCCGCGCCTGAACTGCACATTTTATATCAAGATGAGCATCTCGTTGCTATCCACAAACCTGCGGGATTGCTGGTGCATCGCAGTTATTTGGCACGCCGTGAACGTTTTTTTGCGATGCAATTAACGCGTGATCTGGTGGGGTGTCATGTGTTTCCGGTACATCGTTTAGATAGGCCGACCTCTGGCGTGTTGTTATTTGCCAAAAATAGTGAAGTGGCTAACGCGCTTTGCGAACAATTTGCCGACCATAGTATCGAAAAACAGTACCTAGCGTTGGTGCGTGGCAATATGCACGAGAGTGGTGTATTGGATTATGCGCTCAAGGTTGAATTGGATGAAGTGGCGGATAAGTTCTCAAATCAAGATAAAGCAGCCCAAGAAGCGGTGACTCAATATGAACCGCTACTCAATGCTGAAATCCCCTATCCGTCAGGACGTTATGCAACGAGTCGATTTGCTTTAGTTAAACTGAGTCCTAAAACGGGGCGCAAGCATCAACTAAGACGCCATATGGCGCACTTACGTCATCCGATTATTGGTGATACCACCCATGGTGATGGTAAGCAAAATGCATTTTTTAGAACCCATTTTGACATCAATCGACTATGGCTGATTGCGAAAAAATTAACCTTCACTCACCCGATAACCCATGAGCGCTTAAGCATTGAAACAGAGCTTGAGCCAGAATGGGAAACCGTTTTTGCTCGCCTTGGTTGGGATGACAGCGCATTATCTTCCACACCGAGCATATTGATTGCGGGTTAAGCTGAAATGTATTAGGTCGCCACGTGTTTATTTGCGTGACTAAGATAGTGTGGTCTGTTCACTTGCTGTTGGCCCTGATGTTAACAGCTTAGCTACTCGCTAGCTTTAGTTCTTGCATTAAGGTGACTAAGCTTGAAAATCCCGTGGTGGGCTTAAGTGGCGTTTGCAGGTTTTGCTGTGCGGCATGAAAGTAATGTT
This sequence comes from Shewanella xiamenensis, assembly GCF_014647135.1. Lineage (GTDB taxonomy): Bacteria > Pseudomonadota > Gammaproteobacteria > Enterobacterales > Shewanellaceae > Shewanella > Shewanella xiamenensis. The sequence goes on from NZ_BMOP01000010.1 coordinate 112,244, forward strand.
TACGTCTAATTTGAGTGCTTTTATGTTGGTGCTTGAGGTGTTTTTGCCTATTGCTCTGTCGCATCAGTTTAGTTCCTCATGCTCAATAACTTGATTTATAAAATTTTTACCTTGTCGCTTGCCCTAAAGCATAACAATAAAGTAACTTCAGCTGAGTTGCGTTTACGCATGTGGGACGGAGTATATCATGAAAAAAGTTAATCTGATCTTTGGCACTGTGTATGGTAGCGCACAATTTACCGCCGAAACCTTAGAAAAAGCGCTGACAGAACTTGGTTATGAAGCCAGATTGTGGCAACCGAATGAAATTAGCCAATTTACACCACCACAAGATGAGCTGTTAGTGGTTGTCACCTCAACCACCGGGCAGGGCGATTTACCCGATGATATCCAGCCCTGGTTTTATCATCTCCAAACAACAGCTCCCTATTTGCCAGAGCTGAAATACAGTGTTATTGCGCTGGGAGATTCAAGTTACGATACCTTTTGTGGTGCAGGCAAGTCAGTGGATGCATTGCTGAGTGAATTAGGCGCAAAAGCCGTTGTGGAGCGTCTCGATATTGACGCCTGTGAAACCATGGAACCTGAGGTCGAAGCGATAAAATGGCTGCAAAGCTGGAACCAAGTCGTCAAATCCGAGCGCGCCGCTTAGGCCATTTGGTCACTCAGCAGTGGTTTAAATTTGCTCAGCGCTTAAGCCAAGCGCTGTTAATCCCTATTGCCATTTTACCCGCGGCTGGGGTTATGCTGGGGTTGACGGTAAGCCCAATCCCCTTTATGCCTGAAGTACTTAATGTATTAATGCTGGCTGTGGGTAAGCTGATCTTCGCGATTATGCCGATTTTGTTTGCGGTGGCAGTGGCGATTGGTTTTTGTCGAGATCAAGGGATTGCTGCATTTACCGCTGTGTTTGGCTATGGGGTGTTGACAGCAACCTTGGCTGCTTTAGCTGACCTATACCAATTGCCAACTCAGTCAGTTCTTGGCATGGATACCTTAGATACTGGGATTGCTGGCGGCATGCTGATTGGCGGCGTGACTTGCTTTGCGGTGCGTTGGAGCCAATATATTCGCCTGCCAGCGATTTTTTCCTTTTTCGAAGGGCGGCGTAGCGCCTCTTTATTGATCATTCCGTTGGCAATGGGGTTAGGTTATGTACTCGCCCATGTATGGCCATCAATCTCCTTATTGATTGAGCGAGTCTCTGATTGGGCTGTTTACCAAAAGCCTGCAATTGCGTTTGGTGTTTATGGTGCGCTTGAGCGTTTACTCATTCCCTTAGGGCTACATCATATTTGGAATGCACCATTTTATTTAGAAGTTGGCCAATATCAGTTGCAGGACGCCGAAGTGGTACGCGGTGAAGTGGCGCGTTATTTAGCGGGTGATCCGCAAGCAGGGAATTTAGCGGGGGGCTACCTGATTAAAATGTGGGGATTACCAGCAGCGGCGCTGGCCATTTGGCGCTGCGCTGATGCCTCGGAGCGAAATCGTGTTGCGGGTATTATGCTTTCCGCTGCGGCAGCCAGTTGGTTGACGGGTGTGACTGAGCCAATTGAGTTTGCCTTTATGTTTGTGGCGCCGATCTTGTTTCTTATCCATGTCATGCTGGCGGGCTTGGCTTACTCTGTCTGCATTATGCTTGATATTCACCATAGTATTGTATTTTCCCACGGACTGGTTGACTTCACTTTGCTATTTTCCCTGTCCCGCAATACGGGATGGTTTGCAGTCTTGGGGCCGCTTACGGCGGTGATTTATTACATTTTGTTTAGGGGAAGTATTCTGGCATTTAATTTAAAAACGCCAGGGCGGCTTGAATCCTATGACGCTAATCGCTCCAAAGAGAGCTTAAGAGCAATTATTGCGGCATTAGGTGGTCGCGATAACATCGTTGAACTCAATGCCTGTTTAACGCGATTACGTTTGAGTGTGCATAGCCCTGAGTTAGTTAATAAAGTTCGACTCAGTCAGCTAGGTGCAAAGGGAGTGATTGTGATGGGGAAAGGTGTGCAAGTGGTCTATGGCACTAAGGCTGAAACTCTGCGTAAAGTGTTGCAGCGTTATTTAGATACACGGCGTTAGCATTGCAGCTTATTAAAATTAATCACTGATTTATTGTGTTTAATAAAGTTAACTCACAATAAATTCACTTTTTAACACAAAAAGTTAGCTTTTCATGCTGTATCAGCGAATTGGCTATGGCACACTCAAGTGAGGGACCATAGAGGAGATCAGATTTTGCAGTCACAGCATGTAGTATCCAACGCACAACCCGCCTTAGCACGTAAAATCCTGATGACAGATTGCGCCGATGCCCAAGGGCTTATCGCCAAAATCACCAGTGTTTGCTTTAACCATCAGCTTAACATCATCAAAAACAGTGAATTTGTGGATAATGCGCAGGGACGATTTTTTATGCGCACTGAGCTTGAGGGGCACTTTAACAGCGAGCAATTATTGCAGGATCTGCGTCAAGTATTACCCGTTCCAAATCATATGACCTTAGTGAGTGCGGGTAAGAAACGCATTGTTATATTAGTCACTAAAGAAGCACATTGTCTCGGCGACCTCTTGATGAAAGCGTATTATGGCGGTTTAAATGTTGAGATTGCCGCCGTAGTGGGCAACCACGATGTACTTAGAGAACTTGTTGAAAAGTTTGACATTCCTTTTCATCTCGTCAGTCATGAAGGACTCGACAGAATTCAACATGAGCAGGCGTTATTGGCCGCGGTGTCGCAATACGCGCCAGACTATCTGGTGCTTGCCAAGTATATGCGGGTGCTGACGCCGGATTTTGTTGCCGAATATCCAAACCGTATCATCAATATCCATCACTCTTTCTTACCAGCCTTTATTGGTGCAGCTCCTTATCGCCAAGCCTGGGAACGTGGGGTGAAAATTATCGGTGCGACGGCGCATTTTGTGAACAACTGCCTCGATGAAGGGCCGATTATCAAACAGGATGTGATCCCCGTTGATCATAGTTACAGCGCACTCGAAATGGCCAAAGCGGGGCGAGACGTTGAAAAAAGTGTTCTCAGCAAGGCGCTGCAATTAGTGTTAAATGAGCAAGTGGTGGTTTACGGCAATAAAACCATAGTGTTTTAGGGGGTAAAATTTGATTTGAGTATCCCCACATACTCCCGCGCATACCGTGATGGGGATCTTATGTTTCAGTTTTAGTCTGCGGCTTATATTCGCTTTGCTATCCTTATGTTTAATAGGATTTTTACTTTGTTTATGTCCTAATGAGTTTTTGAGTCTACATTCCTATTTTTAATCAAGGATGGAGGTTGGATGTCAACAAATCGCGGTCTAATTGTCGGAACGATGGATCTCCCCGATGGTTTGCATTTGTCTTGGGCACAACTCGATAAAGAGTTTCGTGTTCAGAAAATGAGCCAAGCCTTTTATGAGCGCTGTAACCGCTCAGCAGCGCAAATCATTAATAAACCTATTTGCCAGTTATTCAGTGCTTTTGATACTGATTTATGTGCAGATATTGAGCATCGTAGCGGTGGCTATATAGGCTTCCAGTTACAGGACAATAATGGCGCAAATGTGCATTTCGCTTTGCATGCAGTTCCTGAAAATGGATGGTACTTGATCTTATCTGAGATAAATTTTAAAGATCCCAAAATTAAAGAATTGCACGTAGATTATCGCCGTGTAATCCAAGCGAGCGATGTTTGGTTGCAGCATATTGAAGAAGTGATTAGGTCTTCACCTGAGGATGTTTTCCGGGTTGCGGTAGCCAAATCTGTCGCACTCAGCAGTAGTCGGTATGGGTTTATTCTTTTACATAACGAAAAATCGAAATTGCTTAGCTTGGCGGCCAGAACCCAATATCCTCAATCTAAGATTGACCTGCCAGAAATTGTCGAAGAAGAGACTCAAGCTCCTGAAACTGAAAGTCTTGTCTGGCTTGAATGCGCTCAAAACTTTAAGCCCATCATTAAAAATAGCCTAGGTAGGCCCGCGAATGCTCAGGGAGTATTCGATAAATTACTGCTTGAGGAACGCTATTTAGCGGTGCCCATTTTATTTCGAAATCGGTTGATGGGAATTATTTGCGTCGTTGGGCGAAGTGACCCCTACAGTCGTCAAGATGCCCGCTCATTGCTCACTTTTGCGAGTATTTTATGGCATTCGATTGAGCTTCCCCGCAGTTTGCGGGCAGTATCGCGGCAGTCCAAAATTATTAAGGCGCAAAAGGAGCAATTATCCCAATCGTTAACCCAGCTTATCAGCGCCATTTCCGAGGCATTAGAACTTAAGGATGCCTATACCGCGGGGCATCAAAAGTCGGTGGCCCAATTAAGCTATCTTATAGGTGAAAAGCTCGGGCTTGAGCCGCTGCGTTTAGAGGGGCTAAAAATTGGTGCACTGGTGCATGACATAGGAAAGCTTGCAATACCATCACAGATTTTGACTAAACCTTCAAAATTATCCAAAGAAGAATACGCCTTAATTCAAACTCATCCACAACATGGAGCGGAAATTGTAGAGGATGTCGAATTTCCCTGGCCGATTAAACAAATGATATTACAGCATCATGAGCGGCTTGATGGATCGGGTTATCCCTTGGGATTAAAGGACAAAGCGATTCTTTATGAGGCTAAAATTATTGCCGTTGCCGATGTTGCTGATTCAATCCTATCACACCGACCCTATCGTCCTTCATTGGGATTGGCGAAGATGACAGAAGTGCTTCGGGCGGGTAAAGGGACCTTATTTGATCCTGATATAGTTGAAACCTGTTTAGAGGTACTTATTAACCGTGAAATTAGTATTAGCGATCATATCGGTTCTGCCGCGCTAGACCCAGTAGTGACAGTCACTTTGGACCATGAGTTAGCCGACATTAAACGACTACTTGCTCACGCCCATGCTAAGGTGGCTGTTGTACAGGATGAAGAACATCACCTCATTGGCGTTATCACCCAAAGATTATTGGACTACTGGCTCAGCCCCCTCATTGGCAGTGCAGCCGAGCGAGAACAGGATAGGGCTTTTTTGCGTAAAAAAGCTCATCAAATCATGGAGCATTCTGTTCCTTTAATTAGTGATGTGGCGACTTCAGAAGATGCGCTGCAGCAACTTAATGAGTCTGACTCTGAGTTTTTGGTGGTTGTGAATAAGGCGCAACATGCAATAGGCGTAATCGGCTGGCGTGCAATAGCAATGGCGAATAAGTTACGCCAAGATGTCGAGCGTTTAATTTAACGGAACTCAGTAGATAAAAAATGCCAAGCAGGCTGCTTGGCATTTTGTTATCCCGCAATGTAGCGAAACGATTAATCGACGATACGTAACAGTTCGTTGATCCCCACTTTGCCGCGGGTTTTTGCATCCACTTTCTTGACGATAATCGCAGCGTATAGGCTGTATTTGCCACATGCTGAGGGCAGGTTACCGGATACGACTACAGAGCCAGCTGGTACGCGGCCATAGTGGATTTCGCCCGTTTCACGGTCATAAATACGGGTACTTTGGCCGATATAAACGCCCATGGATATCACCGAGCCTTCTTCTACCACAACGCCTTCGACAATTTCAGAGCGCGCACCGATAAAGCAGTTATCTTCGATAATAGTCGGGCCAGCTTGCAGCGGCTCCAATACGCCACCAATGCCTACACCACCCGATAAATGCACGTTTTTACCAATTTGCGCGCATGAGCCCACAGTCGCCCAAGTGTCAACCATGGTCCCTTCGTCAACGTAGGCGCCAAGGTTCACGTAAGAGGGCATTAACACAGTGTTTTTACCGATAAAAGAGCCTTTACGAACAGTGGCTGAAGGCACCACGCGGATGGCTTCGGCTTTAAAGCGGGCCTCGTCATACTCGGCAAACTTTAACGGCACTTTGTCAAAATATTTGGTTTCGGCGCCATCGATAACTGCGTTATCAAAAATACGGAATGACAGTAACACCGCCTTTTTCAACCATTGATGAACATGCCATTGGCCGTCGATTTTTTCAGCGACGCGCAGTTCACCCTTGTCGAGCATATTGATGACATGTTGCACATCGTTACGCACGCTTGCGTCAACAGTGCTTGGTGTGATGTCGGCACGCGCTTCAAAAGCGGCCTCAATACGTTGGCGTAAAGCCTCCATTTACTTCTCCCGTTGTGGTTAATTGGTTGACTCTGTGTTGATGGCGCTCAGTGCGCTAATCAAGGCTTCCTTGAGCGTATGCTCTTGGGTTTCATTGAGTTGCAAGCCGTCATTGGTTTGCAAAATAAAAAAGTCTTCCGCTCGCTCGCCGATGGTGGTGATCTTGGCGGAGAGCAAAGTCGTGTTGCAACGATAAAAAATATCGCCCACTTTAGCTAATAATCCCGGTGTATCCAAGGCGATAAGCTCCATCATACTTGTACCATGACGGTTACTCTCAAGGAAACTCACTTGGGTGGGAACATTAAAAGGTTTCATCTTGCGTGACAGTTTTCTAAAGCGTGGCAGTTTAGGGTTATCACTGACGAGCGCTTTTTCAAGGGCTTTACGGATACTTTGTATGCGCGAGAGTTGGCTGACGGGCTCGCCGTCTTGCTCGAGGATAACAAAGGTGTCGAGCGCGTAATTATCTTTTGATGTCATGATGTTAGCGTCGTGGACGTTAATGTTTTTATTATCAAGCACCGCCATTACGGTAGCAAATAACTTAGGTCTGTCCTGACAATAAACAAACAGCTCTGTGCCGCCGCGGGTCGTGTGTTTGGACACCAGCACTAAGGGCTCATCTAACTGCTTATGCTTGAGGATGGCCTCAGCATGCCAAGCGACTTGATTGGGCTGGTGGCGCAAAAAGTAGTCGGCCTTAAAGCGTTGCCAAAGGGTATCTAAATCTTTTTCTTTAATGCCGCGCCGCAGTAGTTCTTTTTTCGCCTTGGCTTGGTATTCGCGTACTCGGGCCCGAATATCAACGGGCTTTTCTTTGCCGCGAGCGAGCACCCTTTGGGTTGAAAAATATAAGTCGCGCAGCAGTGAGCCTTTCCAGTTATTCCAGGTCTTTTCGTTGGTGGCGCAGATATCGGCCACGGTTAAACAGTACAAATAACTTAAATGCACCGCATCGCGCACCTTGCTGGCAAAGTCGGCCACCACATCGGGGTCGGAAATATCGCGGCGCTGGGCGGTTACCGACATTACCAAGTGATTTTCAACTAACCAAGCGACTAGGCGGCCATCGTGGTCGTTCAAGCCATGAAGCTTACAGAAGGCGAGGGCATCGCTTGAGCCAAGCTTGCTGTGATCGCCGCCGCGGCCCTTGGCGATATCATGGAAAATTGCGCCGAGTACCAACAAACCTTTTTTCGGTAACTGATTGATAAGCACTGAGCCTAAAGGAAACTCTTCTTTCTGTTCTGGCTGCGAGAAGCGCTCGATATTGAGGAGCAATCTGTGGGTGTGTTCATCCACCGTATAGGCGTGGAACAGGTCAAACTGCATTTGGCCCTCGATATTGCGCCACGCAGGTAAATAAGCCGAGAGCACCCCGTGTTTATGCATCAGCGATAAGGCTGCAATACCGCGTGGATGTTTTAAGATCTCCATAAAGGCTTGGCGGCACTGAGGATTTTCTTGCAAGGGTTGCTGCTGTGCTCGGCGTGCACGCCTCAGTGAGCGTAGGGTAGGCGCATAAATGCCTTTAATATTAGAGTTTTTCGCGACATGGACAAACAAACGTACAATTTCTTCACCGCTGTCGAATAAATCGTCACTTAGGGCCTCGATAAAGGCACCACGGCGCTGATAGTTATTGTCAATCGCTTGAATTTCTAAAGCTTTCGTTTGACCAAGAGTTGCCCGCTTAAACAGTTGCAGCAGCATTTCGTTGAGTTCCATCACGCGGCGCACCGTGCGATAGTAACGTTTCATCATCTGCTCAACAGCAAGTTGGGTCGCGTCTTCGTATCCCATCAACTCAGCCACTTGGCGCTGGACATCGAACAGCAGGCGGTTTTCATCACGCCCGACAGTCATGTGCAGGGCAAAACGCAACTTCCACAGAAAGTGCTGACACTCGAGCAGCTCTTCTAATTCGGCGGGTTCTAAAAATTCGTATTGCACCAGTTCTTCTAAGCGTGAGGCGCCAAAGTGGCGCATGGCAACCCAGGCGATGGTTTGAATGTCCCGAAGGCCACCAGGGCAACTTTTGATATTGGGCTCAAGATCGAAGGCACTCGCCTTGGCATGGCGGGCCGTTTGTTCATCGCGCTTAGCGATAAAGAACTGACTGGAGGTCCAAAAATCGCTTTGACGAATGGCATCGTAGAGCTGGTCAAACAGACTTTCAGGCCCTGAAAGCAAGCGCGCTTCAAGCAAATTAGTGGCGATGGTAATGTCGTCTCGCCCAAGGCGTAGCGTATCATCAAGGGTGCGGACGCTATGACCAATCTCAAGACTAGCATCCCACAAAAAGGCGATAAACTCGCTGAGCGCGGCTTCCGCTACCGCAGCTAACTCGCCCTCGAAGAGGAATAGCAAATCGACATCAGAGTGCGGATGTAACTCTCCGCGACCATAGCCACCAACGGCAATCAGGGCGATGGGGTATTGATCTAGGCCGTGTTGCAACCACGCCTGTTTTATAAGGGAGTCGACAAACTGACAGCGCTGAGTCACTAGCTCTTCAATCGGGGTTTTGGCTTTGAACCTTGCTAAAAGCGTTTGATTCTGTTCGATTAATGATTGTTTAGCTAGCAGCGCTGTATTCATCGAGTCCCTTGTTTGGATGCGTTAAAATATTTGCTACCCACCAAGTTCCAATATGACCTGGTGGATAGTTTAACAATTGTCATTAGTGATTTATGATCCGCGGAAAATCTTCCTCATCGCGCAGCGTCAGCACTTCAACACCGGTTTCGGTCACTAATAATGTGTGTTCCCACTGGGCTGAGTTTTTACCATCGGAAGTGGTCACCGTCCAATTATCATCGCGATCTAGCACAGTGGTGTGTCGACCCGCGTTGATCATCGGTTCAATGGTAAAGCACATACCTGGGCGTAAAATGGTGTTGTCACCATTACGGTAATGCATCACTTGGGGTTCTTCATGGAAACCCGAGCCAATACCGTGGCCACAATAATCTTGCACGATGGAATATTTCTCAAGGCCTGTTTTGCTTGCTTTGATGAATTTTTCGATAGTATTGCCAATTTCACCCAGTTTTAAACCTGGACGCACCTTGCGAATGGCTAAATACAGGCTTTCTTGCGCGATGCGGCACAGGCGTTTGTCCTTCGGGCTGACTTCACCGATTAAGAACATTTTAGAGGTATCGCCGTGGTAACCGTCTTTAATGACGGTGATATCGATATTGAGAATATCGCCATCCTTGAGAACGCGATCGCTCGGAATACCGTGGCAAATGACGTTGTTTAACGAAGTACAAATCGACTTAGGAAAACCATGGTAGTTGAGCGGGGCAGAAATCGCGCCTTGCTCTTCGGTATATTTGGCGCAGATATCGTTTAATTCATTAGTGGTGACCCCCGCCTTAACATAAGGGGCGATCATTTCTAATACTTGTGCAGCCAGTTTACCTGCCGCGCGCATTTTCTCGATTTCTTCTGCTGTCTTAATGACTATACTCATTGCGTTTTCTCTTGTGTCTTCGGTGTCTATTGGCGCGATGAACCTAATGCAAAAATTTGTGCTTTAGGGCTATTTATGATATAAAGCGCGCCGTTATGTTTAAGTCTTGATGAATTACCCAAGCTCAGCTTTATCTGCTTTTGGGCGATAGCAAAACTAAAGATGGCGGCCATTATACATGGCAATTTATCTAAATACTAAATCACACACGTGTCGACACATTCTTCGGGGTGCCCTCAGCTGTTAACTGCGGGGTCGAAGACATGGGATACGTGGAGGTCTAACCCCCTAAATTTTAAGGTAATAGAAATGACTACAGTTTCAATGCGCGATATGCTCCAGGCCGGTGTCCACTTCGGTCACCAAACCCGTTACTGGAACCCAAAAATGAAGCCATTCATTTTCGGTGCTCGCAACGGCGTTCACATCATCAACCTTGAGCATACTGTGCCAATGTTCAATGAAGCACTGGCTTTCATCAGCAACGTTGCTTCAAAGAAAGGTAAAGTATTATTCGTTGGTACTAAACGTGCTGCTGGCGAAGCGATCAAAGAAGCTGCTATTTCTTGTGATCAGTACTATGTTGATCACCGTTGGTTAGGCGGTATGCTGACTAACTGGAAAACCGTTCGTCAGTCAATCAAACGTCTGAAAGAACTGGAAAGCCAATCAGTAGATGGTACTTTCGACAAGCTGACCAAAAAAGAAGCGCTGATGCGTACTCGTGAGCTTGAAAAGCTGGAAAAATCTTTAGGCGGTATTAAGAACATGGGCGGCCTGCCAGACGTATTATTCGTTATCGGCGCTGACCACGAGCATATCGCTATTAAAGAAGCTAACAACCTGGGTATCCCTGTTGTTGCAGTTGTTGATACTAACTCTGCGCCAGATGGTGTTAACTACATCGTTCCTGGTAACGACGACGCGATGCGTGCTATTCGCCTGTACACTACTTCTGTTGCTGCAGCAGCTAACGCTGGCCGTGGTCAAGATTTAGCTGTTCAAGCTGAGCAAGACGGTTTCGTAGAAGCCGAATAATAATAAGGCGGGATGAGTTTCATCACCCTTATTAACCAAGATTTTGATTGGTTAACAGGGGCCATTCGGCCCCTGTTTTATATCTGCAAATTAGTCGATTTTTTAGAGAGGATTTAACAATGGCAATTTCTGCTGCCCAAGTTAAAGAACTGCGCGAGCGTACTGGCGCAGGCATGATGGATTGTAAAAAAGCGTTAGAAGAAACCAACGGCGACATGGAGTTAGCAATTGACAACATGCGTAAGTCTGGTGCTGCTAAAGCTGCTAAGAAAGCAGGTAACATCGCTGCTGACGGTACTATCCTGATCAAAAACGGTGAAGGTTTCGCAGTACTGTTAGAAGTAAACTGCCAAACTGACTTCGTTGCTAAAGATGCAAACTTCTTAGGTTTTGCTAACGCTGTTTTAGACGTTGCTGCAGCGTCTAAAGTGACTTTAGAAGACTTAAAAGCCCAATTTGAAGAAGCCCGTGTTGCGCTAGTTGCTAAAATCGGTGAAAACATCAACGTTCGTCGCGTTGAGTACATCGACGGCACTAAATTAGCTTCTTACCGCCACGGTGAGCGTATCGGTGTAGTGGTAACCGGTGACGCTGATGACGAAACTCTGAAGCACCTCGCAATGCACGTTGCCGCTTCTAAGCCAGAATACGTTAACCCAGAAGACGTTCCAGCTGACGTAGTCGCTCGTGAACAAGCTCTGCAAATCGAAATCTCTATGAATGAAGGCAAACCTGCTGAAATCGCAGAGAAAATGGTTGTTGGTCGTATGAAGAAGTTTACTGGTGAGATTTCTCTGACTGGTCAAGCTTACATCATGGAACCAAAGAAAACTGTTGGCGAATTCTTGAAAGAGAAAGGCGCGAAAGTCACTAACTTCATTCGTTTAGAAGTGGGTGAAGGTATTGAGAAGAAAGAAGAAGATTTCGCAGCTGAAGTTGCTGCTCAAATCGCTGCTTCTAAAAAGGCTTAATCGCCAACGCTAAATACCCCCAAGACCGCAGCAATGGCTGCGGTCTTGTTATGACCAGGATATAAAAATTATGAGCACCAATCCAAAACCTGCATTTAGACGCATTCTTCTAAAATTAAGTGGCGAAGCACTGATGGGCGACGAAGGCTTCGGCATCGATCCTAAAGTGTTAGATCGCATGGCTCAAGAAGTCAAAGAGCTGGTAGAGTTAGGCATTCAGGTGGGTGTGGTCATTGGTGGTGGTAATCTATTTCGCGGTGAAGGCTTAGCAAAAGCGGGCATGAATCGTGTGGTGGGCGATCACATGGGTATGCTGGCAACGGTTATGAACGGCTTGGCCATGCGTGATGCCCTGCACCGTGCCTATGTTAATGCTCGTCTGATGTCGGCTATCCCATTAAAAGGGGTGTGCGATGACTACAATTGGGCTGAGGCGATCAGCTTATTAAAATCAGGTCGTGTGGTGATTTTTGCTGCAGGTACTGGTAACCCATTCTGCACTACCGATTCTGCTGCTTGCTTACGCGGCATTGAAATCGAAGCAGAAGTCGTGCTAAAAGGCACTAAAGTTGACGGCGTTTATTCTGACGACCCGATGAAAAATCCAGAAGCAGTGAAGTACGATGAATTAACATACACTGAAGTGCTGGATAAAGAATTAAAAGTAATGGACTTAGCAGCCTTTACGATGGCGCGTGATCATGACATGCCAATCCTAGTATTCAACATGAACAAGCCTGGTGCCCTGCGCCGCGTGGTCATGGGTGAAGAAGAAGGCACAATGATCAAAGCGAAATAAGTTATTCAATGACCAAGAAGGACATTTAACGTGATTGCAGATATTAAAAAAGATGCTCAAGAGCGCATGGGTAAATGCGTTGACGCGACTAAAAATCAAATGGCTAAAGTACGTACTGGTCGTGCACACCCAAGCTTACTGGACTCAATCCAAGTATCTTACTACGGTACTATGACACCGCTTAACCAAGTGGCAAACGTGGGCGTTGAAGATGCGCGTACTTTGTCAGTAACCGTATTTGACCGCAGCGCAATCCAAGCGGTTGAGAAAGCCATCATGAGCTCTGATTTAGGTTTAAACCCTATGTCAGCGGGTGCGACATTACGTATTCCATTACCTGCGCTGACGGAAGAGCGTCGTAAAGACTTTATCAAAGTAGTACGTGCAGAGGCCGAAGGTGGTCGTGTGGCGATTCGTAACGTACGTCGCGATGCGATTTCTGATGTGAAGAAACTCGAAAAAGCTAAAGAATGCACTGAAGATGATGTTCGTCGCTTCGAAGAGGAAGTACAAAAGTTCACCGATGCTCACATTAAGAAGGTCGATGAGATTTTAGCGGCCAAAGAAATTGAGTTGATGGAAGTCTAATCTCAGGCGCTATAAGCTAGAGTTGCTACGCCGTGTAGGGGTATACTACACGGCGTTTGTCTATTTTAAAGGGTTGTATTAGATGTCATCCACAGTGGAATTTGATCCGCAATCTAGGCCGACTGAGGCGGATGCTTGTGCTCAGACAAGCTTACCGGAGATATTACCCGAACTCGTTAAACAGTCATTACCTAAGCATGTTGCGATTATTATGGATGGTAATGGACGTTGGGCCCAAATCCAGGGCAAGCCACGAGTGATGGGGCATAAGGCTGGGGTTAAAGCGGTGAGACGTGCGGTGAGCGCGGCCAGCCAGTTAGGGATACAATCGCTGACGCTATTTGCGTTTTCTAGCGAAAATTGGCGTAGACCCGATAAAGAAGTCAGCTTATTGATGGAACTGTTTTTTACCGTATTGCAGCGGGAAATTAAGTTACTCGATAAAAACCAGGTCAAATTGAATATCATCGGCGATATCAGTCGCTTTTCTGCGCGTTTACAAAAGCAAATTCGTGCCGCAGAAGCGGAAACTGCGAGCAATACGGGATTGATATTGAATGTGGCGGCCAATTACGGCGGTCGTTGGGACATACTGCAAGCTGCGCAAAAGTTAGCTGAAAAGGTTGCAACTGGCGAAATGACCAGCAGTCAGTTCACTGAAGAAGCCTTGAGTGAACATTTGTGCATGCAAAATCAGAGTGAAGTTGATTTAATGATCCGTACGGGTGGGGATTACCGGATCAGCAATTTTGTACTCTGGCAGGCTGCCTATGCTGAGTTGGTGTTTTTGGACACCCTTTGGCCTGATTTTGATGAACAGGCTTTTCATGAAGCGATTGCCACGTTTGCCAGTCGCCAGCGCCGTTTTGGTTTGACCGGAAGTCAAATTGATGAGATGCGCGCATTGTAAAACGTCATGAGGGATTTTTTTTGCTAAAACAACGTATAATAACAGCAATTTGGTTGATTCCATTAGTTTTGGGAGCAATCTATTTACTCCCCGTTGAGTACTTTGCTTGGGCCTTGATCGCCGTGTTTCTGATCGCCGCTAAGGAGTGGGGCAGGATCATCGATAGTCAATGTGATGTCACCCAATGGAGTTTTACTTGTACGGTCGGTATTTTACTGATCGCTCTTAATTTAATTGTTCCCGCCGACACCATTTGGCTTCGGGGGCAAATTCATCCCATTTATCTTGCCGTGGTTACCATAGGTACTTTGTGGTGGATGGTGTCACTGCTGCTGGTGGTCACTTATCCTAAAAGCGCCAAATTGTGGCAAAAGAGTCCGATGCTAAAGTCCATGTTTGGACAATTGACTTTAGTACCTTGTTTTGTGGCACTGATTGCCCTTAAATCGATTAGTTCGCAAATATCGCCTTACTATGGGGCATCGCTAGTATTATTGGTGATGTTGATCGTTTGGGCTGCGGATTCTGGGGCGTATTTTGTGGGCAAAGCTGTCGGTAAAACTAAGCTTATGCCCGCAGTTAGCCCAGCTAAAACCTTAGAGGGTTTGCTCGGTGGTTTAGTCACTACACTAATTGTTGTTGCGGGTGTTATGTATATATCCCCTGAGCAGGAGTTAGGCTTAGTGGTTGCGGTGACCATTTTTGTAGCATTGATTTCTGCCCTTGGCGATTTATCCGAGAGTATGTTTAAACGCGCTGCGTGCATTAAAGATTCGGGCACGATTTTGCCTGGACATGGCGGCGTGCTCGACCGCATCGACAGCCTGACAGCAGCCTTGCCGGTGTTTACCCTAATCTACATTGCATTTTGGATGTAACGCTATGCAAAATATGGTGATTTTGGGTGCGACAGGCTCGATTGGTGCCAGTACCTTAAGTGTGATTTCGGCCAACCCTTCAGCCTATCGAGTGTATGCTTTAGTGGCGAATGCGAGTGTCGACAAGATGCTCGCCCTGTGTTTAGCCCATCGCCCGCAGGTCGCCCATATGGTCGACCCCAATGCTGCATTAGCACTCAAGACGCAATTACCCGCGGCGCTTAATATCCAAGTAACAAGTGGCGAGGATGAGCTTATTGCCTTAGTCACCTCCTCGGTGGTTGATACCGTGATGGCTGCGATTGTCGGCGCGGCGGGTTTAGTCCCGACGCTGGCTGCGGTGAAGGCGGGTAAGCGGGTATTGCTCGCCAATAAAGAGGCGCTGGTGATGTCCGGCGAGCTGTTTATTGAGGCAACGAAACGCTCTGGCGCCACGTTGTTGCCGGTTGACAGTGAACACAATGCGATTTTCCAATGCTTACCCGAAGAAGTGCAGGCTAATTTAGGGCGCTGTGATTTAGCGGCGTCAGGTATTTCCCATATTTTGCTCACCGGTTCTGGTGGTCCATTTTTAACCGCCGAGCTGTCAAGTCTTGCGGCAATGACGCCAGCACAGGCTTGCAAACATCCAAACTGGTCAATGGGTCCGAAAATCTCGGTCGACTCCGCCACTATGATGAATAAGGGCTTGGAGTTTATCGAAGCGCGCTGGTTGTTCAATACCCAAAAAGATCAACTAAAGGTGGTTATTCATCCGCAAAGTGTTATTCATTCTATGGTGCAATACCGCGATGGCAGTGTGATCGCGCAGATGGGTAACCCGGATATGCGTACGCCAATTGCGCATTGTATGTCCTATCCGCAAAGAATTCGCTCCGGTGTTGAACCTTTGGATTTTTTCAAAGTCGGACAGTTAAGCTTTTGTGAGCCAGACTTTAATCGCTTCCCCTGTTTGGCTTTAGCGATTGCCGCTTGTGCCCAAGGGCAAGAAGCGACTACGGTACTCAATGCGGCCAATGAAATCGCCGTGGAGGCGTTTTTACAAGGCAAGATTGGGTTTACCCATATCGCCAAGGTGAACGAAGCCTGTTTATCGTCGGTGCCTAAACGGGCGATGACCAGCATCGAAGATATCATTGCCCTCGATGCACAAACACGGATATATGCCCGTGAATTACTAGCGAAATTTGCTTAGGCCTCTTGTTGACGAGGCTTGAGTGGATTTACTGATGACGTAAGGAGTGGAATGTTAGATTTTTTGTGGAACTTAGGTTCTTTTATCGTAGCACTTGGGCTGTTAATTACTGCCCACGAATACGGCCATTTCTATGTTGCGCGCCGCTGTGGTGTGAAAGTTGAGCGTTTTTCGATTGGTTTTGGTAAGGCGATTTGGCGCAAAGTCGGTCAAGATGGTACTGAATATGTTATTGCCATGATCCCGCTGGGTGGCTATGTCAAAATGCTCGATGAGCGTGTTGAAGATGTCCCCGATAACTTAAAAGATCAGGCCTTTAACCGTAAAAGCGTGTGGCAACGTATAGCCATTGTGGCGGCTGGCCCCATTGCGAACTTTATTTTTGCGATTATCGCACTGTATTTTATGTATTTAATTGGTGTGCCATCGCTAAAGCCAGTCATTACCTCAACGACACCTGGCACTGCGGCGGCACAAATCCAAGTCACTGAGCCGATGCAAGTGACGGCGATTTCAGGCCAGCCGGTACGGAATTGGGAAGAAGTCAATTTGGCGCTTGTTGGCCATATTGGTGATGACAGTTTAACACTATCCCTTGCGCCCCTTAACGGTTTACAGGGACTTGATACCGATACTCGTACTTACACTTTAGACACCCGTCAATGGCGTTTCGACCCTGAGAAAGAGTCACCGATCACGGCACTGGGCTTGGGCGTGTATCGCCCTGCGATTGAGCCACAAATTGCGCTCATCAGTGAAGGCAGTGCAGCGGCTAAGAGTGATCTGAAGGTCGGTGATACCTTAGTGGCTATCAATGGCCAGCAATATACCGATTGGCAAGCTTTTGTTGACATTATTCAGCATTCTGCCAATGTGCCTGTGGAGTTAACCGTGCGCCGTAATGGCGAGCAATTTGCCATCTCGGTGACACCAGCAAGTGTTAAAAATAGCGATGGTAAAGATGTCGGCGTGCTTGGGGTGAGCCCGGCTCAGGCACAATGGCCTGAGAATATGCGATTACAGCTAGAATATGGGCCAATCGAATCTTTTGCTATCGCAGCCGATAAAACATGGCAACTTGTTGTCGTGAGCTTTAAGATGATTGGCAAATTATTTACTGGCGATGTGTCAGTGAAAAACTTAAGTGGACCTATCTCAATCGCACAGGGTGCGGGCAATAGTGCAAACTATGGCTTGGTTTACTTTCTCGGTTTCCTCGCGCTTATCAGTGTCAATTTAGGCATCATTAACTTGCTGCCATTGCCTGTGCTCGATGGGGGACACCTGCTGTATTACTTCGTTGAAGTAATAACTGGTAAGCCTGTATCTGAAAAGGTACAGGAAATAGGATTCAGATTTGGGGCAGCATTACTGCTGATGTTGATGAGCATTGCGCTCTTCAATGATTTTGCCCGACTCTGAGCAAGGACAGACTAATAATTAGAAGTGCTCTATGAGATTGAATAAACTTTTTGCCTCGATGTTATTCGTCGGTGCGTCGTTTTCAGGGACTGTGTTGGCGGATACTTTCCAACCCTTTGAAGTGACCGACATCCAAGTTGAAGGTTTGCAGCGAGTCGCACTGGGTGCTGCCTTGTTAAGCTTACCAGTGAAAGTGGGCGACACTGTAGATCAGTTAAAAATTCAGCAAGCCATTAAAAGCCTGTATGCCTCAACTAACTTTGAGAATATCTCAGTCAGTCATGATGGCGGCGTGTTGATTGTCAAAGTCACCGAAAGACCAACCATCAGTGCTGTGACATTTGAAGGCAACAAAGACATTAAAGATGAGCAGTTACAGGAAAGTCTGGACGGCTCAGGCGTTAAAGTCGGCGAATCTTTAGACCGCACAATGCTGACTGGCATCGAGAAGGGATTACAAGACTTCTACTACGGCGTGGGTAAATACGGCGCCAAAGTTGAGGCGCAGGTGATTAACTTGCCTCGGAACCGTGTCGAACTTAAGTTCAAATTTACTGAAGGTTTAGCGGCCGAAATCCGCCAAATTAACGTGGTCGGTAATCATGAGTTCACCGATGCTGAGCTTATCGGCATGTTAGAACTGAAAGATTATGTGGCTTGGTGGGATCTGTTTGGTGAGCGTCGCTATCAGAAGCAAAAGCTTCAAGCCGACCTTGAGACGATTAAAACCTATTACCACAACAAGGGTTATATTCGCTTTGAAGTTACCTCGACTCAAGTGGCGATGACCCCAGACCGTAAAGGCTTGTACATCACTATAAACGTCAATGAAGGTGAGAAGTACAAGGTAAAAGGCGTTAACCTCACGGGCGATCTGATGGGTCGTGAAGAGTTGATGAAATCGATTCTGCCTATCAAGGCGGGCGATATGTACAACGGCGGTGATGTGACCTTCACTGAAGAGATGTACAGCAAATACTTAGGCCGTTTCGGTTACGCTTACCCTGAAGTGAAAACCTACCCTGAAATTGATGATAAGACCAAGGAAGTGACCTTAAACATCAATATCAAACCTGGTAAGCGAGTGTATGTTCGCTCCATCAACTTTACCGGTAATACTGTCACTAAAGATGAAGTGATGCGTCGCGAACTGCGTCAGATGGAAGGTGCTTGGTTAAACTCTGCGCAGGTTGAGCAATCTAAAGCCCGTTTGAACCGTTTAGGCTTCTTCGAGACCGTCGATACCGAGACCATTCAAGTGCCCGGTACTGACGATTTAGTCGATGTAGCGGTTAAGGTGAAAGAGCAGCCTTCTGGCTCATTTAACGCCGGTGTCGGTTATGGTACTGAATCAGGTCTAAGCCTACAGTTTGGTGTGCAGCAAAATAACTTCCTCGGCACGGGTAACCAAGCGGGTGTGAGTTTAAGTACCAACAAGTACTCTAAAAACGTCAACTTATCTTACACCGATCCGTATTGGACTAAAGATGGTGTGAGCTTAGGCGGTAGTGTTTACTGGAACGAGTTCGATGCGAACGAAGCCAACCTTGAACGCTATAAAAACAGCTCCTATGGGGTAGCGCTAAACTCTGGTTTCCCGATTAACGAATACAACCGTATCAACGGCGGTATTGGTTATCGTCATAACACGATTTCAGAAATCTCTGCCTATGAACAGGCGCTGCGTTTCTACAATATTTACCGTGAAGATGATCCAAATGCAGACTTAAGTTTTGATAACTTTGAGCTGAGTTTAGGTTGGTATCGCAGTACCTTAAACCGAGGAACCTTCCCAACAGACGGTTCATCACAGCGTTTAAGCGGTAAGATGACTGTACCTGGATCAGATCTGCAGTACTTCAAGACTGACTTCGATACCAACTACTATTTCCCTCTCAACCGCAGTCAAAGTTTTGTGGTCTTGGCACGTGGTCGTTTAGGCTATGGTAATGGTTATGGTCAATTTAACGATAATGACCAGATCCTACCATTCTGGGAAAACTATTACTCAGGCGGTAGCACCTCACTGCGTGGCTTTAAGTCTAACTCCGTAGGTCCGCGTTCCTTCTATCTTTTCCGTGGAAGTGAACCCTGTGCGCCGGATCCATCGGGCGATGGTTGTAGTTTACCGGGCGATCCAAACAGTATTCAGGTAAGCTCTGGCCGTTCAATCGGTGGTAACGCTATCGCAACTGCGAGTTTAGAGTTTATTGTACCGACGCCATTCTTGGATGAGGCTTATACCAACTCTGTACGTACCAGCTTCTTCCTCGATGCCGGTAACGTGTGGGATACCGAGTTTGACTTTGCCAAATATCAAACCTTACCCGCTGAAGAGTTTGATAAGTTACAAGACTACAGTGACCCTGCGCGTATAAGAGCATCTTGGGGGGTAAGCTTACAGTGGTTATCACCAATGGGCCCTATGGTATTCAGCTTGGCATGGCCGATTAAAGAGTACGAAGGCGATCAAACAGAGATCTTCTCGTTCAATATTGGCAAAACTTTTTAAAAGGCATACACTCGGCAAGTTTTGCTGAATATAACAAAGGTAACAAGGAGTCTATTTTGAACAAGATGGTAAACCGTGCCCTGGTGACGTTAGCTTTATTAGGTGCACCTTTAGCTGCGCAGGCGGAAAATATTGCTGTAGTTGATATGGGCGCTGTGTTTGAGCAGTTACCTCAACGTGAGCAAATCATGCAGTCTCTGAAGTCAGAGTTTGGTGATCGCATGTCTGAAGTTCAGAAAATGCAAGAAGAAATGCGCTCTCTAATGGAGAAGCAGCAACGTGATGGCGCGTTAATGAATGACACGCAAAAAACTGAGCTGGTTCGTAAAATGGAAGCGCTAAAATCTGAATATCAGTTGAAAGGTAAGGCGTTGGATGAGGACTTACGTCGTCGCCAAGGCGAAGAGCAAAACAAACTGTTAGTTAAGGTTCAAAAAGCCATTAACACTATCGCTGAAAAAGAAAAATACGATTTAGTTTTGCAGCGTGGTGCAGTCATTTATGTTAAGCCAAATGCTGACATCAGTGGCAAAGTGGTTGAAGCCTTAAGCAAAGGCAAGTAATTGATGAAAAGTGTGACTTTAAAAGAGCTAAGCCTGATATTAGATGGCGTTGTCCAAGGCGATGAAACCTTAGTGATCAACAGTGTTGCAACGCTTGAACATGCCACAGCGGGACAAATCTCTTTTTTAGCCAACAGCAAATACCGTGCTCAGCTTGAGTCAACTCAAGCGAGCGCGGTGTTATTGTCGGCTAAAGATGCGCAGGACTATCCTGGCACTGCGTTAGTTGTAAAAGATCCCTATGTGGGGTTTGCTCGTGTGGCGCAGTTGTTAGATACCACGCCCAAGGCAGCGATGGGTATTCATCCCTCAGCGCAAATTGACCCTTCTGCCCAGTTAGGTGAAGGCGTGGCAATTGGTGCTAATGTGGTGATTGGTGCCAATGTTATCCTCGGTGAAAATGTACAAATTGGTGCGGGTACTGTGATTGGACAAGACTCCATCATAGGCTCAAATAGCCGTTTATGGGCCAATGTCACCCTGTATCACAATGTCCATTTAGGCCAAGACTGTATTATTCATTCCGGTGCCGTTATTGGCTCCGATGGATTTGGTTACGCTAATGAGCGCGGACAGTGGGTTAAGATCCCCCAAACGGGTGGTGTGCGCATTGGTGATCGCGTCGAAATCGGTGCTAATTCAACGATTGACCGCGGTGCATTAGGCCATACCGAAATCCACAATGGTGTGATTATCGACAACCAAGTGCAGGTCGCCCATAACGATATTATTGGTGAAAATACAGCTATCGCAGGCAGTACCACGATTGCGGGCAGTGTCACTATTGGTAAGTACTGTATTATTGGTGGAAATTGTGCCATTGCTGGCCATTTATCCATTGCCGATGGTGTGCATATTTCTGGCGCGACCAACATTACTGGTAATATGCGTGAGCCTGGTTTGTATTCATCAGCCACGGTTGCTATGGATAACAAAACGTGGCGTAAAAACACAGTTCGCTTCCGTCAATTGGATGAACTGTTCCAGCGCGTGAAGACGTTGGAAAAAAATTTAAATACACCAGAGTAATTGCCCTAAGGCAATTTTGAGGAACTAGGTTCGTGTCTAATCAAATGAACACTATGGATATTTCGGAGATCCTTAAGTATCTGCCCCATAGATATCCATTCCTATTAATCGATCGCGTACTGGATTTCACCCCCGGTGAGAGTCTCCATGCGATTAAAAACGTGACGATTAATGAGCCCTTCTTTCAGGGGCATTTCCCGATCCAGCCTGTGATGCCCGGCGTGCTGATTTTAGAAGCCATGGCACAGGCCACTGGTCTGCTTGCTTTTAAGACCATGAGTGACGATGTGCCACCACCTGGTGTGTTGTATTATTTTGCGGGTATCGATAATGCACGTTTTAGACGTGTAGTCGAACCCGGTGACCAAATCCATTTTGAAGTCAAAATGATTAAAGAGCGCCGCGGGATTGGCGTTTTCTATGGTGAGGCCAAAGTGGATGGTGAAGTGGTTTGTTCCGCTGAAATCATGTGTGCCCGCAGAGAGATTAATCAGTGATAGATACATTAGCGTTTGTGCATCCCGATGCAAAAATTGGTAAAAATGTCACCATAGGCCCATGGAGTTATGTGGGCGCGGGTGTCGAGATTGGCGACGATTGTTGGTTAAGCTCCCACGTGGTGGTGAAGGGGCCGACGGTGATAGGTAAAGGCAACCGTATTTTTCAATTCGCCTCTGTGGGTGAAGAATGCCAAGATAAAAAATACGCAGGTGAGCCTACACGCCTTATCATTGGCGATAACAATGTTATCCGTGAGCATGTCACTATTCACCGTGGAACGGTTCAAGACAATAGCGAAACCCGTATTGGTTCAAACAACCTGTTTATGAACTACGTGCACATTGCCCACGACTGCGTGGTCGGCAATAACGTAATTATGGCCAATAATGCGTCTATCGCAGGCCATGTGCATGTCGGTGACTGGGCGATTCTCGGTGGCATGACTGGCGTTCACCAGTTTGTGCATATTGGTGCTCACGCCTTTACTGCGGGATGTTCGTTATTATTACAAGATGTGCCACCCTTTGTAATGGCTGCGGGACAACCAGCTATCCCTCGCGGCTTAAACAGCGAAGGTATGAAGCGCCGAGGTTTCTCTAAGGAAACTCAATTAGCGGTGCGCCGCGCTTATAAAACCTTATATCGTAGCAGCCTGACGGTTGAAGAAGCGGTTGAGGCACTTGCCGAAGATGCACAAAATGACGCGCAAGTTAAGTTGCTCGTTGAGTTTGTCAAATCTTCGGGTCGCGGCATTATTCGTTAGCGGCATGATGCGTTAAGAGTTTCGACTCTAGACTATGCCATTCATAGGCACTGCTTGTGACATTCTGCGTTAGAAAATGCCATGGCAGAGGTTATCGCTGCGGTGCCATTCACTTGTCAGATATGATTGGTTTATGAGCAAAAAATCTCAATTAGTGTTTGCAATGGTCGCCGGAGAACTCTCCGGCGATATTTTAGGTGCGGGTTTGATGGCCGCGCTGCAAAAAGCACATCCCAATGCCCGTTTTGTTGGTATTGGTGGACCTCGTATGGAAGCCTTAGGCTTCGAATCCCTGTTTGCGATGGAAGAATTAGCCGTGATGGGGATAGTTGAAGTGCTATCGCGCCTGCCACGCCTGCTCCATGTCCGAGCTTCGTTAATTAAGTCCATCACCGAGCTTAAGCCTGATTGCTTTATCGGTATTGATGCGCCGGACTTCAATATCGGTCTCGAGCTTAAATTAAAGGCTCAGGGGATTAAAACCGTTCACTATGTGAGTCCTTCGGTGTGGGCATGGCGGCCTAAGCGGATCTTTAAAATCGCCAAGGCCACTAATATGGTACTGTCATTATTGCCCTTCGAGAAAGCCTTCTACGATAAGCATCAAGTGCCTTGTACCTTTGTCGGTCATACCTTAGCCGACGACATTCCGCTTGAGAGTGATAAAGCAAGTGCGCGTCAATTGCTGGAGTTAGATCCTGAGGCTGAATATCTCGCGATTTTACCTGGTTCGCGCGGCGGTGAGCTAAAGCAATTGGCTGAGCCCTTTGTGAAGGCGGCGCTACTTATCAAGCAGCAATTTCCCGATATTCGCTTTGTGACGCCTTTAGTGAATCAAAAGCGCCGTGAGCAGTTTGAACAAGCGTTAAAAGATTATGCGCCGGATTTAGAAATTCACATGGTGGAAGGCAAGTCACGCGAAGTGATGGCCGCTGCCGATGGTATTTTACTCGCCTCGGGTACAGCGACGTTAGAGGCCATGCTGATTAAACGCCCAATGGTGGTGGCGTACCGCGTGAGTCCACTGACCTATCGTATTGCCAAGAGCATGATGCAGGTGAATCGTTTCTCGCTGCCAAATTTATTAGCGGGGCGAGATGTGGTACCAGAGCTCATTCAGCATGATTGCACGCCAGAGAAAATAGCTGCCGCGGTTGGCGTTGAACTTAACCGAGACTTTGCACCAATTAAAGCCGAGTTTGAACGTTTGCATCAACTGCTGCGTTGTAATGCCAGCCAAAAGGCGGCCGAGGCGGTTTTGGCTCTGGTTGATGTTAAGGATGTGAACTAATGGCGGTATTTAAGACGCTGACCGACACCGAGATCGCTGCTTTTGCATCGGTGTTAGTGGCTGGTGTCGATGAGGTTGGTCGCGGTCCCCTCGTTGGCGATGTCGTCACCGCTGCGGTGATCCTCGATCCTAATCGACCTATTTTGGGCTTAAATGACTCTAAAAAGCTCAGCGAGAAGCGCCGCGAGGCATTATTCGATGAGATTTGTGAAAAAGCCTTAAGCTTTCATGTGGGGCGGGCAAGTCCTGCGGAAATTGATGAGCTGAATATCCTGCATGCCACTATGCTTGCCATGCAGCGCGCGGTGGCAGGGCTTGCACGTGCGCCCGAGTTAGTTTTAGTCGATGGTAATCGCAGTCCGGCGTTTACTCACCAAGGGCTGTCTTTGGCGAGCCATAGCATAGTCAAGGGTGATGGCCTGATTGCCAGCATCAGTGCAGCCTCGATTATTGCCAAAGTGACCCGCGATCGGGAGATGGATGCCCTCGATGCCGCTTATCCACAGTATGGATTTGCTAAGCATAAGGGCTATCCAACTAAGGCGCATTTTGACGCCATCGCCGAGCATGGTGTGTTCGATCAATATCGTAAAAGTTTCAAACCCGTCAAGGCATTACTGGAGCGTTAACACCGATTGGGTGTTTTCACTTCAGCTTGAGAGCAAAGTCACTAGCCCAAGAGCGGTGACTTTGCTAGTCTGCTTTTTTAGTGATTGTTAACCTGCTATTCAAAGATAATTCTAATTATGTCCGATCCTCGTTTTGTGCATCTGCGTGTCCACAGTGACTTTTCTATGTCCGATGGTGTGGCTAAGGTCAAGCCAATCCTTGCTCAAGTTGAAGCGCATGGGATGGCGGCGGTGGCTTTAACAGATCAAAATAACTTCTGTGGTCTAGTGAAGTTTTACGGCGGTTGCCATGGCGCAGGCATCAAGCCGATTATTGGCGCGGACTTTTGGATGCAAGTGCCTGGTTTTGATGGTGAGTTTTGCGCCTTAACCATTATTGCGATGAATAATGAGGGCTATCAAAACCTCACCCAAATCATCAGTCAAGCCTATTTACGCGGGCATGTTCAAGGTCGCGTAGTGATTGACCAAGAGTGGTTGGTCACATATAACCAAGGCATTTTGCTGCTGTCTGGGGGCAAAGAAGGGGATGTGGGTAAGGCGCTGCTGAAGGGCAACAATACTCAGGTTGAGTCGTTATGCGAGTTCTATCAGCAGCATTTTGAGGGACGTTATTTCCTTGAGTTGTTACGCACCGGACGCCCCGATGAAGAGCGTTATCTGCACATGGCGGTGGGATTAGCGCAGGAAAAGGGTATTCCTGTGGTGGCTACAAATCAGGTGGTGTTTTTAAAGCCAGAGGACTTCGAAGCCCATGAAATACGGGTCGCGATTCACGATGGTTTTACGCTCGCCGATCCACGCCGTCCTAAAAAGTACAGTGAGCAGCAGTACCTTCGCAGTGAAGAGGAAATGTGTGAGCTGTTTGCTGACATCCCCGCAGCCCTTGCCAATACCGTTGAAATTGCTAAGCGTTGTAACGTCACTATTCGTTTAAACGAATACTTCTTACCTAACTTCCCCACTGGCGATATGTCGATTGAGGATTATTTGGTTGATCGCTCTAAGAAGGGGCTCGAAGAGCGCTTAGCATTCTTATTCCCCGACCCACAGGTGCGCGCCGAGCGTCGCGGTGAGTACGATGAGCGCCTCGACATCGAGCTTCAAGTGATTAACCAAATGGGCTTTCCTGGTTACTTCCTTATCGTGATGGAGTTTATTCAGTGGGGTAAGGACAACGGGATTCCCGTTGGTCCTGGCCGTGGTTCGGGCGCGGGTTCGCTTGTCGCCTATGCCCTTAAAATTACCGACTTAGACCCCCTCGAATTTGACCTGCTGTTCGAACGTTTTTTGAACCCAGAACGGGTGTCGATGCCCGACTTCGACGTTGACTTCTGTATGGATCGACGCGACGAGGTCATTGACCACGTGGCTGAGTTGTACGGCCGTGAAGCGGTATCGCAGATTATTACTTTCGGTACCATGGCGGCTAAGGCGGTTATCCGAGACGTCGGCCGTGTGCTGGGCCATCCCTATGGCTTTGTCGACCGCATTTCAAAGCTTATCCCACCCGAGCCTGGGATGACACTGGCCAAAGCTTTTGAAGTGGAACCTGCATTGCAGGAATCCTACGATGCTGATGAAGATGTCAAAGATCTTATCGACATGTGCCGCAAACTCGAGGGCGTCACTCGAAACGCGGGTAAGCACGCGGGGGGCGTGGTGATTGCGCCTACCAAGATCACCGACTTTTCGCCGCTATATTGCGACGCTGAAGGTAAAAACCCGGTAACCCAGTTCGATAAGAACGACGTGGAAACCGCAGGGTTAGTTAAATTCGACTTCTTGGGGTTAAGAACGCTCACTATCGTCGATTGGGCGCTAGAGATGATCAACAAGGTGGAGGTTAAAAATGGCCGTCCACCAATACGCATTGAAGCGATTCCGCTAGACGACCCAGCCTCGTTTAGATTGCTGCAACGTTATGAAACCACTGCGGTATTCCAGCTCGAATCCCGTGGTATGAAGGACTTGATTAAACGTCTACAGCCCGACTGTTTCGAAGATATGATCGCTCTGGTTGCATTGTTTCGCCCAGGGCCGTTGCAATCGGGCATGGTGGATAACTTTATCGAGCGTAAGCATGGCCGTGAAGAGGTGTCTTACCCCGATTCTCAATACCAGCATGAATCCTTAAAAGAACTGCTTTCGCCCACCTACGGCATTATTTTGTACCAAGAGCAGGTGATGCAGATTGCGCAGGTATTGTCAGGTTATACCTTAGGCGGCGCTGACATGTTACGCCGTGCTATGGGTAAGAAAAAGCCTGAGGAGATGGCTAAGCAGCGGAGTATTTTTAAAGAGGGCGCAATTAAAAATGGTGTCGACGGCGAGCTGTCGATGAAAATCTTCGACCTTGTGGAAAAGTTCGCTGGTTACGGTTTTAACAAGTCTCACTCTGCGGCCTATGCGTTAGTTTCCTATCAAACGCTGTGGTTGAAGACCCATTTTCCATCGCAATTTATGGCGGCTGTAATGTCTGCCGATATGGATAACACCGATAAAATTGTGACCTTAGTGGATGAATGCGAGCGGATGGGGCTCACCATCATTCCGCCGGATGTGAATAAGGGATTATTTAAGTTTACCGTTGATGATGATCTGCGGATTGTCTACGGCATTGGAGCGATCAAAGGCGTGGGTGAGGGGCCAGTTGAGTCAATTTTAGCGGCGCGTAAAGATGGTCCCTTTGTTGATTTATTCGATTTCTGTGCCCGTATAGACCTAAAAAAGCTCAATAAACGGGTTATTGAAAAGCTTATCTGTGCTGGAGCGTTAGATTCCCTCGGACCGCACCGCGCGTCGATGATGGCAACCTTACCCGAGGCCATTAGCGCAGCAGACCAACATGCGAAGGCTGAGGCTATTGGCCAGCATGATATGTTTGGTTTGCTCAATAGTGATCCCGAGGATAGCAAGCAACAGTTTGTGGAATGTACCCCATGGCCGGACAAAATTTGGCTTGAGGGCGAGCGCGAAACATTAGGGTTGTATTTAACGGGGCACCCAATAAATCAATATCTTAAAGAGCTTAAGCATTACACTTCAGGGCGCTTGAAGGATGTGCATCCTACCGAACGGGGCAAAACCGTCAAGGCTGCGGGCCTCGTCGTGGCGACCCGGGTGATGCTCACTAAACGCGGCTCGAAAATGGGTTTACTGACCTTAGATGATAAGAGCGCTCGGCTTGAGGTGATGCTATTTACTGAAGCCTTTGAGAAGTTTAATCACCTGCTGGAAAAGGACCGGATCCTGATCTGCGAAGGTGAGGTGAGTTTTGATGATTTTGCCGGTGGAAACCGGATGACGGCGCGCAATATCATCGATATCAGTGAGGCGCGTAGCCATTTTGCCAGTGCATTGGAAATCGATTTAGAGGCATCGCAGCTGACCCCAAATATGCTCGAGGGCATTGAGCAGGCAATCAGTCCATGGCGTAATGGCGCAGTGCCAGTGCTAATTAACTACAGCCAAGCTCAAGCCAAGGGGCAGTTTAGATTGGCCGAAATCTGGCGAGTTAACCCAAGTGATGAGTTGGTCTTTGCCTTGGAAAGTTTACTCGGCCCGAACAAAGTGCGGATTGTATTTCCATCGTAATATCTGCCTTAAGTCGAACCAAGCTTAGGTTTCTGTTGTTTTTGAGTGGGGAAGAGGATGGCTGCGCAGGATTTGAGTGTTCATATAGCGCGATTTTTAGATAGCTTACCCTTTCAAGCGGGGAGCAAGTTAGTCCTCGCTTACAGTGGCGGAGTCGATTCTGAAGTGCTCGCCTACGGCTTAAGTGAATATGCTAAACAGCGTCCTGATTTACGCTATCAATTGATTTATGTACACCATGGCTTGAGCCCCAATGCCGATGCTTGGGCCAAGCATTGTCAAGAACGCGCGGCCCTGTATGGTTTACCTGTGACGGTAGAACGGGTTCAGCTCGAGCTTGGTCCTCGGGTGAGCGTTGAGGCTGCAGCGCGAAAAGTGCGTTATCAGGCGATTTTAGCGCATCTTAATCCGCAGGATATCTTACTAACCGCTCACCATGAAGATGATCAACTCGAGACAATTCTGTTAGCCCTAAAACGCGGTCAAGGCCCTAAGGGATTAGCCGCCATGGGGCACATTCAGCCACTCTCATTAGCAGGCAAAGGGGAGTGCTTACAAGTGCGTCCTTTGCTTGATATTAGCCGCGAGATGATTGAAGCCTTTGCCAAAGCGCAACATTTAGTCCATATCGATGATGAGAGTAATAAAGATGATAAGTACGATCGTAACTTTCTTCGCCTCGAGATTATCCCACGCCTAAAAGCGCGCTGGCCAAGTATCGCCAGCACCGCCAGTCGCAGTGCCCAGCTTTGTGCCGAGCAGCAAGCCATAGTAGAAACTGAGGTAAGTGAGCGTTTACCTAAGCTGTTAACCAAGGCGGCTGTTACTGAGCAAACCGTCCTTAAGCTGACGGAGTTAGCATCGCAACCGATTGAATGGCAAGGGATACTGCTGCGGGGCTTTATTGAGTCCCAAGGATTTTCACTGCCATCCTACGTGCAGTTGCAGCAAATGTTGCAGCAATTAATCCACGCTAAAGAGGATGCTAAGGTCCATATCCGCATTAATGACTGTGTACTGCGCCGCTTTGCAGGGATGCTTTATCTGGATAGTGGAGAAACCCTATCTACCGTGCCCCACATTACAGCGCGCGACCTACATCAAGAGATTCTGACCTTATTGACTCAAGCATCAGCACTTGTTGGAGACAAGACTGCGCCATTTGCGTTGGTGACCACAGGCCCTCGGCTGCGTTTACCTAACGCCGATGAAGTGGTGAGTCTACGTTATGGCTTGGCGGGGCAATTTCGCTGTCAGCCACATTTTCGAGATAAGGGACGCGAGCTGAAAAAGTTATGGCAGGAATGCGCGGTGCCGCCTTGGTTACGTACTGATGTAGGATTCGTGTTCTACAACGATAAGCTGGTGATGGCCTTTGGACTCTGGGTTGAAAAGGCATTTTGTGCCAAAGGGGATGATATCGGGCTTAAGTTTGATGGGCAGGCAATCGGATAGCAAAGTCTATTTGCCATGCTTTATCGCCAGTGAGCAGCATCCATGCTCGATTAAGACAGTTGGGCTGGGCTTAACTTGTAGCAATTACGCCCCGAGGCTTTGGCTTGATACAAGGTTTTATCAGCCTGCTCATAGAGTTGTTCGGCTTCCATCGTGTCGCTCGCCTCAGCCGCCCCAAGGCTACTGCTCACGCCAAATTGATGGAAGTTAGTATTGGCATTGGTTGCAGTGACGATACGCTCACACAGTAAACCCGCTGCATGAATATTACCTTGTACTATGACCACAAACTCATCGCCGCCGATGCGGAAAGCCTGATCTGTACTACGGATACTGCTACGGATAATGTCACCAAACTCCTTCAAAATATAGTCACCGCATTTGTGACCATACTTATCGTTAAGCTGCTTAAAATTATCCAAATCCAACACAATAAGTGACACCGTTCCCTGTTTTCTGTGAGCCCTGGCCACCGCGTTTTTCAGGCTTTGGCTGTAATAGTGACGATTTCCAAGACCCGTTAGGGAGTCAAACATCGCCTGCATCGACATTTCTTGGTACTGCATGGCATTCAGCAATGGTTGTAACAAAAGCGGCTCTATTTCTTGCAAGCTGATGCTCTGTGAGGGCGTTAGCGGCGTTAACAGTTGATACTGCAGTGTAACTGGTGTCCCGCCGCAAATGATCTGCCGTTTAAGGCTAATCCCATAACGTTTACCCCAGCTTAATTTATATTGCTCAGATTGTAGTCGAACCCCTTGTATAGGCAGATGTTGTCCCAGCACTTTGCCGTAGCAGGCAAAGACTGTCCGCGGATCTAAACTAGCATGCAGTTGCTGGATAACTTGTACGAGATCCAGCGGCGCGGATGTCGGGCTATATGCCTCTGTTTGATAGTTATATTCATCGGGAT
The DNA here is from genome assembly GCF_014647135.1 of Shewanella xiamenensis. Taxonomy (GTDB): domain Bacteria; phylum Pseudomonadota; class Gammaproteobacteria; order Enterobacterales; family Shewanellaceae; genus Shewanella; species Shewanella xiamenensis. The sequence goes on from NZ_BMOP01000010.1 coordinate 142,910, forward strand.
ATAACGTGGTCGCTAAGCCAAAGTCCATTATGATTACCCCAGCAAATGAAATGGCGATAAAAACTGTTACCTTAGTTAAGCAATATGTGTGCCGTTATATTTGCCAATTAAATTTGTCTTTACTTGTCACTCAGTTAAGCTTAAAGCTCATCGTTATAATTTTTAACATGCCAGTAATTTGACAGGAGCTAGTGCGTCTATGGAACATGGTTTCTTGATTCAAATTCTGCTGATGTTAGTCATTGCGATCGTTGCGATTGCGCTACTTAGGCGTATCGGTTTGCCAGCTATTTTGGCGTATTTGTTAACAGGAGTACTCAGTGGGCCGAGTGGCTTTCATTGGTTTACTCAGCAGCAAATGCAGTCTGTCGCCGAGCTTGGGGTAGTGCTGTTGATGTTTACCCTAGGGCTTGAGTTTTCGGTACCCCGCTTATGGGCGATGCGCAGAACCGTGTTTGGTTTAGGCAGTGCCCAGGTGCTAGTCACCACTGTCTTGACTATGCTAGTGGCGTTAGCCTGTGGGTTGAATTGGATTGAATCACTCGTAATCGGCGCTGCAATTGCGCTTTCATCTACCGCCATCGTGCTTAAACTGCTCAATGAGCAGGGCTGGCTAAGGCGTCGTCATGGCGAACTATCTGTCAGTGTATTGTTATTTCAGGATTTAGCGGTAGTGCCGCTGCTGATTCTACTGCCATTACTCGGACAGAGTGATGAACCCTTAATGTTAGCCTCTATCGCTTGGGCGTTACTCAAGGGGATTCTCGCCTTCTTTTTCTTAATGGCTTTGGGGAAGTGGGCTTTACCCAGGCTGTTTGATGAGGTGGCAAGGTCGCGCTCAAATGAACTCTTTGTTCTTTCAACATTAGTGGTCGCCTTGGTCACGGGCGCATTTACCCAGTGGTTAGGATTATCGATGGCCTTAGGGGCATTTATGGCGGGGATGCTGCTTGGTGAGAGTCAATATCGTCGTCAGCTCGAGGCGGATATTCGCCCCTTTCGCGATCTATTAATGGGGCTATTTTTTATTTCTATCGGCATGATGCTAGATTTTGGATTGGTTATTCAGTTTTGGTGGCAAATTCTATTGGTTCTGCTCGCAGTTGTGTTTGGTAAGGCACTTATTATCCATGGATTATTACGCTTAGTGGGTGAGCCCTTTAGGATTGCGATTAGCACAGCCTTAAGCTTGGCGCAGGTAGGGGAATTTAGTTTTGTGGTACTCGCGCTCGCCGTTAGCTATGGGTTACTGAGTAATGAGATCAGTACGATGCTGGTAATGGTGGCGGTATTATCGATGAGTATCGCCCCTTGGTTGGTGCGTCACAGTGTGGATATTGCAAAGTGGTTATTGGGGATCCGCCAGTCAGCGCATGTAGATGATGTCGTCCCCGTGGTATCCGACGACCATGATTTAGTGGTGATTTTGGGGTATGGGCGCGTAGGGCAAACCATTGCGCGTTTTTTAAAGACCGAAGCCGTGCCTTATTTGGTGCTCGATCTTGATCCCACAAGGGTTTCTGAGGCGCGTCGAGCTGGGGAGCCTATTTACTTTGGTGATGTGTGTAAGCGGGCCATTCTCAAACAGATTGGTATTAAGCATGCCAAAATGATAGTGATCACCTTTAGCGACTCCCGCAGTTTAGAAGACGCCTTACCCTTATGCCGGCAACTGGCTCCTGAAGCTAACATTTTGGTCAGAACCCGCGATGATAGCGAGTTAGACTTATTGCAAAAGGCGGGGGCCAATCAAGTCATCCCAGAAACCTTAGAAGGAAGTTTGATGTTAGTTTCGCAGGTTTTGCATCAATGCGGAGTGCCATTAGCGCGGATCCTCAAGCGGTTAGAGTCGGAGCGGCGTAATCATTATCAATTTTTACATGGCTTTTTCTCGGGTACAGAGACGGATTTCACTTTAGAATCTTTGCATGCAGTGCTGCTGCACCGCGGTGCAAATGCCGTTGGTAAGCAAGTGGCCGATATTGATTGGGAATCACTGCGGGTAGAGTTGAGGGCAATACGTCGTAATGGTCAAGAAATTGAGCATCCTGCATCGGATTGGGTATTTCGAGCGGGGGATATTCTCCTTATCGTCGGCAAACCGAGAAGAGTAGAAAATGCAGAAGCAAAACTACTGCAGGGCTAAATAGCTGATCCGAATACTGCTACATTTTCGCCGTGCCATGCCCACTGCCAGGAAATGGGGAAACGGTTCCCATAAAATGCCATACCATGCCAAGCAGTTCCCGTATGTTCCTGCAAGCGTGA
>NZ_BMOP01000011.1 GCF_014647135.1 Shewanella xiamenensis
TATGAGGACATAGTGGATGCCTGCAGCCAGGCATGGAACAGCTTTATCAGTTGTACAAAACGCGTGGTAAAGATGTGCTCTCGGGAATGGGCAAAGGTGACTGAACTTTAATGCGGAATGGTATAACAGCAATGTTAGGGCTTTTTCGTCTTTGGAGTTTATCTATTTTAATTGTCGCAGAATCCTGTTCTACAGCATTTATCCCTCTCATTTATTGAGCGCATCACTGTGTGATGTACCATACCAATCGTATTCAATATCTGTTCATTTAGCGGAGTACAAAGCACTTTAGGCAAGGTGAAGGCTTGAAGGCATAATGGGTTCTGCCAAAAGCCTTGAGCGCAGCATAAGCGCTTTACCATGCAGTGAACACCTGACAGCCTCAAAGGCATCCTGCTTCCTGTGGGGTTGACTTAAAATGGAATAACTCTTTCTGCGTTAATGCGCCTCGAATTGAAATACCTGTAAGGCTATGAACTGATGAGATATTTGATTTGGCTGGTTTCAATGGCGAGCTAAATTTAGTGGTATCGGGACAGTGTCAGTGGTTTGCTTAAATGAACTTGAGAATGAAAATACTCGACTAAAAAGCGGTTAAAGGCTGAAGTAATAGCAGAGATGATAATCCAATTTTGTTGACCACTATAAATCCCCCTTTAGTGATTAGAAGAATATAGCCTACTTAAAAATCACTAAAAGTGAGCCATAGGGATCGCTCTTATCGGCCAGATTTAAACTGGTTTATAGCGTCTCTAAGGCTAATATTCTGTCAACTAAATAGCTTAAAAGCTTTGTTTGACTAAGAATCGCCATTCCCAACTGTTTACTGAATCGCCCCCCGTGTAAGGTACCGAAAAATCGATATGGGCGACGTTGCCATAACTGGATCTAGATGAATAAATCCGCGCGCCAATACCTATGCTACCTAGCGGGCCGTTGACTTCGTTATTGTCGGCTAAGGGACCGCCAGAGGCTTGGCCTACATCCGCAAAGACTGCCCAGCCGAGTTCGGCTAATTGGTATAAGTTGATATTCGGATAATTGCGGATTTCGGCGGTAAATAACCATTGGTTATCCCCTTGTTGATATTCGTTGGGATAACCTCGTACTCCAGTTTCATCCCCAAGTCCTTGAGTTAGATCGAGATAGGTATTATTGGACAGGCTTGCCCAAGCTTTGCCATAGGCAATCCATTTTGGATTGATTTGATAGAAGTATTCCGCTTGTACATTAGCCTGAAAAGTGTCTTTTTGCGTGGTGCCTAGAGTGCTGGTCGCGCCCATTTCCAGTAACCAAAGATGTTCATCAAATTTATAACCCCTACTGGTTTGCCATTTAAAGTGGTAACCCACTGGGTTATTGTCGCCGATATCATTGGTTTCAATACCGAGTTGGATATAGTGATGCCATCCTAAGTTAAAGTCTTCATTATTACGGATCAGGTGCACGTTGTTGAGTATCTGAAAATCATCTTGAACATATTCATAGGCAATCCAGGGATACATAAAGTCCCTATCATGTGGTAACTCTGAGTTGGGATACACCTCTGAATTGGCAAACTCGTGTTTGTCTTGGGTAAAGCCAGCAATAAAGCGAGACAGATTGTCGTTGCTTCTATTGAGTAACCAACCATATTGCAAATTAAGGTAATCGACAGTGTGGGCAAACTCGTTCACCTCTTGCCCATTTTGTCTCAAAATATCGGTGCGGCTATCATCTAAAAACTCGGCCGAGTACATGGTCTCAGTATTCAATGAATAGAAAGGCTTGCTCACGTACACATGTTTAGCTTGGCCGTCACTATTATCATAAAATTCAGCGGCGACAATGCCGTGATCAATAAAACTCACGGGTGCCTCAAAGGCAAACTTATAGCCAGTGCGGGATTCGTTAGATTGATACTTTAAGCGGGTGCGAATGCCAGTACCTAGAAGGTTATCTTCTTTTACGCCAAAGGAATAACGAGTGTCACCTCCTGAGCTGCTAAAGCTGGCCGTTGGCAGTAGCGACCAGTTGTCCCAAGTTTCAATAATAATGGATTCATCTTCGAGGGGAGAATCCGTTTGGGGATCCTTCTCACTTGTATAAACTTTGGCATCACGAATATAGGGTTCGGCGCGCAATAAACGTTGAGACTCATCGAGATCTTTTTGGGTGACCGTATCGTTTTCGCTAAAGGTAAGCTTATCGCGAACCACATATTCCTTGGTATTTATATGCAGATAGTTCGCCCAACGGTGGATAAAAAATGCATCGGGATCTGACTCGTCGAAGATAGGATTGCTTACAACGATGATCTTACTAACCTTTTTTGGGGCTTGATCCGAGGTGGTTTTGGGCGCAACCTCATCCGCTGTGGCTAGGTTGACTAGACCACAGAGGCAACAAGGTAGAATCGATGCATACAGGGTAAACTTCTGCATAAAACCACTCCCGTAAACTGGATGGCAACAGCTTAAGGTTCTGCTGCTTCACAATTTAATAACACACGGGATATGACGATTAGTCAAGTAAACATTTTAATAAGATTATGATTTTACATAAGGTTATTTTAAGAATAGGGCTGGAGTTGGCGCCAGCCCTGAGGATGAATGTTATAGCGTACGCCTTGGTGGTACTACGACGTTGGCAAAAATCAGTCCGGCGATAAGCGACATAAAGATCAAAAAGATCTGCGAGCCAATATGGGATTGGTTAAGCATAGTTTCGCCGGAGATCAGCGCGTTCAGCCCTATGTAGGTTTTACTGCCGGGTACTAAGATCACAATGCCTTGCAGCAATGCAATTGAGGCGGGAGCCTTCATCCAACGGGCATAAAGATTGGAGTAAACTCCTACGGCTAGGGCACCAAAAAAGATCCCCACCGAATCCCCAAAAAAGTGCCCACCTAACATGGCGGAGAAAAATGCGACAATTCCCGCTAGAACGCCCCAAGGCGAATCTTGCATCCGTGCTTTAAAGATGAACACCAGCGCCATAGAAAGGATGGGCACCGCCGACCAAATCGCCCAGCGAGGCAATCCTTCCGGTTCGATATAAATGGCCTCACCGAAGAAGGCTTTACCAATTGCCATCCCCAAAACTGCACCAAAATATAGCTTAAACAACAGCATACTGGCGTCCATGATCCGCGCTGTGCCCGAAATCAAATCGCGTGCCGCCAGCTCAGCAAGCCCCAAGGTTAAGGCTAAACCGGGAATAAAGATGATGATCGAGGAGAGGATCACCACCGGAATATTAATATTAGGGTCGATGCGGGCAATGGCGCAGGCGGCAATGGCGCAAACAATCGTCGCGAATGGCTCTAACACTTCTGCCATGCGAGTCGAGCGCTCGGCGCGGTATACAAAGCCATAGACTAGCAAGCCTAACAAACCAGACCAAAAAACATCGTTCCACCCTGTGCCCATCAACATGGCAAATGCCGCTGCTGAGGTGCCGAAGGAAAAACAAGTTAGTGCTGGGCCGTAGGGGTTGGGTTTGTTGGCAATTTCCTCTAGCCTGTCTAAGGCTTCGGTGAGCGTGCGTTTACCTGAGGTGAGTTCATCCACCAGTTCATCGGTGCGGGCGAGAGAACCTAAATCCAACTCGCCGGGTTTTACCCGCGCAACATGGTTATATTCTTGATCGGTATCGTGTTGTAATACGAAGGTCATGGAGGTCGGCGAGATTAAAAAATAACCTTCGATTCCGAGCGTCCGAGAAACGGTTTGTAAATGGGTTTCAAGACGGTAAGCGGGTGTGCCAAACTTATGCAAAGCCTTACCTAGCTTAATGATAAATTTACGCTTTTCGAGAAACTGTTCGTTATCCAATCGGGCTATTCGCTGTATAAAAAGTTGTAAGAGATTGCGCGCGCATATTAACCTATCTCGTCACTAAAAGGTTAATGGCTTTTAACCTTAATACAAATAAATTGCTGAATTTTTGCGGTGTATACCGCGCTTATGTTAATTAAAAGGGAGTTGCTATGCCATTAATCGTAACAGGGTTTTACGCCAGCTTGACTGGGTTGTTAATCATTGCTTTAGCGTATCGAGTGGTGAAATTAAGACGAAGCCAAAAAATCGGTCTCGGTGACGGCGGTAACGATGCTTTAGCACTGGCGAACAGGGTGCACGCAAATCTAATTGAGAATGCGCCCATCGTATTGATTTTAATGCTAGTGGCCGAGGCGGGTGGCTTAGCGCATTTCTATTTGCACTGCTTTGGTACTGTATGGATTGTAGCGCGTTTACTCCATGCTATTGGCTTAACTCAAGGCAAAGGCGGTTATCATTTCGGCCGTTTTTGGGGCGTGTTGCTCACTTGGTTGGTGACTATCAGCCTAGCCCTAGTCAACTTAGTGCATTTTTCCCAAAGTCTGTAACTGCTGGGATAGGTAATGGCCGTCTAAGCCATATCCTTAGCCACTTTAGGGGTATTAAGCGCATTGGCGTAAATACCCCGAAAAACACCTCGGCTGCTGTTTTTTTAATCGCACTTATCCCTGTTTGCCTGCTATACTCCGCGTCCCTAAATCGGTGCGGCTTGCTTTTGTCTGCACCTTTGTTTGACATTACGCTTTTGGGTCAAAATCGATGCAAGTTGAATCCACACTGTTTAGCCATCCCAAGTATTGGGCCGAGTGCTTTGGCACTGCGCCTTTTTTACCTATGTCTCGCAAGGAGATGGAGAAATTAGGCTGGGACAGCTGTGACATTATTATTGTCACTGGCGATGCCTATGTGGACCACCCAAGCTTTGGCATGGCGGTCATTGGCCGGATGTTAGAAGCCCAAGGCTACCGTGTCGGGATTATTGCTCAGCCCGATTGGTCGAGCAAAGATGCCTTTATGCAGCTTGGTCGCCCGAATTTGTTTTTTGGTGTCACCGCCGGCAATATGGATTCGATGATCAACCGTTATACCGCCGATCGCCGAATTCGCAGCGATGATGCCTATACTCCTGGCGATGTCGGCGGTAAGCGCCCCGACCGCGCTGTGACGGTTTATACCCAACGTTGTAAAGAAGCTTACAAAGATGTGCCTGTCATTATCGGCGGCATCGAAGCGAGTCTGCGCCGTATTGCGCACTACGATTATTGGTCGGATAAAGTCCGCCGCAGCGTGATTTTTGATGCCAAGGCCGACATTTTAATGTACGGCAACGCCGAGCGTCCGCTGGCCGAAGTGGCGCGTCGTTTAGCGGCGGGCGAAGCGATTGCGGATATCCAAGATGTGCGCGGTACTGCCGTTATCCGTAAAGAGCCTATGCCCGAGTGGCGTGGGATGGATTCTCGCAAGATAGATCAACTACATAAGATCGATCCTATCCCGAACCCCTATGGCGCCGACGATGTGGGCTGCGCCAATTTATCAGGCCCATCGGATGTTAAAATTTTCGATAACGATGCGCCAAAGCCTATCAGTGTGCAGCCGCCACGCCCTAAGCCATGGGATAAAACCTATGTGCTGCTGCCTGCCTTTGAAAAGGTCTCTGAGGACAAATACTTATACGCCCATGCTTCGCGGATTTTGCACCAAGAGCAAAACCCTGGTTGTGCGCGGGCGTTGTTCCAGCCCCACGGTGACCGTGGCGTGTGGGTGAACCCACCAGCTTGGCCACTCAATACCGACGAAATGGATGCCGTGTTCGATTTACCCTATAAACGGGTGCCGCATCCTGCCTACGGCAAGGAGAAAATCCCTGCCTATGACATGATCAAAACCTCGATCAACATTATGCGCGGTTGCTTCGGAGGCTGTTCATTCTGTTCGATTACCGAGCATGAAGGCCGGATTATCCAGAGCCGTTCGCAAGAATCGATTATCAAAGAAATCAAAGATATTCAGGATAAGGTTCCCGGTTTTACTGGGGTGATTTCTGACTTAGGTGGCCCCACTGCCAACATGTACCGCCTCGGTTGTACCAGTGAAAAAGCGGAGAAAACCTGTCGCCGTTTATCATGTGTGTATCCATCGATTTGCGGCCATTTAGGCACAGATCATAAACATACGATCGACTTGTACCGCGCCGCTCGCGCCGTGCCCGGCATTAAGAAAATCTTGATTGCTTCGGGCGTGCGTTACGACTTAGCGATTGAAGATCCTGCTTATGTCAAAGAGTTGGTCCAGCACCATGTGGGCGGCTATTTAAAAATCGCCCCTGAGCATACCGAAGAAGGGCCGCTCAGCAAGATGATGAAACCCGGCATGGGCGCTTACGATAAGTTTAAAGAGCTGTTCGATAAGTTTTCTAAGGAAGCGGGTAAAGAGCAGTTCCTGATCCCTTATTTTATTTCGGCGCATCCGGGCACGACCGACGAGGATATGCTTAACCTCGCACTCTGGTTGAAGGAGCGTAAGTTTAAGCTCGACCAAGTGCAAAACTTCTATCCATCGCCAATGGCGAATGCGACGACCATTTATCACACTGAGTTGAACTCACTGAAAAACGTCAAGCACACCAGTGAGGTGGTGCCAGTGCCGAAGAAGGGCCGCCAACGCCGCCTGCATAAGGCGCTGCTGCGTTACCACGACCCAGCAGGTTGGCCAATTATCCGTGAAGGCTTGATTGCCATGGGACGTGAAGATTTGATTGGTAACAGTCCAAATCACCTCGTTCCACCAGAAGGGCGCAACGAACGTGGCCCTAAATGGATGAAGGATGCCAACCAAGGGCAAAAAGCCCTGACACGCTTCTCGGGTAATCAGTTTGATGAGCGTAAAGGCAAAGGCGATGCCAAGGGCAAACCGAGCGCAAGCAAGCCTAAGGGACCAAAGTCTGGGGCGAATGCGGCGCAAGGTCAGCAGCCTAAAACCAGCCGTCCGGGAGCTAAGGCGCCTTTTGGTCAGTCGGGCTTTAAGGGAAAATCAGAGCAGGGTAAGGCTGGCCACCAAGGTCGCGGAAACAAAGCCTCTTCAGGCCGTCAGCACGCCAAGTAACGGTGAAAAAAAGCCACTCCAGTAAACCTATTTGGAGTGGCGCAGAGATGATAGTAAACCAGCGGTACCATCCAATGAGTGTGTGGCGAGCGTTTGTAGACGGAACGTGCGCCGCACCTCGGTCTCAAATGGGCCCACGGATATGAGGAACGTGAGCCACTATCCCTCAATGTACGGGAGAGCCTGATGAAGACTTTCCATTCCTAAAAGAAGTAGTTAATCCCTACCGCAAAGCCATTATCTTCCTGCGCTTCGAGTGCTGGATCATCCATATTGCTGAAATCTAACTTCATTTCGGCAAACATCACAGTGTCGTTACTGTAACGGTAGTGCAGGCCAAGCATGGCGAATTGGCGGGTCCATTTGCCTTGGATGGGCGTACTGGCATCTGTATCTAAGTCCAAATAGCTGAGGACAATCATAGGCACAAAGCCATTATCGAATTGATAGGCCGTCATCAGCTCAGCGCCAGTAGCGTCGTAGAGTTCGCCGCCGACTAGCTCATTGTTCTTACTCTGATGGGCGTTAAAGCCGACGTAGAGACCGCTGGCTTCGCGGTTATCGGCGTAGTGATAGTAATCACCATACATGGCGCCGATACCGACGATTTCGTTGGTTTCATCGACTTGAGTGTTTCCTAGGTGACCTTCAAAGTCGCCACGGTTAACGCCGGCGAGCAGTTTAAATTTGTTGGTGAGTGAGTAGGTTAGGCTAGCGCCGTAACTGCTATCGAAATTAAGCTCAGAGTTAGCCATTTCGCTGCCGTCATCGTTTTTTAAGGTGACATCACCATTGGTTTTGGCGGCGTATTGTAGGGCGATTTGCACTGGGCCAAAGCTATTGCGGTAGATAAACGCGGAGTCGGCACGGCCAGTTCCGGTTAAACCGCCATCGCTAAAGGCATAGGCACCGACACTATATCCGGCGAAGACGTTCGGTAAGTCCGTTGTGCCTGCGACATCGTAGTAAGCGCCCCATTGCTTACCAAAGCTGAGGCTACCCCATTCATCGTGTGACATACCGACATAGCCTAAGCGGTTGTAGAGGAAGTCTTCGGTTTTTTCGGCGGCCAATTTGCCACCTTGCATCACTAAACTGTCATCGCTAGACACCATGTTGATGCCCCATTCCGTGGTGGCAAAGGCGGTCCAGCCATTTCTCTCGCTGCGTTCAAAGCTAAATCGTACTCGGGAGGAGTCATCGATTACTGAGGTATCGTGGCTGTCGTTGAGTGCCGCGAAGCCTAACCAACCGCTTAAATCTAATGAATTTTTTTGATCGTTATAGAGTTCAATCGCTTGGCTGCTGGTGGCCACCAACAGCATAGGTAGCATTAACGCTATGCAGGTTTTTTTCATCATTCCACCGAAATTTGGCAAGTTTTGTCTGGGGACCTTAAGCACTGTGGCTTAAGGTCCCTAAAGACGGATTGCTGTTAAGTTTCTTATTTATTAAGGGATTAGACTCGCAGGTGCATTGTGCTCACGCCGCTTTGATCCCAACGCTTGGGGTTTTATTTGAAATCACCCCGTAGATGGTCCAACCGAAGAAGGTCGCGATAGCACCTAACATCACAGCAGTTTCACCAGAGCTATAGAGGGCGTAAAAGCTATACAGAGCACCGATAATCGCAATCACGTTGGCGACACGGGCTTTGTTCGCTGGCACCTTGAGTTGTTTTTGCATCACACCTAGCGCTGCCATCGACAGGATATAAGGCACAATGTTAGTTACCACCGCAAGGTTAACGAGCGCTTCAAACTGTTTGCTCAGTGATGGGCTGATAGTCATCAAAGACAGCAGGGTTTGAATCGAAACGATGATGGTCATCCCCCAAATTGGCGCATCTGCTTTGCTGACTTTAGCGAACACTTTAGGGAAGAAACCTTCATCGGCAGAGGCTTTAAACACTTGCGCGATAGTGAACTGCCAACCGAGCAATGAACCTGTACAGGAGATAATGGCGCAGGCCATTACGATTTTACCCACAACAGGGTTAAACATTTGCGCGAAGGCTAAACCAAAAGGTGCGTTTGAATTAGCAAGTTCGGCGTTAGGCACAATCCCAGCTATCACGTTGGTGGAAACGATATAGATAAGCGCCGCTCCTAAGGTTCCGCCCATTACGGCGATAGGAACGTTTTTCTCTGGGTTATCAACGGCCTCTGAGTTAGCACAAGCCGATTCTAAGCCAAGGAATGCCCATAAGGTCATCGCGATAGAACCGCCTAAGGCTTTGAAGAACGGCATATCATGTGGGTTCCATGCGCCTTTATAGAGGTCGATGTCGAACCAGAACCAACCGACTAACGACACGCCAATCACTGGCAGAATAATCCCCCACACGGTCACGCTGCTCACGCGGCCTGTAATGCGAGCACCACCAAAGTTTGCGACAGTGGCTAACCAAAGCACGCCAATGGTGGCAAGACAGATAGCCATTGGGCTTAAGTTCACTTCGAGCAGCACCGCGGCATAACCCACGGCGGAGATAGCGATGGCGACGTTAGCGATAAGTAGCGAAACCGCATAGGTGTAGTTCGCCATAAAGTTACCGCTGCGGCCAAAGGCATATTCGGCATAACCGCCCATACCACCAGTTTTTTTACTGAACATCCCGCATTTTGCAAACGCAAAGGCCAGCGCGGTTGAGCCTGCGGCGGTCACAAGCCAAGAAAGCACAGAGATAGTACCGACTTGGGCTAATTGGGTGGGCAGCATGATAATCCCAGAGCCCATCATATTAACTATGGTGATAATCGTTAATTGGACAACGCCAATTTTATTTTCTGATTTACTCATAATAATGACCTAATAATATAATTCATTATAGAAGGTTGAAATTGACTGTAGAGCGGGGTTAATTAACTCTACAGTCAGATTCAATTATTTATTTAATACATAACCTAAGGCTTGGATTTTTCCGTCTGGGGTGCTTTCGAGGTAAACACCTTGTAATTCTGGAGAGAATCCGGGTAATAAATTGATGCCTTCTTCAAGGGCTAGGAAATAACGTTGTACTGCGCCACCCCATATTTCACCTGGCACCATACATAACACCCCTGGTGGATATGGCAGGGCGCCTTCTGCGGCAATTCGCCCTTCGATTTGTGACAGTGGCACTAATTCAACATTGCCGCGAATAAACTCGAGGTTAGCTTCCTGTGGGTCCATTACTTTTGTTGGGAAGTGAGCATGGCGGAACATTTCTTTTTGCAGTTGTTTTACGTCATGGCTTACATAAAGGTTGTGCATTTCTTGGCAGAGTTGACGAATGGTATAGTCTTTATAACGAGCTTTATTGGCGTTATAGACGTTTGGCAATACTTCCGATAATGGCGCATCTTCATCGACTAATTTCTCGAAGCGAGATATTTGCGACACTAAGTGCTGCATTTTTGCCATATCTTCCGCAGGTGTCATCAAGAATAAAATCGAATTTAAGTCGCACTTCTCGGGAATAATATTATTTTCACGTAAGAAGTTAGCCAAAATCGTCGCGGGAATACCAAACTCAGTATATTTACCGGTTTCGGCATCAATACCTGGCGTAGTTAATAGGAACTTACAAGGATCAACGAAATATTGGCCTTTTTCATAGCCCTCGAAGGAGTGCCATTTTTGTCCGGGTTCAAACTCGAAGAAACGTAAATCATCGGCCATTTGTTCAGTTTGATAATCCTGCCATGGGCGCCCCTCGATCATACTTGGGATAAATGGCTTGATATATTTACATTTTTTAAGCAGTAACTTACGCGCTTCAATACCGGCTTTTACCGCTTCACGCCACAGATAACGGCCGCTGGCGCCTTCGTGCATCTTAGCGTTCACATCCAATGCCGCAAACAGCGGGTAGAAGGGGCTGGTAGAGGCATGCATCATAAAGGCGTTGTTGAAACGTTTATGGTTGCAGTATCTGGCTTGGCCTTTGATATGTTTATCTTTTTTGTGAATTTGCGAGGTTTGTGAGAAACCGGCCTGTTGTTTGTGTACTGATTGAGTCACGATAATACCGGGATCGTCAGGTGTCAGTTCCAGCAGCAGTGGCGAGCAGTCGTTCATCATAGGAATAAACTGTTCATAGCCAACCCAAGCCGAGTCAAACAGGATGTAATCACATAGATGACCAATACGATCAACCACTTGGCGAGCATTGTAGATGGTACCGTCATAGGTGCCGAGCTGGATAATCGCTAAACGGAATGGACGTTGTTCATCGGCTCGTTCTGGTGCTACTTCGCGAATTTGTTCCCTTAAATAAGCTTCTTGGAAGCAGTGGGCGTCGATACCGCCAATAAATCCGAAGGGGTTACGGGCAGTTTCTAAGTAAATCGGTGTTGCGCCCGCTTGAATTAACGCGCCATGGTGGTTGGATTTGTGGTTATTACGGTCGAATAACACTAAATCACCTTTAGCAAGTAGCGCATTGGTAGCGACTTTATTTGAAGAAGAAGTCCCGTTAAGCACAAAGTAGGTTTTATCGGCGTTAAATACCTTCGCCGCGTATTTTTGTGCATCCAGCGGCGCACCTTCGTGGATCAATAGATCACCGAGTTTAACGTCGGCATTACACATATCTGAGCGGAAAATGGTTTCACCAAAGAAATCGAAAAATTGGCGGCCCACAGGATGTTTACGGAAGAATTGACCACCCTGATGGCCTGGGCAGGCAAAGGTGGAGTTACCCATTTCCACGTATTTTTTCAGTGTGCCAAAGAAAGGTGGTAGTAGAGCTTGCTCATATTTTTGGACGGCGGTTTCGACCTGTTTTCCATAGAAATCGGTATTGCTACCGCAGAGTTCAAATACCCCGGTAATCGAGGAGCAAATATCATCTGGGAAGGTTTCTTCACAGCAAACGGATACGAAAATAGGCAGTTTTAATCCGGTATTTTTAATTTTTTCAACAATACCATTTTTAACATCATCAACAGAAACTACAGCCGCGCCCACATCGCAAAAATCTGTGGTTAATACATTGACAACTTCTCTGTCTATTTCAAAACATGATCTAACAGATAAGCTGGCGGCAACTTTTAATGATTTCATCGTTAATTTCCCTTTTACTTTAAAAAGTTTTGGATACAACTTGGCCTATACCTAATTAAAAATATTAATGGTATTAAATTAGATATGGCTATTCCGTGTGCAGATATGATGAAGCTATAAGTCGTCCAAGAATAAATAGATAGATTTATTCAAAATGAATGACTTAGCCGCAGCGTTACTGCACGAGCAAAAGAATGCTTTGATTTAGGTGCGAGATAATAAACCTGAAAAAAAACAGTACGATAAGTGTATGCGCTTACGAGGGCAATACCACTTTAGACCTGTTAATTGGTCTACTACCTACGCGAAGATTAGCGAAGGAAGATAAATGAATGGTCGAAGTAATCACGTTGGCTAGGCATCATGATATGTCTAGTACGTCGAATATGTGCCATGATTTTAGATTTCCTCTTCATATACAACTCCATTATGAAATTCGAGAAAATTATTAATTCGTTTTATTACGGCATGGAGTTTATCTAGGTGTTGCCAATAAAAATATGATCGGTGTCTTATTTTTAATTAACTGTAATTATTTATTGCAATAAGTTTTATCTGTGTAATTACAGTCAATCATCCTTAAGTATCATTATCTAAATAACGAAAGTAAATATTGTCAGTTTATTTTTAAAATTAAAAATGCATAAATTTATAAATAATAAATATCTAATTACGCGCAAACTACAGTATTAATTTGCTTGGTGATTTATAGGGTACGCCATCCTTGCATAAAAATGCAGATGAAGTCTTTACAAAATCACTTGAGTGCTTAAATATGACAAAAAGTCGACACTTTTTCTCAATTTTGAGCATTTAGGGAAGAAAATTGGCGTTTTGAGGCAGGTTTGCCACTTAAGACTGACGTAAATTAGCGGTGTTACGTATCAATTGGAGATTGTGATGAAGCATTTACATAAGTGGATAGTCGGAATTGGATTATTTACCGCAGTATTAGGGTCGGTGCAGGCCATGACCTTATCGAGCAAAGATATTAGTGAAGGTCAGCAATTATCGAATCAATTTGTTTTTAATGGGTTTGGCTGTACAGGCGCAAATATTTCGCCCCAACTTGCTTGGCGCGATGCCCCTGAAGGCACGAAAGCCTATGCGGTGACGGCGTATGATCCCGATGCACCCACGGGCAGCGGCTGGTGGCATTGGGCAGTTTATAATATTGGTGGCGATCAACAGCAATTAGCGCAAGGTGCGGGTTCTAAAGCCAATGCATTACCTAAAGGGGCGATTGCGCTAAAGAATGATTTTGGCACCACCGACTTTGGTGGCGCCTGTCCACCGCAGGGGCATGGCATGCACCGATATGAATTTACAGTGTGGGCGCTACCGTCGCCATTAGAGTTACCTAAGGATGCCTCACCCGCGCTGTTAGGCTTTATGCTCAATGCACAAGCTTTAGGGCACGCTAAGCTGACCGCAGTGTATCACCGCTGATATTACAGGGCTGATGTATGATCCGCATGTTTGAATACGACTCGAAACAGGCGCAGTCACTCTCACGGGTGCCTGTGCATCAGCCCTCGATTATTAGAGTGATCCAAGGGGAAAAGTCGTTGCTTTGGCAAGATGATACCCTCGCCGTGAATGCGGAACAGCTATTATTGTTACCCGCCGGAAGCCATATCAGTTTCGTCAATCGGCCAATGAGCGGACGTTACCGAGCGGTGCAACTCGTCTTGCCCTATGAGTTGCCCTCAGGCGTTACGCTGGCGGCAACCGATAGGACGATGCCAAAGCCTACACAAACGATCTCACGCTCGGTCGATTTTGCCTGGAATGCGTTACTGCATAGTCTGACCTTGGCGCTGCCCACATCGGTGCAGATGCATTATTTAGCCGCATTATTGTTAAGTTTGCCGCAGCAAAGTAGTGTTAATTGGCTTTATGGGCATAAGCAATCGAGTGTCACTCAAGCCGTATTGGCAATACTGAGTCAACATCCTTCTGCCCCATGGCAGCAAGAGGAAATCGCCGACAAGTTGCATATGAGCAGTGCCAGTTTAAGACGTAAACTGGCGCAGGAAGACACTAGCTTTAGGCAATTGCTCGCAGAAGTGCGCTTGTGCCAGGGTTTAGCACTATTGCAAAACTCTAGCGATTCAGTTTTACAAGTCGCATTGTCTTGCGGGTACTTGTCAGCAGAAAAATTTTCAGCACGCTTTAAACAAACTTTCGGCCTGACACCCGCTGCATATCGCCGTACACTGTGAGTCGTCAATATCGCTAAATTAGGAAGTAGACATGGCAGAAGAGCAATTCACTGAAACTGGTTTTTGGAACAAAATCAAAATGTTTGGTCGCCAGGCTGGGCGTGAGGTGGTTGAGCGTGCTTTGTGGCTTTACTATGCTGCGCAAAAGCCTAATACACCTACGTGGGCCAAGTCGGTAATTTTTGGGGCCTTGGCGTATTTTATCTCGCCTTTAGATGCGATTCCCGATTTAACGCCGTTAGTCGGTTTTACTGATGATTTAGGGGCGTTAGCGGCGGCGTTGACTATGGTAACGCTTTATATTGATGATGAGGTTAAATCACTGGCTGCGGCTAAGTTAGCGTTGTGGTTTGGCGATGAGCCGACAACGCCTAAATCCTGATGTCTCTGTGCATTAAACCTTAAAAATATGATTTTATTAGTGGTTAATGAAGATGAGTTGGCTTAGTTTTTTGAGGGTAAAAAAATTTTCTGTTAAACGTTTCACTATTACGCAATTGCGCTATATGCTAGCGCTGTTTTGTGAACCCATTGTGTGTGTTTAGGCAAATAAATGAAAAATATTATGGTGGTGATCCTGTGGTTGATAGGAGTCTCTGCCGCCACTCCCGTGTTCGCCGATAAGGCCTCGCCAGAACAACTCGCTCGTCTGTACCTCGATTTTATGGCTCAAACTAGTCGTCAGAGTGAAACTCTGTGGCCGGGATTTCGTCTCGACGATAAAGTCCACCTCTTCAGCTATGCGGGCAGTGTTTGGTTACGTCAGCCCGGTGGTGAGATTATTAAAGACAACAGTGTGTTAGAGTCAGTTAACCTTCACTCTGGTCTATCAGTTAATTTTGGTTTTCCTCAGTATCAAGGGTTGGCTGGTGTGCTGATCCAGCTAGAGTCTCCCACGATTCAATTTGATAGTACGACAAAAACTGCCGATTTGCCTTTCGTGATTTGGGCTGGCAATAGCGTACATGAGGCGTTTCATTTTTACGCTCAATCCGAGTGGCGTGTATTAGAGGACGCTCGCCGCTATGAAGGGGAGGTCTACCCGCTTAATTTTGATGCGCGCTATTACCGTCTTCAGTTATTCAACTCGCTCATGTCAGCCTTAAAACAGCCCGAGCAACAAGCATTGTACTTAGGCCATGCGGCTTACTGGTTGCAGGCATGGCGTCAAACGGCGCCTAACGAAGATAAAGTCAGTTATGTGAGTGATTTAGTCGAAGGCAGTGCAAAATACGTTGAGTTGATTGCGGGCGCGCGCTTCCTGAGCCAAAACCAAACCTATCTCGGTTATCAACAGATACTGCTGCAATATGTGCAGGATTATTATCAACAGCAGCAAATGCTTGGCGGTTGGACGGCCGAAGCTGAGAATATCGGCGCACTTGCGGGAATACTGTTAGATAGCACTCAAGATGCCTATGTGTGGAAGGAGTCGGTGATGTCGGGCATGTTGCCCGTGGATTTACTGCTCGGCCGCATTAAGCCGATTGCGCCTCCTGTTGGGCAGAATATGACGCAGAAGAAACGGCTGCAGGATATGCTGGCCTACTATCCGGCGACGGAGCAAAAACTGACACAGTTGCTTAAGGATGTGCAGGACCCGAAAGTACCGTTATTGGTGATGCCGAGTGTGAGCGATAGCAGCAGTTTTATCGATGTGGGTGAGGTGCGCTCCGGGTTTTATGTGGTGCCCTATCAAGAAGAAATGACCCAAGCCTATTTAGGGATGAGTTCACAATTCAGTAACTTAAATCTAAATGGTAGTCCTTTGTTAGATGTACCTTTACAAAATTATTGTGAGGGCATTGAAGCTGCAACTCTGTTACCTTTGGGGTTCACCTTTCAGCGCGAAGGTCAGTATTTGGTGTTCAATGAGCCGGAAATCCATGGCACCATCCGGGTTTCTGCAAGTGTTGTTGAGGGAAGAACCCTCTACTGTGCGATGAATTAATATGAGAAAAAATCAGCTCGAATTTACCTACATGCGTGGCATCGCGATTATTTTTATCGTGCTTGGCCACAGTATTTATAACTCTGGGGAAGGGTTTCCGTTATTGCTGGAAAATTTACTCAGGGGAGGCACGGCGTTGTTCGTGTTTATCTCTGGTTATTTTTTTCATCGGATTTTTTATAAGGATTTCGATTACGGTAAGTTCATGAAGAATAAAGTGCAAAATGTGCTTTATCCCTTCTTAGTGGTTTCCGCTGTTGGCTTATTCTGCTTAAGTTTACGCTGGATTTTTATGGAGCATCAGCCACTTGAACAGTTGTTGCTCAGTATTTTTTATACCGTACGAAATGGCTACATCTTGTATCCGCACTGGTATATCCCGTTTATCATGGCGGTGTTTTTATTCTCGCCAGTGTTTTTGTGGTTTATCCGCTGCTCGCAGCAAATGCGTTGGACGCTATTTGTGCTGAGTTGTGTAGTGGCAATCCTACTCCACAGACCCATAGGTAACGTCAACTTCATCCATTCAGTGGTTTACTATATGCCTTTCTATTTGATTGGTATTCTATACTCCCAAGATGAACATATTGTGACGCGCTATGGCTCGATTTTCAGTGCATTAGCGGTGATCTTCCTGATCGTCAGTCTGGTCGAGCAAAGCTACATAGTGCAGCACATTGGTAACTACCATAAAGCGCCGTTTGAATATAACGGCATCGACTGGCAGTTTATCCAAAAACTGAGCCTGTGTGTGTTGGTGCTTAACTTCTGTGATTGGCTGTCAAAACGTAGTCGCTTACCTTGGCTTATCGAAATCGCCGAAATGAGTTTTGCGATTTTCTTTATCCATCCGCTGTTCGATATGTTGTTTAATACCACTGCAACGATATTCCGTTTCCGTTTTCCGCCTGGGTCTGCTATCACGAGTATTCTGTTCTCGGCCGCGATTTTTCTCTTCCTGATGGTGGGTAGTATTATCACGGCACGCTTTATCAAAAAACGTTTAGGTAACCGTTCTCGTCTTTACATCGGTTGGTAATCCTTCACAAGTACAGGGGAATTAAGTTTAAATTTATTCCCCTGTGTTAGCGTGTTTTGCATTGAATTTCCCATGGAAAACATAATGCAAACTATCACCTTAGCACGTCTTGGAATTGTCGGCCTATGGATGGCAACGCCAGTATTTGCCAATGCGACTCCCAAACCTGCACTTGCCATAGAACAAGAGACTTTCTTCAATCAATTAGCCGCCCATTGCGGTAAAGCGTTTGCGGGTAAAGTCGTCTCAAAGGACAGCGCCGATGCGGCTTTTCGTGATAAGTCATTAGTGATGCATGTGCGAGAGTGCAGCGATACTGAGCTGAAAATCCCATTCCATGTGGGAGACGACCATTCCCGTACTTGGGTGATCACTAAAACGGATCAGGGGTTAAGGTTAAAGCACGATCACCGCCATCAAGATGGGACTGAAGATAAAGTCACTATGTATGGTGGCGATACCGTCAGTATGGGAACCAGTCAAAAGCAATCATTTCCCATCGATCAGGCATCGATTGATAACTTTATGCAAAATGGCCTAACCCAGTCTGTCACCAATGTGTGGCATATAGAAGTTACGCCAAACACCTTCAGTTATTTACTCACTCGGGAAGCTCGTCATTTTCAAGTGGATTTTGATCTAACCCAACCGCAGCCTTTACCGCCAGTTCCTTGGGGACATGAGTAGGTTAAAGCGTAATTAAAACAAAACCTCTGAGCTTTTCGAGTTCAGAGGTTTTCTGGAAGCAGTCTTGTAATCTTAGTTAGCTCTAGGCTCGAAGGTAAAAGATTGTCCCGCCAGTGCGGCTTCAAACATTAGTCCACCCTTGGCAACGGTAAAGACCGCCATGCCATTGATATAGGCTGCGGTGGCAGATTGATTACCACCGGCTTGACCAGCGCCTGCCGAGTTGCCTGTGGTGCCCGCTTTGGCGTTAGCGCCCATATTAATGGCAACGGCAGAGGCTTGGGCATCAAACTCAAAACTGCCACTGGTGAACTCATTGTAGGATTTGGCATCTTTAAAGAAGATGATTTCACTATAGGCTTGTCCACCTAATTGAAATCCAATAGATAGCTGGGTTAGGCTGGAGTCTCCCATATATTGTCCCGCTTGAAAAACCCGACCTTTGCCGTAGGCGGCGCCAATACCAATCCCACCTTTGCCAACTGTTGGAAAGAGGGCGTAGCCATAGGCGGTATCAAAAAATTTGCGGGTTTCTTTGGCTTGGTGAAAATTTTTTAAAGCCTCAGTGTAACTATCATCTGCTTGCGCAGCTGGTGCCAGTAAACTGGCAATCAAGCAGGTCGATGCGACAACAAAAGATAAAATTGATTTCATGGCGTTCCTCCTTAAGTCTTGGTTCCATCAGACTACCCTTTGTTGTCACAAATGACAGCCTAAAGCTGCGTTAATGTCAGCTCGGATTCAGTTTTTCAATAAGACATGCTGCCAGTTTTGATTGCTAAGCGATGGTTTAGTTCTGAGGTGGATTGGGCGTGGTAGTCGATTTTTCCTTGCTATCGTTCGATTCTTGCTGCAGTTGCTGAATAAATTCAAACTCCTCTGGGGTGAGCACTCCTGAAGATGAAGATTCAACTTTGGGTTTAGGCACTGATAAATGGCCTTTCAAATACGCTGTGCGAGTGATCTGCTTTAGACCATAGGCGGCAAGTAAGTAAAAACTTAATAGTAAGCTTAAGCGGGGTAAGGCGTGGGATAAGGCTGAAAGCGAGTCGCCTAGATAAAAAGGCAGCACAACCACAAATACACGCAGTAGCCAGTTAAATAACATCGCTAAGGTTAGGCCAAATAACCAGCGGAACCGGATGAGTTTCAAGGTGTCCTGTGGTGCATCGCTCAATGGCGGTTGACTGACTTTATATTGTTTAAGTAGATGCCACAGAGCGACAAAATAGGCAGCTGTTTGAGTAAACAGCAACAACGGCATTGCTAAACTCCAGTGGCTGAAATCGATCGTCAGCGGATTATTAAAGAATTCAGCCTGAAACCAAATGGCGTTTTTATGTAAGTTGAGCCGCAAAGTAATATCTATAACTGCAAGCAGTAGTGTGATAATCGCCGGCCAATAATGCCATGAAAAACCAATAGGCTCAGTATGTTGCTCTAAACTGCGTTTGCAATAGAGGTAAAGCAGTGGCATGAGTAAAAAATAAATCGGGGCAAGCAAATTAAATAATATGTGGATAGGAATTGGCGTGTTATCACGGTTAAGCATTCCCGTCAGAAAATACAGTGCGATGAGACTTAGAAAAGCCGCCAATAGCTTTTGATTATTGTCCGAATGATAAAAGTAACGAATATAAATAGCTAACGCGAGGCAATGTAAGCCACCAAATAGGGATAACCACCAATAGGCTTGAGCAAAAAATGTATTAAATTCGTTCATTTTGTCACCTCGACGACCTGTTATATCAGGGAAATTCGAGGCGAAAAAGCATTCCTAGGTATTTTTCTGTGAAATGGCGATGCGTTGATGACGATTAGATGCGGCTTCGGGGACTGACGCAGGTACGGGATGACGCTCGGCCAGTAAGTGTTTGATTGCACGAATGGGGTGCGGTAACAGCATTCTCGGCCCCGCGAAAATCATGATCTCTTTGACCTGCGCCTTTTGGGCGGGCTTGTAGCAATGCACTGGGCACTTATTGCAGGTGGGCTTATCTTGCCCATAGGGACAACGGTCGAGGCGAACGGCTGCATACTCTAGCAGTGCTAAACATTCTTCACACAGGCCGGATGCCGTTTGGCCTTGGTGCTTAGCTTTGCAATAGATCTTCGCCATCGCGCTAATGGTTTGATGCTCGTAGCGCAGTTTGCCTGTGAGTAGGGCCGCTGAGTCCATGGGAATACCTTAGTCTGTTACTCGGTTAATCCCATCATAAGCAGCGGCTCGGGCTTGTTCAAAATTGAAGTCTCAATTTATGAAGATGCGCACAAAATAGGACTTTAAATATGCATCACCTTATCGGCGTCCAACGTCCATCGAGTAAGATCCTGCAAAGTGCCAATTTGTGCGCCTTCGAGTAGCATCTCCATATTCACTCCGCGTGCTTGTGCGCAGGTTTTACAAAGTAAAATCGGGACTTGCTGAGCGCTTAGGATCTCAAACATCTGTTGTAGGTTGTAACTTAAGTCAGGGGTTGTTTGATGCTTAAGGGCGCCAAACACCGCATCTGACATTAAAAATATTTTTAAATCAACTTGTTGCTCGGTTTGGTCCTTCAATGCTAACGCAATGCGGAGGCTATTGAAGAGTTTTTCAGTGCCATAGGGGCTGGCGTGGGCAACGATCAGAATGTTTTGCATTAGGCTTTCCTTAATTTTTTGCAAATGGTCATAAACCCTAACAGTCTAGCCTAATTGCGCCCGTCGATTTGCGCGCAAGATCGGATAAAACGGCATAAATACTTGATTTACACAGACACTATGGACTTTAATAGCGGTTAATCTCTGCTCAACTTTTGGACAGAACCCTTGCCAATTGTAGGTTATTAAGTCGCGTAGGCAAGCCAACTGCAATCGCTTCTGATGGGAAGCAGCCATTAAAGGTGAAGAAGAATGAAGGTCTTGGTCGTTTTTATACTGATCGCTATCGGAGTATTTCTATTTCGTCGTGCCCAGCGCTTGGCGAAGGAAGAACAAGAGGCAATGATGGCGAAGAAATCAACCGAAAAGACAAGGGATACCAGTGCTTCGCCTGCTGTGACCGAATCTGTACCTGAGGTTGCTCCGACAGCTCATCACGCGCCTGAGGATGCTCACTCTACTACGAAAGCGCCCGAAGTCGAATTAATGCCAAGGGAACTTGAGCCAGCCAATCGCGTTGAGCTGAGTGAAGATATTATCGATGTCGACATCTCTGCTTCAACCAATAGTGATAGTGTGATTATCGTCGCGGATGTTCATTCTACCGATGACAAAGAGGCTACAACGGCGCAGCCTGTCTCTCCTAAGGATGAAGCTCCGGTCATCAAAGCGAGTGAGGCTCAAGAAGAGCCAGTAGTCGTCGATGCGCCCGTTAAGGCTAAAGAAAGCGTCGAGAGTTCGCCTGAGGTAGCGAACACTCACTTGGTAAAAGATGATTCGCTTGCAGAACTTGGTCCTTGGGCAAACGTGACCCTGCAACGTGCAGCGGAAGAATACCAAAGTGCAGAGACTGCGCTGGTGCGCTATAACGCATTACAAAACGTGATTGGCGAGTGCTATAAGCAGCGCAAATCGGCCGAATATTTAGCCTATGGTGCAGCGCTGCATGGGTTGTATCTTGCGTTATTCCACAGTGCGAATGCCGAAAAGCCCAAAGATCTTGAGCTTAAAACCCCAGGTTTCATGCAGCTTGCGACCCTGTTAAACGATACCCAAGACTTTGATAAAGCAATTGCGCTCTGCCAAGAGGCGATCAAACTTGGTTTAACGGATGGCACAGTCACGGGATTTGAAGGACGCATTAGCCGTATCGAGAAGGCGCAGGCGAAAGCGACGATGGCCTAAGGGCATTGTCTGCCCGCGATAGTTGAGTTCGAGGTTTTGGTGCTCAAACGCGATTAACAATGCGCTTGAGATACCCTTAGCCGAAAAGCGGTTATTTAACTGGGTAAAGCCGTGTAGAATCCTGATACTTACCGCGCAAAAGGCGAACTAAGGTTCGCTTTTTTTATGGGCTATTTTTATGAAGTGTGTTGCGAGCTGTTTTAACCGAATTGTCAAAATGAAATTACCCTTGGCCATCTTATTTGCTAGCCTCAGCCTTGGCTTGAATGGTTGCACTAAAACGTCTGAGTGGACCTTGTTCTACTATAACGATGTGAGCGCTCCACCTGCGGCACCGCTGCAAGTTGATGATATTCATGGCTATTACGACACATTGGAACAATGCCAGCGTAAAGCTCTTGGTATGCAGAGATTAAAGCAAGATGATTATTTTGGCGCGGGTGCTTATCAATGTGGGCACCTCTGTGGGCTCGATGATAAGTCAGCGCTGGTGTGTAAGAGCTTGAGTCAATAGGTGGATAGAGATGAGGTTCAAACAGGATTTTTTCACCCAATTGCCTGAGTTTTACTCTCAAGTCTATCCGCAGGGAATAAGCAATCCCCATTGGCTGGCGTGGAGTGAAGATGCTGCCAAGTTAATCGACTTACAACAGCCGACGGATACGTTATTGCAGGGATTATCGGGTAACGCGGCTGTTGAAGGTGCAAGCTATTATGCGCAGGTTTATAGCGGGCACCAGTTTGGTGGCTATACCCCTAGATTAGGCGATGGGCGTTCGATTATCCTCGGTGAAGCAATCGGCCCTAATGGTACATGGGATGTGGCACTCAAAGGCGGCGGACCGACCCCTTATTCTCGTCATGGTGATGGCAGAGCAGTAATGCGCTCTGCGGTGCGGGAGTTTCTCGTTTCTGAGGCATTGCACCATTTAGGTGTGCCAACGACCCGTGCCTTGGCGGTGATCGGCTCTGATATGCCCGTTTGGCGCGAGAGCCAAGAAACCGCAGCCATTACTGTGCGTTTGGCGCGCAGCCATATCCGTTTCGGTCATTTCGAATTTTTCTGCCATAGCGAGCGTGGTCAAGCCGATAAGCTGACGCAATTGCTCAACTTTACCTTGAAGCAGCATTATCCGCATTTGAGCTGCGATCTGGCGGGTTATAAAGCTTGGTTTTTACAGGTGGTGCAAGATACCGCCAAGATGATCGCCCATTGGCAGGCTATCGGTTTTGCCCACGGGGTGATGAACACCGATAATATGTCGATTCTTGGTGATAGTTTCGATTTTGGCCCGTTTGCCTTCCTCGATACCTTCCAAGAAGACTTTATTTGCAATCATTCCGATCCTGAAGGGCGTTATGCCTTTGGGCAGCAGCCCGGCATTGGGCTGTGGAACCTGCAACGTTTAGCGCAGGCGTTGACGCCTGTGATCCCGTCAGATGATTTAATTGCCGCTTTGAATCAATATCAACATGCTCTAGTGCAGCATTATTTGATGCTGATGCGCGCTAAGTTAGGACTCGCTGAGCGAGCGGATTCGACAGCCGAGCAGGATCAACAGGACTTAGAACTCATTGGCCGCTTTACCGTGTTGATGGAGAAAAATCAGCTGGATTACAGCAACACTTGGCGTCGATTTGGTCAGCTTGATCCTAGCAGTGTGCACACGCCTTTGCGGGATGATTTTATTGATCTCAACGAGTTCGATACTTGGTATCAGGCATATCAGGTGCGGCTTGGTAAGGTTACTGATGTTGAGGCGTGGCAGCAGGCGCGTAATAACATCAATCCCAAGTATATTTTGCGCAACTATTTGGCCCAAGAAGCGATTATCGCCGTTGAAGAAGGGGATCTTGCGCCGCTACAGCGTTTGCACCAAGTGTTGCGTCAACCGTTTAGCGAGCAAGCTGAGCATGACGATCTGGCCAAGCGTCCTCCGGATTGGGGGCAAGGGCTGATTATGTCGTGCAGTAGTTGATGGAAGTAAAGATGAAATTAAACGCCATTCAGTTAGATAGCGCCGCGTTAAGCTTAAGTGTGAGCGGTGATATCGATTTTGATCATTTCGAAACCTTTGCCGAGCCGTTAGCCCAGGCCTTAGATTGCCGCGTGCGCGAGCGTCAATGGGGAGCCGATCGTCATCAATGGTTATTGGAGTTTGAAGGTACAGCACTTTGGCTCAATTATGAGTTTTACGGCAATATCTGTTGGCTGAGTGTGGAGCGTGAGGCTGATGTTGAGGTGCTAGAATACCTTGCCACGCTGTTAAGCCGCCACTTATGAGCGCGCCACCATTTAATGAGAGAGTTCCAATGAGCCTAGATACGTTAAATCAACACCAAAGTGCTATCGATAATGCTGATTCGGGAGCGGCCTTTGCTTTTCAAGCTCTAACACCGGATTTGATTTTAGATGCTATCGAAAGTCTTGGCATTTACCCTGAAACGGGCCTACTTGCACTCAATAGCTACGAAAACCGCGTGTATCAATTTCGCAGTGATGAAGGGCGGCGCTATGTAGTGAAGTTTTATCGTCCAAATCGTTGGACCAATGCGCAAATTCAAGAGGAGCACGATTTTGCCCTCGCGCTTGCCGAGCAGGAAATCCCGATGGCGGTGCCAGCCTTAGTGCAAGGGCGTACCTTGCACCATTTCCAAGGTTTTCGGTTTGCACTGTTTCCTTCCATCGGTGGTCGAGCCTTTGAGGTCGATAATTTAGAACAGTTGGAATTTGTTGGCCGTTTTATCGGTCGTATACATCAGTACGGCGTGCAGTCGGTTTTTCATGCCCGCGAACCGCTCAATCCGCAAATCTTAGGCGATGAGCCTTTGGCGTGGTTGAAACAATCAGAATTAGTGCCGACTTCTCTACGGGTCGCCTTTTTCACTGTGGTCGAACAAGTGCTGGCGAAGGTCAACACCGTTTGGTCGCAGCAATGTTTCAAACCGATTCGCTTGCATGGCGATCTACACCCAGGGAATATTCTTTGGACACCCGATGGGCCGGGTTTTGTGGATTTAGACGATGCCCGCATGGGACCTGCCATTCAAGATTTATGGATGATGCTAACGGGGGATAGGGCACAGCAGCAACTGCAACTCGAGATATTGCTCGAAGCCTATGAGGAATTTTGTGAATTCGATACGCGGCAACTGGCGTTGATTGAACCCCTACGCGCATTACGGATGGTGCACTATAACGCTTGGATTGGCAGGCGTTGGCAAGATCCGGCTTTCCCTATGCATTTCCCATGGTTTGGGGATGAAAAGTATTGGGAGCAGCAGATTTTGGCATTTAAGGAGCAACTCGCGGCACTTAATGAACCACCGCTAAGTTTGATCCCTTATTAAATGTGTGAACAGGGTGGGATTTACGTGGCTCTCTTGCCTAACGGATTGAACTCTCAGCTTGAGTTACACTCAAAAAATGAAATATGTTAGGCTCCAGCTATTTTAGATAATTGATTTAAGGAAAATTCATGAAAAAAGCATTACTTATGGCGGCAGCGCTGTTATTGGCTCCATTAGCGGTTTCGGCAGCGGAATACAAAGAAGGCGTACATTACACTGTGATTAATGATGGTCCCGCGACAGCTAAACCTGAAATCACCGAGTTTTTCTCTTTCTATTGCCCACATTGCTACAACTTTTCGAAAACGGTTGTGCCTAAAATTTTGGCTGAAAAGCCGGCAGGTGTTGAATTTAACCAAGCCCACGTTGATTTTATCGGCAAAGAAATGGGCGTAGAGATGTCACGCGCTTTTGCGGTTGCTCATCAACTCAATGTCGATGAAAAAATCGATGCGGCTTTATTTGCTGCCATCCATGACAAGAAACAACACTTTACTAGCCGTGACGATGTGCGTGCCTTATTTGTGGCTAATGGCGTTGATGGTAAAGCTTTTGATGCCGCAGCGGATTCATTTATGGTCAAAGCCCAAATGGCGAAAATGAAGCGCGATACTGAAAACGCGAAACTTTCTGGCGTGCCTGCAATAGTGGTGAATGGCAAATACCGTGTTGAAACGGGTGCGATTAAGTCCTATGACGAGCTATTAGACATTGCTTATTACTTAGCGAGAAAGTGATTATCTTAGGATTGCGGTGATTTAGTCATCTAATTGCAATCTAACTCATTGATAATGAATAAGTAACACAAAAGGAGCCGAGCGCTCCTTTTTTATTGGCCGCATCAAATTGTCCACAATACGTTGAACCAGTTTTGCGGAGAATGCGTATTAGGATTTAGGCAAAAAAAAACCGTACTTCCGATAATGGAGAGTACGGACTTGAGCCATATGGCTCATTTTTACCCTGAGTAACACGGATGATTTTAGATAAGCGTCAAAATAATGTCAATAGTCAAAATATTGACGTTTTGATTTGTATTTATCATTGCTTTATTTTTATAAATTAAATCAATTTGTTATTTTGTATTTATTGTAAGTTTTGAAAATAATTCTTTATCGATGAAACTCAATTGGTCATCTTTCTGTCAAATGACTGTGGTCAATAACAACAAAAATGCCTGTAGGGGGTTATATGAGAGTTTTCCCTGTCTACGCACCTAAGCTTATTGTTAAGCATGCGCGTATTTTTCTCACTGGCGTGATATGGGTAAAAGACTTAGGTCGATTGGAATTTGAAAAAGGAAGATTTTTATTACCGAGAAAAAGCCTGCCAAAAGTAAAGCAGGCTATCTTAGAGCTGAACGAATTGATTGAAGCGCAGAATCATCAAACTAAAACAGCTTAGATTTCACTATTGAGCAAGCCAACAAGTCCGGTAACTTTCTCGTTCCAAGAACTCAGTTCTTGCTGCAATTGTTGGTTTTGCTCACTTAATTGTTGGTTTTGCTCACTCAAGGTTGACGTCTTTTGCTTCTCTTCCTCTAGCTCCATTTTTAGAAGCTCGATAGTTTCGAGTGTAGCCTGGATCTTGGTTTCCAGTTTGGACAGTAATTCAAGGCTCATCTGGAGAGTCCTATAGTTTCTGGATGGGACTGTGATTCTAGCAGTGCCAAGAGCATAAGGAATAGCAGTCTTTGCCGTTTGGCTAAAAAATACCCGATAACGGAGTGCTAATTTAAGTTTTTTTGCATTTGTTATTAACTCGTTAGTATTCTTGGTTTTATTTTTTATCGGAATGGCCCATGTTGTCGAATTTGCTCGCCATACTTCCCCTGTTGTTAACCCTAGTATTAGCCCTTTGGTTGCGACGTACCTTAGTTGCCCTAGGTGTTGGTATCCTCTCGGGCGCCTTGATTATTGCCCACTTCAATATACTGCAAAGCTTAAGTTATCTTGTGGAGATAGGCGTTAAGCAGTTTTATAGCCAAGATGTATGGCAATGGTGGCATTTAAACGTGCTAATGGCCATGTTATTGCTGGGGAGCATGACACAGCTACTTGCCCGAAGTGGTGCGGTAGGGCAGTTCGGTGATTGGTTATATCAGCGTATTCGTACGGGCCGACAAGCGCGTATTGGTGTCGTATTGCTGGGTTGGTTAGTGTTTATTGATGGTATTTTTAGCTGCCTTGCCGTGGGCCATGTGTGCCAACCGTTGAGCCAGCGTTATGGTATTCGTCAGACGCAACTGGCTTATTTAGTAGACTCTAATGCGTCGCCGCTTTGTTCACTCTTGCCTTTTTCTAGCTGGGGGCCCTATGTGATGGCGCTACTGGCGGGACTCAGCTTTTTACCCGTTTCAGCCCTTGAAGCCTTTATCGAGGTGGCCTTATCCAATTTTTATGCGATTACAACTTTAGGTTTGTCGTTGATTGTGGCCTGGTTTGGGGTCGGATTTCATCCTGTGGAGAGGGCTGCGTTGGGAGCTGAGCCGTTGGATGCTGATCATGTTGAAATTGTATCGCCTAGCACCCAAGGGAATCCTTGGCTGTTGTCCATTCCGATGCTGACCTTACTGTGCGCCTCTGTCGGTTTAACTTTCTGGTCTGGCGCGCAGCAGGTGCCGTCATGGGATATTTCGGCTTGGTTAGCCAAAGCTGATATTGGCGCTGCGATGCGCGATGCGTGTTTGTTATCGACGTTAGTGACTCTAGTATTGTTGATGCTGTCGGGCCGAAGCATTGGGAAACTGCTGGGCGATTTAGCCCATGGGGTGCGGATGATCGCCTTTGCTATCGCGATTTTACTCTGCACTTGGATGATAGGTGCTGTAATCCAAGATCTGGGCGTGGCGAGTTTATTGGCCGATTGGGCAAAATGGTATTTATCCCCCAGTTTGCTGGTGGCGGGGATGTTCCTACTCTGCGCTATCATGGCCTTTGCCACTGGCTCAAGCTGGGGAACCTTTGCGATTATGATCCCCATCGGCGGAGAAATCGCCCATAACATGGATGCCAGCTTGCTGTTACCTGTATTAAGTGCGGTGATGGCAGGCTCGGTGTTTGGCGATCACTGCTCGCCAATTTCCGATACCAGCGTGCTGAGCGCGACGAGCTCAGGCTGTTTACCCCATGACCATGTGGTGACTCAACTGCCCTTCGCATTAATTGCTGCTGTTGCGGCATTAGTGGGATTTCAGTTAGTCAATTTATCTGTGGCAACAGTGTTTGTATGGTGTGGCGTGATATTTACGGCGCTAGGTTTGCTCATGCTAATGACGCGCTTTTATCCACCCTGGCTGGGCGCTCGTTCGCAGACAAACTAAGCCTTTCGGGGTAAAATGGTCACAGAATTAACTATCTGATTTAAGAGATTATCCCTATGAGCATTACCCGTTTAGATGTTGGTACACGTATGAGCAGCATAGTGATCCACCAAGGTACAGTGTACTTATGTGGCCAAGTGGCGAAGGATAAGTATCAAAACATCACCGAACAAACGACGACTATGCTAGAGGAAGTTGATACCCTGTTAGCGCAGGCGGGCAGTTCCCGTGAGCACTTGTTGTCAGCCACTATCTATCTAAAGGATATGAATGACTACGATGCCATGAATGCCGTTTGGGACGCTTGGGTACCACAAGGTCATGCGCCTGCCCGTGCCTGTGTACAGGCGGCGATTGCCGAGCCCGAATATTTGGTTGAAGTCTCTGTGATTGCAGCTGTAGCCAAGGCGTAAACCGCGATCGACAGCTAAGTCAGTCGTAAAGCCAAGTTAATACTTGGCTTTATTCGTCATCAGGTAATTGCTGCCAGAGATTCTGGTGTCATATCCGTCGCAACAACGCGATTTTCAATTAAAACAAGATCTTCAGTTAGAAATAGCGAGCCAGATTTGCCGGAATATTTGGGCTGTGCGAGGCATAATGTGCCTGCAAGCCTTGGGAGATGGCTTCAATATCCAGTGTTGGTAAATCTTGCGCTATGATGGCCGCAGCCCAAGATGCGTGGAGCTTGAGTTGAGTATAATGTTCAGTTTCAACAAACCGTGCCAACGAATAACGGCTGCCACCTAATCCGTGTCCCCAACCTTCGCTAACGTCAAAGGGGGAATCGAGTCGCTTGCTATCAAACTCCACCAAGTAGGGAGATTGGCCGTGGTGACCACCAGTCCAATCGCCTAATTCCAACAGCAGAATCATCCTTGCCATTTATTTTTGCTCCTTTGTTATTGGCTCGCAATCATAACACGGCCAAAACTAGCAGCGGGATCCGTCGGCGTGATGGCGATAATGCTATCTAGCCGCAGTGTTTGCTGGCCCGCTTGATGTTCAACGACCAGCCATTCAGTCTTATCGGCATGGGTCTGAGTCGTAATTGCCCGTGCTTGGCACTGGCTGCCGTCCTGTAACTCAATCTTGAGCCAATAGCTCCGAAGGCAAGCCAGCTCAAGGTAGTCATAATGGGCACAGGGGATCATTTTATAGTCAGACATCATCTTTCTTCTCAGTTGAATGATTTAGGTGCAATTCAAGGTCTCATCACTCAGTGATAGGAGGATTGAATATGAAATGCATCTTACTCGTTGGTCTTTTGTGGTTGCAGTGGTGGCAACCTGTATTTGCTCAGACATTGGCCCCATTTCAAGCGCAGAGTGCCGTGACCCGTCCTTATATTATCGAACTTTACACCTCGCAGGGATGCAGTAGTTGTCCGCCCGCCGAAGCTTGGTTATCTGGGCAGTTTAATAAGACCGATTTATGGCAGAAATATTTTCCGCTAGCCTTTCATGTGACCTATTGGGATTACCTTGGTTGGCGGGATATTTTTGGTCAAAAAGCATTTAGTGAGCGCCAATATCAACATTTAAACCAAAAGCATACACGGCAAGTGTATACGCCACAGTTTGTGATTAATGCTAAGGAGTGGCGTGGCTGGTTTTCGGGTGAATTAACCGAGATTTTTGCCGTGCCTCAACCTGAGGTGGGTGTGCTTAAAGTGCGTATCGCCAACCAGCAGCTTGAGGCGAGTTTTGTGCCACAGCAACCTTGGGGGCAGCATAAAGATCTGAGTCAAGCACGTTTACAGTTAGCACTCGTCGGCTCAGGGTTAACTAGTGAAATTAAACGCGGTGAGAATCGCCATAAGCAGTTAACCCATGACTTTGTTGTATTTAGCATGCAATCAATCCCTGTGAGTGTCCGTGCGACGGAGTTTGCTGCATCAGATTCAGCACTGTATTTTGAGCAATACCTCAATAGCATTCCGGCTACGGCGCAGAAGGCGCCGCAGTTAGCTTGGGTGGTGTGGTTAACGCTAAATGAAGAGCCCATACAAGCCGTCGGTGGTTGGCTTGAGGCGAAGCAGGGGGAAATCCAAAGTCAATAAGGGAAGTAGAATCAACCTATTCAAGATTACGGCAAGCTAATAAGACATTTTTGCAGGGTTATTTTATCGGCTAAGACTTTTAGATGAATCTCACCTATTGACTTTATTCCTGTCGCTACCTAGTCTGCTTGTTCAGTAATCAAGGTGGTATGCGATGGAAATAAAATACGATTTAAAACCTGCGTCCGAACGCCGTACTGAGCAATTCAAGCCCGAAGGAAATGTGGGCTTCGGTAGCCTCAGAACCGATCATATGTTTTTAATGGATTATCGCGATGGTGAGTGGCGCGATCCTCGTATTGTGCCCTATGGCCCGTTTGAAATGGCGCCGGGTGCGATGGCCCTGCATTATGGTCAGTCAATCTTCGAAGGCGCAAAAGCCTTTATGCATCAAGATGGCGAAATTTACACGTTCCGCATCAACAAAAACGCCGAGCGTATGAATCGCTCTGCGGATATTGTCTGCATTCCTAATATTGATGAGCAGATGCAAATCGATGCGATCAACGCCTTGATCGACGTAGACCGTCTTTGGTTCCCGATGCAAGAAGGTGCCTGTTTATACATTCGCCCCTTTATTTTTGCGACCGAAGACCGTCTGTCTGTAAGCCCAAGTTCGCGCTACACATTCTGCGTGGTGTTAAGCCCAAGTGGTGCTTACTACGCGGCGGGTGTGAATAAAGGCATTCGTCTACTGATCAGCAAGACTTACCATCGCGCCGTATCGGGTGGTACTGGCGCCTCTAAAGCAGCGGGTAACTATGCTGCCTCATTGCGTGCGGGTAAAGCTGCCGCACAGTTTGGTGCTTCGCAGGTGCTGTATTTAGATGCGAACAACCAACAGATTGAAGAAGCGGGCGCGATGAACCACTTCCACATTCTGAAAGACGGCACAGTGATCATCCCAACCTTCACCGATACCATTTTAAAATCGATTACCTCGCAATCTATTATGGAGCTGGGTGAATTGCTCGGCTGCGAAGTGCGCCAAGAGACGGTCATGCTGGATAAGTTTATCGCCGATATCGAATCCGGTGAGATTATCGAAGCGGGTGGTTTTGGGACGGCTGCCGTAGTGTCTGCTGTCGGTTCCTATATTTTTGAAGATGGCCGAGTGGTGACTGTGGGCAACGGTGAAGTCGGTGAGCATATTCAACGCATCTACAAGCTGTATACCGATATCCAGAAAGGCCATATTCAAGGCCCTGATGGCTGGGTGAGACGCGTTGAGCGTATTGCACCTTAATAGTTTCTAAATCAATACGATAAGGCTCCATTATGGAGCCTTATTCTTTTTCGTCTTGCCGCTTTTGTATCTGTTGTATTAAAAGTGTTTGGCAATCTTTGGCGCTCAGCGGTTTACTCAGCAGAAAGCCTTGGACTTGATCACAGCCTTGCAGCGCCAAGAAGTTAAGTTGTTCTTGAGTTTCAACCCCTTCTGCCACCACATTCAACTCTAGGCTGTGGGCGAGAGCAATAATCGCGCTGGTAATGGCCGCATCATCGGGGTCGTTGGTTATGTCGCGCACAAACTCGCGGTCAATTTTTAAGGTATCGATAGGGAAACGTTTAAGGTAACTCAAACTTGAATAGCCAGTACCGAAATCGTCGACAGCGATGGTTAAGCCTAATGCTTTGAGTTTTGAGAGGATATTAACTGACTCCTGTGGGTTGCCCATGATCATCGATTCAGTTAGCTCCAACTCAAGAGCCTGGGCGGGAAGTCCTGATACCGCAAGGGCTACTTCAATGGTTGAGATAATATCGGCCTTTAACTGTCTAGCAGACAAGTTAACGGCCATGGTGATATCGCTAAAACCTAACTCATTCCATTCGGCCAGTTGTTGGCAAGCGTGGTTAATCACCCAATGGCCTATTTGATTGATCATGCCTGTTTCTTCCGCGAGGGGAATAAACTCGGCGGGAGAAATGGGGCCTAATTCTGAATGCTGCCAGCGCAGTAGTGCTTCAAGCCCTGTCAGAGAGCCATTGCGTAGGCAAAACTTAGGTTGATACACCAAGCTTAACTCATTGTGGGCGATTGCTTGTTTTAACCCCGTTTCGAGCAGCATATGGCGAGTCGCCATCTCATTGAGTTTATTGGTGTAAAACTGAAAGTTATTTCGCCCGAGAGCCTTAGCATGGTACATGGCGGTATCGGCAAATTTAATTAATGAATCCACATCTACAGCATCATTAGGATAGAGACTGATACCTATCGAAGTGGAGATAGTGAGGGATTTGTCCTCTAATAAGAAGGGCGCTTGAAAGGCTTTGAGCACTTTTTCCGAAATTAACGTCGCTGCTTTAGTTTTCGCCACACCTTCTAGAATAATGGTAAATTCATCACCACCCAAGCGGGCTACGGTATCTCCTTCGCGGACGGCATTTTGCAGCCTATGGGCCACTGCTTTGAGTAATAGATCGCCAATGTGGTGCCCCATAGAGTCGTTAATGTGCTTAAAACGGTCGAGGTCTAAAAACAGTAGGGCGACAATATTATTCGATCTATGTGCTTGAGATATCGCGTGATTAAGCCGGTCTTGGAATAAGGTTCGATTAGGCAGCCCTGTGAGCGTGTCAAAGCTTGCGAGGAAACGTAAATCTTCCTCGGCCTTTTTACGCTCTGTAATATCAGTAAATACCGCCACAAAGTGGCTAGTTTCACCTTTTATGTCAATTACTTGATTTATCTCGAGCCACACCAAAATTGCTCTACGGGCCTTATTGCGGATCCAAATTTCTCCCGCCCAATGTTTATGGCGTAGTAGTTGCTGTTCAATGCTATTAAACAGATCCCGTTGTTTTCTACTATAGGCTAAGTGAATTAAGTATTTATCACTAATCTGCCGCTCTGAATAACCAGTTATATTGCTAAAAGCGGGGTTTACCGAACGGATTCGATAGTCTAATCCTGCCACCACGACGGCTTCATTCATGCTATTTAGCACTTGTGAGGAGAGTACCAGCTCGTTTTCGATCAGCTTGCGCGAGGTAATATCCCGAGTTGTGCCCGTCATACGAATGGGATGGTCCTGCCCATTAGCTTCAACAACTTTACCCCGCTCAAGGATCCAAACCCATTTGTTGGGCGAATGCTCAATGCGGTATTCCACTTCAAAGAAGGGAGTGCGTCCTTGTAGGTGTTCGGCTAACTCGTGCCTAAATCTTTCCCTATCTTCAGGATGAGCATTGTCGTGCAGTAGATGGTGACGGTTCCATTGAGGGACAGGTATATCTGTATGCGTTCGGTAAACCTGTTGTTCTTGGATATTCCAGTCCCACATTCCGTCGCCCGAAGCCCAAAGCGCCAGTTTAAGCCGTTCTTCAGATGCACGAATGCTAGTTTCAAACTCTTGTTGTTGGCGACGTTTTTGTTTGCGCCATTTTACTATCCATATCAGTAGAGTCAGTGTCAGTAGAATATAAAGCGCATAGGCCAATTCGGTGCGATAAAAAGGTGCATTGACGGTTAAATCGACCAAAAGCGTATAGTCACCTTGACGGTTGTATTCAAGTGAGTGGCGCACATGGAGCACGTAGTTGCCTGGATCGATATTAGTGAAGGTGATTTCATTGCCTGTCGGTAAATCGTGCCAATGGTTATCAAATCCTTCGAGGAAATAACTAAAGCGGTTTTTTCCTGTATAGCTAAAATCCAGTGAGGTGATTTCAAAGCTCACTAATTGATCTGCGTAGTTCATTACGATTTTCGGCGGATGACTCAGATCTAAAATCGTCTGTTTTTGGCCGGCAATTTTATATGCGGTGAGTGCTACCTTCGCTTCACCCCTTTTGTCAGGTAGGATTTTAGGGTTAAAGCGATTGATGCCATTAATTCCGCCAAACCAGAGATCGCCATCACTGTCTTTAAGCTTTACACCACCGTTAAATTCCAGTGCCTGTAAGCCTTCCTGTTCGTTGAAATTAATAATTTTGTTATTGGTAGGGTTTAATTTTCCAATACCGGCATTGCTACTGAACCAAATATGATGCTCATCGTCCTCCAGCAGAGCGTAAATCGTATCGCTGGGTAGACCTTGTTCACGGGTATAATCACTAAAAATGGGCAATAAGGTTTGATACGATAGCCGACTAATGCCACCGTGGGTCGCAAACCAAATATCACCATTACTTGCGACTAAGATATCCCTAATGCGGTTATTGATAATGCTGTTTTTGTCATGGGGGTCATGGTAAAAAACGTCGCCATGCCCTGTTTGTATATCTAATTTTACTAGTCCATTGAGCGAACCAATCCACAGAATATTATTATTGGCCCTAAGGGTGAGTAACAGGTTTTGTGTAGGATGAAAATTTTCAATGCCTGTTAGCGAAACAGGCGTAAATTCATCATTTACAGTGGATTTCCGATATAGCGCATGGGATGTCGCTACCCAGAGCCTATTTTGATCATCTAACTCTAGACTGCGGATATAGTTCGCTTCTGCTGAGGTGTCTTTGCTATCTGCTACATTGAGTAGGCTAAATTCACCGTTTGGAGCCAGACGCCCTAGTCCATAGTTACTGGCAAACCAGAGGACGCCTTGCTTATCTTGAATAATCGAGCGCAGAGTGAGGTTTAAGTATTGAGTCCCTAACCCTAATGCCTTGGCAAACAAAGTGCTGTAGTTTTCATATGTTTTACTATTTCGTGCTAACCGCTTAAGGCCAGCGCCTTCTGTTCCTATCCACAGTGCCTGATCTTGGCTGCGGTAAAGGCTACGGACATTATTGCTCTGTTGAGGTAATTCGGTCGTATATTCAAACAGATGCTGAAAATATTGACGGCGAGTGTTGATCTTATTCAATCCAGAATAACTCGCGCCGAGCCATAGATTGCCAAAAGGATCTTCTAGCAGGGATAAGATATTGTTTTCACTGATACTGTTTGTACGTTTGGGATCAAATTTATGATAAGTGGCAACGAATTGATCTGCCTCTCTTTCTAATTGTATTAAACCCGCTTCAGGTCCGACGACCCAGAATTGTCCTTGGGATGTTTGAACAAAATCTTTGATATAGGGAACATTATTTTCTGCTTGCCAGATGATAGTCCCTTGTTGAGTGGTCAGATCATAGTGCCAGAGCTGATTACCAAGCGCTAAGCTAATTGCTCGACTTGAATTGGCTTTAATCTGATAAGCAATCACATCCTGCGGCACATTCAGCCGCGTAATCGTATTTGCACTTACAGCAAAGGTACCATTATCCCTGGTTCCTGCGAGTAAATAGGTGTTATCAACATTGGCAAGACTGGTGATATAGGGTTCAACGCTGGTTCCTAGTGAAACTTGGGTTAAGCGTTTTGTTCTTGTGGAAAAAGAAAACAAGCCACTTTGAGTGCCAATCCACAGCGTATTGCCGACAATATTGAGTTTAGTGACCCTGGGATCGGTGAGACCCTGTTCTATGCCAATGCGTTCAAAGGTGCCTGTTTTTAAATTGAGCCGATTTATACCTTGGCTAAAAGTGCCTACCCAAAGATAACCTTGGGCATCTTGGATAATATCCGAGATATAACTTTCTGAAATGCTTTGAGGATCATTAGGGGAGTGGATAAAAAGATTGAAGTTGTAACCGTTATAGCTATGGAGTCCATCTTGAGTGCCAATCCACAGCATGCCAGCACTGTCCATAAATAGGCTGGTGATTGTGTTTTGGTTTAACCCTTCTTCACTGCGGATATGCTCAAATTTAAGCAGTGTATTTGCCGCATTAAGCGGTAATGCCAAGCCTGCGGGAAGCACCGCAACAAAACTGAGAATGCAGAGCACGCTAACGATTAGTCTAAGGATTGGTTGACTCAAAGCTACCCCTATCATTCCCTACTTTTTCCCCAATTTTGGGAGGTATTATTAACGTTACTTTAGGAATGTCGCGTTAAGAATGAGACTGACGCGATCTCAGTTTTAAAATTAAAATAATGGTTAATTTATTCACAGATTTATATAGCGTAAGGTGTTTTTATCAATATCAGCTGTGACCAACGCAAGTTTAGCATTTTTTACCGAATGCCAACATATTGCAGCTCGCAGGGAAGATAAATAAAAAAAGACCTTGCCGGAAGGGGGAGAAGCAAGGCCTTTGGTTGAACTCTATTGATAGGGTGATATCAATCAACTTGAAGGTGCGAATCAGTTGTCTGGTTTTATACGGTGGGCACGCGTACAAAACCCTCCATCAGCACTCGGGCGCTGCGGCTCATAATGGCTTTAGTCACTGTCCATTCGCCGTTTTGTTGCATGGCCTGTGCGCCGACGCGAAGGGTGCCTGAAGGATGGCCAAAACGTACCGCTTCCTTCTCACCACCGCCTGCCGCGAGATTGACTAAAGTGCCGGGAATCGCCGCCGCGGTACCAATCGCTACGGCGGCCGTGCCCATCATGGCATGGTGTAGTTTGCCCATAGATAGGGCGCGTACCAGAAGATCGATCTCCTCCGCTGCAACTGCTTTGCCGCTGGATGACACATAGCTTTTGGGCTTAGCCACAAACGCTACCTTTGGCGTGTGTTGGCGTGCGGCCGCTTCATCAATATGTTTGATAAGCCCCATACGCAGTGCGCCATGGGCGCGAATAGTTTCAAACTTGGCAAGGGCAGCGTTATCGCTGTTGATATCGTCCTGCAGCTCAGTGCCTGTATAACCCAAGTCTTCGGCATTGATAAAAATGGTCGGGATACCCGCGTTAATCATGGTGGCATTAAAGCTGCCAATCCCGGGTACTTCGAGTACATCCACTAAATTACCCGTTGGGAACATGCTGCCACCATCGCCGTCTTCGTCAGCGGCGGGGTTCATAAATTCGATCTGCACTTCGGCGGCGGGGAAGGTCACGCCATCGAGCTCAAAATCGCCAGTTTCTTGCACCATGCCATCGGTAATCGGCACATGGGCAATAATGGTTTTTGCAATATTGGCCTGCCAAATACGCACGGTGCAGATACCGTTTTGTGGAATGCGATCAGCATCAATCAGCCCATTGCTAATAGCAAATGCGCCGACGGCGGCGGTCAAGTTGCCGCAATTACCGCTCCAATCCACAAAGGGTTTGTCGATAGACACTTGGCCAAACAGATAGTCAACATCGTGGTCGACTTGGCTGCTTTTAGACAGAATAACCGTCTTGCTGGTGCTGGAAGTTGCGCCGCCCATACCATCAATCTGTTTACCATAGGGGTCGGGGCTGCCAATGACGCGCAGCAGTAGTGCATCACGGGCTGGGCCGGATACTTGGGCTGCTTCGGGTAAATCTTGCAGGCGGAAAAATACCCCTTTACTGGTACCGCCGCGCATATAGGTTGCGGCTACTTTAATTTGGGGCGGGAAAAGATTCTTGCTCATGCTATTAACTCCAAGGGGAATAGCGAAAAGGTTAGCGTTGAT
This sequence comes from Shewanella xiamenensis, assembly GCF_014647135.1. Classification (GTDB taxonomy): domain Bacteria; phylum Pseudomonadota; class Gammaproteobacteria; order Enterobacterales; family Shewanellaceae; genus Shewanella; species Shewanella xiamenensis. The sequence continues at coordinate 37,828 of NZ_BMOP01000011.1, forward strand.
ATAGGCGGCAAGCTTGTCGGCATTACCGCCTTTTAGCGCGAGCCTTACTTCAGATTCGACTCTAAAAAGTCCTGCGCAAAACGCTGTAGTACACCGCCAGCTTCATAGATTGATACTTCTTCGGCGGTATCTAAACGGCAAGTTACTGGCACTTCGACGCGCTCACCGTTTTTACGGGTGATGATAACGGTGAGATCTGCACGTGGCGCGATATCACCAACAACATCAAACACCTCGGTGCCATCGATGCCATAGGTGGCGCGATTCTCGCCCGCTTTGAATTCAAGCGGTAACACGCCCATACCGACTAGGTTAGTGCGGTGAATCCGCTCGAAGCCTTCGGCGACAATGGCCTCAACGCCCGCTAAGCGCACGCCCTTGGCCGCCCAGTCACGGGATGAACCCTGACCATAGTCGGCACCAGCGATAATGATCAGCGGCTGTTTGCGATCCATATAGGTTTCAATGGCTTCCCACATGCGGGTCACTTGGCCTTCTGGCTCGATACGCGCCAGTGAGCCTTGCTTCACCTTGCCATCGACTATCGCCATCTCGTTTTTGAGTTTAGGGTTGGCGAAGGTCGCGCGCTGGGCGGTTAAATGGTCGCCCCTGTGGGTCGCGTAGGAGTTAAAGTCTTCCTCTGGTAGGCCCATCTTGTGCAGGTATTCGCCCGCCGCGCTGTCCATCATAATCGCGTTCGATGGCGATAAATGGTCTGTGGTGATGTTGTCACCTAATACCGCGAGTGGACGCATGCCCTTGAGGGTGCGTTCACCCGCTAATGCACCTTCCCAGTAAGGTGGGCGGCGGATATAGGTCGATTGTGGACGCCAGTCGTACAGTGGGCTGACTTTATCGCCATAGTCGACGCTCAGGTCGAACATTGGCTCGTAGACTTTGCGGAACTGCTCTGGCTTCACGCTTGCCGCAATCACAGCATCGATTTCGGCATCCGTTGGCCAAATATCGATTAAGCGCACTGGCTTGCCGTCTTTATCGTGGCCTAACACATCTTTCTCAATATCGAAACGAATGGTGCCCGCAATCGCATAGGCAACCACTAACGGTGGCGATGCGAGGAAGGCTTGCTTAGCGTAAGGGTGAATACGGCCGTCGAAGTTACGGTTACCGGATAATACGGCGGTGGCGTAAAGATCGCGGTCGATCACTTCCTGCTGAATCATCGGGTCGAGTGCGCCGCTCATACCGTTACAGGTGGTGCAGGCAAAACCGACGATACCAAAGCCTAAGGACTCAAGCTCGGGTAATAGATTGGCTTCTTCTAAATACAGTTGTACCGCCTTAGAGCCGGGGGCAAGTGAGGTTTTCACCCAAGGTTTACGGCTTAAGCCTTTGGCATTGGCGTTACGTGCCAGCAGGCCCGCCGCAATCACGTTGCGTGGGTTACTGGTGTTAGTGCAGCTAGTGATGGCCGCAATAATCACTGCGCCATCTGGCATTAAGCCTGGCTCGTTTTCAACCACGCCGCTGATGCCGCGCGCGGCCAACTCTGAAGTCGGAACGCGAGCATGGGGATTTGATGGGCCAGCAATGGTACGCACTACCGATGATAGATCAAAATGCAGGGTACGTGGGTACTCGGCCTGCTTGAGATCATCGCTCCACAAACCTGTGGTCTTGGCATAGGTTTCAACCAGCTTCACTTGCTCGTCGCTACGACCCGTCAGGGTTAAGTAGTCCAGTGTCTGTTGGTCGATATAGAACATGGCGGCGGTGGCGCCAAATTCTGGCGTCATGTTAGAGATAGTCGCGCGATCGCCAAGGGTTAAAGCCTCTGCGCCTTCGCCGAAGAACTCAAGGTAAGAAGAAACCACTTTTTCCTTACGCAGGAATTCGGTCAAGGCTAAAACGATATCGGTAGCGGTGATGCCCGGCTGAGGTTTGCCTGTGAGCTCAACGCCGATAATGTCGGGTAGACGCATGTATGAGGCGCGGCCCAGCATCACGCTTTCGGCCTCAAGTCCACCCACACCGATAGCGATAACGCCCAGCGCATCTACGTGTGGTGTATGGCTGTCGGTGCCCACTAAGGTATCGGGGAAGGCCACGCCATCACGGGCATGGACCACGGGTGACATACGCTCCAGGTTAATCTGGTGCATGATGCCGTTGCCCTGTGGGATCACATCGATGTTTTTAAACGCTTTTTGAGTCCAGTTGATAAAGTGGAATCTGTCTTCGTTGCGTCTGTCTTCTATGGCGCGGTTTTTCGCAAAGGCATCCTTATCGAAACCACCATATTCCACAGCTAGGGAATGGTCGACAATCAGCTGGGTCGGAACCACAGGGTTAACCTGCGCCGGATCGCCCCCCTTAGCGGCAATCGCATCACGCAGACCCGCTAAGTCTACCAGCGCGGTTTGCCCTAAAATATCGTGGCACACCACGCGGGCCGGGAACCATGGAAAATCCAGTTCCTGTTTTGATTCAATAATTTGTTTTAGTGAGGCGGTTAGCGCCTCTGGCTCGCAGCGACGCACTAAGTTTTCCGCTAACACACGCGAGGTGTAGGGTAGTTTAGCGTAGGCGCCGGGGCTGATGGCTTCAACGGCTTCACGGGTATCGAAATAGTCGAGTGCTGTGCCTGGTAAGGGCTTGCGATAGAGGCGATTCATAGCTGTGGTCATAGTGGTAATGTCCGTACCTATTTGTACTTCGGTGGCCGCTATCGCAGCCACATAGGGTAAATTCGGCTCTTTTATTAAGGCGTTAGACCTAAAGAGCTCATGCGGAACTGACGCTTAGCGCCAGTTCCTGTTGTGTTATTAACGCTCTGCAATCGGCACGACTTTACGTAGCGCTACACCCACATAGTCGGCACTTGGACGAATAATGCGGTTGTTTGAACGCTGCTCCATCACATGTGCTGCCCAACCCGTTACCCGTGAACAAACGAAGATCGGGGTAAACAGCTTGGTTGGAATGCCCATGAAGTGGTAAGCACTGGCATGGAAGAAGTCGGCGTTACAGAAGAGTTTTTTCTGTTCCCACATCAGGGCTTCACAGGCGACCGATACGCGGTAGAGGCGATCATCGCCATAATCTGTGGCCAGTTTTTCTGACCATTCTTTGATGATGGCGTTACGAGGATCTGAATCTCGGTAGATGGCGTGACCAAAGCCCATAATCTTTTCTTTGCGCTCGAGTTTACCCATGAGCACATCGCGGGCATCGGCTTCGTCTTTCATATCTTGAATGAGTTCCATCGCCGCTTCGTTAGCGCCGCCGTGTAGCGGACCACGCAGTGAGCCGATAGCACCAGTGACGCAGGAATGCATGTCCGACAGGGTCGATGCACACACACGGGCGGTAAAGGTTGAAGCGTTAAACTCATGCTCTGCATACAGAATTAATGATACGTCCATTACCTTAGCGTGCAGCGCCGATGGCGCTTTGCCGTGCAGCAGGTGCAGGAAGTGAGCACCGATTTGCTCATCATTGGTTTCGGTTTCGATGCGTACACCATCGTGGCTAAAGCGATACCAGTAGCAGATGATCGATGGGAAGGCCGCCAGTAAACGGTCGGCAATTTGGCTTTGCTCGCTAAAGCTGTGCTCGGCTTCGAGGTTACCCAGCATAGAGCAACCGGTACGCATGACATCCATTGGGTGGGCGTCGGCAGGGATACGCTCTAATACTTCTTTTAATGCCTGTGGCAGGCCGCGCATGCCCTTAAGTTTGGTCTTGTAAGCTTCGAGTTGTGCTGTGGTTGGCAGCTCACCGTAGAGAATGAGGTGTGCGACTTCTTCGAAGGTGGCGTTTTCGGCCAAGTCCTTCACATCGTAACCGCGATAGGTCAGGCCGCTGCCCGATACACCTACGGTACTTAATGCGGTCTCACCCGCGCTCTGGCCACGTAATCCTGCACCACTTAATTTTTTTGCGTCTGACATAATCCTTCCCTTCCGTTAACGCTATGGTTATTGCAGACAGGCTCAATATTGGCCGTCTACCTTTTTGGTTAAAGCTGCATAATGTTGGCGAAATACTCGTTTCGACCTTATGTAGGGTTGCAGCGTGTCGGTGATGCGTGAGCCGTTATTTGAGGTCGCGGCTCGCGCATCTGGGTATCAGTAACAACGCGAAGCCTAAGCTTCTACTGACGTCCATGGTCTGTACTTATCTTTTACTTATCTTGGCTAAACAATTGATCTAACTTGTCTTCAAAGGCGTGGTAGCCCAAGTACTTATACAGATCCGCACGGGTCTGCATAGTGTCTAATACATTGCGTTGATGACCATCATTCATCAGCGCTTGCATCACTTTCAGTGCGGCTTGGTTAGCGGCGCGGAAAGTGCCGAGTGGGTAAAGCACCATGTCGGCGCCCGCTGCGGCAAGTTCTTCTTTGTTGAACAATTGGGTTTGGCCAAATTCGGTCATGTTCGCCAGGATTGGTGCGTTAACCTGAGCCTTGAAGTGACGGTATTGGTCCAGCTCAGTTAAGGCTTCGGCGAAAATCATGTCGGCACCCGCGGCGATATAGGCTTTTGCACGTTCGATACCCGCTTCTAAACCTTCAACGGCAACCGCATCGGTGCGCGCCATGATCACAAAGTTAGGATCGGTACGGGCATCGACGGCGGCCTTGATACGGTCAACCATTTCCTCTGTGCTAACGACCGCTTTGTTGGGTCTGTGGCCACAACGCTTTTGTGACACTTGGTCTTCCATGTGCACGGCGGCAACACCTGCTTTTTCAAATTCTTTAATTGTTCGGGCGATGTTGAAAGCGCCGCCCCAACCTGTGTCGATATCAACCAGCAGTGGCAGTTGGGTTGCAGAGGTGATACGGCCAGCATCGATCAGCACGTCGTTCATCGAGGTCATGCCTAAATCCGGTAAACCGTAGGAGGCGTTCGCTACACCCGCGCCCGACAGATACAGGGCTTGGAAACCCGTTTGCTCCGCCATCAGGGCGAAATAGGCATTGGTGGTGCCGACGATTTGCAGCGGTTTTGAGTTAGCAAGAGCTTGGCGAAAACGTAATCCTGCGCTTTGGGTCATGGTCTTGTCCTTATCCTATTAAAAAGTACTGAATGATCAGTATTCGATGCTTATGGGCCGCAACGCCTTAGTTAATATTGGCTAAGGTTTCTTTCGCGGCGGCGTTAGCTTGTAATTCAATCAAGCGTAATTCGGTATTTTTACGGCCTTGCTCAATATGGCGACGCATCAACAGGCTAGCGAGTTCACCATCACGCTGGGCGATGGCTTCGACTATGCGTCTGTGTTCGGCAATGGCTTTTACTGGGCGGTTCTTATTGGTGCACTGATAGCGATACATCCGCAGCAGATGATAAAGCCCGCCAATTAAGGTTTCTTGCAGATGTTTATTGCCGCTGGCTTGGATTATTTGATAGTGGAAGTCGACATCGCCTTCCTCTTGAAAATAGGTATCGCCATTGGCCAGCGCGGTTTCTTGCACGGCGAGCAGGTCTTGCAACTTCGCCAGCTGTTCTGGGGTAATGCGGCTAGCGGCGAGTTCGCAGGCCATACCTTCGAGCACGCTACGTAATTGATATAAATCGTTTAACTCGCTCACTGTGAGTTGAGCAACACGGGCACCCACATGGGGCGCGCGGACAACGAGACGTTGTCTTTCTAAGGTTTGCAGCGCTTCACGGGTCGGGCCTCGGCTGATGCCATATTTTTCGGCGAGGGCTTGCTCGTTGATCTTACTGCCTGCAGGCAGTTCACCCTTGATGATGCTGGTTTGTATTTGCACCAAAATTTGATCGGCTAAGGTGGTCGACGATTTTTCGCTGGCGAGGGATTTCACTTTATTCGTTGGGCTCGTCGAGGCATGGGCCACTGAGCTTTGGGTGTCATCTATGGGGAATATGGTCTCTTGCTTCAACATACTGCGCATCACTCGTTGATTGCTGGATTGTCGACAATGGGTAAAAAATAGTCCTGTCAAATGCCATTGTCAACAATATGTTTACTTAGACGTAAGTCTATACTTCTGGCGTTTTGATTTTTAGCTGATGTATTTGTTGGTTATTTTGTATTTAATTTGATTTTGATAATTTTATCTTCTCTATTTTTTAATTGGTAATTGTCGACAATTTTGGTGTCGAGTGATGTCAGATGGTGCGATCAAGCACAGCTTTTACCCCATTGCGACTTATTGAGTACAATGCAGAGGAAGTATTGGTCGGCACTCACAGGGTGAAGGTATAGAGGGGCAAGATGGAGAAAATCCTCATTAGCAGTTGTTTGCTTGGGCAGGCGGTGCGTTATGACGGCGGTCATAATCTGCTGCAAGACGAGTGGATGCAGCGATGGCAGCGAGAAGGGCGGATAGTGGCGTTTTGTCCTGAATGCGCGGGCGGATTACCCACACCAAGGCCTGCGGCCGAGCGTGTTGGCGATCTAGTGCTAACAGCGCAGGGTGAAGATGTAACAGCGGCTTTTAGGTTGGGAGCACAAAAGGCGCTTGCTTTGGCTCAGGAGCAAGGCATTAAGATAGCGATTTTAAAGGCGCGTAGTCCTTCCTGTGGTAATCAGCACATTTATGATGGCAGTTTCAGTAAGCATTTAATTGCAGGGCGGGGAATGACGGCCGAACTTCTGCTGGCGGCAGGTATGAGTGTGTTTAATGAAACGGAATTAGCAGAAGCGGCAATGAGGCTGGCACAGCTAGAAGTGGAATAAGCGGGCTAGGTAAGCCTAACCCGCTATCGACTCACATACGTTAGTGAAGCTGCATTCGTTAATCTGTATTAGTGAAGCTGTGTGTGGGTGCTGGTGGCACTATCTGTTAGCTGCTGATGTTGCTGCAAGAGTGCAGCAATTTGATCATCTTTTTCCGCCCAAACTTGGTTTAACCAACGCTGAAACTCGACCCGATATTCCGATTCTGAAAAGTAGCGAGTAGCGTCGACCTGCGGTACTGGCAAGGCTCGCACCCGTACAATAATCTTGCGTACTTTGCCGTTCATTACGCCAAATAACACATCGTCTGGCGCATCCGGATACACTACCGTCACATCCAGTAGGTTAGTAAATTGCTCACCCATGGCGGAAAGTGTAAAGGCAATACCACCTGCTTTAGGCCGGAGTAAATGACGGTAAGGTGAATCTTGGCGCTGACGCTTATCTTCGGTAAAGCGGCTGCCCTCAACGTAGTTGATAATTGATGTGGGCATATTTTTAAACTTCTCACAGGCACGGCGAGTGGTGGCTAAATCTTTACCCTTAAGTTTCGGATTTTTCTTGAGTTTTGCCGGGCTGGTTCTGTCCATAAAAGGCATGTCGAGCGCCCAGCAACCTAGGCCCATAATAGGGACATAGATCAGCTCTTTTTTGAGGAAGAATTTCAACATGGGGATATGGTTACGCAGCAGGTAAGTCTGCGCGGCAATATCAAAGCCACTGAGGTGGTTACTGATTAGCAAGTACCAGCTGTTTTTATTGAGCCCTTCAAGTCCTTCAACATCCCACTCGATTTTGGCAATCAAATACAAAATGCCACCATTGCAGGTTGCCCATGCCCACATAAAACGATTCATCAGTCCGGTCACTGCATTGCGTGCGCCTTGAGCTGGCATCAACATTTTCACTAAACCACCAAGGCAAACCAAGGTTCCCCAAAGGGCGGTGTTAATGATCAGCAGGCTCAGACTGAGAATAAACAGCACTGGGCCGGGGAGAAAATTCAACATAGAGGTTTTACCTTACTTCTTGGTCCGCTTGCCCAGCCAATTGGCTGATCACTTGATCTTTAGCGAGCCAAAGTTCATTCAATTGTTCTTGGAAGCTAATTTTAAACTCGCGATCATTCATATAATCGCCACGCATATCTGGCGAAATATCCTTCACTGTTATGTGTACTTTAACCTTTGGCAGCTTGCCTGTCAGGTAGTCCCAATAGCTTGGGACGCTATCTGGATAGTAAATCGTGACATCGACTAGCTTGTGGATCTGTTCTCCCATGGCGGATAGCGCAAAGGCCATGCCGCCCGCTTTAGGTTTTAACAGATGTTGGAACGGTGAGTTTTGTTTTTTATGTTTGGCCTTAGTAAAGCGTGTTCCTTCGACAAAGTTCATCACACTCACTGGCTTAGTCTTAAACTTTGCGCAGGCTTTACGGGTGATCTCGATATCTTTGCCCTTGAGTTTTGGGTTCTTTTTAAGTTGTGCAGTGCTATAGCGGCGCATAAAAGGAAAATCTAATGCCCACCATGCTAGCCCTAACACGGGCACATAAATCAGTTCTTGTTTCAGGAAGAATTTCAAAAACGGGATTCGACGATTAAATACGCGCTGCAGGATCAAAATATCGACCCAAGACTGATGATTAGCGATCACCATATACCATTCTTTGGTAGAAAATTGGCTATCGCCCGAGAGCTCAATTTGCACTGGGTGCAGCACACGTTCAATCACCCCATTGACGCTTATCCAAGCGCTGGCGCAAAAGTCGAGAAAATAGCTCGTCGCCGTTCTCAACACAGGCAAAGGAATAAGTTTAATGAAGCTGCCCAGAACAATGGGTACAACCCAAAACAGCGTATTCACGACATAGCCTAAGAAAGCTATGCACCCTTTTAATTGTGAAAACAACGTCCCCATTGGCGCCCCCTGATAAAAATTGGAGGCCTATGTTACTCGGTGTCGGCGTTTGGCTCAATCTTAGGGCGGCTGGTCGGGGCATTTGTTAATATTTCGAGTCTCAATACTGTTGGGATAAACGGGCCAATAATTTATCCATAGCCCGATAACCTAAGGCTTGGGCGAGGTGGCGTCTTTCGGTATTGGGGGCCTGCTCAAGGTCGGCAATGGTGCGGGCAACCCGTTGAATACGATGAAAGCTGCGCACGGATAATCCTAGTTTAACGACGCTCTGTTCTAAAAAAACTAGGTCAGCATCATTGATACCACTAAATTGCTTAAGTTGTTTGCCTGATAGTTCGCTGTTAAGCACGCCCGCTCTGGCGAGTTGAATATCGCGGGCGCATTTTACTCGTTTGGCGATTTGATGGCTGGTTTCGCCTTGTGCCGACTGTTGCGTTAGGGTGCCTGCGGGAAGTTTGGGGACTTCGATGGTGAGATCAAATCTATCTATAAACGGGCCAGAGAGTCTGGCGAGATAGCGCTGGATTTGATCGGGTGTAGCTCGATTGGGGCCGTCGATATCGCCACTCGGGCTGGGGTTCATGGCGGCGATCAATTGAAAACGGCTTAAAAAGGTCAGTTTTGCCGCCGCGCGGGAGATCACCACTTCACCTGTTTCCATCGGTTCACGCAAACAGTCGAGCACTTTTCTTGGAAATTCAGCGACTTCATCCAGAAATAATACTCCGCGATGGGCCAATGAAATTTCGCCAGGCTTAGGAATACTGCCACCTCCGACTAAGGAAATTGAGGAGCAAGTATGATGCGGCGCGCGAAATGGTCGCTTAAGAAAGTCCTCAGGTTTGATATTGATGCCCGCGACGGAATGAATTGCAGCCACTTCTAAGGCTTCTTCATAATTGAGTGCAGGTAATAGCGCCATCATGCGGCTGGCTAGCATGGTTTTGCCAGTACCCGGCGGGCCTAGCATCAAGAGGTTATGGTTGCCTGCAGCGGCGATTTCAAGTGCTTGTTTAGCTTGGTATTGACCTATCACCTCGCTAAGGCAAGGCGTGGACTGTGCCGGCTCATCCGAGATCCACTCGAGCTGTTGCTCCAACATGGGGAGTGGCGCTTGTCCATGGAGAAACGCCGCTAAACTTTGCAAATGGGAGCCAAAGTAGACCTTAGGATAGCCAACTAACTCGGCATCGTGGCGATTATCGAGTGGCAGAATTAACTGATTATTATGGCGTTTAGCCGCAATGATTGCTGGTAGTAATCCTTGGCAGTGGCGGATTTGCCCTGAGAGGGCAAGTTCGCCGACAAATTCGGTATCCTTAAGGCTTGTGTGGGGGATTTGCTCTGAAGCAGCCAAAATGCCGATGGCGATAGGTAAATCGTAGCGGCCGCCTTGCTTGGGTAAATCCGCCGGCGCGAGATTAACGGTTATTCGCCGCATCGGAAACTCGAACCCCGCATTGATCAAGGCGCTGCGTACCCGCTCGCGGGCTTCTTTGACAGAGGCTTCTGGCAAACCCACCAGATTAAAAGCCGGCAGGCCATTACTGAGATGCACTTCAACCGTGACTTCGGGTGCTTCAACCCCACAACTGGCTCGGGTATGCACGCAGGCTATCGCCATAAACAAATCCTTTTGTTGATCTTTTGAGCAGAGTTTGAGTGTAGCAGTAATTCGCCTAAGGGTTTTCAATTCACAGGATCGCTGCCCGCCTGCGCCGCAAGCTGCTGACTCAGGCTTTAGCGTTAGCGTGATAGCATCGGCAATTTGACCTGCTGATCGATAGCATATATTTGATAGAAATGATAAAAAGCAAACATTGGAGTCGTGAGGTCAATATGGATATGTTATTAGCAGAAAATTCCCCCATTCGTCAGCAGCTGCTAGAGCAAAAGCTGGCGCAGTTTAAAGACCCACATCTTGCCCACGTCCTCTCGGCGTTTATTCGCAGTAGTGTCGATCTCTATCCCAGTGCAAACGAAGACTATAGCCAGTTAGGTAACAGCCGACTGGGTGGATTGCCGGATTTACCTGTAGGGAGGGATTATCCGGTGACCTTGGTCGGAAGGGAGGCGATGCTGGATGCTTACGCTGAGGAATTCGACCACACTCGCGAGTATATCGAGGAGCATTATGGGTGGTCGCAAGATTGGGATTGGGACGAGGCTGCGCAAGCCTTCCGTGTGCCGATGCAATTTATCGCACAAATCAATTGTAGCGAACTGAAGGCGTTGCAATCTTATTTGCCTCGAGAGGGGCGATTGTTGTTCTTTTTGGAGCGCTGGCGATTCTCGGAAATGCTTCGCGGCCATGTCTATTATGTCGGTGAAGATCAGCAACTGAACTCTGGGAAAGCGATTGCCGCACTTAAGTTCGACGATGCGGTATGTGCAAACTATGAGTATGAGGCGGCTTATCAACTTCAGGGGATTGCTAGCATTAAGATGATAGCCCCTGACATGATTAATAGTGACAACCCGCATTTAGTAAGGTTAGCCAAGGCTCGTTTACAAGCGCTACCTGAACCGCAACAAGCCATGGTGCTGGAGGCCCTAGCGGTTGTGGATGATGAATTGATACCAGAGTGGCAAGATCAGCTCAAGGGCTATGAGCTGATACAATTGAATGAGCAGGGGTTAATTCCCGGTCAGATTCTCACTCAATCGCAATGGGCTAATACCGAGTGGCAGTCATCTAACTTGCAGGCATTGCTCGTCCCCGAGCAGCCACTGCCGTATTACGATGGTATCGTCAGCATTAATGATTATGGAGATAGCCGCTATAAAGCCCCCGAACTCCACGCCGCGGCAGAGTTAGGAGGCAATGCCGAAGATTATCTGGTGCTACTTAAAGTCATCTACAGTGAGCATTCTATGCAATTGAATTTTATTATTCACCGAGACGATCTTGCATCGGGAAAATTCGAGCGCATTTACTGCATTTATGACAACTAGCTGAGCTATAACCAGCCTTTTTGTTTGGCAATGCGGGCGGCATCGATACGGTTGCTCGCATTGAGTTTGGCGATGGCTTCGGATAAATAGTTACGTACCGTGCCTTCGGCAATAAACAGCATCTCGGCAATTTCGGCGGTGGATTTGCCTTCGCTGGCAAACCGAAGGGCGCGGCGCTCTTTATCATTGAGGGGGTCGACATCGCCAATTGCCATCATTGCCAGCTCAGGATCGATAACGCGTTTGCCCGCCATCACTTGTTGAATTGAACTGACGAGGGTTTCTGAGGGCGCATCTTTTAGCAAAAATCCACCGACACCCGCTTCGATAGCGCGTTTAATATAACCTGCGCGGCCAAAAGTTGTGATCACCACCACTTTGGTTTGGCTATGTTGCTCCTTTAGCCAAGCGGCTAGTTCCAAACCAGTTCGTCCCGGCATTTCAATATCCGTCAGTAACAGGTCAAAATGCTGTTGTTTGAGAAGGGTTAATGCTTCGTCGCCATCGCTGGCTTGGGTAATGGTAAAACCGCCAGCAAGGGTTAGCAGTGCCGCTAGTGCACCGCGCACCATGGCTTGATCTTCTGCCAATAGAATCTTCATTAATCTGTTGCTCCCTGCAAAGGTAAAGTAACGCTAAAGGCATATCCCTGCTCAAGATTATAGCGTAAATGACCTCCGAGGCTATCGAGACGTTCACGAATACCTGTGAGCCCATTTCCTTCGATAAAAGGTCTTGCTAAGGCATTATCTTTAACCTCGACATTAAGGGTATTTGCCTGCTCACTAAATTGAATGCTGCATTGGCTCGCGTTGCTGTGGCGCAAAATATTATTCACGAGTTCAGTTAAAATCAGCACAAGTTGGCTTTCTGTTCTGGCGGGTAGTTTTGGTAATTCACCGATTAACTCTACGTAGATGCCTTTGTCCCTGAGTGAATGACATAGCTGGGTGATGCAACTTGCTAAGCCTTTGTGTTTATAGTCTGAGACGGTATGCCTTATTTGGCTCAAGCTTTCCCGCGCAATTTGTCCTAGCTCTTGTAGTTGAGTCGTTGCAAGTTGATATTCTTGTTTCGCCAGTAGTTTTTCGGCCAATTCAGCCTTTAGAGCAATCGATGACAAACTGTGCCCCATAATATCGTGCAAGTCTCTGGCGATACGCTCCCGTTCAACCATAGTGGCTAAGGTGCTGATCTCTTTGGCGCTTTGTCGCTCCTTCAATCTATGCTGGTAACGTCTTCGCTCTGCTTTACCGAGCATACCAACCCCTAATACTAAGGCTGAGCCGTACATTGGAAAATAGTAGCTATTGAATTGACTAACGTAGTTGAGCAAGAACAGTGTAACTAGTATCCCGAGCCAGCATAACAAGCTAACTCTAAAGGAATAAAAGAAACCAATAAAGAAACTGGCAAAGGTAAAGAGTGAGATGGACCCGGGATTAATAGGGGTAATGGCTATAGCAAGTACTAACATGCCGATAATAGGCCGATGGGCGCTGCGGAAATTACAGCGGTAGGTCCAAAAATAGCAGTAAATAAAGGGAACCAGCACGGCTAAAATTAAGATAATTTGCCAGCTAGGATAAGGCGTAATAAACAGCGGTATCAGATAAAACGCGAGGTTTATTAAGTACACCCATGCGAGCTTGCGTTCCAATTGTAGGGGGTTATTTGTCATATCGCTTCGCCTAAGATCCATTTTGCGGCTGCTGAGAGTAGGATTGGCCGTAAGCATTAGCCAATCCTTTTGCCTTTTCTGGGGTTATTTTGCACTTATTTGCTGATTTTGTTGAAGTAAAAACTTAGCCCAACCATAATCTTTTTCCACTTGCAGCGCCTGTTGCCAATCTTCGATAGCCCCTTGGGCGTCACCTAACTCCTGTTTTGCGAGTCCGCGCCAAGTGTAAGCCTCTGCCTCACCCCAGCAAATGTTCTCGCAAGGTTGATTAAATCGCTCAATCGCATTGCTGGCGAGTGTCTTGGCAACTTGCATGCTGCCTCCAAACATTGCTGGCGTATTATAGGCGGCAATCGCTTTTACTAATGTGACCCGCGGATTAAGCGGCGCCAGCTGTTCGGCCTGAGCAATGGCGTTAGCTGATTTGATCCCAAGCGCAGCGCCTTTGCTGTTATCCAAGGCGATTTGCATACCATACACGGATGATAATAGTGCAAGGGATTCGGCATCGGCTTGGCTGTTGGTTAAGGTTTCTAAGCTTGCTTGAGCCGAGGCTAAGGCATTCTCTGCCATTGTTTTTTGTCCGATCACATTAGCGCTGATGGCTAAGCGATAGTTAGCATAAGCTGCCTCGTAATCTTGAGTGACAGTGCTGAGCTGTTGCAATTTATCAATATTCAGCGTGTTAGTCGCTTTGTCTACTTCAGCGATATTGGAGCTTGAGTTCGAGGCCGCGAACGCAGGCGTGCAGGCGAGAGTAAGGCTTGATAACAGTAAAAGTGTTTTCATGGTATTTCCTTATTGAAGTGATAACCCATTGCTTGGGGACGGCTTCATTATCAGAAATACCTTGGTCTGAGTTCAGGCACAAAGGTCATCAATAGTGCATGACAAATGTCATGTCTTAACCCTAAAAGCAAAACACCGGAGTGGCTCCGGTGTTTTAGTAATTTAAGGTGAACGCGTAAATCGTTAGACTACCGCTTGGCTGCTAGCTTGGTTAACGAGGTAAACCATGTAGCCTAAGTAAGCAATAAGCAGCGTGGCACCTTCGCGGCGACCAATTCGTAGGCCAGACCAAGCAAAGGGTAAAATGATTACGGCTAACGCTAGCATGACAATAAAGTCTAAGGGTTGGAAACCAAGCCCAGATACAGGATAAACGACGGCGGTCACGCCAAGAATACCTAATATATTAAATATATTTGACCCAACGATATTACCAATAGCAATATCGCTTTCGCCTTTGAGTGCCGCTAAAACCGAGGTCACTAGCTCTGGCATACTGGTACCAATAGCGACAATAGTCAGGCCGATAATGACTTCACTAACACCAAATACTTTGGCTAAATCAACAGCGCCATTCACAAATAAAATGCCACCGCCGACTAACATTCCGATGCCGACAATAATAAACGCGATTGAAAGCAATGGATTTTTAGGACCTTCTTCAATCACTTCACCATCGGCATCAGTAGTATTTTTGGCGCTGAAATAGCTGAAAACCAAGTAGCCGACAAGGAGTGATAATAAAATGATGCCGTCAGTCAGGCTGAGTTCGCCATCTAGCAATAATCCCCAAAACAGCATAGAAGCGAGGATCATCAGTGGAATATCCCGTCTTACCATCTGCGATTGAACTTGGATCGGGCGAATAAGCGCAGTAATTGCCAAAATTAAGCCAATGTTGGCGATGTTAGAGCCAATCACGTTACCCAGTGCAATGCCGCTATTGCCTGCCAAGGCTGACTTTACGCTTACCGCAAGCTCTGGTGCGCTGGTACCGAAAGCCACAATCGTTAAGCCGATCACCAGCGGCGTAATCCCAAGACGAAGTGCAATGGAGCTTGCGCCACGGACTAAGGCCTCTGCGCCTAAGGTTAAAATAATAAAGCCGCCGATAATTGAAAGTGCAATAAGCATTTTGGACTCTGTTAAACCTGATTGAGTGAATTAATTTAAGGTGTATCACCTTACGCTGATAGGCGCACATGATACGTGTTTTTAATTTGCTTTGACAGAATATGTCATAAAAAAGCACGCCGAAGAGCGTGCTTTAATCATAACGGTGCGCTTTGACGTTATTTTGCGACTAACTCATCTTCCCAGCGTACTTGAGCACCACGGATCCCGTCCACCCTTTCGCTAAAGGCTTTCTCAAGCACGTGGCGCTTGATCTTCAGTGTGGGGGTTAATACATCGTTTTCGATGGTCCAAGGTTCACTCACCACCACAATGGCATCCACATGTTCGTGGGATTCTAAATGTGGATTCACACTATCGAGTGTCGCTTTAAGGGAAGCGCGTACTTCTTCACGGGCTTGTAGGTTAGCTCCCTCAGAGAGTTGCACTAGGGCTACAGGGTGCGGCAAACCAGATCCAATAACACAAATCAGCTCCACATGAGGATCTTGTGCAAGCTTGCGCTCAATGGGCACTGGTGCCACATATTTGCCTTTAGCGGTTTTAAAGTTGTCTTTCACGCGGCCAGTTATCGTCACACAACCATCGGTATCAATGGCGCAGAGATCGCCGGTATGGAAGAAACCATCAGCATCGAAGGCCGCCGCGGTGGCTTCAGGTTGCAGATAATAGGCGGTCATTAGGCCTGGGCTCTTAATGAGTAGCTCGCCATCTTCACCTTGGCGGATTTGGCAATCCTGCACGGGTTTACCCACAGTGCCGATTTTACGCGCATCGAAAGGGTAGTTGATGATGGAGTAAGCACAGTTTTCTGTCATGCCCCAAGCCTCACAAATATCCAGCCCAATACTGTGATACCAGTGGATGAGTGAGGGTGGAATAGGCGCTGAGCCAGAGCCGAGTAAACGGCAATGGTTGAGTCCTAAGCCCTTATGGATCTTGTGTTTTACTAGGCTGCTAATCAGTGGAATTTTTAGCAATAGATTGAGTTTGCCAACACCAATCTTGTCGATAATGTTCTTTTGGAACAGGCTCCACAGGCGTGGAACGGAGAAAAACACCGTTGGTTTAGCGCGCTGCACATCCGCAACGAAGGAGTCTAAGCTTTCGACGAAGGCGACTGTACTGCCTGAATAAAAGGATGAGCCTTCAATCGCCACGCGCTCGGTAATATGGGCTAACGGTAAGTAGGACAATAATCTATCTTTACCATCTGTACGTAGATCGCGCACCACCGCTTGGCAAGTCCAACCATAGCTAGCATAGGTTTGAATCGCACCTTTAGGTTGACCCGTTGAGCCCGAGGTATAAATCAGCGTCATTATCTGATCGGGTTCGGCTAATGGCGCTTCAATCAACGGGTTGCCCATATTGAGCAATTGTTCCCATTGATATTGAGCTGGCATGGTGTCGTAGGGCATCGCAAGGCGCAGCAATTCGCCGCCGACACCGGCTTCTTGATCGGCCCAATGATCGAGCTTACCGAGGACAATCGCTTTAGCCCCACTATGCTGCAATACATAGCGAATGGTATCTGGATTCGCAGTCGGATAAATAGGAACGCTGATATAGCCGCCGTGCATCAGGGCGAGGTCGGTGATAAACCATTCGGCACAGTTTTTAGACAGAACGGCAATCTTATCGCCCGGCTCTAAGCCTAAATGACGCAACGCGCCAGCGAGTTGTTGGACTTTTTCTTGTACTTCATTCCAAGTGAAATCAAGGTATTGCCCCTTGATTGGCTGGCGCAAATAAATCTCATCCCCACGCGTATTCGCCCAGTGCGCCAGCATTTCAATTGGCGTCTTAATCGCTTTATCCATAGGCAATTCCCTGTTCTTTATTGTTATTTTCACCCCAACATAGGTGCCCAGTATGGCGAGTTTTGTGAGGCCGCGCAAATAGTTTGCAAGATTGTAAAATCACTAAATCTGCAAAACAGCCTAATGGGCGAGTATGAAATGAAAATGAACTTAATCACAGGTCAGAGCAGGAGCCGCAGGGCGCATTAGGCAATAAAAAAGGCGCCTAAGCGCCTTTCATATCAGTTGAAGCTTACAGCTCCATCACGCCATCCATTTCGACTTGCGAATCTTTAGGTAACTGCTTCACACCGATAGCGGCGCGAGCTGGGTAAGGTTGGCTGAAGTAACGGCTCATGATCTCATTCACTTTGGCGAAGTGGCTTAAGTCCGTTAGGAAGATATTGAGCTTAACGATATCGTTGATTGTGCCGCCAGCTGCGGTGCAAACAGCGGTTAAGTTTTCAAACACTTGCACGACTTGCGCCTCAAAATCATCGCTCACGATTTGCATTGTGCTTGGCACCAGTGGGATTTGGCCGGATAAATATACAGTGTTGCCGACTTTAACCGCTTGAGAATAAGTGCCAATTGCCGCTGGGGCGTTTTCGGTCGCGATAATGATTTTTTCTGCCATGACGCTCTCTCTAAAGTAATGATCAACGATTACGGGATGTACGCAACACCTCGGGCAGTACCCGGATACGGCGCATCACGTTAGCTAAATGGATCCTATCCTTCACCGAAATCCGCAGGTTAATCAAGTAAACGCGGCCATCACGCTCTTCGGTGCTAAGGTTGTGAATGTTCGAGCCTTCGGCGGCGATAATTGAGGTGATCTTCGCCAGCGCGCCTTGGTGGTTAACAATTTCAACCCGCAGATTGGCTTGATACTCGACGCCTTCGACATTGTCCCACTGTACGGGAATGTATTTATCGGGTTCGCCTTGGTAACCGCGAATGTTAGCGCAGTTTTCCATGTGGACGACTAAGCCTTTACCTTGGCTCACGTGGGCAATCACCGCATCACCAGGGATGGGGCGGCAGCAGTTAGCGAAGGTTACTAACATGCCTTCGGCGCCACGGATTGGCATCAGGTGAGAATCGCGGCTCTCTTGATTCTCTAAATTATCGCCAATCAAACGTTGGGCGATGACTATGCTCATGGCATTGCCAAGGCCGATGTCGGCGAGTAAGGAATTTAAATTGGCGTGCTTGGTATCGCGCACGACTTTATCAATCTGCTCGGCTGGAATGCTATCGAGTTTGGTTTTACCCAGCGCATGGTTAAGCAAGCGGCGGCCAAGGGCGATAGCATCGTCCGCTTTTAGGCTCTTAAGCACTTGGCGGATTTTTGCGCGTGCTTTACCCGTCACCACAAAGTTAAGCCAAGCGGCATTCGGACGCGCGCCTTTGGCGGTAATGATCTCAACGGTTTGGCCGGAGATTAATGGCTGGCTTAACGGATAAGCTTGGCGGTTAACGCGGGCGCCGACACAGGTGTTACCCACATCGGTGTGGACTTCATAGGCAAAGTCGACGGCGGTGGCGTTAACCGGTAATTCTAAAATGCGACCTTCGGGGGTAAACACGTAAATCTCTTCGGGGAAGAGTTCGGTTTTGACGTTTTCCACGAATTCGAAGGAGGTGCTGGCGCTCTGTTGCAGTTCCAGCAAGCTTTGCATCCACTTGCGGGCACGCACTTGCGTGGTGGTGCCTTGACCATCGGCACCGCCTTTGTAAGCCCAGTGGGCCGCAACCCCTTTATCGGCCATTTGATCCATATCTTCGGTACGAATTTGGATCTCGACGGGTACGCCGTGGGGGCCGAATAACGAGGTATGTAGCGACTGATAGCCGTTGGCTTTGGGGATAGCAATATAATCTTTAAAGCGACCTGGACGTGGTTTATACAGGCCATGCATCGCACCGAGCACGCGATAACACGTATCGATGGAGTCGACAATCACGCGAAAGGCGTAGATATCCATGACTTCTTGAAATTGCAGCTCTTTACTCTGCATCTTGTTGTAGATGGAGTAGAGGTTTTTTTCGCGGCCTTTGACTTTGCCTTTAATGCCCGCATCGTTTAGGCGGGTTAACACCGCAGCCTCAATGCCTTGAATGAGTTCTTTACGGTTGCCTCGGGCGGCTTTCACTACTTCCTTTAATACCCGATAACGCATGGGATAATAGGCTTGAAAACCCAAATCCTCTAACTCAGTCTTGATATTGTGAATACCAAGTCGGTTGGCAATCGGCGCGTAAATCTCTAAGGTTTCACGGGCAATACGACGGCGTTTGTCAGGACGCAGCGCGCCTAAGGTGCGCATGTTGTGGGTGCGGTCGGCAAGCTTGATGAGAATAACGCGGATATCCTGCGTCATCGCCATCATCATTTTGCGAAAGTTTTCTGCTTGAGCTTCTTTCTTATCGCGAAATTTCAGCTTGTCGAGCTTAGACACCCCTTCAACCAATTCAGCCACCGATTCGCCAAATCGCTCGGCTAAATCTTCTTTGGTGACATAGGTATCTTCGATGGTGTCATGCAGCAATGCCGCCATCAGCGTCTCATGGTCGAGACGCATTTCGGCGAGGATGCGGGCAACCGCAACCGGATGGGTAATATAAGGTTCGCCGCTAGTGCGCATTTGCCCTTCATGGGCATCACGCGCAACTTGGTAAGCCTGCTTGAGCAATTCTACCTGTTCAGGTTCTAAGTAACCGGAAGCAGACTCCTTTAGACCTTCAAACAGATACAAGTGGCAGCTCTCCTTTACCCAAACAGGTGTGACTCAATCAAACTTATAGTGAACGGCCTTCAGCGATAGCTGCAACAGCTGCGATTTCAGCAGCTTCACGCTCACGCACAGTTTGACGCTCATCAGCATCTAAAGTGTGAGCATTCACTAAACCTAGTTCGATTTCACGCAGGGCGATAACCGTTGGTTTGTCGTTCATCTCTTCAACCATAGGGTCTTTACCCTGCACGGCGATTTGGCGAGCACGACGCGCCGCAACCAGGATCATATCAAAACGGTTGCCGATTTGTTCTACGGCGTCTTCTACAGTTACGCGAGCCATGTGTTGAAACTCCAGTTTATCTAGGGAAAAAATGACGCAAAATTGTACACTATGGCAGTTAGCCTGCCAACAGATCGTTAAGCATATCATTTTGCGCGTGGATCTGACTAGCACCCGTTAAGCGTTGGCTGCGAATGATCGCCCGCAGATCCGCCAGTGCTGTGTCGAAATCGTCATTGACGATAATAAAATCATATTCTTTATAGTGCGACATTTCAGAAACCGCCTGTGCCATACGGCTGGCGATCACATCCTTGCTGTCTTGGCCGCGGCCAGTCAGGCGACGCTCTAGCTCATCCCGTGAGGGTGGCAGAATAAATACGCCCACGGCTTCTGGCATCAAAGCTTTGACTTGTTGGGCACCTTGCCAGTCGATATCGAGGAACACATCAATACCTTGAGTTAAGGTGTGCTCAATCACATGGCGCGATGTGCCGTAGTAATTGCCAAACACTTCGGCCCACTCAAAAAAGGCATTTTGCGCGATCAGTGCTTTAAATTCTTCAACATTAACAAAATGGTAGTGTTGACCATCAACTTCACCTGGGCGCGGCGCGCGGGTGGTGTGCGATACTGAAACCTGCATATCGGCAGGTTTGTCTTTTAACAATGCCGAAATTAGCGAGGATTTACCCGCACCACTTGGCGCTGACACAATAAATAAATTTCCGCGTGCGGTCATGAGCTAAATATCCAGTTGGTTAACGCAAGAAGGGCCCAGAAAGCCGAGTATTATACAGATTTTGACCTTAAAAACGCTAGGGCTTGTTAGCCAGCAATTGTTGTCTATTTATGTTTTGCGACAGTTAACGCTGCCGTTGGTGCATTTTTACGGTTTACTGTGACTCAAAGATCGGATACTGAAAATCTCTGCGTCCCTAAGCCTTGCTGAGCTTGAGAATTAAGCCTGATTTAGCTTTAGATGGATATAATCAGCATTTTTGCTTATCTAGCGTCTTATTGCACTGACAATTGCGGCTAAATTCGTTACGCTCATGCCTATGCGACATTGAGAGTCGTGTGCGCTTGAATTATTTCACTATAAAGGAAGGGTCGTGCTGTTAAAATCTCTTTTCTGCCTTCACGGGCGTGATTCCCGCCCCCGCTTTGTTGCTATCAGTGTTGGTGTCTATTTAGGCATATCACTGGCTGTCGCCGCATTTGGGGCGAACTTTCTCATGTATCTTTTAGCGTTAGCGGGCCTGCCTTTACTCGCCCTCACGGCGCTGCGTCGTTTAAATGATGCGGCTAAGCCTAAGGCCTTGGTTGCAGTCTTTATTCTGCCGCTACTGATTTTACTGGCGCTGTATATTGTGGCTGCGCCACCAGTATTGGCGATATTAGGGTTAGTGTTGGGGGCTGGCGCGACTTTTTGGGGAACCCGTTTGAAGTCGCCAACCATAGTGGATTACCGTTTTGGTTATTATGGACCAGCACTCGATGCGCCTATCTCGCAGGCGATCCCCCGTCGCCGAGTTGAACCTGTGATCACGCCAAAGGCGGCCACGGCGCAAAATGCGGTGCCTGATGTATCAGTAAATATTCCTGTTGCGGCTCCGGCAGAAGCTTATTCCCAGACAGAGCCAACTATTTCGTCTGCTGTTGCTGAGCCAGAACTTGAGGTGTTGCGCCAAGATGAGCTGCGCTTTGATGCCTTAACTAAGATGACTGCCAATCCAGCGGATTTTGTGGTGCCTGATGCTGTAATTGAGGGGCATGCCGATTTTCGTCCCGCTAATCCGAGCCGAGTAGAGCAAACGCGAATCGACCTCGCCGAGGTCGATTTAGCTCAAGTGGATTTGCAGGGAGAAGAATTTAAGCGTGCGCCGCTTGATCCTGCTGAGCACAGTGATGAGCCGGTGTGGCGCTTTGATCCCGATGACAATGCCGATGTTTTTAATGACACCGAGCATGCTGAAGAAGTGCGCCGTCGCCGCGCCGAAGCTAAAGAATCCGGTTCTATGACCGAATTGTTTAGGGGCGTCGCGGAGTTTTTTGCTCCTTACCGTCGTTATATTAAGTTGCCTAAATTACCTAAGCCGGAACGCCGTTACTGGCTGCCTGTCGGCGGCGGTGCGGGCGCTGTGTTGTTAGTCTTGCTGGTATGGGGATTATGGCCTAGTTCCGATGAGTCGCAGGTAGACGAATCGGTTGTGCCAGCGGTGCCTTCAGCACCTATTGCAGCAAGCGATCGTGTGACCTTAGATCTGCCCGACGGTTTTTCGGTGGCATTAGAGCAAGATGTATTAATTATTCGTTGGTTGGGTGAACGCGACAAGCCGCAAAACCTGTGGTCTATTGCTACGGCGAAGGGTGATAAGAGTTGTAGTGCATTAGTGTTTAATAATGGCACTGAGTATCGCACTATCACTGTGGATTTGCTTGCCGACTCTGCCACTGAAGCGCGTTTCACGCCGCTTGATACCGCTAATATCATTACCGATTTAGCCCGCCGTGGCAGCATTGGTTTGTGTGGTTATAAGTTCAGCCTCAAAGGCAGCCAAGCGGTTTTAGAGCCAAATCGTGCCTTTGGAACTTATTTAGCCCGTTAAATAGATAAAAATAAGCTTAAATGCTAGTCAGGATTAGAGGGGTAGATTACACTTTTGCTCCTCTTTTTCTCCGATCTTGTGTTACATGCGCTCGCATAGCCGATGACGGCGAGGTTCGGGAAAATTTCTTTAATACGAACTGAAAACTCAATCCCACATGAATACAGATTTGACCTTAGTCATTATGGCGGCGGGCCTTGGAAGTCGTTTTGGCGGCGATAAGCAGTTAGCCTCCCTTGGGCCAGCTGGCGAACCCATGTTGGTGTTATCTATTTTATCGGCTATTCGCAGTGGATTTCAGCGTGCTGTATTAGTGATCCGCCCTGAGCTTGAGGCGGAGCTCTCCGGGATATTGACGCAGTTTTTACCCGCAAACTTTGAATATCACTTTTGCTACCAGTCATTAAGTGATTTACCACAAGACGCAATGCTTGCTGATTTTAGCCATCGTTTAAAGCCTTGGGGGACAGCACATGCGCTCTGGTGTGCCCGCGATTGGGTAACAGGACCAATGGCAGTGATCAATGCCGATGACTTTTACGGTGACAGCGCCTTTGCCTCGTTAGCACAAGGCTTAACCGCCAGACCTAAGGATTGGATGATGGTGGCTTATCCTATCGAGCTAACGTTATCTGAACATGGCGGAGTAAACCGTGGCTTATGTCAAGTTGAGCATGGGCAGTTACGCTCGGTCGCCGAGTGGTTAAATATTCAAGCTCAAGATGATGGTTTTGTGGGCGAAGGGCCAATGGGATTAGCAAAGCTTCCTTCACAGTCGCTGGTATCCATGACCTGCTGGGGCTTTTCGCCAAGCATATTTGATGTTATTAAACAGCAATTAACCGCATTTATTGAACAACAGGGCCAATTGCCGAAATCGGAGTGTTATTTGCCTGCTGTGGTTCAGGCGGCAATTGAGCAAGGTGTGCCCGTTTATGTTGATGTGGCCAGCGAACCTTGGCTCGGTGTGACCTATCCGCAGGATACTGTCTGGGTAAAGCAAAAATTAATGGAGTTATTGGGTGATAAAACTCATTAGGCAGTCAGTGTTGCCTCATTTTGGAATTGAAGCCGACGAGGCAAAAATCTCAGCGTTAGGGAATGGTCATATTAACGACACCTTATTAGTGCGTTGGCCTACGGGTGAATTGGTGCTGCAACGTATTAACACCCAAGTGTTTAAGACGCCGCAGGCGCTGGTGAGTAATGCCGATAAGATCAGCCATCATTTATGCGCCAAGGCATTGCAGCAGCAATATGGTCTGCAAGTGGTTAGCCCTTGTCTTACCCAAGAGGGTGAACTTGCTATTGATTTAGGTGAGCAGGGATTTTGGCGTGCGATCAGTTATTTACCCCATAGTTTAAGTATCGAAGTGGTGAAGTCTGAAGCGCAGGCTGAAATGGCCGCCAAGGCCTTTGGTCACTTTGCCTGTGCATTAAGTGATTTTGACGCCACCGAGCTTGAAGATGTGATCCCGCAGTTTCATCACTTGCCTGGGCGGATGGAAATGCTGCGCCAAGCGGTGCAGCAGGATAAAGCCAAGCGCTTAGAGTCGTGCCGTCAATGGGTTGATTACGCGCTGTCGCAGCAAGGTTTATTGGATGAACTGGCTGAAATCTCGCCGCAGTTACCGCTGCGGATCTGCCATAACGACACGAAAATCAACAATATGTTGTTTGATAAGCGCGACATGTCGAGCATGGCGATTATCGATTTAGACACCTGCATGAAAGGTCATCTAATGTATGACTTTGGCGATATGGTGCGTACTTTCTGTTCGCCCGAGGAAGAAGATTCTACTGCCCTTGAAAATGTTAAAGTGCGCCAGTCGATCTTTGCCGCCATTTGCCGTGGCTATTTAAGTGAGCTCTCCGAGGTATTAACTGAGGTCGAAAAACGCAGCCTTTGGCTTGGGGCGCGAGTCATTTGCCTGATGATCGGCGTGCGTTTTTTAACGGATTATCTCAATGGCG
Organism: Shewanella xiamenensis; assembly: GCF_014647135.1. GTDB lineage: Bacteria > Pseudomonadota > Gammaproteobacteria > Enterobacterales > Shewanellaceae > Shewanella > Shewanella xiamenensis. The sequence goes on from NZ_BMOP01000011.1 coordinate 62,401, forward strand.
ACGTGTATTTCCACGTGCACCGTGAGGGTCATAATCTGGATAGAGCGGCGAACCAGTTTACCTTGTATCAAAGCCTGTTAGATCAAGAAGCCGAGTTAAAGGCTTGCTTCTAGCCCTAATCAAACGCCCCAAACGGGGCGTTTTGTTTTTTGCTTATATACGACATAATTGCACCATTAAAAACCCTTAGTCGCATATGGATTTGGCTTGGAATGGGCAACCACGAAGTACCCACTGCATTAACTTGCGCGCGCCGTAGCGCCAGAAATCTCTGGTTAAGATGTACTCTGCGTCGTTCACAGCAGGAAGCCGTTGCCTCATCGATGATGACGGCAACCAGCGATAACTTTTTTAACGCTTACGCGATTTTTCTCGGTGCTAGTCTTGCGCAAATGGGCTTTGTTACTGGTTTACCGCAGCTCTTTGGGGCGATGTCGCAGTTAGTTTCTGTCTGGTTAGCGAGCCATTTTTCCCGTCGCGGGTTTATCGTTTGCTGCGCAGCTTTGCAAGCTGTTGTGGTATTGGCGATGGGCGTGTTGGCGGCCTTTCGCCCCGATCACGCAGTGTGGATATTTATCGCGCTCGCCGTGGGATACCACGGTTTTATTAATCTTATCCAACCCCATTGGCGCGCGTGGATGGGGTCTATCGTGCCTGAACGTCGCCGTGGCGCCTTTTTCGCGGCGCGTACCCGCTTAACCATGGGCGCATCCTTAAGCGTGTTCTTTATTGGCGGTGGTATTCTGACCTTGACCGATTCGCAGCAAATGGCCTGGTTGGGTTTTACGCTGCTGTTTTCGATTGCCGCCATGGGGCGTTTTGTCTCGGCTTGGTTATTACTGCAAATGCACGATCCTGATCCGCGTGAAGCCAAGCAGTGCGGCGTGTTTATCCAAACCATTCGCAATTTTCGCGGCGCATGGAAGGATAAAACCTTTCGCCAGTACAGCTTGTTTGTGGCCAGTATGCAGGCGATGGTCGCCATATCGGCGCCATTTTTCGCTGTGTATATGCTAGAAGACCTGCACTTTAGCTACATCGAATTTGTGCTCGCGAGTGTGGCCTCGATAGCGACTCAATTTGTGACGCTAAAGTTTTGGGGGCGATTTAGCGATCAATTCGGCAATCGTTTGGTGATGATTATTACCAGTTGCATGATCCCAAGCTTGCCATTGTTATGGCTGTTTTCCGATAACTATCTGTATATTCTCCTTATTCAGGCATTTTCGGGCCTCGCGTGGAGCGGCTTTACCTTAAGTACCGCCAATTACCTTTATGATATTCGTCCCTTTCGCAGTGACTTTGCGACCTATGCAGCGTTGCAAGCGTCACTCAGTGCGGGATTCGTATTTGTGGGGGCGATGGTTGGCGGCACGATAGCCTCCCATGCGGCGGACTTTTTAGTCTGGTCAGGCTGGAATGCTTGGCTCAGTAGCCCGATTTTTGTAGTGTTTTTAGTATCGACCATACTGCGCGCATTTGTGACACTGTGGTTTATTCCGCGCTCGGTCGAACCCAAAGTCAGGCCTCGGCCGCAGTTACTGCAACTTATCTTCCGTATCCGCGGTTTTAATGCAATTTCGGGCGTGAGTCTCGACTGGCTAACTGTGGTTAAGCGTCGGAAAAATAATGAGTAACCTAGAACCTAGAACCTAGAATCTAGAATCTAGAACCTAGAACCTTGGCCCTAGATTTTATAATCAAAGAACTTACGTTTGTCTGGCCCCGAGGCATTGGCGCTGATCTTATTCGGGTGTTTATATTCATCCCAACTGGCCACATTGCGGCCGACATTGAGCTTAGGAAAGCTCTGCTGATTTTCGGTAGCGGCTAGGCCCATAAAAGCCAATAGCTGACCGAGGGCACCTTGTTGGCTCACATCGATACTGAGTAAGTCGTGTCTGCCCGCAAAATAGTCGAACACGCTTTGTTTATGGCGCAGATAACAATCGATAAGATGTTGTTCATCCTGCGGATTTTCGACTATACCTACGCCAAAGCTATGGCGAAAGCTGCGCTTCATGATTGGGTGGAATCGGCCAGTTTTGGCATCTAAATGTGGCAGCATTCGACCGAGTAACATCTGCATCGACGGCACCCAAGAGTCTAACTCTCGGTCAATATAGACAAATTTGGCCTCGGGGAAGAGTTTATCTAACTGTTTGAAATCACTAAAACAAGGCGCATCGGAAATCGCATCAGCCTGCATAAAGGCTGCTTTAGTAAACGCCATATGTGCCACTTTTAAACCTTGCTCCAATAGCGCCACGCTTACGCTCGTCGTCCCAGTACGGGGCAAGCCGATAAAAATAACCTTCTGTTTTTGCTCGGCAACAACCGACTCATGCTTAATCGCATTTGGCTCGATTGCACTCGGCTTGGTTGCACTTGGCTCGATTGCGCTTGGCTTGGTTGCATTCGGCGCGAGTAAGCTTAGCCTGATGTCATTTGGTTTAGTCGAATCGCACTGTGGCTGATTGAGCTGCACATCTTCACTATGGTTATGCCTTTGAGAATCAGGAAGGGTGGCAATAGTTGCGTTATCAGGCATGGATTAGGCTCGGCATTGTTGTCAGCGTGGTCGCGATGGGTAGGTAAATTGGGGTTTAACATTAGCGTTTTATCAACGTTGGCAGTATATCGCAGTGCACAGGTTTTGGCAGCGCAAAGCTGGCGTTGCGTCGGTATTGCGTTGTAGAGGCAATCAACAGCATAAATTCCTTTATGCTAGAAGCAGTTGGGCAAGGTGAGGCGATTACTTGTATTATTTGCCTCATTTAGTGAGGCGAATAGGTTTGTTAATTGACTCATTGTGTGAGTAAAATAGGCTTGTTATTTGACTCATGGGGTAGGATATGTGGATTTGGCAGCAAGCCGATTGGCCTAAATTTCATTGGAATGCCAGCAGCATTGATGTCTTGCTGCGTCAGGTCTATTTCAATCAGGGCCAACTCCTCGGCAAGCAAATGCTAAGTCCCGACGACAACAAGTTAACCTCAGCGGCGGCACTCGACACCTTACTCGCTAATATTATCCATTCCAGTGCCATTGAAGGTGAAAAGCTCAATGCGGCTTCGGTGCGCTCATCCTTGGCTAAAAAACTCGGTGTGTCCGAAGACAAACCGTATCCGACCACGGCACAAACCGATGGTTTAGCCGACATTATGCTCGATGCCTTAAAAAATTTAGATACAGAGTTAACCCTTGAGCGGATATTAGGTTGGCATAAACAGTTATTTCCCCAGGGTTATACGCTGTTTAATCCCGTTATTGGTGGAGCGCTACGTGGCGATACGCCTATGCAAGTTGTCTCAGGCCGGATTGATAAACCAAGGGTGCATTTTGAGGCCCCCTCTCGAGCGACTTTGGACGCTGAACTCTCACTGTTTATCGAATGGTTTAATGCTTCACGGCAAGAGCCTGGCTTAGATCCGCTTATCCGTGCGGCGATAACTCACCTTTGGTTTGTGACTCTGCATCCGCTTGATGATGGTAATGGGCGCATCACGCGTTTATTGACCGATTTAGCTTTAGCGCAAGCGGAAAAACGCTCAATTCGTTTTTACGCAATGTCGGTCAGTATTCTGGCCCGTCGCCAAGCCTACTATGACATTTTAGAGTCCACCCAAAGGGGCGATGTCGATATTACTCCTTGGTTAGTATGGTTTTTTGAAACCCTCAATGATTGCTTACTCAATGCGATGGCCGATGTGAACAAGACTCTGCGGAAAACGCAGTATTGGCAAAATCTCGAGCAATCCCTATTGAGTCAGGAGCAAGCCAAAGTGCTCAATCGGATGTTAGATGGCGATTTTGAATTAGGGATGAATAGTGGTCAATATCAAAAGGTCGCTAAGGTGAGCCGCGCCACCGCCACCCGTCACCTTGCGCAAATGGTCGAGCAAGGCTTTTTAGTAAAAGCCGACGCCGGCGGCCGAAGTACGAGGTACTTATTGCCGAGTGGGAGGTAGTGAGTGCTGAGCTTTAAGGCTCAACAGTGGCCACAAAATGGTATCGCCCGCAGGCACGCCGTAAACTCTTCCATGAGGGCTCCACCGCGCCATCCATGGCGTAGAGGGCCTGCCCATCGATACCATTTTCCGCTGTGCAGCCCTCGTATAGAGTCAACTTCAGTGTGAGCCTTGAATGAGGTTACAAATTTGTAGTTGAATAAGCGCATACTCACAATTGATATCTACGCTTCTTTTAATTAAATATCAGTATGTTATATTTCATCAAGCTTATTGAGTAAGGATTGGTGACGAATAATGGAAATTCAGATTGGTGATGTACTGAGATATAAAAAGCCAGCATGTGGAGAAAACATGTATGAAGATGGCTACCTCAATTTCCACTTTCTAACCAAATCCATCGACGTCAACAACCTGCAACTTGAAAAGGGAATCAATCCCTGCGCCAAAATCAAAACGAGCTTGGGTCAACTTGTGCGCCCGGCAATACTGATTTCCAGTAGCCCAAATAAAAAAGGATCAGTAGAAACCCCCTGGGAAGATTTTTATGACGTTGATAATGGTCATATTCGCTACTTTGGTGACAACAAAGAACCAGGTAAAGATCCTGCTACCGCACAAGGAAATAAAGCACTACTTGAAGCGTTTCGTTTAGCCCATTCACACAGTGTGGACGAGAGATTATTAACTCCACCTATCTTGTTTTTTAAGCGGGCGATAGTTAATGGTGTCGCTAAAGGCTATCCGCAATTTTATGGATTGGGGATCATCAACAGTGTTGAATTAGTGACTCAGTGGGACAATAAATTAGCTCGCACTTTTACAAATTATGCCTTTGATTTTACGGTGCTTTGTATTGCCGCAGAGCATGAAGAGTTCGAATGGGATTGGATAAATAGCCGCCGTAAAAAAGGCTTTTCGCTCGCGATAACCAATAATGCCGCCCCTAAAAGCTGGCGACAATGGCTAAATGAAGGTAGTAACTCTCTTAATAAATTACGCCGTCGAGTTTCCAAACTGAGTCTTGAGAAAACGGTAAACCAAAAGCCTATTCCGGGATCGGAGTCCGATAAAATTTTAAATCAAATTTATGATTACTATGCCAACAAGAAGCATAGATTTGAGGCACTCGCTGAGGTTATTGCAGAGCGCGTAATCGATAGGGAGCTTGGCATTTATCAAAAAGGCTGGGTGACTCAAGGCTCAGGTGACGGTGGTGCCGATTTTATCGGTAAGGTGACGTTGGGCTGTGGATTCTCCAAAGTGGAGTTGATTGTGCTAGGGCAGGCAAAATGTGAGTCACTTAATACGCCAACAGGTGGTAATCATATTGCTCGTACTGTGGCCCGCTTAAAGCGTGGTTGGCTCGGCGTCTATGTAACTACCAGTTATTTTTCTGACTCGGTTCAACGAGAAGTGATTGAAGACAAGTATCCAATTATTTTGATCCATGGTCGTAGACTTGCGGAGGAAGTTGCTAAAATTGTCTATGAAAGCGAAGCGTATTCGAATGTCACTGAGTTTTTAATCGCGATGGATGCAGTGTATCCATCGCGATTAAAGCAAAGGCAAGCTGAAGAGATTCTAAATTAGTTAATGAAATCTAATCCAACTCTAGATTTTGATACCCCAAGTCTACCTAGTAAGTTTAATGCATATTCATATCTTAATTCTGCAACTACAGTACCTTCAAATGGTGTGATTTTTAACTCAAGACCTTGCTCACATGGCTGAGCAGAATATAACTTCAACTTTCCGTCATCTATATTGAAAATCCCTTGTTTTTCCACATAAAAATCTTTGGCCTTAGGGTTTGCTTTACCATCGATTCCTACAGTAAAACTAAGAATTTTAATTTCATCTACATTTTTATTTGGTTTGATAAATATCATATTGTTAGATGTAGAATGTTCAATCACTTGTATCATTAAATCATCATCAGAAAAAGATGGGACATTTTCTGGTGCAATTTTTAAGCTCCTTATCATACTGTCCCTAGTGCTCTTTAAAGCTTCTCTAGCATCAAACATCTGCACTAATGTAATTGGCATAAGTTGATCCAATGGATTAATATCTTGAGCTTTATCACTATGATAAATATTTTTCTGCCCAGGTACTAAGTCACAGATTGGAGTTAAACAAAGCCAATAATTATGATTAATTTCTAAAATATGCCCGGTGATTATGTGATGTGTTGTTATAGTTCTTGAGCAACTAAAACAGTTCGCATGTAAGATTTGTTCAACTTCACTTTCCATAACTTTAGTATCTACGAAGTAGTTTAGTGCGCTTTGTTGGTCAGTTTCTAAAACTTTTATTTTGTTGACTAAATTTGCCGTAAACGTACCAAGTTCATATTTTATTTCTGTAGCAAGTTCCTCCCATAGCTTGGATATTGTGTTCCATGCTGCGGTTTGAATCTCACTATTATTTTCAGCTTTTAATAACTCTTTCAGCCAAGCAGCTTGTAAGTACTTTTTGTTAAGAATGTTGCTTGAGGCTGAAACCCCTTTGCTTTCTATTTCATTTCTTAATTTAGATAAGATAAGTTTATGTGGGTGTGGCCGCCAACTCTCCATAGCTTCTAGGAGTTTATTCGGGATCTCACTCACTGGCGTTTGTTTTTTTCCTATTACGGTTAGAAACAAATCCTCAGTTTTAACCCATGTGGTTTCGCCATTTTTTCCCCAGTCAAAATGTTTAGCAGTTTCCAGGGAAAACTTATCATCATATTCTTTAAGTATTTCGATACATACCCATTTTATTAATAGCTTTTTGCCTAAATTTATTTCTTCGGGTTTTTCATCATATATAGATGAAAACTCATCAAAAAATTCATGCGTAAGTGAACCATTTCTTAACTCAGTTTCGTGATTTTTAAGTAGTAATAAAAGATCAATTTTCGGGATTGAATTAATTAACTTTTCTCTAATGTTTGGTTCTTTAATTTCCCATAGATCTAATGCATCGTTTACTAATTTTAATGGTGTTGGAGGTAAGCTTGCTAACGCAGGCTTAGCTTGTAACGAGACAACAATGTCGGTAAAAACATCATTTACAGAACCCTTTTCACCCGTATACCCTTTAGTATGTACTGCAACAATATTAAAGTGTCTATTATTAGATAGATTTTTTATTATATTAATAGATTTCTGGCAGAAGCCTTCATCTTCACCATCTAAATGATAATCCAAAATTAAAAGATCACTATGATGAAGTCTACTCGATACATTGTCGATAGATAACTTGTCTTCTTCACCATCATAAACATCTAATAGCCAGTTATATTTTATATCACGGCTAACGGCAATGATTTCTGAGAGACGCTTAATATCTTCACTATTAAAATCATCTCTACCTTTTGTAACCAGAGCATCTAAGGTCGGATATTCGTCATCAATCACAGTAACTGTTCTTATAGGGTCAATATAAGCCTGTTTTAGAAAAGGTTTGTAATCAAACTCCATATTATTACGCATTTTTTATTCCCTTAAAATCAATTACAAAATTAGCACCATTTAATATTTTATGTTGTGGGCGTGATTCATAATATATCTTATGACCACCTGCTGCTAAATTCATCTTACAGAGATACAAACCAACCCCGCGACCTCCACGTTGTTTCTTTGTAAAGAAAATCGTGAATAAGTCATCAATATCATCAATGTCAACACCAGGGCCGTTATCACTGATGTAAACTAATCCGTCCTTGGCAGCTAGAATAATTAGGCGGTTTTCTTCAGTTGTTTCTTTAACCCAATATCTAGCATTATTTATTAAGTTTATGAAAACAGGGTATATTCTAGATGGTTGTTCATAGATAGATATTTGTGAAAATGCTTCTGTTTTTACAAAATCAATACCTGCTTTATCTAAGCGTGATTTGAAGAAATCATTTACATATTTGTATATATCATCGCCAGTTAATCTGGCTTTCACTTTTTCACCGGATAATTTCAACGGGCTTAAAAATCGCCATGAATCACTTAATGACTGATGAGCCTGAGTTACATTGGCCAAATCTTTACTCTGTGATTCAGTAAGCTCACTTTTACTTAATGAGTCAAGACCACGCTCTATAGTCATGTCGAATCCTTCAATCTCATGACCTATTATTTCAACAGAAATACCTAATTGAGCTAAGGCATGAATTTGGTCGAGTTTTTTCTTTAATTTTGTATTTTCATTGACAGATTGAATTGCTAGACCTTCAAGATCTATTTGTTCTCTTAAGCTTTCAATTGCGGTAATGTATGGCTTGAGAGATTGCTGTATTTCAATATCTTGTTTTTCATATTCTAAGTCTATCAGTGCCATTACATGTTCAAGTGTTGTTCTTTTAGCTGCTAAATCATCGAGATGGACAGTAAGATTTTTATGAAATTGCTTATTTGCAGTATCCACAAGTTCATCAAATCTCGAGATTTCTGCTTTTAATAATTCTCTACCTTCATTAGCATACTTTCGTATTTTTGCATGAAGAACACCTGCTTTGCTCTTGAAGTCTTTTTCAGCAATTTCAATATCTTCTTTAGTCGTTAGTTTTTCAAGCGCGAGATTAATCGAGGAGCTTATTTGCTTCACTAGCTCCTTAGCATTCAACTCTATATCTCTATAGTCTCGATAAGATGTTTCTATACTGCCTAATGTTCTAGGAATTGGGCTTAGAGAAAAGTTTTTTAAACGGCCATCTAGTTCGTTAAGTTCGTGTTTGAGTCTTGTTAATTCGTCTTGGCTATCAAAATTACGATTTTCTGTCAGGATATTTGTGAGCTCGATAAGCTCGTTCCTAGTTATTTCAAGATGAGCCTTATTTTTATTAATAGTGCTTTTTATTCTATCTTGCTCTTTTTTTAATAGTTTCACTCTGTCTTTAGCTGCTTTATCGGCGGCGTGTTTAGCATTTATTTCTTCTAATTTATCCGCGCGTACTTGAGATGATCTGCCAATAAAGCGCTTTGCAATTTCAATAAGGATGTTTTCAACAACTTCACGGAATAACTTTGAAGCTTTATTATCAATAATACCTTCACGGCCAGCTTTATCTTTTAAATTCGGATTTCCATACTTTGTTATGTTAACCCCGCCAAAACATGCTCTATTTGTAAAAACGTATAAACCAGCATTTTTAGACCTTCTTTTTTCCATTTCAAAGAAGTCATTATCTTCTCGGCCATACGGCATGACTCTGAGATTATCTCTAAATACCATACAGCCACCAAAAAGCTCTCTCATTTTGAAGAAGTTGCTATATTGTTCATCAGAGAGAGAGCTGTTTACTCTTGTTACTTCAAAAGTACCAAGACGGATTGAAAAGGCACCAAAATGAGTATCTTTTCTCATTTTATACCGTGACTTAGGTTTTACAGTAACATCGTTAAACCATTCACCAAATGCCTTTACATTTCCTTTAAATAACCCTTCTTCGCTGATATCTCCTTCGATAATATGCTCAAGCTGATCAAAGTTAGAAATATCGAAATTTCTTACTTCATCGATAATAAAACGTTGCAGGTGACCATTCCAGGCGACAACCGAAGTACTAAAGTCGGTAATTCTGTCTTCACCTGGGCGGCAAAATGGGTTGACAAAGCTACTTAGAGTTTGAATGAATCTTTCTTTTGCTCGTATTTCTGTGCCATCAGACTCAGAACCGGAATCTGCAGATAGTTGTGCTGTTAGATCTTCATTAATAGAGGCTATAAACATACCCGTGCCATGGCTTGAGTTGCCACTCCAAACAGGCCAAGTATCTAAATGTCTATCGGTAAAACATGTACCTATAACTGTTTCTTCAATTGCGATTTTAGTAGAGTCTTTTTTCTCAATAAGCTCTTGTTCATGGAATGACTTCCAAGCCAATTCGACTCTTGAGTCTCGTTCATTGTCTGAGCCATCACCCCATAAGTTTCCCATGAGTTTATCGAACATATCAGGTAATAACATTTGGACTTCGGAGCGAGTTGCGAATTCAACAATAGGCAGTTTAATATCATGAAGCATAAGATATGGGTTTTCGAACAAACGCCAATCTAATAGACATGCAACAAATTGCTCATTTTTCTTTTTAGATATTAATAGCATTAGTGAACCTAATGCTGCACAAGATAAGCGTCCTATCCCTTTTTGGCCTTGTTTTACCCTAATTCTGTCTATTCCATTTCGATCTTCTAAAGGGGTTTCTGTACCAGTTGCTTTTGATTCTGTGCCAACAGTAAGCCATTTACTCCGAAGGTCATCTAGTGACATGCCATGACCGTCATCCACGAGTGTGGCTACTGGGATTTCCCCATCAAAGATATTCAATGAAACATTACGGGCATAGGCATCATAAGCATTTTTCCAAAGCTCAGAAATTGCCGTTGGACAATCTGCAATTTGTTCCCGACCTAAATGGTCAATTGTGCGGGCACGGGTTTGAAATGATACTGATGAGAGCATGGGGCTTCCCTAACTAAAATTCCTTATTAGTCAGGATAATATGCTTTTTTTTAGGCAGAATAAATAGACAATTAAGCTAGGGTGTGATGATTTTTTTGATAGTGTTAATTAGCACTTTTCCTAATTTAACAGGAACAGCATTACCTATCTGTTTACCTTGCTGGGTTGAAGTACCCAGAAAATTAAAGTTATCAGGGAAGGTTTGTAATCGAGCGGCATGGCGTAGTGTCATACCTTGGTTTTTCCAAGGATGAACAAAACGGCCTTTAGAGGGATTGTTACATCCGGTAGTGATGGTATTACTTGGTAAGTGGATCATTACTCGGCCATATACGTCTTTATGACCTTTATATCCATTTGAATGACAGGGCAGCCTAAATTCTTCGCCAGCGTCTTCGCGGCTTCCATTTAAAGGCGTGGCTTCAAATTGCCTAATCATTTTAGGTGTTGGCCGCATTGTGATGTTACAAGGATCACCCTCTTTTACGGCTTCACCATATTCTAGGTTTAGCAGGAGATCTCTTGCTTCATCATCTGCAAGCTTAGTTTTTGGTCGAAAATACTCTTCAATATATTGCTCGATAAGGTCTGCTGGTATTTTTTCAAATACAGTTGAGGCCGTTTTCCAGTAAGGTGATTTATTACTAGACGGTGAGAAGTGTGTCGCTGCTGGCGGAAAATTTGCAGCATCAACATTTAGGTCTTTACGTGTACCAAAGATAAAAACACGTTTACGGTTTTGTGGCACGCCATAGTCTTTAGCATTGAGAATATCGCAAAAATGGATGGTATAACCATGGGTTTCTGCGAGAGCTAGAAGCTGATTGAGATAGTTTTCATGGCGTTTCCATAAAAGTCCCGCCACGTTTTCAATCAAGAACGCTTTTGGTCGTAAACCATCAACAAAATCAAAATACTTCAACAGAAGCTGATTTCGGGGATCATCAATACCTGCACCGTTAATCCGATGAGTCGAGAAGCCTTGACATGGTGGGCCACCAAGGAGCAAATCCAATTTTCCTGGTTTGAGCTTTAACTCTGTCATTAAGGCGGGCAAGTCGACAGCATTAATATCGCCATTAATTAACTTAGTTGGTGCTTTTAGGCGTTCAACGAGGTTACGTTGATAAGTAATGGTAGCGGCTGTATCTAGTTCGATAGCTGCGATGACATCAATGCCACATTGATGTGCGGCAAGAGATAAGCCGCCAGCACCCGAAAATAGATCTATCGCTTTCATTAATCATCAGTCCAAACTCAAATTTCGAACCGCAAATTATACATGGCAAGCACTATTCCGCTAGCTTTTAGTTTGTGATTGAGGAGTTTGTAATTGTGATAAAACTTAATGACTAACTTATATTCACGTCGTACAAAATAACGCCACATGCTTAGTCGTTAGAAAGCTTTTTTGCAGAAATGCTTTTGGAGCTATAAGTACAGATACCTGATAGAGCTGAGGCCATATTAGAATCGACATTGTTGCACCAGTGACCGTCTAAAACAGGGAGGTTTTAGTCGAGCCTACATGGAGGTATGAACGGCGTGTCACTGGGGAAATAATGGAGGTTAAGTGACTCATTTTATGTATCACTTTCTACTCTGTTTTTTAAATTTGATCATTATATCAATTGGTAATGAGTGGACCACCCATAAGCAACTAATCCTCTTTTGCCCTAGAATTTATAAATTGTTGTGCATCTGCCAGTGCAAAATCAAAATGAAATACTAGCCCTGATTGAATTACTTTATTATCAAAGCATACGAACCATTCAAAGCCTCCCCTGAACCGATCTGGGTTTCGTTCGATGTAGATCACGTATCCACACCATTCTTCTTCATAAGCGACAAAATAAGCCTCTTCAAACTGGCTAACGGATTGGTATTCCATGATGTAAACCTAGTGTAATTGTAGGCTTATATTTTCAGTCATTGCTGTTGTATGTTCCACGGACTATGAGTCACATCGAATAGTTTTATTTTATTAGTTGGGCATTTATGTCGTGGTTACCGTATTGAAACGACTTTGGCATTCAGTTGCTGTTTTATCTGCTCAAGGTAGTGAATTAGGTCACTGGGTTGTTCAAATTCAAGCTGTAGTGTTGGTTGAGAAGCGGTACGGATTTCTGGGTGTAGGTTGTCGCCGTCATTTACGGCTGAAATGATGCTGTAGCGGGGATAATCTTCTTCGCGGCAGATGGGGTCGGCATAGTCGACCCAAAGAATAAAATAGTGGTTGTTGTGTTTGAAGTAAAAGCTGGGACACATGTCGTTTTGGTAGCTTTTATCGATGAGAAATGTGTATAGGCTTAGGTCGAAGCCAAGCTCAAATTTATCGCCAAATGTTTGCTGATAAGCACTCATTTTTTTGCCTTAAATCATCGCATTAAGTGATGTTAAGTATAGCTGAAGTATTTGCTTAACGAACTGTTTTATTTGGTTTAAATGTGTTTTCATTAGTCTGTTTTGGCTGTGTGGTTATGTTCGTTATAACCATTATGTAAAGCCGTATTTATCGTTAACCCTAGCTAATAATTGCCCTATTTTTTGCTAAGAACTCCATCAAAAATTCAATTAATACCGTCACTTTGGTCGGTTGGTATTTTCGCTGTGGATACACGGCGTAAATGCCATGTTCGGGTAACGGATAGTCAGTAAGTAACGCCTGTAAATATCCGGTTTGCAGAGCTGGCTCAATAATAAAATGTGGCAGGTTGGCGATGCCAAGACCATCGAGACAGGCCTGATGGATGGCATCACTATTATTGACCTGATAGTTGCCTTTGGGTTGAACACGTTGCACGCCATCGGGACTGTGGAAACTCCATTCCACACCATCTTGAAAGTAACTGTAAAACAAGCAGTTGTGCTGAGTTAACTCGCTAGGAGTCATGGGTAAACCGTGCTGCGCGAGATACGCGGGGGACGCGCAAATCACGCTCAAACAAGGGGCAATTTTACGGGCGATAAGGCTGGAGTCGGGTAATTCGCCGATACGAATGGCTAAGTCGAAGCCGCCTGCGATTAAATCTGTGGTCTTGTCATCCATTTGCATTTGCAGCTGGATATCGGGGTAACGCCTTAAAAATTCAGCTATTAATGGCGCAATATATCTGCGTCCAAACACCATAGGTACTGAAATCCGCAAATTGCCTTTAGGTATTTGCTGCAATTCGGAGATGGCATCTAATCCTTCTTGGGTGAGCTGCACTGCGGGGCGAATGTACTCGAAATAGCGCGCGCCAGCGTCGGTTAGGCTTAAGCTGCGGGTGGTGCGTTGTAATAGTTGAATCCCTAAGTGTTGCTCTAACTGTGTGATTCGTTTGCTGATGGCTGATTTGCTCAGTCCAAGCTTTTGTCCCGCCGCAGAAAAACTACCGCATTCGACCACAGTGACAAAAATGGGTAGAGCAGAAAAATGTTCCATGTGCGTCCTATTCTGTTGAGGCGAGGTTGGTTACTGCATTTCGATTCGATGTAATGAGTCTTCACTTAAGCGGGCCAAGAGATAAACCAGACAGGGCGCGTTTACTGTTGAGTTATGTTCAACAATAGGTTGCATTATCACGGTATTATCCGTCATGGATAAAGATAGTAGACTATTTTGCAACAAAAACCGTGTTCCCATAAATAGAATCTTGCGCCTGTTTTGCGCGTTCGATGCCATGTTGGATGAGGCCGACTGCATGATCCCAAGTTGAGTTTGGCGATGCGTTAATTTGCTATGGTGTTAGCGGCTTCCCTATACTGCCAGTGGTGGCAATTTTTAGAGCTTCAGTGATTAGTTACATTTTATCTTTTGTTAGGAGTGTTATTTTGTCCTCAAACCAAACCTATTCCTCAGCCACGCCCTATGCTTGGGTGCTTTTCGACGCCGATGAAACGCTATTTTATTTTGATGCCTTTGAAGGACTAAAGTTGATGTTTGCTGGCTTTGGTGTTGAGTTTACTCAGGCCGACTTTGAGGAATACCAAAGGGTAAATAAACCGCTTTGGGTTGCTTATCAGGATGGCAAGATCAGTGCCGCAGAGCTGCAAACTATCCGTTTTGAGCCTTGGGCAGCAAGGCTTAATGTATCGCCACAAATCTTAAACAGTGCATTTTTAGCCGCCATGGCTGAGATTTGTGCGCCGCTGCCCGGTGCGCGCGAATTGCTATCGGCATTGCAAGGTAAGGCTAAACTGGGGATTATCACTAATGGCTTTACTGAGTTGCAGACGGTGCGCTTACAGCGAACAGGCTTGCAGCATCATTTTGATATTTTAGTGATTTCAGAGAAAGTCGGCATCGCCAAACCCGATGTGGGTATTTTTGAGCATGCGCTTGAGTTAATGGGGCGGCCAGCGCGTGAGCAAGTATTAATGGTGGGTGATAACCCGCATTCCGATATCCAAGGTGGTATCAATGCCGGTATTCATACTTGTTGGTACAACGTCCATGGCCATGCTGCGCCAGCGGGGATCACCCCACATTATCAAGTGAACTCCCATCAAGAGCTACAACAGATGCTGGGGCTTTAAGACAACATTTGGGGTACATATTGCCGTACACATAATGCGAAAAGGGGTTAACCTTTGCAGGTTAACCCCTTTTCTAACAATCACTTAATCTAAAAGATTAGTTCATGCCATATTTCTTTAATTTCTTACGCAGAGTACCGCGGTTGATACCTAGCATGTTTGCTGCGCGGGTTTGGTTGCCGCGAGTGTGTTGCATGATGATGTCAAGCAGAGGTGCTTCAACTTCACTTAGCACCATTTCATACACTTCTTGTGCTTCCTGACCGTCCAACTGTGCGAAGAAGTTAGTTACGGCACGCTTAACAGCGTCACGTAATAACTGGGGCTTGATAGTGCCGTTTGCGGTTTCGATTTTGCCAACGGTAAGCTGGTGAACTTCTGTGTTAGTTGTCTGATCAAACATTCTATTCTGCTCTTTATTAATTCTTTACTAATTCATCAAAATAATATTCCACGAGGGAATACTGTTCTGCAGCGGTTTCCAGCTGATTAAAGTCAGCCCGAAACTGGCGCTGATCCTCCTGGTCTAGGTACCATCCGATATGTTTTCTGGCGAAGCGGATACCCTTATATTCACCATACAAATCATAAAGTTTGGTGAGGTGTTCCAGCATCACTTGACGCTGTTCTACCACCTCAATGGGCGCTAGCTTATTACCCGTCTCCAAGTAGTGCTGGATTTCTCTGAAAATCCAAGGTCGTCCTTGAGCACCCCGTCCTATCATCAGAGCATCGACACCGGTGTAATCCAGCACAAAGCGGGCTTTCTCCGGACTGTCGATATCCCCGTTTGCGACAACAGGAATCGAGACATTCTGTTTAATTGCTTTAATGGTGTCGTACTCGGCGTCGCCTTTGTACATGCATTGTCTCGTGCGGCCATGAACGGCCAGCGAGGCAATGCCACAATCCTCGGCAATCTGGGCGATTTGAACACCGTTCCTGTGTTCAGGCTCCCAGCCTGTGCGAATTTTTAACGTAACGGGCACATCTACTGCAGCTACCACGGCTTGTAAAATGTCTTTTACGAGGGGCGGATTTTGCATTAAGGCTGAGCCAGCCAGCTTTTTATTCACTTTTTTTGCAGGACATCCCATGTTGATATCAATGATATGGGCGCCTTGTTCAACGTTGAACTGGGCGGCCTGCGCCATTAACTCTGGATCTGCACCTGCAATTTGCACTGAGCGAATACCTTCCTCACCAGAATGTGTCATACGCTGGCGGCTCTTATCCGTATCCCAAACCTCAGGATTGGATGAAAGCATCTCCGACACCGCTAAGGCTGCACCATAACGAAGACAGAGATTACGGAAAGCTTGATCGGTGACACCTGCCATTGGTGCCACGATCAGCTGATTCTTCAGTTGATAGGGTCCAATCTGCATTTACTGTTTCACCTTAGCTCTTCAAAGGGGCGCTATAGTAGCCCTTTTTATTGGCCGTGAAAAGGTCAATAAATGACCTAGGAGCAATTTTTTTTCTTGACTTTTTAGCCTTGAGAAGTAATCGGCAAAATTAGTCTAAGCCAGTGGTGGCGCATGTTGCGCCACCCTTTAGCGTTATTTGCGCGTACCTGTCAAGCGGCTCCAATCTTCTTTGTGAGCCGCTTCGTCCATGTCGAACCATTGGCTATAAAAGTCAGAGATTTCTTGCGCTTGCTCTTTTAGGAGTCCAGAGAGGGCTAATTTACCGCCTGTTTTGACTCGGTCGGCGATAAGGGGGGCGAGTTCGCGCAGTGGGCCTGCGAGAATATTGGCAACTAATACATCGGCCTTAAGATCGGCGGGTTGATCTTCAGGCAGGTAGAGCTCGAGTTGGTCGGCAACATCGTTACGCTCGGCATTGGCTTTTGAGGCGTCAATGGCTTGATAGTCGATGTCGATACCAGTGACTTTTTTCGCGCCCAGTTTTAGGGCGGCAACGGCAAGAATGCCTGAGCCACAACCAAAGTCGATCACTTCTTCGTTGCTTAGATCTAAGCTGTCTAACCACTCTAAACACAGTGCTGTCGTGGGGTGAGTGCCTGTGCCGAAGGCCAGACCCGGATCTAAGATCACGTTGACTGCGCTTGGATCGGGGACTTCACGCCAGCTTGGGCAAATCCACAGGCGTTTACCGAATTGGATTGGGTGGTAGTTATCCATCCATTCGCGGACCCAGTCTTTGTCTTCAATCTGCTCGATTTTATGGCTGAAGTGTTCACCTAAAAACGGCAGGGTTTTCAGCATCTCAATGCTTGGGGTTAGATCGGTATCGGCTTCGAATAGCGCGACAACCACGGTATCTTGCCACAGCGGGGTTTCACCCAGTTTAGGTTCAAAAATCGGGGTGTCTTTACCATCTTCAAAGGTAATGGAGACTGCGCCTTCTTCCATGAGTAAGTCGCTGATGGTTTCTGCATCATCACTGTTAGTGTTAATGCGGAGTTGGATCCAAGGCATGGGTTAAATCCTGTGGCTAGGGTTAAAAAATATCACGCTATTGTATACCCAAACCGCGCTAAATTGCAGAATTCGGTGGCAATTTCGCATTGTTCGATTAGATAAATGAGTTGCTGTGCAGCAGGGGATTGGCGAGTGATAAATGGATTTTATTCTACGCCGACAAAGAGTTAGTCAGTCATCCTTTTTGTGCGAAAATGCGAACCGGTCGTTTCGATTTTTAGTATAAACATATGAAATATAATGGTTAATTGGTTTTACCTTTGTTTGGTTTTTTACTTGATTTTTGTGATCGCCTTCTAAGAGTTGACGCTGCTCCCGTGAGTTACCTCACGCTTTAAATCTGTGACGCTCAGCCGGGTATTTTGTTACTGCTATGGTGTAGTTTGCAAAGAGGTGTCAACAAACCATCAAAGGTAAAAGCAAGATGATAAGCGTAACGCGCGTTCACACTAGGGTGAAAACACAGGGGATAGGTCACCCTTGGTCGGCTAAGGCTGATCGATTACAGAGCGCGACAGGCATTATGTTGGGATGCTTCCTGTTGTTGCATATGCACTTCGAGTCGAGCATTTTGCTGGGCAAAGAGGCATTTTACCAAGTAGTACAACTGCTTGAAGGCGGTATGTTTAGTAGTACAGGCCATGGCTTTCCGATGGTTACTAAAGTCTTCTCGGTTTTTATGCTGTTAGTGGTGATATTACATGCCGCAGTTGCGCTTAGGCGGTTTCCGGCACAACTGGGTCAGTGGCGGGCATTGCGCTCGCATTTAGGTGGCATTAATCACCGTGATACCCATGCATGGTTTTGGCAGCTCATTACTGGCTTTATTCTGTTTTTCCTGGTGCCTGTACATCTGTTTACCATGATCTTAAATCCTGAGATTGGCCCACATTTATCCGCCGAGCGTGTTTATCACGATAATGCTTGGCTGCTATATGCCTTATTGCTGCCCGCAGTGGTGATCCACGCCATGATTGGTTTGTACCGTGTGGCAGTTAAGTGGGGCATTACCACTCAACGCTCCGGCTTACGTAAACTCGCTAAGATATTAATTATCTATTTGTTGTGTCTAGGTAGCGCTAGCTTAGTTACTTATATGTTGATCGGCAGCGAGTTGAGTGTTCCTGTGCAGCCCTATGTGCCCCAGTAATTTGAATGCCAATCCTGCTGCGCGCGTTGCACTGAGATAATTCGCCGCAGGATTTTGTGTCGCTGCCACTCGTTTTTATTGGTTCTATCGCTAATAGTTAAGCATTCGATTAATTATTCGCCTCCTAGTTGATCTAACTCAGGTTTGTTGTTGGATTTGTGAGCGATATTAATTTTTAAAGATCACTTAATGAGCTTGGCTCAATAGAGCCTGTGGCGCGAGGCGAAAGCAATGGCAATCAAACTAAGTATAAAAAAATGGAGTGCGTGGCTGGATTTAAGCCAGAGTGTGTCGGGTGTCATTTTGGCGGTGTTTTTATGGACTCACTTAGTGTTGGTGTCGTCCATATTGTTGGGTGGCGATGCCATGAACTGGGTGGCTCGCACTATGGAGCTAAGTTTTCTCTCTAGTGATGGTCATGGCTATCCCTGGGTGGTGACTTGTATTGCCATCGGTATCGGCGCTTTAGCGTTAGTGCATGTGCTAGTGGCATTGCAGAAGCTACCGATGAGTTTGCGTCAGCAAAGGGCGCTGCAACAGCAGATGCAAGTGATTAATCACAGCGATACTCGCCTGTGGCGCTGGCAGGCCATTACGGGTGTGGTGATCCTGTTATTGCTGCCAGTGCATCTGTGGCTTATTGGCTCGGCGCCTGAAACCATAGGTCCGCAGGGCAGCGCCGAGCGGATTTGGAACCAAGGCGTGTGGATGGTGTATCTGCCGCTATTGCTGACGGTTGAGTTACATGCGGCCATCGGGATTTACCGCGTAGCACTAAAATGGGGCGCGGCGCGTGATCTCAATAGTCGCAGCCGTTTACGTAAGATCAAAACGATTGTGAGTATCGCGTTTGTCACTGTAGGGATTGCCTCTTTATTGGCATTTTTACCCCATGCGAGTTGAGCGAAATATAACAAAAGAGTGTTGTCCTAAAACAATAACAGCAGTACCCGTTAAGGAGCAGGCGTGAAACTGATTTATACCGATTCATTAGTGGTTGGTGCCGGATTGGCAGGGCTAAGGGTTGCCATTGCCTCTAAAGAGCGTGGGCTGGATACCTTAGTGCTATCGCTTATTCCTGCCAAACGTTCTCACTCCGCCGCAGCGCAGGGGGGAATGCAGGCAAGCCTTGGCAACGCAGTTAAAGGCATGGGTGATGATGAAGATGTGCACTTTCAAGACACTGTGAAAGGTTCGGACTGGGGCTGTGATCAAGAGGTCGCGAGAATGTTTGCCCATTGTGCGCCCAAGGCAGTACGTGAGTTAGCCAACTGGGGGGTGCCTTGGTCACGTGTTAGTGCTGGTCCACGGGAAGTCATTGTTAACGCCCAAAAAGTCACGCTGCAAGAAGCCGAAGAAGCCCACGGGTTAATTAATGCCCGCGACTTTGGTGGCACCAAAAAATGGCGCACCTGCTACACTGCCGACGGTACAGGCCACTCTTTACTCTATGCCATTGATAACAAAGCCATTTCGATGGATATTCCGGTCCATGAGCGCGTCGAAGCGCTGGCGATTATCCACGATGGAGAGCGCTGTCACGGGGTGATTGCCCGCTGTTTAATCACGGGCGAGTTGCGTGCCTATGTCGCGAAATCGACCACGATTGCCACTGGTGGCTATGGCCGGATTTACGAAGTTTCAACCAATGCGATTATCTGCGAGGGGATAGGTCAGGCGCTGGCACTCGAAACGGGGGTTGCGACCCTTGGTAATATGGAGGCGGTGCAATTCCACCCAACGGCGATTGTGCCCGTGGGGATTTTAACCACCGAAGGTTGCCGTGGTGATGGTGGTTTATTGCGGGATAAAGACGGTTATCGTTTTATGCCGGACTATGAGCCAGAGAAAAAAGAACTGGCATCGCGGGACGTAGTGTCTCGCCGTATGACTGAACATATGCGTAAAGGTAAGGGCGTCGATAGCCCCTATGGCCCGCATTTATGGCTCGATATTACCCTGCTTGGGCGCAAACATATCGAAACCAACCTGCGTGAAGTGCAGGAGATTTGCGAGAATTTCCTTGGGATCGACCCTGCAAAGGATTGGATACCCGTGCGTCCGACTCAGCATTACTCCATGGGTGGCATTCGCACCAAAGCCACCGGTGAAAGTCCGCAGCTTAAGGGCTTATTCAGCGTCGGTGAAGCGGCCTGTTGGGATATGCATGGCTTTAACCGCTTGGGCGGTAACTCGCTCGCTGAAACCGTAGTGGGCGGTATGATTATTGGTAAATATGTCGCTGATTTTTGTGAGAATAATAGCCTTGAAATCAATACCCAGCTTGCCGAAAAATTTATGCGGCAGGTACAGACTGAGATCGACACCTTAGTCGATGGCGATGGTCAAGAAAACCCCTTCGAACTTAAGCACGCAATGCAGCGAATTATGATGGATTACGTGGGGATTTTCCGTAATGGCCCTGAACTCGATAAAGCAGTGACAGAGCTGAAAGCCCTGCTTGAACGTTCACGCAAACTCGGTATTAAGTGTAAAAAACGCCACGCCAACCCAGAGCTGGTAGAAGCTCTAAGGGTGAAGCGCATGCTCAAGGTAGCGCTGACCGTTGCTTGCGGCGCTGCCGCTCGCACCGAAAGCCGCGGTGCCCATGCCCGTGAAGATTATCCACAGCGTAATGACCGCGATTGGCTTAATCGCACCCTCGCCAGTTGGCCTGATGCCAATGCGTTGGAACCCGTGTTGAGCTACGAGCCGCTAGATGTGATGAAGATGGAACTGCCACCGGGATACCGGGGTTATGGTATCGACAATGCGATTGCTCACCCCGATACCGCTAAACGTGAGCAACAAATTGCTGAAATTTTGGCTGTGCTCGGGGAGGATGCCGATCGCTATCAACGCCAAGCGGCGCTGATGCCTTTCGAGCTGCCGCCCAGCCTGCAAGCTCAAAATGAACGTTTAAGTGATACCTTACAAAAACCCTCTGCCAATGCGTTAGGAGAAAAATCATAATGACCCAAGGTCGCCAGTTAACCTTTAATATTTTTCGTTATGATCCACAGGAGCCAAACGATAAGCCGAAAATGGTGCGTTACCAGCTCACCGAAACGCCGGGGATGACAGTATTTATTGCCCTCAATAAGCTGAGAGAAGAGCAAGATACGTCGTTGCAGTTTGACTTTGTCTGTCGGGCAGGGATTTGTGGCAGTTGTGCCATGGTGATCAATGGTTTTCCGACATTAGCTTGCCGCACCTTAACCGCCAAATATCCCAAAGGCGAGATCACCCTGATGCCATTACCTGGCTTTGAATTGATCGGTGATTTATCGGTTAACACGGGTAAATTTATGCGTGAACTCGCTGAACGGTTAAAGCTATGGTTACATCCTAAGGCGAATGATATCAGCATCCATCGCCTCGAAGATCCTATGGCTCCTGAAGAAGCTGCTCGCCTGTATGAGTTGGAGCGCTGCGTCGAGTGTGGCGTTTGCGTATCAGCCTGCGCGACCAAGCAAATGCGCGAGACCTTTGTCGGTGCAGTTGGCATGATGAAAATTGCCCGCTTTGAGCTCGATAGCCGTGATGCCCGCACTGCGGAGGATTTTTACCATGTGATCGGTAATCAGGATGGGGTGTTTGGGTGCATGACCTTGCTCGGCTGCCAAGACAACTGTCCGAAGGATTTACCCCATATGCAACAGATTGCTTATCTACGCCGAAAAATGGCGATGACGTTGGTTTAGCTTTATTTACGCAGTTGATTTAAAAATAGAAAGCGCCAAATTTGGCGCTTTCTTGTTGGTGATGCTAGCAAGCATAACTCTTGTGGATCTCGACTTTCTCTACTAACTGCTCGGAGGTGGCGACAAAGGTATTAAAGTGTGGGCTTGCCATATGCGCATCCAGTGCTGCTTGGGATTGCCACACTTCATACATCCAAAACTGATTAGTATTATCTAAAGAATGATGCAGCGTATACTCCAAACAGCCTGCCTCGGTGTGGGTGTCACTTACCAGTTGTTTGAGGACTTTAAAGAGTGAATCACTCTGGCCTGAATGCGCTTGGATTTGCGCAAAAACCGTGATTTTCATTGGCTAAATCCCTCAAGCACAATTTTACCAATCGCTTTGCCCGACTCAATTTGTGCATGGGCCTTTAGCAAGTTTTGCGCATTAATCGTGCCGTAATGCTCACCAAAGGTGCTTTTTACTTTGCCGGTATCGATAAGCTCTGCAATGCGATTGAGTAGATGGTGCTGGGCAATCATATCCTCGGTTTGATACAGGCTGCGGGTAAACATCAGCTCCCAATGCAGCGACAGGCTTTTACGCTTAAGCTTCATCACATCTAACGGGGCTACCGGATCATCAATCAGTGCCAGTTTTCCTTGTGGTTTGAGCACTTTTACAATTTCGTCAAAGTGCTTATCGGTTTGGGTCAGGCTAATCACATGGGTGACATCGGCTATATCTAGCTTAGCCAGCTCTTCCGAGAGGGGTTTATTGTGATTAATCACTGCATCGGCACCTAAGGTTTGCACCCAAGTTGCTGATTCTGGCCGTGATGCGGTACCGATAACCTCTGCTCCAGTCAATTTGACCGCCAGTTGAGTGATAATCGAACCCACACCGCCAGCCGCACCGATAATTAAAATACGTGCATCCGTGGCGGAGCCATCTTGTGGTAGACCTAAACGGTCAAACAGCAATTCCCAAGCCGTGATACTGGTTAAGGGTAAGGCTGCCGCCTGTGCGTTGCTTAAGGTTTGCGGTTTATGGCCGACAATGCGCTCATCCACTAACTGATATTCGGCATAACTACCACTGCGGCTAATATCGCCGGCATACCAAACTTCATCGCCTACCTTAAATAGGCTGACTTTGTCCCCGATAGCTTTTACAACGCCAACGGCATCCCAACCGAGGATTTTATACTCCCCAGCAGGCGCTGAGCTTGATGCGCGGATCTTGGTATCGACGGGGTTAACCGATATGGCCTTAACCTCGACTAACAAATCAAAACCCGTTGGAGTTGGTTTGGCTAATGTTATGTTTTCTAATGCATTATGCGCATCGACTGCGCCTGCTGTTTGGTAACCTACGGCTCTCATAATCATTCCTCACTGGCGACTCATGTCTGTCACTTGTCATTGAGCACCATTGTGTGAAATATTAACCTTTAGATAAACGGGGTAAAGTTTGTAATTTTTTCAAAGGAAATTTGATAATCATGTTGCTTAATGATCTCGCCTTATTTGTTCGCGTTGCCGATTGCGGCAGTATTTCGGCCGCAGCGGCCGAAATGGACCTCTCTGCTGCTTCAGCGAGCGCAGCGATTAAACGTCTTGAAAAACAGCTTGATACTAGTTTGTTTGTGCGCACGACTCGCAGCCTTAGATTAACCGCTCAAGGGGAGCGTTACCTGATCCATTGCCGCCGCGCCTTAAGTGATCTCGCCCTTGGAGAGCAGGCGATTGCCAGCGATAAAGGTAAGGTCTCTGGCACCTTAAGCCTGTCGGTTTCATCTGACTTTGGGCGAAACTTATTTGTCCCTTGGCTCGATGACTTTCTCTTGGATTTTCCACAGCTGCAAGTACGTCTGCATTTGGGCGACAACATCAGCAGTTTTTACCACGATAAAATTGATGTGGCGGTGCGTTATGGTAAGCCGCAGGATTCTAATCAAGTTGCCTTTCCGATTTGCAGTGCCGACAGAGTGTTATGTGCATCGCCGGACTATCTTGCCAAATTTGGTCAACCCGAAACCTTAGAGCAGCTAACACAACATAATTGCTTGTTTTATAAGTTAGATGAGAGAACTCACGATCAATGGCAATTTGAGCGTGATGGCCAGGAATGTAAAGTCCGCGTCACGGGGAATCGTAGTGCGAATGATGCTGAAATTGCGCGCCGCTGGGCGGTAGCAGGAAAGGGGTTAGTGTTTAAGTCGAGCTTAGATTTGGCAGAGGATATTATGGCTGGGCGTTTAGTGCCCTTGTTGCCAGAATATCGCGGCGAGTCGGTCAATTTATACTTAGTGTGCCCTGGACGCGAACATGTCACACCCGTGGTGTTACTGCTTCGCGAAATGTTACGTCGCCGTTGTAAAGAATTGCAAACTCAACTGGCTGCTCATCATATTATCCCAAACTACCGTTAAGCTATTTGCATTATGGTGGCATATGTAAATAATCGCACTGCATGTTGTTATTTATTGTTTTTAATCTGTTTTTAAATTGTGTCTTATGGCGGTTTTTTCTGTTATGAATTGTGTTGTTTATGTTTAATGTCGCTAATTTTTTCTGATCTAACTCATATTTATTTTAATTGCATATGAGTTGTCGCTGGCTTGAGTTGAAAAGCATTTTTTTTCGTGCGTATGATGCGATAAATGTATCGTTTTGTATCTTTAACTGTGGGTCACAGTGGAGATTATTTATAGTATGACGTATTGACTGAAAATGTTAACTAAATTAGCCACAAAAAATTACTCAAAAATACCGAAACATCTTCATCCAATAGTCGGTGGATTACTGGTGCTCGGAATATTATGGTTGAGCTTATCGCTAAGTGTTTCTGCTAAAAATGAAATTTATTCTTTTGAAAAGAATGATTTTTTAATGGCTTCGACACTTGTGGCGCAGAGTGAGTTTGTGGGCCATAAATCGACAATCGTACTGAATGAATATAGCGTTACACTTTGGAATTGGTTTTGTGAAACTAATTTTGAAAGCATATTTATTGGACTGTCATTTTTTGTTTTATTTAGTGTTATTTATTTCATTTCAGCTATTTTTCTGCGTAGTTACATTCTTAATTTGGAACATTGTTATTCCATTTTACTTAATTGGATAAAGTCTATTCAAGCAAGTACATCCTAGCGCTATATAGAGCGCATGCTCACTATCAATATTTTCATCAAAATATAAATCAAGGTTTTATTATGCAACCAACGAATAATCAATATTATTCGTCGATTTCTCGTCGACGAAATAAATGGTCTATGTTTTTCTGCTTGCAGGTGATGCTGGCGAGTTTTTCATTTGTCGGCCAAGTATTGGCTGTCAATGAATTTGAGTTAGCCACGGATGCACAAGCTGCAAAATGGTCTGGCTACGTTAATGTTGGGTTTACCCGAAACATTTATGACTCGGATAGTTATTACGCCTATCAAGCCTATAACATCGATAGCCGGATCGATTACAAGGCAAATTGGGGCAATGTGCTGTTTACCCTTGGGGGCGAAAAGCAAACATTGCATGGCAAAGAGTCCAGTTTTTATGACCCTTTGCTGGAATACCGCACACCACTGTATGCCTTAAGCGATACCGTCTCATTCAAAGGCAGTTTAGGTGTGTATCTGCCCGCAGAGCGCGAATCGAAATTGGATAGGTTGCAATATGCACCGCGTATTGCTGCGTACTTATTTTGGAGCCCGCTAGATAACCTAAGTTTTTATTTTTCACCGCGCTATCGCTACAACGCTTACCAATACAAAACCGCTGGTGAGCGCGTGTTAGTTGAACAGCAACTCGATGGATTACTCGATGCTTATTGGCAAATTACGGCTAATTGGTATTTGGATGTGAGTGGTCGTTATCGAGTCTCCAAAAACTATTACGGTCGTCGACTCGATGATCAATTTACCTTTGCCCAAGAACTCGGTTGGTCGTTTAAGCCTGACTGGGTGTTGGCTGTTGGTCATAACAATAGTGGTCGTTTCTATAACCCAGAAGTGGGGACATCTCAGGGATTTGAGATTTATGACAAAAAGAGTTCAACCTTTTATTTGTCAGTTACTAAATATCTATAAAAACAGTAGTTAAGAGGAATCTATGAAGAAGTCCATGGTATGTCTGGCGATAACCAGCGCACTGACCCTTGTGGGGTGTGGTGCCGGTGATGAGCCTTATAAAGAACTCCCCAAAGATGAAAAGCAAGTCACCACTGCCGACATCGATAAAGCCACTGAGCGGCAATATCTCTACATTCGCAGCGTGGGTAAGGCTCCGCGTTATGCCGCCGAGGTGCGAGGTTTTACCCAAGGTGATCCTAAGTTGGTAACCTTGCATAAAACAGAGAATGGTATCCAAGTACGTCAAATTGACCGAGATAATATCGGATTAGGCCATGACAGCCGTTATCCTAATGAATATAACCAAGCGCCAGTGTTAACCATTCCTGGTGAATATATCGACTTTAAATGTACCGAAGATAAATGGCGTGAGTGTATTAACGTAGAGCAAGTTAACACCGATGCTAATTTAACATGGCAGGATAAGCGCTACTTTGTCCCCGATTTTGCCAAAGCTAAAATTGCCGAGTTGGGCATTAATGACATATTTACCTTTGGTGAATGTGTGACTGAAACAGAGGCCCCACGTCTAGTGAATACTCAAGGCCAAAAAGGCTATGAGATGGATTTAGCTAAGGGCGTGGTTAACTTTGAAATTGAGCATACCTATCAGGCTTCACCAAGTTGCTTTAACCAATTTTACGGTGGCAACCTCGACAATCTATCCTTTACGACCACTGAGTTTATTTCGATTGTGGCGGTGGATCAGTTAGCCAGTAAAGACTATCAAGCGATTCCCTATGCCGAAAATGAAAAGGGCGCATTTGGTTTCTTTACCTCTTCCCATACTTACCGTGATGCGACTGATTCAGAGGGCGTTGACGGGTATGTGCGTACTTACATGAATCGCTTCAATCCGGCCAAATCGGAACTGACTTATTACCTGAGTAATAATTTCTACGACGCGAAAAATAAGCCCTTTTTGGATGCTGCTATTGAGTCCGTGACGGCAATTAATATTCAAAACAAGTTGTATAAAACGGGTTTTCCACAGATAAAACTTGAGCAAGCCCACGATAAACGCCATGGCGACCTGCGCTATAGCAACATCACTTTATTTGATGAACCGCTGGATAATGGTTTGGCGGGTTATGGCCCATCCGCGGCAAACCCGCTTACAGGCGAAATTGTGAGTGCGCGAGTCAATCAATACAGCTCGAATCTAAAACAAGGCGCAGTACGTTACTATCGCCAAGTGCGTTTAGATTATAACAGAGGCAAATTGGACGCGAATTCAGTCACATCGTTAACGGGCGAGCCTTATGTGTCGAATTTGAACAAGCCAGATGTCAGCGTTGATGCTGTGCCAGTGGAGGCGGCTGCATTTGAACAACCGACTCAGCAGCTTATTGCAGCACCCAAATCAATGTTATTAACGCCTAAGGATAATAGTCTCGATGCTTTGGCGGATTTTGATGAAAAAACACAAGCGTTTTGGTCTGAAAATTCAATGATGCATGTGGATACCGTGTTTGCTACAGGTGGTAGTAATCGTGAATTACCTCGCGGTATCAAAGGTCATGAAATTGATTGGAAAAAAGCCGAAATGTGGGTTGATGGCAAAGTGGGCGGTAAATTAGCGGCATTTGAAGATTTGCCAATAAGTTTACAAGACTCATTAACTACAGCCCTTGCTGCACAAGCATTTGCCGGCACCTTGACCCATGAATTAGGGCATACCTTTGGCTTAAGACATAACTTTGCTGGGAGTCGCGACCACGACAATACCTTTAACCAAGCACAACTGACGGAGTTAAAAGCCGCCTTTAGCGATGCAGGTTACCCAGATATTACTGTTAATGCCGAGTTTTCGAGCCAAATGGACTACAACGTGAATCGGTTTGCAACCACGTTTGAACCCTATGACTTAGCGGCGTTACGTTTTGGCTATGCCCGCGAAGTGGAAACAAAGGCTAACGAATTTGTATCGCTCAAAGCGGAAGATGCTAAGCGTCGCGACGAACTTGCCAAAGGCATTGTTAACGGGGATACCCGATTTGGCGCGCTTTACAATATTGAGCAAAACAATAGCCTACGTCAGTATTCTTATTGCACAGATGAACATGTGTCCCTTAACAGCAACTGTAATCGTGGTGATGCGGGTAAAAACTTAGATGATATTAACCAGTTCTATATCGATAAGTATTTTGATAGCTACGAGACCATGAACCTACGCCATAATCGTCAATCTTTGTTTGAGGATCATAGTCTAAGTTACACCATCAATCGTAAAGTTCAGTTTGATGAGATACGTCAATTCATTGAAGATGTGAGCTTTTTAGAGCAATTATTTGGTCTATCAGAAAACTTTTTTGCTGGTGAGTGCGACCGACTGGCTGCGGCAGGTAGCGAGGCTTGGTATTGTGCGAATCAGCGGGCGATGAATCAGTCGGCCGATTTCTTCCTTAAGCTAGTGGGAGAAAACGACGCCACATTGGACGTCACATACAAGCAAGCTGATGGCAGCGTAGCGTTAAGACAGCAGTACAATTTTGCTAAGGTACTTGAGCAATATCGTTTTAAAAGCGGCGATATGAAGGCGCAATTTGAGCCGGGTGAGGTGATCAGTCAGTTCTCTGATTCCCCAGAAGCCTTGAAAGAGTTGATCATTAAATCGCAAATAAATCCTCAATTTCAGGATTTATTAACGGCTGATGTTAGCTTTTCGGGCCGCTTACTCAATGGTATTAAAACGCCTGCATCCTCACCTAACCATCCGTATGTGAATGAGCGCGACGTGTTAGGTGTATGGCCTGATAAATTGTTAGCCGTGCGAGCCTTAGTATCACGTACCACCCCACGTAGTACTTCGAGTCGTGGTTATAAAGCATTGGTTGATTTACCAAATGTGGGTCCTGTATTCCAAGACATGTTGTGTAAGATGACCATGGGTGAAGGCCCTGGGCTGACTCGTGGTAATGCACCGCTCTTTACCGAAAGCTGTGGCGTGAGTGGTAAGCTCGATAGCTATCTGCCTTATTACACTGATTTTGCCCAACAAAGTATTGAGCCATTACCTAATTACGATCGTTCAGTTTCACGTTACTTCCAATTTGATACTGTTAACGGCCAGCCAAAAGGTAAGAGCAATTTACTGCAGATGATATTACGTCAAGTGGTACTTGCATCGGTTGACAGTGATTATCAAGGCGAGCAAAAAGCCAGAGTATGGCGTGAATACGTCGGTATTCATCTAGCCGGCCCTGCATTAGCCACACAAGCGGAAGTGACAGTAAATGGCCGTGTGTATGCTGCGACCGCAGAAAACACTTTAGCATTGGCGCTGATCAACCGAATTAAAGAAATGGAAACCTTTAAGGCGCAGGTCGGCGAGGCCACGCTTGCCATCAAGTTAAACAACGGTACAGTAGGTGAGATAATTGATGGGCAACTAAGCCGAGATCAGTTAGTACTCAGTTATTTGCCTGTGCTTGATTAAGTCAGTTGAATCGAGTGAGCCGCACCCGCGGCTTTGCAATCCATCACCATGTGTAAAACGTAAAAAAAGGCCGCTCAGTGAGCGGCCTTATTATTCATGCAATCTTATATGGCTTAAGACTTTGCGCGTTTCATCGCGGTGAAGAATTCTTCGTTAGTCTTAGTCATCGCCAGCTTATCAATGAGGAATTCCATTGCACTGACTTCATCCATTGGATTGAGGATCTTACGCAGGATCCACATTTTTTGCAGTTCGTCTGGATTTGTCAGCTTCTCTTCACGACGAGTACCACTGCGGTTAAAGTCAATCGCAGGGAAGACGCGTTTTTCAGCGGCTTTGCGTGACAGATGCAGCTCTTGGTTACCAGTACCTTTAAACTCTTCGTAAATCACTTCGTCCATCTTAGAACCGGTATCGACTAACGCAGTAGCGATAATGGTTAAGCTGCCGCCGTGTTCGATGTTACGTGCTGCACCGAAGAAGCGTTTTGGACGGTGCAGTGCGTTGGCGTCCACACCACCGGTTAACACTTTGCCTGATGAAGGGATTACAGTGTTGTAAGCACGCGCTAAACGGGTGATAGAGTCGAGCAGAATCACCACGTCTTTTTTGTGTTCGACTAAACGCTTAGCCTTTTCAATAACCATTTCAGCCACTTGTACGTGACGGCTTGCTGGTTCGTCGAAGGTAGATGCAATAACTTCACCTTTAACGAGGCGTTGCATCTCGGTTACTTCTTCTGGGCGTTCATCGATCAGCAGAACCATCAATACCACTTCAGGGTTGTTGTAGGTAATGGATTGTGCAATGTTTTGCAGTAATAGCGTTTTACCCGCTTTCGGTGGCGCAACGATCAGACCACGTTGACCTTTACCGATAGGTGAGCATAAATCCAGAATACGGGCAGTGATGTCTTCAGTTGAGCCATTACCACGCTCCATACGCATACGTTCTTCTGCGTGGAGTGGGGTTAAGTTTTCAAAGAGGATTTTATTGCGAGAGTTTTCAGGTTTATCAAAGTTAACTTCGTTAACTTTTAACAGGGCAAAATAACGTTCACCTTCTTTTGGTGGGCGAATCTTACCAAAAATGGTGTCACCCGTTCGCATGTTGAAACGGCGAATTTGGCTTGGTGACACGTAAATATCATCAGGGCCAGCTAAGTAAGATCCATCTGCACTTCGTAAGAAACCGAATCCGTCTTGGAGTATCTCTAATACGCCGCCACCGAAAATGTCTTCGCCACTTTTGGCGTGGGCTTTAAGGATGGAGAAAATAATGTCCTGCTTGCGAGCACGGGCCATATTTTCGAGTTTCATGTTTTCGGCTAGCGAAACTAGGTCGGATATCGGCGTGTCTTTTAATTCAGTTAAGTTCATGTTGGGGATCTTGTGTTACGCGACAAAGCTTACCGCGATCAATCAGTAAAGTTTGTGATTCAGGATAGTGATTGACGAGCGAGAAGTGGTTTAGTTAGAAAGAATCTGGTTATTAAAGTAGCACTAACAAAGCGGGGCGTCCAGAAATTTAGGGGCATTCCGGCACAATTTAATTTCAGCTTGTGCCGGAGGTCACTCATAACGACAACAAATTAGATTTGTGCGTCGATAAACTCTTTTAACTGAGTTTTAGAGAGCGCGCCAACTTTGGTCGCTGCCAACTCACCGTTTTTGAATAACAGCAATGTTGGAATGCCGCGAACGCCGTATTTCGCTGGAGAAACGTTGTTCTGGTCAACGTTTAATTTAGCGATAGTCACGCGACCGGCATACTCTTCGGCAACGTCGTCAAGGATTGGCGCGATCATTTTACATGGACCACACCATTCAGCCCAAAAGTCTACCAATACTGGTAAATCGGCCTTTAATACGTCGTTTTCGAAGCTGTCGTCGCTCAGGTATATAATTTTATCGCTCATGATGTTCTCCAGTTTGGTTGCCATTGCTGGTTTGTTAATGGCTTACCATGTATATTGGGGCTGAAAAATAGCTTTTCAAGTTACCTTTTACAATGTGGCTATTTCAAACGATCGAGTATCTTATTGCAACCCCAAATGGTATGCTTGCGCTATGAGCCAAACACATTTATCAAATCAAAAATTTGCCGACTTACCTCTGCATCCTGAGGTTAAACAGGCCCTTGCCGAGAACGGCTTTGAATTTTGTACGCCGATTCAGGCGTTATCATTACCCGTATTACTTCAATCAAAAGATATCGCTGGCCAAGCTCAGACGGGCACTGGCAAGACAATGGCGTTTTTGGTTGCCACATTTAACCATTTATTGTCGACCCCTGTTCCTGAAGGACGTCAATTAAATCAACCGCGTGCCATTATCATGGCGCCTACCCGTGAATTAGCCATTCAAATTGCTAAGGACGCGATTTTACTCGCGAAACATACTCGCTTAAAGGTGGGGATTGTTTACGGTGGTGAGAGTTACGACGTCCAACGTAAAGTGCTAGACCAAGGTGTTGACATCTTAATCGGTACAACCGGACGGATTATCGATTATGTGCGTCAGGGCATTATTAGCTTAAATGCGATTCAAGCCGTGGTGTTAGATGAAGCCGATCGTATGTTCGACCTCGGTTTTATCAAGGATATTCGTTTCTTATTCCGACGCATGCCTAATGCCGATCAGCGCCTGAACATGTTGTTTTCAGCGACGCTTTCAATGAAGGTGCAAGAGTTGGCTTATGATCATATGAATGATCCGGTGAAAGTCGAAATTGCCCCCGAAGAAAAAACCTCAAAGAATATCAAAGAAGAAATTTTCTATCCTTCCCAAGAAGATAAGATGCGTTTATTGCTAACGCTGATTGAAGAAGATTGGCCTGAGAAAGCCATTGTTTTTTCAAACACTAAGCATAGCTGTGAGAACTTATGGGCTTGGCTTGAGGGTGATGGTCATCGTGTGGGTTTGCTCACTGGGGATGTGCCACAGAAGAAACGTATTCGAATCCTAGAGCAATTTACGCAAGGTCAATTAGATATCTTGGTTGCGACTGACGTGGCTGCACGCGGCCTGCATATCTCCGATGTTTCCCATGTTTACAATTATGATTTACCAGATGATTGTGAAGATTACGTCCACCGTATTGGTCGTACTGGGCGAGCGGGTAACAAAGGGGTATCAGTTAGTTTTGCCTGTGAGGAATACGCGCTGAACTTGCCTGCGATTGAGACTTATATTAATCACTCAATCCCAGTGAGTAATTATGACCGCGATGCCTTACTGGATGATATTCCACAGCCAGCTAAGATTCATCGTAAACATCCAGCGGGAGCTCGTAATTTACGTGAGCGCTCTGGGGTGAGTCGTACTCAAGGTGCACATCGTAGTGGTGGTCGTCCACCTCGCCATGACAGGACGCGTAGACAGCCGTAAATGCCAACACCCGCTTATGCTGCCATTACTTTAGGCTCTAACAGTTTTAATATGCTGATCGCTAAAACAAAAGGTGGTCAGCCACATATTATTGCTAAGTACAAACGTAAAGTAAGGTTAGCCGAAGGGATTGGCGAAGACGGCTATTTATCACAGGAAGTGATGCAACGAGGTTTAGATTGCCTCGCCATGTTTGCCCAAATGTTAGCACTGCATAAAGTCCATCCTAATCATGTTGCTGTGATTGCCACAGCAACACTGCGTACTATCAATAACGCCGACGAGTTTAACCAGAGGGCAATTCCACTTCTCGGTCACCCGATTGAGATTATTTCGGGCATGCGTGAAGCTGAGCTGATTTATCAAGGTATGGTGGCAACAACCTGTGGCCAAGGTCGACGCTTAGTGATTGATATTGGTGGAGCAAGTACCGAATTTATTATCGGGGATGGTCATCAGGTTCAGTTTAAGACTAGCTTGCCTATGGGCAGCGTGACCTTTAACCGCCGTTTCTTCAACAACGCGCCGTTGCAAGAGCTCGATTTTGACGATGCTAAACAGGAAGTGCTAGCAGTCTTAGGTGAACATAGGCAAAGGCTAAAAGACTTAGGATGGCACTGTGTGGTGGGGGCTTCTGGCGCAGTGCAATCTGTGGTCGAAGTGCTAATGCACCGTAAGCAGTCTGAAATAATCACTTTGGCTGTGCTGACACAGCTGAAAGCGGAAATCCTCGCCGAGGAAGATGTGAGTCTTGAGGGGATTATCGGCTTAAGCGCCGAACGTGCGCCGACATTTGCCGCAGGGGTGGCGATTTTACTTGCGCTCTTTGAACTCTTAGGAATTGAGCAGTTGGCGCTATCAGGTGGAGCATTGCGTGAGGGTGTGTTAGTGATGCTGGCGCAGCGGATTTTAGAAGAAACGATTTAATACGATTGGTATAACCTCACATCTATTATTAAAAGACAAAGGCCGCCAAGTTTACTCTTGGCGGCCTTTGTTATTATTCGGGTACAGATTACTTTAAGATCTCGGCTAAATCTTTTTCGAGCGAAACGGTTGGGCGTTCAACAATGCGGCCAATTTCTTTACCTTGTTGTTGCACGATAAAGGTAGGAATACGTTTGAATTCGTATTTTGCCGCCAGTCCTTCAGGGTCTTGCTTGCTGCGATCGACACCAATATAAGTCACTTTAATATTGGGGTTCGCCACTTCTTCGATAATGCGGATAAAACGTGGCGTTTCGCGATGACAGTCTGGGCACCAAGTACCAATAATCACGACGATTTCTGTTGGTTCTGTGACTTTTTTGAGTGGTGCTAAGGCGTCGGTATCGACTTGGTAGCTTTTGTAGCCCTCAGCAAACTCATTGAGATCTTTTACTAAATGTTGCGCTTCAACTACACCGGTTAAAATCACTTCTTGTTTCTCCTCGCTGCAGGTGGCAATCAAGCCCTGTTTTTGCTCTTCAAAGCCACAGCCGCCATTTGCTAGTACTTGGCAACTAAAAAATAACGCGGTCGTGGCGAGTAATGCTTTAACGTTATTGTGCATGATATGCCCTCAAAATCGAAGAAGAATAATGAATTTGCATTCAAGCACTAATTTACGTTTTGTAAAAGTTGTGAATGAATTAGCTGCAAGCCAGATCACGTATCGCTAATGTAAATCTGGCTGTTACCCATAAAAAGATGTGATTAGTTTTGTGCTAATAGCTTGGCGAGGATAGGTTTATTAGCATCAGGGAAGTCGTAATGGGTGAGCTCGTGCTTATCGACCCAGACGATTTGTTGTCCTTCAAGACCTTGCGCCTCGCCCGTAAAGTCACTCACAGTGTGAATATCGAGTAGTACCTGTTTATCTGGGTAGTCGTAGCTTAACGCCATAAAAGGTTCGCTCGAATGGACGTTAAGCGCCACTTCTTCTTTTAACTCACGAATTAAGGCTTGGGTAACGGTTTCGTTTTGCTCCACTTTTCCACCGGGAAATTCCCATTTGCCGCCTTGATGTAAATGCTCTGGGCGCTTGGCGAGTAGGATTTGTCCGTCAGTATTAAGAATAATGCCCACGGCAACATGAATACGTTTTGTCATAAATTTCTACTTATCACTGTATGAACAACAATCCGAGACTCGTCGGTTCTGGTCGTTGGTAAATACACGGAGTTGTTGTATGAGGCTTATTCTTTAAAGAAGCTTTCTTCGTCGTAACCAAGTTCGTCTAAAGCGTCGACATCAAACTCAGATTTGACTGGAATGGCGTGTTTCTCCGATGCCCAATCACCGAGATCGATCATCTTACAGCGCTCACTGCAAAAAGGTTTGAACTCTGACTGAGGGCTCCATTGTACTGGAGTTTTACAAATTGGGCAGTTGACGGTTAACGGCATAATGGGGATCTCTTGATTTACTGCTGAATAACGAATAACGAATAACGAATAACGAATAACGAATAACGGTTATCAATGGCGTTAGTGTAAAGGCTTCACGCGCAGGTCGCTAGTAAGAATTCGATGCTACGGTCAGAGTGGCGTTGTTGATCGAATTGTACAAAATGAATGGCGTAACGATTTTTATGGCCACTGATCGTGGGATAACAACCGTGGGAAGCATCGACTTTGACTCTAACTAATGACAGGGCTTGAGTGCTATCCCCTTGATAAAAACCGGCATGAGCGGTGGCATTATCGAAATCAGCGGTACTGCGGGTCAGTTGAAGCAAAAGCGTGATGGGTGTGAGTAGGGGATCGAAATGACTTATCCAAGCTTGATAATCCTGTCGTCTTTCTTCCCAGGGTTTGGCGAGCCAAAAATGCAGTTGGGGAAGGTCGAAGTTACAGCAGGCACCTGGCATACCAAAGCGTTGCCTGAGAGCAGATAAGAATCTGTCTTGCTTTAGCTGGCTCCCACAGCGTTCGGGACGTTGTAATGGTTCTCTGGCTTGGGTTAAGGCTTGAATATAAAAGCGGATTTGTTCGCTATCGACATGCTCGAGTTCTTGCCATTTGCTCAGTTGCAGTAGATTTCGCTCGATATCTTTGAGGACCTCATTGCGGTAGTCGCAGCGCTCCGAGAGCTCGCACAGGGAAAACAGAGGGTAGAAACATCTATGCTGGTGGTCGTGATTTAGGTTATTACAGAGCTGCTTGTTGAGGTATTCGAGCCGCAAGTAGCTGCGGATCTTCTCATTTAAAGGCTGTTCATAAACTAAGTCAGTCATGGGCGTTGTGATTACCAGATAATTGTAAATAGCGCTGATGCAATGCTTGCACCTCTTGTTTTAGCGTTGATATCTCTCCCTGATTATCAATAATGTCATCGGCTCTAGCGAGTTTTTCACTGCGGCTACACTGGCTCTCAATGATGTTATTTACTTGAGTTGCATCGACATTGTCCCGCTTTACGGTACGGCTTATTTGTAATTCTGGCGAAATATCCACCACTAAAGTCCGATTGACTAACCTATCTAACCCGTTCTCAAATAGCAAGGGTACAACCATAATTACATAGTCTGAGGTGGCATTTTTGACTTGCAAAAGCATTTCTTGGCGGATCATAGGGTGCAGCAGTTGATTTAACCACTGACGCGCTTGTTCATCGCTAAACACTCGCTGCCTAAGTTTTGCGCGGTCAAGCTCGCCCGAAGCCGTTAAGATTTCTGTCCCAAAATGGTCAATAATGGCGTTTAATCCGTAGGTGCCTGGTGCGACGACTTCTCGGGCAACGACATCGGCATCGACTAGGCAAACACCTTCTGCCGCAAACAGATTCGCCACGGTCGTTTTACCACTGCCAATCCCGCCCGTTAAACCGACAACAAATTTGGACATAAAACTCTCTTAAAAGCGATGAAGGACGTGCTTATAGGACCTAGAATCTAGAATCTAGAATCTAGAATCTAGAACCTATAAGGCCGAAGCCAGTTCTATAACGTACTTAAATACCAATCCACAATAGGTTGACCCCATATTAGGGCGATCCAACCTGCGGCGGCAATGTAAGGACCAAAGGGAATCGGATTTGCCAGTTGATTACGTTTGGTCACGATCAGCGTGATGCCTACGAGGGCACCCACTAAGGATGAAAGTAAAATCACCAGTGGCAACATTTGCCAACCAAGCCAAGCACCAAATACGGCAAGCAGCTTAAAGTCACCATAGCCCATGCCTTCTTTACCGGTTAACAGCTTAAATAGCCAAAAAATCGACCATAAACTTAAATAGCCTACTGCGGCACCAATAATCGCATCGGTTGGGTTGGTAAAGGTATGGTTGAGGTTAATGAGTAGTCCTAACCATAGCAGGGGAAGTGTCATCTGGTCGGGAAGCAGCATTTCATCCAGATCGATTCCGGTGAGCGCAATCAACACAAAAGTGAGTATTGCAGCAAATATAAATTGCCCGCTGGGGCCAAAATGCCAGGCGAGTGTTGCAACGAGTAACCCTGTTATTAGCTCAATAATCGGATAGCGTGAGGAAATGGGGGCATGACAGGCAGCGCATTTTCCCCTCAACATTAACCAACCTAAAATGGGTAAATTATGCCAAGGCTGGATGGCGGTTTTGCATTTAGGGCAGGCAGAACCTGGTACCACTAGATTGTATTTTTCAGGATAGTTATCTATAGGCTTGTTAAGCTTTTCTAAACCGACTTGTTTGACTACATCTGCATGATATTCCTGCAGATACTGATTACATTCCTGTTGCCATTCGCGCTTCATCATCACCGGAAAACGATGGATAACCACATTTAAAAAACTGCCAATAGTTGCGGCAAACACAAAACTTAAGCAGATAAAAAGCCATGGTGCTTGGTCAAAAGTGTGACCCAATAAAGTGAAAAATTCAGTCATTATTCTTACTTAATTATATTGTTCAATGTAAAACGGATTTTAGGCCTCTAGGACGCTTCGCTGCTCAGGCGTCGCTGCGCTATTGCTAGAACCTAGAATCCATAAGGGCGTAGCCCGTTTTGCTTTTTCTGGCTGCTGTGCTTTTTGCAACGTTCTAGCCACCAACCACCTTACCCATTTGGAAGATGGGTAAATACATAGCGACAATAAGGCCACCAACAACAGTACCAATGACCACCATCATGATAGGTTCAATTAGGCTGGATAAACCATCGACAGCGTCGTCTACTTGCATCTCATAGATAGTTGAAACTTTATTAAGCATATTATCAAGAGAGCCTGATTCT
Source organism: Shewanella xiamenensis (assembly GCF_014647135.1). GTDB lineage: Bacteria > Pseudomonadota > Gammaproteobacteria > Enterobacterales > Shewanellaceae > Shewanella > Shewanella xiamenensis. The sequence continues at coordinate 100,771 of NZ_BMOP01000011.1, forward strand.
TCGCCAATCATCACCATTTGGATCAGCATATCGGGGAACAGCCCTGTGGTTCGCATTGCCACGTTCATTTGCATCCCCGCCATCACTTCTTGGCGGATTTTTAAAATGGCTTTACGGTATACCGCATTGCCCGATGCCCCTGCGGCTGATTCTAAGCCGTCGATTAAGGGGACACCAGCGGCAAAGGTGGTGGCTAAGGTACGGGCAAAACGCGCCATAGCGCCTTTGTGTAGAATGGGACCAATAGCTGGAATTTTTAAGATGACTTCGTCAACTCTGTCTCTCACGATTTGCGAGTTCCTATGAGCCCTCACAAATAAAAATACGCCAGCCACTATGGCACCCAAAAAGATATACCAAGAGGATTGTAGGCCGCGGGAGATATGCAAAACCAATTGGGTAAATGCAGGTAACTCGGCGCCAAAGCCCTTAAAAATATCTTCAAATTGTGGCACCACAAACAGTAATAATAGTGCTGTTACTAAAATAGCGACTATTACTACTGCTGCCGGATAAAACATGGCTTTTTTAATCTTAGATTTTAATGCTTCAGATTTTTCACGGTAGGTCGCAATACGATCAAACACTACATCGAGTGAGCCTGAATGTTCACCCGCAGCAACTAAGTCAACATAGAGATCATCAAAATAGCGTCGGTGGGGGCGCAAAGCATCAGATAACGGAATACCCGATTGGATCTCCGACAAAATTGTCGCTAACAGTTCACGCATTTTTGCTTTTTCATGGCCGCGACCCAGTAATTCAATGGTAGTCACTAATGGCACCCCAGCGGCAAGCATGGTGGCAATTTGCCGAGTCACCATAGCAATATCCATAGGGGTAATTTTGGCATCGCCTAATTTAAATAAGGCGGCCGATTGTTTGCGAACGGTTTTAGGATTTACCCCTTGAGATTTTAACTTGCTACGAACCTCAGCAGCAGAGGCCCCCCTCAGTTCGCCACTGGTTTTTTGGCCGTCGCGGTTAACACCTTTCCATTCAAAGGTATAAATTTTAGGTTGGCTTTTTTGCTCAATCTTTTTTGGGCGAGGCTTTTTTACTGTGGTTGCCGTAGCCATAAATTATCCCTGTTGGTTGTAAAGCTAAGAAGGACGTTGCTGCACAACTGTTAGAACGCTCACATGCTCGCTCTAGCATCTAGAGCCTAGCTCCTAGAAGGGCGCAGTCCGTCCCGCTATTAAAAACTGGTTACCCGATTCACTTCGGCAATACTGGTTACACCTTGGAGCACTTTTAGTAGCCCAGATTGCCGCAGGTCGCGCATCCCTTGGGCCTTGGCTTGAGCAGCAATTTGCAATGAATTGCCCCCTTCCATAATAGTACGGGCAATTTCATCTGACATCTTCATCACTTCGTAAATACCTACCCGTCCTTTATAGCCACCAGAACAATGCTCACAACCCACGGGTTTATAGGTGATAAACCCTTGGGCGATTTGTGCATCAGTAAAGCCTAAACGTTGTAGCTCATGTTCAGGTATCTGTTCGGGTTGTTTGCATTCTGGGCAAAGTCGCCGTGCAAGTCGCTGAGCAATAATTAAATTGACTGAGCTGGCGATATTATAGCCGGGGACGCCCATATTAATTAAACGGGTGAGTGTTTCTGCCGCCGAGTTAGTATGCAGGGTTGATAGTACTAAGTGGCCAGTTTGCGCGGCTTTAATGGCAATTTCGGCGGTTTCAAGGTCACGGATTTCCCCGACCATCACCACATCGGGGTCTTGTCGCAAAAAGGAGCGTAGTGCTGAGGCGAAGGTTAAACCCGCTTTTAAATTAATATGGACTTGGTTTACCCCCTCAAGGTTAATTTCCACCGGATCTTCGGCGGTGGAAATATTACGCTCGGCGGTATTGAGGATATTTAAGCCTGTGTAGAGCGAAACGGTTTTACCCGAACCCGTTGGGCCTGTCACTAATATCATGCCTTGGGGTTTGGCTAGCATCTCAAGGTAGAGCTTTTCTTGATCCGGCTCGTAACCCAGTTTTTCGATGCCGAGCTGTGCGGAGGAGGAATCCAATATCCGCATTACAATTTTTTCGCCCCACAGGGTCGGCAGGGTGCTTACCCGAAAGTCAATCGACTTAGTGCGGGATAGCTTCATTTTAATCCGGCCATCTTGGGGGACGCGGCGCTCGGCAATATCCAGCTTTGACATTACCTTTAAGCGCGCCGAGAGTCGCCCTGCTAAACTAATGGGGGGTTCTGAGACCTCATGCAAAATACCATCAATACGAAAACGGATACGATAGCGTTTTTCATAGGGCTCAAAATGTAAGTCAGAGGCGCCTTTACGAATGGCGTCAGTTAATATCTTGTTGATATAAATAACAATAGGGGCATCATCACTGGCTTCGCCTGCGTTTTCTTCTTGGCGCTTATCGGTATCGGTAATCTCGATACCGGCAAGTGCTGCTTCATCCATGCCGCTTAAATCAAGGCCAGTAATATCTTCTTCTAATATCTTTTCAAGGGCTTTAGCGAGCTTATCCTCTTCCACCAAAATCGCTTCGGCATGTAGGCCTGCACTAAATTGGAATTCCTCAAGGGCGGCAATATTGGTGGGATCGGAGGTGGCGATATATAGGCGATTACCGCGTTTAAATAGCGGTAAGCAGCGATGCTTTTCAATCAGTTTTTTGTTAAGAAATTCTTCTGGAATGGCACTAATATCAAATTCGGCTAAATCCAGCAGCGGGGTGCCATATTCCTCATAGCAAAGCTCGGCAATGCTGCGAGCCGACACTAGCTTAGTCTGCACTAAGGTAGTGACCAAGGTTTGTTTATTTTGGCGGGATTTGGTGATGGCACTTGCCATCTGCTCTTCATTAAGCAGACCTTTACGGATGAAAAGGGTGGATAATCCCAGGTGAAGGCCAGCGGATGGCATGAAAAACTCCTATCTCCATTAGTTTTTCCATCATAGCGGCAAAAAGGTTATTTGTCATATATAAAAAAGCTCAATTAATCACAAAAAAATGAGTATCATCATAAGGATGCGAATTTATATACCGCTTGCAAAAGTAGCAATGTTTTACCATAAACTGTACTGTGGATTAATGGTCGATAAATAACAATGCCTTATCTTCAAGTCGCTTAGATTTACTTGACTAGAACGCGCAAATAATCGGTCATTTGGCGATAAAATCTAACGCTCACCATCGGGGACAAATCTATGATGGTATGCCCAATTAAGGATACAAATATTGAAATCAATCCCGATTGTTAGCCGGATTATCCTGCTCACTTTCTTCGCGCTATTTTTTCTTGGCTCGGTATTATCTGGTTATATCACTGGATATCTGGGGGTGGATAACGCTTACGATCTTAAGCGAATACTGGTTGTCCTATTTATCGTGTGTTCAGCGGTTGGCCTTTTGTGGCGACCGAGTATCCCAATAATCGTCACATCGCCTTTTACACTGTGGGTGGTGGCAAGTCTATTTATACTCGGTTTGTTATCAACCTGTTTTAGCCAACATCCATTTTGGTCATTCGTTGAATTAGCCAATTTTTTATTATTGCTCTGTTTGTTTTACGTCATTGGTGTATTGATTGCGGATATAGGCAGAACTGCTGCGCTGCAATATTTTTTTGGATTTGCATTATTTTTCTCAATTTGTATTGCAGTTAAGTTTTTTTTGCTGCTGCTATTTCATGCCCTTGATGACAATCGGCCCGATGTGCATTCTTTAGTGGCAGGCTTTATGAATGTAAGGTTTTTCAATCAATTGCAAGTTATGCTGCTGCCGCTGTTGTGTTTATCTTTTTATATCGAACCACTTAAAAAATATAAACGGGCAGCCATGGTGACCTTTAGTGTGTTGTGGTTAATCCTGCTGCAATCGGAGGCTCGCGGCGCAGTATTAGCGCTGGTAGTGGCGGCTGTTGTGGTATATCGCTTTTTATCTACCGATCTGCGTAAAGGGTTTATTCGCCCTATTTTAAAGGCGGTGGCTTTCGGCACGCTTTTATGGCTGGTGCTGATTATTATTATTCCACTGTTTATTTTTGATAGCCCAATTTGGCAATTAAGAACCAATAGCTCTGGCCGGATTGATATGTGGATTTATATTTTGCATGCGATCCCTGAACGTATTGGCTTAGGTTACGGGCCAATGAGTTTTGCTTGGGCAGAGGCAAGACCTTTACCTAATGCTCACCCGCATAATGCCCTACTACAGTTTTTATATGAGTTTGGTGTGGTTGCGTTTATTTTACTGGTAAGTTGGTCGCTGATAACATTATGGTCAATATTAAAAAGACTTAAATTATTAGGGGCAAAGTCGAGTGAGCATTTGGCTAAAAACTCACAAAGTAGCCTCGATATAGGCTCACATATAGGCATAGAGAAGGACACTACCGATATAGTGTTGGCATTTGCTCTGTGCGCAATATGGATTTATGCCATGTTTGATGGGGTGATAGTAATGCCATTATCCCAAGCATTATTAATGGTATTATTGGCACTTAATTGCCGCCAATATCAACCGCGAGTGATAGCACTATCTTGGAAAGTGGGATTAATTGCAGCAGTGATAACCTGTGCTGCACTGTTAATCGCGAGCCTTGGTGATACCGCACTAAATCAGCAACTTTATCCAAGATTATGGTTAACCGGGATTATTAATTGATATAAATTTGATAAAAATAAAAAAGCCCCAAAAGGGGCTTTAGGTTTTAGGTATTAACTAATGTATTAGCTACCAGCTTTGATGCCTGCGCCATTTTCACACAACTCTTTATCACCAGTAGCGGTAGCAGTAGTAGCAGATGCTGCATAAGTAATTGAACCATCTGCCTCGACGGTACCTGTGAGAGTACATTTGTTGCCCACGTAGGTAATTACTAATTCAGAACCTTGTACTGGAGTTTCTGGTTCAGCTGTTGCTCCCATAGTTGCAATATTTTTCTTAACAGTATCACACGCAATACCTGAAGTTACACAGGCTGATGCGGTAGAGGCTACACTGCCAACTGCTTTCATAGCGGCACCACCATCAGAAGTCGTGATGTAGTCTTTATAAGCTGGCAATGCCACTGCAGCCAAAATACCGATAATGGCTACTACAATCATTAATTCGATCAAGGTAAAACCCTGAGCTTGCTTGTTCATCTTGATACCTTTCATTTTTTGCTCCAAATATAATGCAAATTGTTGTTTATCGATTGTGTTCGTTTCGGCTGCTTATCTTGATTGCTTGCAATGAATTGCTGGTTTTTTGGCTAGCGACAATTCACTTTGAGCTAATTTTGATAAGGAAGGCCGAAACGGCCATCTCGCCTAGGTAAAAGTTAGTACAAAGTTAAGTAAAATGAAACAACTTTTACGCATAAAGTATTAATTAAATGATTATTTTGTCTAAAAACTTGACGCTAAAACGTATTGCGTTCTAACAAATGTTTGACAATGTTAGTTAAGTTGACGCATTTAAAACAACGTCAAAACATCGGCGCGCACTATACCTGTGTTTTGTTGGGTTATTTAGTGGGTTTATGCTGTAAAGGTTGGGAAGCTCGAATCTAGGACGTTGCTGCGCAACTGCTAGGACGCTGGCAAGCTCGTTCTAGAATCTAGAGCTGAAATGCATAAAGCTGGATCCCCGCGTCGATAACTGCTCCTGCGTTATTCTACCTCCTGCATCCATGCAGTCGTTCGCGAGGATGACGGCTTATGGGCTGCTACTAGAATCTAGTACCTAGAATCTATAAGGGCGCAGCCCGCTCTACTTTTCTAGCCTTTCAGTCGCATTGATAGGTCTAAGGCGCGGACATGCTTGGTGAGGGCGCCGACGGAAATATAATCCACCCCCGTTTTGGCAAATTCCGCCAAGGTGTCTAAGGTGACATTGCCTGAGACTTCAAGTTTTGCACCTTTGCCTTTAGCTTGGCTTTTGGCATTTAGTTCAACAGCTTCGACCATCATAGTGATATCGAAGTTATCTAACATGATAATATCTGCGCCAGAATCCAGTGCTAATGCCAGTTCGGCTAAGGACTCGACTTCGACCTCAACGGGTTTATTGGGGTGTAAACTGCGCGCTGCATCCACTGCTTGGCGTATGCCACCACAGGCCATAATGTGGTTTTCTTTAATTAAAAAGGCATCAAATAGACCTATACGGTGGTTTTTACCGCCGCCACAGGTGACAGCATATTTTTGGGCGGTGCGCAGTCCTGGAATGGTTTTACGGGTATCGAGCAGCTGTGTGTGAGTGCCAGCAAGTTTGTCTACATAGTGTTTGGTGAGGGTGGCGACACCGGATAAGGTTTGGATAAAGTTCATCGCGGTGCGTTCGCCCGTCAATAAGGCGCGAGCGGGGCCGGATAATTCACACAAGACTTGATTGGGTAACACAAGATCGCCATCATCGACATGCCAATGCAGCGCGACTTCGCCACCTAATTGATTAAAGACTTGTTCTGCCCAGGCTTTGCCACAAAAAACCCCTTCTTCGCGGGTGATTAAGGTCGCTTCGGCATATTTATCTGCCGGAATCAGTTCGGCAGTAATGTCACCGTAGGCAATGGTTTTGGTATGCTCGTTGATTTCAGTGCCGCCAAGATCTTCATTGAGCGCGGTTTTTACGGCGTGGCGAATATCGTTTTCTAGCATGATTGGGTCCTTGCATTCTTGCATGCCACAGATGGCGTGCTTGAAATTGCTTGCTTGCATTTAGGGCTAAGATTACCACCTCGTGCGGGTGATAAAAAGTCACACGGATTTGGCCGAGTAATATTATCGTGCCGAAAAATAGCGATTTTGTTTGCGGCAGGTTATTTCTGGCTTGTCATTGAATTGCATATATTCAGTCACTTAATGCTGTTAGAGTAGTGCAGTTATTGCGGTATTTAAGGGGGAAATATGGGCTTTGATGCCGGATGGTTTACCTCGGCGCGGCGCTGTGAATCACCACATTTTAACCGTCGGCCCTTTGGAGAGATCAGCCTGTTGGTGATCCACAATATTAGTTTGCCCGCGGGATGCTTTGGGCTGCCTTATATTGATCAATTATTTCAAGGGTGTTTAGATACCAGTGCCGATGAAAGTTTCGCCGATTTAGCTGGGCTGGAGGTGTCGGCTCATTTTTTAATTCGCCGGGATGGCGAATGTGTGCAGTATGTGAGTTGTGAAGATAGAGCTTGGCACGCGGGTGTATCCCGTTATGGCGAAAGGGAAAATTGTAATGATTTCTCTATTGGTATTGAACTTGAAGGTACGGATACTGAACCCTATACTGCCGCCCAATATCAGCAACTTACCGCATTGACCCAAGCTTTATTGGCACAATATCCTGCGTTAACCGCAGAGCGGATTGTGGGACATTGCGATATTGCGCCAATGCGGAAGACTGACCCAGGCCCAAGCTTTGACTGGCAAAGATATTTAGCGGCGCTGCGCGACTTTTAGTATCTAGGACGTTGCTGCGCAACTGCTAGGACGCTCGCAAGCTCGCTCTAGAATCTAGAGCCTAGAACCTAGGGCCTAGAAGGGCGAAGCCCGCGCTGCTTTTTCTAGTCCGTCCTGCTTTTTTACAAGGAGTACTATCGATGGCATTATTTTCATTACTGGTCGCCATTCTTGTGGAGCGACTAAAGTTTCTTCCCGCCTCTTGGCAGTGTGATCGTGTACTGCAATCTTACCAATCCAGCTTTTTTGGCGATAAAGCGTCGCTTAATAACACTAATATGTTGCTGGCTTTGATATTGCCCGCGGGTGTGGTTTATCTGTTGGGTTGGATTGCGTCGGGTATGTTTTGGGGAGTATTAAGTCTCGCGCTATGGGTGCTGGTGGCGATTATTTGTTTTAATCATCAAAAACAGCGTGATACTTTTAAAAAATATATGCAGGCGGCGTGTCGTTCCGATGTGCAGGCCTGTTATCACTATGCCGCTGAATTAGATTGTAGTGAGTGTTTGGAGGCGGTTTCGGAAAAAGATTTAGGTGCCAAGGTCGGGCAGAGTGTTGCTTGGATTAACTATCGTTACTACGGTGCAGTGGCATTATGCCTTATTTTTCTTGGACCTGTGGGGGCAGTGTTATATTGCACTGCGCGCTTTTATGCGGAGGAAAATATACGTAAGTCACTTAATTTACCGCTGATTGAAGATATTATGTTTGCGTTTGATTGGCTCCCAAGCCGAGTGTTTTCCTTTGGCTATGCGCTCAGTGGTCAGTTTAGTGAAGGGCTCGCGGCGTGGCGCAATAATGCGTTAAATATCAATGCCAGTGCTAGGCAAGTGGTCACTGAAACTGCACTCGCTGCCCAGCCTTTGCCCGAGGTGTCTAGCGCGCCTGTTTGTGTGCAGTCGACCTTAGCATTGTTAGTATTAAGCAAACGCAACTTTACGCTGATGGTTGCTGTGTTATCACTGCTGACTATTTTTGGGTTGGTGAGTTAATAAGAAGGACGCTGCGCGGCTTCTAGAACCTAGGGTGCTTCGCTGCTAGGACGCAGCAAAAAGCGCTGCTCTAGGACGCCACTTCGTGGCTCTAGAATCTAGAGCCTAGAACCTAAAATCTAGAATCTATAAGGGCGCAGCCCGTTTTGCTTTTTCTAGCAGCTGCGCTTTTTGCAGCGCTCCAGAACCTAGCCGCTAGCACTTGCTCTCGTTGTGGTTTAATGGTCTGACCCCATGATGAGTTTTTTAGGCTATGCTCTCTCATCGTGAGCGGTTTTGAGTGAGATCACCTTTTAAGGTTGATTTTCAATCTGGACATCAAAAGTGTGATTTGATAAAGTGCGCTCACTCATAAAAATTGGTAAGACCAATTTACAACGGAGCTGAGCGCCAAATGGCCTATAGTAAAATTAATCAGCCAAAAATTTCTGATGTGATCATGGCGCAACTCGAGCAAATGATCCTCGAAGGCAGTTTACAGCCGGGCCAGAAATTACCACCGGAGCGTGAACTGGCCATCCAGTTCGAAGTATCTCGTCCCTCATTGCGTGAAGCGATTCAAAAACTTGAGGCGAAAGGGCTATTAATGCGCCGTCAAGGCGGCGGTACTTATGTCAAAGAGCAACTCTGGCAGAGTCTTGCCGATCCTATCGTTGAATTAATGACAGCCGATCCAGAAAGCCAATATGACTTGCTGGAGTTTCGTCATGCGACCGAAGGCATGATGGCCTATTTTGCCGCCCTGCGTGGCACAGACGCCGATATGCAAAATATCAAGCGGATGATCCTTGAGGTGGAAGCCGCCACCAATATCGAACAACAAGCTGCTGCCATTGTGCGCTTCTATCGCGCTGTTGCTGAAGCGTCACACAATGTGGCTATGTTACATCTCGTACTCAGTTTAACCCCTGTGCTGCATAAGAATGTGGCGCAAAACCTGGAGCTTTTAAGCCGCCGCGAAGAAGCTTCCACTATGGCTAACGATCACAGACGTGCTCTGCTCGCTGCAATCGTTCGTCGTGATCCTGAAGCCGCTAGAGAAGCCTCGAATGAACATTTAAGTTACATCGAAGAGGTGATGTTATCTGTGCGGGAAGAAGATAGCCGGTTGCAGCGAAGTTTGCGCCGTTTAAAGAGTGGCGCTTAAGTTCCCGACTTTAGCACTCGCTAAAGCGGAATATGCCGCAAACACCATTCATTATCATGTATATAGAGAAGGACAGTGTCATGTCTGAAGATATGCTACAAGACTTAGATCCGTTAGAGACTCAGGAATGGGTTGATGCCCTGCAAGCTGTATTAGAACAGGAAGGCCCTGAACGCGCCCATTTCTTATTAGAGAAACTGATCGATAAAGCCCGTCGCAATGGCACACACTTGCCTTACACGGCGACCACGGCCTATTTGAACACCATTCCAGCGGGTCAAGAGCCGCACATGCCAGGCAACCAAGAGATGGAACGTCGCATTCGCGCCATCATCCGTTGGAACGCCTTAGCTATGGTTCTGCGTGGTTCTAAGAAAGATTTAGAGTTAGGCGGCCATATTTCGAGTTTCGCGTCGAGTGCAACCATTTATGACGTGTGCTTTAACCACTTCTTCCGTGCGCCAAACGAGAAAGACGGTGGCGACTTAGTGTATTTCCAAGGTCATATCGCCCCAGGTATCTATGCTCGTTCATTCTTGGAAGGTCGTTTAACGGAAGATCAACTGGCTAACTTCCGTCAAGAAGTGGATGGCAAAGGACTGTCTTCGTATCCGCACCCTAAGTTGATGCCTGACTACTGGCAATTCCCAACAGTTTCTATGGGGTTAGGCCCAATCCAAGCGATTTACCAAGCGCGCTTCTTAAAATATCTGACTGACCGTGGTCTGAAAGATTGTTCTGAGCAAACCGTTTACTGCTTCTTAGGTGACGGTGAGTGTGACGAGCCAGAAGCCTTAGGTGCGATTGGTTTAGCTGCCCGTGAAGAATTAGATAACTTAGTCTTTATCATCAACTGTAACCTGCAACGTCTGGACGGCCCAGTACGCGGTAACGGTAAGATCATCCAAGAACTGGAAGGTGAATTCCGCGGCGCTGGCTGGGAAGTCGTGAAAGTGATTTGGGGTCGTTACTGGGATCCATTATTGGCCCGTGATACCAGCGGTAAGTTATTGCAGTTAATGGAAGAAACCGTTGACGGTGAATACCAAAACTGTAAAGCCAAAGGTGGCGCTTATACTCGCGAACACTTCTTCGGCAAATACCCAGAAACCGCCGAAATGGTAGCGAACATGTCAGATGATGACATTTGGCGCTTAAACCGTGGTGGTCATGACCCAGTTAAAGTGTACGCGGCATTAGACCATGCGCGTAAGACTAAAGGTCGCCCAACGGTGATCCTAGCGAAAACCGTTAAAGGTTACGGCCTCGGTGATGCGGGTGAAGGTAAGAACATCGCCCACAACGTGAAGAAAATGGGTATCGAGTCTATCCGTTACTTCCGCGATCGTTTCAATATCCCGATCCCTGACGATCAATTAGAAGATCTGCCGTTCTACCACCCAGGTCCAGATTCGGAAGAAGTGAAGTACATGATGAGCCGTCGTGCCGCGCTGCATGGTAGCGTGCCACAACGTCGTGAGAAGTTCAGCGAAGAGTTGGAAGTGCCATCACTGAAGATTTTCGATTCGATCTTAGCAGGCTCAAATGGCCGTGAAATTTCATCGACCATGGCGTTTGTTCGCGTACTGACTGCGCTGTTAAAAGACAAGAAAATTGGCAAAAACATTGTGCCAATTATCCCTGACGAAGCGCGTACTTTCGGTATGGAAGGTCTGTTCCGCCAAGTGGGTATTTATGCTCACGAAGGCCAAAAATACGTACCGCAAGACTCTGACCAAGTGGCTTACTATCGTGAAGATAAAACCGGTCAGGTGCTGCAGGAAGGTATTAACGAACTGGGTGCAATGTCATCTTGGGTAGCGGCTGCGACCAGCTACTCAGTCAACGATACACCGATGATCCCATTCTACATCTACTACTCAATGTTCGGTTTCCAACGTATTGGCGACATGGCATGGGCTGCGGGTGATATGCGTGCACGTGGCTTCTTAGTCGGTGGTACTTCAGGCCGTACAACACTGAACGGTGAAGGTTTACAGCATCAGGATGGTCACAGTCACGTACTGGCTAACACTATTCCTAACTGTATTACCTACGATCCAACTTATGGTTATGAAATTGCCGTTATCGTTCAAGATGGTATCCGTCGTATGTACGGCGAAAAACAAGAAGATATCTTCTACTACCTGACCACAATGAACGAAAACTATATTCAGCCTGAAATGCCAGAAGGTGCCGAGGAAGGTATCGTTAAAGGTATCTACAAGCTGGAAACGGTGAGTGGTTCTGGTAAAGGCAAAGTGCAGTTACTGAGCTGTGGCACCATTCTTGAGCAAACCCGTAAAGCGGCGCAAGCGCTGGCGAAAGACTTTGGTATCACTGCCGACGTATTCAGCGTGACCAGCTTCAACGAACTGACTCGCGATGGTCAAGCGGCAGAACGTTGGAACATGCTGCACCCAACGCAAACGCCAAAACAAGCGTATATCAGCCAAGTGATCTCCAGTGATGCGCCTGCAATCGCAGCAACTGACTACATGAAGATCTACGGCGAGCAGTTACGTGCATTTATGCCAACCGATTACAAAGTGTTAGGTACTGACGGTTTCGGTCGTTCAGACAGCCGTGACAACCTGCGTCACCACTTCGAAGTGGACGCTAAGTTCATCGTTATCGCGGCACTGAAGTCACTGGTTGATCGTAAAGAGCTGCCTGTTGATGTGTTAGCGAATGCCATCAAGGAATACGGCATCGACGCTGACAAGATCAATCCACAGTACGCGTAAGAGGCAATAAAAATGGCTGAATTAAAAGAAGTTTTTGTTCCTGATATCGGCGGCGATGAAGTACAGGTTATCGAAATCTGTGCTTCTGTGGGCGATACCTTAGCAGCGGAAGAGTCGATTCTGACCGTTGAAAGCGACAAGGCGACCATGGACATTCCTGCGCCTTTCGCGGGTGTGTTAGCCGAATTGAAAGTGGCCGTCGGTGACAAAGTCAGCGAAGGTACCTTAATCGCGATGATGCAAGCAGCGGGCGCATCCGCTCAAGCTGCTGCGCCAGTTGCTCAAGCTGCCGCTCCTGCGCCAGCTCCAGCAGCACCTGCTCCAGTACAAGCGGCTCCTGCCCCTGTAGCTGCCGCGCCAGCAACGGGTGCAACCCAAGTGGTTGAAGTCACTGTGCCGGATATCGGTGGTGACACCGATGTGTCTGTTATCGAAGTCTTAGTCGCCACTGGCGATAAGATTGAGGTTGACGCTGGCCTTATCACGCTTGAAACCGACAAAGCGACCATGGACGTACCATCGCCATTCGCGGGTGTGGTAAAAGAAGTGAAAGTGGCTGTGGGTGACAAGGTTTCTCAAGGCTCATTAGTGATCATGCTCGAAGTGGGCGGCGCGGCTCCTGCTGCAGCGCCACAAGCGAGCGCGCCAGCAGCATCAGCTCCTGTCGCTCAAGCGGCTCCTGCTGCGCCAATTGCTCCAGTTGCAGCTGCAGCACCAGTGGTTGCTGTTAAAGAAATCCAAGTGCCAGATATTGGTGATGCCAGCAATGTCGATGTGATCGAAGTGCTAGTGTCTGTGGGTGATATGATCACCGCCGACCAAGGTTTGATCACGTTAGAAACCGATAAAGCGACCATGGAAGTGCCTGCGCCATTCGCCGGTAAACTGTTGTCGTTAACCGTTAAAGTGGGTGATAAGGTTTCGCAAGGTAGCGTGATTGCGACGATTGAAACTGTGACTGCTGGTGCAGCTCCTGCACCTCAAGCCGCCGCGCCAGCACCTGCACCAGTCGCCCAAGAAGTGGCACCAGCTCCTGTTGCAGCCGCGCCGAGCCGTCCACCGGTTCCACATCACCCAAGTGCAGGTGCGCCTGTGTCTACTGGTGCGGTTCATGCATCTCCTGCGGTTCGCCGTTTGGCCCGTGAATTTGGTGTGGATCTTACTCAAGTGACGGGTTCTGGCCGTAAAGGTCGCATCATGAAGGAAGACGTTCAGGCGTATGTGAAATACGAACTGTCTCGTCCTAAGGCGACAGCGGCAACTTCCGTTGCAGCGGGTAACGGTGGTGGTCTGCAAGTGATTGCCGCACCGAAAGTGGATTTCAGCAAGTTTGGTGAAGTGGAAGAGATTCCATTAAGCCGTATCCAGAAGATCTCTGGTCCAAACCTGCACCGCAACTGGGTAACTATTCCTCACGTGACTCAGTTCGATGAAGCTGATATCACTGAAATGGAAGAGTTCCGTAAGCAGCAGAACGACGCGGCGGCGAAGAAGAAAGCCGATTATAAGATCACTCCGCTGGTCTTTATGATGAAAGCTGTGGCGAAAACGCTACAACAGTTCCCTGTGTTCAACTCAAGCTTAAGCAGCGACGGTGAATCACTGATCCAGAAGAAGTACTACCACATCGGTGTGGCGGTTGATACGCCAAACGGTTTGGTTGTGCCAGTGGTGCGTGACGTGGATAAGAAAGGCATTATCGAGTTATCTCGTGAGCTGGCCGATATTTCTATCCGTGCTCGCGATGGTAAGCTCAAATCTGCTGATATGCAGGGTAGCTGCTTCACTATTTCAAGCCTAGGTGGCATTGGTGGTACTGCATTTACCCCAATCGTTAACTACCCAGACGTGGCGATTTTAGGTGTGTCTAAATCTGAAATTAAGCCTAAGTGGAATGGTAAAGAGTTCGAGCCTAAATTGATGTTGCCACTGTCGCTATCCTACGATCACCGCGTGATCGATGGTGCAATGGCTGCACGCTTTAGCGTGACCCTGTCAGGAATTCTGTCCGATATTCGTACTTTGATTCTGTAAACAAATAAGGCTGCTCATCTTGAGTGGCCTTTTGTTTATTGTGATCAGTATCAAACACAGGTTAAAATGCGCCCACCTTACGCGCTGGCGCATTTTCGGTTGGCAGGATTACTCCCCTCCAACGGATTGAATGAGAATTAGAGGAAAACATGAGTAACGAAATCAAAACTCAGGTAGTGGTATTAGGTGCAGGTCCTGCGGGATATTCTGCTGCCTTCCGTGCGGCTGACTTAGGTCTGGAAACCGTTATCGTTGAACGTTTTAGCACTTTAGGTGGCGTGTGTTTGAACGTGGGTTGTATCCCATCTAAAGCCCTGTTACACGTTGCTAAAGTCATCGAAGAAGCCAAAGCCGTTGCTGCACACGGTGTGGTGTTCGGCGAGCCAACCATCGATTTAGACAAGTTACGCAGCTTCAAGCAAAAAGTGATCAGCCAGTTGACTGGTGGCTTAGGCGGCATGTCTAAAATGCGTAAAGTAAACGTTGTTAATGGCTTCGGTAAATTTACTGGCCCTAACAGCTTAGAAGTGACTGCTGAAGACGGTACTGTGACCGTTGTTAAGTTTGACCAAGCGATCATCGCTGCGGGTTCTCGCCCAATCAAACTGCCATTCATTCCCCATGAAGACCCACGTATTTGGGATTCGACTGACGCATTAGAACTGAAAGAAGTTCCTGGCAAACTGCTGGTCATGGGCGGCGGTATCATCGGTTTAGAAATGGGTACTGTGTATTCATCTTTAGGCAGTGAAATCGACGTGGTTGAAATGTTCGACCAAGTGATCCCTGCGGCTGACAAAGACGTTGTTCGCGTATTCACTAAGCAAATCAAGAAGAAATTCAACCTGATCCTCGAAACTAAAGTGACTGCGGTTGAAGCCCGTGAAGACGGTATCTACGTTTCGATGGAAGGTAAGAGCGCGCCAACTGAGCCAGTACGTTACGATGCAGTATTAGTGGCTATCGGCCGTACACCAAATGGCAAGCTGATCGACGCTGAAAAAGCGGGCGTTAAGATTGATGAGCGTGGTTTCATCAACGTAGACAAACAATTACGTACTAACGTACCGCACATCTACGCTATCGGTGACATCGTTGGTCAACCAATGCTCGCTCACAAAGGCGTGCACGAAGGCCACGTAGCGGCCGAAGTTATCGCTGGCATGAAGCACTACTTCGATCCAAAAGTTATCCCATCAATCGCTTACACAGACCCTGAAGTGGCCTGGGTTGGTCTGACTGAGAAAGAAGCTAAAGAGCAAGGTATTGCTTACGAAACAGCGACTTTCCCATGGGCTGCCAGCGGCCGTGCAATCGCTTCAGATTGCAGCGAAGGTATGACTAAGCTGATTTTCGATAAAGACACTCACCGCGTAATCGGTGGTGCTATCGTGGGTGTGAACGGTGGCGAACTGTTAGGCGAAATTGGCCTAGCCATCGAAATGGGTTGTGATGCTGAAGATTTAGCATTAACTATCCACGCTCACCCAACTCTGCACGAGTCAGTGGGTCTAGCGGCTGAAATCTACGAAGGTTCTATTACTGACCTGCCAAACCCAAAGGCAAAGAAAAAGTAATTTAACCTTTGTCTCGTCCTGAAATAAGTTGAAACTTATATTCGTAAAAGCGCCTTTAGGGCGCTTTTTTATTGCCTAAGTAAAAATGTAAAGTTAATGTGAATGTGCGGGTGTATTCAGACTGTTGAACTGCTACAGTAAAACTATGGTGTTAAGTAAGTCGTCAAATGAAAAAAATAATAATCCACTTCCTTTTGGCATCAATATTGGTTTTTTGTTCAGGTCTTCATTCGGCTTGGGCGGGTAGTTTTGTACAACGGGTTTTTTCCGACAGGGACGGACTTGAAGCGACCAGTATTCGCGCGCTCACTCTCGATGACCATGGTTTTATATGGGCTGCAACCGAGCAAGGTTTATATCGGGTTAGTAATTCTAAAGTGAGGCGAATTGATAAAACGGGTTCTGAGTTACGCCTTGCAGATGAGTTTTTGACAACAGTTGTCAATATCGATCGCGATATGCTGTTAGTCAGTACCAATGCCGCAACCTATCTTTATGACATCGCAAAAAATCAATTTACCCAGATGGGGTCACCTAATTTATTCCCTCATTTCCCTGGTGGAGTGTTAATTTCTGCTGCTCGTAAAAATGCCCAAGAATGGCGCTTGTTGATTGATAACGGCCAGATTTACGACTTATCCCCCTCAACCTTGACCTTAACTTTAGTGAGTCAGTTACCCGTTAATCGCGATCTACCTTGGCGCAAGTTATTGAGCATGCCTGATGGTCAGTTTCTTGTTGCGGGTCAATTTCAATTGTTACTCCTTAACAGTGCCGGGGAAAAAGTTGTTGATTACCAATGGACTGAACCTATGGGCAGTATTCTGGATATGCTTGAGGATTCAAAACAGCGTATTTGGATTGCAACGAGCCGAGGGATTTACCGATTAGAACCAAAAACCTTACAGATTTTCCCTGTTCCTGAATTACCCGATTGGAGCACTGCTATGGCTGAAGGCCATAATGGTGAGATTTGGTTTTCGAGTCGGGCAGGTTTATTAAAGTGGTCTCCAGATACCCATCAGATTGAAAATTATCAACAAGAGCTTAAAACTCAAGCCAATATGGAAACATTAAAGGCGATATTGTTTGATAAATCAGGTTTGATGTGGGTTGGGGGCTCTGGAGATGGTTTAGCCTTACTGGCCTCGCAACCGGATTTCATTCTTGATACTTATACTGGCGAACCGCCACACCAATTATCTGACGCTATGGTGTGGTCGGTGTTTGCGAGTGATGAAGGATTATGGTTTGGGGCGTCAAATGTCAGCTTTGTCGGGCGAAACACTCAAAAAGCAATTACCGTAGATATTGAGGGATTAAAGCCGCACGAGAGTGTTTACGGGATCAGTCGCTTTATTGACCACTATTTATTAGTTTCGACCACGAGTGGTTTGTTTGTCGTGGATAAGTTGACCTTAAAAGGGATCAGTTTTGCCCAGTGGACGCATGGTGGTGAAGCATTTAAAAATAAACTCATCTATGGCACTTATGCCGATCCCAAACTCAAAGGACGGTTTTGGATTGCAACGGGTACGGGGCTGTATTTTTGGGAGCAAGGACTGTTTGAGCCGCAGCCATTTAACTTTGATGGGGCAACTGGGAATTCGCCAGAGCTTAAGCGGCCGACCATTCGTACTTTATATCGAGCCTCTGACGGTAAATTATGGATAGGTGGACGAAAGGTATTTGGTTATATTGACGAGCAAAATCTTTTTCACGATCAAAGACAATTGTTTAGTGGCTTAAACTCTGTGCCCTCAATTAGCCATATTGAAGAAATATCTCCCGGAGTGATGTGGTTTGGCTCCTATGAAAGGGGCTTATTCGAATTAAATCTCCACGGCGGCAAACTGGTTTCGTTAAGTTCACAATGGCAAGTAAATTGTAGTTCAGTATTTTTTATCCAAAAAACAACCAATGCCAATGTCGTTGCCTGTGCCGATTCGCTAATTCGTCAAGATAGAGCGACTGGGCAAATCTCAATGTTTAACCAACTTGATGGCCTAATTTCTAATGAAATGAATGAAGGCGCCTATTTCTATTCTGCCGTTTCAGGTCTGTATATTGGTACTCCTGAAGGGGTGATGAACCTTGATGTGGACAAGATGGTCAACCGTATTGCCGATGATCATGTGATGTTGGAGTCGGTATCGGTTTATTACGACAACAATACCCAAGTCTCGTTGTTACCCAAACCGTTGATGGTGATTAAGCCTGACGCCAATATGGTAAGCCTGCAGATCACTAACCTCGATTATCTTGATGATTCGCCAATACAATTTAAATATCGACTCAGATATCAAGGGGAGGAAGATAACTACGTGCTGCTCCAAGGTGAGTCGCAGGTAAACCTCGCAGGCTTAGCAGCGGGAGAATATCTACTTGAGGTGTTAAGCCAAGTCAATGGAATCTGGTCAGATAAGCCCTTTACTTTTCCCTTCTATGTTGAGCAGCACTGGTGGCTGACTCAAGGGTTTAAAGGTTTATTATTATTAGTGTTTTCGATTATTGCACTGAGTTTAGCGTGGTATCGACAGCGTCAGGTTCGCACCTTTATGGCGATGAATCAAGCGCTAACCGAGAGTGATGATCGTCTCAGGCAATCGTTACGTGGTAGCGACTCTGATCTTTGGGAATGGCATAGGGATAGCCAATGTTTTTATCTCGATAACCGCGGTTATGTCTTGGGAAGTCATGCCAACGAAATTGTACTTACTCTTGAATCACTTCCCGTACATCCTTTGGATCGGGAAAAAGTACTGGTGCAATGGAATAGTATGCTTGCAGGAGAGGTTGATCGGTTTGAAGCCGAATATCGATATCATCGTCGCGATGGTAACTGGGGCTGGTTGAGGGTGCGCGGGCGTCCTGTGGCTCGTAATAAACAAACCCAAGTTATTGAGCGGGTAGCGGGTATTTATAGTGATATAACCTTGCAGCGGCAGCTTGAAGATGAAGTCAGTCTTTTAGCCCAAGCGTTTGAAAATACATCAGAAGGTGTACTTATTTTAGACGTAGATGAAAATATTCGTGTTGCCAATCATGCCGCACAGCACATTATAGGCTCAGAACAACAGAGCTTAGTCGGCCTATCATTTTCGCAATTTGTGCAAATGAAGGACGGGTTATCTACGGAAGTTGCCCAGTTACTTGGTCAGGATAGCTCATGGACGGGTGAGCGTGAGTTAGTCGGACAAAACGGCCTAGTTTATCCCGTATGGCTTAACGTGTCGGTGATGCAGTCATTAAATGAAAATGCTATTCACTATGTAGTGGTATTTTCAGATATCACTGAGCGGAAACGCACCGAGGCCGACCTTAGACGTCTGGCAAATTACGATGTATTAACAGGACTCCCTAACCGTTCGTTATTCGCCAATCGTTTGATGCAATCTATTCAAGCGGCTGAGCAAAGTGGTGAAAAGTTAGCATTGCTGTTTCTTGACCTAGATAGATTTAAGCATGTCAATGATTCCTATGGCCACAGTATGGGCGATGCACTCTTAGTTGAAGCATCTAATCGATTACAATCCTGTATCGGAAGTGACCATTTACTCTGCCGTTTTGGTGGCGATGAATTTGTTATTTTGCTGAAGAATGTTAAAGAGTTAAGTGATATTAACCACTTAGCTGAACAGTTGTTGGCACAAATCGTCGCGCCATTTAGGTTGTTTGGCCGCGAGTTTTATATTTCAACCAGCATTGGGATCAGTATTTGGCCCGATGATGCAATGCAGCCAGAAGCCTTCATAAAAAATGCGGATCTGGCCATGTATCATGCCAAGGAAGAAGGTCGTGGTAACTTCAAATATTATTCATCAGAGCGCAATGCCCAAGCGTTATACCATTTACGTTTGGAGGCTGATTTACGTAAAGCGATAGAGCGGCAAGAATTTGAACTGTATTATCAACCACAAATTGATATTTTGCAGGGGGATAAATTTATTGGCATGGAAGCACTCATTCGTTGGCGACATCCCGTCGATGGTTTTGTGCGACCCGATATTTTTATTAAAGTTGCCGAAGCTTGTGGTTTGGTTGTTGATATTGATCGCTGGGTTTTACGCCGCGCGTGTTCGGATGGGGCCAAATGGGCAATGCAAACCGCTGAGCCATTTAAATTGTCGGTCAATATTTCAGCTGTGCATTTCCGTCAACCAGACTTTATCGATGGCGTGAAGAAAATTCTCGATGCCACCCGTATGCCCGCTTCATCTTTATGCTTAGAAATTACCGAAGGGGTGTTAATGAAAGAGTTGCAGGTGGCTAAAGCCCACTTAATGCAGCTTGACGAGCTTGGCATTGAAGTCGCGATTGACGACTTTGGCACCGGATATTCCTCTTTAGCTTATTTACGCAATTTTGAGGTGAATACACTCAAAATTGACCGTTCATTTTTGATCGATATCGCCTCGAATTCTGCCGATCAGGCTATTGTGAGTAGTATTATTGAATTGGCTCGTAACTTAAAATTAACCGTAGTAGCAGAAGGGGTCGAAACCGTTGAGCAGTTAGAGCAGCTTTTTAGCCGTGGCTGTTATATTGTTCAGGGCTATTACTTTGCTAAACCAATGTCTGTCAGTGATTTTGAAAAATATCTTCAGTTACAGTCTCCGCTTGACTCATTGCAATCTTAATCTGCAATTTATGTGTGCTTAATTGCGCATTTTTAGCCTCGGCTCAAGTTGGGGTTTTATGTTGAATTATCTGTTTACAGCACTTGTGTTTAAACGTAAATGAAATAACGCGATCATTAATGGCAAATTTTCAACTCATCGGTTCAGATAAAATATGACTGATGGTTAAATAGATAAATTTGCTAATATTAACTCGAAATTTTTTATCCTATAAAAGTACTCATTATGATGCGCCGAATAGTAGCTTCTCTCTTTTTATGTGTGTTGCTGACTCCCTTATGTGCGGCTGAACGGCCAAAAATAGGATTAGTGTTAAGCGGTGGTGGTGCTAAAGGCGCCGCCCATGTTGGTGTACTTAAAATTTTAGAAGAACATCATATTCCTGTGGACTATATTGCAGGTACGAGTATCGGCGCTTATGTCGCGGGTATGTATGCCTTGGGATACAGTGCAAGTGAAGTCGAAACCATCATGATGGGGGTTGATTGGGATAGTGGTTATTCGGATACCATCCCTCGTAATGTATTGAGTTATCGAGATAAACAGTTACGAGATCGCTATAATATTCCGCTCAATATTGGTTATACCGAAGGCGAGGTGAAAGCGCCAAGTGGGGTATTGCGTGGGCAGACCATGTCGCAGTTATTACGACAGTCTACGGATTTAGTGGAGCAATTTGGTGATTTTGATGCTTTAGCTATTCCTTATCGTGCCGTGGCGACGGATTTAGAAACCAGTCTACCCGTAGTGCTTAACCATGGCAGTATTATCAAAGCAATGCAGGCTTCTGCTACGGTGCCAGGTGCATTACAACCTACGCAAATCGACGGTAAGTTACTGGTGGATGGTGGTATTGCCAACAATATGCCTGTGGACGTAGTGAAGGCGATGGGCGCTGATATTATCATTGCTGTGGATATTGGCTCACCACTGGTAAAAAAAGATAAGCTCGATAGCACTATTGCCGTATTAGATCAGTTGTCCAATTTCTTGACTAACGCCAGTACTGAAAAACAAAAGCAATTATTGACTGATAATGATGTGTTGATCCGTCCTGCGATCGATGCCCTAAGCACAACCGATTTTACCATCATGCCTTTAGCGTTAACCCTCGGCAAAGAAGCGGCGACCAGTCAGTTAGTTAAATTGCAAAAGATGAGCGTTAGCGAAGAACAATATGCCGCCTATGTTGAGAGTAAAAGGGCCAAGGGTAAGACTGTCATGGCGGATATCGCTCATCCTATCAAGGAAATTGTGTTTGATAACCACTCAAAAGTTAGCCTTAATTTATTAAAAGAAACCCTAGAACTTAAACCTGGTCAGAATATTACTAAAGATGAATTGAACGATGCGATAAAACGTATCTATTCCTTAAATAAATTTGAACGTGTTGACGCCGAATTTGTGGAGGGTAAAGAAGGGCGTGTACTTACGGTAACCACGCGCGCTAAATCATGGGGACCTAATTATTTCCAACTAGGCTTTAATTGGGAGGACGATTTTAGCTCTGATTCAGCCATCAGCTTTGATATGGCTTATACCATGACAGACTTAACCTTTAATGGCGGAGAGTGGCGAAACGAAGTTAAGCTTGGATTCGAGAAGCTATTTGCGACTGAGTTTTATCAGCCCTTGAATCGGGATCAAGAGTTTTATAGTCGAGCTCGTTATCAATACGATATCCATAATTGGGACTTATACGATAACAATAATCGTGCGCTAACCTTTGATAAGAAAACCCACACCGTCGAATTAGGTATTGGTTATAACTATGTGCTGCAAGGCGTTGTCGAGTTGGGGCTAGTTGCGGAAAAAGGTGTCATTATTAATGATGCATGGTTACTTCAGGATTTTGATTTTAACTCCTATGGCGCTTATTTCAGGATGGGGTATGACAGCTTAGACAGTATTAGTTTTCCGACATCGGGCAATCGTGTCAGCTTAAACGTTTATGTTCGTAAAGAGAATTTTGACGATGTCATCGATAATCAGAACGACTATAGCGTGCAGATAGAGGCCGACTGGAAAGGCGCGCTGAGCGTTGGTAATCATGCGTTTGTGGGTAAAGCATCGCTTGCGACAAATAATAATGATGGCCTCAATACCTTGCACTTGTCAGATTTAGGCGGTTTCTTAAATCTTTCTGGTTATCACAAGGACTCGTTGAATGGAGCTCATAAACTCTTTGGTGCCTTTATTTATCAGTATGATTTAGGGCGTGATGCCTTAGGTATGCGAGATTACCCTCTGTACTTAGGCTTAAGTTTAGAGGCAGGTAATGTGTGGTTTGAACGATCAGAAGTATCGCTTACTGATCTTATTTATGCATCGAGTCTGTACATCGGCACTGATACCACAATGGGACCTGCGGCGATTGGTTTCGGCATTACGGATATGGGTGATAAGTCAGTTTATTTATTTATTGGTAAAGCGTTTTAATGATAAGGCTATAACTAGGGCGTGTTGACGTTTCGAGATTAGATTTTGTTTTAATAAGGTGGGATGAATCGATAAGTGTCATAACCTTTTACAAAATCTTACTACAGCCAAACCAGTCTAAATGCTAAGGTTTTGCAGGAAAAAATAACAACACTCTCAACGGAAGCTGGGGAAAACAATGAAGAAGATAAGCACACTGGCGCTGGGTATTGCCTTGAGCCTAGGTTTAGCCGCTTGCAGCAGCGAGCCTAAAACTGAAGTCGCCGCGGTTTCTGGCATTGAATTACAAAACTTTGATGCCTCAGTTCGCCATCAAGATGATTTTTACTACAGTGTTAACGGTAAATGGTTAGCCAATACGCCCATTCCAGCTGATAAATCCAACTACGGTGCATTTTCTGTGCTGTACGATCAAAGCCAAGATGCATTGAAAAAGATCATCGATGCAGCGGCCGCCAAAAAGAATGCAGCCCCTGGCTCCAATGAGCAAAAAATTGGCGACTTTAACGCCAGCTTTATGAATACCGATTTGCTCGAAACCTTAGGTGTAACCCCATTAAATCCATTACTGGCGGACATCTCTGCAGTGAAAAATCACAGTGAATTACCCGCGGTGATGGGGAAATTACTCACCAGCGGTTCAGGTATTCCCTTTGGTTTCTACGTTAATAACGACGCGAAAAACTCCACCCAATATGCAGTGTACTTAAGCCAGTCGGGCTTAACCTTGCCAGACCGCGATTACTACTTAAAAGATGACGCTAAGTTTGTCGCTAATCGCCAAGCAATGGCGAAATATGTGACTGATATTCTGACTGAAGCGGGCTATAAAAATGCAAAACGTGCCGCGAAAAACGTGGCCGATATTGAAATGATGATCGCGAAAAGTCAGTGGAGCCGTGTAGAGTCGCGCGATGCGAACAAATCCTATAACAAACTGAACCGCGCCGAGCTGCAAAAGCTAATGGGACAGTTTGATTTTAATGCCTTTGCCGCGAATGCTGGTTTAGGTGATAAAGTGACTGACGTGATCGTGCGTCAACCCTCTTATTTTGAAAAGTTAGGTGCAAATTTTGATGCCTTCCCTGTTTCGGCCTGGCAGGATTATTTAACGTTCCACCTCGTGGATAGTTACGCCGAGCTGTTAAGTAAAAACTTTGTCGATCTTAACTTTGCCTTTAAGAGCAAAACGTTGATGGGCATTGAAGAGCAGCAACCACGCTGGAAAAAAGCGGTTGATGGCGCCGACCAAGTAATAGGTGAATTAGTGGGTGAAGAGTACGTTAAGCAGTACTTTAAACCAGAAGCCAAAGCTCGCATGGAAACTATGATCAAAAATCTGATCAAAGGTTTCGAAGTCAGTATTAATGAGCTTGAGTGGATGACGCCAGAAACTAAAGTCGCGGCTCAGGAAAAACTGTCTAAGTTTACCTACAAGATTGGTTATCCAGACAAGTGGAAAGACTACACTGCGCTAGAAATCAAGCCTGATGAGCTGGTGGGCAACTATATGCGTTACGCCCAGTTTGAATATCAAGACATGATCAACAAGCTCGGTAAGCCAATCGATCGTACCGAGTGGCATATGACACCGCAAACGGTGAACGCTTATTACAGCCCAGTTGGCAATGAAATCGTATTCCCAGCAGCGATTCTGCAACCGCCATTTTTCAATATGGAAGCCGATGATGCGGTCAACTACGGCGGTATCGGTGCGGTTATTGGCCACGAAATCAGCCATGGTTTCGACGACCAAGGCGCTAAGTACGATGGCGACGGTAACTTGCGTGACTGGTGGTCGGATAAAGACCGTGAAGAGTTCCAAAAACGCGGTAAGCAACTGTCGGCGCAGTATTCTGGCTACGAAGCATTACCCGGTAAGTTTGTGAACGGTGATTTAACCTTAGGCGAAAACATCGGTGACTTAGGTGGGTTAACAGTAGCTGCTCGCGCCTATATGATGAGCTTAAACGGTAAATCTGCTCCCGTGCTCGATGGCTTAACGGGCGAGCAGCGTTTCTTCGTCGGTTGGTCACAGGTATGGCGCCGTAATTACCGTGATGAAGAGTTAGGTCGTCGTTTACTGACGGATCCACATTCACCTAGCCACTACCGCGCGATGGGGACGCCGCGCAATATTGAAGCTTTCTATAAAGCCTTTGAGCTGAAAGAGAGCGACAAGATGTATTTAAAACCAGAAGAGCGCGTAAAAATCTGGTAATCCATAGGATGAAAACGAAAAAGCCAGACATCTGTCTGGCTTTTTACTTGGGTTAGGATTAATGCCCATATCCTAAGGTTTCAATTTTTTCGATTTTTTGATCGGTTGCATAAACCCGCCGCATCAATCGTGTCGGGCCAAAATCATAGGTCCACTCAGCATATTCTATCGGCAACTTGCTTGGATCAATCACAATATCGCCTGCGGAATTCCTGTAGGTTGCAGGTTGGCTGTATTCTTTGGCTTCATTTGGCGGACCGCACTTTTCTAACACTGCGTCTAAGGGATCGCCTACGTTGATGACGAATTGCTTACAGCGCATAGAATCTGTCGCTAAGGCTGGCAAGCTCGCCGCCCACAGTATTAACAACACATAATACTTCATCGGTGTATCCTAGCAGTGATTAACCTTTCTCAAATTGATTCGGTGACTTTATTTAGAACACCTTATCAAGCTCCAATAAACTCTCTAATTGATGATGGGCTATGATCCATTTTGCTTCACCGCGTTGTTCTGGCGCAGGAATCGCAACGGTTTGCATATTGGCGGCGCGGGCAGCGATCAGACCATTAAAAGAGTCTTCAATCGCGAGGCAATATCGCGGGTCAACCCCTAAGGCCGCTGCGCAATTTAAGTAAACCTCTGGATGCGGCTTGCCATAGGTGAGTCCTTCGGCGGATTGTACCGCCATAAACTTATCACTCAGGCCGAGTTTACTAAGTACGGCTTCGATAATGGTGTAAAAAGAGGAGGTGGCTAAGCCTATCTTTAAGCCTTTGGCTTGGCAGTATTCAATGGCCTGCTGAACGCCTTGCATGGCTTCGCCCGTTTTCAGGATCTCCTCTGCGACTCTATCAACAATGGCGTTGCTGACCTTGGCATTATCGTAATCGGCCCAAGGCGCTTTGTGATACCAATAATCGACACATTGATCGATACGTAACCCCGTGGTTTGTTGAATCGTTTCAATAGTGACGGGTACGCCAAGTGCCGATAACACTTCATATTCAACCCTTTGCCAAAGGGGTTCTGAATCAATTAACACGCCATCCATATCAAAAATAACGGCTTGAATACTGAGGGATGTCATTACTACTCCAAAGGACGGGAAATGGGTCATTCGAGCTTGAGTGTAAGTTTAAGCCCGTCATCTTCAAAGCCTAAACACACAAAGTTGAGAAATATTTTTGGTGGAAAAGAATTGATGTCCAAAAAAATAATCGTTCGATTTTAAATTGATTAACTTATGTTAACTATTTGTAGATTATGGTTTTTTATCTGTTTTCAAACTATTGTCTAATTTCCATTGTTTTATTGTTGCCGTAAGTTGAGTTGCACCTCCGGATTTAGCCCTTATTTCGTCTTTTGCCGAGTGTGACCTGATTCATACTTTTGCAAAGCTGTAGTATACTGCTGGCCGGAAATACGGGTCGATCATGTCGGACTGTCAGCTTCAATTGAGAAGACGTGCAGTTTCGTTGTTAGAGCGCCAAACAAAGAGGAATGTTGCCGTGCTAGAAGCATATCGTAAACACGTCGCAGAACGTGCTGCAGAGGGCGTAGTCCCTAAGCCATTAGATGCACATCAAGTGGCTGAACTGGTTAAATTGGTTCAAAATCCCCCCGCTGGTGAAGAAGCTGTTATTCTTGACCTGCTCGAAAATCGAATTCCCCCCGGTGTTGACGAAGCCGCTTACGTAAAAGCCGCTTTCTTAGATGCGGTAGCTAAAGGCACTGTAACTTCACCTATCCTGTCTGCCGAACGTGCGACTGAGTTATTAGGCACTATGCAAGGTGGTTATAACATCGAGCCGCTAATTGCACAGCTAGATAACCCCGCTCTGGCGCCTTTAGCTGCTAAAGCCTTATCTCACACTTTGCTGATGTTTGACTCTTTCCACGATGTGGTTGAGAAAATGGAAGCGGGTAACGTCTATGCAAAACAAGTGGTTGAAGCGTGGGCAAATGCAGATTGGTACTTAAGCCGTCCAAAATTAGCGGACAAAGTCACCCTGACCGTATTCAAAGTCTCTGGTGAAACCAACACCGACGACCTGTCACCAGCACCCGATGCTTGGTCACGTCCAGATATCCCATTGCACGCCTTAGCGATGCTGAAAAACGCGCGTGATGGTATCGAGCCAGATGTACCTGGCAGCGTAGGTCCAATCAAGAAATTAGAAGAACTGAAAACCAAAGGTTTCCCATTAGTTTACGTGGGTGACGTTGTAGGTACTGGTTCATCACGTAAATCTGCGACTAACTCAGTACTGTGGTTCATGGGCGATGATATCCCATTCGTACCTAACAAACGTGCTGGTGGTTTCTGCTTAGGTGGCAAAATTGCGCCGATTTTCTTCAACACTATGGAAGATGCGGGCGCACTACCAATCGAACTCGACGTCAGCAAAATGGAAATGGGCGATGTGATCGACATTTACCCATACGCTGGTGTTGTTAAGCGTCATGGCTCAGATGAAGTGATTTCTGAGTTCAGCCTGAAAACCGACGTACTGTTAGACGAAGTGCGTGCAGGTGGTCGTATTCCACTGATCATCGGTCGTGGTTTAACTGACAAAGCACGTGCGGTATTAGGTTTACCAGCGTCTGACGTATTCGTACGTCCACAGGACATCGCTGATAATGGCAAAGGTTACACCCTTGCACAGAAGATGGTCGGTAAAGCCTGTGGTGTTGCTGGCGTACGTCCAGGTCAATACTGTGAGCCTAAGATGACTTCTGTAGGTTCACAGGACACTACCGGTCCTATGACCCGTGACGAGCTGAAAGACTTAGCTTGTTTAGGCTTCAGTGCCGATTTGACTATGCAGTCATTCTGCCACACTGCCGCTTATCCAAAACCAGTTGACGTTAACACGCACCACACACTGCCAGATTTCATCATGAACCGTGGCGGTGTGTCACTGCGCCCAGGTGACGGTGTTATTCACTCATGGTTAAACCGTATGTTATTACCAGACACAGTTGGTACTGGTGGTGACTCACATACGCGTTTCCCAATTGGTATTTCATTCCCAGCAGGTTCTGGCCTAGTAGCGTTTGCTGCGGCGACAGGTGTGATGCCACTCGATATGCCTGAGTCAGTATTAGTACGCTTCAAGGGCAAGATGCAACCTGGTATCACCCTACGTGATCTAGTACATGCTATCCCATTAAAAGCGATTGAAATGGGTCTGCTGACTGTTGAGAAGAAAGGTAAGATCAACATCTTCTCTGGTCGCGTACTGGAAATCGAAGGCTTAGAAACCCTGAAAGTAGAACAGGCATTCGAACTGTCTGACGCCTCAGCAGAACGCTCTGCAGCGGGTTGTACTATCAAGTTAGACAAAGAGCCAATCATTGAGTACCTGAACTCTAACATCACTATGCTGAAGTGGATGATCGCTGAAGGTTACGGTGACCGTCGCACGATAGAGCGTCGTATCAAAGGCATGGAAGAGTGGTTAGCGAATCCTGAGCTGATGAGTGCTGACAAGGATGCTGAGTACGCAGCAGTGATCGAAATCGATCTGAACGAGATCAAAGAGCCAATCCTGTGTGCGCCTAACGATCCAGACGATGCCGTGTTATTGTCATCTGTTGCGCAAACTAAGATTGACGAAGTGTTCGTGGGTTCTTGTATGACTAACATCGGTCACTTCCGTGCGACCGGTAAGATGTTAGACAAGTTCGCTAAGACGCTGCCAACACGTCTTTGGATTGCACCACCGACTAAGATGGACAAAGACCAACTGACCGAGGAAGGCTACTACGGTATTTTTGGTCGCGTTGGTGCGCGTATCGAGATCCCAGGCTGTTCACTGTGTATGGGTAACCAAGCACGTGTGGCTGAAGGTGCGACAGTGGTTTCTACTTCTACCCGTAACTTCCCGAACCGTTTAGGTACAGGTGCTAACGTATACTTAGCGTCTGCGGAATTAGCGGCAGTGGCAGCACTGTTAGGTCGTCTGCCTACGGTTGAAGAATACCAAGAATACGCGAAAGAGTTAGACGCAACTGCAGCTGACACTTACCGTTACTTGAACTTCGATCAAATCGATTCTTACACTAAGAAAGCATCACAAGTGATCTTTCAATCAGCTGTATAATCGATTGATATAATAATGAAAAAGCCAGCGAAAGCTGGCTTTTTTGTTTCTATTGAATGCTTTGCTGTACTGTTAATGCGCAAACAATCACATAGCAACTTAACGAAAGATAGAGGATAAATTGATTATTTATCGGTCAGGCATCTCTTTAGCGCAGTGTTTAGCGTGGCTTATCATGCCGCATTAAGCTTGCTGGGCGTGCTCTGAGTATTTGCTGTGCAGCACTTCGAGGAGCTTATCCTCTAACTCGAAACGCGTTTCCATGGTATGCGCCAGTTCGGAGAGATCTTTATCGAGCTGATACATCACTTGATCGTCCTGCGTTTCTGCATACTTATCGTTAAAGTCTAGCGCTGCGTTGGTCGTTGGGGTGATCTTAGGCAAAACCTGTTGAATAGCCGCTTTGCAAGGGGCGCCAAATTTTTCGCAGGCGTTAATCACTTGGTCATACACTTCGAAATGACCTTCAGAAACGTAATCCACTAATAAATCACAAAATGACTTTACGTTCTCAAAAGAGGGAAGCGATTTTTCCGCATTAGTGTAGGGCGGTAGCCCAGCAATTTGGCAATAATGCACCAAGAGTTTGCGACGATTTTCTAGCCATTGATCTATAAGCTTATTTGAACCGCCCCACTTTTGTTCTGCTTTTTCGAGTTCTCTCAGCATGATGCATTCCATTTAAGTGCTAGGACATAACTCTAATGTAGGGGAGAAATAGCTCTTCGATCAACCCTTTTTATCGGGATTTGCGATAATTGGTAAATGGACAAACCAGCTGTTTTGTATAAAAAAATGTGGAAATAAAAAGCCCAACGATAGAAACCTATCGTTGGGCGAGTAATGTATATAGCAGGCTCGATGCGACGAGCTTCTTGATTGTTCTTGCTAGCGCAGACTTTTTATACCAAAGGCGGGGAACTGGTGCAACTTTTTTCTGTCTGACTGTGACTTTGAGTTCGATTAATAAACAGTATGTTATCTGGCTAGCATTTTGAGGATAACTGCTTAAATGGACAGCAATGATGGGGAATAGCTCACATAAATTATCTCATATTGGTTACATTATTCGCGTAAATGCTAAACTACCGACCCAGCGGATCTCAATAAAAGTCTAGGAATCAAGCCAAATGGCAGAATTAAAGAATGATCGTTATTTACGCGCCCTATTAAAACAGCCTGTCGATATGACTCCGGTTTGGATGATGCGTCAAGCAGGCCGCTACCTTCCTGAATATAAAGCGACTCGCGCTCAAGCGGGTGATTTCATGTCTTTATGTAAAAACCATGAATTGGCCTGTGAAGTGACACTACAACCGCTGCGTCGTTATGAGCTGGATGCGGCGATTCTGTTTTCCGACATTTTGACTGTTCCCGATGCAATGGGATTAGGTCTGTATTTTGAGGCGGGTGAAGGCCCACGTTTTGAGCGCCCAACAGATACTATCGATGCCATCAAAAAATTATCAATCCCAGACCCAGAAGATGAGCTGGGTTATGTGATGAAGGCCGTTAGCACGATTCGTCGTGAACTGAATGGCCAAGTGCCATTAATCGGCTTCTCTGGTTCTCCTTGGACTCTAGCCACTTACATGGTTGAAGGCGGTTCGAGCAAAACCTTCGAAAAAATTAAGAAAATGGCCTACGCCGAGCCTGCTGCATTGCATATGTTGCTTGATAAGCTTGCAGATTCAGTGACCTTATATTTAAACGCACAGGTAGCTAATGGTGCGCAATCTTTAATGATTTTCGACTCTTGGGGCGGCGCGTTATCGCACACTGCTTACCGTGAGTTCTCACTGCGTTATATGCAGAAAATTGTTGATGGTTTAACTCGCTTTGCTGATGGCCGCCAAGTGCCAGTGACCTTATTCACTAAGGGCGGTGGTTTATGGTTAGAAGCGATGGCTGAAACGGGCTGTGATGCTTTAGGTTTAGACTGGACTGTCGATATTGCTGACGCCCGTCGCCGTGTTGGTCATAAAGTTGCTCTGCAAGGCAACATGGATCCATCCATGTTATATGCACCAATCCCACGTATCGAAGAAGAAGTTGCTCAAATTCTGGCTGGCTACGGTGAAGGTACAGGCCATGTGTTTAATTTAGGCCATGGTATTCACCAGCATGTGGACCCAGAGCATGCAGGTGCCTTTATTAAGGCGGTTCACGCTCAATCTAAGCAGTACCATAAATAAGCTGCACTAAATAACAAACGGACCTGAGGGTCCGTTTTTTATGGCGTTTATTACAGCGTCAGAAACTTCCACTTGGGTGTTGTTAATTGGGTATTAACTTGTGGTTTAGCGAGTGTATTAATTAATCGCGTGCTTTATAGCGTATGTCTCCGCGGTGTTAGTGCGTTGGAGCTCGGTTACCATCTAACTTTTTAAAACTTTTTTATCGAATAGCTGCGTTAAATCAAAGGCGTTTAAAGCAATTAAATGCATGCTATTGCCTACTTTAGCAACGGATAAAGCAAAGTGATATTTAATACTATTTGCAAATGAGATATGTTGCATGGCGCTATAAGGGACTAAATAAAGCCGTTTGTTAATTTAATTACGTAAGCCGTGGTAAAAGATGCGCATAGGCAACAAAATATTGGTATTTATTGCAGGGTTCTGTTTACCAGCCGTTGTGCTTGTCTCCTATTGCCTCGGGGTTTGGTTTGACCATAGGGTCGAATTGTTACGTCAGGATAATGTACAGCGCGAGCTGGCGAATATTCAGCAGCAGTTCCGCATCGATGTCGATCGGTTAGGTTTTCTCACTAACATCTATGCCTCACCATTAGCTCATCTCGATAGTGAGCAGTTAAAATCCCTCGAGTCTTCGTGGCTTGAGAGCTCCATGTCTGCCAATTTAAGTTGGTTTATTCTGCGAGATGGAAATTTGCAGAGTGTTTTTCAAAATGAGCAATCAATAGCTGATGTGAATCGGCAGGAAATCGCCAAGGCGATAACGACGCAGGCTAAGCCTGAGTTTGCCAGCGCCTATTTAATTGGCGATAAAGGATATGTCGTCACTGCGGTCGCTTCATATTTGGGTGAGTATGTGCTGTTAGTGCGGCAACTTACTGAGCGCGATCTACTGGAATACGCCCAAACCTCCCTTGTCGCGCGGATCAGCATGTCTAATGCTGTAACAACACATAATACCTTACATCCAAGTTCGGTTGCGCTGCCGAGTCTCATTAGTCAACAACCAATCTATCTTCAGGTTGAATTTTCTGATGATCCTTTTCGAGATGTAAAGCTTAGTCTCGACTGGGTGTCGCTTGCGGTGATATTGCTGGGGGTATTCATTGTCGCCTTGGGTTATGTTTGGTTGCGTTCAGGCCTGTTACAGCCCCTTAATAGCTTGATGCAGCAATTAGCGCTCGTTGATCCTATGGCGAGTGTATATCGGCCTGTGACCAGCGAGGGTAATGAAGAGTTATCTGTATTGGCGAATCGCGTAAACAGCTTACTCGCGAGGATTTATCAGCAGAAAGAGCGCGGTAAAATAACCTTAGAGTCGATTGCTGAAGCCGTTATCTTGACCGACATCGATGCAAACGTCATTTACATGAATCCAAAGGCTGAAACACTGCTTGATGTGGCCAGTTGTGATGCCGTTGGTGAGAGTCTTGCTAGCTTATTAAAGGCAGGAGAGCAGTTAAATCAAGCGGTATTTCACTGTATTCGCCTTGGCGAAACGACACCTCAAGTCGCTAAAATCAAACTGTTAACCACAACGCCACGGATTATTGAACGTAGCATTAGTAACGTGCTTAATCATGAAAAAGAGATTGTCGGTACTGTAGTAGTACTGCGGGATATCACCCAAGAAGAACGCCTTAAGCACCAGCTACAAAAACGCGCAAACTTTGATGGTATTACCGGGTTACTTAATCGCCAAGCGTTCGAAGAACAACTGCCCGAGTTCGTCGGTCAAACGAGGAGCCTTGCGGTATGTTATTTGGATTTAGAGCAGTTTAAGTTGATCAATGATAGTTGTGGCCATACTGCGGGTGATCGCATGCTGGCCATGGTCGCTAAGGCAATTCAATCATGTCTTGGGCCTCAGGAGTTATTCGCTCGCTTAGGCGGGGATGAGTTCGGACTGGTGATCTGCGATCGCTCGGCGTTAGCCGTGGTGCAGTTGCTAAAGCACATTATTGCCCAGGTGTCGTTGCAAGTGTTACACGATAAAAATTGCAACTACAAAGTCGGCTTAAGTATTGGTGTTGCCTTTGGACGTGCGCCCTATATCAATGCGCAGGAATTACTCAAGGATGCCGATATCGCTTGTATTGCCGCTAAAGCTAAGGGCGCCAATCAAATTCATATTTATGATGATAAAGATAAAGAACTGACCTACCAGCGTAATGCGCCTAAATGGGCGATGCGTATTGCCCAAGCAATTGAAGAAAATGAACTCCTGCTCTACTACCAGCCCATCCGAGGATTAGGTGCGAGTTCTAAACGCCAACGGATGGAGATTCTGCTCAGGATCCAAGAGCCTTGTGGTCGCATTTTGGCGCCTGCCCAGTTTATTGCTGCCGCAGAGCGTTTTAAGCTGATGCCTGAAATTGATAAAGAAGTGATACGTAAAGCCTTTTTATGGCTGTCGCTAAATTCGCAGCTTTGGCCGGATCACTGCATTTCAATCAACCTTTCGGGCAATAGTCTCGGCGCCGAAGGCATGGTGGAATATATTGCTAAGCAGCAGCAGATTTTTGATATTCCTAGCCAATGCGTTTGCTTTGAAATTACCGAAACGACTGCGATTCAAAACCGTCACCGCGGCATGGAAATGCTCAGACAATTGCGCAAACTCGGTTTTTCCTTTGCATTGGATGATTTTGGCAGTGGCTTTGCTTCCTACGGCTATTTACGCGAACTGCCCGTGGACTACGTCAAAATCGATGGCTGCTTTGTTAAAAACCTGGCCGTCAATGCCAAGGACTATGCCATCGTGAAATCTATTCAAGACGTTTGCCGAGTAATGGGAATTGAGACGGTCGCCGAATTTGTAGAAAACCAAGAGATTATCGATAGATTGCAAGCGATTGGTATCAACTATGCTCAAGGTTATGCGATAGGACGGCCGCAACCTCTAGCAAGTTATTGTGAGCAGTTTGAGATGAGCTTAGCGCAACGCGCATAGGGGATTGCGCTTTTTAGGTGATTATGCCAATTTACCCTTAACCGAAGTTAACATATTAGTAACAAGGATATGGTTATGGATGGACTGACGGGTAAAGTGGTTATTATTACAGGGGCTTCTGAAGGTATTGGTCGTGCGCTGGCTATTGCCATGGCGCGGGTAGGATGCCAACTTGTATTGAGTGCTCGCAACGAAACGCGTCTTGCCTCACTTGCCCTCGAAATTGCTAACTATGGTCCTACTCCCTTTGTTTTTGCCGCTGATGTCAGCAGTGCCTCCCAGTGTGAAGACTTAATTCAAGCCACGATTGCCCATTATGGCCGTCTCGATATTTTGGTTAATAATGCGGGCATGACGATGTGGTCGCGTTTTGATGAGTTAACCCAACTAGCGGTTCTTGAAGATATCATGCGCGTTAATTACTTAGGCCCTGCCTATTTGACCCATGCCGCCTTACCCTATTTAAAGTCGAGCCAAGGTCAGGTCGTGGTGGTGGCTTCGGTGGCTGGGTTAACAGGCGTACCGACTCGTAGTGGTTATGCGGCGTCTAAGCATGCAGTTATCGGTTTTTTTGATTCGCTGCGGATTGAGCTTGCTGACGATAATGTGGCCGTGACGGTGATTTGCCCTGATTTTGTCGTTTCGCAAATCCATAAGCGAGCCTTAGATGGTGCGGGTAAGCCACTCGGTAAATCGCCAATGCAGGAAGCTAAAATTCTTTCCGCAGAGCAATGTGCCGACATGATGC
Source organism: Shewanella xiamenensis (assembly GCF_014647135.1). GTDB lineage: Bacteria > Pseudomonadota > Gammaproteobacteria > Enterobacterales > Shewanellaceae > Shewanella > Shewanella xiamenensis. Next base: position 136,006 of record NZ_BMOP01000011.1, read on the forward strand.
TACCTGTGATAGCAACCCGAGGCCGGCAGCTTATCACTTCTCTTCGCGGCCGGCTCGGACGTTGGCTTAAGCTGATTGCACCGGGCTTAATCGATAAAATAGCCCGTAAAGCAATTGCCTCAGGCCATTAGCTTTTATTGAGGTGTTTAACGATGGCTTGTTCAGCTTCATTTTGGGTTGCCTTATCACCATCAGCTTGGATGTTGGCTGTTGCCTTATGGCCTGTGAGATCCTCGGCAATATGAAGCCAGTCAGGATGCCAGTAAAAATTCTGTCCCGACAGTGTTTGCCAATTATGCACGCCGGACTTTTCGCCTTGATAAATAATGTCTTTGATTGAATAACCCATAGAAAACCCCTGATTTATTATTGGATATCATTATTGAGGTCAAATAGTGCGCTATCCACTTCGCAACTTGTGTGCGTTAGATCACGCTTTTAGGCAAAAATAAACCTCGCATTTGCGAGGTTTATTTTTTATTGCACTTAATTTTCAGTGTCTTAACGTCTAGTGCTTTAATGTCTAGAGTATTAAGGTTTCGCGCATTGGCTAGGTGAGCCTGTGCCTTTCCAAAGTGTGCTGCTATCGCTCAGTGACAGTGGGATAAAGGTTAAGCCTTGGCTCATATTCGCGGGTGGTAAATCAGTTTCGAGCTCATACATACCCATTGGTACCGTGCCAAGGCTGGCGTTTGCTGTGACTTGCATGGCTGCAAGACTAGAGTAACGCAGTCCTAGCATATCGAAATGGCTGCGCCAATCTTTGCCTGTGAGTTTGCTTAAGGAAACCAACATAAAGTCATTGCCAGGAATGTCTCTGACCGTTTTACCACCGTAGACGCTATGGCCATCGAAGGGGAATAAGTCAAAACCGAGTTTACTGCGGTTTGCCTCCCAATCGCTGGCGTTATTAGCGTATTTACCGAAAATACGGCTGTGCTGATACAGCAAAGTAAAGAGATTAAAGCCATTACTTAAGGTTGTGCCATCACTTAGCGTCATGCCATGGGCCTTGAGGGCCATTTGGATATAAAACCCCATGCGATAGCCATTATGTACCGCATAATCATTACTTGCCCAAGGTGCGGTATATCGGTCTTCGCCGATATCTAACACTTTACAGTTAGCGCCAAAGACTACACGTTTGCCACTGGTATCCTTAGTGCCTATGGCATCGGACATAAACACATAAAAGAGATCTTTGTGATTCATATGGCCATCTTTAATGATGTCGCTATTACCATCACGCAAATAATGGGTCTTCCATAGCACCACATAGGGGAAGATATTGTTGGAGTTTTCTCCTGCACGGCTGCCATAACCTGTCCAATTATCGCTATTGGCGGCAGTGGCATATTGCACATTGAGGCGGTTGGTTTGCAGATTATGGCCAAGTTCATGGTTATCTCCCCAACCCGTGGGTGAAATATTCCAAGCGGCATCCCAAGGATTCCCACTGCAACCCGATCCACATTGGGCATTCTGGTCATAGTTAGCGTGTTGGATGATGCTGCGGGTATGCAGACTGGCATCGGTGCAATCGGCGCCAAACAGCGCCTGACAGCTTGATAGCACCTCGGCGGGTAACGACTCACTTAAGCTTTTACCTTGGATCTTAAGTCCTGCTAAGGTGTAAACACTATTGATATGGTCCTCGACGATGCTTTTGAGCAAGGCGGTAACATCGGGGATCTTACCGCCAATGGCATTCATAAAACGGTCGCGGCGTAAATGCTGTTCAGCGCCATCGGTGCGCAGATCCACATGGGGCAGCTCAGTGTTTTGGATTTTGTCATTGAAGGCCGTGATTTCAGCAGGATTAGAAAAATCCATGATACTTGGGTGCTTAGCCACATTTTTTGCTTGCACATCGACACTGAGCGCGCCTTCGCCGCCACTGATATAGAAATAAATCGGGCCGCCATAGGGGGTTGAAAACTCGATGCTTTGCCCTTTGGCGAGCTTAAGACGCTGCTGCGCTAACTCAAGCGGCGCGCGATAAACCTTTTGTTCAAAGGCGCGGTTGGTATTGCGTCTATGATAATTTAGCTTAATTTCGACGTTGGCATTGGTGCTATCCAAACGACTGAGCGTGATGGTTTGTCCCGGTAAGGCGTACCAGCCTGAGCTGGTCCATTGACCTGTATAAGGTACGCTAATGGTTTTGCGCTCTGATACTGTGGCCGGATAACCGTAGTGAGCATTAGTGCCTTTACTTAGATTGGCTCTGTCGGTGACATATTCCCCTAAATCGGCTTGGGCAAGGTTATGGGCGCGGGCGTAGCTCACCGTCCAATCGGCAAATAGCGCTTGCTGCCATTGGGTGAACTCGCTGTAGGCGATGGGATAATCAATTTCACTACGGTATTTATCGGCGAGCAGTAAACCGGCCTTTATCAGTGGGAAGTTAGTGCGACTAAACACATCAATGCCATTGATATCTAAGGTTTCAGCGCTGCTGCGATACCAGTCGGCACCCGCTTTAAAAGCCTCAACAAAGGCGCCGCTATTACAGCTTAAGTAATTGCCTGTGCAGTCATTTAATACCTGCGTATCAAAGCGCTGCTCCCGCAGATTTGCCAGTAGTTTCTTAACATCTTCAAGGGCTTTATCTTCGGCCAGAATGCTACTTACATTCAAGTTATCGGCATTGAGTTTGGACCAATAGTTGCCAGCGGTAGAGAGTCCCATCTCAAGATAGAGTGGCGAGAGCATAGCGCTTTGTTCGCGTCGATAATTTGAGAGTAGCAGGGGAATACCCGCAGCCTTGGCTTTGGCAATCGCCGCTTGAATGCCCGCGTAACCTAGGTTGTCGCGGTCAATATCGCTGATAACGATTAAATCGGGTTTTAAGGTATCGATACAGCTGGCGAGGGCGCTGTAGTCGCAGCTATTGGCGGTATTGATACTGTGAGCATCGGGATAGTACTTGCTTAGCCAAGTGCGGATCCCTTCGTTATGGGGGAAATACCAACTGTCGGCACGGCTCGGCATTTGGGCCGTGACTATGCTGAGGCCATCCTGTTGATCGCCACCTTTAGTCAGCCATGAGATGAGATTTTTCAACAGTATATCTGTCTGCGCAGAAGTGTTGACGCTAAATAAGTTGCCACCCATAGCGGCATAGCGTTGTCCCTGTTGCTCGCCCGCCATCACTAGGCCGCGAACGGCACTGGCGCCACTGCCATCCACATTTGATGGCAGTAGGGTAAAAGTGTTTTCCGGCATAAAGCTCGAAAAGGTAATGGAGTCGTGGGTCGGATGCCAGCTAATGCTGCTACCTACACCTTGATAGAGCTGGGTGATTTTCGCTTTGCGGGCAGCGTCCACTTTGGCCAGTTCAGCAGTGCTGAAGTCAATCAGCTCAATGGCGCTGGCAAGGGTATGATCTTGATGCCGAATGGCATTTTCAGCATTACTGATAAAGGCTGGAGTAATCGTGCAATCCGCCGACATCGCCGCTGTGGTATAAGTTAACTCGGCTAATGAACCGCCACAGCCACTAATATTTTCTAGTACAAAGCCTACGTCCGCTTGAACACTAAAGCTGGCTCTTTTGCCCGAATCGACCTTTTGGCTTGCGGGAGTGAGTTTGCCGCCCGATACCTGACTTGCACTGGCGGTATATTGGGTGATAGTCGGTGGCTGAACGGGTGGTGTGGTGGTGCTCGCATCCTCAGAGCCGCCCCCGCAACCGCCAATCAGTAAGGCGATGGCGGTAGATATAAGTCTAATCTCCATAGGGAGTCCTTATTATTTTTGGAATTAACAATTATGCAGCATTGTAGCGGAATAATACGGGCTAAAGTAGATAATATCTTAATAAAATTTATATAAATCATTATCTTAAATTTGACGATCGTCAAATTTAAGGCATAAAAATACCGGCATTAGGCCTAATGCCGATCAGTTAAGACAGATCGCTTGACGATCTCGCTGAAAAGATCAAAATCCGATGACCTCATGTCATCGGATTTTTTATGCAACTCTCAGAAGCACTCGCCCGTACTCATATTACCCGCC
>NZ_BMOP01000012.1 GCF_014647135.1 Shewanella xiamenensis
ACAAAGTGGTGGTAAGATCGCCATTCTCAGTCCTCGGCGAGTGGTGGGTTTGTTTGGCGATAGATCAGATCGCTCAAACAGGACTGAGTTCCCTTCCTTTGATCTACTATTTGGAACAGCTATTTAGAGGATTAGCCAATCGTAACAGCCCCTGAAATCGCAATAGTTAGAGCCATTATTCTTGAATTCAGATAATAACTGCGACACGCTAATCAAGGTGTTGAAAAGCCAACTACTGAAAAGTGGTACTCTTTATCTCGCTAAAATAAAAGAATATCACCTGAATTATCAACAGTTGACCGAAGCAAGACGATACCAGATTTGCGTGCTTTTATGACAGGGCTTTTCGAGAGTATGCATTGCTAAATGCACTCATTGTGATCAACATTGCGCCTATAGGGTAGGGAAATTTGCAAAAGACTGCGTTTCCTGCGGACAAAACGCTGGGAATTGACACTCGTTCAAAAAAGACTTTGGGTCACCAAATGGTCACATTTTGGTCACGGTCACGAAGAGTTGAATAGGATTGTGAAGGGAGCAAAATCAAAAAGCCCATGCTATTTAATAGCATGGGCTTCATGAATGTTGGCGGAGCGGACGGGACTCGAACCCGCGACCCCCGGCGTGACAGGCCGGTATTCTAACCAACTGAACTACCGCTCCAAACTTTTTATTATACCGCTATAACAGCACTATAATTTTAACTTTCAATAACTTGACTGGCGGAGCGGACGGGACTCGAACCCGCGACCCCCGGCGTGACAGGCCGGTATTCTAACCAACTGAACTACCGCTCCACTCAAGTTGCGGTGAATAATACGGTTGAGCGTTCGAAGCGTCAACCGTTTTTTTCACTCAATTGCATCGATTAGTTAAAATTTCGCCAAACTTAACAAAACCCCATGATAAGTGAACAAAATATCTGCAAATTCCGATGTAAATCTCACCCTTTCCTTCACTTTTATCTACGATTATCAGGTTCATCTGGCATAGTTAAATCTATTTCATCAAGGGATGGGACATCAGCTTTATTTTGTTCCGCTTCATCTAAAATCCGCTGTTCGGCCGCGGCTAATGCTTGTGCCAAACTTTGACGCTTACGCCAAATAATCAGCCCAACCACACCCAGTAGCACTAACACCACATTGACGGTGATAATCCAGAAGATCGCTTCCTGCTTAGCGAGAGCCTCTTCCTCTGCAGCCTTTTGCGCGGCCACAGCTGCGAGCTCTTCTTCGCTAGGTGGTGGCTCGGGCGGTTGCACTAGGTTGAAGAACAGTTCAGGTAAATCGAGTACTATTTCACGGCCAGTGACTGTCGTTGTCGCAGCAGAGCCTTTTATTCGGTAACTGCCAAACTCGGTCACAGGCGGTATCGGCAATTCAGTGTCGCTCTCCTTAAGCCCATGAACTACGAGGGGAAGTTGCAAACCAGCAGGTCCAACAAGCTCAAATGAAAAATGGGTTTCAGCTAGCTGTAATACGCTACTATCGGCATGTAGCATGATTTTCCATTGACCCGTTAAAGGATCTTCAGGAGTTATCACCTCTGCATTTACGGGTCGTGGAGATAAGCTAAAAGGAAATGAGACTTGCCTTTCAAATACGTTGTTACGCGCTTGAACGACAAAGTCGTACTCACCCCATGGCTGCTTAAGATTGATATCGCCTGTAAATATGCCGTCATCAGGTCTTTCATCGAACTTTTCACCATTATCTTTGTAGGAACCAACGATAATGTCACCTGCGGCAAAGTTTTCATCGCCCGTCCGATGCTTACTGACAAAGTGAGCGGTCCACTCGACTAAATAGTCCATCCCAGGCATGCGAACGCGCTCTGCATCTCCCATTAATTGGGCAATCACTTTGGTTTGTTCGCCTTGAAATAATGGCTGAGGTAATCGTTGAACTTCAATCTCAAGCTTTGAAACCCGTTTAATTTTCGAGCCCGCAACCACTTTACCCACCAATTGCCAAGGGCCTGGCTGAGGTGATTCGATATAAATAATATCCCCGGTCATACCATCAACCCATTTGACCGTTTCTGGATGACGATTGGCGTACCACTTACTGCCATCAGGCAAGACAATCACCACAGGGGCCGAACCATATTCTCGCTGGATCATGAGTGTCATACTGCTGACCATATGATCCACCCGAAAACGATTTTTAAGCTCAGAAGCCGTATCTACGGGCACGACTTTCATATTCGAGGGCTTGGACGACGTGTTTACCTTACTCTCAGCACTGTTTACCTTAACCTCAGCACTTGGCTCAGCAGTATTTTGAACCTTAGCTGCCATATCGGTAGTCGGCTTTATCGGCTTAGCGGTCACTGGTTCCGTATCAGCCGCAAACAATGACGTGCTCAAGCTAAGGTAGCCGAGTATTAACGTGGTATTGACTAGAGATTTTCGCAGCGACATCGTCATAGGCTAAAAATTATCCTCTCCAGAGGCACTTTCCTGATTTTGCGACTAAATCAAGGCGTTGTTCATGTATAACGAGTTCATCGGCCGATGCGCTGATCACTTTAAGATTAAGTGATGCGGGATCAAAGCGTTGAATGCCTCCCGCCTCTTGACCAACTTCTTCGTTAGAGAGATTGAACTTAGTCTGACCTCCCGTCATCGACAAATACACATCGGCAAGAATTTCGGCGTCGAGTAATGCGCCGTGGTAATGGCGGCGGGAATTGTCGATGCCATATCGTTTGCAGAGAGCGTCTAAGTTGTTTTTTTGCCCAGGATGCAAAAACTTAGCGATATCGAGGGAGTCTAAAATATCACAAATGTCGCGAGTCTTTGGTCCTAACGGTTGCAGTAAGGAAAACTCATGGTCCATAAAGCTCACGTCGAAGTTTGCGTTATGGGCTACAATTTCTGCGCCACTGATAAAATCGATAAACTCTTGCGCTATTTGATGAAATCTTGGCTCATTTGCAACACGCTCATCGGTGATCCCGTGAACAGCAATCGCTTCTGGATCAATCGCTTGTCCAGGATTGATATATTGATGGTAATAACGCCCCGTTAAACGGCGGTTGATGACCTCAACACAACCTATCTCAATAATTCGGTGTCCTAAATACACCGCACCACTCCCCTGGTTCATACCAGTGGTTTCAGTATCCAAAATAACCTGACGGCTTGCGTTTGAGATAATATTCATACTTTTATGCGCTTCTTATGACTTTTTTTGGTTATACTCGGCCGATATTTACGCCGCTGGTAACCACTTGATGACTGAACTAAAACTAATCCACATCTTCACCGATGGTTCTTGCTTAGGCAATCCGGGCCCCGGTGGCTATGGCATTGTAATGAATTATAAGGGCCATACAAAGGAGATATCCGATGGTTTTGCCCTGACAACCAATAATCGCATGGAATTATTAGCCCCAATCGTTGCGCTTGAGGCCCTAAAAGAACCCTGTAAAATCATTCTCACCAGCGATAGCCAATATATGCGCCAAGGGATCACCACTTGGATCCACGGCTGGAAGAAAAAAGGCTGGATGACATCTAATCGAACGCCGGTGAAAAATGTCGATCTTTGGAAACGTTTAGATAACGCCGCTCAACTCCACCAAATTGATTGGCGCTGGGTAAAAGGCCATGCCGGACACGCGGAAAATGAACGTTGTGATCAACTTGCTCGCGCCGCCGCAGAGGCAAATCCTACGCAAATTGATGCTGGTTATCAGGCGGAGTCCTAACTCTTATCGCTGCTAGAACACCATTAGTCTCGTGATAAATGGAAAAAATTACTGCAAAACTGCACAAAGGCCAGCCCTAACGACGTTGCTTGGCGACTCTTATGAGTGATGCGGTAAAACTGCCGCTCTAGCACTAATCCTTCAATGGTGACTAGAGCCAATTCTTTTCGACTAATGTCTTTATCCAACGCAAGTTCTGACAAAACCCCCAAACCAGCACCTTGTTTTACCGCCAACTTGATGGCATCTGGCGTGGTAAAGCAGAACTTAGCCTCCGGTTGCATACCCAGTTCATTGGCCGCATTAACAAAATATTCCCGAGTTCCCGATCCTTCTTCACGCAGCACCCAAGATTGGCCTTTTACGGCCAAAGGCTTAACCGTTTGCCCTGCCAATGGATGAGCGGGATGGCAAAACACCAATAATCGATCCTTGTGCCACGGCTCGATATGAAGACGGTTATCAGTACAATGCCCTTCAATAAACCCCATTTCGGCACGAAATTGTGCAACGGATTGAATCACCTCTTGGGTATTGGTGATCGCCACGTCTACATGGGTTTGGATATGTTGCTGGCAAAATGCGACTGCCGCTTTCGCCAGTAAATAATTACCAATCGTTGAGCTTGCACTCACACTTAAGTGTCCAACCAAATCACCATCTTGACGAGTAAATGCCTGCTCAATTTGTTCAACACGATGTAAAAGATCGGTGGCCAACGGCAACAAGAGGTTACCCTGCGAATTCAGTTGCAGACGATTGCCAATTCTTTCAAATAAGCGGGCATTGAGCTGTTTTTCCAATTCGGCTAAGGCCATAGAGGTCGCAGGCGGCGATAGATTAACTTGTTCAGCCGCTTTTGCCACCTGACCACTGCGTGCGACGGCTTCAAAAACTGCAAGTTGCCTTAGGGTAATTCGCATATCGGACTCATTAATCGATGATGTTATTTTATATGTTCGGATAAATGCCCAGTGCGTCCGGCACTTGGCGCAGTGGCCCAATTGGGTTGTCGAACTTTACGTTTGTCACGGATTGGGGTTAATGGTGATTCTAATTTTCGAGCCACAATCAAATACAAACTCCCCGCACTGGGAAGCCATGAAGCTAAGGTTTGCTGTAAAAAACGACCACGATTCAATTCGCCGATCAGGGGATGGTAAACCAAACGCTCATCACTCACCACTTGATAACCAAGTAGCCCTAACCAATCTCGCACCCTAGATGGCATAAAAAAGCGTCCGCACCAAGGTAGATCATCTTGATATTTCGGCCACAGCTTGCCAAGAAACACTGAGCTTAAGGGGTTAAAGCCCACAATAAATAAATAACCACCGGCGATCAGCACTCTGTCGGTTTCCCGTAAAATACGGTAAGGATCAGCCTCAAACTCTAGTAGCAAGCTCATCACCACAGCATCAATCACCCCATTTTGTATCGGCAAATGACAAAAATCCCCCATTAACGAGGCTGTTGGTGCTGAGCATAGTGAAAAATGATGAGCAACAGGGGATGCCATACTGGAGAGCTGTGCACTTAAGGGGCCCAACTTCAACAAATGATAACCAAACACCCTTGGCCACCAATCAGTGAGCTTATCGGTAACAGCTTGCTGGAGTGCGTCGCCATTGGGTAAATCTTCCCATTGCTCAGGTTTACGCACAGAACTGTTATACGACACAACTCACCTCCCTTTCCGTTATCTTATTACTTTTACCGAGTTAAGACCTTCATTGAACATCCATCATTAGGTGATTTAAAAATCACAATAGTCGCCAACTGATATCCACCTGTGGATAATAACCTCATCTTGGAATCAAAATACAGCTATCGGCGGTGCTATGCTCACTATAACAGCGATTAATGCCTTTAATGACAATTATATCTGGGTGTTGCGACAAGACTCCCTGCAAACGGTGTATGTGGTTGATCCTGGCGATCCACATGTTGTGCTCGACTACTTACGTAAACATCAACTTACGTTAGCGGGTATTTTGATCACTCATCATCATAATGATCATACAGGTGGAATAACCGCCCTCGCCGCCCATGTTAAGCAGACAACAGACCAGATCCTGGCTGTCTACGGTCCGCAACGTGAAGCTATTCAAGGCATCAATCAGCCAATCGACCCTACACAGAGCAATACACTTACATTGCCCTTTATCGATGCGCCCATACACATCTTGTCTGTACCTGGGCATACTGCTGGTCATATAGCGTATCTACTTGATGGTGCGCTATTTTGTGGTGATACACTCTTTAGTGCAGGCTGCGGTCGTTTATTTGAGGGCACCCCTGCACAAATGTGGCAATCCTTAAGTTTGCTCGCGGCGTTACCCGATGAGACTCGAGTGTACTGCGCCCATGAATATACTCTTGCGAATCTTAAATTCGCCCAAGAGGTAGATGCAGATAACGCCGCACTCAACAAGTATGTAGAGCAAGCCACCACAATGCGTGCCCAAAACAAAGCCACTATCCCCTCCACCATAGGATTAGAGCGGGCAATCAATCCCTTCCTTCGTCCGTTAGCGCCTACCATAGTCAACAGCATAAAAAGTAAGTTTTGTGACCAAGATCTGACTAAAGCTGATGAACTAAGCTGTTTTGCCCTACTTCGGCAGTGGAAAGATATTTTTTAGTAAAAAACGATCCATTTATGGCTGAAATTTATACAGATTTTTCCACTTTTGATGACGTAAATCAAAAGTGACCCTACAAGATGTACGATAATTTAGGGACAAGCTCGAAAAGATCCCATAGAATGGCTCGTTTTTGCGTGAATACTTTGCGCTCTGTGTTGCCACTTTTTTTCACATAATCAATTCGTTAGATAATTTACGTTGTACGAAGAGTGCAGTGGCAATGCACTAACAGAGGACTATCGTTTTCCATGAGAGTATCACTTTATGTTGTAGTAGGGGGATTTGCCCTACTCACAGGTTGTCAGACGTTAGACAACCCTCAGGTGCCCAAACCTGAAGCTGAAACCGTCACGACCGAAAATACCGTCCCACAGTATTATCTCGCAACCGAACCTGAATCGGCGCAAATTACTGATGTATGGGAACGAATTCGTCAAGGAATGCAGTTACCCATTCCAGACAAGAAACTCGTTAACTATTATCGCGATTGGTACATTAACAACCCTAAACACCTTGAATTGATTTCTGAGCGTGCAGCGCCTTACATGTATTTAATCGTCGAAGAACTTGAAAAACGCCATCTACCAATCGAGATAGCCCTGCTACCGATTATAGAAAGCGCTTTCGATCCCAGTGCTTCTTCGGCCAGTGCTGCCTCAGGGCTTTGGCAATTTACCACCCCGATGGCGAGCCACTTTGGGTTAGAGATGAACTGGTGGTATGACGGCCGTCGCGATGTGCCTGCATCCACGACAGCAGCCCTAGATATGCTCGAATATTTGTACGATAAAACCAATAATAATTGGCTTTATGCAATTGCGGCCTACAACTCAGGAGAGTCACGCGTACTCAATGCGATTAAACGCAACGAAGATAAAGGTCTTAAAACCGATTTTTGGTCGCTCGATCTCCCTAAAGAAACCAAACGTTATGTGCCACAGTTATTGGCGCTCGCCGAAGTGATTAAACATGCCGATGAATATGGCATTACTCTGGCACCCATTGATAACAGCCCTTCAATCGAAGTGGTTGATATAGACAGTCAAATTGACTTAGCCATGGCAGCAGGTCTCGCCAATATGACCACCAATGAGCTATTAAAGCTCAATCCAGGTTACAATCGCTGGGCAACCTCACCAATGGGCCCACACACTTTAGTATTACCCATTGATAAATCTGAAGAGTTCAAAAAAGCACTTGCAGAAACTGAAAGTGAGGCCCGTGTAAGCTGGCTTAGATATACGATTAAGCCTGGAGATAGTTTAGGGTCTATTGCAGAAAAACATCATACAAGCATCAATGCGATCCGTGCTGCTAATGGTATGAAAAACAACAATATCATTGCTGGAAGACCGCTAATTATCCCAGTCTCTGCTGATGATAAACAACTGTATGCCCTATCAACCAGTCAGAAATTACCTAAAAAGGCCGCTGTTGCCACCTCGGGTAACAAGTTGACCTATAAAGTAAAATCCGGTGATAGTTTGTGGCAAATTGCCCAAGCACATAATGTTAGCGTCAAACAATTAATGACTTGGAACCATTTAAGCAAAGACAGCAAATTACAAAGTGGTCAGCAATTGACGATTGTTGCACCACAAGAAAAACACGATAACGAGCAGATCCGAACCGTCAGCTACAAAGTTAAGGCTGGTGATTCACTCGCACGAATTGCAAACAAGTTTAAGGTGACTGTTCCTGAACTTCGCGAATGGAACGGCTTAACCGCATCACAATATATTCAACCCGGTCAAGTGTTGAAACTGGTTGTAGATGAAAGCAATTTAAATACATAAAGCATTTAAGTGTGAATCACTCTAAATACCTTATGTTTAATTTGTTAATAAAATCGTCTTGCATCTAAAATAAAGATCAACATAAAAAAGCAGTAACCTCTGGGTTACTGCTTTTTTATTGGCTCAATACGCCGTTATCTTTCGAGCAGAACGTTGCCGGTTACGCTCACACATCGACTGTTGACGTAGGAGATGACCGAGCACGCAAATCTTGCATACCTACAAGCCGCCCAACTTTTTAAGTAGCGAATCCTTTAATTTTTCTTTCGCTTTATCAGTCTCTTCCTTCAACTGATTATTTAATAACGCTTGAGTATCTAAGGCATATTCCGGCTTTTGGAAAGTACCGGTAATCGCGAGAGGGATATCAATTCCTGCCAGCGCATCTTTCTCACTGCCACCTTGACCTTTAAGGGAATTGACTAAACTGGTCGTTAACCGATAATCCAGAGTTTGCGTCAAGAGATCCGCGCTGCCCTTACCCGCAAGCCTAAGCAAAGGTGAAGACATTGCGAGATCAGGGTTTGTCGCTACACCATGTTCAAGGGAGAAGTTACCGGTTAGGCTCGAGAAGTCGGTTTTACGCTCCTCTTTCGTGTCCGCAGACAAATCCCCCTTTAATTTAGCCTGAGCACTACGGATCATCTGCGGGATATTGACACCGTAAAGGGCACCATCGGTGATATCAAAACGACCATTCGCGAGGAGGTTTTTCTTTAATTGTTCAGGAATCAAACTCTTACCTTTGCCTTTTACATTAAAACTTGCCGTTCCCGCCAGAATATCAAGCTTGGCCGCATCCTTAAGTAATGGTTGAATTTGTACACCCGAGATTTGCTTATCAAATTGGTAACTTGCCACTTTTGATCGCGCATCAACCTGGGCATTGAGCATTAACTTACCTTGGTAGAGATCTGCACTTAGCTGCTTAAGATCAACCTCACCATTTTTAATGCCTAAATCCATTAACCAATTTTGCGTAGACAAATTCGCGACTTTGATCGATTTAACCGCCAATATTAGCTTCGCATCCAAACCATTAAGCGCCGTTAAATCGGGTTCAACGGCCTGAGTCTGTGAAGACGCAGCTGCGGTTTGTTTTTCTGAAGTGTCAGATTTTGGTAGCAAAGCATCGAGGTCAATATCCCCAAGTTGGAAATCCGCACTAATTTTCGGCACTTTGCTCCCGTAATTGACGGTCAACTTACCTGCTGCATTGATATCCATTGCCGTTAATTTACTGATGTCCGCCGATAACTGCTTTTTATCTAATGCGATTTGGCTGTTTAGACTAATCTCGGCGGTCAATTTTTTATTAGGGATCCCCTCTCCTTCAACTTGAGTCTCAATATCCAGCTTCTCAATCACCAGCTGATTAAAATCATGACTTAACTTGATTTGCCCTTCGCCTTTGCTGCTCACTGTCATATCCGGCAAGGTCGCGGCAAATTCGTAGGCCATCGGCGCAAATTTATCGAGTGAAAATGCCCCCAAAGTGAACTGTTTTAAAGTTAAGGTTTGGGTTTGCCCTTTAGCTTCATCAATTAAATTGATTTGCGTATTCGTAATAGAAATACCACCTACATCGATACTAGCTAATTGTGCTTTAGCACTTGGTTCAGATGGGGTAGCAGATAGCTCAGTGCTCTTGCCCGTTAAGCCATCTAGGCTTGAGCTACCATTTTTACGGGTGACCAAATTGATTTTTGCGCCATCAAGAGTGAGCTGAGCGATTTCAATTTGCTTGCTAAACAGTGGTATAAGCTCAACCTCAGCTACGGCTTTATTAACTTCAAGCATCGATTTTGGGGTAAATCCCTCAGGGTTAGATAGGGAAACACCGCCTAAATTAATCCCTATGGTCGGAAAAAATGTCCATGACAAGTCATCGGTTATTACTAACTCGCGCCCAGTTTGTTTTTTAATAGCGTTGACAATTTCGGGTTTAAAATCATTAGGGTCAAAGAAAACAGTAAGATATAAGGCGACAGCGACAATGAAGGTCGCCAGAATGGCTAAAAACCACTTAATGAATTTCATGAAAACATCCTTATCAATAACATCTTGAATTTAAAAACTTAACTTAAAAATGCGAAATTTAAACACTCCTCACTGATGGCAATGCCATTCTCATCAACATAAACCATCATACCGGGTTTGACTGTAACACTGCCAAACTCGATAGGCACATTGACTTGCCCTTGATCTTTCTTATCAGTCTTGATGGGCATCGCGCCTAAGGCATAAACCCCTAAATTAAAAGTATTCAGTCTAGCAACATCCCGAACATAACCATTGATAATCACGCCTTGCCAACCATTATCCATGGCGCTTTGGGCGATTAAATCTCCCAGCAGTGCACGACGGGATGAGCCTCCACCATCAACAACAAGCACTTTCCCTTGACCTGGCTGTGCTAAAACTTCTTTCACTTTGGAGTTATCTTCAAAACATTTGACCGTCACAACTTCACCCCAAAACAACTTCTTACCACCATAAGCACGAAACGCTAGCGGCAACAAAGTGAGTTTGGATGGATAGTGATCAAACAAATCGGGTAATAGATCAAGCATTTCAATCTCCACTTGGCGAAAAGTTTAGACTACTCATTATTGTAGACGCCGACAAGTACTATGAGAAAACCAGCTTTTTATTGGTTTTAGCACTTTAATACTTGGTCAGCATTGGCATAAACATTATAATCTGCGATAGTAAAATGCTTGTGATACCCTCTTGGGTTAAGGCATTCATTCTTTCGCTTCTCAACGTCTCGTAATAAAGTGAACACCAAATGACAACTGATCTAGATTTGCAAAGCGCTATCGCTGCACTCGATGAATATGGATATGAGAAAAAAGTCTCAACGGATCTTGAGCAAGCCCGTAATAAACAACAAATGGGGAAATACATCAAATCCCTTGATTACAGTTTACGTCGCTTATTAATATTGCAAGAAACTGTTAACGAACTAGTTGAAGAAAAGAAACACCAACTTGCACAGCAAGAAAATATTCAAACCTATAAGACTAAAATTATTAACCTTTCTCGAGAGTTTAACATTTCATACGAAGATGTATTAGCTATTATGGCTGAGTTACCCAACAAAAAATAATACCGAAAACAGCCTTCCAGAAAGAACAATTATAACAAGGCCGTACAGAATCTGCTGTATGGCCTAAATTAATCGTTGTATCAATTCAGACGTATTCATCCACGCAATGTATATCAAAACAGCCAGTGAAAAGGCGCCATTGATGGCACCCTTTCAATTATTGGCTTATTTTTCTAGCATTAACTGACGAATATATTTCACTGGCGCACTGCCATAGCTTAAAAACTTCTCATGGAATGCTTTGAGATCAAAATCCTTACCTTTGAGCTGCTTATATTCTTCGCGGAAATCGTAAATTTCACGGTAACCCGAGTAGTAACTGGTCAGCTGTACTTGGCTTAGGGTAGCACGGCGCCACTTGCCTTCAGCCTCAGCTCGTTGCTGGAAGGCTTCATCCATCATCAGGCTGATGGCTTGATCTTCAGTCATGTCTTTAACATGAATGCTGTAATCCAAGATCGTGTTACAGATAACACGTAGATTCCACTTGTAATACATCAACCACATTTCAGGCTCGAAATTGCCATAACCCTCTTCAAGCATCATGCGTTCGGTATAAACAGCCCAACCTTCGACCATTGCGCCATTACCAAATAAGCTTTTCACTAAGCTTGGCGATTCATTGGAATACACTAATTGAGTGTAATGCCCTGGAATCGCCTCATGGATATTTAAAATCTGTAATATCCAATGGTTATATTCGCGTAAATAGCTTTCAGCGGATTCATCATTCATACCATCGAGTGGCGTGACGTTATAATAGGTATTGCCTAATTTATCATAGGGGCCAGGGGCACTAATCGACGCTCCAGCATAACCACGCATATACTCAGGAGTTTCACGAACCACTAATGGTTTTTTTGGGTCTAAAGTCACTAATTTTTTTTGATTTACAAACTCAATCAACTCAGGAATTTGTTTACGGACTTCGCTAACAAAGTCGTCGCGTTTAACGTGCTCAGTCGACAATTTATCAATTAATTGGCGGATGGCGATTTTATTATCACTTGGTTTTGGCGTTGTAAAATATTTAGGCCAAAGTTTATCGGTGATCTTGGCCATTTCACCTTGGACCCTATCTTTATCTGCCATGGCTTTTTGATAGAGCTGTTTAGCCGTCATGCCCGCTTGGATATCAAAGGCAAATTTTTGCTCGTATAATTCTTCACCAATTCTAAAGCTGCGGGCGCCGTCTTTTTTAAGTTGGCTGACCTGGGTATTTAACCAACGAATATGTTCATTAATTGCTTTCGTTGCCGTATCGAAGCGGGATTTAAATAGCGATTTTTCCGCATCCGACAGACCGGAATCCGCCACTTGTTTTAATAAATCATCGGAGAATACCGAAAACGCACCTTGGTTTTGCATTACAGCAAGTTCCGTATGCTCTAGGGTTGGTTTCGATATATTACTTCTTGCTGCGGCGTAATAAGCTGGGATATTTTCCATCCTGGCCAATACCGAGCGTAATCTGTCATCCAGCGGCGCAAAGTTTTCATTGATGATTTGTGCAAAACCGCCCGCCACGTTATAGCTAGAGGGATCCCATTGCCAAGATTTAAAGTCAGTGATATCCCACGCCATGCTGTTTAGCAGGTTATCAATCAAATGATAATCGATGGTTTCGTTAGAGCTCAGAGACTTAATTTCAAACTGTTTCAGCTTCGCCTGCTGGGTTTTTACAAAGGCAAGTGTCTTAACACGGCTAGCTTCATTGGGGATTTCTAAATAGCCATCATTAACATGCTTGCCGCTATATAGCGCCCATGTTGGTGATAATTGCCACAAATCATCGATAAAAGCATTACTAAACTGCGCAAAAGAAACCGTGCTAACTTCACCACTAACCACTTTACTTGGCGAGGTTTGGTCTGATTGGGATTGGCAGCCTACAAGGCCGGTGAACGATAACAATATCGCAAGGGATAGGGTGGTTTTTCTCATTCTTTATTGTCCTTTTTATATTTATACCAACGCGTTGTTGTAATGCTTACCCTAAGCAAGCTGGTAAAACGAATGCTAGGCGTATTGAATTTGGCGATAACGCCTGAAAGCTCGCTCGTCAGGCGTATTTAACATTACTTTAGTTAATCATATCAGCCGCCTAATTGCAGCAATGTTAATATCTAATACATGCCCAGTTACAAATTTGTAAGCCCATTTATTAACCCCTCGAACTAACCGCAAAGTTGAGATAATCCCCTATTTCAACAATGCTACTGCTATAATAGCGACCTGCTTCGCTGTTTGCGCCACGCCAACAGTTTGCCAATAAATCATTTAGTTGAGATCCTCAATGCCATTCACCCAACTTGGATTACACAGCGCGCTTATCAAAGCCGTGACTGAACTGGGTTACCAAAGCCCTACGCCAATACAAGCTCAGGCCATTCCCAGCATTCTTGCGGGGAAAAATGTGCTAGCCGCGGCTCAAACCGGTACAGGTAAAACGGCTAGTTTTGTATTGCCGTTGCTACATCGATTTGCTGACGCACCCAAAATTCGGCCTAAACGGGTACGTACCATCATTCTTACCCCCACTCGGGAACTGGCGCTACAAGTTGAACAAAACATCAATCAATATGCCAAGTACCTGCCGCTGACGGCCATGGCCATGTACGGCGGCGTTGATGCTGCGCCGCAAAAAAAACGTCTGATTGAAGGGGTTGATCTGCTCATTGCAACGCCTGGGCGTTTGCTGGATATGTATACTCAAAGAGCCATTCGCTTTGATGAAGTCTCCGTATTAGTGCTGGATGAAGCCGATCGCATGCTCGATATGGGTTTTATCGAAGATATTAATAGCATTATTGAAAAGCTGCCTGAGCAGCGGCAAAACCTGCTATTTTCGGCAACCTTATCAAAACAGGTCAAAGCACTGGCTAAAACCGCTATTCCGGATGCCATTGAGATTGAAATCAGTCGTAAAAATGCCGCTTCAACACAAATTGAGCAGTGGTTAACGACCGTTGATAAAGATCGAAAATCCGCACTATTGAGCCATTTAATTAAAGAGAATAACTGGGCACAGGCATTAATTTTTATCCAAACCAAACACGGCGCCGCCAAATTGGTTAGCCAGTTAGAAAAGCGTGGCATTACCGCGGAGGCTTTTCACAGTGGTCGCAGCCAAGCGGTGCGCGAGCAACTACTTATCGATTTTAAAGCGGGTAAAGTCTCCTTTTTAGTCGCGACCGGTGTTGCGTCACGCGGTATCGATATCGATGCGCTCGAGCGGGTGATTAACTACGATTTACCCGATGAGGCCGATGATTATATCCATCGTATTGGCCGCACCGGCCGCGCGGGCAATCAAGGTGAAGCCATATCCTTTGTCTCTAAAGATGATTTTAGAAACCTGTGCGCTATAGAGCGCCGTTTAGGCCATATTATCGAGCGCAAACACATCGAGGGGTTTGAGCCTAAAAAAGCGGTGCCTATTTCAATTCTCGATTTTGTGCCTAAATCGGCTTCTACATCAGCGCATAAACCCAATAAAAAAGCTCAAGCCTTGCCCTATTTCAGTGGAAAACCCGGCACCTTTGAAGCAACTCAGGCGAAAAAGCACCGTAGTGCTAAATCCAAGCCGCAACCTAAGCAAGCGACAAGGTTAACACAACCCGATGTGAGCGAAAGCTCCGAGAAACAACAAACACAAGGTGAAACATCTCCATCATTTAATCCTTGGCTTAGTGGATCTCACACCAAATAACTCACTAACAGAAGCGCAGCATATGATTATTTTCACAACAAATTTTGGCGATATAACCCTCGAACTTGATGTAGAGCGCGCCCCCGTTACCGCCAAAAACTTTATTCGTTACTGTAAAGAAGGTTTTTATGATCACACGATTTTCCATCGTGTAATCAAAGGCTTTATGATCCAAGGCGGTGGCTTTACCGCCAAAATGAAAGAAAAGCCCACCCACGAACCAATTGTCAACGAAGCCAACAAAGGCCTATCGAATGTATTTGGTACTATCGCCATGGCCCGTACCGATGCGCCACACTCGGCAACCGCGCAGTTTTTTATCAATACTGCCAATAATGAGTTTCTAGACCATACGGCACCCACCAATAACGGCTGGGGTTATGCGGTATTTGGTAAAGTCACAGCGGGACTCGAGGTTGTGCTGCAAATTGAAGGCGTAAAAACCACGCGAGTAGCGGGCCATGAAGACGTGCCCCGTGAACCCATCATTATCGAAAAAGTGACGATTATTGAATGACTTTATCTAATCGATAAAATTGTTTTGCGTGACTGAGCAATGGTCCAGCAATAACGCCACCATTCCTTGATAAATAACGCTTTGGTTTTAAACTCTAGATAGAAAAAAGGAGCAATCAACCGAAATGGTTAGTTGCTCCTTTTTATTCATTACTATCTGATATTACAGATAAAAGCTGCTTGAATGGTATTAATCCAGATCTTTAAGCGGCCACAGCACGATATGATCTTCTATATCCTTTATCCTGCGCTCATCTACCACTTTGCCTTGAATCGACATGCCCGCAAGGTGCATGGCCTCTTTAGAGCCCGTAAGTAATGGATGCCAGCTTGGTAAGTCTCTGCCTGATGCCAAACGGCGATAGGCGCAGCTATCGGGTAGCCAGGTGAGTTCATGGACATTTTGCGCAGTAATCACAGTACATTGGGGAACATGGCTAAAACGGTCACTATAATGTTTGCAGCTGGCACTTTGGTGATCGAGTAATAGACAAGCCGCATTGGTGTAATACAGCTCTTCAGTTTCATCATCAATCAATTTGTTTAAACAACACTTACCACAACCATCACAGAGGGACTCCCACTCCTGCGACGTCAACTCGGTTAACGCTTTATTCTGCCAAAATGCCATGTTTACGCTTATCTTCATATAAAAAATCCGCTCAATGCGGGCCATTTTACACCAATTTAGTGGGGATGCTTAATTCTCTCCGATACATGCACCACAAAGATGCCTAAATAATCGCACTCACCTAAATAATTCACCGCTTGCCAGCGCATTAAGACACGGTAATTGTTATAGACGAAAGACCTTGATGACTCAGCGCCATAAGACATGTGAGACGAAGGCATGAATATTTTGATGATTGGGCAAATCACTATTATCGAGATGCCTTCCCCCAATGGTTGCCACTTACTAGGGCGTGTTGACGTTTAAGGGTTGTTTTTGCAGCAATTTGGCTTGCGTTTATGCAAGGCAAAGTCCGTGCTGTGTAGTTGTTCTACATAAACGGACGATAACGCAGCAGAAACGTCAGCCAAACGCTGCCCGAAGGGTTCGTCTGGCAAGCCCTTGCTCTTACTTTCTGTCATAAGAGCCGCTCGTCATTTGAGTAGAATAACTACACATCATTCCTCGTTTCGCGAGCACGTGCTTGCCAGAACGAACAAAATCNGTCTGCGGCTGCTTAAATTTAAGAGGCGAGCATTAAAGAAGGAGATTTGCCCTTACGAATTAAGGGCAAGAAGAGCTTTGTATATGCTGCAACAGATTTAAAGACTGTCTTTGGCAGTTACCCTGTGCACAGTTACAGACTAGTCTTGAATCCCAAGGCTTTCTCTGTGCTCGGCCAATAAATTAACCTGCGGTGGCGGAATTTGTAAATAAAATCCCTTTTCCTTGAGTGCTGCTCTGACCTTATGAATATCGGCAATACCGAGTGATTCACGCTTAGCAATCGGGAATACCATCACTAACTGAGGCACACCAAACATATCTAACAACGCCTGCGGGACGTCGTCAAAACAGTCCCTTTTGTTTACAAATAAGTAAGTGTCAGCCTTTCGACTACTTTTATAAACCGCACATAGCATAAGAGTATAAATATCCAATAGTTCAAACTTGCCAGTCAATGGGGCACACTATAACATGGTCGCCTAGTAATTTAATTGCAAATCAGCGAACCGACTGATGATTTCTGGAGAATAGTGCCGGGATGTCAAAACCTAGCTTAGAGTTAAAAGGCGCTTCTTTTACTCTTTCAGTGCTTCATATTAATAACAGCGATTTAAATGCTGTCATGGCTGAATTAGATAGCAAATTGGCACAAGCTCCCCAATTTTTTCTGGGTGCCCCTTTAGTCGTCAACCTCAGCGCCATTCAAGATAACGATTTTAATTTACAGGGCTTAAAAGAGTTATTACTTTCCCGCCAGTTAGTTATTGTAGGAATTACTGGTGCAACTAACGTCCTAAGCAACCAAGCTAAAACACTCGGACTTGCCATAGTCAAAGCGGGTAAACAAAGCGTCGCCCCTCCACCAGCACCGCGTCAAACTAAGATTTTGAAGCAAAATATCCGCTCAGGTCAGCAGGTCTATGCAAAAAATGGCGATTTAATCATATTTGGTGCGGTAGGTAATGGCGCAGAAGTCATCGCCGATGGTAGCATTCATATTTATGGTGCGTTACGAGGAAAGGCCATGGCGGGCGCAGCTGGCGACAGCAGCGCGGTAATCATTGCTCATTCCCTCGAGGCAGAATTAGTTTCAATAGCAGGGCAATATTGGCTCGCTGAAAATCTACAACAACATAGCTCAGATAAAGGCGGCTGCATTCGCTTAAATGGCGAGTCGCTTATCGTTGAATCATTGCCCCTCTAAATGGCACAAAAAAGGATAGAGAGAAACATGGCACAAATTATTGTTGTCACTTCAGGTAAAGGTGGTGTTGGTAAAACCACATCCAGTGCGGCGATTGCAACTGGACTTGCACTACAAGGGCATAAAACTGTTGTTATCGATTTCGATATAGGCTTGCGTAACTTGGATCTGATCATGGGCTGCGAGCGCCGCGTCGTCTATGACTTTGTCAATGTCATCAACGGTGAAGCGAATTTAAATCAGGCACTTATCAAAGATAAACGCTGTGAAAAACTGTTTGTACTGCCAGCCTCGCAAACTCGTGATAAAGACGCCCTAACAAAAGAAGGCGTGGGCCGTGTGCTTGACGATTTAGCCAAAGAATTTGAATTTATTATCTGTGATTCCCCTGCAGGTATTGAGCAAGGCGCGATGATGGCATTGTATTTTGCCGATATCGCCATTGTGACGACCAACCCTGAAGTAAGCTCGGTTCGCGACTCTGACCGTATTCTAGGAATGCTGCAAAGTAAGTCACGCCGCGCAGAACTCAGTTTAGAGCCGATAAAAGAGTACTTACTGTTGACTCGTTATTCTCCAAGTCGGGTAAAATCGGGCGAAATGTTAAGTGTTGACGATGTAAAAGAAATCCTTGCCATTGATTTGCTTGGTGTTATCCCTGAATCACAATCCGTACTCAAGGCATCAAACTCCGGAGTACCTGTGATTATCGATCAAGAAAGTGATGCAGGCGCCGCTTATAGTGACACTGTCGCGCGTTTATTGGGTGAAGATGTCCCAGTACGCTTTATTACGGAAGAGAAAAAAGGTTTCTTACAACGGATATTTGGTAGCTAATTATGTCTTTACTCGACTATTTCAAAAGCAAGAAAAAGCCTAGCACCGCGGTAATGGCAAAAGAGCGACTACAAATTATTGTGGCCCATCAGCGTGGACAACGCGACACACCTGACTATTTCCCGCAGATGAAGCAAGAAATCATCGCCGTGATCCGCAAGTATGTGCAGATTTCGGATGATCAAGTTTCAGTGCAATTAGATCAGAATGACGATAACTTGTCGGTACTCGAACTTAACGTGACGTTGCCAGACAGATAAGTCGAGCGTTGGCGTCATCCTCAAATGGGGATGACGCGTTCTGCTGCGCCTTTCTCCTACCCCCATGCTTTAGCTGGGGTAAAATCAAGGCCTAACACCTTAAATGCGAATTTAGGCATCAAATCTTAGGTCAAAACCGAAATGTTAAAAGCAAAATATTGGCGCCTAATCAGTAAAACTTAAACTTCAAGCTTTGCCAACGATTCGGCCGCAATGTCTGCGCGCCAGCCATTTAACACCGTCGGCAATTCGCCCTGCTGTGTATCCCAACGCCATTGTAAATACTCATGAATATGACGTTTAGAGCCCAGCATTTCCACCGGAATGGCATGTTGTTCACAGAGTTCGGTTAAACAGGTTTTAATGGTCTTAAAAGCGGATTTATAACCCGGTTTAAGCGCTAAAACATCAACTAGCTCCGGCGGATTGTTTAAGTCAGCAGTCTGCATTATCCGTAAAATATCTTTACCATGGATGCGTTTTTCCTGCTCAGTTAAATCGTTCAATTTAAACAAATCACTCATGCTTTTAGGCTGTTTTTTCGCTAGCGCAATTAAACCATGATCTTTAATCACAAAGCCTAAGGCTAAATCCCGTGCCAAAGCTTTTTCTAAACGCCATTTAGCCAGCACTTTAAGGTAAGCCAATTGAGGCTCGGTTAATTGAAATGCGTTTTTTACTTTAAGGTATGCAGTCTCGAGATCGGGAGGAGCTAAACGCCCTTCAGTCATCCGCTCGCCTTCTTCATAAAGCCAATCTAAACGGCCTTGCGCTTTAAGCTTGTCGGCGAGTTGCGGATAAAGTTGATAAAGATACAACACATCATTAGCGGCGTAGCTAAGTTGCGCCTCGGTTAAGGGACGACGTATCCAGTCGGTGCGTGACTCACCTTTATCAATCACTTCACCTAAGCAGGTTTCGACTAACTTGGCATAACCTAAGCCATGGCCCATACCGCATAATGAAGCCGCAATTTGGCTATCAAATAAGGGCGTAGGTTGGCGCTGGCCATAATGGGCGAAGACTTCTAAATCCTCACTGCAGGAATGTACTAGCTTGATAATGTTTGGATTATCTAACAAAGCCCAAAATGCACCGAGATTGGGCAAAGCCACAGGGTCAATCAAAGCTAAGGTGTTACCATCATAGGCTTGGATCAGGCCAAGCTTAGCGTAATACGTACGTGTGCGCACAAACTCGGTATCTAATACCAGTACTGCGCTCTGTTGATATTGAGCGACGAGGTCATTGAGGCTCGCTTCGTCGCTCACATAGTGAAACACTGACAAATTCTTCTCCAGTTCCTGTGGGATAATCACATCCATAAAAACAAAAGCCGGCTTATTGCCGGCTTCAATCTTACGCGCGCTTGACTTCGTCTCTCAGTTCTCGTCGCAAGATCTTACCCACATTGGTTTTAGGTAACTCGTCCCTAAATTCTACCAGCTTCGGCACTTTATATCCCGTTAAATGCACTCGGCAATGCTTAATGATGTCTTCAGCGGTTAAAGATTTATCTTTCGCCACCACAAACACCTTCACTAACTCGCCACTCGCATCATTAGGAACCCCTACTGCCGCAACTTCTATCACCTTAGGATGTAAAGCAACAACCTCTTCCACTTCATTGGGGAAGACGTTAAAGCCAGAAACTAAAATCATGTCTTTCTTACGATCAACAATATAGAAGAAACCCTGTTCATCCATATAACCAATATCGCCCGTGGCGAGCCAGCCGTCTTTATCAATCACTTTGGCGGTCTCTTCTGGACGCTGCCAATAGCCTTTCATGATCTGTGGGCCTTTGCCAAATAGCTCACCTGTCTCGCCTTGGGGCAACACATTACCCGCATCATCACGCACTTGAATGAGTGTAGATGGCGCAGGAAAACCGATAGAACCGTTATAACCGTCTAAGTTATAGGGACAGCATGTTAACAGGGGCGAGGCTTCAGTTAACCCATAACCTTCAAGTAAACGGGTTTTAGTGATGCTCTGCCATTTATCGGCCACGGCTTTTTGCACTGCCATACCACCACCAATGGATAATTTGAGGCGAGAAAAATCCAGCTCAGCAAAATCACTACTATTCACTAAGGCATTAAACAGGGTGTTAACACCTGTCAGGGCGGTAAAAGGATATTTCTTGAGTTCAGCCACAAACCCTGGAATATCCCGAGGGTTAGTGATTAAGAGGTTCTGACTGCCCTTATGTAAAAACAGTAAGCAATTCACTGTTAAGGCAAAAATATGGTAAAGCGGTAATGCAGTTACAACAAATTCAGTACCATCCCGCAGTGCCGGAGAATAAGCACCGTTGGCCTGCAACACGTTTGCCACCACATTACGGTGGGTTAACATGGCGCCCTTTGAAACCCCAGTCGTACCACCAGTATATTGCAAAAAGGCAAGGTCACCCCCAGTGATTACGGGTTTGACATACTGCATTCTGCGACCTCTTGACAAGGTTTCGCGCATCGAAAGGGCATGGGGTAGATCGTATTTAGGCACCAGTTTTTTAATATATTTAACAACAAAGTTAACTAAGGTGCGTTTTGGCGCACTTAGTTGATCGCCTAAACTAGTGATAATGACACTTTTCACGGGCGTTTGATCGACCACTTCTTCTAAGGTGCGGGCGAAGTTAGACACCACAACAATGGCTTTGGCGCCCGAGTCAATCAACTGATGTTTGAGCTCTCGCGGGGTATAAAGTGGGTTAACGTTAACCACCACCATACCAGCACGTAATACCCCAAACAACGCAATAGGATATTGCAACAGATTGGGCATCATCAGTGCGACACGATCGCCCTTTTGTAGCTTCAATTCATTTTGTAAATAAGCAGCAAAAGCACGGCTACTTTCTTCAAGTTTACGGTAAGTTAGCGTGGCCCCCATGTTGATAAATGCAGGTTGATCCGCATACTTAGCCACCGCGGTCTCGAACATATCGATAAGCGATGAATACTGATCCACATTAATCTCAGCAGGCACATCTTTTGGTAAATGTTTAATCCAAGGCTGATCCACTACTTTCTCCTAAATCCCCACAACTGCGGATACGGTACCCTTACTACCGCCAATACTCGACAAATACCGAGTTAAAATACCGACTTACATTTTATTGTTATTGATTTACCCGGATAAATCATACGGGCGTTTTAATTTTGATCATCATCACATAAAAGAAACAAAAAACCTAGTGTCTTTTTTATGTTAGTAAAAGCCATTATTCGACAAAACGTTGGATTAACTGACTAACCGCTTGCGCATTATCCATATGCACATGATGGTCCCCCTCAAGCATATGTTCAGACAAATTGCTGAACCATTTCCTTGCTTTAGGTAGCGCCGTATGTAATTGGCTAAAACCTTGTTTGCCGCAGATGAGTAAGGTAACCACCGAAATATTTTGCATTAAAGCATCGACTTGCTCAAAGGTCAGTCGCATTGGCGAGTCGAGCCTTAGTCTTGGATCACTTCGCCAAACAACTCCATCAGAAGTCGCTTGCATATTGCGGTCAAGTAATAGTCGACACCACGGTTCGGCCAATCCGGTTAAATGCACTCTAGCCTTAACTGCCGTTTCCAGACTATCGTAGACTCTCATCCGTTTGTGTTTTTGCGCTAAAAATTTCTCATGTTGGTAAAAGCTTTTCCTCAGCCGCGATTTGGCTTGGGTTGCTGACTCATATAAGGGACTTAAGGCCTCAATTAAAATCAGCTTATTAACCTTTTCTGGAAATGCTGCCGTATACGCAGAGGCGATAATCCCCCCTAATGAATGCCCAATAATAGCCAGTGGCTTTTGTGGCAAAATCGCCAGTAACGCATCGAGATCGTATAAATAGTCAATCCAGTGTAATGGGTAATGTCCCGGCCGATGCGCCGAAAAACCATGACCGGGCCAATCTATGGCAAGAATTTGGTAATCTGACAAATACTCAGCGAGAGGCTCAAAACTGTTGGCATTGTCTAACCAGCCATGCAACGCGAGCAATAATGGCTTATCTTTCGCTCCCCATAATCGACCACTCAGCTTGATATGGGGTAACACAAACTCGACTTGATTTTTGGGGGCGAAAGATTGCCACATATTGCCTCTAATGTCAGGTGATTAGCGGGATTTTTTGACAAATTTGAGCGTCATGCGATCACTCTCACCAATTGCTTGGTATTTTTCTTTATCTGTATCACCTAAAGCAAAGGAAGGTGGCAACGTCCATACTCCCTTGGCATAGTCCTTAGTGTCTTTCGGATTGGCGTTGATTTCGGAGCTTTCGGCTAAGGTAAAACCGACCTTTTTGGCCAGCGCGATCATCTCGTCTTGATCCATATAGCCCGTGCTCATATTCATGCCTTTATTGGCTCTATGTTCGACGACGCCAAATACACCGCCATCTTTAAGCACTTTGTAAGAAGCGGCAAACACGTTTTCGAGCTGGTCGCTTGAAGCCCAATTATGTAAGTTACGGAAAGTTAATACCAAGTCAGCACTGCCATCGGCACCTAAATTCATTTTGGCTGGAGGGTCGAGAACCACCATTTTCGCATTACCAAATAAGGCTTTATTGGCCGTCATCCAAGTATCGAATTTCACGCCCGCATTGGCGCGATAGCGATTACCAGGGGTGTCCGTGCTGGGGGTAGTTTCGAAACTGGCGGCAATATATTGTCCCTTAGGCGCAAGATAAGGGGCAAGGATTTCAGTGTACCAGCCATTACCTGGCCAAAGTTCAATCACGGTTTGTGTTGGGGTTATACCAAAAAATGTAAGGGTTTCTGCGGGGTGACGATAAATATCGCGGCTAGCGTTTTTGGCTTGGCGAAAATCACTTTTAATGGCTTTATCTAATGCTTCATCTGCATTGGCCATACCTGAACAGAGACCAGCAATCAGCATACTGGCGATGAGTGTGACTTTTTTCATAATAATTCTCCTTGGATACCGAAGACTTAAGCTAGCAGTCTATATAAAAAAATCCAAGAATTAGCCGCATAAGTTGACCATTTAGGCTGTAAATATTTGTGATGTCATGGGAGCATTAATGTGCGATGTATTAACGAGAGATGGCGGAATCCACCCGCCGCCAAGCCATATACAAGGCGCAGATACTGCAAAACAACCAAATGGCGACCCAAATCCACGCTGGTATCCATGAACGATCAGCCAGCAGCACCGCATCGCCCTGCCCTTCGAGTCCGAGCAATACCGTTGGGCTTGCCAGCGCATTGAGCATGATCATCAAACCAATAATGCGTAAAAATTGCGTGAGGATTTTATTTTTGCTGAGTTTTAACGGCAGTAACAACACTATCGTCAGTACCGCTAAAATGGCTAAGGTGAGCAAATCTCGCCCCCACAGCAGACCACTTAGCACCACTAAACCGCCTAAAAACGCAAAGCTTAGGCGAATGCCCTTAGGCCAAGTCGCCAGCAGATAAATAAGGTATCCCCAACAGGCTGCGCCAAAATAGCCCGCAAATCCAATCACCAGTGGCGAGCCACCTTGGCTAAAGCAAAACCCCGCACCATTGGGAAAGAGTTGAATATGACTCACTATGCCGCCACTGAGCACTGTCGCTATCCCATGGGACAACTCGTGGAAATAGCTCTCTAACCACTTAAAAGGCACACTCAGATAAGGAATGCGCGTCAAAATGAGGGCCAGCATCAGTTCGATGATAAACAAACCGCGGCTCGGAAGGCCGCCAGTTAAACGAGGTGTAAAACGGGATTGAGAAGACACAGGCGCACTATCAGGCATAAATATCCACACCCACCATCTGCTGAATCTCTTCACGTTTGGCGGCATGTTGCGTTTGTAGGTATTGGGCGATAGCCCCTTGATGTCCTCGGGTACTTTGCTCGTATTCGAGTTGGGCACCGAGTCTGGATTGTAGGTTTTGTGACGATCCTTCATCGGTATCATCAAGGGCTAAGGCTGAAACCGCATCGAGCTCAATCACAGGGCGCGGCGCTTCCGTCGGCGACATTCCCTGTATGACTGCGGGGCGATTACTCGCAACCGCTTGTGTCAAACTCGTTTGAAGCGAATTTACCTGCATCGAAATGCCCAGTTAATATCCTAGTAGCCCTAGTTAGTATTGTTAGGCTGTTGTGACAAACGCCTAACTAAGATTTGATGTCTACATCGTGAGCCAATGCAGACACTTTAGATTCTAACGTATCACGGGGAATAATGAACAGTTTATTCACGTCCCGGTAACTTTTTCCATGTCACAGTATCACGAAGATATACAGGCTCGAGTTCATCGACACTGGTGGTTAATCCCGCTTTGATACCCGCTTCGGCCAGCGCTAACATGGCTCGGGCATCGGGATACTTCACCGCCGCTAAGGAGGTAATGCCGCTGCCTAGAGCTAATAACTCGGGATAGGCATCAAATCCAGTGCCACAGCCGACAATGGCTTTATTAAGATCGAATGCCAGCTCAACCTGTTCAGGCGCGCTCACCACCTCTTTACCGACTAATGTAGCAATGCCATCGACGGCAACAAATTGACCCCAGTACACTTCTCCCATGCGCGCATCGATACAACAGAGCACTTGCTCGGCAGCGTGCTCAGCAATCGCCATTTGTGCCATGGCCGCTAAGGTGGAAATGCCGATAACGGGTAAGTCTAACCCTAGGGCTAAACCTTGGGTCATGCTGGTACAAATACGGATGCCCGTAAAACTGCCTGGCCCACGGCCGTAAGCAATGGCATCCAGTTTATCTAAGCCGACATTGGCTTGTTTTAATACTGCTTCCACCATAGGCAATAAACGCTGACTATGCTCCCGAGGCGCATCGGCTAACTCAGCAAAAACCTGTCCTTGATAATACAGGGCAGCCGAACAAGCTTCGGTACAAGTGTCGAGGGCGAGAATACAAACAGAGTCTTGGGGTGTTGTCATATAAAAACCGCGCTGTGGGTATAGTTGGACAGACGAATAGCGACTTATCGAAATCCTGCACTATACCAAGTGTAAATTGGCGCAAATGATAACATCAAATAATCGAAAGCAAAGGCTTAAAAACAGCGGTGAATGGCTCGATTGGCTTAGCGCTGGGTTTGTGATCGCCATCACTAACTCAACAACCTCTTCGGCCTTGGTCCAAATACAGGGAAACTTTTGCCCTATTTTAGGTCTGAGCAAACAGTGCTGAAGCTTTTGTCTCACTTAATCAAGTTCACTAAAGCACCAACAAGTACAACCTAAGCATCGTTTTAACTCTCTCCCTTTGACGCGAAACTTCGCGTGATGCTTTTACACTGTTAATAAGGAAATTCAATGAGCAGTACACAAGAAAAATCCCTCAAACCTCTTCGCCGTTTAAGACGCCTACGCCGCACTGAAGCCATGCGTGATCTCGTGCGTGAAACCCAGATTTCCCTAAGCGACTTAGTTCACCCACTTTTTATTGAAGAGCACATCAACCAAGCCGTACCCATTTCAACCTTACCGGGGATCTGCCGTCTGCCCGAAAGTGCGCTTGCCGATGAAATCCAAAGGCTTTACGCCCTAGGGATCCGCTATGTGATGCCCTTTGGTATTTCCCACACCAAAGATGCACAGGGCAGCGACACTTGGGATGACAATGGCTTACTCGCACGGATGATCCGCACCATCAAAACCGCCGCGCCAGAGATAATGGTGATCCCCGATATTTGTTTTTGTGAATATACCGACCATGGACACTGCGGCGTATTGCACCATGACGAAGTCTGTAACGATCAAACCGTGGCTAACTTAGTCAAACAATCCATTACCGCCGCCAAAGCCGGAGCCGATATGCTGGCGCCATCGGCGATGATGGACGGCCAGATAAAAGCCATTCGCCAAGGACTGGATGAGGCAGGATTTGAACACATTGCCATTTTGGCCCATGCAGCCAAATTCGCCTCCTCCTTCTATGGGCCTTTTAGGGCCGCGGTGGATTGTGAACTTAGTGGAAACCGTAAAGGCTACCAACTCGATTACGCCAATGGTCGCCAAGCCTTGCTCGAAGCGCTGCTCGATGAAGAGGAAGGCGCGGATATTTTGATGGTGAAACCCGGCACGCCCTATTTGGATGTGTTAAGTCGCCTAAGACAAGAAACCCACCTTCCCTTAGCGGCTTATCAAGTCGGCGGCGAATATGCCGGCATTAAGTTTGCCGCACTGGCGGGCGCCCTCGATGAGCGCGCCGTCGTCACCGAAACCTTTATAGGGTTAAAGCGTGCCGGCGCCGATTTAATTGTCAGTTATTACGCAAAACAATATGCCGAGTGGTTAGCGCAATCCCGTTAATGCACTGAGTCTTCAGCCTATCAGGCAAGCAATTAACGGAAACGCCACCCTAATCGGTGGCGTTTTTTATCCGTCATTTTGGTCGCACATTAAGCCTATGCTTGTAGCTCTGCAAAAATGGCTCTGATCTTTTCAACCTTTGGCCGCACCACAATTTGGCAATAGGGCTGCTCGCCATGCAGGGCGAAATAGTCATTGTGGTAATCCTCAGCGGGATAAAATGACTCAAAAGCCACCACTTGGGTCACTATCGGCGCATCAAATACCCTTGCCTCGGTTAATTTGGCAATCATGGCATTGGTCTCTTCAATCTGCGCCGCATCGTGGGCAAAGACGACGGAGCGATACTGCGGCCCTTTATCATTGCCTTGGCGATTAAGCGTGGTGGGATCGTGACTCTCAAATAACACCTGCAGCAGCGTCGTAAAGCTGATTTGCGCGGGGTCAAACTCGATGTGCACCACTTCGGCATGCCCAGTTAATCCCGAACACACCGACTTATAATCGGCATCGCTCGCCTCGCCGCCCGCGTAACCTGAGCTGACGTTCAGCACGCCCTTAAGGCTCTTAAAAATCGCTTCAACACACCAAAAACAGCCCGCACCAAAGGTGGCAAAGGCTGTGTTATGCGTCGATGCAGCCGCCTCATCGGCCGCTTGAAATACCATGGAGACAGAATTAACGCAGTGGCGAATATTCTTCGGCGTTAAATATTCCCCTTCAAACACATGGCCTAAATGACCGCCACACTGACTACACACGATTTCGGTACGGCGACCATCGGCGTCGACATGACGACTCACTGCGCCCGGAATTTCATCATCGAAGGCTGGCCAACCACAGTGGGCATTAAACTTATCTTCTGAGCGATACAACGGCGCATGGCATTTTTTGCACAAATACACGCCTTTGGCGTCATGTTTATAGTACTCACCGCTAAAGGGACGTTCAGTGCCCTTTTCTTCTATGACATAGCGTTCAAAATCAGTCAGTTTGTTCATAAAAGTCTCCTTTAGCTCCTAAGGTATTCGCCTGCATAAGACCGTTTATTCCTTAGGTTTATTGCGCCTCGGCCTGAATTGGCTTTTTGGCATAGTAGCCGCTTTAGTCGATAAAATCCTGTTGATTGAGCCATTGCTTAAATAACTGGAGGAAAATTCAGCAGTAATCTCAGTCCATCGTCTTGAGTGTTTGCACCAAGCAAAGTGCAAAGCTACACTTGCTGCGGGTCAATTCTCTACCCAAATGCTTTCTATTTTGGCCGCTTTGCACTAGGGCTTAGCGCACCATACCGATAATGAGATAAGTGGCAATGACTCCTTACCTTTATCCTTAGAAAGTGTTTGGTTAACAACCATATATAACAAGTAGAAACAATATGAAATTAGAAACCATTGATTATCGCGCAGCCGATAGCGCCAAACGCTTTGTCGAATCCCTACGTGAAACGGGCTTTGGTGTGCTCTCTAACCACCCTATCGATAAAGAGCTGGTCGAAAACATTTACGCTGAGTGGCAAGCCTTTTTCAATTCTGACGCTAAGAACGAGTTTATGTTCAATCGTGAAACCCACGATGGCTTTTTCCCCGCGTCGATTTCTGAAACAGCAAAAGGCCACACGGTTAAAGACATCAAAGAGTATTACCACGTGTACCCTTGGGGTCGTATTCCAGATTCTTTGCGCACCAATATTCTGGCTTACTATGAAAAAGCCAATGCGCTAGCCTCTGAACTGTTAGAGTGGATTGAAACCTACTCACCAGACGAGGTAAAAGCCAAATTCTCTATCCCACTGCCAGAAATGATTGCCGACAGCCACAAAACCCTGCTGCGCATTCTGCATTACCCACCGATGACAGGCGATGAAGAAATGGGCGCTATTCGCGCAGCGGCCCACGAAGATATTAACCTTATCACTGTGCTGCCCGCGGCCAACGAGCCAGGGTTGCAAGTCAAAGCCAAAGACGGCTCTTGGTTAGATGTGCCAAGTGATTTTGGCAATATTATCATCAACATTGGTGATATGTTGCAGGAAGCCTCGGGTGGTTACTTCCCATCGACCTCACACCGCGTGATTAACCCAGAAGGCACAGATAAGACTAAGTCGCGTATTTCACTGCCCTTATTCTTACACCCTAAACCTTCGGTCGTGCTATCTGAGCGTTATACCGCCGACAGCTACCTAATGGAAAGATTACGCGAGCTAGGCGTACTTTAAGCAATATATGCCCAAATTCGCATCAAGATTAAGCAATTAAGCGCCTTCGGGCGCTTTTTTTATGACATTCGTCGCCTTCAAGGTAGAATAGCCGTCTTTAGGTCATTTAGAACAAGGCGCTATCATGGCAATTCAATGGTATCCGGGGCACATGCACAAGGCACGCAAAGAGATCGAAGAGGCTATGCCTCAGGTCGATCTAGTAATTGAGGTGCTGGACGCCCGTATTCCCTACAGTAGTGAAAACCCCATGGTGTCAAAGCTTCGCGGCGACAAACCTTGTATTAAGCTACTGAATAAATCCGACTTAGCCGATCCCGACATTACCGCCCAGTGGATTGAATATCTTGAGCGTGAACAAGGGGTAAAAGCCACAGCGATTACCACATTGCAACCGGGTATGTTGAAAATGCTGCCGGATCTTTGTCGTAAGTTAGTACCGAGTCGCGATAAAACTGAAAAAGATATTCGCACTATGATCATGGGGATCCCAAACGTGGGTAAGTCCACCATTATCAACACCTTAGCCGGTCGCGTTATCGCCAAAACCGGTAACGAACCCGCCGTCACCAAAAGCCAGCAGCGTATTAATCTACGTAATGGCATAGTGCTCTCGGACACGCCAGGGATTTTATGGCCTAAAGTCGATAACGAAGCTAGTAGCTATCGCCTCGCCGTCACGGGTGCCATTAAAGATACCGCCATGGAATACGAAGATGTGGCACTGTTTGCCGCTGGTTATTTCTTAAAGGCGTACCCGAAGGAAATTTGCGAGCGTTATAACATCAGCGAGTTACCTAAGGATGATATGGCGTTACTCGAAGAAATCGGCCGTAAACGCGGTGCCCTGCGTCCCGGTGGTCGCATCGATTTACATAAAGCCTCGGAAGTCGTGTTACACGATTACCGCTCTGGTCGAATTGGCCTATTATCCCTCGAAACCCCAGCGATGGCTGAAATCGAAAAAGCCGAAGTGGAACGCATTCTGGCTGAAAAAGCCGCCGAGAAAGCCGCTAAGCTAGAAGCAGAAAAACTGAAACGCTCAGGCAAACGTCATAACGTTTAATATTAGGTTGAACACTCTTAAATATTGGCAAAGTCCATTGGTAAATGCTTTACCGCCCCGTTAATGGGGCGGATGTTCATTAAAGATAACCAGTGGTCATTTTTATCATTAGCGCGACCAATCGATTTTGCCATATAGGACATTCTTTAAGACATTCAGAATTAAATTTTGATCGTTCTAGCAAGCTCGTGCTTACGAAACGAGGAGTGACATGTCGCCATTTGACTCAGGTGACAAGCGGCTATCATGACAGAAAGTAAGGGCCAGAGCTTGCCTGCCCTTCCTTTTGACAGCCTTTAGTTTGCCATTTCTGCTGCATAATCGTCCGGTAAAAAAAGTGAGGCTGTCCATAATTGAACAGCATCACCTTAGCTGTGCATACGTTAAGTGTTAGCTTGCTTGGTTTTGTTTTTCTCTGCAGCTTGTTTGCGCAGTGCTTCTTTCTTTTGTCGACGGGCTTCAATCACATGATTCACATCACTACCAATATGAGCCTCATTACGGGATTTAGCTAAATTCACTTGGCGTTCACGTTCAACAAAACGCTTTCGCTGCTCCTCAGAAATCTTATCAATACAATGTGGGCAACTCACGCCTTGCACATAAGCTGGGGATAGTTTTTCCGCTTCAGTGATTGGCATACGACAAGCATTGCATTGATCGTATTGGCCTTTCTTTAAATCATGGTCGACCGCCACACGATTATCGAAGACAAAACATTCGCCTTCCCACAGGCTTTCTTCCTGTTTGACTTCTTCAAGGTATTTAAGGATGCCACCTTCGAGGTGATACACTTCTTCAAAGCCTTGCTCTTTTAAATAAGCGGTTGATTTTTCGCAGCGAATACCACCAGTGCAGAACATCGCCACTTTTTTATGCTTGGCAGGATCGAGATTCTGCTTCACATATTCAGGGAATTCTCTAAAGGTTTCGGTCACGGGGTTAATGGCATTTTTAAAGGTGCCGATTTGCACTTCATAGTCGTTACGGGTATCCACTAGGATGACTTCAGGATCGGAAATCAGCGCGTTCCAGTCCTGTGGCTTAACGTAAGTGCCCACCACTTTAAGCGGATCGATACCCTCGACGCCCATGGTGACGATTTCTTTTTTGAGCTTCACCTTAGTGCGGTAGAAAGGCATTTCGTCGTCAAAGGATAACTTGTAAACGATGTTTTCAAGGCCATTTTGGTTATTCAGCCAAGCCAGCAGTGCGTCGATAGCCGCTTGAGTGCCGGCCACTGTGCCGTTAATTCCCTCACTTGCCAGCAACAATGTGCCTTTAATCTCGGCCTGTTCCATCATGGACAGGAGTGGCTCACGCAGCGACTCAAAATGCGGTAATGAAACAAACTTATATAAAGCACAAACAACAACGTTAGACATAACACCCTCAACTGCTGGCTGGAACTTAATTTCCAGTGCATTAACCAATAATCACCCAAGCCTAAGCTAGGTCGCAAAAATAGGGCGAAATTCTACCTGAGTCACAGTCGGATAAACACAGACAAAAACCAAGGTCATTGCTTATTTACAGGCAAACGGTGGAATAATCAGTAATAAACGCAGTATTTCTGTTTTAAAGTCACTACTATTGCCGACTTTTAACCCACAGTCGTGACTAAATCGTTTTTATCATTGTATTAAGGAATAAGACTATGCCCTTACCCATACTCTACAGTTTTCGCCGCTGTCCTTATGCTATGCGCGCTAGACTTGGGCTATTGCTCGGCCAATGCCAAGTGGAAGTGAGAGAAATCACCCTTAAAGCGAAACCCGCGGAGATGTTAGCCATCTCCCCCAAGGGCACAGTGCCCATATTGCAGCTCCCTACTGGAGAGGTGATTGCTGAGAGCTTGGATATTATGATCTGGGGACTGCATAAGGCTGACTCGCCAGCCGCACAGCAGTTACTCGGACAAACCACCTCAGCGCAAAGCCTGATTAATGAGCTTATTGTGCAAAATGATGTTGAATTTAAACCTTGGCTGGATAAGTACAAATATGCAGACCGGTATCCAGAATACTCGCAGGCGGATTATTTCGCCAAGGCCAGCACTTTTCTGGTACGACTCGAAGCACAGCTTCAGCAACATCCTTATCTTATCAGCCCTGCGTTAAGCCTTGCTGATTTTGCCATTATGCCTTTTATCCGCCAATTTACTGCGGTGGATGCCAAACGGGATTTGAACGGGGATTTCCCACGGCTTATGGCATGGTTAACTGAGCTAACAAGCACTGACATATTTCAACATGCCATGACTAAATATGTGATCTGGCAGTCTGGTAATACCCCAAATTACTTGTTAGGAACTTCTATAAGTAAATAAGAATTAACGTTTATTTTTATATACCCCATAGCAATCGGTAAAATGTTCACGTAAAGTAGCTCTCACTTAGGTAAAGTGAGTAAATCCTTTTTAACATTTTATGCTAAATCATCACGATGAATTACAGGGATAAAGTACTTGGATAATACGGATATTATAATCATAGCGATGCTCATCGGTTTAGCCCTACTGCATTGCTTATTCGCAGCTCGAGTATTTAAGAGCCAAGTTAATCTCAGCACTAACAAAAAATGTTTATGGTGCCTGCTAAGCTTATTTTTAGGCCCCATAGGCTACTATGCCTATCATGGTTTAATCCCTTTAGATAAACTGCAAAATGACTAGAACGGGTTGATGTTTAAGCTTTAGATGTTGCGCAAGCTCGCGAAACGAGGAATGACGCGTAGTTATGATACTCAAATGACGAGCGGCTCTTTACGCCACAACCATCATACTTTTGAGGCATCAAATATAAAGTGCATAACTCTATGCACTTGAACAATAAACCAAAAAGCGCGGACATTACCGCGATTTTCGTTAAAATAGTATCCTATAAATGACTATGAAGTAGCACATCATCCTCAGGCGCTTTTTTGATAACAGGTGCTTGGCCTTCAGCTAGTGCTTGCTTGTAACTTTGGTTCATTTTCAGCGCAAGATATAAATCTGGCCGAATTAAAATGCCGCCTTCGCCTGACGGGATCCCCGCCTGTTCAAACCAGCCAAGCATCTGCCTTTTACGCCCCGCCAAGACTAAACGTATACCACGCTTCTTCAATAATTGATGGAGATCTGCAAGCATGGCCATCACACTTAAATCCAAGTGGGTAAAACACGGCACGGCATCAATAATGATGCAATCGACGGGTTCAGGCTCACGGATAAACTTCTCCAGTAAGCGGCGTTTAAAGTAAGTGGCGTTAAAGTAGGTTAATGGTGAATTGAAACGGTAAATAAATACGCCGGGGACAGATTTAGCCTTACCCGAATCATCCACACTGCGAATAACGCCTTTATGATCTAGTCCAAGTACTTGATCGGTAGGACGCATCACAGTCGCTAAAAATTGGAATAAGCCCAACAATACCGCTAAGGTGATACCAGGGATCACCCCAATAAACAGCACCGAAAACAAGGTTGTACAGGCGAGTAAAAAGGCGGAGCGATCCCGTACGCGCAGGTTCCACAGCGCCTTTAAATCAATCAATGAAATTGAGGCAATCACCAACACGACCCCAAGCGCAGAACTGGGGATATATTTCAATGGTGCAGTAAAAAACAACGCGACGATCGCAATCAATAACGCCGCGATGATTGATACAAGCTGACTTTTACCGCCGTTAGCATCATTGACAGCTGTACGCGAATCAGCACCGCTGACCGCAAAACCTTGTGATAAAGCTGAAGCAATATTGGCAATGCCGAGGGCTCGAAACTCCTTGTCCGCATCGATATCATAGCCATTTTTAGCCGCAAAACTGCGTGCAGTAAGCATCATACTCACAAAACTCACCATGGCTAAGTTAAGCGCAGGCACAACTAGTTCACGGGCAATACCAATATTAAAAACCGGCGCTTGAAACGAAGGTAAGCCTGCACTCACCTCGCCCACCACATTGATATCGAAGCTGGTTAAGTTAAAGGCCCAAACCAAAAATGCAGCCATTGCCATTGCACACATTGAAGCAGGCCATTGTGGACGATAACGTTTTATTAAGGCATAGGTGGCTAAGGTCACCAATCCCATCAATAAGGTGGGCCAGTGTGTTTTGGTGAGATAGGAAGGCGCACCGGATAAGCGCTCAATCAAATAACGCTCATCGAAGGTGAAACCAAAAATCTTTGAGAATTGACCGACGATAATAGTGATCGCCACACCATTAAGTAACCCCATTAAAATCGGTTTTGAGAGAAAGTCCGCCAAGACGCCAAGGCGAAAACGGCTGGCGATTAAACACCAAAAACCGGTCATGGCCGTCATGGTCATCACGAGTTGCCAGTGCTTCATGCTGTCGCCAGCAGCAAGTGGCGTCACAACTGCGGCAATCACGGCACAAGTCGCGGCATCGGGACCAACGATTAATTGTCTAGAAGTACCAAACAATGCATACACTAACATTGGCAATACACAGGAGTATAAACCGACAGCGGCATTAACCCCTGTAAGTTGTGCATAGGCAATGGCTACAGGTAAAGCGACCGCCGCCACGGATAATCCGGCTCGAACATCATCCCTGAGCCATTGCTTCTCG
Source organism: Shewanella xiamenensis (assembly GCF_014647135.1). Classification (GTDB taxonomy): domain Bacteria; phylum Pseudomonadota; class Gammaproteobacteria; order Enterobacterales; family Shewanellaceae; genus Shewanella; species Shewanella xiamenensis. The sequence goes on from NZ_BMOP01000012.1 coordinate 35,148, forward strand.
TACTGCAGCATCTGCGCCAAACCAGGCATAAATGATACTAAACTGGGAAACTTCACGCGCTAACCTCCATATACTCCCAAGTCAATTGCTAACTTGTTATGGTTAGATAACTCACCTTATATCGGTGCAATACCCACGGCACCAACTTCTTCAGTTTATTTAGGTATATAAAACCGTTATCTAAAAAAGCCATCAATATTATGTTGGTTATGGCATAAAGCCAATCATTAAGCGAGTCAGTATCCCAGAATATTTAAGCTTTTAGCCTAATTAGCTCTGCTTACCGCAGGATCATCGGCAATGAAACTAACAATAAACTGCCCATAAACCAGTTAAAATGGCGTCGACGTTTATCCGTATTCAGTTTTTTACTGATTGCTGCACCAACAAACACCCAAGTGAAGGACGCGGGAAATCCCACCAGATTAAACACTAACACGCCTAGTAATGCACTGAGCCAAAAACCATCGCCCCCTAAGGTAAACGCACTACAAAGTGTAATGGTCGACATCCAAGATTTAGGATTAATCCACTGAAACAGCGCCGCCTCCATCACACTCATCGGCTGACGCCCGTCATCCAAATGCGCCGCCTTAACAGGAGTGGTGACTAATCGATAGGCAAGGTGCAACAAATATAGTAACGCTGCGTACTTTAGCGCTTGATGCAACACGGGAAACGCCTCGAATAAAGCGCCAAGACCCAATAACACCGACAGATGCAAAGAGGTCGAACCTAAGCGGATCCCTGCAATATGTGGAATGGTACGCATCACCCCGAAATGAGCGCCGGAGCTGGCGAGTAAAATATTATTCGGCCCCGGAGTCATGGTCATGGTTGCACAAAAAAGTGCCGCTGAGGCCATTAAAGTCCAGAGTTGTGGATCATTAAAAAGTTGAATATCCATAAACACCTAAATTGTATGCATACAATGTTTGACAATAAAAGATACAATAAATAATATAGGGAGATTAGCGGAGATCAATGGATTTATTGTCATGGGTACAATTTGGACGCCGGATCTAGAAGCATTTATAGGTCCTAAATATCAACGTCTGGTCAGTGCGATCGAACAAGGCATTTTGTGTAAGACCCTGCCCCATGGCACAAAACTCCCACCACAGCGGCGTTTAGCCGATGCACTTGGAGTGACCATAGGCACTGTCACTCGGGCCTATGCTCTAGCGGAGCAACGCGGTTATGTGGAAGCGCGTATCGGTGATGGTACCTATGTCAACGCCTCTCCCGTGCCAGAGCTCAGTCATTTGCAGCTCAATATGGCGACTTGTCAGCAACCGCTGACGGATCAAATAAGTACGCTGAGTGATTGCCTAAGCCAACTGGCTAAGGATCCAGCGAAACTGAGTCAACTCCTTGGCTATCGCGCCAGCCCCTTAGATCAACATCAACAGATATTCCACCACTGGCTTTTACAACGCGGTATTGAACAGCAACCCGAGCAACTGATCTTTACCCATGGTGGGCAACAGGCCATTTTTGCCTGCCTTAATGCCTTCCTCACCAAGGGCGAGGTGCTACTGCACGAGCAGTACAGCTATCCCGGTGTGCGTATTTGCGCGAAACAATTGGATATCAATAGCATTGGCGTGCCATTAACCGCTGACGGAGTCGATCTGGCAAGATTCGAGGCTTTAGTACAAATCCATCAACCTAAATTGGTGTACTTAACCCTCAACAATCAAAACCCCACTTGCATTCAATACAGTGAGCAACAGAGAGAAAAACTGTTGGCACTCGCGGAGCAGTACCAGTTTTATATCATTGAAGATGATGTGAATTATTCTCTCCCCGAGGAATGGCACCCTCCACTGTGGCAGTTAGCGCAGACGCTGAATGTGCCGAGGGTCATTTACATTTCAAGCCTTTCTAAGCTGTTTTCAGGGGGCTTAAGGCAAGGTTTTATCCTCGTACCCGAGCCGCTTATCGCGCCATTGCGCCTCGCCATTCATAGCCAATGTTGGATGGTTTCACCGCTCAATGTGGAGTTAGCCTGTCAGCTGATTAAGCGCGGGCACATCACGGCCAATCGCGATGCAATTATTCGCGCGCGTCAGCAGCAATGCATAGCATTGGGCGACAAGCTAGGGTTAACTCAGCGCTGGCGGGGTTTAAATGGCTGGATCCAGTTACCCGAAGACATTAAAGCCCATCATCTGGTGACCGCCTTAGCAGCAAAAGGTGTACTGATCCGCAATGGGGATGACTTTAACTGTCATGATAACTTTATCCGTTTAAGTTTAGGTGGCGCCGAAAACGATACCCAATTCCAGCTTGCGCTCGAATGCATCGAATCCACCTTTAACGCACTCAAGCAAAACGCCTATTCAGTCGTTTAACCTTGCATTTTTATCGCGAGAAAGAAGCAAAAAGAAACGCCAGAGTGATGCTCTGGCGTTTTAAGCTTACTTACAAGCATTTAAGATGTTGAGATCTAAAGTTATCGCACCTTGAACAGAAGCTATGGCTATTGCACCTTGATCTGGTACACGCTGGTTGTGCCACTGACTTCATTACCAATGATCAACAGAGGCTGACCATTAGGACTCTTCTCGGCACTCACAAACTTCATGCCTTCTGGCCCTAAATCTCCCGCTAAACTGGCATCACCTTTCACTTCACCTGTATCTGTATTAATGCTGAAACTCGAGTCAAAATCACGGTTTACTACATAATCCACAAAATGCACATCAAAAGGATTTGTCACGTCGTACATCATAAAACCAGAGGTACGTTCAAGCCCGATAAAGGCATAGCGTTTTTGGCCAATTTTGCCTAGAACTAAGGCTTCTGGCTCGGATCCTTTATCATCACTGCGGCTATCGCCTTTGTTTTCTTCATTGTTATTGTTGAAGTTATTGCCTAACAAGGCTGCGGTGATCCGCTCAAAATCGCTGCCACTGTCAAACACCTGTTGACCATCGGCGGTCCAGATTGAGAAAGAACGCGCGCCGAAGCTCACAATTTTGTCATAATCGCCGTCGTTATCGTCATCACCCATACTCTTAGTCACTTTCAAACGGGCTAATTGGGTCTTATCTTTTGCGGCAGCAAATTGTGGATGATTAGGATCTAAAGTTAAGTCTCCGGCACGGGCCTCCTCCGAAAACCCTGCATAGTCGCGGGAATCCCCTTCGTTTGCGGTAACAATAAAATCAGCATTATTCCAACGGTAACTCGCTACGGTATCGGGCTGATACATGCCATACACGCCCGTATAGGCCTGAAGGTTGATCATATCATCCTTATCACTTGCATCAATTTTATTCACATTAAGACCGTAATCTTTCAGCCCTAAGGGTAAAATCTTCGTTACTTTGGCATTGGCGATATCGATCACAGCGATGGCATTGTTCTCCTGCAGACTCACAAAGGCACGGCTGTTATCGGGGCTGACACTGATATATTCAGGCTCTAAGTCCTGCGCGACTGTGGCCATAGGGCCATTGATTTTAATGTCCTTGGTGATTTCATTATAGCGAGCATTACCCTGATTAAATTCGGTGAATGTCACTAGCGTCGCCGTTGCTGCGGGTTTGCCATCCGCAATGGCAATAATCGCTACACTGCCCTCAGGATCGACACTATAGTCTTGATTTGGTTCGCCTTCATTCGCAACGAGTACCGTTTTGCCATCATGGCTAAACACCACGTTATCCGGTAATGCACCAACTTCTACCGCGCTGAGATACTGCGGCGCGTCATTGCCATTGAGTTGATAGAAAGCCACATAACCATTGGCTTGAGTCTTATTGCCCGCCGCATCGCCGCGCTCAATGGCCGCCGCTAACAAGTTACCAGAAATACTGACACTGTTAACGCTGCCCATAAAACTTAAACCCACATCCTTGGCGACATCCAGCTCGCCGAACTTATCAAGATTATTCAAGGCTAATGGCGCAGTTGCCGTGGTCGCATTACCAAGTAAGTGAGCATCGATAATGTCAACTTTACCGCTTCTCGCATTAACCACAAAAATACGCTGAGAAGTACTGTGATATTCGACAATCTCAGCTGCACTCAGGCCATAAACGCCCGTTTGATGGCGGCCAATCAGCTCGGCTGTGACTCCCGCAGCTTGAGGTTGGCAAATAAATTGTGTTTGCGCCGCATCGATTTCAGTCTCTTCCAACTTACCATTACGATTCGCATCAAGCCCGGTATCGATACGTTGACCACCTGCGGGACAGTTTGCATCACCAATAGAGAGTGGAGTCACGTTCACTAATGAATTTAAGCCGTTATCCCCCTGTTCACCATTGGTACCGTCATCACCATTACAGGCACTAAGGAGTAAACTTGCCAGTATCGCACCAGCCAGCGGCAGTCGTTTTGTGTTCATTGCTTCATTCCTGAATGTGTTGTTATAAGTCGTAGGGTTAAACTAAAGCCCAATAAACTAATCCGCATTCAAGACGGTTAGATGACATATAGATGACGGTGACGTGACAATCCCAGTCGAAGGAATGACGCTCAGGCGTACATTGGTGCATCAATGCAATAAAAAGGCAGTAAATCGATTTTGGTTACAATTTAAGTGTAAAGATATCGTCATCGAGATTGGCTTATTCGGCTGAGCGTTTTACTATGTTATGGCTTAATATCCTTATACTCGATGACAAGACCAATCACTCAGTTCAACTGTTGGTTGGGTCTACGCTGGTCACTCATTTCTCCCCTATAATCCTCCAATGCTCATGGCACGATATGCTATGTCAATCGAGGCGAAATGAGTCGCCAATAGGCAAAATTGTTACCCTACAATTTTGATTTTCGAGTGACATAACACTTTATATCGCCTTCTTTCGCCACTCGAGGTAACTGTGGACCTACAATCGTCAACTAATTCAACCACACAGCGTAATATTCCCCATTTGGCCTTGCTTATCCCAATGCTTGCCGCCATTGTCGCGATCACGCCGCTCGCGATTGACATGTATTTGCCCGCTATGGCAACACTTGCCCATAGCTTTCATACCGATATCACCTTAGTGCAACAATCCTTGAGTGTTTACTTAGGCGGCTATGCCCTCGGCATGCTGTGCTTTGGGCCGCTTGCTGACCGTATTGGCCGTCGTCCCATGGTGATTATGGGGCTATCAGGTTTTATGTTAGCTAGCCTGTTGTTAGGCTTAGCTGAGCAGATTGAAGTGTTTTTGGGCCTGCGCTTTTTACAAGCTTTTATCGGCGCAGCGGCCACTGTGGTTGTCCCTGGCTATATCAAAGAAGTCTATGGTGAAAACACGGCTAAAGGTATGTCTTATGTCAGTTTGATCATGATGTTAGCGCCATTATTAGCCCCCAGTATTGGTAGTCTTATCCTCGAACTTGGCGAATGGCATTTGATATTCTTTATCCAATCAGCCTATGCCCTGTTATTACTGATGTTGGTCATTACGCTGCTGAGAATGCCCAGCGATAAAGATCAAAGTAGCCGCAGCCAAAAATCTTTTTTGGGCGCCTATGCCACTGTGTTTTCACGCCCAGGCGTCAAAATGAATATTGCCAGCGGAGTGCTCACCTCCTTTGCCTTTTTCTGTTATTTAACGGCATCGCCTTTTGTCTATATGGAGGTTTTTTCATTAGATAAATCCTTATTTGCCCTACTCTTTAGTACCAATGTGGGCGCTCTGATGCTGGCAAATATCATCAATACCCGAATTGTGGGCCGTTATGGCTCGTTAAGGATGTTGCACGTGTCGACTTTCTTAGGAGCGCTCGCAGCTGCAGGTTTACTGGGAGTGAATTTATTGGGTCTCAGTTACCACTTTACGGTATTAATGCTTATTCCACTGATGGGTTCTCTTGGCATTATGTCAGTTAATGCTGATGCCATTGTGTTAATGAAATTTAAGCAGGAAACCGGCACGGCAACGGCGGTGATTGGCACCTTAAGATTTGGCTTTGGTGCCCTTGCAGGACCATTACTCGCGCTGTTTTACAATGGCACCGCAGTGCCCTTCTCGGCATTAATGTTGACGGCGGTATTATTGGTGGGATTCTGTCAATTTAACCGACAGACTCATCAAGCCAAACCAAAGCAATAATCTGCGCCTTTATGCCGCGTAAGCGAAGCAATCATAGTTTACATCGCTTTTGTGGTTGATTTGTAACAAATTAAGCCTTCCCTAAACAAACGGCGCTCAGGTGCCGTTTTTCATTATACACCACCTAACCCATTCTAATTAAAGTGATTAAATAAAATTATCCCACACAAAAACTCCCGTTTCATGAGCATTTATCGCGCCTAAATATGAAATTGTCTCAAGTTGGTTATTTTTTACAGAAAACCCTTGAAATGTGTTCTTTTTTGAATATGATGAAATTCTGTTCATTGCAACAGCTGCTGCATCCAAAGGGATGAGCGCTTGAAATCGATGATTTCAAGTTCAGCAAACGGAGTCTGAATTACCCTTCAGGCTTATTTTTAGAGCGATTACCGTCGCTGTAACAAGATACTGTTTACCGTAACGGTACTATGCAATAGGAGTTTCACATGGAGAAGTTATCCGGCGCCAGCATGATTGTGCGTTCCCTTATTGATGAAGGGGTAAAGCACATATTTGGTTATCCTGGCGGCTCAGTGTTAGATATCTACGACGCCCTGCACCTTATCCCCGGTATTGAACACATCCTGGTTCGCCACGAACAGGCCGCCGTGCATATGGCCGATGGTTATGCCCGCGCCACGGGTAAAGTGGGCGTAGTACTCGTGACCTCAGGCCCAGGAGCCACCAATGCCATTACTGGCATCGCCACTGCCTATATGGATTCGATTCCATTAGTGGTGTTATCTGGCCAAGTGCCGAGCAATCTAATCGGTAACGATGCGTTCCAAGAATGCGACATGATTGGGATTTCACGCCCAGTCGTCAAACACAGCTTTTTAGTCCAAGATCCCACTCAAATTCCTGAGATCATTAAAAAAGCCTTTTATATTGCCTCCACGGGTCGTCCTGGCCCCGTCGTGGTAGACTTGCCCAAGGATTGCCTCAATCCGGCATTACTGCACGACTATATTTACCCCGAGAGCATAAAAATGCGCTCCTATAATCCAACGACATCGGGCCATAAAGGTCAAATTCGTCGAGGATTACAGGCATTATTAGCAGCGAAAAAACCCGTGCTCTATGTGGGTGGCGGTGCGATTATTTCTAGCAGTGAAAAGCAGATCTTAACCCTAGCAGAAAAGTTAAATATCCCCGTTGTCAGCACCTTAATGGGCCTTGGCGCCTTCCCTGGCACCCATAAAAACAGCTTAGGTATGTTGGGGATGCACGGTCGCTATGAAGCTAACATGACCATGCATAACTGCGATCTTATCTTCGGAATTGGCGTGCGTTTCGATGACAGAACCACCAACAACATCGAAAAATACTGCCCTAACGCCACCATCTTACATATTGATATCGACCCCTCATCGATTTCAAAAACCGTACGAGTGGATATCCCGATCGTTGGCTCGGCCGATATTGTATTAGACAGCATGTTAGCCCTGCTTGAAGAATCGAAGGAGAGCAACGATAGCGAGGCGCTCAATCAATGGTGGCAAGAAATCACTGTGTGGCGCGAGCGTAACTGCTTGGCATACGATAAGGAAAGTCATCGGATCAAACCACAGCAAGTGATTGAAACTCTCTACAAACTCACTAATGGTGAGGCCTATGTCGCCTCGGATGTGGGCCAGCATCAAATGTTTGCCGCACTCTATTATCCCTTTGATAAACCCCGCCATTGGATTAACTCCGGTGGCCTTGGCACCATGGGCTTTGGTTTACCCGCAGCCATGGGGGTCAAAATGGCGATGCCAGACGAAACCGTCGTGTGCGTAACGGGCGATGGTTCGATTCAGATGAATATTCAAGAGCTTTCAACCGCTCTGCAATACGATACGCCGGTTAAAATTATCAACTTAAACAACCGTTTCCTCGGCATGGTTAAGCAGTGGCAGGATATGATCTACTCGGGTCGCCATTCCCATTCCTATATGGATTCGGTACCCAACTTCGCCAAAATTGCCGAAGCCTATGGCCATGTTGGTATGACGATTAGCGATCCTGCTGAGCTTGAGTCTAAGATGGCCGAAGCCCTTGCCATGAAAGACAGACTGGTATTTATCGACATTATGGTGGATGAGACTGAGCACGTATATCCGATGCTTATCCGCGGCGGCGCGATGAATGAAATGTGGTTAAGCAAAACGGAGAAATGCTAATGCGTCGAATTATATCTGTATTACTCGAAAACCAGTCCGGCGCCCTATCCCGTGTTGTCGGCCTCTTTTCCCAGCGCGGTTATAACATTGAAAGCTTAACCGTGGCGCCGACCGATGATAATACCTTGTCACGTCTTAATATCTCACTGGTTGCAGATGAGAAAGTGCTTGAGCAAATCGAGAAACAACTGCACAAGTTGGTCGATGTGCTTAAGGTGTCGAATGTTACCGAGTCAGCTTATATTGAGCGGGAACTGGCTCTGGTTAAAGTCCGTGCCCAAGGGGAGCTTAGGGAAGAAATTAAGCGCACCGCAGATATCTTCCGTGGGCAGATTGTCGATGTCACCGCCAATCTTTACACCATCCAATTGGTGGGCACGACCGAAAAACTCGATGCCTTTATTCATTCCATGGGTGAAGTGACCAAAGTCGTTGAAGTATCACGCTCGGGCGTTGTCGGCTTAGCTCGCGGCGAAAAAGCGATGAAAGCCTAAAGAACTTTTATTAAGATAACGCTTAGAAAACATCTCCAATTCGAGCCAGATAAGAGATAACAAAAAGGAAGGGGAGCATTTAGCTCCCCTTCCTTATCCGCGCGATGCTGAATTAGGATTGACTATCTAATAAGCGCGAGGTGGTGATTTCAATCTTGCGTGGTTTTAACGCTTCTGGGATCTCACGCACTAAATCAATGTTCAATAAACCATTCTCTAAGCTGGCACCCAATACAGTCACATAATCCGCCAGTTGGAAGGTGCGCTCAAAACCGCGCTCGGCAATACCTTGGTATAGGTATTTACGCTCAGTTTGGCTTTCGGCCTTATTGCCTTTAACCAGTAATTTCTCACCTTCGCTACTGATCTCAAGCTCTTCCATCGAGAATCCTGCCACGGCCATCGTAATGCGATAACGATTTTCGCCGAGGAGTTCAATATTATATGGAGGATAACCTGAGTTGCCATTATTCGCGGCAGCATGTTCTGCCATCTGGGCTAAACGATCAAAACCAATAGCACTACGGTAAAGAGGAGTTAAATCATAAGTACGCATATTCATATCCTTATCTTAAGCAATATGGGAAATTGGCGAACGGTTTTCAGGTTGAAAACACACATTTGTTTCGCCTAAATTAACTTCTGTCCTAACGGCACAGAATCGATTGGGATCCTCATCGAGCGATCCTGCAATAGATATAAGGATAGGAAAGCGGATTTCAAGGAAGAAATTTAAAAAAATTTAAAAACCAAATAAAAATAGTGCATTACAAACACGCCAACGCGATTCCGTTAGCCAATTCCAGCCAATAAAAAAGGAGCACTAAGGCTCCCTTCTTCGGTCCGCACTCAAATTAACGAGTACGTGGACACAGTTCTTCAGCACTGAAGAAGTAAGCAATTTCACGTTCTGCAGATGCTAAAGAATCTGAACCGTGAGCTGCGTTTTCGTCGATGCTTTGAGCGAAATCAGCACGGATAGTACCTGGAGCTGCTTGAGCTGGGTTAGTTGCACCTAAAATTTCGCGGTGAGCTAAAACAGCGTTTTCGCCTTCTAATACTTGAACCATGATTGGGCCAGAAGTCATGAAAGCAACCAGAGCGCCGAAGAAGCCACGCTCGCTATGCTCAGCATAGAAACCTTCAGCTTGTTCTTTAGTCAGGTGTAACATTTTAGCTGCAACGATCTTCAGACCAGCAGTTTCAAAACGGTTGTAGATTGCACCGATGTGGTTTTTAGCAACAGCATCAGGCTTAATGATAGAAAATGTGCGTTCGATCGCCATAACAAGCTTCCTTTGTCAGCAAGTTTGAAAAAATTCGCGCGGATTATACGAAATTTAAAAAGTAAATCCTATCTTTAAAGCACATAAGTCTGAGATATTGCGCACATTGGCTGGATTTGTAACCAGATTGATCACACAAAAAAACGCCAGTTGTCATTTAAGGGCAACTGGCAATTTATTATCGAGATATCTCTAAGGAGATAAATACAGGAGTAAGTATTATCAAATTAGCTTACTTTCTATTTTTTGCCCAAATTCCTGCCCAAGCAATCAAAGCAACCAAAATAACCGCTGGCGCTAAATCGAGCAAATGATGGAATAAACCGACACCGCCATGACCAGGATGAGCCCATGCCAACGCGGGTAACAGTGTGAATAACATAGCAAACAAAAGTTTCATGTGAACATCCTTGCGTTGCGAGAATAATATTAAGCGGTTAACTGCTTAACCGATAAGTAACAAGGTACGTTATTCAATAAAAAGGAAGTTGATACTGATCAAACTCCGACTAAAATCCCATTTCACAGCCAAATAAGCGTGATGAATGTCACACAAATTAGTTTTTTCGTGGACAAGTTGCCGCAACAACAAGGTGAGTAACTGATGTTATTTTTCCTCGATCCAGCATTGTTGAATAGCTTCTAATACCTTTTCATTGCAATGTTTAGGATCGTCATCAAAATCCTCTAGCGCTAACACCCACTCATACAACTCGGTAAAATGCAGTTTGCGGGGATCAACATCTGAATGTTTTTCTAGTAATTCCAAGGCGATATCTAATGAATCAATCCACTTTAATGACATCCTCTTTCCCCTATGCAAACGGACATTTCAACGCATTTCACCTGAGTTTAGCTTAATCACCACTCACTTTACGCTTGAGTTGTTTTTTTTGTCTTAATTGCGTTTTTCTCAACAAACTCGATTATCGCCCCAGCGACATCCTTAGCTGTAGCACCTTCGATCCCTTCAAGGCCTGGTGAAGAATTCACTTCCATCACTAATGGGCCATGGTTGGAACGCAATAAATCCACCCCCGCAACGTTCAGGCCCATGGTCTTAGCGGCACGAATAGCCACTGAGCGTTCTTCTGGCGTGAGTTTAACTAAACTCGCCGTACCACCACGGTGGAGGTTTGAGCGAAATTCCCCAGGCATGGCTTGGCGCTTCATCGCGGCGACTACTTTATCACCAAGGACAAAACAACGAATATCCGCACCGTTAGCTTCTTTGATATATTCTTGTACCATGATATTAGCCTTTAATCCCATAAAAGCTTCAATCACGCTTTCGGCCGCTTTACGGGTTTCAGCCAAAACAACGCCAATACCTTGAGTGCCCTCAAGCAATTTAATCACTAGCGGCGCACCACCAACCATATCGATTAAATCAGGAATATCGCTTGGCTTGTTCGCAAAGCCGGTGATCGGCAAACCAATACCACGACGTGACATCAACTGCATTGAACGCAGCTTATCGCGGGAGCGCGAAATGCCGACAGAATCATTGAGCGCATAGACGCCCATCATCTCAAACTGGCGCAATACCGCAGAGCCATAAAAAGTAATTGATGCGCCTATGCGTGGGATCACCGCATCAAAGGGCGGTAATTCTTCACCACCAATATGAATGCTCGATTGGCGCATATTGATGTTCATATAGCATTCGAGCGGATTAATCACTTTGACTTCGTGACCACGTAATGTCGCAGCCTCAACGAGTCGCTTTGTGGAATATAGCTCAGGCCCTTGCGATAGGATCGCGATTCTCATTCTGGTCTCCGACAACCATTTCATTTTGAGCGCATAATACGCTTGCTTAAGGATAAATCAATCATGGCTATTATTGCTTGCGCAAATGCTAGTCTACAAAAGCCAAAAACCAGTCACTAGGACTGGTTTTTGGCGATTTCAGCACAAAAGTGACTTAGCCTTCGCTCACCATATTGACAGTGTATTTAGGCATTTCAATCACCAAATCGCAATCTACCACTTTAGCCTGACAGGATAAGCGGCTCTCAGGCTCGAGTCCCCAAGCTTTATCAAGCATATCGTCTTCAAGTTCATCACTTGGCTCTAGCTCATCAAATCCTTCACGCACAATGCAATGGCACGTAGTGCAAGCACAGGATTTTTCACAGGCATGTTCGATATTGATGCCATTGCGCAGCGCCACATCGAGAATCGTTTCACCTACTTCAGCTTCCAACACTGCGCCATCGGGACACAACTCAGCATGGGGAAGAAAGACTAACTGGGGCATCACATCACCTATATCTTGTCAATTGACTGACCTTTAAAGGCCACTCGAATAGAATTATCCATACGTTTTGCGGCAAAATCTTGAGTATGTTCATCAAGAGTTTCGATCGCATTTTTAATTGCATCAGCATCATCACCGCCAGCGACGTGAACCAGCTCTGCCATCACAGTATCAATCTGCTGACGCTCATCGCTTGTGAGTAAGTCACCATCTTTAGAGAGCGCCGCATTCAAGGACTCAAGCACCCTCGCCGCCTCAACTTGCTGCTCAGCCAGCATACGGCGGCTGATATCTTCTTTAGCATGCTTCATCGAGTCTTTGAGCATAGTCGCGATCTCAGTATCCGATAAACCAAACGAAGGCTTGACCTGAATGCTCGATTGCACGCCAGTGGATTTCTCCATGGCCGTCACACTTAATAATCCATCAGCATCCACTTGGAAGGTCACCCGGATATGGGCAGCTCCTGCCGCTAACGGTGGAATACCTTTTAAAGTGAAGCGTGCTAGAGAGCGACAATCGTCAACTAACTCGCGCTCACCCTGCACGACATGGAACGCCATCGCCGTTTGCCCATCCTTGAAGGTGGTAAACTCTTGGGCGCGTGCCACGGGGATAGTCGTGTTACGAGACACCACTTTCTCCACTAAACCGCCCATGGTTTCAATCCCTAACGACAAGGGGATCACATCGAGCAGTAATAATTCAGATTCGGGTTTGTTACCAACCAAAATATCAGCCTGAATCGCCGCGCCAATGGCGACAACACGGTCAGGATCGATTGAAGTTAATGGCGCTTTACCAAAAAAGGCTTCAACTTGCTCACGTACTAAAGGCACGCGGGTAGAGCCGCCAACCATGACGGTTTCAAGCACTTCATCAGCCGTTACGCCCGCATCACGTAGGGTGCGGCGACAACTTGCGATGGTTTTCTTCACAAGCGCAGCGATGAGGCTCTCAAATTGCGCCTTAGTAACCACTTGTTTGAGCACCGAACCATCGGCAAGGGTAAGACTAGCCTCAGTATCACTCGAATCGGTTAAGGCTTCTTTCACCCTGCGTGCTTCAATCAATAGCTGGCGACTTAACTGAGAGTCGATATCAGTCAGTTGCCACACTTGTTGCATATGTGCTTGTAAAAGATGATCAAAATCATCACCACCGAGCGCCGAATCGCCCCCCGTAGCCAGTACTTCAAATACGCCACGGTTTAAACGCAAAATAGAAATATCAAAGGTGCCGCCACCGAGATCGTAAATGGCGATAACACCTTCTTGCTTAGAGTCTAAGCCATAGGCAATCGCAGCCGCAGTGGGTTCATTTAATAGGCGTAAAACATTAATACCCAATAACGATGCTGCATCCTTAGTTCCCTGACGCTGGGCATCATCGAAATACGCAGGCACAGTGATCACTGCGCCTTGCAGCTCACCGCCAAGGGTTTTTTCGGCGCGCTCAATTAGGGGACGTAAAATTTCGGCAGAAACTTGCACCGGATTCACTCGACCTTGGGGCGTCACAAACAGCGGTAAACCATTTTCACTGGCTTCGAATTGATATGGGAAAGATTGCTCACCAGCTTGGATGTCCGCAAGACTACGCCCCATGAAACGTTTAACGGAAACGATAGTGTTTTTAGGATCCTGCGCTGAACTTAACGCCGCCACATAACCCACTTCAATTCCATCATGAGTGTAACGAACTATCGAAGGTAAAGAATGCTGTCCGTTTTCATCAGGCAAGGTTGCCGTTACGCCACTGCGTACAGCAGCCACAAGTGAATTGGTTGTACCTAAATCGATGCCAACGGCAAGTCTATGTTGGTGCGGCGCGGCACTTTGTCCGGGCTCAGCAATCTGCAAAAGGGCCATATGTATCCAACTTAGTAACGCCGACTCAAATCAATCGGAATCGGCAAAATAACTGCAATAAGAAAAATTAATCGAGCAACGCGTCTTCGATACGCGTCAGTTCATCGTGTAATTTTGCCATAAATTTAAGTTTGCGAACTTGATCTGCCGCTAGCAAGGCGTCTTCGTCACGGCCACTGCTCAGCTGTGAAGCCAATACTTTATTCAACTGAGCGCGGTAAGTCGCAAAAGAATCGTACAGTTCATCAATGCTGGCTTGGGGATCGGCGCTATCACGAATATCTTCAAGTGCTTCACGCCATTCCATCTGCTGCATTAAAAATGCAGTATCTTTCACTGTCGTGGTCTCATGACTTAAATCAATACCACGCAGGGAGAGCATATGCTCAGCACGGCGGATGGGGTCTTTTAGGGTTTGATAACCGTCGTTGACTTGTGCGGTGCGTTGCACCGACAACAACCGTTGTTGCTCGGTATCATTGGCAAACTTATCGGGATGAACCGCACGTTGCAGGTCGCGGTAGCGTTCTGCAAGCAATGCGGTGTCAATATCGAAGGTAGGAGAAAACTTAAACAGCTCGAAATAATTCATGCGTCAATTCGGCAATTAAACAGTGAAACTCTCACCGCAACCGCACTCACCTTTTGCGTTCGGGTTGTTAAATTGGAAACCTTCGTTCAGTCCTTCTTTAACAAAATCCAATTCAATGCCCTGAAGATAGATAAAGCTTTTCGCATCAATAATGATTTTTACACCATCAATATCATATACTTCATCGTCATCGTTCAGTGCATCAACAAACTCAAGCACATAAGCCATACCTGAACAGCCTGACGTCTTTAAGCCGAGGCGCAGACCAATGCCCTTGCCTCGATTTGCTAAGAAAGACCTGACGCGTTCAGTTGCCGCTGGGGTCATTGTAATTGCCATCTTAACTCCAGATGTTACTTAGCTTGTTTAGATTTGTACTCGTCAATCGCCGCTTTAATGGCGTCTTCAGCCAAAATAGAACAGTGGATTTTTACGGGTGGCAGAGCTAACTCTTCAGCTATATCAGTGTTTTTGATCGCCGCAGCTTGCTCAATTGTCTTGCCTTTAACCCACTCAGTGACCAGTGAGCTTGATGCAATCGCACTACCACAACCATAGGTTTTGAACTTAGCATCTTCGATAATGCCGTCAGCACCGATTTTCAGTTGTAACTTCATCACGTCACCGCAAGCTGGTGCACCCACCATACCGGTTACGACTGAAGGATCGTTTTTATCGAAAGAACCAACGTTACGTGGGTTCTCGTAATGATCTATCACTTTTTCACTGTAAGCCATGATACTGCTCCAAAATTATCTATTGTCATTAGTCGAATTAATGATGGGCCCACTGCACCTGATTCAGGTCGATGCCATCTTTAAACATTTCCCACAATGGAGACATTTCTCTTAATTTATCAATAGATTGAGTAATAACTTCAATAGCGTGGTCGATTTCTTCTTCGGTGGTAAAACGGCCGATAGAGAAACGAATCGAGCTATGCGCCATTTCATCATTTAAGCCCAGTGCACGTAACACGTAGCTCGGTTCTAAACTGGCTGAGGTACAAGCCGAACCCGATGAAACCGCTAAATCTTTTAAGGCCATCATCAGTGACTCACCTTCAACATAGTTGAAACTAACGTTGAGACTGCCACTCACACGCTGAGTCATATCACCGTTGATATAGGTTTCTTCAATGTGTTTAATGCCATTCCATAATTTGTCACGCAGCTTAGCAATACGCGCGTCATCTGTTGCCATTTCAGCTTTTGCAATCGCCGCAGCTTCACCTAAACCGACGATTTGGTGAGTTGGCAGAGTACCACTACGCATACCCCGCTCATGACCACCACCGTGCATTTGCGCTTCTAAGCGGATACGAGGTTTACGACGAACATACAAGGCACCAATCCCTTTAGGACCATACATTTTGTGGCCAGAAATGGAGATCAGATCTACTTTAGTGCGTTGCACATCAATCGGTACTTTACCAGCACTTTGCGCCGCATCCATATGGAAAATAATGCCTTTTGAACGGCATAACTCACCGATTGCATCGATATCGTGGATCACACCGATTTCGTTGTTGACGTGCATAATGCTGACGAGAATAGTGTCGTCACGCATTGCCGCTTCTAAGCGCGCCATCGGAATAATGCCGTTAGATTCTGGTTCTAAATAGGTGACTTCAAAACCTTCACGTTCAAGTTGACGGCAAGTATCTAACACAGCTTTGTGTTCAGTCTTACTGGTGATAATGTGCTTGCCTTTCTTATTGTAGAAATGCGCAACGCCTTTAATGGCGAGGTTATTCGACTCAGTTGCACCAGAGGTAAACACGATTTCACGGTGATCTGCATTGATAAGATCAGCCACTTGGTTGCGAGCGACATCTACCGCTTCTTCAGCTTGCCAACCATAACGGTGAGAACGTGATGCTGGGTTACCGAAAATGCCATCCATCGTCATGTATTGGAACATTTTTTCCGCAACTCGCGGATCAACAGGCGTGGTGGCGGCATAATCTAAATAGATAGGAAGCTTCATAACACACTCCGTACTTAGCAGTCTCTGCCGAGGCTACATACAACGTACAAAAATAATTTTTATCGTATAACAAAAAGCCTATAAGCTGACTCTTTGCTCCTTTTGCATAGTGTCTTGCTTAAGCGAAATAAATTGCACATCTCGTTTCTGCATTAAGCCCGCAAGACTGATACCATCTAAAAAATCTGAAATTTGTTTGCTTAAATCGCCCCAAAGCGAGTGCGTTAAGCAGCGAGTTCCACTCTGGCAATTGCCTAATCCTTGACAACGAGTCGCATCGACAGACTCGTCAACGGCATGAACCACCATGCCAACAGAAATATCATTTGCCTCTAGGCCTAAACGGTAACCACCACCAGGACCACGGACACTTGCCACTAGGCCATGTTTGCGTAACTTTGCGAAGAGTTGTTCCAGATAGGAAAGCGAAATCCCTTGTCTTTCAGAGATATCCGCCAAGGGAACTGGTCCTGAAGCTGAGTGGATAGCCACATCAAGCATTGCGGTTACTGCATAACGACCTTTAGATGTAAGTTTCATAACTACCATAGCTCCCGAACAGGTATGGAGCTATTTCAACATACCCGAGTAAATCAGTCAAGTATAAAACCGAGTAAAACACTCAAGTATTTAAGCGTGCCGTTAACCAATACCCTTTCATCTTGGTGGGGTATTTAACCTTTTTCTGCCCTAAGATTCAATGCCAAAGGGGCAATTAATCACCCAAATTGGCCTGATATCGGGATCTAACGCACTATCTTGAAATGAAAGCAGAGCACGCATGCCCAAAGTGTTCAAAAGCTATGCAATGGGATTTGCACTATCGAAATAAAAGCGTTAGCAGAGTGGTGACACTCTAATGAAATTGCTTCTACTCTACTATTTTCAGGACTATATACTTGGATCAAACTCATCAAGCGCACTTTGGCGCTTATCAGCAGCCGCCTTTTCGACATCGTTAAAATCGCCAACATTCAGCTCTGGCAATCTTTCGGTGCACACATCGCCACCTAAACGCTGGATAGCTTGACACAATTCCTGCACCTTTGAGTCCATCAAATGCATATGGTCCAGCATTTGACCAATCGCGTTAGCAACGGGATCGGGATTATCAGGTGAGACCGCGTAAGCATCGAAACCATACTTCTTAGCCATAGCACTACGGCGTTCGGATTTTTCTTTTGATTGTGGTGAGGGCGTTGCTACCACACGCCCAGGAATACCAACCACTGTCGTATCCTTAGGCACATCTTTTACTACAACAGAATTTGAGCCGACACGCGCCCCATCATGCATGGTGATAGGACCTAAGATTTTGGCGCCAGCACCAACAACGACGTTATTACCCAGTGTTGGGTGACGCTTACCTGCTTGCCAAGTGGTGCCGCCCAATGTCACGCCGTGATACAAGGTGCAATCATCGCCAATTTCAGCGGTTTCACCGATCACTACGCCCATACCATGGTCGATAAAGAAACGATCGCCAATAGTAGCACCAGGATGGATCTCCACTCCGGTCAACCAACGCGAAAAAGTCGATAAACAACGAGCCATTAAGCGCCAATCACGCTTCCATAATTTATGGCTTATCCGGTGCAGCCAAATGGCGTGCATGCCAGGATAATTAACCAAGATCTCAAAGGCGCTACGCGCCGCGGGATCACGGTGATATATAGATTCAATGTCTTCTTTTAGCCTAGCTATCACACCCATTACTCAATCCTTCGCGATTACCGTTATTTACCAAATTTGCTTTGGCTATTTTTGTTTATTACCCACCACTTTATCAATCGAAGTCAAAATTCCCCGAAGAATATTCATTTCTTGACTTTCGATACGTGCACGGCTGAATAGACGGCGTAACTTTGTCATCACTTGGCCGGGATGGTTTTTAATAATAAAGCCAGTCGATGATAAAGTACTTTCAAGATGTACAAAGAAACGCTCAAGATCGGCAGAGAGTGGATATTCTTCAACCTCTTGTGACACCGCCGTTTGGGCTAAATGTGCCACACGCGTCTCATAACAAATGATTTGCACAGCCTGCGCGAGGTTCAATGAGCTGTATTCAGGGTTAGCAGGAATCGCCACATGGTAAGTACATTGCTGTAATTCTTCATTAGTTAACCCATGATTTTCACGACCAAAGACGATGGCGACAGGCCCAGTTATCCCTTCGGTCACCAGCTTTTGTCCCGCTTCTCGCGGATCGAGCATAGGCCAATCCAAGGTACGGCTACGGGCACTGGTGGCAATCACCAAACTGCAATCGGCGATGGCTTCTTCTAAGGAATTCACTTTAACCAGATGTTTTAAAATGTCCGAAGCGCCTGCGGCCAAGGCAATGGATTGACCGTCCACTTCACATCTTGGTTCGGCAAGATACAGGGTTGATAACCCCATCGTCTTCATCGCTCTGGCGGTTGAGCCAATATTGCCGGGGTGCGATGTCCCCACTAAAATCACCCGAATATTACTTAGCATGAAACGACTTAATTTAATTCACAAAACACAGGGAGCGAATACTATCACAGGCGTGCGCGAATGCTTATATGAAAATCGGTATTTGATATAACAATCAAATCGAGTATAATGCCGCCCGCTATTTTTAACGTTCTTTAACATCCAGGGGATTGCAATGCATCCGATGCTGACGATTGCTGTTCGCGCTGCTCGCGCGGCCGGCCAAACTATTATGCGTGCCTACACTGAACTTGACCGAGTTGAAGTCAGTGCTAAAGGTATCAACGATTTTGTTACCAGTGTAGACAAGGAAGCAGAAGCCGCTATTACCTATCAAATTCGTAAATCTTACCCAGATCACACTATCGTGGGTGAAGAAAAAGGCGAAAACCGCGGTGAAAACAAAGACTATATTTGGATAGTCGATCCTCTGGATGGCACTAACAACTTCGTTAGAGGCATTCCCCATTTTGCGGTTTCTATCGCACTCCAATACAAAGGCAAAACTGAAGTTGCCGTTGTTTATGATCCAGTTCGTGAAGAATTATTTACCGCTATCCGTGGTAAAGGCGCCAAATTAAACGATTTCCGTATTCGCGTGACCAATGTTAACGAACTAGCACCAACCATTATCGGTACAGGTTTTCCATTTAAAGCCCGTCAACATACCGAAACCTATATGGCCATTTTCGGCGAAGTGTTTGGTCATTGTTCAGACTTACGTCGCACAGGTTCTGCAGCATTAGATTTAGCCTATGTGGCCGCAGGCCGTTTAGACGGTTTCTTTGAAATTGGCTTAAAGCCATGGGATATCGCTGCTGGCGATCTGTTATGTCGTGAAGCGGGTGGCACAGTCACTGACTTTACTGGCGGTCATAACTATCTGATCTCTGGCAATATCGTTGCGGGTTCTCCGAAAGTGACGACCGAATTAGTAAAAACCATGCGTCCTTTACTAAACGAAGGCTTAAAGCGTTAATCACGTTTAGCGCAAAACAAGACCAAAAAGGCCAGTGATATTATCACTGGCCTTTTGTTTTTGAGCTTTTAAGTGCAGAACGGTAGCGCCAGTTATCTGCCCGCCAATGCCTGTGCAGGACCAATTTGACTTGCTTTCCATGCAGGATACAGGGTTGCAATCAGGCTCATTATAAACGCGGTGGCAATCACTAAACCGGCATCCGCCATATGCAGTTCGGAGGGAAGAAAATCCACAAAATACACATCCGCAGATAACAATTGGATCCCAAGTAATTGCTCAATGCCACGAGCAATAGCACTGAGATTAATGGCTGTCGCAATACCAATCACCCCTCCGAGCGCACACCCCACTAAACCGTTTAATGCTCCCTGCACCATAAAAATGCCCATTACCGATAAACGACTCAGTCCCATGGTCATCAGGATCGCAATTTCACTGGCCTTATCGCGCACCGCCATCACCAAGGTCGAGACAATATTGAAACAGGCCACACCGATCACCAGTACTAATACGAGGTACATTATGGTGCGAACCAATTGAATATCTTGATATAAATGACCTTGTGTTCGAGTCCAATCACTAATATACACTGACTGATTCAACGCATAACCTAACTCGCGAATTTTCGCTGGCGCCTCAAACACCTGCGCCACGCTGATGCGAACCCCCGTCACGCCTTGATGTAAATTAAGGATATTTGCCGCATAACGCATGGGAATATACGCGGTGGTTAATTCAAGCTCTCCACCTAAGCGATACACACCTGACACCACAAAGCGATGGCTTTTTGCAGCACGTAAGCTTCCCGCATGTTCAGGGTCAAGATCTTGTACATACAGCGCCAGCGTATCGCCGACTTCGAGGCCTAATTTTTTCAGCAAACTTTCACCAAGGACGATGTGATTATCATCTTCACTCAAGCTCTGCCAAGTCTCGGGATTCATAAATTGCGACAATGTAGAGACTTTTGCCTCTTGTTCAGGATCAATGCCAACGACAGCAAGCCCCTGAAAACCACCGGGCTTTTGCACTAAACCCTGCATACGAATAAAAGGTGCCGCCGCCGTAACGCCTTCAATCTGCAACGCGGTTTGCTCAACAGCGCGCCAGTCAGCAATCGGCTCATTCACGCCTACCACATCGGCTTGGGAGATCACCCCGAGTAAACGTTGCTCCAGCTCGCGCTCAAATCCATTCATCGCCGAGAGCACGATAATCAATACGGCGACGCCTAAGGCGATACCCGCTGTCGATGCAAAGGAAATAAAGCTAATAAAACTATTGGATTGGCGCGCACGGTAAAAGCGCCAACCAATCGAGAGGGCTAATGGTCCTTTCATTGGGCGCTATCCGGTACTTGTAGATAACCATTTTTCATGGTGAGTTGTCTGTCCATCCGCGCAGCCAATTTAGGATCGTGGGTGACCACCACAAACGCGGTACCGAGTTGATTGGCCAATTCGCGAATGAGTTCATACACGGCCTCGCCGCTCTTCGCATCGAGATTTCCCGTAGGTTCATCGGCCAGTACGAGTTTGGGTTTATTGATAAGCGCACGGGCGATTGCCACTCGTTGCCGTTCACCGCCCGAAAGCTCAGCAGGAATATGGCTCATTCTGTGCCCAAGACCCACTCTCTCGAGCAAAACCTTGGCATCGGCTTGCGCTTGGCTGCGATCACGACCTTGGATAAATGCCGGCATTGCCACGTTTTCCAGGGCGGTAAATTCAGGCAATAAATGATGGAATTGATAAATAAAGCCTAAATCCTGATTACGGATCTGCGCCTGACGCGCACTGCTCACCTGATATAAATCCTCACCTGCCAACAACACTTTGCCCGATGAAGGTTTATCAAGCGTCCCCATAATATGCAGTAACGTACTTTTGCCGGAGCCAGAAGTGCCCACAATCGCCAGTTGCTCGCCCTTAAATACCTGTAAATCGACGTCGGATAACACTTGCGTGGTCACATCGCCATCGTGATAACTCTTACTCACCGCCTGCACTTGCAGTAAC
Organism: Shewanella xiamenensis; assembly: GCF_014647135.1. Taxonomy (GTDB): domain Bacteria; phylum Pseudomonadota; class Gammaproteobacteria; order Enterobacterales; family Shewanellaceae; genus Shewanella; species Shewanella xiamenensis. The sequence goes on from NZ_BMOP01000012.1 coordinate 57,339, forward strand.
ACATCTTGCATTGAGATTCTCGCTATTGATTCTATATGACATGGGTTAAGTGCCACGTCTAAATTCGACTTTTACTTTGGCGCAATTTTTTTAGTCGTTGAAAACACCGTTATTCATAACGCAGCGCTGTCGCTGGCTGCACCCTTGCAGCCCGTAGCGCAGGGTAAAGAGTTGCCACTAGGGTCACCACTAAGGTACCGACAATAATCAGCGACAATTGCCCAAGCGCCAGTTTTACCGGCAACATTTGTCCAGTCCCTAAAATCGAAATACCCAGGGTTGCCATAATGCCATTCAAATTAAGGGTAATTAGAATACCCACCACTAAGCCCAGCGCTAAACCTAACACCGCATTCAATAAACCTTGCACCACAAAAATGCCCATCACAGCTGAGGTTCTTAAACCTTGGGTTTTAAGCACTGCGACATCGGTGGTTTTATCGACAACCATCATTACCAACGCCGAGACAATATTGAATGCCGCCACCGCCACAATCAGGCTGAGCATCAGCGACATCATGTTTTTTTCCATCTTCACTGCGCTAAATAGATGTCCATAGGTGTCACGCCAATCGCTCGTTGTCGCCTCGATGCCCTGCTCTGTTAAGATTTGCTGCACATCCTTGGCAAGCGCAGGCGCGTTAAAAGGATCGTTTAAATACAGCCTTAGCTGGTTGATTTCATCACTGGGCTGACGCATTAACCGCTTTGCATCTTGGTAATGGATATATGCAACGCCCGCATCCACTTGTGAACCCATTTCGAACACTGCAGACACTAAAAACTTACGTTGGCTGGGCACAGGGCCAAGCGGCGAGTACACCACGCCATCGCCACTTAATAAGCGTACCGTATCCCCAGGGCTGACTTTTAATTGACGGGCAAGCTCGCTGCCCAATATGACCTTATACTGGCCACTGGTTAACTCGTTAAACGCGCCGGAATAGGTATGTTGCGCCACCGCGGAGAGTTTTTCGGCAAGCTCTGGAAACACCCCAAACACTTGCACGGCGCGGATATTCGCCGCCGACTGCACCATGGCTTGCGTCGACACGCTGGGCGTCACCCCTTGCACGCCTGGCAGCTTAGTTAGCTTTTCTGCCGCAATAGTCCAATCGCTTAATGGAGCTTTAGTATAAACAGTCAATTGCGGTACAGCGCCAAGGATGCGCTGCTTTAATTGCCCTTCGAGGCCATTCATCACCGAACTGACCACGATCAAGGCGGCAACCCCTAAAAAAATGCCCGAAACGGCAAATAAGGTAATAAAAGAAGCAAATGCGTTTGCTTTTCTGGCCCGCCAATAACGGTAACCAACGTAGAGAGGGAATCGAAGATCCATTGAAAGAGGGCTGCGTCCTGTGTGCTGAACTTGCTAAATCATAAAGATGGGCACGATAATAGGGGTTTAGGTTCTATAAATAAAGAGGCAAGCCTTGTTCACTGACACCAATCCGTATTTTAGTGTGCCTCATCCCTTTACCGCTTACTTAAGCCTCTGGGACGAAAACCGACCTCTACCCAATGAAATGGCTTTAAGATCAATGCAATCCTTAGGGATCCAGCTATTGAGTGAAGTAAAAGCCCTCGAAGCGAGCTGTTTGTTACAATTGCGGCATTTAGATAATGAAGCCAAGGTGGTGGTGGATTTTCTCAAGCTACAATCGCGCAAGGTGGATTTAGTCCTGCAACACGTGCTCGAAAAAGAAGTCCAAGAGGGTGATAAATATGATGGTTGTCAGTTTGGTGGTAGCGGTATTCGCATAATCAGCACGACCGAATTACCTCTAGGGCGCCATTTTAAAGTGACCTTATTTATCCATGACGAACTGGTCGCTATTTTATGTTTTGCCAAGGTCACCGCTTGTATGCTCTCACAGGAAGCCCAATCAACTGCGCAGCAAGCACAACAGCACAACGCATCGTCGCCCTATCTAATCGACCTCGAATTTAGCCAAATACTGGATTCGGATGTGGAGCAACTGGTCAAAGCGAGTCTCAATGTTCAACAAAAACAACTTAAACTGCGTAAACAAGCTAGGGACGAACGCCAATAAAGACGAGAGTTTTCACTAGCACCCTCGCGCCCAAGTCACTACAATAAATGCAACTTTTTGTGAATGAATCCGTTTATCCCACGCCAATGACACATATTTCAGCCCTAACACCGCCCGTTGTAAAAAATGGCACTCAAATGCAAACTCTGTCGTGTATCACCGGAGTGGGTCAAGTGGTCACCCTCGCCAGCTTGATACGCCAACACCCAGGCACCACGCTCATTGTCACCAGTGACACACCAACGGCATTGAGTCTCGAGTTAGAGCTTAATTATTTATTAGCGAACACCACCATTAAGGTGCGGCTGTTTCCTGACCGTGAAACCCTGCCCTACGACAGTTTTTCACCCCATCAGGATTTGATCTCCCAGCGTTTAGAAACCCTATCGCAAATATCCCATGCTGAGCACAGCGTGGTTATCGTGCCGGTGACAACACTGATGATGCGCTTGCCGCCGAAATCCTATTTAAGCTCCAATGTATTTGTGCTTAAAAAGGGCGATAAATATCAGCTCCATGATGTGCGCCAGCAATTAACCGATACGGGCTATCATTTAGTTGAGCAAGTTTACGAACATGGCGAGTTTGCCATTCGGGGCTCAATTCTCGATATCTTCCCCACCGGCGTAAATATGCCGCTGCGTATCGAGCTTTTCGATGATGAAGTTGAAACTATTCGCCATTTCGACCCAGAGACCCAGCGCTCATCCACACCCGTCGATGCGGTGCGATTATTACCGGCAAAAGAATTTCCAACCGATAGCAGTGCTATCGAAGGCTTTAGACAACGCTATCGCCGCCGTTTTGAGGTGATCGTTAAAGAGCCAGAGTCGGTTTATCAATTGGTGAGCCGAAATTTGATGCCCGCTGGGATTGAAAACTATCTGCCACTGTTTTTCGATGAGGTCGCGACGCTATTTGATTACCTGCCGAAGGACACTCAGTTAGTCACCTTGGGCGATATCGAAAAATCCGCTCGCGCCCATTTGCATGAAGTGGAAACACGGTATGAAGACCGACGGGTCGATCCGCTACGACCACTGCTTGCCCCTAAAGAACTGTATTTACTGATAGAAGAATTATTTGCCGCCTTTAAGCCGCTACCTCGCTATCAATTTGTGGCCCCAAATCCTGACACCAATGGTGCTGCGGCGCAAATTGATGCCAGAGCCTTGCCTGAGGTAAGCGCCAATCACAAATTAAAGCAGCCGTTAATCGCACTGCAGGATTATGCTGAGCAGGCGCCGCGCATATTATTTAGCGCAGAATCTGAAGGTCGCCGTGAAGCGCTGCTCGAACTCTTAGGTAAAATCCAGTTAAAGCCTACGGTATTTAGTCATTTTGATGAGTTTATTAAAACTGATACCAAACTTGGCTTGATCGTTTCGCCCTTATCCCGTGGTTGTGTACTGGGACTCGGCGCACAAACTGCCGTCAGCATCATCTGCGAAACTGAGCTCTTCGGCCAGCGGATTTCACAGCAGCGTCGCCGCGAAAAACAGCGTCAGATCAGTAACGATACCTTAATCAAAAACTTAGCCGAGCTGAAAGTTGGCCAGCCGATCGTACACTTAGAGCACGGTGTTGCCCTTTACCAAGGTTTAGTCACCCTCGATACTGGCGGCATTGTTGCTGAATATTTGCAACTTGAGTACTCAGGTGGCGATAAGCTCTATGTCCCCGTTTCCAATTTACATTTAATTAGCCGTTATAGTGTTGGCGCCGATGGGGAAACGCATCTTAATAAACTCGGTAACGACACTTGGGCTAAGGCAAAAAATAAAGCCATTGAAAAAATCCGCGATGTGGCCGCAGAACTTCTCGATGTCTATGCACGTCGCCAAGCTCGTCCGGGTGAGAGCTGCGAAATCAATGACGAAGAATACGCTCAATTCGCTCAAGGTTTCCCCTTTGAAGAAACCGTCGATCAAGAAAGCGCAATACATGCCGTGCTCGCCGATATGCAATCGCCAACCGCAATGGACAGATTAGTTTGTGGTGATGTGGGCTTTGGGAAAACCGAAGTCGCGATGCGCGCCGCCTTTGTGGCGGTGAATGCGGGTAAACAAGTGGTTGTGCTGGTACCCACCACGTTACTCGCCCAGCAGCACTACGAAAACTTTAAGGACAGATTTGCCGACTGGCCGGTGGTGATTGAAGTGATGTCACGCTTTAGAACCGCCAAAGAGCAGACCCAAGTGCTAAAACAGCTCGAAGAAGGCAAAGTCGACATCGTGATTGGCACCCATAAGCTGCTGCAATCCGAGGCTAAATTTGAGAATTTAGGCCTACTTATCATCGACGAAGAACACCGATTCGGTGTCAGACAAAAAGAGAAAATCAAAGCACTGCGGGCCAATGTGGATATTTTGACCCTCACCGCCACACCGATCCCCCGCACCTTAAATATGGCGATGTCGGGAATGCGCGACTTATCGATTATTGCCACACCTCCCGCAAAGCGTTTGGCAGTGAAGACCTTTGTGCGCGAATCCGATCCCGCGACGGTGCGCGAGGCTATATTGCGTGAAATCCTCCGTGGTGGCCAAGTCTATTACCTGCACAATAATGTCGAAACCATTGAAAAATGTGCCCAAGACATTAGTACCTTGTTACCCGAAGCGCGGGTGGTGGTCGCCCATGGCCAAATGCGTGAGCGGGATCTTGAGCGGGTGATGTCGGACTTTTATCACCAAAGATTCAACGTGTTAGTCTGTACCACTATTATCGAAACCGGTATCGACGTCCCGAGTGCAAACACCATTATTATCGAACGCGCCGACACCTTTGGTTTAGCCCAGTTGCATCAGCTACGTGGCCGTGTGGGTCGCTCTCACCATCAAGCCTATGCGTATTTGATGACGCCACATCCTAAACGTATGACTAGCGATGCTCGCAAACGTCTCGAAGCCATCGATGCCCTTGAGGATTTAGGTGCCGGTTTTATGCTCGCCACCCAAGATTTAGAGATCCGCGGCGCAGGCGAACTCTTAGGTGATGAGCAAAGCGGCCATATCTCAAAAATTGGCTTTAGCCTCTATATGGAAATGCTTGAATCGGCGGTCAAAGCGCTTAAGCAAGGTAAAGAGCCATCGCTGGCGCAAATGCTCAATCAGCAATGTGAAATGGAGCTCAGAATTCCGGCCCTATTACCTGAAGACTATGTCGGTGATGTGAATATTCGTCTGTCGCTCTACAAGCGTATCGCCAGTTGTGACAGCGAAGAAGCCTTAGACGAACTTAAAGTTGAGCTTATCGACCGCTTTGGTTTGCTGCCCGAGGCCACTAAAAACTTGATGGAAATGACTCTGTATAAACATCAGGCAACTCGGCTAGGGGCTACTAAAATTGAGGTACACGCCAAGGGTGGCAGTATCGAATTTAGCCAAGATCATAATATCGACCCAGGCTTTATCATTGGATTACTGCAAAGTCAGCCACAAATCTATCGAATGGACGGGCCGAATAAGTTAAAGTTCATGCTCAGCGCCGAAACGGCAAAAGAGAGGCTCGCGTTAGTCAAGCTCTTGCTCGAACAACTATCTCAACATCAATCGCAACATCGTCTTGGAGATAAATAGTGTTACGTCAACTCGCGGTCTCTATCGCTACACTTATTGCACTTTCACACAGTTCACTTGCCCGTGCTGAGGCGTGGTTCGAGGTTGAAGTCTATATTTTCGAACGCCAAAGCCAGTCAACTGAACAATGGCCTATGGCCCCAATTGAGACGAAAACCAATAGTGCAATCGACCTGATCTCACCGGTTGTCGGTCAGGCTGTGGTCTCCATGAGTAATGAGTCTGCGCCTTGCACACTTGTTTATGATGCCGATGCCAATAGCCATTGCGCAGAAAACACAAATACGAATGCCACTAATAACACCGATAATAGCACTAGTGGCAGCTTAAGGATCACAGGCCCAAGCACAACGACCACCCAGTACCGTTACCCAAGCATGATCCCATCGGAAATCGGCAGTAGCAGCCAAACCTACGCCAAACTTGGCAGTGGCCCGGTATTACTCGCAAGCAACCAAGGTCAGTTTGCAAGTATCGTTAATAGCTTATCCAGAGAACGTGGTAATCGCAGTCTACTGCACATGACATGGCAGCAACCTATGACGGGTAAAAGCGGCTCAGTGCCTGTTCGCCTATTTGCTGGTAAGGATTTCTCCGCCAACTACCACTTCGATGGCCGCCAAATTGTGCAACAAGCGTTAAACAGTTCGATGCAAAATACTCAAGGCTCCCAAGGAATGGCTTTAGAAAGTTCGGCACCATTACTGCCCTCTCCTGTTTGGCAACTTGATGGCACGTTAAATATTTATCTCAGCCACTACCTCTATATCGAAACGGCCTTAAATCTTCGCAAAGAAGGACGTAAGTTAATGCCAGTGCCAACCGATGAAACCAGCACAAATACTAATGCGACGCCAGTTAAAGTGATGACGCCTTACCTGATGTCTATTCCGCTGGAACAGAATCGCCGGGTGAAAAGTGATGAAATTCATTATCTCGATCATCCCGAAATGGGCATGGTGATCCAGATCCGTAAGATGGCACAACCTAACGCATAAAACGCCAGCCAATCAATGCTAAATAAAAAGCGGTAATACGAGTGTAATTACCGCTTTTTTTATCACCACTAGCTCCATGACCATTCAAGACTCATCGAGACTGAATTTAGCAGCAAATCAGCGCACTATTGAAAAATCCAAATAAATATCATCGCCTTGGTCTTCTTCCACCTGCACCATTAATCCATCGGTGCAAGGCACGCCTAACTCACACCAGGCAATAAGATTATCTACAGCAGGATTACTGCCCTGTGCGAGCACTTCGACACTTCCATCGACGCAATTAGTCACATAACCTGTCACGCCCAAGGCTCGAGCCTTTGTCAGTGTCGCATGCCGACAGCCCACACCCTGTACGGTTCCCGTTAATTTGATTAGCACCCGTTTCATTTAAGACTCCTGAACAAGGTTAGCTTGTTATTCTCATGCGAGTTTAAGCATAGCCGAGATTTGAGCTTAGTTACGTTATAAATGTGTTAAGTGATGGATTTACTGAGTGAAACAAATGAAATGAAACGCATAAAAAAACAGCTAACAAGACCGCTGTTAGCTGTGTCGGGCGACATACGCAAAAGGTTGTCCATAAATGGACTAATGGCATAAAAGTTTGTAGCATTTTGTAACAAACTATTAAGACGCGCTACTTTACACAATTAATTACAAATTTCAACAAAATGATAGATAAATCCACTCTTATAGTACTTATTTAATGCTTTTTACTGAAATAACCAACCAAACCAACAATATATACCGTCAACCATTCCAAATATGAAATATATCGATATACCAATACATGACGCTCGGTAGCATAAGAAGCAACCCCGTACAAATAACGAACTGAAATATGGAAATGAGCGAAGGCGAAGGCTGGCAATCATACGAAAACCAAACCTATTCCCCTACAAATGAGTAGCGATGCGCGGTCTAATGATGAGTCTGCAAACGAGTATTAACCGTTAACTTAGCTTAAAAGCTTTGATTTTAGGCAAATGGGCCGCTAATTGGGGGAATTTATGGGGTTGAGTTTCATCCCATTCGATAGGGTAAAAACAACTGAGTTCACTGGACGTTGCTTGACTGTCGAGCACTTCATCAAGACGAGACAGAATGCACATCGCTTTGTGGGTATTCTTCAACCTAAACTCTGAAACACACTTATTGGCGATGTCGGCATACTCTTCCGGGCGATCAATTTTCCCTTGCATTGTCTCTTCTGGATGAAGATTGGGATTGATCAACACCGACTTTAACCCATTTAAAAAACCAATTCGCTCAGCCCAATACGCCCCCAAACCGACGCCCACCATTAACGGCGTGGGATCGTCGCTATACTGCATTTGCTTGGCGACCTCTTTCAATAAATGCTGCATATCATGCTTGGGATGCAAAGTGCTGTAGCTGATAAGCCTTACATCTGGGTCAATAAACTGCAACTGACGCATTTTTTCGTGATTACCAGGGCTAGTTGCATCGAATCCATGAAGATAAAAAATCATATTGAGACCTTTTAACAATCTGCCAAACACGGCGCATGTCACTAACCCTAGCAAATATTCATTGCAGAACCTTGCGCTACATCAAACTTTTGCCTGTTGTGCGAGCTGTATTTGCTCGGCCAGCAGCTTAGCATTTTCCCAACGAGTACTATTTTCTAATGCGATAGCAGTCTGCGCCGCATTAGGTTTAAGTAAACTCGCCGGATGTTTCGGTGCAGCAGAAGGCCATACAAAACCGTTTAAGAGTGACATAACACCTGGATTATCATTACAAACCAAAATCATATCGCAACCCGCATCCAACGCAGCTTGGGCGCGGCCTAAATAATCTCCCGCAAAAGATGCGCCCTTCATCCCCAGATCGTCGGAGAAAATCACTCCATTAAAACCCAGATCTTTGCGAAGGATCTGCTTTAACCAATAGGTTGAAAAGCCCGCAGGATTGGGGTCAACTTTAGGGTAGATCACATGGGCAGGCATAATGCCTGATAATTTACCTTGAGCGATCAACTCCTTAAACGGCAGAATATCTTGATTAAAAATCGCCTCAGCCTCACGTTCATCGATAGGTTGCGCAATATGGGAATCTGCCGCCACACTGCCATGACCAGGGAAATGCTTACCCACAGCCCCCATGCCCGCCTCGGCCATACCCTCAATAAAACTCTGCGCTAACGCAATCACTTCATCGGGCTTTGCACTAAAACTACGTTTGCCAATGACTTGGCTGATGCCGTTAAGATCGAGCACAGGCGCAAAGCTTAAGTCGATGTCACAGGCGAGTAACTCGATGGCCATTAAAAAACCCAGCTCACAGGCCCAACGTTTCGCCAATGCCATCTCGCCCTTAGCCGCTGGCAAAATATCCCCCATGGCCGGAATAAGCGTAAAACCTTCGCGAAAACGTTGTACTCGTCCGCCCTCATGGTCGACGGCAATCAAAATCTCGGGACGAATTTGGCGGATCTGCTGCACCAAGGCAATTAATTGCTCACGGCTAGTAAAGTTGCGGGAAAACAGGATCAAACCGCCCACTTGCGGATGGCGCAGCATCTCAGCTTCAGCATCACTGACCTCTAAAGACAGCAGATCCAGCATTAGATAACTCATAATTCTCCCTAAAATTTCTTATTCATACTCAAAAAATAACCATAGCGATACTGGCTACGGGGTTCACAAAAATCCCCAAAAAGCGAGCCATTTACCGTCAAATTTTACCCAAAACCGATAATGTAGGCCATTAAATCGACATTAATGATCCGCTAATTAAGCTCAGCTTATCCGAAGACTTTCTAATAAAAAAAACTAATGTGAATCTTGATACTGATTTATGGGATACTGAACATAAGCGTATCACACAAGCCTATTTTTACGTGGATAGTGCCTGCAGTTTGCCAGAGTTGATGCCCTAAAAACCAGCGTATTAACACCATAACTGCAAAGTTCATCCGCACACACTAAAATAAAAATCGAGACACAACAGGACTTCAATCATGATTAGCGTATTCGATATGTTCAAGATCGGCATTGGCCCTTCGAGTTCACACACTGTTGGCCCCATGAAAGCGGGCAAAATTTTTATGCAGCACCTTGCTGATTCGGGCCAGATTGCCCAAGTGGATGAATTAAGAGCCGAACTCTTTGGTTCCCTCGGCCAAACAGGCAAGGGCCACGGCACAGGTAAGGCGGTCATTTTAGGCTTGATGGGTGAAGATCCTGAAACCGTCGATACCGACAGCATCGATGGCATTCTTGAGCAAGTGTCTAAAAATGAAACCCTCAGCCTCAGCTGCGGCAAAGTAGTCAAGTTTACCCGTGAAGACGGCATTACCTACCACAGACGTAAAACCCTTCCCGCCCATGCGAACGCCATGACACTTTATGCCTACAGCAAAGGCGAATGTATTTTTGAGCGCACTTACTACTCTGTCGGTGGCGGATTTATCTTAGATGAAGATGAAATCAACCAACGTAATGCCTCACCAGCATCGCAAATTGAATCAGCACCTTATGATTTTAACAGCAGCGCCCAATTACTCGAACTTTGTACTGAACATGGCTTAAGCATTTCATCCTTAATGATGGCCAACGAACTTAGCCTTGCCAGTGAAGAAGAGGTCAAAGCCAAGCTGTGGAATATCTGGCAAACCATGAAAACCTGTATCGAAAGAGGTTATCAGAAGGAAGGTATTCTGCCTGGCGGCTTAAAGCTGCGTCGCCGCGCGCCAGCACTCTATCGTCGCCTCAAAGCCGAAGGCCGTAACAACGTCGATCCATTAACCGCAATGGATTGGGTCGATTTATTCGCCCTCTCGGTAAACGAGCAAAACGCAGCAGGCGATCGCGTTGTGACTGCACCAACAAACGGTGCCGCAGGTATTATTCCTGCCGTGCTTTGTTACTACGATACCTTCGTGCAAGAAGTCGATATCGACGTTTGCGCCCGTTACCTGTTAACCGCCGCTGCAATTGGTATCTTGTATAAGAAAAATGCCTCGATCTCAGGCGCTGAAGTTGGCTGTCAAGGTGAAGTCGGCGTAGCCTGCTCAATGGCGGCAGGCGCCTTAACCGAGATTATGGGCGGCACAGTCGAACATGTTGAGAACGCAGCTGAAATTGGTATGGAACATAACCTAGGCCTAACCTGCGACCCCGTAGGTGGCCTAGTACAAGTGCCTTGTATTGAACGTAATGCAATGGGCGCAATCAAGGCCATTAACGCCTCACGTATGGCGCTGCGCGGCGACGGTAACCACAAGGTATCACTGGATAAAGTGATTAAAACCATGATGGATACAGGTAAAGATATGCGCAGCAAATACAAAGAAACCGCCAAAGGCGGCCTTGCGGTGAACATTGTTGAGTGTTAATCCACTCAAGCTGTTAATTAACTTAAGTCTTTAGCACTGTCATGCCGCGCTTAACCGTTCAACCTAAACGATTAAGCGCGGCATTTGTTTATCTTAAAACGAGTACAACGTTTAGTTCGTCGCCTTCATTGATGAATTCACATATTGCGAAATCACTCCCGACCATGTTTTTTCAATTTCAGGAATAAGCTGCGAAAACGCTTGTTTTTCAGTCTCTCGGCGCAAATCATCGACTGCATCAGAGGTGCTCCATACCGATGCGTTTCGACTTTCCTTTGCCGTCGACTCCGCTAATCCATACAAATATTCGGTGCGCACATCAAACAGAGCCGCCGAGACGGTTGTCGTCACGCTCACTTCTTTATTTTTTAACAACCCAAGGGAAATGACATTCAGTGGCGCAAATTGCTGCTCACCCGCATGGAAAGAGGTATCAAAGGTATAAATCAGTAAGATATCCGCTTTGAGTCTTGCCGCAGCTTCCCGCAATGATTTGATGGAATCTAACTGCTCCGGCAACAAAATACGATTTAACGGTGCAATCCCTGCCACCTGCGGCATTTTACCTAATTGAGCAAAATCGGCTTCGGTTTCGACTTCACGGGTAGTGACCACACTGTAACGGCCTGTGCCAAAACTGCTTAAACGGTAGGATGCATAACCCGGCGCCTGAATACGTGCCACGGCAATATGTGCAGGGAATGTTGCAGCCGCTTGCACCGACATCAGCGCATTAATATCCGAATCTGCTAAGCTGCCGATAGCCACACTGCCACCAGGCGTAGTGTAAGAAGCACAACCGCCCAATAACATTAAACTCAAAAACGCCACAAGCTTTATCTTTTTCATTATCCCTCCATTAAACACACTTCATTCCCATGAATAGAAAAATAACTTACTGTTTAAAATAAATTTTTACTATCTAATCACTAAAATACATTGTTTCAAATTATTCCTCAAAACACGACAGGCTCACTTATCCAAACAATTAAATAAACGAAATATGATGCTCTTCAAAAGTAAATTAACCTGAACTCGGGGTAACGAGTGTCGAAAAAATCTAAATTTAACAAACTAAATCGATGCTATAGATGATTCTTTTGAAAGAAAAATCTTTTTTCTGACTGAATGCGCAGATTTTTGCGCATATCAAGGCACTCTGTCGTATGCCATAGCGAGCTATGGTGAGACAGAGCAACGCAGAGAGGCCCGAAAAGATGTCTATTCAGCGGATCTACTTATCCCGAGCTCAGGTTAAATTAGGCCAAACTCACCGATGTACACATCCGTTTTTATGAGAGCAAACAATAGAGAGTAGTGAGATAGCGGCAATTTATCGCAAAAGTACAATCTAATACCTTAATCAGGACAGATTTCTGGCGATATCCCTGATATCTTCCAAAGTGTTTTCTCGATCCAATCTCTGAAATAGGAAATGCGTGAGTAATGCTCAATCACGCCATACTTACCTTCTTCCCAATTGGTTGACTCAGCATTTTGCCATGAGCTGACACCGATAAGGCAGACTGAATTTGTCGAGACGAGATATGCGGGGCCACCCGAATCTCCTGGGCCACTGATCCCCTCCAATGGTAAGGCATTCGCGTCGCGGTCAAAGATAAATTGCAGCCATTGCTCCTGCACCCCAACTACGGCATTGTGTGCCGCGCGCAATTGTTTGTCGGCCGCCACAACGCCCACTAGCCCATTACCAAAATCGCCACGTCCGACGAAGGTAGCGATTTTACCCGTTTCGGTTGAGGCAGGATTCAATTTAGCGAGTGTGGCGTCTTCAATTGGAGATGCCAATTGGACCAATGCAATGTCATTGGGAAAGTGCCTTTCTTTCCAAAGTGGATGTTTTATCACGTCTTTAATCGAGTAAAAATCCTTTTTAAATTGCACTTTATTGCCAGTCGTTAGCTCATTAGCCACATGCGCCGCCGTCACAATCCATTGCTTATCGATAAGGCTGCCTGTACCAAGCACGATTTCATCACCTTTATAAAGTCCTAAAAAGGTGACTGTTGAATTATCGCTTTGCGCCGCCGCTTGATATTTCGCGTCTTCCGCATCATGCCTGATAATCATGGCATTGGCGGTACTCGTTATCGCCAGTAACAGTACAAACATCCATTTCATATTGAACTCCTATCCTTGCGTATATTTATTCACCAATATTGTTCGATGAGAATATAGAGAATGAATCATCATTAATTTCGAGAACTTAACAGTTTTTTTTCATTTCAGATATAGCCGCTGCATTCAAATCATTCAGGCGCAACGGACCAACATGACATGCTGAATGACATCACGATTTATCCGTAGAAAACAAAAGCGCAGCGAACTTGATGTTCACCGCGCTTTTTAATATTTAACCCTAGGCTTTAACTCTGAGGTTTAATCCTGAAAGGGGTTAACGATTGGCAACCTTATTTAAAATACAAGCTATGGAATTTAAGGTGCTCTTCAATAAAGCTCGCAATAAAGTAATAGCTATGGTCGTAGCCCGCCTGCATACGCAAATCTAAGGGATAGCCTTTCGTTTTGGCGATATCACTGAGCGTGTGTGGCATTAATTGTGTTTCTAAAAAACTGTCCGCATCGCCTTGGTCGACTAAAATAGGCACTTCGCTGATCGCCAATTTGAGTAACTCACAGGCATCATATTGGCGCCAGTGCTCACGATTTTCCCCTAAATACTCGGTAAAAGCTTTAATCCCCCAAGGCGCATTGCTTGGATTGCTGATAGGGCTAAAGGCCGAAATGGAGCTATATCTGTGGGGATGGGTTAATCCAATGACTAACGCGCCATGCCCGCCCATGGAGTGGCCAGAGATGGCGCGCTGTCCGGTTACGGGGAAATTCGCTTCAATCAGCGCTGGCAGCTCATGCACGATATAGTCGTACATTTTATAGTGGCGATTCCAAGGTGCTCTGGTCGCATTCACATAAAACCCTGCGCCGAGGCCCAAGTCATAGGCTTTATCCGGTGCATCGGCAACATCATCACCACGAGGACTGGTATCGGGAGCGACGATAGCCATTCCCAACTGCGCCGCAATACGCTGCGCGCCAGCCTTCTGCATAAAGTTTTCGTCGGTACAGGTGAGTCCCGATAGCCAATACAGTACAGGTACAGGCTTATTGGCCGCCTCGGGTGGCAGGTAAATCGCAAAGCGCATCTCGCAGTTCAGCGCCTGAGATTGATGGCGATACTGTTTGTGCCAACCACCAAAGCTCTTGTTACAGCTGATATTTTCTATGGTCATGTCAATCCCTTTCCTGTTCACTTTTAGCGGTTAGCTTGCCGTTCAATACCCTATCACAAGCTTAAAACACATAAGCAGCAGATAAGTCGTCAGCGGTTATCTGCTGCTGTGATGACAAAGAGCGCAATTATTTATCGAAATGGATCACGCTGCGAATGCTCTTGCCTTCATGCATTAAATCGAAGGCTTCGTTGACTTGCTCAAGTCCCATAGTGTGGGTGATAAAGTCATCGAGCTTAAACTCACCTGCTAGGTATTGTTCAACGATTTTAGGTAATTGCGAGCGTCCTTTCACGCCACCGAAGGCTGAGCCTCGCCATACGCGACCTGTCACCAGTTGGAACGGACGGGTAGAAATCTCCTGCCCTGCGCCTGCAACACCAATGATCACTGATTCGCCCCAGCCCTTGTGGCAACACTCGAGCGCGCTGCGCATCACATTGACATTACCGATACATTCGAAGGAGTAATCCACGCCGCCATCGGTCATCTCGACAATCACTTCTTGAATGGGTTTGTCGAAATTTTTAGGGTTAATACAATCGGTTGCACCTAGTTTACGGGCAAGTTCGAATTTAGATTCGTTGATATCAATGGCAATAATCCGGCTGGCTTTAGCCATGGTCGCCCCAATAATGGCCGAAAGACCGATACCACCTAGGCCAAAAATCGCCACGGTCGCGCCTTCTTCCACCTTAGCGGTGTTCATTACGGCGCCCATACCTGTCGTCACACCACAACCTAGCAGACAGATCTCTTCTAATGGCGCAGTTTTATTGACCTTAGCCAATGAAATTTCAGGTAATACAGTGTACTCAGAGAAGGTAGAACAGCCCATGTAATGGAAAATTGGCTGACCATCTTTATAGAAACGCGTGGTGCCATCTGGCATTAAACCTTTGCCTTGAGTCGCGCGGATCTTCTGGCACAGGTTTGTTTTACCCGATAAACAGAATTTACATTCACCGCATTCAGGCGTGTAGAGAGGGATCACATGGTCACCCACCTGCACGCTGGTCACGCCTTCGCCCACTTGCTCAACAATACCACCGCCCTCATGACCGAGGATCGCAGGGAACACGCCTTCAGGATCGTCACCACTTAAGGTAAACGCATCGGTATGGCACACCCCAGTCGCCACGATGCGCACTAATACTTCGCCAGCTTTAGGTAACATCACATCAACTTCTTCAATCTTGAGTGGCTGTCCTGGCCCCCAAGCCACCGCGGCCTTTGACTTGATAAACTGTGGTTTTTCGTTCGACATGCTTGTCTTTCCTTCTTTTAATCAATGGGCTTATCAATTTACGGCTTATCCTAGCCCTACTCGCTTGTAAGCATAGATTGAGGCGGACGGATAAGCTTAAAAATAGTGTGCGGTAATGCAGTCATTCGATTGTATTTATTTCCTGAGGATTGATAATCTAGCATTTTGGCAATTCATTTTTACTGAGAAGCAATAATGTACCTTTGGGATGGCATATCAGAATTTGTAGCAGTAGCCGAAGCCGAGAACTTTACCTTAGCCGCACAGCGCCTCAATGTGTCCACCGCCCACGTGAGTCGGCAAGTCGGCGCGCTGGAAAATCGCCTCGGCACTAAGCTGTTTTACCGTACGACGCGCAAGGTATCGCTCACCGAAGAAGGCACGATTTATTATCGCCATTGCCGCCAATTGCAGACAGGCCTCGAGGAAGCTGAGCGAGCGATTACCGATCTTAAAGACTCGCCTCAAGGGCTGATAAAACTCACCGCGCCCGTAGCCTACGGTGAAAAATTTATCATGCCGTTACTCAATGACTTTATGGTGCAGTACCCGAGCGTGGAATGTAATGTTGACTTGACTAACAGAACCTTGGATTTGATTGAGGGCGGTTACGATTTGGCTATTCGCCTTGGCAAACTCGCCGACTCCAGCCTAATGGCCAAACCCTTGAGTAGCCGCACCCATTATGTGGCCGCCTCGCCCAGTTATGTTGAAAAATACGGTGAGCCCCATACGCTTTCGGAGTTAAATCAACATAATTGTCTGATCGGGAATCACAATTACTGGCGCTTTATTGAACATGGCCGCGAGCGCAATATTAAGGTACGCGGCAACCTTATCTGCAACAGCGGCTATGCCCTGCGGGATGCAGCGTTAAAGGGCATAGGGATAGTACAACTCCCTGATTATTATATTGAAGAAGATATTCATGCAGGCAAACTTATCTCCTTCCTCGACGCACACCGCGAAGCCAAAGAAGGCATTTGGGCGCTCTACCCCCAAAATCGTCATCTGAGCGCCAAAGTGCGGGTTTTAGTGGATTATTTAGCTGAAAAACTGGCGAGCAGTTAACTCACAACAATTAATCCAATATGAGTGACAATCATCTCGCTTTCGTCAGACGCCCCACCTGTTTAGCGCCAGTTTTCCCTGAGGGTGTAATACAACATACCGAGTGCCAGTGCCTGATTACCAAACCATTCATTCAGCGGGATCCGGATATGACGCATGGCGGCGAAGAGATCGAACTCTCGCATTTGACCATCGATCGCCTGCCCCATGATCTCGGCCATGATATGGGAAGTTGCCACGCCATGGCCGGAATATCCCTGACAATAGAAGATATTCTGAGTAATTTTGCCCAGCTGAGGAATACGGTTAATCACTATCCCCGCCATGCCAGCCCAGGCAAATTCAATATCGACGCCCTTTAACTGGGGGAAAGTACGTTCAATCGCCGGGCGCAGCTCAGCGGCAACGTTTTTAGGATCGCGGCCGCTGTAATTGGTGCCACCGCCAAACATCAAACGGTTGTCGGCAGTTAAGCGGTAATAATCCAGCACGAAGCGGCAATCATACACGGCCAAATCCTGTGGATTAAGTTGCTTAGCTAACTCAGCTGGCAATTGGGCTGTCGCACAATTGCCAAGGGAGGCAGGAAATAACATGCCCCGTAGCTTGGGACGGCCCAATTTGTGGTAGGCATTGCCGGCGATGAGCACGCTGTTTGCCTTAACCGTTCCTTTTGGCGTGACCACGGTTGCAAGCTCTCCTTGCTGAATATCCAGCACCTGCGAATGTTCAAAAATCTGCGCGCCTAATGAGGCCGCGGCTCGCGCCTCACCAAGGCATAGATTTACCGAATGCAGATGCATATTGCGCCGATTGACTAAACCGCCGTGGTACAAGGGCGAGGCTAAATAGGTGGGCATCTCCTGCTCAGGCACTAAGGTCATAAACTCCCCCATGCCACGGCGATTAGCCTCGTCGAACATTTGCTGTAACTCTGCCATATGTGCGGGGCGATAGGCCGTCTGGATATGACCAAATTTTAAATCACAATCAATGTTGTACTTCGCCACTCTACTTTTGATGATATCGTGCCCACGCCAGCGAAGATCCCACACATAATCCT
The DNA here is from genome assembly GCF_014647135.1 of Shewanella xiamenensis. Taxonomy (GTDB): domain Bacteria; phylum Pseudomonadota; class Gammaproteobacteria; order Enterobacterales; family Shewanellaceae; genus Shewanella; species Shewanella xiamenensis. The sequence goes on from NZ_BMOP01000012.1 coordinate 75,014, forward strand.
CGGCATCCTGACCAAGATGACGCCGTAATTGCTTGGTCATCGCTGCATCGCCAGATAGGCTTCCGGTCACTTGACCACCATTACGGCCAGTCGCGCCCCAAGCAATTTTATTTGCCTCTAGTAATGCGACCTTGTAGCCTTTTTCAGACAACTCAACCGCGGTTGCAACCCCAGTAAACCCGCCGCCGATAATGGCAACATCTACACGAAGATCACCTTCAAGTTCTGGATAATCAGACTCTTGCTTAATAGTGGCATTGTAATAAGAGGCGCAGCGTTTGGCTGACATAGGGTTTCCTTACACGATGTTATTATGATTTTTCGTTTAATATATTTTACAAACGTTCAGAATTTTTGAGTATAACGAAGCTATTATCATGGTCAACAGAAGAATGCCCCCTGACAGGGAAATAAGCGAGTTTGGCAAAACAGCTTAAGCCATTGGATTAACGAGGTTAGTGACTTAAGCTAGGCACCACCCGCTAGGATGGTAATAGAATTGACCCTGCGTTATTGTCTCAAGGGTAATCGCCATCAGAAAGACGCATTTCACAAAGATTTATTTAACAATAACTTGTTTAACAATGACCTATCAGGAGAAACTATGCCGCAGGATATACAACCTCAAACAACTGATGTTCTGCCCTTTTCTCAAGCCTGTGAAAATAATAAAGCGCCTATTCTTGCGGTATTAAAAACCGCTTTTGCCAATACCAAACAAGTACTTGAAATCGGCAGCGGCACGGGACAACACGCCGTTTATTTTGCGGCGAATCTCCATCAGCTTTTTTGGCAAACGAGCGATCAAGCGCAATATCTTGAGGGCATTAGTGCAAGATGTTTACAACAAGGTCATCAACTTGGCGTTCATAATCTTGGCTTACCTATTACACTTGATGTATCACTACCTTGGTCTATCAACGGCCCCCATATCGATGCAGTATTCAGCGCCAATACCTTACATATTATGAGTAAACCCAAGGTGGAAGCATTTTTTAATGGCTTAGGAGAGTATTTACCACAGCTCAACACCCTATGCCTGTACGGGCCTTTTAACTATCAAGGTCACTTTACCAGCGACAGCAATCGGCGATTTGATGACTTATTAAAACAAAGAGATAGTGAAAGCGGCATTCGAGATGTTGAATGGATTGTCACCCTTGCCCAAGCCCAAAACTTAACCTTAGTCGAAGATATCGCCATGCCCGCCAACAATCGCTTACTGCATTTTAAACATTTATTGGCGTAAGGCGCTCAATCCTGAACCCAAGATTCGCATCAGTGAAGCATAAGGATGCTGTGACTACTAACACTTAAACCATTATACATACGCCCTCAAACTATACTGATAATAAGCAACAACTCAGCCCCGCACGCAATTACGGCCATCGGATTTAGCTTCATACAGGGCTTTATCCGCTCTGCTAAACAAAGTTTCTGCATCATCGCCCTTTTGCAAAGAGGCTAAGCCAATCGACACCGTAATGGCGCCCAATGAGAGTTTTTTATCTTTGCCTATGGCTAGGCGCCGCTCGGAAATCCGCTCCCTCAAAGTCTCGGCCACTTGCAGCGCATCATGAAAATGGGTATTAGGCAGCAACACCACAAATTCCTCACCGCCGTAACGGGCGACAAAGTCATCACCACGCACACATTGTTTTAAAGCCAGCGCAACATAAGCCAAGACTTTGTCGCCGATTTGATGCCCATAGGTGTCGTTAAATATCTTAAATCTGTCAATATCCACAAGTAATAAACTACAACGGGTTTGTTGTTCTTCCGCGCGGTGGATATGGTCTTGAATGGCAATTTCGTAAGCTCGGCGGTTATGTAACGAAGTCAATTGATCTGTCATTGCTGCCAGACTTAAATTTTCCATTTCAGCTTTTAAGTTTTGTACTTCTTGTCCCATGGCATTGAGGCTCTGCTCCATGGCTTGGTTATTAACCAATAGGCTCTGCATTTCATCAAGCACCCCATCGACTAATTGATTTAACGTATTCACATCGGGCGTTGATTGCAGTTGCAATCCAAAATCCGCCAAGGTGCTTGTAAATGCTTCCGTCCCTTGAGTTAACTGAGTAATTTTACTGATGAGAGAGTTAATCAGTATCTGAGTTTCTATCTGGACATTCTCAATGACTTCAGGGGACTTCTCTTGAATAAAATTCTTGTACAGACTGGTATTCACTTCTTTGGTAAATACGACATTGTTAGCAAGAAAACCATCAATAGCACGATTTAGATCTAAGTTTGACTGAGCAAAATACTCATACCAAACGGTGTAGTTTTCTGGCGTAACAGGTATATCGAGCGCAGACATTTGCGGTACAGCTAAACGTAAAATTTGAGCCGCTGAATCGAGCTCTTTATTTGCTGCAGGAAAAGACATGAATCATGCATCCATGAGTTGTTATAATTTTGTATAACTTAAGTTAACTCAACTGCTTCATTTTAGATACTGGGTAAAATGATTATTATGATGGCGCGCAAAAACAAAAAGAGGATGTTGCCATCCTCCTTTAATTTTTTATGTTATGCCAAAAGCGGCTCAACCTCGGCAGCGGGCAAAAATATCCAATTCAGGCTGATAAACCTGAGTTTGAACATTCATTAATCCCAATAGGCTATCGAACAAATTGTCATGGGAAAATCCCCCCTTTTCAGCTTCTTTAGCAAGACAAGCCATATTCAAGTGATTATCTTGACTAAAGTCCTCAGAAAACCAAGCCAGCATAGGAATACTCGTTTGCTCAATAGGCGCAATGCTATAAGGGGCGCCATGCAAGTACATGCCTTTCTCACCCAAAGACTCGCCATGATCGGAGAGATAAAACATGGCGGTATCAAATTTTTCTTGCTGCTGTTTAAGTTTATTGACAACCTGACTAAGAATGTAATCGGTATATAAGATAGTGTTGTCGTAGGTATTCATTAACGCTTCAGCACTGCAATTTTGAATATCACTACGTGGGCAATCCGGCGTAAATTTACGGTGCTCTGGCGGATAACGTAGATAATAGGTCGGCCCGTGACTGCCAATAATATGTAACGCAATCACGGTATCTTTTTGCTCGGCGTTAGCTAATGCTTCATCAAGTTTGTTCAACAAAACTTGATCAAAGCAATATTGACCGGAGCACAACTCAGGATCGCTCTTTAAATCGATAGTGATGTTCTCAACCTGATCGCACACGCCTTTACAACCCGAGTCATTATCAAACCATTGCACCTTAATCCCGCCATGATTCAGTACATCAACGGCCGTGTCTTGGGCATAGGCACGGCGAGAATCGTAATCCTCACGTCCCATGCGGGAGAACATGCAAGGCAGCGATACTGCGGTTGCCGTACCACAAGAATGGGTATCCTTAAAGACCAGTAATCCTTGCCCCTGAGTATGGGTGTTAGTCGGTTTATCATAACCATAGTATTGATAGTTCATCGAACGAGCCGTTTCCCCAACCACCAGCACTAATAAATTGGGCTTACCGTTGGCATTGGGACTGACATTTTTTGCATCCAAGCCAAGCTGTTCATATTTGATTGGTGTTTGTAGGTAATGCACATTGATGTACTTAGCCGCCGCACCAATAAAATAGGTCGGCACGATATAACGCTTAATCTCATCATTATTGCGGCCAAAGGAAGCGTAGTCTTGGAAATAGAAGAAAGCGATAATCCCAAGCCCTGCTAACATCGCCAGCATAAACAAAACTTTATGTAGCAACTCTTTGAAAAATGGCTTGTATTGAATATCAGCTTTGTAAATCAAATAGGCTGGCAAAATCCCCGTAAGCAGCATATTGAGTATGGAAGCAAAATTGACATACATCAGCGCTTCAGCGCTGTTGGTTTGAAAGGTGTTTTCAATCATGCCGTAATCAAACACGATATTGTATTTTAAGGCCGCAAAAAACACGCTAGATGATAATAAAGTGAGAATGATAAAAAAGGGCTTTAGCAGATACTTCACTGTAAACAGCGAAAACACAAAACTCAGCGCAAAGATCAAAAATAACGGCATACTGGCGATAAAAACCGGATCGACATCAGGTTGTTTTTCAATGCCTTTTTTGATGATTTCAAACAGTGGGATATTAAAAACGCAAACGTAAAATACTGCGGTGATAAAAGTAAAACGATTCACGGTTAGGGTTTTAAATCTCGTCAGCACTGGTTATGGTCTCTCAAATCAATAGTGGGCCGAAGCTAACTTAGTTTTCTTAAGGCAATCTTATGCCCTACAATTTGCGTCATCTTAGCAAGTCGTCAGATTCTCCTCAATTAAATAATCTTTATAATTAACAAGTTATAATGCGGATTAAAAAAACGGCCGAATCTGAAGGCATTCGACCGTTTTTGACTCCCCAACCTATAGGGACTTGCTCGGAACTAACCCCAGCTTGTTAATTTACTGCGGTAACAAGTGCGATTATTTTAACTGCTGTAATAAGTAGGCAAACGCCATTGAATTTAGTTCCGCAGCTTGATTATTATCTGCAGCCCCAGCATGCCCACCTTCGATATTTTCATAGTAAAGCACATCAATCCCCATATCCTTCATCTTAGCCACCATCTTACGGGCGTGCCCTGGATGTACCCTGTCGTCACGGGTTGAGGTGGTAAAAAACACCTTAGGATAATGCACGTCTTTATGTAGGTTATGGTATGGCGAGTAAGTTTTTATGTAGGCCCATTCCTCTGGAACATCAGGATTACCGTACTCCCCCATCCAACTTGCACCAGCGAGTAACTTATTGAAACGGTACATGTCGAGTAAAGGCACTTGGCAGACCACAGCATTGTAGAGATCGGGACGACGGGTAAAGGCGGCGCCCATCAACAAACCACCATTACTGCCGCCTTGAATACCTAAATGCTTGCTCGAGGTGATCTTACGGGCGATCAAATCCTCAGCGATGGCCTCAAAGTCCTCGTAGGCCTTATGACGATTCTGCTTAAGTGCCGCTTGATGCCACGCAGGACCATACTCGCCGCCACCTCGGATATTGGCCAGTACATACACACCGCCCTGCTCTAACCAGTTTTTACCAATGGTAGCTGAATACGCTGGGCGAAGAGACACTTCAAATCCGCCATAACCATAAAGCAGTGTTGGATTGCTGCCATCGAGCTTAAGATTTTTTGCCATCACCACAAAATAAGGCACTTTGGTACCATCCTTTGAGGTGGCAAAATATTGCTCGGTTTTAAATTTATCCGCCGCAAACTGCTGAGGCATACCTTTGATTTTTTGAGGTTTAAGCACCTTAGCATTAACGGTATACAGGCTCGATGGCTCAAGGAAGCTAGTGTAATTAACAAAGAAATCATCACTGTCGCGCTCCATATCCATCACGGTTAGCGCACCATTGGCCTCAAAGGGAACTGGCGTGCTTTGCCATGCGCCTTTTTCATCTTGCTCGTAGCGAACCAGCTTGCTCTTCACGTTATCGAGCCAATTAACAAAAATCGCGCTCTTACTGAAACTTAGCTGTGCAATAGATGCTGTTGGGGTTGGGCTCACAAATTCAGTGAAGGAGGCTTTTTGGGCAATTAAATCGGCCACATTAGCGTACACGACAGCGCCTTGGCTGAATGTCGCTGCAGGCGTTGCTAAGTCACTCTTTAGCTCAAGAAACAACTTACCTTGGAAATAACCTTTAATCTCAGCATCTTGTGGGATGGGTAGCTTAATCAGTTTGCCGTCTTGGTAAACATACTGCGTCGCGGTATAAAAAGTATGTGCTTCTGTGACAAGGCTGAGCGGGGTTTTATCATCAAACATCACCCAACCCGATACCGCGACAGAGGTTTTATCGCCACTGAAAATGGTTTTTGCTTGCTCGAGCGGCGTACCACGTTGCCATAACTTAACGACACGGGGGTAACCTGAGTCAGTCATACTTTGGCCATCGCCAAAATCGGTGCCGACAAATGCTTGGTCTTTATCTATCCAACTTAGGCTAGATTTCGCTTCTTTTAAAAAGAATGGCTTATCTTTTGCTGGCACAAAATCTTTGGTGGTTAAATCAAATTCACGCACTTCCACCGCATCGGCGCCGCCACGGGATAAAGACACAAAACAACGTTGATTATCGGGATATTGGCAATCAATGCTCTTAAATACCCAGTTAACCGATTCCGACTTACCTAAAGCATCGACATCAAGCACGGTTTCCCACTTGGGTTGCGCCTTTGTGTATTCTTCCATGGTCGTGCGGCGATAAATACCCCGGACATGGGTATCGTCCTTCCAAAAGTTATACAGCTTGTCGCCGATGTGTGTGGCGTAAGGAATACGCTCTTTGTCATTGAGGATAGCGAGGCTATTTGCAACTAAGGTATCAAACCCTTTGAAGGCTTTAATTTCGGCGGCTGAGGCGGCATTTTGGGTCTTAACCCATTCCATAGGCTTGGCGCCTTCAACCTCTTCAAGCCACATATACGGGTCTTCTTGCGCGTGAACTTGAGCAGTCATAGTGAGCACACATGCGATGCACCAAGGCAGTAATTTACGATTCATGTTATTCCTTTTTAAACAGAGCCCTTAAACATAGTCCTTAAACAGAGCCCTTAAATTGATTCCATCTTAATTTCTGCTCTACATTACCTTAATTGATTTTCAGTTCAACTTTTAATCCAACAAGAATGTAACAAAAGATAAGGTATTGTAATCACGGATGATTAATCGAGAATGAATCGAAAATATTCAAGATGTTGTGTCATAAAAAAAAGCGCCCATCGGGGCGCTTTAATCGTGACTTAATGAGCTACATAAATGTGCAATTAAAACTCTTGGTTCATCCGCGTCAGCAGACTCAACAGTAAGCTTCGCTCCTCTGCACTCATCTTAGCCGTGAGATCGGTCGTTAATTGCAAATGCAGCGCATCATGTTCGAGGAACAGCGCCTGACCTTTCTCGGTAAGCTCGACCAGAATCGAGCGCCTATCGGTTTCGTGCGGGCGGCGCACAACCCATTGGGATTCGACCATCTTATCGATTTGCACCGTAAGCGTGCCAGTCGTTACCCCAATTTTATCAGCAAGTTCCTTCATCCGCATCGCGCCGTGCACTCCCAATAATTCAATGGTGTGAACCTGTGATAGGCTAAAACCCTTATCACGCACGATAGCATGCTCCCAAGATGATAATTTTTCATAAAACTCAATAATCACATGGTTTAACGCCTGATCCGTGGAATGGACGGCCGAGGCTGATAGAGCATCATGCTGCGGTGCAACTGTCATTAGGCTTCCTTAGCGACACACTCACGTTGACGACAAGTATGCAGCTCAATAGTAATATGGGATAACTCAGGGAACTTAGTCAGTAACTGATTAAAATAACTGGCTTCTTTCGGTGAGTGGGACACTATGGATAACATAATAGCATGGTGATCGGCACTCACGCGCCAAATATGTAAATCGGCGACTTGGTGATCAGGCACCGCTTCAATGGTTTCGCGCACTTTACGTTGTAGCGAGATATTTACCCCGCCGTCGAGCAAAATTGGACTCGTTTGCTGAATCAATCCCCATGACCAGCGGCTGATAATAATTGCCCCTACAATCCCCATAATCGGGTCGAGCCAGGTTAAGCCCATATATTTACCGAATAAGAGTGCGGCAATCGCCAGCACAGAGGTTAATGCATCGGCTAATACGTGAAAATAAGCCGCTCTCAGGTTGTGATCATGCCCTGAATGCCCATGGGAATGTCCATGTGCGTGGTTGTGTGAATGGTTATCATGGTCATGGTCATGGTCATGGTCATGGTCATGGTCATGGTCATGGTCATGGTCATGGTCATGGTCATGGTCATGGTCATGGTCATGGTCATGGTCAGCAGCATGATGATCGTGCCCATGGCAGCAATGATTATCTTGATGAGCCTTATGGTCATCGTTCTCATCATCATGATCATGTGCGTGAGTGTTGCCATGAGAGTGACCGTGTGAATGCCCATGTGAATGTCCATGGTCGTGGGAGTGATGGTCTTTCAACAAAAACACGCTTAATACGTTCACACTTAATCCAATCAAGGCCACGAAAATGGCCTCATTAAAGTGAATATTCTCAGGGTTTATCAAACGCATCCCTGATTCGATAAGCATGATAAGTGCAACCAGTCCTAAGGCGATGGCGCTGGTATAACCGCCAAGGACACTCACTTTACCGGTACCAAAGGCAAAGGTTGGATCATTGGCATGCTTACGGGCATAGGAATAGGCAAACAGCGTAATCATAAAGGCGGCGGCATGAGTGCCCATATGCCAACCATCGGCCAGCAATGCCATAGAGCCGTATATCGTGCCCGCCACAATCTCGGCCACCATAGTGATAACCGTTAAATACAGCACATAACGGGTATTTTTTTCGCCAGCAGTATTTTGTGTAGAGAATCCATGGGGATGTTGCCATTGGGCAATGGAGTGTCCAACGCCATGACTTGGCTGCGACATTGTTGAAGGGGTTATTTTCATTATTCTTTCCTACGTTCCCTGCCCTTATCTGACCGATTTGGACAAAAGTACCTGTGGTGTTTGATGATGTCTGCCAACATTTTAGTTTGAAAATCAAAATATATAAATATCAAAATAATCATTTTTCAAACTATTTGCAGAAATATTGCCGACAATCACGAGATGTTAAAACGGACAGATACGGAAAATGGCGGAGTCTAGAAACACAAAGGCGCTTAAATCAACCGATTTAAGCGCCTTAACACAGGATTTGATTAGAATGCGGTATCAGAACATAGATACGAAGAATGCACTGAAAAATAAAGCAATTACAACTGTAGTACCTAGCGCCATTTTAAGTTCGGTGTTCATATTCACTCTCCTAGTGGGTATGAACCCATTATTATCAAGCCTGCGATAAATGCCTATATTGAGATAGTTATTTTGTGAGCAAGACCTAAATTATCCTGTACTTTTCACATTGCATTTAATGGTGACGTGATACAGCTCACACCACGCAACCTCACCTAGCGCACATCAATTCAAAAATCAAGGCATAGCAATTCGCTTATTCGATTAACATTAAGACTCGATTAACAGTGATTTTTGTTATAATGCCGGCATAATTCATTGACCGAGATAATCCTATGTCACAACTGTTACACACAATGATCCGCGTTGGTAACTTAGAGCGCAGTATTAATTTTTACACTCAAATACTTGGCATGAAGCTACTTCGCACCTCAGAAAACCCAGAATACAAATATTCTTTAGCCTTCGTGGGCTACGGTGAAGAGTCAACAGGGCAAGCGGTGATTGAATTGACCTATAACTGGGGCACTGAAAAATACGATCTCGGCACAGGCTTTGGCCATATCGCCATTGGTGATGAAGACATTTATGCTCGTTGTGAAGCCATTGCCGCCGCAGGCGGTAAAGTGACACGCGCGCCTGGCCCTGTTGCGGGTGGCACCACCGAAATCGCCTTTGTGGAAGACCCTGACGGCTATAAGATTGAATTTATTCAAATGAAATCGGCAACCCAAGGTTTAGGTTAAACCTTTCTCTTCCAACGTCTGATATAAAAACGGCGCTTGCAGTGTATGCAAACGCCGTTTTCTTTGCTCGTTGATAAATGCCAACACTACAGATTATCGCTTGCCCTCGGCGGCCATCGCGATACGACTGCTACGCTTCTTCTGCCAAATGGGTAAGCGCCACGCGAGCAACAAACCAAAGCCGAGGATATACAGACTCGGTTCGATGATTTCGGATTTGACCGACCAATAAAAATGGATCGGTGCTAGTATCGCCACGACATACACCCCATTGTGCAGCGTTTGCCAACGGCGGCCCATTTTTCGCATTAAGACCTTAAATGAGGTAATCGCTAAGACGCTCACAATCGCATAAGCCACAGCACCAACTAAAATATAAGGCCGTTTCGCCACCTCGCTGAAGAATAACTCCCAGGCAAACAGCAGATCTAAACTGAAAAACGCCACAATATGCAGTGTGGCATAGGCAAACACATACAGGCCGACAAGCCTGCGAGTCTGCATTAACCAACCTGACTTAAATCTCTTGGCAATAGGTGAAATCAGTAGTGTTGCCAGTAGCGCATTGAGTGCGCCAATTCCAGTAAAGTGGATAATATGCTGCACAGGGTCGCCGCCCGCACGCCCCGACAGCACAGTAAAAACCAACCAAGTAATCGGGATAAGCCCAATCAAATGAAAAACTAACTTTACCCAGAGCAGTTGTTTTGGTGTGACTCTTAACGCCGTGATGTTGAACATAAGACTCCTACTCTTTTCCCCTTTAATGGCGCTAACCACTATCTCGCTAGACAGATATTGCAACTGGCGCAATCGATTGCGCCTAGAATACGGTCGCCGAATGGGTTAATAAAACTGCCTCAAATCCATGCCGTCATATAAAGAGGCCACAAACTCGCCATAGCCATTAAAAGGCAATGTATCGATGCGCTGCGCCGAGAATAACCCACCTTCACCGATGCGCCGCTCACTCGCCTGTGACCACCGGGGATGATCGACAGCTGGGTTCACATTGGCATAAAACCCATACTCATGGGGTGCGAGTTGATTCCAGCTGGTGGGTGGCTGCTTGTCCATCACCCGAATACGCACAATCGATTTAATGCTCTTAAAACCATATTTCCACGGCACCACTAAGCGGATCGGCGCACCGTTTTGCGGCGGCAGGGTTTTACCATACAGCCCGACTGACATCAGCGTCAGTTCATTCATCGCCTCGGCAATGGTTAAGCCTTCCACATAGGGATAATGAATGCCACCGCCCATTAAACGGCTTTTTTGTCCTGGCATTTGCTCGGGATCGAAGGCGGTCTCAAAAGCGACATATTTTCCCTTGCTGGTTACGCCCACTTTTTTCAATAACGCCGCAAGAGGAAACCCAACCCAAGGGATCACCATCGACCAAGCTTCAACACAGCGCAGTCGATAAGTACGCTCTTCAAGCGGAAACAGCTTAGTCAGATCCTGATAATCAAGCGTCATGGGGCGCTCAACTTCGCCTTCAATACGCAATTGCCAAGGGTCGACTTTATACTGCTGAGCATTATCAGACGGGTCTTGTTTGCTGGTTCCAAACTCATAAAAGTTATTATGGGTTGTGACCTTATCAAATGGTGTAAGCACCTCACCCTGACCAAAGCGCGCATTGGCCTCAAAAGTCAGTGGCGTGGTGATAAAGCTGGTTTTGGGCTGATCACCAAACAGATCGAATAATCCCGCCTGCACATAACCTGGGATACTGGCACCAATCGCACCTAACCCCATGGCTTTCACTATGTGGCGGCGTGCCTTAAAGACCGACTCAGGAGTAACTTGATTGTCTTGTATATGCCAGCGTGCTTTTTTCAAAATACCCGGTGTAAAACGTGATTGATTAGCCAATTGACACCTCTGCAGAAATAAAATGTTATGTACCGGCTTTTGCTAACGCTAAGCGCTCACCCATAAAGCTCAGGTAAATTAACCTGTGTTGATAAGCTTAGGGATATAGACACAGAAAACCGAAAAAAAATTTCATCCCTCACACTATATCAACCTAAGCGACTAAGTCTTGCTCATTTGAGTCATCAGCTAAACAGATTGTTTATTAAAGCACTTGAAGCCTTTCTAGGGGCATGCGACCCTAAGCGCCATCGCAAAAGGAGTGCTAGTAAGATGCCATTTTCTCAATCTTTTTCCCTCGCCCAGATCATCGGCCTAATCGCCGTGGCCTTTTTAGGACTGTTAATCGGTGCCCTACTCAATCAACGTCTCACCCGTTCTCGCTGGCAACAGTTTAAGGACGAGTTAGAACAAGAAATGCGCCAAGTGAACGAAGATGCAGAGCTTTCCCTCGCGCAGCAGCAAATCTTAGTGGACGATAAAGATAGCCAACTCCGTCAATGCCAGCAGCGCCTAGAGCAAAAAATCGAACATCTAGGCAAAGCCGAGGCCTTAGCCGAGCGCGTGCCGAGTTTAGAGCAGCAATTAAACGATAGTCATCGCCGTCAACTCGAATTACAACTGGCGTTGTCTAAATCCAATGCCCTACAACAAACCATTCAGGCCAAAGCGGATGCCCAGCAAGAATCACTGCGGGAAAAGATCGCCACCCTAGAAAGTGCCGAAGTACGTCTGCAAACCCAATTTGAAAATCTTGCCAACCGTATTTTCGAAGAGCGCAGCGAAAACTTTAAACACCAAAACGCCAATCAATTAGAAGGCGTACTTGGGCCGTTAAAGCAACAGTTAGAAGGTTTTAGGCAGCAAATCCGCGAATCCTATAACCATGAGCAATCCGAGCGTAGTGCACTCAAACATCAATTAGAGCACTTGCGTGAGCTCAACTTAAAAATGAGCCAAGATGCCATTAACCTGACAAAAGCCCTAAAAGGCGATAATAAGCAGCAAGGCAACTGGGGCGAAGTGATTTTAGACCGCGTGCTGCAAGAAAGTGGCCTGCGCGAAGGCCACGAGTACCACACCCAGCAGGATCTCAAAGATGACAGCGGCAAACGCTTTAAGCCCGATGTCATCGTGCATTTGCCTGAAAATAAAGACGTGGTGATCGATGCTAAAATGTCGCTTGTCAGCTACGAGCGTTATTTTAACAGTGAAGATCCGCTGGTGCGTGAGCAAGCCATCAATGAGCATGTGCTATCCATACGCAACCACATTAAAGGCTTGAGCCAAAAAGATTATCAGCGTTTACACGGGCTTAAAAGCTTAGATTATGTGCTGATGTTTATCCCGATTGAACCCGCATTTTTGCTGGCTTTAGAGCATGACCCAAGCCTTGTTAACTTTGCCCTTGAGCAAAATATTATGCTGGTCAGCCCAACCAACCTCTTGGTTGCGCTGCGTACCATCAATAATATCTGGCGTTACGAGTATCAGAACCAACACGCCCAAACCATTGCCAAACAAGCAGGCCGGATCTACGACAAACTCTGCGGCTACCTCGACGATATGGAAAAACTTGGCCGCGCTTTAGATAACGCCGAGAAAACCTATCACAGTGCCATGAATAAATTATCCTCAGGCAAAGGCAATTTGGTGCGTCAAGCGCATTTAATGCAGCAACTGGGTGTTGATACCAGCAAACAACTCGATAAGATGTTACTTGAGAAGGCGCTCAATGAAGCCTTAGACGACAGTGATATTGATGAAACCAGCGAGTTCGAAAACGATAGCTCAGCTAAAACAACTGAACACCAAACCAGGGTAACAAAAATTGAGGATGCCACCGCACTCGAACAACTCAACACCCAAACGCAGCAAAACGCCTAAATCACTATTAATCCTGAATCGATAAGGAAAAATCGATTGTAACCTTGATGCCCGGAGGCAAGTTCTGCATGTGCAACCCATTCACAAAGATGGTGTTATCCAGCGCAATTATTATCGCAGGTGCATTTAATGCCTCTGCGGCTTTTGCTTTAACGTCGACCCAAAAGACTTTTCTTGAGGCTGAAAAAGCCTTGAAGAAACAAGACTATGCAACCTATAAGCCCCTGCGTGCTAAGTTAGGTGAATATCCGCTGGCGATCTACTTAGACCATGATATCGATATAGGTCGGCTCAATGATTTACGCGGTAATGACGCTAAGTTTTTGATAGATAAATATCAAACAACACCAATGTACCAAAGACTGCGTTCGAAATATTTATTGAATGCTGGTAGCCAAAAGCGCTGGAACGACTTTCTGACGCTGGCTCAAGATGCGCCAACCGATGTCAGGCTACAGTGTTATTTTTATGAGGCTAAACTTGCTAAAGGTGAAACCCAAACCGCCTATACCGCCGCGCAGTCGCTATGGGTCTATGGTGATTCCCGTCCGAAAGAATGTGACCCTTTGTTCAATGCTTGGACCAAAGCGGGCAAGCGCACTCAAGAGGTGATTTGGGCACGGATGTTAGTGAGCTTCGATGAAGGCCAAACCAGTCTTTTGAGCTTTCTATCGCAAAAAATTACGGTCCATAGCGCCGAAGCCAAGCGCTTAGTCGCCGTATTTAAAGATCCCAATAGCCTGCGCCATACTGAAAAATTTAAAGACAAAAATCCTATTGTTGGCGATATCGTTGCTGCCGGGTTAAAACGCCTTGCCCGTAAGGATCTCGACCAAGCCATCGATTTATATACTCGGTATCAAAAAGCCAAACGTTTTAGCCCCGCGCAAGATCAACAGCTGCAAAAGTATCTGGTGCGCCGAGTATTGATTGAGCAGGATGATAATTTTAAAGACTGGGCCGATAATCTGCTGCCAGAGATGAAAAGCGACGATATGTTCGAACGTCGTTTACGTTGGGCGATTCGCGAGCAGGACAGCACCCATATTGCTCGCTACTTAGATTTATTATCACCTGAAGCTCAAGCCAAAGAACGCTGGCAATATTGGCTGTATCGCACCAATGCCAAACATGCCCCAGAAAGCGCCACCAAAGCCCTAGCGGCCGTTAGCAATGAGCGCGGTTTTTACGGTTTTGCCGCCTCACAATTATTGAATAAGCCCGTATCGCTAAATCAAAGTCCTGAGCCGGTTATCAATGGGAACAGTCCAAAACTCGAAGATGATTTGGGTTTTGTGCGCGTATCGGAGTTGATGGCGCTGGATCGTTACTTCGATGCCCGTTATGAATGGGTCGCCCTACTAAAGCGCAGCAATAATGAGATGCGCGCCCGCTATGGTCGTTATGCCCACGATCAAGGCTGGTATGACTTTGGCGTGGAGGCCAGTATTCAAGGCAAGCTCTGGGACGATATTCCCCTGCGCTTCCCGATGGCACATCAGTCAGGCTTCGAACACGCCAGTAAAAAGCACAAGGTCAATATCGATGAAATCCGCGCCATTAGCCGCCGCGAAAGTGCGTTTTTCCTCTATGCAACGTCTGGCGTTGGTGCCCGCGGTTTAATGCAGATTATGCCCGCGACCGCCAAGGCCACAGCAAAAAAACACGGTGCTAAGTACAACGATCCAAAGGATCTCTACAGTGCCGAACTTAACTTAAACTTAGGCAGCGCCTATTACGCCCAATTATTGAAGGAGTTCAATCAAAACCGCGTATTAGCCACAGCCGCTTATAACGCAGGCCCATCAAGGGTTCGCCGCTGGTTATCGGAATCAAATGGTCAACTCGATGCGATGAGTTTTATCGAGTCTATTCCCTTCACCGAAACCCGTGAATATGTACAAGCCGTGTTAAGTTATCGCTTGATTTACGAAGCGCAAAAACAACAGCCACAGCCTTTATTTAACGACGCTGAGCTGAAATTCCATTACTAAGGACAAGACTAAATGTAATAAAGGTGGCCAAGGCCACCTTTATCGCATTCACTAACATAATACCGTTTCAAATTCATACCGTTAAGCTATGTATATAAAATCAGCAAACGCACATCACTCAGGCAAACTTATTTGCACTTAGCACTATTAAATGCGAATAATTAGCAATTAGTCATTATCCACGCGTTGCTACATGCTCAAACTCAGCGGTTTATCCTTAAGTTGCGAATACCAACCCTTCGTTTGCCCTCACACTAAACACATTTATGGTTATGAAGCACTCGCCCGTTTCTACCTTGAGCAAGGTCAAGCCATCGCCCCTAATTTGGTGTTTGAGCACTTACACGAGAACAGCGATGCACTTGCTTCGATCGAGTTTCAGGCCAAAGCCTTTCAGCTTAAACACGCTCCTGCTGAACAAAGCTTATTTGTGAATGTCGATCCCCATGCAGCAAACGGCGTGCATACCCAAAAGTTACTCGACCTACTCTCCAGTCACCCGCAACTAACAGTAGAGATTATTGAAAATACCTGCATTAATGACGCAGAGCTTGCCAATCAACTGTTTCATCAATTTAAAGCAGCCAATATTAACGTGGCACTTGATGATATCGGTGCGCCCCACTCCATGCTGTCGGTCGATTTAATGATGAATGTGGATTATCTGAAGTTTGATCGTCACTGGCTAAATTTAGTTGCCGAACCTCACGGTATCGCACTGCTCAGTGCATTGATTGAATTTGGAAAACGCACTGGCAAACAATGCATCCTCGAAGGCATAGAAACCGAAGCCCAGTTCCAGCTAGCCCGTGAACTAAATGTCGATCTAGTACAGGGATTTTTATTTAAACCTTGGTTTATCCGCCCAGAGCAAAGCGAAAAGTTAATTTGTTAGGAAGAATAAAGTGTTATACAAAAATGGCAGAGTGCATATTGGTTTGCCGCCATTAATAATGTTAATGGTTCTTCGAATTTTATAGTCACATAGTGCAGATATTGATTGTCATTGTTTTTCCAGCAACGCTGCCAAAGCTGAATCGAATATGGCATTAATACATTGCCACTACTTCCCCAGTGACACGCCGCCTATTTATTTAACAAGAAGTATCCCTATAGGCTCGACGGCGGCATCTTCAACACATTGAAGTGTAAATACCGCGTTCACATGGCCGATGATGTTCCCAACATCATAGTGGCATTTCCCATATCCCTATGGGTCAGATGTGAAAGAGCGGCAATGCTGCCAACGGACACTGTTGCAACAATGCCATTCTTAACGATCATTGAACTATTCATCTGGCTAAAGGCTTTTGCCCCAAAACGAGATAAGTTTGTCGTCAGGTGTGTAGGATGAATTGTCATTGTTTCCCCAGTGACACGCCGTGCTCTTTGTTTAAAAAGCAGTGTCCCTATAGGCTCGACGGCGGTATCTGCAACACATGGAAGTGTAAATGCCGCGTTCACATGGATGTGAAAGAGCGGCCATGCCGCCAACGGTCACAGTTGCAACAATAGCAATTTTGACGACCATTGCACTGTTCATTTGGCAAAAAAGCTAATGCCCCAAAGCTTGCTAGCATTCATTTGGTGAGTCGCAAACTGACGAATGAATTGCCCTACAAAATCTTATCTATTTACCTAATGTATGGCCCTACCGCACAGCGACTAACAATGTATGGGTATACAGTCGTATTTAAATTTAGATGCTTTTGAGTGTTTTTACACTCATTAGTTTGCGCGTTTATCCAGCCTAAAATCTATAAAACTTTTAAAAATCATACACATAAACTTTTCCCCAATTAGTTAATAGGTTTGGAAAACGCGCATGCGCGTTTTTCCGAATGGTGTATTAGATAAAAAGCTGATAAGTTCTTTGCAATACAAACAGTTAATGATGCGCGTTTTTACTGGTCTAATGAGGTAAACGCGCATGCGCACTAATAAAATGTTATGTGCAAAAGAAGGGAGTCGAGAATTGAATAGTAAAGTACCATCACCATCGGTCAGCGTTTATAGAGTTGGTGTAGGTTTCAAGAAAACAGCAGAAATGTTGTTTAGTGAAAATCCCCAAGACTTCGATTGGGTGTATCCATTTATTGCCAATGCTTCGTTTTCAATAGAGATATTTCTAAAATCATGTTTAGCTGAAGACGAATATAATGAATTTAAGTTTGGAGTAAGTGATAGCCCAAGTGAGTTAGCTACGGGGTTTATGTATATAAAGTCTGATGTTGATGATAGAGATAAAACACATGATTTAGCTGATTTATTTAGCAAGCTATCTCAAGAAAGATCGAAAATCATTAAGAAAGAGTACCAAAAGACTTCAATGGCTAAAAAGTACCCTAAGATAGGTGGCCTACTCAGGGATCTAAACGGGTTGTTTGAAGCTGCCAGGTATGGTTACTCAAGTCCTGATTTATTACCAAGAAACCTATCAATCATTATCGATACAGCGCACTTCTTTGAGGAAGTAATTCCTAAGCTAGAAGGGATTGAGTGAGGAGTGAAATTCGCACATAACAAATAAGGATAGGCCGCGCGTAGCCGCGACCTTATCCCAAGTGTTGAACAAGCCCGATGCTGGTTGTTGACACTTTATTATGCAAATAGCGGATTGAGAATTTGTACTGGCGAAGGTCTTATTTTGAAAGAGACTTTTATGCAGACATGACCCGCCCTTAGCGAACGAGCTAATATTTTTATCACTTGTTCATCAAGCCGTTATCAAGTCCTCATTCTGTTTGGTTAGCCCGTTATCCTTATACTTCTCGCCTTAGGCGGTGATGTTAGCGCCTGTCGGTCGATGACGCACATGAACGCCCATAAAATGCATAGCTTGATGGCAACAAGGGCAATAGCGCACGGCTAAGGCACGCTTGACCTCTGGTAAAGAATAAAACTGGACACCCAGAATAAAACTGGACACCCAGCCTCAATCGCGCGGTAGTAAAACTCCTACTATGCTTTGGTTAAGCATTGAACAAGGAGGTTTGTATGCCGCGCCCTCGTAGAACCCAGATAAGCCTTGAACTCTCACCTTAACATCATTCCCTATTACCATTGCTGTAGCCGCGTTGTTCGGCGGGCTTTTTTATGTGGCGATGATAGTTACTCGGGTAAAAACTATGACCATCGCCGTGATTGGGTAGAATCGCTAATGTTTGAACTTGAAGCGGTTTTTGCTATTGATATCGCAGCCTTTGCCGTGATGTCTAATCATCTGCATCTGGTGCTGCGAGTCGATATCGAGACGGCAAATCGTTGGACTGACCGCGAAGTGCTTGAACAATGGCATAAGTTGTTTAAAGGCGATGAATTAACGCAAAAATTCGTTAAAGGTGAGTTGGTTGAGGCGCATCAGGTCAATCGATTAAAGCATTCAATCGCCCTTTATCGCAGTCGATTATGCGACATTAGCTGGTTTATGCGCTGCCTCAACGAACCGATTGCAAGGCAAGCAAATCAAGAAGATAACTGTACAGGTCGCTTCTGGGAAGGGCGGTTTATCTATTTATTTTATGGAGACTCAAGCCCCACTCGATGAAGCCGCGGTATTAGCCTGTATGACTTACGTTGATTACTTTTTATTAAAAGGAAGTCCCATCAGAGCACAACTGGCTGATACACCAGAACAATCCGACCATACCAGTATTCAATTGCGTATTCGGGCCGCATTAAAAGGTGAGCAGCCGAGCAATCTCCTGCCTTTTATTGGTAGCGAGTGCGACAACCAACCCAATGGCATTGCGTTTTCATTAATGGATTACGTTCAATTGGTAGATGATACGGGCCGAATTATTCGCAATGATAAACGTGGATACATCAGTGAAAGTAGTACCAAGATACTGAACAGATTAAATATCCCCCATGACAATTGGCTCAAGCTGACCACCGAGTTTGGCAAGCTATTTCATGGTCCAGTGGGCACCTTGCAAGCACTAACCGATTATTGCGAACATCTCGAAAAGCGACGACGGCACTTTGCGGCAAGCTGCCAGCACTTTCATTGCAACTGATCTATATCACTTCGAAAATAATTATCGCCTAGTACCTTTCATGCACTATGGGCTCACTTGCCACGTCTTAAATACACCATTTTTGAATAAATTAGTTCAACTTATTGCCTCAGGTTCAGTTCTCGCGACGTTTGATAGCTCTCGCTCAAACCATTTGAGCCCGAGCAGGTTGTAGGCAAACAGAAAGTGCATTATGTTGTTGATTTAAAATGGGCGGCTAGATTTACTCAGTGACAATATCTCTTCGGCAGCAATCATTGTCTAACACCTCCCAATCATTATGGGACGATATTCCTCGTCTGAAATACAACATTTTGAAGGGATTAACGCACTTATTGCCTCTATGCTGTCCATGCGGCGATTTATGGTTCTTGTTTAAACTATTTTAACTCGCACAAGTTGTAGATAAACCGAAAGTGCATTATGTTGTTGATTTAAAATGGCAGTTTGTTTGAAAGTTGATGAATGCGGTTTAAAAATAGCTAAATTAATCGTATAGTGACTTCGCAATAACCGAATGATTTAGCTTGAATAACGCTGTAAATTTCGCTTCGGTGAACAACGATTAATATCAGGAGACCACATCATGGATGACACATCAAGCAATACTAATGCTGCCAGAATCATAGTATTTGAGCATCCTGTGGTGGCACAGGATTGTGTCGATGCGTTGGTCAATCTTGGCTTTTTAGTCAGTTATATGCCAATAAAAGAAAACGTCATGAGGATCATGACGGATAGGCCCGATTATGTTTTTACTATCAACTTTAACCAGTATGTTTCTGAAGCGTGTGAACTGCTCAAAATTCCTTATCTCGCTTGGGTAATCGATACGCCCTGTTACTCCGTTTACGATAAAGCGATTAATAATTCCTGCAGTTTCACTTTTATGTACGATGTTGCCGTTGCTCAACGACTGAGAGACCAAGGTGTGAAGCAGGTATATCACCTGCCAGTCGCCGCTAACTTAGCGCGGATAAACCAAGTTTTGCAACATGAAGACGATACGTCTCTGGCCAATGATATTGTCCTAGTAGGCAATCTAACCAAAACTGAATATCACTCATTCATTATGCCCAAGTTAACCACAGCGACATTAGCTAGCTGTAACAGCTTGATTGAAAGCTTGAATACTCCCAGTGACACTTTCGAGCTAGCCGAACAGATTAGTGAAGACTTGATAGCCTCGATTAGACAGGAATCGGGCTACCATTTAGTTGGTGATCACCATCTCACGACCGCAGAAAAGTTGGCCTACTTATTGGGACGAGAGCATTCGTGGCGAGAACGAATTGAATTAATTCATACCCTAGAACAGCGCTTACCAATTCGAGTTTATGGTAACAACGAATGGCAAGCATTTGCGAAGGGATATGCGGGTTACGCTGACCACTACAGCCTGATGCCAAAAATATTCAAACATGCCAAAATCAATATCAATTTAGCTCGCTCTTTTGTGGAATACGGCTTGCCACTGCGAGTGTTTGATGTCATAAGTTGTGGTGGTTTTCTGCTCACCAATGAAAAGCAAGATCTGCATCAACTGTTCTCAAATGGTAAGGACTTAGTGATTTTTCGAGATACGCAAGATTTGATGGAAATATGTGAGTATTACCTTGAACACGATGCCGAAAGACAAGCTGTTGCAGCACACGGTTTGGCTACGCTGATGGAAAATCACACTTATCACCATCGAATGATCGATATGTTTACCACAGTGCAGAATCATTTGCGTGGACTGCCAACAACGTTAAGCCGTTGGTATATTTAGTTGGTGGGTTTAGTTAGGGCAAACTGCGGTTGCGAAAGTCCAGGAATACATACAGGAAGTACTAATACCGAGTAGGATATGGATAATGGAATGCCATCGAGGCATTCGTGAACCCATTCACATCAGACGGGCGGCCCTGCATCCACGGATGGACTTGATCAACATCCCTGTTTAACGGCCAGTTCGCCATCTGATAGGCAGGACGCCTGAATGTCGTGCAATGCAGGGACGCATGAGAACGACCATAGCTCTCGTTCATAAGCTTAGAAACCTAAGGTTTCGATTCACCGCGTCGTCGAGTCAATGCCATGGGTCGCCGATAGCCCTGAGCAAAAAAGAAATTAAACAGCGAATAAACCCAACATCTAATTGGCAGTTTTATCTACTCTATTAACGCTTTTCAGCCTCAAATCATACAGTGTGCAGATAATCGAATGCTTCGGCTCACCCCTCTATGGACAATAGGAATCTCACTAAGCCGTTTGATTTTACAGTAAAAGCGACTGGCTAAGCGCAACATATTCCGCCATAGTGGTAGAGCGAATGACCTCATCCATGCACAAGGAGTCTCCCGTGGCACATTCTGGTTTAAGCCAACTATTACAACAACTTGAACAGGTATTATTGGGCAAGCCACGGCAAATTCGCTTAGCCCTCGCCTGTATTCTCGCCCGTGGCCACCTATTAATTGAAGATTTACCCGGTATGGGCAAAACCAGCTTGTCCCATGCCCTCGCCCAGAGCCTAGGCTTAAGTTATCAACGCATTCAATTTACCAGTGATATGCTGCCCGCCGATATTCTCGGGGTATCGATTTTTGATAAACACCAAGCGCAATTTGTGTTTCATCCCGGCCCGATTTTTAAGCAGATGGTGCTGGCCGATGAGATTAACCGCGCCAGTCCTAAGACGCAAAGCGCACTACTCGAGGCCATGGCCGAGCAACAAATTTCTGTCGATGGTATAACCCACAGATTGCCCAATCCATTTTTTGTGATTGCTACGCAAAACCCGACTGAACAATCAGGCACCTTCCCACTGCCCGAATCCCAGCTCGACCGCTTTATGATGCGGATTTCCATTGGTTATCCGAGCCACGATGCCGAGCTTGCAATGCTCAAAACAGTGCAAACGCCGCAAACCCTGGATAATCTGCCGCAATGTTTAACCCCTTTGGCGTTAACCCAATTGCAGGAGCAATGCGATAAGGTCACTGCATCCGATGCGCTGCTTAATTATATTTTGGCCTTAATCCATGATTCTCGCAGCCAAACGGACGCCATTGGCCTGTCGCCACGGGCAACCAAAGCCCTGTTACAAGCAGCCAAGGCTTGGGCATTTTTAGAAGGTAGACACTATTTAGTGCCCGAAGATGTGCAGGCGGTGTTTTGCAGCGTGGCAGAACATCGACTGCGCACCAGCAGTCAATTACAGGGAGAAGCGCTCTCGGAGCGGATCCTCGCAGGTGTGAATCCGATCATGTAACGGCTCAATCAGCCATTAAATGTGAATATTGATAAGAAGATGAGGACAGTGTGAAACGCGTGTTTTCTGCTTTTTGGCAACGCTGGTTGGCAAGGCGCATGCCACCCAGTTCTGAGTTCACCTTAAGCCACCGCAGTATCTTTATTCTGCCCAGTGGCTTTGGGTTTGTTTGGCTGGGGCTGGTATTGCTACTGTACTTGTTTGGTACTAACTATCAGAACAATCTCGTGATTGGCCTGAGTATTTTGCTGCTCAGCTTATTCAATACCTGCATTATCTATAGTTACAAAAACTTAGCAGGGCTACGACTACGGACACTGACGCCGCCGGAGGTGTATGCGGGCGAGACGATCACTTTTCCTATTTTGCTTAACTCAAACCACAGCAGTCATCATATCAGCCTAAATTATCCGAATAATTTAGGTTATTTAGTCAAACACGTTGGCACGCAGGACGAGCAAGCGCTAGTGTCGTTTGCAAATCAGCAGCGTGGAATAGTCTCCGCTGGACGGCTAAAGATTGAATCCACCTACCCTTTAGGACTCTGCCGTGCTTGGTCGCATATCGACCTTGATAACGCCCATATTGTCTATGCCCAGCCACTTGAAAGCCCCTTACAGCTTGAAGCCGCAACGGAATCCGGACAGGACGAACCGCTTGAGCGGGCAGGCAAATATATTGTTGGCATTGATGAATATAAAGGCCTTAAACCCCATGTGCTCGGTGAGTCATTAAAGCAAGTGGCATGGAAACAATGGGCCCAAGGGCGTGGCATGTTAACCAAGGAGTTTGAACAGCCCCAAGGTGATCCGGTCTGGTTAAAATTAGCCCCTGATCCTACGCGCCTCGAACAGCAGCTCAGTCAATTAAGCTGGCAGGTGAACCGCTTAAGTCAGCTTGAGCAATATTTTGGCCTTTGGCTGCAACAGCCTAATGGGGAAGATATTATTCTAGCGCCCGCCCTCGGTAACTCGCACCGAATCGCCTGCCAAAGGGCGCTGGCGCTTTATGGAACTCATGCACAAACGCACGATACAAGCGATAAATTATCGGTTAATCATGGATTTAGTCATAAGCCACATATTCCTCCCCACAGGCATAGCACTCAAACAGCATCACATGTTGAGGATCGCCGATGAGCCTCAAATCAATGACCAATGCAATCGCCACTGAAAGTGCAGCTCAGCTAAATGCCTATCGCGCTAATGGACCTCAAACTGGGGATAATATCAGTCGTCAAACCCTGTTTTGGCTATTGCTCACCAATTTAGCGGTGCTCAGCCCGTTATTTGATAAAACCACCCCTTGGACCCTTGGGATCTGCGCTATTTGCTTGCTGTGGCGCATTGGTATCTATGTCGGCAAAGTCGCTAAACCTCCCCGTTATCTGGTCACAAGCCTTGCTGTTGGCGCGGCAATCACGCTGGCACTGGTCTCGGGCACAATTGGGCTATTAAACGCTTTAGTCAACCTGCTCATTTTAGGTTATGCATTAAAATACATTGAGATGCGAAGTGTTAGGGATGTAAGAGCCGTCGTGATTGTCGGCTATTTTTTAATTGCCCTCACCTTTATTGACCACCAATCCATGCTCAATACTGTGCACCTTATTGGCGTCACGATTATCAATACCTGCGTACTGGTCACCCTCTACCAAAACCAATATCGCTGGCAACACACGGCATGGATTGGCGCTAAGTTATTGCTGCAAAGTTTGCCCTTAGCGTTATTACTTTTTTTGGTGCTGCCCCGTTTTGCACCGCTTTGGCTTGTGCCCAATATGAAGGAAGCCCAAACCGGGCTGTCGGACTCCCTTGCCGTGGGCGATATCAGTAAACTCACTCGCTCATCGGCCTTGGCATTTAGGGTGAGTTTTACCGATGCCAGCCCCACGCAAGCCGAACTCTACTGGCGCGCCCTAGTGCTGGAAGATTATGACGGCTTAACATGGCGCCAAGATGCGGGTATCAAACAAATTCAAAAGGATGCGTTTTTCTTTCCGCCCTCAAGGCCAGACCCTGCGCGGCAGTTGCCCTCGTTAACACCAAAAACACAAAACAGTACCAGCAATAGCCAACCAAAGGTTTACCGTTACCAAGTGATTGCCGAACCCAGTCATCAACCTTGGCTATTTGGCCTTGATGTGGCCTACAGCCAAGATGATAAGCTGGTGAATTTGCCCGACTATCGGCTCTATGCGCTGCGTAATGTCGATCAACGAATGGGCTACAATGCCAGTTCGTGGCCTCAGGCGAAAATGGATCTCACCTTAAGTGGCAAACAGCGACAAATAAACCTCAATCTGCCAGCGGACAGCAATCCCCGAGCGCGCCAACTCGCCGCTGAATTTAAGGCTAAATATCCAGAACCCCATAAGCGACTTTGGGCCATGATGGGCTATTTTAATCAACAGCCGTTCTTCTATACCCTCACGCCCCCACCGATTGGCCGCCAACAAGTCGATGACTTTCTGTTTGAAAACAAAGCAGGCTTTTGCGCCCATTATGCCTCTGCCTTTATTTTTATGGCGCGCGCCAGCGGCATACCAGCACGGATGGTGACAGGCTATCAAGGAGGAGAATACAACCCACAGGCCAATTACCTCAGCGTGTATCAATACATGGCCCACGCCTGGGCCGAGGTATGGCTCGAGAATGAAGGCTGGGTGCGTTTTGATCCGACCGCCATGGTGGCACCTAATCGGATTGAACAAGGCTTTGATGCCGAGTTTTCCCCTGAGCAAAGTTACCTGCAAGAAAGCCCTTTTAGCAGTTTACGGTTTAAATCTATGCCTTGGCTCAACGAGTTGAGGCAACGCTTTGCTAGCGTTGATTATTACTGGAGTTTGTGGGTGCTCGGTTTTAATCAAGAACGACAAAACAAAGTGCTAAGCGGTATTTTAGGAGAAGTCACTAAGGCCAAAGTCGCGATGTTTATGAGTATGTGTATTGGGCTTATTGGCCTCTATATCGCCTACAGCGTAGGGCTATTTCGCTTTAAAAGGGAACAAGATCCCATCAGCGCTAAGTACCAACGCATTTGCCAGCGACTCAGTAAATTTGGGATTTCACGCCCTGAGCATCTAGGTCCTAACGACTTTGCCGCACAGCTTATTGACACGCACCAGCAGCAATCCCCTCTGTTTTGTCGTGAGTTTGACACGTTCACCCAAAGCTACGTCGCATTGAAATACCAAAACTTGGCGGATAACGACTATCAAGTGGCGCTAAAGCGCTTTAATGCCGCGGCCAAAGCCCTCAACTGGCTGCTATTTGGCCCAAGTAAACAGTTAAAATAGATAGGATAGACCGCGGACAGACAAGATTGTTGAATCTTATAAATCAAACACATAGAATTGCCAAGCCACTTTGCTATGCATAACAGCAATCCCAAATCGTGAGTCGAATATGCTGAAGTTAATCCAATCCAACCAAATGGAAGTGCTCTGTGCTCATCTCGCTGCGTATTTGCGCCAACCACTACCCGGCACGGCGTTATTGCAAAACGAGCACATTTTGGTGCAAAGCCCTGGGATGTCGACTTGGTTACGCCTTGAAATTGCAAAACAAAATGGCATTGCCGCCGCGCTTGAGTTCCCTTTGCCCTCCAGTTTTATTTGGCAACTGTGCCACGATTTACTGCCCAATGTCCCCAAGGAAAACGCCTTTACTAAAGCGGCAATGACCTGGAAATTAATGCAACTACTGCCTCGCCTACTTGAGGAGGAATCCTTTGGGCCACTGCGGCATTATTTAGGTCATATGGAGTCAAGCAGCCCCGACTCGAGCACAACAAATAATCAACTTGAAGCGTCAAACTCAATCGCCGCCGATAATATTAAGCTTTATCAGCTCTGCGGCCGTATCGCCGATATCTTCGACCAATATTTAGTTTACCGCCCCGACTGGATTGCCGCATGGGAAGCCAATGAACCACTCGATGCACTCAAATTAAATGAGGAACAACGCTGGCAACCTATTCTTTGGCGGGCGCTGATTGCCTTCAACCGTGACGAACTGCGTCAAAGCCATTACCACAGGGCCAATTTACATCAGGATTTAATTGCCGCGCTGGCTGATAGCACCCATTCCATTGCCAAATTGCCTGAGCGTTTATTTGTGTTTGGCATTTCGTCTATGGCCCCACAAACCATTGACGTGCTCCACCAGCTCGCGGGCCGAATTGATGTCATCATCCTTAACCTCAGCCCCTGCCAGCATTATTGGGGCGATATTATCGATCCTCGGCATCGAGCGCGAATGGCACTGCAATATGCTGGTAAACGCCAATTGGCCGAGCAATGGGAGGATAAACTCGAGGTCGGCAATCCGCTGCTTGCCAACAATGGCAAAATGGGACGCGAATTACTCGATATGCTGCTCGAACTCCCGCCCGAATACTGCGATTTTGGCGACGATGTGTACTGCGAGCCCTGCGGCGATCCTAACGATCCGCATAGCAATGCCAACATGCTGGCCGGGGTGCAATACGATATCTTAGAAATGCAGACCCTCGACCGCGTACTCGGGCCAGATGCCGAGCTATATCAAGATGTTGCTAATCGAAGAGTGTTAAAAAACAGCGACCATTCGATTCAAATCAAGAGCTGTCACAGCCCACTGCGCGAAGTCGAAACCTTACACGATCATTTACTCGACCTGCTGGATCGCGACAACCAACTCACGCCCAAAGATATTGTGGTAATGATGCCAGATGTCGCCGCCTACGCGCCCTATATCGATGCGGTGTTTGCCGCCAAACAGGGGCTCGAATATATCCCCTACGCCATTGCCGACCGCGGCGCGGCGCAGGAATCGCCACTCATTAATAGCTTTTTGAATTTACTCAATATTAATCAGAGTCGCTTCGGACTGACCGATATTTTAAGCATTTTAGAAGTGCCAGCGATTTTACGGCGTTTTCAACTCGAAGAAGACGAGCTACCACTGATCCGCCGTTGGTTAGATGAAGCCGGTGTGCGTTGGGGGCGCGATGAGCAAAGCCGTGTTAAACAGGGCGTGCCTGCCTTTGAGCAAAATTCTTGGGCCTTTGGCATCAAACGGTTAATCTTGGGCTATGCCTTAAGGGACGATGCCCCCTTGTATCAAGCAAGCCCACAGGCACCAAGCTATTTAGTGGTTTCAGGGGTAGAAGGCCAATCGGCACAGGCCCTTGGCAAACTGTTGAACTTTATTGAAGTCCTCGATGAAACCACACTGCAATTAGCCCAGCCTCAAGTGCCTTGCCAGCGTTTATTGGAACTGACTGAACTGTTAAATGCTTTTTACGCCCCCGATGAGGATGAGCGTGAGCAGTTACAGGAAATCCGCGACGCCATTGCCACCTTAGAGCAAGAGTTACTGGCCGCCAGCCCTGCTGACAGCTATACAACGGCATACGACGTTAACCCCAATTTTTTAGACCAAAGCGGCTTACACTCAAACGCCTTGAACTTAAGCATCGAAGTACTCGCACAATGGTTTAATCAGCGCTTAACCGAGTCACGGGTTGGCCAGCGTTATCTTGCGGGCAGTGTAAATTTTTGTACCTTAATGCCGATGCGCTCGATTCCATTTAAGGTGGTGTGCCTGCTCGGCATGAATGATGGCATATATCCGCGCATGCAACATCCTGTGGGCTTTGATCTGATGGCACATTTTGGTGCTCGCAAAGGCGATCGCTCCCGCAGATTAGACGATAGGTACTTGTTTTTAGAAGCACTACTCTCGGCACGGGAACAGCTTTACATCAGCTATATTGGCCGCAGTGAGCGGGATAACTCGGAGCGCATTCCCTCTATGCTAGTCTCCGAGCTGATTGAATATTGCCAGCTCTGTTATGTGCCAGAATCGCTTACAGCAGAAACTCCAGCCGTGGGTAATGAAGCCGCCCAACAGGCATTGCTTGAGACCATCATAAGCCACCAGCCGCTACAACCTTTTGATCCTAAACTGTATCAGTCAACAGAGCCGCAAGCGCAGGCGATAAAACAAAGTTACAGCCAGCAATGGTGCCCACCGGACATCAGCACGCAATCACTCCAGTGTCGTTTTATTGATGCCAACACGCTGATCGTGCTCGAAGATGACACGATTGGGGATAGTGATATTCAACAAGATGTTGAGCCACTAAGCGAAGAAGAACATGTCGATATCTCCGCTTTTATCCGATTCTTTCGTAATCCCGCGCAATATTTCTTTAACCGCACACTAAAGGTTGATTTAAACCTGAATATTCAAGCGGATGATAATGATGAGCCTTTTAGCCTCAATGCGCTTGAGCGTTATCTGTTACAGGCAAGGTTGCTCGATGATGCGCTCGAGCAAGGAGCTCTCGAACAAGGACAGGCGCAGCCCAGTAGCGAACTATTACAACGCTTAAAAGCCAGTGGTAATTTACCCATGCAGCCCTTTGATGATCTGCTGCTGCGCCAATATAGCCATGATATCGCGCCGCTTGTCGGCAGAACCTTATTTATGCGTGGCGATGTCCCCCCGTGCCATGCGGATATTCGGCTCGCCTTTGAGTTACCTCATCAGAACGCAGGGAATCAGGTAAAAACCAAGCGCGTGATCCTCGAAGGTCGCATTGATGATATCAGTCCAAAAGGCTTGGTCAGTTGTCGGCCCGGCAGTGCCCATGGGCGGGATATTTTAGCGCTGTATCTGCGCCATTTATGTTTAATGGCCGCTGGTCTAACTCAACCTAGCGATCATCTACAACCTAGCTATCTACTCGATATGGGGCATTTTCACGCTCTCTCGCCCATTGCACCAAAGCAGGCCCATGCTCAACTGGCTCACTTGTTACAACATTTTTATCAGGGACAGTTGCATCCACTGTGTTTTATGCCCAAAACCTCCCTTGCCTACGCCAGTGCAGAGATCAATCAGGATGAAACCAGTCAACTTGATGGCCAGCACGATAGTCAACACAGTGTGCGGCTAGAGGCGGCGCAAAGCGAATGGCTGGACGAACAAGGTGAGCTTGGCGAAGGCACCGATCCCCATTACCAGCGGCTATTTCGGTTTCCGCAGGATTTTACCGAAGCAAATTTTGGCAAACTGGCCAACGAGATCTATCGACCCATGCTGAGCTTGTACCATAAAGACACCCTCGCCCAACTTGAGGAGTTTGTACTCAATGTAGAACCACAAGCCGCAATATCAGAGGGAGCGCAGCAATGAGTGAACTATCAAACAATATGATACTTGCGACTACATCACAGGCGCTGCCATTAGATCCGCTCACTCTGCCATTTGGTGGTAGCCGATTGATAGAGGCCAGTGCGGGCACAGGTAAAACCTATACGATTTCGGGCTTGTATCTGCGACTACTGCTTGGGGATGGCTTAAGCGAACCACTGAGTTGCGAACAAATTCTGGTAGTAACCTTCACCAATGCCGCCACCGAGGAGCTGCGGGACAGAATTCGCCGCCGTATACAAGTGGCTTTTAAGTGTTTCTTAGGGCTTGAAATTAACGATCCCTTTGTACAGGCGCTGTACGATAAGACCCCTGAAGCCGAGCGCGCTATCGCCCTAAGACGCTTCGACTTAGCGCTCAAATCCCTCGACGAAGCGGCGATTTTTACCATTCACGGTTTTTGCCAACGGATCTTAGCCGATCTCGCCTTCGAATCCTCTTTACTGTTCGAGTCAGATTTTACCTTAGACGACAGCGAGTTTTTGCACCATGCGGTGCGGGACTTTTGGCGTGAAGCCTGCTATCCGCTGCCGGAATATTTAGCCCAGATTATTGCCAGCGAATTTGGCGATCCCGATGGCTTAGTCAAGCAGCTTCGGGCCTTGCTCGGTGCCAGTGAAGCAAAACCGCTTAAACCCGTGCAGCCCTTTGCTCGTTTGGCAGAATCCTTAAGCCAGAGTGTGCAACGCTTTAAACTCGCCTGGCCGCGTGGCCGCGACGCGCTGTTAGAGCTACTACATAGCCTGCCACTTAACGGCCAACGTTTTGGTAAGGCGAGCGACAATTACCCTAAACTCGCGGAAATGTTCGACCAACTGGACAACTTTATCGCCTTTGGTCATGGCTTACCGCCGCTCAAAGTGCTTGAGGCCTTGTCACTCTCAGAGCTTAAGCTCAATAAAGGCGGTGTACTCCCAAGTGCCAGTGAAGCACCACTGCTTGACCATATGGAGCAATTAGCCACGCTAATTAACGCCATTAAACCCGCGTTTTTATTCAGTGCTAAGCAAGGGATCAGCGAGCGGTTTGCTAAGCAAAAACAGCTTAAAAATGTGCTGACACCGGATGATTTGCTGACCACCTTAGCCGCAGCGATGCAGGCCAATCCTGATACTTTGCCAAAAGCGGTGGCAAGTCGCTTCCCTGTGGCCTTAATCGATGAATTCCAAGATACCGATCCTTTGCAATTTGCGATTTTCTCGGGGATTTATCAAACCCGTTTGGGGATTGAAGCGCAAAATTCGACGGCTGTCGAACCTAAGGCTCGCACGGATAGCAAATTAAGCCTGCTGATGATTGGTGACCCCAAACAGGCGATTTATGCCTTTCGCGGCGCCGATATTTACACCTATATCGAGGCGCGCAGGCAAACCCAAGCACACTATTTTCTCGACACTAACTATCGCTCGAGTCGTAATCTGGTGACGGGAGTGAATCACCTATTTGCCCAGCATCCCAATCCTTTTATTAGCCAATCGATTCCCTTCGATCCGGTCAAAACACCCGCCAGTGCGGCGGCAAAACAGTTAGTCGAAAGTACAGCCAATAGTGCCGCACTGCGGTTAAAACTGTTACGCGAGGGCGAAACGGGGCTGAATAAAGCCAGCGCCAGACAAACCTTGGCCGAAGATACCGCCGCCGAGATCACCCGTTTACTCACCGAGGCCGCTAATGGCCAATGCCATACGCCAAAAGGGCCGTTAATTGCCAAAGATATCGCCATCTTAGTGCGGGATAGAAACGAAGCTGCGGTCATGAAAACGGCGCTCAGTAAACGCCAAATTGGCGCGGTCTTTTTAAGTCGCGACAGCGTATTTGATACAGTGGAAGCGCGGGAAATGGCGCTCATTCTGCGCGCATTAGCCAGTCCCAAGGATGAGCGCGCCCTTCGCAGCGCTCTCGCCACCGCGCTACTTGGCTATAGCGCCAAGCAAATTCATGCCTTTAACCAAGATGAAGAGCAGCGCCAAATGCTGCTCGAACAGTTTTTTGCGCTACATCAGATCTGGCAAAAGCGCGGCATTATGCCGGCGCTGCTGAGTTTAGCCAACGCTACCCATATGGTGGCACGCCTACTGCAAACACCCAGCGTTACCGCCACTGCCAGCCAAGATAGCGAAGAGCCCGATGAGGCGAGCAATGGCGAGAGGCGACTAACAGATTTTCGCCACTTAGCCGAGCTGTTGCAGCAAAAGGCCACTGAGATTGATGGCATCAGTGCCCTACTCAATTGGTATGAGCAACAACTAATTGATAATACAGGGGCAGATGAGCAGCAGCTTCGCCTTGAGAGTGAGCAAAATCTGGTGCAAATCGTGACGATCCATAAGAGTAAGGGACTGGAATACCCAGTGTGTTTTATCCCCTTTGTTAGCCTTGCGCGGGATAATCGCCGCCGCCCGACACCCATGCTCTATCACAGAACCGATGCGGATGGGGCACAAGAGCTGGTATGGGATATTGAAGGCACAGACGAAGGCTGGGAGCAGGCAAAGCAAGAAACCTTAGCCGAAGATCTTCGCCTACTTTATGTGGCGCTCACCCGCCCCGTATACCTGTGTTATTTGTACATCGCTAACCATAGCCGGATGTTAAAAGCCGGGATCAAAAGCCAATTGCATGAAACCGCTATCGGTTACCTTTTAGGCATTACCGATGCCGACTGTGATTTTGCTCGTCTGCACAATGCGGCGCAGGCGCTGCTTAATGGTGTCGAGTCGAATGCACAAGCGATCAGCGTTGAGTGTGTGGCTGACAACATTGCTGATAGCAAGCTGCACACGGGTGAAATGCAATCCCACACCTTAACTGCCCGTAATGTCACCCGTCAGTATCGCACCCCATGGCGAGTAGGCAGTTATTCAGGCTTAGTCAAAAATGCACCCCACGCCAAAGCCAGCCCGGGCGCTGATGATGAAGTTAGCGCGGTATTTGGCGCAGAATCAGCCAATAGCCTAAGTGAATCCTCATGGCAAGATACCGCTGATATGCCACAACTGCCGCTACTCAATCGCTTTAGCTTTGAGCGCGGTGCCAATGCGGGGAGTTTTATGCACTTAGTGCTTGAGTTAATTGATTTTACCCAAGCTAAAACCGACTTACCGCGAGAGCTACCTAAGGCCATGTTGCAATATGGTATCGCCCCCGAATGGCAAACCGTATTGCAAGACTGGTATATGGAAATATTGCAGGCTCCGCTGGCATTAATGGCGCAGGATAATCAGCTCATCAATCCCGAGCTGTGTTTAGCCGCGCTCGCGCCGCAACACACCTTAGTGGAGATGGAGTTTTACCTGCCTTTAAATCAATTAAAAGATGCAGAGCTTAATCAACTCCTCGGGCAATTTGGTTACGATACCGCGCTGCATTTTGATGAATTACAGGGCATGCTCAAGGGCTTTATCGACTTAACCTTTGAATATCAAGGTCAGTTTTATATCGCCGACTATAAATCAAACCATTTAGGCGACACGATTCAGGCTTACCATTATGGTGCGCTTAAGCAGGCGATTAGCGATCATAGGTACGATTTGCAATATATTCTCTACTCCCTCGCCCTGCATCGTTATTTGGCGATGCGACTGCCAAACTATGACTACGATACCCATATCGGCGGCTGTTATTACTTGTTTTTACGGGGAATGTCGGTTCAGTATCCCGGTTTTGGTGTTTACTACGATAAGCCACCTAAGGCGCTCATTCTCGCCTTAGATGCGCTGTTTAACCGCAGCCAAGATGAAAGCCATATGAGTCAACATAATACGGAAGCGATGGCATGAACCACAGCACCGATATGAATAGCACCGATATGAATAACGCCACAGCCCTTGCAGCCAATTGGTACAATGCAGGTGCACTCAGACTTAAAGCACCACTGGCTGAGTTGCTCAAATATTGGGAAAAAGAGCGGCTTATCACTGCACTTGATCGCCATTTTGCCCTTGAGATGGCCCGTCTTCATCCCAATGACGCCCAAGAGCCACTGTTTATGCTGCTGTGCGCCCTGTTGAGTCAGCAACTGTCGGCCCAACATACTTGTCTAGTGCTCGAATATATAGTGCCAACCAATCCGATGGCGGAATCGATAAACCGCTGTCAAATCCGTTTAAGCCTTACTGAACTGATTGACGCACTGCAACACTTTGACACCATTGGAGCACCAAATAGCAATAAACCACTGATTTTTGAGGATGGTAGACTCT
Organism: Shewanella xiamenensis; assembly: GCF_014647135.1. Lineage (GTDB taxonomy): Bacteria > Pseudomonadota > Gammaproteobacteria > Enterobacterales > Shewanellaceae > Shewanella > Shewanella xiamenensis. Next base: position 108,984 of record NZ_BMOP01000012.1, read on the forward strand.
ATCTTGAGCGTTATCATCATTTTGAAACCCAAGTCGCCAGCGCCTTAACAAGGTTATCAGCGACGGCGCTTTCGTTAACGCCCTCGCAGCCTTTAGCATCGGATAATCAGTCACTTTTACAACTACGCAGGCAACTGGATTGCTTATTTCCAAGCGCAACCCAAACCGTTGAAGCAAATATCGATTGGCAAAAGGTCGCCACCGCTACTGCGCTCGGTAGAAAGCTAGCGGTGATAACCGGTGGCCCCGGTACAGGTAAAACCACCACGGTGACTAAATTGCTGTTGTTACAACAATTAGGTACACCAAAGCAGATAAGACTTGTCGCCCCGACAGGCAAAGCGGCCGCCCGTTTAAGCGAATCCATTAAGGCATCTAAAGCGAGACTCGAGCAGGAACTTAAGCAGGCTCAAGCGACAAACGAACTGGCGCAAAACCACGAAACCCAAGCCCTGTTAGCCGCGCTTAAGCAAGTACCGGAAGAGGCATCAACCTTACATCGCCTGCTGGGTGTCATCCCCAACTCAGCACATTTTCGCCATCATCAAGGCAACCCATTACGGCTCGATCTTTTGATTGTGGATGAAGCCTCCATGGTCGATTTACCTATGATGTACAAGCTGCTTAGCGCATTGCCGGAACACGCAGGCTTAATATTGCTAGGGGATCAGGACCAACTCGCTTCAGTTGAGGCAGGCGCCGTACTTGCCGATATTTGCGCCGGACTTAAGCAAGCCTCGATGCAACATACCGAATGGAAAATGCGTTATAGCCAAGCACAGGCCGAACAATTAACCGCGCTCACGGGCTTTAATTTAACCCCCTTTATCCACGCTGAGCCTAAAATTGGCGATAGCCTGTGTATGTTAACCCACAGCCATCGATTTAAAGGCGATGCCGGGATTGGCTTGCTGGCCAGCGCAGTCAATCGTGCCGATATCGCGGGCATTTTAGCGGTATGGCAAAGAGGGCTAGCCGAATTAACCTGGCTAGAACACAGCGTAGATCACAGCCAAACTCAAGCAAAAATCAGTGAACCTAGCAGTAATACCGGACTTAAAGCGCTACTTGCACAGGCCTGTGAGCAATACGGTGACTATTTGCGCCTATTACAACCAACGCACGCCACCACAATACACACGAGTGAGCCATTTTGCCCGCCAAGCGCCATGGAGGCGATTGCCAAATTTAATCAATATCGCATTTTGTGCGCCATGCGAACCGGCGATTATGGTGTCGAAGGGATTAATCTTGCGGTGACGAAGGCGTTAGCACAGGCCAAACTTATTCAGCCGCAGCAGGAGTTTTACCTCGGGCGCCCGATTATCATCCAAAGCAACGACTATAACTTAGGTCTGTTTAACGGCGATATTGGTTTGATTTTGCAGGATGAAGAGAGAGCTGACCGACTGATGGCCCACTTTATCAAAGCCGATGGCAAACTGCTAAAAGTACTACCCGCAAGGCTACCTAGCCACGAAACCTGTTACGCCATGACGGTACATAAAAGTCAGGGCAGTGAATTTAATCGAGTCGCCCTAGTGCTCCCGCCAAATCCTAGTCTCGTTCAGTGGCAATTGCTCACCAAAGAGCTGATTTACACTGCTATTACCCGTGCAAAACAACACTTTAGCTGTTTAGGCACACAGCAAGTCTTCGAGCGTGCTAGCTTGCAAGCTACCCAGCGCGCCTCAGGTTTAGCGGATAGACTTTGGCGCGATAAGTCGATAATCAGCTAAAATTTAACAAATTGATTAATAAATAAAAATAGCAAAAAAAGGAGCAAGGAGTTGATGGAGCAAACAATGATAAAACTGCAACAGATGCAAGATGTCATCAATTTATTTGATAGCATCAAGCCTGAGGCGCAGTTACCCGCGCAATACTATGACTGCACACGCTATATTCGTTGGTCTGAATTTGAGGCAATGCAAGTGTATGAGCTTGATTTTGAGCCTTATTTATCAATTGCTGAACGCTGTAACATGCGTTTTTTTACCCTGCATCAAAGCCAGCAACGTGTGTACCTTGCTCATTTAAATGATGCTGGTCACGCACCAAGATGGGAAGCCCGGCCACTATTATTACCTCAGTTGCGGGATATCGAGTTAATGACTCATCTTATGCAAGATCATGCCTATCAATTAGGGCTGAGGATCAATCTTAATCTATGCTATCCCGTTTAGGGGTTGGTGCTAGACGGCATCGAAATCGCTTGAGAATCGATTGGAAAAAATATCTTTATCGCAGTCCCCTTACCCAACTCAGATATGACGTCGATCGTGCAATCGTGCTGGCGCAAAATTTGTAACACAATCGACATACCGACTCCCGTCCCAGTCCCAACAGGCTTAGTGGTGTAGAAAGCATCAAACATTCTACCCAAGGTATACTCATCCATTCCGCAACCATTATCGACAACCGTTAAGCAAATGTTTGTATTGGATTGAGTCAGCTTAAGCCGTATTTCTGAAGACCTATCGCTCACCACATCGCAAGCCTGATAAGCATTTACGATAATGTTCATTAACACCTGATTGAGCTCACCTACATTAAACAAAATCATAGGCACATGCGAAATCTCTTTTTTTATCAATACATTGTTAAACATTGGCCGCAGTAATTTAAGAGTGAAATCCAGAGCGTCGGCTAATTGAATGACAGATTTTCCCGTCGAGTCTGTTCGTGCAAAAAAGAGCAAATGATTAACGATATCTTTTATACGCATTAAGCCTTGGCAAGTATCACTTGCCAGTTCAGGCAAATCCTCTTTGATAAATTGCAGCTTAGCCTGGTCAATCTGCTGTGTATCGCCACCCTCTATACTCGCCAATAAATCCTGGGCGTAGTTAGTTAAGCTATTGATGTTGGAGAGAATATACGCAAGTGGATTGTTAATTTCATGGGCAACACCAGCAGCAACAGTCCCAAGGGAAGCCAATTTTTCCTGCTGGATCATTGATTGCTGTTGCTGCTTAATCAGATCGATTTGTTGTTGCAACAACACATTTTTTTCATAGAGTTGGCGGGTACTGTCTTCGAGTAGTTGCTCAACCTCTTGCCGAGCCTTTTTTTCCCGCTGATAGGCTACATAATAAGGATTTTCGCTGTCAGTCATTTTGTAACTCGATGATTAACATACAATGATCGGCACCAGTGTGCATGCAAGTATCGTGGGTGATCTGGATCTTTTGTTTAAAATGCTCGGCAGCGCCAAACAACAAGCCTTCCGCGCAAAAACATAACCGACGGGGGGATGAATACCTTAACGCAATTTGATTGTTCGGTAATAACTGTCCATTAATGTGCGGCAATGAAGGCTCATGGTATAGCTTATTCACCTCTAAATGGATCACATCATGGATCCCCATGACTAGGGAGGTAAAATCGTCAAACTTGTCAACAACACCGACATGACGGGAGGCTAGCCCATTAAAAAGAAACTGCCCAAATGCTTTTACCACGTCCTGTATCGGCATATTAAGCCGCTGAGCCACGTCCTGAACAATGCTAAATAACTCGGACTCAGCATAACTTTTGGCAGACACATACACGCGATCCTTAGGAGCATGTTTTTCCAACAAATCGTTCCACACTGACATACCGCACTGAGCCACGACCATATCTTCAAGCACATTAAAAATAATTCCTTTCATACACACCTCATGGGGTGACCAAGTCGAGCTAACAGGCGAGTGTCACATTTGTCCTATACATTACCTATAAAGTAATAGCAGCAATCTTAATGTTCACCAGTATTTTTATGCGAAGTTGCTAGGGCGTGTTGAATGTTTCTAAACCCAAGTCATCAAGTAATGACGTCATAACCAAGCCGTAAATAACATCGTCGATAATAACCCTTAGCAGCAGGTCTATTCGTGAAGCGTTACCACTCAGTGGTTACATGTTGATTTAGATACACAGATGCGAACTTGCGTCTCTTTTCTTGAATAAAATCAACAGGAGTATAAGTCGACGTCCATCAATGCAGCATCCTGTTATGCAAGGGTTATTGATGTGCTAAATGCGCTTATCGCGCCCTTTATGCCAGTAAAAATTGCATCGCAATTTGACAATCTGATGGATAGCCACTTTTGTTTAGTCTAATATGCCACCAACTGTGAAATAGGCCATGCAACAAACGCATATTACAAACATTGCCATACCAATAAGTAGTCACTTTTATGCCTAAAACACCCGCCCACTCGCCCGCTAATACCCTTGTGGTCCTCGATTTTGAAACCTCGGGTCTTTCGCCCAGTCAAGGCGCTCGAGCTATTGAGGTTGGCGCGGTATTGATTGAACAAGGCCAAATCACTGCGCGTTTTTCAGAATTAATGAATCCAGGTTTTCGGATAAACACCTTTATTGAAGATTACACCGGGATCAGCAATCAAATGCTGTCACGTGCAGCGCCCTGCGCCGAGGTAATGTCACGATTTGCCAAGTTTATCGGCAAGCACCATTTGGTTGCCCATAATGCCGCATTCGATCAGCGGTTTCTTGATGCTGAATTTGCTCAAATTGGTCACCAATATTCCGGCCAGTTTGGCTGTTCTCTCCTGTTGGCAAGGCGCTTGTACCCAGAGGCCATTAATCATCAACTGGCAACATTAGTACGCTATAAACAACTGCCGACCGAGGGGACTTTTCACCGCGCGCTTGCTGATGCGGAAATGACGGGACACTTATGGCTACGAATGTTAGCGGATCTGAAACAGGACTTTGCAATAGCCGAACCACCCTTCAGTCTAATGCAAAAAGTGATGAGCAAGAGTAAAGCTGAGGTGCCTAAGTTTCTGCGTCAATATGCCAGAGGTTAATCCACTCAGCGTTGACCAGTTTTACACCATACACCAGCCAAACTTGTCATAAAAAAGCCAAGTGCTAGCAAACACTTGGCTTAATCGCGTAAATCAAGACAGAGACAGCTTAGCCTAGCAATGCGTGGTCAATCCCGCAGGAACTGCGAACGACTAAGGTGGTTGGGATCAATTGAGGGCCTACCGCCTGACCGCGAATAAGCTTGAGCAAACTCTCGACTAAAATCTCACCCGCTAACTGAGTATTTTGTTTGATGGTCGTCAGTGGTGGATTAGCAAAACTTGCCACAGGAATATCATCATAGCCCACCACAGCCACTTGCTCTGGCACTAATATCCCCTTCTCTTTTAAGGCACGAATGGCACCAATAGCAATCAAATCACTAGCGGCAAAAATCGCATCAAACGTAAGCCTTTTTTCTATTAATGCCATCGCCGCATCATAACCAGCACTTTCGGTGCTAATGGCTGAAATTTGCCGCTCAGCCACCACTGGTAATCCTGCGGTTTGTAAGGCTTTGACATGACCTAAATATCTGTCCCTAAATTCTGGGCTATGACTAGAGGCGTCACCTAAGAAGGCAAAAGCGCTACGGCCAAGGGAAATCAAATGTTCAGTGGCTATCAGGCCACCTTGGTGATTATCACAACCAATGGATAATACGGATTTATTGTTATGCTCGGCGCCCCAAATCACAAAATGAGTATGCTGAGCGAGTAACTTTTCAAGCTTCTGCTCGTAATCCATATAATCGCCGTAGCCCAGCAAAATAATGCCATCAGCTTTATTACTGTCTTCGTAGTCGGCATGCCAATCGCTAGAAAGCTGTTGAAATGAAACGAGTAAATCATACCCCTGTTGCGCAGTTGCCCGTGTTATTGAGCCTAACATCGACAGAAAAAATGGGTTGATAAGGGAATCATCATTAGTCGGGTCTTCACACAATAACAGCGCCAGAGTATGGCTATTTTGGGTACGCAAATTACTGGCGTTTTTATCAACCTTGTAGTTAAGTTCCTTTGCAATTGCTTGGATCCGCTGACGGGTCTCTAAGTTGACAAGCGGGCTATTTCTGAGGGCTCGGGAAACCGTAGACTGGGATACACCAGCACGATAAGCAATATCAATTGAGGTCGCTTTCGATGCCATAACGGAGGTCACCATAATTATTATTTTGGGGGATACTAAAACAGTTCTAATGACTTGTATAGCCGAAGGGTTTACAACTGTCTAACAAGTTAACCGAGTTAATCTGCTTTAACCTATTGAAAGCTAAACTAACTTAACCGCACACCTTAACGCTGGGTGTTTAACCACGATAATGCGACTTATGATTGTGTGACTAAAAACACAGACTAGAGAAAATAAATGCTTCAAAAAAACCGCTAACGCTATTCACAGCTTTGCATTCACTAATAATTAGCTGAGTCGCATTTATTTTCTCTTAACCAGATAGAAGTTAAATCCCTAATTCATCGAGTAAATCATCGGCGTCCACATTGGTATGATGTTGACTTATCGCGGGCTTGTCCGCCATTCGGCTCCAAGGAGTGCTTTCAACATTTGAAGCTTGCGTCCCACTCACGCCGTGCTGTTCGAGTAAGCTATCAGGGTCAAACTCCTCATCATATTCAAACTCATCCAGTTTGATAAACTCGGTCTTATCCATCGCAAATTCAAGGTAGAAAATGTGATTATTTTCGGTTTTAAAGGACACTCGCCTTGCTACGGCATCATCCAAGTTTGCATCAATAGAGATAGTCAACTCTTTGTTTATCGTTAACATTTTTGGCTGACTTTGGCTGATGGAAGTTTGTAGTTCCTTAGAGACTTTATTAATAAAGTCACCTAAGATTTGGTTCATTAACTCCCCCATCACATTACCCACTTCATCAGAAGTATGGGAAAAGGCTAATTCCTCTTCAGGCATGCCCATATTGAGCATATAGCGACGGTAGATTTCGATAGCCGCAGCAGCGGAAAAGTTAATAACAACAAGCCCTGAAAATCCCCCATCAAAAATCGAAAAACATCCTAAGTCGGGTTTTAAGCGGGTACGAGCAATACTTTGTACCATACCAGCATGGCTCACATGGCTTGCGCTGGTACTCGATAATACATGGGCAACAGAGTGGCATAACTTCAACAATATATCGTCAGAAGTCACAATCGTATTTGTAGTCATAATTGATTCTCAAACATAACAGTTGATTAATCTTGCGCGTAAAACGGTAAAAAATCAAAATTAAAACAACTAATTAGATATAGTTATCATGAGTGAATTTGTTAATAAATGGTAAGTTGTTGAATTTAATAAATACTTCATCACATGCGATTAGACTGATGAAATATCCTCAAAATAAGCCATAAAATCATCACTCAGGAGAAGGCCTGCAAAGATCCTGCTTAAGATCAAAGAAACCCCATATTGTTTACCAGTTTATATGAAATTTAACCCGCTAATATTCTATTAAAAAACATTCGCAGGTATATTGTTGAACATTATTTTTGCGCCCGAGGACTCCAGATGATCACTTTTTTGCGCCAATTCACCATTTTAAAACGTCTAATGATGATGTTAGTGATGGCGGCCATTGGAACTGTTTGTTTTGCAAGTTTTTCGATTAAAGAACAATACAGTAATTTGATCGAACAAAAATGGTTACAAATCGATGGTCAACTTGGCAGTATCCTCAGTGTGATAGACGTTTATCGCCAAGATGCTGTTAACGGAAAAATGAGCGAGCAAGAGGCTCAAAAAGCTGCTGCGAACCTCATTAACCAAACCCGTTATGCCGGGGTTGGTTACTTTATTCTGATTGATGACAACAACCAAATCCTAGCCCATGGTGAAAATGCCAGCCTAATCGGTACCTCTGCACAAAATTTCACACTCCCCGATGGCACTAATCCGCTGACTACGATGCTGTCTCAAGCTCGGCAACATGACAAAGCCATGCTGGAATATCCGATTGCTAATCCTGTTTCAAAAATTGTTGAGGACAAATTGGCCGAAGCCCGCTACTACCCACAATGGGGCTGGACTGTGATCACAGGGGCTTATCTCAGTGACGTCAAAGAGAGTCTGTATAATGTGATGATCGACTATCTGATTATCATGTTTTTGATTTCTGTACCTATTTTTGCATTTTTCCTTGTTCTTAATCATTCGATTACCTCACCATTGAATGATGCTATTGAAGCCCTTGAAGATATCGCTCAAGGCGAAGGCGACTTAAGCCAGCGTTTAAGCACTCAAGGCAAAGATGAAGTTGCTCATCTCGCCCAAGCCTTTAACCTTTTCGCCCAAAAAATTGGCGATATGGTGGGACATTTGCAACCCCTGGGAAAATCGCTCGACAACGATGCTAAACAGTTAATGCTTGCCGTTGAGGAGTCGAACCAAAGTGCGGAACATATCCACCGTGAAACCGGTAGCGTAGCAACGGCAGTTAATCAAATGCTGTCTACGACCCATGAGATGGCGAGCAATACCCAGCAGGCCGCCGATGCCGCCACCAGTGTGAAAAATCAGGCACAGCAAAGTAAAGCTGTGATTGACAATACGGTGCGCGATACCGAGAAGTTGGTCCAAGAGCTGAAAGCATCAGAAGCAATCACTCAAAAATTGGGACAAGCCTCTGGTCAAATTGGCAGTATTTTGGATGTGATTCGGGGCATTGCTGAACAAACCAATTTGTTGGCACTTAATGCCGCCATTGAAGCTGCTCGTGCGGGTAGTCATGGCCGAGGATTTGCCGTTGTCGCAGATGAAGTAAGAGCCTTAGCCAATCGCACCCAAGACTCGACCAATGAGATCCAAAAAATTATCTCAGAAATTCAAACCGGTGTGGGCTCAGTGATGCAAAGCAATAGCCAAACCCAACATCAATCAGAAGAATTGCAAGCTAAGGCTCAAGAGGCTGGGCAAGCCATGGCCGCAATTCTGGGGCTAATTGCCCACATCAGCGATATGAACACTCAGTTAGCGAGTGCGACAGAAGAGCAATCCCTCGTGACAGAGGAAATTAACCGTAATATCTGTAATATTTCAGAGCTAACCGAAGTGTCTGTAAAAGCCAATGACAGTAATAGCCGAGCAGCACAATCATTACAGGATATTAGCCAGGATATGTCCCATACCTTAGGACAATTTAAAATCTAACCTAGCGGATGTTTTCAATAGCAAACAAGAGGACGTATTAAAACGTCCTCTCTTCCTTTAAAATTAGCTAATGAAACGACACAATCAACCCGAACATACGAAATGCAGGCGGATTGAGGATGAAGTTGAGAACCATGTCCTTTAAACAGGAATCCATGTTATAAGGTAAACTCCTAACTTGCATTCACCTCGCCAAAGGAGAACCGCCTATGCGTATGACCTTAGCCGTACATACCCGGCAATATACCATTCACAGTTTTAGCCCTAAGGCGCAAATTCCTACCGAAGTTTTTGCTGAAGAAGTGTATTTTATCTGCAAAACAGAAGAAGGTTTGACCTTGGTTGTGCCTAGTGAGCTTTCGCTTGATAGCTTAGAGCAAGAAACTAACTGGAGCTGTCTAGAAGTGTTAGGCCCTCTAGGATTTTCATTAACGGGTATTTTATCGAAAATTGCCAGCACCTTAGCCGATGTGCAAATCAGTATTTTCGCCCTTTCAACCTTTGATACTGACTATATTCTCGTGAAGAAAAATTGCCTCCAAGGCGCCATTGCTGCCTTAAAAAAGGCCGGTTATAAGATTATAGAGTCGAACGAAGCGCCATAATATCCATAAAGAGTTAAACCACTATGTACGAAAAATCTGTCACTATCACCGCAAAACATGGTATTCATACCCGCCCTGCGGCACTATTGGTGAAAGAAGCAAAGACCTTCGATTGCGACGTTTTGGTTGAATGTAACGGCAAGCAAGCCAGTGCTAAGAGCTTATTTAAGCTACAAACATTAGGTTTATACCATGGTGTCACTGTCAGGGTTTTCGCCGAGGGAGAGCAGGCGCAGGAAGCCGTCGAAAAAGTCTCGGCCTTGTTAATCACCTTAAGTTAGCGAACCGCCCAACATCATTAGGAATGACTATGTCGATAACGGGGATTATTGTGTCATCGGGTATAGCCTTCGGTAAGGCTTTACACCTTAATCATTGCGAAAACCACCTCGACTATCGCCCAATTCCGCTCTCTAGGATCCCGCAGCAACAAAGTAAGTTTCTTAAGGCGTTACAAACACTGAAACAACAGCTCAGTCTAAGCCAAACTAAGCTCGATCCTGACAGTGAAAACTACCAACTGATTGAAGCCGATTTATTACTCCTTGATGATGAAGAACTGATAGAACAAGTCAAAGAAGCCATTCGCACCTTACAACTTTCCGCCAGTGTTGCCGTTGAGCGAATATTTGCCCATCAAGCCAATGAACTCGAGTCCCTAGACGATCCCTATTTAGCCAATCGTGCCCAAGACGTTCGATGCCTTGGCCAGCGCATAGTCACCGCGATTAATGGCCGTTTGGACCAAGGTTTAACTCACCTGAGCGAACCGACGATACTGCTAGCACAGGATCTCACCCCAGCAGAATTTGCCTTGCTCCCTAAAGAGCACATCAGCGGTATTGTGCTTAAAACCGGTGGACTCACCAGTCATACCGCTATTTTGGCCCGTGCAGCAGGTATACCCGCTATTTTAAGTTGTCAGTTCGATGCAGAGCTCATCCCTAATGGCACCCCATTAGTGCTCGATGCAATAAGTGGAGCGCTTTATGTCAATCCGGAGCCTGAGCAACAAGCTCGTTTAACCGTGACCCTGCACCATGAACAAGCAAGACGTCAGGCACTTCAAGCTTATCGCGATGTTCCGGCTCAAACACAGGACGGACATCAGGTTCGCCTGCTGGCAAACGTCGGCAATTTGAATGAGATCACCCATGTCAAAGATGAAGGGGCCGATGGAATAGGCTTATTCCGCACTGAATTTATGTTAATGCATACCAGCACCCTGCCGGATGAAAAAGCCCAGTACAATCTTTACTGCGAGGCTCTGCATGCTCTAGGTGGTAAAACGTTTACGATCAGAACCTTAGATATTGGCGCCGATAAAGAACTCCCGTGTTTATGCCAAGACATAGAAGATAATCCCGCCTTAGGACAACGTGGGGTGAGATACACCTTAGCGCACCCAGAATTATTTAAGACCCAACTTCGTGCCATTTTACGGGCAGCAAATCACGGTCCGATTCGCTTAATGTTTCCTATGGTCAATCAAGTCGAAGAGTTAGATGAGATATTTACGCTTATCGCCGAATGCCAGGATGCCCTCGAAGACGAAGAAAAAGGCTATGGTGAAGTGAGTTATGGCATAGTGGTAGAAACGCCCGCGGCGGTGTTGAATTTAGCCTCTATGCTACCAAGGCTGGATTTTGTTAGCATAGGCACCAATGATTTAACACAATATGCCATGGCAGCAGACCGCACCAACCCACAACTGACACGGGATTACCCTTCCCTTTCACCTGCGATTTTAAGCTTGATAAACATGACAATCATTCAAGCCAAAGCAGCCGAGGTCACAGTATCACTCTGTGGTGAATTAGCCAGCTCGCCACACATCGCTCCGCTACTCGTGGGAATGGGGCTGGATGAACTCAGCGTTAACTTAAGCTCATTACTAGAAGTGAAAGCAGCCATTTGCCAAGGTGAACTGGCGAAATTTTCTGCGTTAGCGCACACTGCGATGCAGCAAAATAGAATTTCAGATCTGCAACAGTGTATAACAAACTGTAAATAGTACATTTAATTGGTTATGCTGCTTTACAGACCAACACAGAACAACAAAAACAAGCAAAGGGGCACCACATTATGGGATTTTTAAGCCGCATAAGGCGATTGGTATCAGGACAGCCACAACTTGCAGGTGGCATTATGGTCTACGCCCCCGTCAATGGGGAAATAGTCGCGATTGAAAAAGTCCCCGATGTCGTTTTTGCAGAAAAGATTGTCGGTGATGGCATTGCTATCGCGCCTAAGGGCGACACGATTGTTGCACCGATTGATGGTACTATCGGTAAAATATTCGAAACTAATCATGCCTTTAGTATTGAATCACCTCAAGGATTAGAACTATTTGTTCACTTTGGTGTTGGCACTGTCGAGCTAAGAGGGCGTGGTTTTAGTCGTTTAGCCGAAGAAGGTCAAGAGGTCAAAGTAGGCGATCCGATTTTGTCATTTGATATCGAGTATCTTAAAGACCAAGTAGACAGCTTACTCACGCCCGTGGTGCTTGCCAATATGGAAGATGTGAAGTATTTAGACAAAGCTCAGGGGAGTGTCACTGCGGGCAAAGATCCTATTTTTACGGTGCAACTTTAACAATTAATCCAGTGTTAATTAGCAGTCCATTTAAGATCCATACCTTAGCTAATCCCCGTTTCTCCGTTAATCATACCGCTGGTAGTTTGCTGACACTGCCAGTGGTCACATTCGCAGCATTAACCTAAGCAAAAACAGCAGCACCTCAGACAGCTAATCGACCTAATATCCATTAATAGTGATAAATTCAGTATTTTCGGTAATAGGTAATTGGCCTAAGCGTGATAATTCTTGTTTGAGTTTACTCATCATATCCATCTGTTTAGCTGAAGGCGGTAAATGTATTTTAACAATCCGTATAGCCGCGATGGACTTATAGTCAATCACCCGTCTTACAAATACGCAGTCTTTTGCCTGTATTTGAGATATCACTTCATTTGATACTTCATAATCCAATGGAAAATCAGCCTCGCCTACCAGCCGTAATTGTAGGTAAACACAGTGTGACGCTAAAAGACTAATGCATTCACGCCATTTGGTATTGTTCATCACAACTCATTGTCGTTATCTTTAATGCTGAATAGTATATATTTTTCAGATAGATAAATCATAGATTGCAATCTAAAAATAAAAGGCCAAGTGTGGAGAGCACTTGGCCTTTGACTGGAGATGAAATATTACACGCGATTAGAAACCTTCAACGCCCGCCATATCGGGAAGATGATGGGCAATACCTTTGTGGCAATCAATACAGGTCTTCTCACCACTGGCCAGCGATGTGGAGTGCATCTGCGCGGCGCGTGGTGACTGCCTAGTAAAGTCCATATAGGTAAAGTTATGGCAATTTCGACACTCGAGCGAGTCATTTGCCTTTAACCTTGCCCATTCATGTTCAGCCAGCTCGCGACGTTTACTCTCAAACTTTTCGCGGGTATTGATGGTACCAAACACTTTACCCCACACTTCTTTCGATGCCTGCATCTTACGGGCAATTTTATCGGTCCAGTTGTGCGGCACATGGCAGTCAGGGCAAGTTGCACGCACCCCACTACGGTTAGTGAAATGGATAGTCGACTGTAACTCTTGGTAGACGTTATTTTCCATTTCATGACAACCAATACAAAAGGCTTCTCTGTTCGTAGCTTCAAGCGCAGTGTTAAAGCCCCCCCAAAAGATCACCCCTGCCACAAAGCCACCTAAGGTTAAAAACCCTAAACTGTAGTGCACACTCGGACGATTGAGCACTTGCCAGATCTTTTTAAGTTTATCTAACATGCTGACTCCTAGTGTTTTTTCTGCTCAGTGTTCGCTTTAATCAGATGATCCATATCCACAAAGTCGTTCTCGACCAGTAATTTGGCATCCAGTTGCGGCACATGGCACTGAGTACAGAAATAACGCCTTGGTGAAAGCTCAGCTAAAAAGTTGTTATCCCTATCCATATAATGGGTCACGCTCACCATGGGTGCTTGCGAATCTCCAGTGCGTTGTCTTGCATGGCACGCCATACATTTATTGACCTTAAGATCGAGCTGATAGCCATCGATCTTATGTGGGATCACCGGTGGCTGCATTGGGTAGTTACGCACCTCTTTGATATCTTTATTCAGCACCGCCTGCATCGCGGGCGGTGTTGGCTCAACGTTAATCGGCGCCTGACGTAAGGTATCGATCTTATCCTCAGGAATACTGGCTGCAGTCACACTGGTCATCATCAGGGCTGAAAAGACAAGCGCACTAAATGCTGAAGCTAATTTGAATGTTTTCATCCTGTACTCCTTATACCTTGACGATTTTCACGGCGCATTTCTTAAAGTCGGTTTGTTTCGACAGCGGATCTGTCGCATCCAAGGTGACTTTATTAATGAGCTGACTGGCATCAAACCAAGGTACAAACACCAGACCCACTGGCGGCTTGTTACGACCACGGGTTTCGACACGGGTTTTGATTTCACCACGGCGAGACACGACTCGAACTTCATCACCACGGCGTAAGCCACGTTTTTTGGCATCTTCTGGATGCATAAAACACACAGCATCGGGGAAGGCACGGTAAAGCTCAGGCACACGTTGTGTCATCGAGCCCGAATGCCAGTGTTCAAGTACACGACCCGTGGATAACCAAATATCGAACTCTTCATCAGGAGACTCTGCTGGTGGCTCATAGGGCAGCGCAAAAATCACCGCACGGCCATCAGGATGTCCATAAAACTCAAAGCCTTTACCCGGTTTAACATAGGGATCCGTTCCCTCACGGAAACGCCATTGGGTTTCTTTGCCATTAACAACTGGCCAGCGAAGGCCATGGGCTTCGTGATAAGCATCAAACGGGGCCAAATCGTGACCATGACCACGACCAAAGGTGGCATATTCTTCAAACAACCCTTTTTGAACATAGAAGCCGAAATGTTTCGCTTCATTGTTCAGATACTTAGGATCAGTATCTGCCAACGGGAACTTATCAACATTGCCGTTTTGGTAAAGCACTTCAAAGAGGGTTTTGCCTTTAAATTGCGGGTTTGCGGCTAAGACTTCCTTCGGCCAGACTTCGTCGGTGGTGAAGCGTTTAGAAAACTCCATCAACTGCCACAGATCTGAGTGTGATTCGCCCGGCGCCTGCACCATTTGATGCCAAAATTGAGTGCGACGCTCAGCATTACCATAAGCACCCTCTTTCTCAACCCACATCGCGGTTGGCAGAATTAAATCCGCAGCTTGGGTCGTGACTGTGGGATACGCATCGGACACCACAATAAAGTTGGCCGGATTGCGATAGCCAGGTAAGCCTTCCTCGTTGATGTTAGGCCCCGCCTGCATATTGTTGTTCACTTGCACCCAGTAGCAGTTCAAGTCGCCATCTTTTAAGCGGCGGTTTTGCTCTACGGCGTGATAACCGGGTTTTGGCGGAATAATGCCACTGGGGATTTTCCAAATTTCTTCGGCGTGTTTTCGATGCTCAGGGTTTGTTACCACCATGTCGGCAGGTAAACGGTGGGAGAAGGTTCCCACTTCGCGAGCCGTACCACAGGCAGAAGGCTGACCGGTTAACGAGAACGGGCTGTTACCGGGAGTCGAAATCTTACCTGTCAGTAAGTGGATGTTATAAATCAGGTTGTTACACCACACACCACGGGTATGTTGGTTAAAGCCCATGGTCCAGAACGAGGTGACCTTGGTATCGGGATCGGCATAAAGCTTCGCCAATTCAATAAGTTTAGCCTCAGGCACGCCCGACATCTTGCTGACCTTCTCCACCGTATATTCGGCGACAAAGGCCTTAAAGGTATCGAAATCAATCGGAGTCGAATCCCCTGCCGTTTTCACGTTTTTGGCTTTCTGCTCCAGCGGATGGGTTGGACGTAAACCATAGCCGATATCCGTGGTACCTTGGCGGAAGTTAACGTGCTTCTTCACAAAGTCCCAGTTTACTTTATCGTTTTGAATGATGTAGTTGGCGATAAAGTTCAGGATGGCTAAGTCAGTTTGCGGCGTAAATACAATCGGTAAATCCGCCAAGTCGAAGGAGCGATGCTCAAACGTCGAGAGTACCGCAACCTTCACATGGGATGCGCTTAAACGGCGGTCAGTCACTCGAGTCCATAGGATCGGGTGCATTTCAGCCATGTTGGAGCCCCACAGCACAAAGGCATCGGCCGCTTCCATATCATCGTAACAGCCCATAGGCTCATCGATACCGAAGGTACGCATAAAGCCGACCACGGCTGACGCCATACAGTGACGCGCATTCGGATCAATGTTGTTAGAGCCAAAGCCCGCCTTCATCAGTTTAACCGCGGCATAGCCTTCCCAGACGGTCCACTGGCCCGAGCCAAACATTCCAACTGCGGTAGGGCCTTTGGCCTTGAGGGTTTCTTTCCATTTTTGCGCCATGATATCAAAAGCGCTGTCCCAGCTAATGGGAGTAAATTCACCGTGCTTGTCGTACTTGCCATCGGTCATTCTGAGCATTGGCGTGGTCAAACGATCGCTGCCATACATAATTTTCGACAGGAAGTAACCTTTAATACAGTTAAGGCCGCGGTTCACTTCGCTGTTTGCATCGCCGTGGGTCGCAACCACTTTGCCATCACGTGTCGCAACAATCACAGAGCAGCCCGTACCACAGAAACGGCAAGGCGCTTTGTTCCACTCTAATTTGGTTTGCTCTGAGCTAGTAATTAAATTGCTGGCTGATGCCGGCAGCGCTAAGCCTGCGGCGCCCGCTGCTGCAATCACCGCATTGGCTTTAATAAAGTCACGTCTATTCATGTTCATTCTTCCCCCTCTTCGAGCTGTTCACTCTGGTGGTAAACCATAGTGGCGGACAAGACGCCAGGAATGGCATTAATCTGTTCGATACCGTCCATCAAGGCACGTTGGGAGTTACCTTCAAGTACAACGACGAGTTTTACTTCGTTATTGACAGAGAGTTCGGCATTCTCAATCGCCATAATGTGTTGCCTAACATCCGCCATCTTATTTGGCATGACTTGCACCACGAGACTTGTGATATGCAGCTCTTTGCTCATCCGACACTCCGCTTTAATTCTGTTGTTATTATTTTGTATTGACTCAACCTGCACCCGGTGGGCCGGTGAAGATTTGGCTAAACCATATGGCAAATCCCAATCCACTTACCAACAACACGGATAAGAGGGGGGCGAGAAATACGGTTAAAAAGATAAAAATTTTCAGTTCTAAGGATTTTTCTGCTGCGCTGTTAGCACTCATGCGTCCTCCAAGAGGTTCGTTCCTGTGATGGATTGCTCTGACCAATGCAGGATTTATAGGTATCTCAATTGCATCTTTGATCCACGAAATGATCATAGCGTTAAGGTGTTAACAAACTGTATACCTCCAAATCGGTAAACCCTTTGATGCTTGATCCAGATCATCAATTTGGCGATAAATTTAGTTAGATCATGGTTTTTAAGCGTTTTTTTAGATTGTAAATAGATTGATTGGTTATGTTTTTTTATTAACCAATTGCTAAAGCATGGAAAAAAGATAGGCGCTCAGCAAGTAAAGCGCACAAGATTTAAACAAAATATTCCTTAAGGAGTATTAGGGGATGGTAAAGGAAGGCTCAAATTACCGATTATCCACGGCGAAATCGGCTTAATATCTTCGTCAACGCGTTAACTCACTCAAGAAACAGCCAAATCCCCTACCGTATTGGCTAACTGACCACGCAAATTTGAGGTTCTTATTATCGCCATTAGGGCCAATTTATTCGCCACCGACTTTGCCCTTTGGAGTTAGTGGCTTGTAATATCCAATAGCAAAAATCTATACAGTAAGGGGCAAGTCTGTCGTGGCTAATGGTAGTTAGGCGAAAATGAGCAATAAAAAAGCCGAACCCTAAGGTTCGGCTTTTAATGCTAAAGATGACGCGTTACGCTCAACTCACTGAATCTACAGATTCAATCCGTAATGTATCAACATCACTAACTCAGCAGGATATGGTTTAAGATACGCTTTTCCGAGATCGGATAAGCCGTTCCCAGCGCCTGTGCAAAGCAAGACACCCGGTACTCTTCAATCATCCAACGGGCTTCAATCAGTGCCGCTGGCACGGGCTGAGCGCGCGGCACCTTAGCAAGTTGCGCCGCTAAAGCCTCCTGCACTTTCGTGATACTCTGCATATGCAAACGGTCACGGGTCGGATCCACAGGCAACTTATCGATACGGGTTTCAATCGCCTTTAAGTAACGCGCCACATCCGTTAAGCGATTCCAACCACAGGCTTCGACGAATCCCTTGAACACTAATTGGTCCAATTGGCTTTGAATATCACTCATCGCAAAAGCGATATCTAAGCTGATTTTGCCTTTAGTCCGCTTTTTAATGCCTTGGTAGAGTGTCAGGATTTGTTCCACCTTAAGCGCAATTTGCTCAGCCGTTGGATTCAGCTCTTGGCGCACCCAATCCTTGGCCTGTTCGAACTGAGCAGCATCGCGCACATCCAGCGCCTTTTCATCAAGCAATTGCTGCACGGCTGCGGCAATGATGTCATCAATCAGAATTTGCACTTGGCCAAACGGATTGAAATACATCGCCAGTTTTGCCTTGTTCGGCAGTGCCTGTTGCAGGTGTTTTACTGGCGATGGAATATTGAGTAACAGCAGACGACGAAGACCTTGACGATGCGCCGCCTGTGCCTCAAATTCATCATCAAATAATTTGATGGCAACCGAGTCTTTATTGTCAATCAGCGCGGGGAAAGCCCGTACTTGATAGTTGCCCTTACGCTGCTCAAATTGTTTTGGTAAGTCGCCAAAGGACCACTCGGTGAGCGCTTCTTTCTCAATGCCCTTATCCGCTACTTGACGAATCGCCTTAGCGACCACGCCCTGTAACTCGGCCTTTAAGGTATCGAGTACCCGCCCCTGTGCCACTAACTTGCCCTTGTCGTCCTCAATCTTAAAGTTCATCTGCAAGTGCGCTGGCATCTGCGTGACATCAAAATCTTCGGGATTGACGCGCGTACCACTCATACGCAAAAGCTGTTTGCACATGGCGTCGAGTAAACTGGCGCTAAAGGGCTGCATCGCCTGTACGCAGGCACGGGCATAATCGGGCGCTGGGACAAAGTTACGTCTTAGCCCCTTCGGCAAAGACTTAATCAGAGCGACGCATTTCTCCTCACGCATCCCCGCCACGAGCCAATCGAAATCTGTATCATCGATTTGATTAAGTAGCGCCACTGGGATATGCACAGAAACGCCATCATCACTCGCCGCAGGATCAAAGTGATAACTCAGTTGCAAGCGAATATTGCCCTTGTGCCAAGTGTCGGGGAAATCGAGCGCCGATATGTGATCGGCACTGCGCTGCATCAATAGTGACTTATTAAAATCGAGTAAATCGGGCTGAGTACGGCGCGCTTCCTTCCACCAGCTAAAGAACTTAGGCGCGTTATAGATGCCTTCGGGAATACGCGGCTCGTAAAAGTCCATCAACACTTGTTCATCGACCAAAATATCGCGGCGACGGGACTTGTGCTCGAGCGCTTCGACGTCTTCCAATAACTTTTGGTTAGCGATAAAGAAGGCTTCTTTGGTCTGTAACTGCCCTTCGGCGAGCGCGCTACGGATAAAGATCTCCCGCGCTTCAACAGGATTAATCGGCCCGTATTGCACGCGGCGGCGATGCACCACGGTCAAACCGTAAAGCACTTGGTTTTCAAAGGCAATTACACTGCCCTGTTTCGCCTCAAAATGCGGCTCTAAGTGATTCTTTTTAATCAGATGCGCCGCTAACGGCTCGAGCCACTCAGGCTCAATTTTGGCGCAGCAGCGGGCAAACAGCTTAGAGGTTTCGGTCAGCTCCGCCGCCATGATCCATTTCGGGCCTTTTTTCGCCAGCGGTGAACCAGGGAACACAAAAAACTTACGATTGCGCGCGCCTAAGTATTCGTTGTTATTGTCCTTGAAGCCAATATGGCTGAGCAGACCCGATAACAGCGCACGGTGCAGCGCATCGTAGTTCGCAGGCGTCTCGTTTAAGCGCCACTTTAAATCGTGAACCGCTTGTTTTAACTGAGTATATAAATCCTGCCATTCACGCACCCGCAGGTAGGCTAAGTACTCGTCGCGGCATTTTTTACGGAACTGGCTGGCGGATAACTCCTTTTGCTGCTCTTTTAAGTGCTGCCATAGGTTCACCCAACTGACAAAATCTGAATGGGGGTCGGCAAAACGGCGATGGGCCTCATCGGACGCCTGCTTTTTATCCATGGGACGCTCGCGGGGATCTTGAATCGACAGGCCCGCAGCAATCACTAACACTTCCTGCAAGCAGCCCAGCTGATGACTCTCCACCACCATACGCGCTAAACGCGGATCCACCGGGATCTGCGATAGCTGACGCCCAAGCGGCGTTAACACAATATTGCCCTTCTGCTGCTTAACGGCTTGTAATTCCTCAAGCAGTAAGAAGCCATCGCGAATATGGCGCGGATCGGGTGGCTCAATAAACGGGAAAGCAGCGATATCGCCAAGGCCGATAGCGAGCATCTGCAAAATCACCGAGGCTAAGTTTGTACGTAGGATTTCGGGATCGGTAAACGCGGGACGACTGTTAAAATCCGCCTCATCGTATAAACGGATACAAATACCTGGGCCAACACGGCCGCAGCGGCCTTGCCGCTGATTGGCACTGGCCTGTGAAATGGGCTCGATGGGCAGGCGCTGCACCTTAGTCCGATAACTGTAACGGCTGATCCGCGCAGTGCCTGGGTCAATTACATAACGAATACCAGGGACGGTGAGCGACGTTTCCGCCACGTTAGTGGCAAGCACGATGCGACGCCCAGTATGGCTGCTGAATACCTTGGACTGCTCGCCGTAGGACAGGCGCGCATATAACGGTAAAATCTCGGTATCGCGGTAATTGCGACGATTTAGCTGCTCGGCGGTATCACGAATTTCGCGCTCGCCGTTCATAAAGATCAGAATATCGCCCAAGCCTTCGGCAACTAATTCGTCAACGGCAGCAAAAATCCCTTCGATTTGGTCGAGATCCGCTTCGGTATCTTGCACCAGCGGGCGATAACGGGTTTCCACCGGATACGTCCGGCCAGAGACTTCGATAATAGGCGCATTATTGAAATGCTTAGAAAAACGCTCAACATCGATAGTCGCCGAGGTGATGATAATCTTGAGATCGGGGCGTTTTTTCAGAATTTGCTTGAGGTAACCCAAAATAAAATCGATGTTGAGGCTGCGCTCGTGCGCCTCGTCGATGATGATTGTATCGTATTGATCTAAATAGCGGTCCGAGGTGAGCTCCGCCAGTAAAATCCCGTCAGTCATCAGCTTGATATAGGATTCACTCTTTAAGGCATCGGCAAAACGCACCTTAAAGCCCACCACTTCGCCGAGCGGGCTTTGTAATTCTTCAGCCACTCTTGACGCGACACTGCGCGCTGCCAACCGCCGCGGCTGGGTATGACCAATAAAACCACGGCTGCCTAAGCCCAGTTCTAAACAGATTTTAGGTAACTGAGTGGTTTTACCCGAACCGGTTTCACCCGCAATGATCACCACTTGGTTTTCACTGATGGCTTTGGCGATGTCTTCGCGCATGCTACTGACGGGCAGATTGTCAGGATAATTGATCTTAGGGCGAGCCTTCAGGCGCTGCTCTACTTTCTCGAACGCTGCTTGCGCCTGCTCAGCAAGTTTGGCTAATTCTTGTGTTTTTTTGTCAGAATCGGCTTCTTTATGGAGCTTAAATAAACGGCGGCGGATCCGCGAGGCATCACTTTGAAAGCACTGCTGTAGAAAAGCGCTCGATAGCGGATGTTTGTCAGAGTTCAAAACCAAATTCCATTGCTAGCATCGAAAAAGGCGATCCTAGCAAGGAACCTGGTTTATTGGTATGGCTAATTGTTCAAAACACACCGTAAACCGCGGGAAATTAGCCACCCAAATAACGGCTTAAGCGGGTGCAAGATAACATTGTTGCATGTATACATTCATCGCCTTCAACACATTGGTGCGATTGATTGTGCCGATGACTTTGCCATTATCCACCACCGGATAGGTCTTTGGTTTAGCGCCCAGCATCTGCTCCGCAAGTTGTAAAATACTCTCATCAGGACCGACATACAGGACTTCAGTGCGCATACAATCCTTCACCACTGAGGTTAAGTCACAGTGATAGCTGCTCTTTAACATGACAGCTAAGCAGTCTTGCTGGGATAAAAACCCCACTAAATTACCACTGTCATCCACGACAGCTGCACCCATCTTGTTATTATCTAACAGTTTCTCAACCGCAGTAGCCAGTGACATATTTGCACTGAGCAACACAGGCTGACGGTCCATATGGTCGCGTATTTTGATTGAATCCATAGCAATCTCCCCAAACTTACCTGTAACAAACTCACTTACCTGAGCTTTGAGTCTAGTCAAAATCTCGCAAGAGTTAAGCAATTAATATCGATTGAGCTTATCTGACGCCTAGGGCATGTTGACGTTTTAAGGTTATAGCGGTAAGAACTGTTTGAGATAGATTTAGTATCCCGAAAAAAGCTTAGTTAGCGCTTAATGAAATTAATCCAATGATTTTACGTTCTATTGCATAGGTAAGCAGGGGTTGATACTTTGACTCATCGAGGTTCTAAGGCACCTACTCCGCCTTAATCATTAATCTGTGTCATTCGTTTTTCTTGCTAATTGATCTAACAAGCTATCGATACTCTGTTCGAGCAAATCAAGGACTAATTCAAATCCTTGAGTACCGCCATAATAGGGATCGGGGACCTCATCAATTTGACTATTTCCGTAAGACAACATTAGCTGAAGTTTGTATTGATACTCAAGCGGACAACGACTACGTAAATCCACTAAATTACGATTATCGGCCGCTAAAATAAGATCAAAATACTCAAAATCGGCATCAACAATTTGTCTTGCGTGCATTCCATCGAAACTTAACCCGCGTTTTATACCCGCAGCCATGGCGCGATTGTCAGGTTTATCTCCTTGGTGATAACCAATGGTGCCAGCAGAATCGACTTCAATATTGAGGCGACGTTCACGAATTTTTGCACGGCAAATGGCCTCTGCCGTGGGCGAACGACAAATATTCCCCATACAGACCATTAAAATTCGTCTTATATTTTTTGCTTTTAACGCTTTATCTTCTAACAACTTAGCATCCTCTGGCAGCGCTATTTAGGGGGATATGCGATTTGCCCAAAGGCGGGAGAAATACATTTTTTCACTTCAAAATGATAACCGTATTTCTCGTTAGCAGACTCGGTGATTTCCAGTATTTCGTAATCGTTTAACTCAACCACCACTGAATTGGCTAATTTTTCACAACGACTACGGCCATTGGCCTCAAACTTATAGGCAAATAACGCGATTAATTCTCGGATCCCCTTGTAATATGTGTGCCCAAAAGTTCTTAAGGATTCGATAGTGCCATCAGCAGATTGCATGGTGAGATCATTAGCCGCTTTCTCTGCTTCAGTCTGGGCTTTTTCGGTTATTTTGACTTCAACAACAGTGTTTGCAAGACTCACTTTTTCATTTTTTTGTATTTTGTTCGCAACGTTCTCCAATAAAGTTTCACCATCGGAGATGGCAACAAGATTCATTAATAACACCACAGATAACACCATACGTAAAAATGCCGTTGTTACCACAAAGCGTTTTTTATTGTCCTGTTGGTTGGTCTCTAACCCTAAAATCCGTAAACCGATATGGAACAATAAATAACAAGGGATCACAATTTGCAGAAGCAGTAACGCGAGAATAGAAATACACACGAACCAAATGGGTAAATACAGCAAAATGGCAAAGTTGTGGGTGTAAGACAAATGTGAAGCTGAAACACCTGTGATTTCATTAACCACACTACCACTGGCGGCCAAGGCAAAGTTGGCAATAACGGCATAAAAGAGTAGGAAAATGGCTTTTCCAGCCAATGAATGCCACGCTATTGCAAATTTTGGCCAAAATTCAATGATTAACGCAACCGCAGTGATAATAGCGGCCAGCCAAATATCTGACTGAAATAGCAATAATGCAATTAATGCTAATAGATAACAGCGCTGGGCAATGGTTAAACTTTGCAAAAACGCTTTAGCGGTGACAATGGGCTGCTTAGTCCATTTGGGGACCGTTAAGATTTTAGCCAAGCGTTGCTTCAAAGAATGTTCACTAAATTGAATATTAACCAAAACCTACTCCTTGGTGTTATTGCCTATTAATAATCAGTATGATACTCGGCAAAACCCTTATTGATAGCGTTCGATTTTTATCAATATCCAACAATTTCGCAACTTATTCTTTAACTTCTTTATCTTCAGGCACAATGTCTGTCCTGATCCGTAAATAACTAGCAAATCGCGGCAAGCCATTCACCGTTAATCCTAGATACTTGTAAGTGATAAGTGTACCGATAGCAGGGGGATGCTGACGCTCTGCAAGGTTAAAACCTGTGCCAATACTAAAAATTCGCCCCTCTGGTGTTTGCACTCTTAAGGCACCCATTTTCCCGGCAAATTGCCCTTTGCCAGCAACATAACCAATCACCGTCGCTTCAGCATCTAAATAGGGCTTTAACTTCATTACATTAGGATTACGTCCCGGCGTATATACCGCAGTGCGTCGATGTAAAATTAATCCTTCAGCGCCAAGGGCAACTAAGGTATTTAAAGTGTCATAGAGGGCCTCGACACTGCCGACACTAAATTGCTCAATAACTTGAAGATAAGCCGATTTTCCCACGATCAGAGTTTGCATTTGCAGATAACGGTCTTCAAAGCTCCCCTTGGTTGTCGGTAAATCAAATACCATAAAGCGTACCTTTTGCCAGTCCGTATCCTTTGGCGATGTTTGACGTATTAATCCTGAAATCGCCTCAAACTGCCCTCGCCCGATCCATAACTCACCTTCCATTGCGATAGTGGGAAACTCGGCGGTAAACCAACTTGGGGCCAGAATGGGATTCCCCTGACGGGTAAACAAACGTTGCCCATCCCAGTAACCACGCACACCATCAAGTTTTTCACTGACCAGAAACGCGCCGATTTGAGTATGATCGTCGAGTGCATATTCCGTTGCTAATTGAATATTCGGTGCAGGACTTGCATAGCTAACCGCAATAAATAAGCTGCAAAGACCAATGAGAAGCCCAAAGCACTTGGCAAGTGCATTTCTTAAAAAAAGTACGCGAATTGTCAGAGTCATTCCTTTGTCTCTCTGTAAGTCATCCCACTGCAAGCTTAGTATTTAGCCTTGATTGCCGCTAATCCGGCCGCAATATGATCCCCCTAACAGAGCGAGCAATTTGTATAGTTAACTATTTATACACATAAATTATCGGGCTATACTGCGGCCTCTTTTTTAAGCTCGTTCAAAAGCCGGCACACATGTCGCATTCAGTTTGAACGAAAATGCTCACGAACAACCGCCCAAGTCGATGGAATAATTATGAAACCAGCAAATAACCACGGTATAAAACGCATCTTTAGAGCGACGGGATTTTCAATGAAGGGCTTAAAAGCGGCGTGGGTCCATGAAGCTGCGTTTAGACAAGAATTGATGCTTGCGGTGGTGATGCTCCCCATCGCCCTATTGGTCGATATCAGCACCATGGAACGCTTAATGCTGATCTTAACGCTGTTTATCGTGTTAATTGTAGAGCTATTAAATTCTGCTATTGAAGCAGTTGTTGACCGTGTTGGCAGTGAGATCCATCCCCTGAGTGGTCAAGCAAAGGATATCGCCTCTGCTGCGGTGTTCATGAGTTTAGCGCTCTGCGGGATCACTTGGCTCGTGGTGTTATTACCGCGCTTGATATAATCCTTTGTGCGCATTAACACTGATTTAGGTCATTAAATTCGCTGATAAAAAACGCCTTTAGGAATTATCCCAAAGGCGTTTTTTTATCCAACTCAACAAATTTAGTTATCTTCAATTACGAGCTTATCCGCTAAAAAACTTATCGCCTGCTTAATTTGCTCTAGTCTGTCATTTTCAGCCCAATAGGCGACATACACACTGCGTGAAATCGCACTCGCCCCCGCGACCAAATTCAGTTCGCCTCTTTGAAGCAAAGGCTGCACCAAATGCTCGGGTAAAAATGCGCAGCCGCCGTTATTTAAGATAAAATCTAAGGCGATTCGAGCCGAACTGGTATGTAAAGTTGGCACAGGTAAAGCCGCATATTCCTGCGCATGAATAATATTAAAGGCCGTCCCCCAATCGACTTTGACATATTGTCCAGCTTGCACCTCATTAACGGACACATCCCGGGATTTAGATACCAGCAGCAAATTGATTTGGCCTAATTGGATTAATTCAAATTGGTCAAGTTTGGGTGGATCAAAAGAGATCGCCAGATCGAGAGTCCTATCCATCAATTGCCGTGTCATTACGGTGAGTGGCAAAACCTCGGTCCGCAATGCAACCCCAGGAAGTCCCACATGCAGATGCTGTAAATACCGCTGTAAATAGGCATCCCAAATATTGGGGCCCGCACCAATCGCTAATTGAGTCGATTGTAACTGACTAAGCGAAACATCCTGCTTGGCGCGCTCCCATGCTGTCAATACCGCTTCCGCATGGCCCAACATCCGTTCCCCAGCAGGGGTCGGCTGAATATTATTTCGTTGGCGCTCAAACAAGGCAACACCAAGAATGCTCTCAAGCTGTTTAACTCTAAAACTTACCGCACTACGGGTAAGGTAGAGGTTTTCCGCTGCCTTACCAAAATGGCGGGTACGAGAGACTTCCAGAAAGGTCTTTAGTAAATCGGTATCCATAAAAATTCTTGACCAACATAGGCAAATTTTTTTGATTTATAAATCAATAATACTAGCCAATACTCCACTTGCAAATCTTTGTATACCAAAATCTAGAAGGTAACAGCCATGTCTGAACAGTCTTTTTCAAACGCTAACAGGGGTTCTGAGACGCTGAACGGCTCAGCTGCCAGTTTTGTATCTCACAAACGCTTTTACGACGATACTAATTTCCCCAAAGGTTTTAAGCGCAGTGGCGACTTCACAAGTAAAGAAGCCGAACTGCTCGAATTACATGGTCATGCCATGAAAAACCTTGCTGAAGGCAAAACACTCCCAGTGACCGCCGACGAAGCACAATTTGTCGAAGTCATCAAAGGAAACATCGCTCCGAGTAGCTTGTTAGAGCAGATCTGGTTAAAGTACCGCAAACTCGCCCGGGGTAAGCCCTTTTATGCAGTGGTTGGCACGGTTCATTTACCAGCAACCAAACCTGAGGTTGAGCCAGAAGCGGCATTCGATGTAGATGTGGATGTTGAAATTGAAGATGATGTTCAGGATGAAGCTGAACCCGAGGACAAAGCATGAAAATGAAGGTTTGCGATTAAATGCGTGGTTGGATTTTATATAAAGAAACCGCGACTCAGCTAAAACCTGAATGGTATGAAATCGAACGTCTGTTGGCGGCAGCTAAGGCCGACAATATTGAATTAGCCGTTTATGCGCCGGATGAGTTTGATCTCACCGTGACGAGAGAAGATAACAAAAGTATTTTGTTAAATGGACAACCCGTTGAATTGCCGGATTTTATCATTCCGCGCATGGGTTCTGGCACCACCTACTTTGCGTTGGCAATCATTCGCCATTTAGAACGCTTAGGGGTCTATTGTTTAAATCCTTCAAAAGCCATTGAGATTGTTAAAGATAAGCTCTTCTCCCAGCAATTGTTGGCCGAGAAGAATTTACCGACACCAAAAACCATGTTGGTCAAATTCCCGGTTGATATTGATCTGGTTGAGCGACATTTAGGTTTTCCCGTAGTGATTAAAACGCTCTCAGGCTCTCAAGGCAGTGGTGTATTCTTATCACACAAAGCCCGTGAGTTTGATGACTTAATGCAACTAATTGAAGCGACTAATAAAAACGCCAACATTATTTTGCAAGAGTTCATCGCCAATAGTCATGGCCGCGACTTGCGAGTCTTTACTATTGGCGGACGCGTTGCAGGCTGCTACGAGCGACGTGGGCAAGAAGATAGCTTTAAAGCTAATGTCAGCGCGGGTGGCTCGGCGAGGCCCTTTGAAATCACCCCTGAAATCGAATGGCTCGCGACGCAAACCGCCAATATTCTCGATTTAGATGTGGCAGGTATCGATTTATTGTTCGATAACGGCCATTACAAAATCTGCGAAGCCAACTCATCACCTGGGTTTGAAGGATTAGAATCGTGCTTAAATGTGGATATTGCTGCGCAAATTTTGCACTTTATCCGCATCCGTTTAGGCATGTTTAACAAGGACGAGAAAAGCAGCGAGCCAACATCGGCCGCTAACACGCATAACAATTGATGCGGTCTCGTTAAGCTCTTATCGGCGGCTCAGTCTCTACTGGGCCGTTTTTTTAGGCTTTACGACATATTCCCGTCACTAGGGCGTGTTGACGTTTCAGGGTTATTTTTGCAGTAATGTGGCTGGCTTTTATGCAAGGCAAAGTCCGTACAGTGTAGTTATTCTACATAAATGGACGATAACGCAGCAGAAACCTCAACACGCCCTAATCACCAAGATGTAAATTACTGTGATCCCTCCCTCAAGCCTGCGATACCAAAGCGATTAACCATACAACTTTTGTTTTAAATCACGAAAATCCACACTTTTCAAAACATTTTATTCACATTTAAAGATTTACTGATACACTCCAAATGGTCATAACTTATGGCACTTAAGTCTGATGTTATCGCTGGATATAATAAGAAGAATACTGGAGTAGCGTTGATTTCCACTCGTCTAACCCCCTTAGTGATCGCCCTTCTCACTTGCACTCCTGTGCTGGCGGGCGAATTCAGCTTGGAGCTAGGGGGATTTTATTCGCAGTCAGATACCAATATGGAAGTGACTAACCCGAATACCGCGAGTAACTTCACCTTAAACTATGAGTCCGATCTGCAACTGGCCGAAAACGAATTTTTGCCCTTTGTTGAGCTAAATTATCACTTCAACGAACGCCATCATCTTTACCTCGACTGGAAACAACTACACCGCACAGCCGAAACCCAAGCCCTTTCCAAACCCTTCCAAATTGAAATTAACGATACAATTTACGATATTAAAGCAGGCGGAAAACTCAGCTCCACCTTAAATATCGATATTCTACGTGTTGGTTACGGTTTTGATGCAATTCAAGGCAGTAACTATGATGTTGGTTTGTCTCTTGGTTTACACACAATGTTTATCAAGACAGGATTTGAAGGCATTATCGGCGTCTGTAAAGCCTCTGAGTTACTGAATAATGTCTGTGCGAGCCAGGCAATACCGCAAATTGTCGATGAGAATATCACTGCACCACTGCCGGACTTTGGCGTCTATGCTAATTACGAATTTATTTCTGGATGGGATTTAACCACTCACGCCCAGTATTTCTATATCAACCTCAATGATGTCAAAGGCGAGTTGGTTGATATTAAATTAGGCATAGATGCGCAAATTACTCCCAATTGGCGTATGAGTGTTGCCTATAACTATTACAAAGTTGACGTCGATATCGCACAAAAGTCCCCAAATAAAGAGACTCAAATTGCCGATTACAATATTTACTACAGTTTTATCGGCCCCATGCTTTCTGTTAGCTACACCTTCTAGTTAACCTGAACTCGGGATAACCAGTGTCGAAAAAATCTAAATTTAACAAACTAAATCAATGCTATAAATGATTCTTTTGAAAAGAAAAATCTTTTTTCTAACGGAATGCGCAGATTTTTGCGCATATCAAGGGCTTTGTTTCCTAAATCAGTTGAACTAAAACCATAGCTGGTGATCTGATCGGCATAGCCTATCAACTCACCCATCAATCGTGTCAAAACCTCGCTATAAAACAACTAACTGGAAGCAATACAAT
>NZ_BMOP01000013.1 GCF_014647135.1 Shewanella xiamenensis
CCCGTCCGCCGCTCGCCACCTCAGGAGTAAACTCCCTTGTGCTGCCGCTCGACTTGCATGTGTTAGGCCTGCCGCCAGCGTTCAATCTGAGCCATGATCAAACTCTTCAATTAAAAGTTTTTTGTTTCCGAAGAAACGACTCAATGAATTCTACTGTTTTGATTCGCTCTGCTCACTAAGAAGCATAGCGTTTCAATTCATACATTACTGTATGTACATATTGCTATGAACACTCATTCATTGATTTAATTTTTTGATTACTCGCCAAACGGCAGAGTAATTTCGATTAACTCAACACCTGTGAGTGTCCACACAGATTTGCTTGATAAATTGTTAAAGAGCGTTGACCATCGCATTATCACTACTGATTTCAGCGGGTCAGGGCTGCGTATTTTACGCATTCCCGTTTTTGCGTCAAGTAGTTTTTTAAACTTTCTTTTCGCTCATCAAGGACTGAATCACTCGATGAACTGGCACTTGCAACTGCGTATCGCTGTCTGCCGTGTCAGTGGATGCGCATTATAGGCAGCGGAACTTTTTGTGCAAGTGCTTTTTTAGCCCCTAAAGACTGTACGCCGACATTTTAAGCATTATGTTTATTTTTTATCTATTTTGGCTTGGTTATTCAATTTTGATGTAAGTTTTTATCTGATAAATGATAATTCGCGCTCAATTTTTCGGCAGCAGTCTAGTGTAAAAGTAAATAATTCATTACCATATGACTTGCTGTTAACAGTTATTTATCATTTTCTATTTCATTCAGAGAGCATTTATATGCAAAAGTCATTTCTTATTGTTTTGGTTATTGCCATTCTTGGCGCAATTGCGCTATCTCAATTTGCAACAACATTACCCGCTTACATCGCCTTTGTTGCTGGCGTGATTATTACTACGCTTATCTTTAAATTTGTCCCTGATTTAGGTACTACTCAAGCTGCTGATGAACAATATGTCGGCCCGACAATGACACTCTATGTAGGTAACTTGCCTTATCGTGTGCATGAGGGAGAAGTGAAAGTCTTGTTTGGTGAATTCGGCCCAGTCAATTCAGTCCGTTTAGTTCGAGATCGTAAAACAGGCCGCCGTAAAGGCTTCGGTTTTGTTGAAATGTCCGAAGCAGGTGCTCAAAAAGCAATGGTTAAGCTAAATGACTTTAACTTCCAAGAAAGAACCTTAAAGGTTAGAGAAGCTAAGACTCAAGATTCGGAAGCCGCCGACCGTACAGGTACTGATGAATAATCTGCGTTAGCTTATCCGTTCTGGTTGATTGTGGTGATTCGCTCTAGGGCCGAAAAGCCACAATCGACTAACATAGTCATCAATCCCTCACTGATTTCCGCTTTAGTATAAAACGCCTGCATAACCGAATCTTGGTGCTCGTCTTTTAGACCTTGCTGTTCGCTCTTAGTAGCTAACAGTGTTTTGACTCGTTTAGCTATTGCCTCACCTGAATCAAGCAGAGTCACACCTTGACCCAATACCTGCTGCAATTCATCACGCATCATTGGGAAATGAGTACATCCAAGTACCAATACATCTAACTCCGCTTCGACAATCGGCGACAATATCTGCGTTAATCGCACCATATCCAGCTGACCAGTGGCAATCTTCTGCTCGGCCATCAGCACTAATTCCGAACATCCGAACAGCTCTACATGGCAGTCATCGGCAAATTGGCTAATGAGTTCGTGAGTATAGTGGCGCTTTACCGTACCTGGGGTGGCTAGTAAACCGATACGCTTACTTTTAGATAACTGCGCTGCAGGTTTAATGGCGGGGACAACACCGACAACAGGAACAGTTAAAGTGGCACGCAGCGCGGGCAACACAACCGTACTCGCGGTATTGCAAGCTACGACAACAATTGCTGCATGGGTACGCTCTACGACTTGGTCGATTAGCGCGACACAGCCTGAGACAAGTTCCTGCTCCTCCAATTCGCCATAGGGCAATCTGGCATTATCGAATAAATAGCAGTAATCATGGTGAGGAAGCAGTTTGCGAATTTCTGCTAATACGGATAGACCGCCGATGCCAGAATCGAATACTAATATTGGTTGCGACAAGCCCATCTCCAGTTAATTCTTCGCCCCATGCGCGGGCGGATTTTCCCACAGCTTTGCTCAAACCGCAAAACCAAGATGCTGGACATTCGTGTCACCTAGTATAAAATTTGCGCCCCAATTTACAGCCACGGTGAATCAACAATGAATTTAGCAGCAATGGATCCTACGACCTATGATGCGCAACTGACTGCAAAGCGTATCAAGCTAGAGCAGACCTTTGCCCAATTTGAGACGCCGAGTGTTGAAGTGTTTGCCTCTGAGCCTGCCAACTACCGTATCCGCGCCGAGTTTCGCGTATGGCATGAGGGCGACGATTTATACTATTACATGTTTGATAAAGTATTGAACGACAAAGTACGTTGTGATCAATACTTACCTGCGAGTGCGTTAATCAATCAAATGATGGCGGCACTGATCGCCGAGTTAAAACCTAACCACAGCCTACGCCACAAACTCTTCCAGGTTGATTTTTTATCAACGCTCAGTGGTGAGATTCTAGTATCACTGCTGTATCACAGACAGCTTGATGACCAATGGCGCAGCGAAGCCACCGCGCTCAAAGCTAGATTGAGCAGCCAATTTAAGGTCAATATCATTGGCCGTGCGCGCAAACAGAAAATCGATTTAGATAAAGACTTTGTGGTTGAGTCACTGCAAGTGAATGACAAAGTTTTCCATTACAAACAAATCGAAAACAGCTTTACCCAGCCAAATGCCAAGGTGGCAATCAAGATGCTGGAATGGGCTATCGACGTGACTCAACACAGCCAAGGCGATTTGCTGGAGCTTTACTGTGGTAATGGCAACTTCTCTATCGCGCTGGCACAAAACTTTAATCGCGTGCTCGCGACCGAGTTAGCTAAACCTTCGGTGGATGCAGCCCAATACAATATCGAAGTCAACAATATCGATAATCTGCAAATTATCCGCATGTCGGCGGAAGAGTTTAGCGATGCGATGGCCAAAAAACGCAGCTTCAGGCGCTTAGAAGGCATCGATCTGGATAGCTATGTGTGCAACACCATTTTTGTTGACCCACCACGAGCAGGTATTGACCCAGCTACGTTGGACTTAGTGCAAGGTTATGAGCGGATTTTGTATATCTCGTGCAATCCCGACACCTTAAAAGACAATTTGCAGCAATTAAATCAGACTCACAAGGTGACACGTTTTGCGCTATTCGATCAGTTCCCTTACACCGACCATATGGAAACAGGTGTGCTGTTAGAACGTCGTTAGGCGACTCTATATACCTAAAAACAAAGGAGCCTGTGGCTCCTTTGTTTTTAGTCAAACCGTACCCAACTAACGATGTTCTACTTTATGTTGTAATGCTTCAGCGCCCTTGGCGACCATGCGCAGCTGCATTACTAATTGATCGGCAAGCACTTTACGATCGGCGCGCTTCATATCCAGTGCCGACGCTCCGGCGTTAAACACTAAGGTCACTAGCGCTTCTGCCTGCGCTCTGGCTAGCATAGGTGTACGGCCCGCCGTCGCTTCGGTGTAATGGGCCAATTCAGAAATAAAATGTTCAATCTCGCGAGCCACCGCTGCGCGGAATGCCGCCGAGGTACCTGAACGCTCATGCAGTAAAATTCTGAAAACGTTTGGATTAGAATCAAGTACTTCCATAAAGGTATCCACTGATATACGGATCACGCTACCACCCGCTTCAGCACGTTGACGCCCCTTGCGCATCATTTGCCTTAGGGTAAGCCCGCCCTCGTCGACCATAGTCAACCCGAGCTCATTCATATCCTTAAAATGACGATAAAAGGATGTGGGCGCAATGTTGGCTTCCCTCGCCACTTCTCGCAAACTTAAGCTAGAGAAGCTCCGCTCAGCACTGAGCTGATTAAAGGCCGCATCGACTAGAGCCCGCCGAGTTTTCTCTTTTTGCTGTGCACGAATACCCATTCTTGAATCCGCTAACTGAATGTAATGACGCGATAATACCGCTTTTGCGATTGAAACACAGCCCTATCCACCTTGACCAAACAAGATTGCTGGGCTAAATTAGCTTACAGTTGTACGCTCAAATGCGGATATTGGAAACTATAATGAATAAACCCCCTATCATCTGGCTTAATGTCACCCTATTTAGCCTAACCTTTCTCAGTGCGGTAATCCTCGTTCCTTGGTATGGCCTAGCCCACGGTTACGGTGCCAGCGAATGGATTGCTTTTGTGGTGTTAGCCTTTGCCAGTGGTCTGTCGATCACTGCGGGTTACCATAGACTCTGGTCACATAAAGCCTATAAGGCACACCCTGTAATACGTTTCATCTACGCACTTGGTGGTGCATTAGCATTACAAAACAGCGCATTACATTGGGCATCCGATCATCGAGTGCATCATAAGCATGTCGATGACAATGACAAAGATCCTTACTCCGCCAACATGGGTTTCTGGTACAGCCATATCGGTTGGATGCTGCGCGAATACCAAGCCCAGCGTTACCATGACTACCAAAACGTGCGTGATTTACAGAACGACCGTATCGTGATGTGGCAACACAAGCACTATCTTGCACTTGTGCTACTTATGAATATTGGTCTGCCTGCTTTATTAGGCTGGTTCACTGGCAATATCGCGGGTATGTTACTGATGGCGGGACTTCTGCGCTTAGTGGTCGTGCATCACTGCACCTTCTTCATTAACTCCCTCGCCCACGTGTGGGGTAGCCAACCTTATACCGATAAAAATACGGCTCGCGATAATGGTTTTCTGGCTGTACTGACCTACGGTGAGGGTTACCATAATTTCCACCATATCTTCGAAAACGATTATCGTAACGGGATTAAATGGTGGCATTACGATCCGACTAAGTGGTTGATTAAGGCGTTATCTTGGGTGGGTTTAGCCAAAGACTTACGCACGAGTCCGCAGGAGCGAATCGAGAGTGCCCGCTTACAAATGCAACTGCTGCATGCTAAAAGCAAAGTGCTCAATTTGCCAAATGCCGATGAAATTATTGAAAAGATTCAACAAGAGTATGAGTTGATGAAACAACACTTACTCGAATATTATCAAGCCCAAAAAGCACTGTTAGAGGCCAAACGTAAGCAACTGGTCGATCAGCAATTATTGCAGCAAGTCGAAGAGCTAAAAACCCGACTCCTGAATCAGCAAAAAAGCTGGAAGAGCCTGACTGCAACTTATAGCTAGGCCACAATTATCGGTAAAAATCATACGGCCGCCTTGCATGGTGGCCGTATCCTATTATTATGATGCCTCATTCACTTTTTACAGGATGTTAGGCTCATGTCGAATTGTGCAGTATCTCCAACCGATAGCATTAAACTCACCGAATATAGTCATGGTGCCGGTTGCGGCTGTAAAATTTCCCCTAAAGTACTGACCACCATTCTTGCCTCGCAGCTGCCTGTATTTACCGATCCTAATCTGCTGGTCGGCAATCAGAGTCGCGATGATGCGGCCGTGTATAAGCTCAATGATGAGATTGGCATTATCAGTACCACTGATTTTTTTATGCCCATTGTTGATGACCCCTTTACCTTTGGCCGCATTGCTGCCACCAATGCGATTAGTGATATTTACGCCATGGGCGGCACGCCGATGATGGCGATTGCTATTTTAGGCTGGCCAATCAACAAATTGCCTGCCGAAATCGCGCAACAAGTGGTTGATGGCGGTCGTCAAGCCTGTATGGAAGCAGGCATTATGCTGGCTGGCGGTCATAGCATCGATGCACCTGAACCTATCTTTGGCCTTGCAGTAACAGGACAAATCGCCTTAACCGATTTAAAACAAAACGACACTGCTAAAACTGGCGATCGTTTGTATCTCACAAAACCTATTGGCATTGGCATCCTGACCACGGCACAAAAGCAGAAGAAGCTAAAAGACGAAGATAGCCACATTGCGGTGAATGCCATGTGCCAGCTCAATAGCGTAGGCGCTAAGATCGCTAAGATCAAAGGCGTAAACGCCCTGACCGATGTCACTGGCTTTGGCCTTGCTGGCCATCTGCTCGAAATGTGCCAAGGCGCTAAACTCACCGCCAAATTAACACTCGATGCAGTGCCACTCTTGCCGCGCGCCCTCGACTATCTAGCGCAAGGCTGTATACCCGGTGGTACCCATCGTAACTACGACAGTTATGGCGAACACTTGCCCGCACTTACCGATCACCAAAAAGCCATTTTGTGTGACCCGCAAACCAGTGGCGGCTTGTTAGTGGCGGTATCGAATGAGGCCGAAGCAGAACTGGTGGCACTGCTTAATGCCCATCAAATTGAGCCTATCTGCATTGGTTCGCTAGAAACGCCCACCTCCACCGCCAATGTGGTGCTGTGTTAATGACAACAACGATTATCCAGGCCCAGCAATACCACGATATCTTTATCGCTGGGCAGCCATTAATCGACTTAAGAGCGCCAATCGAGTTTGACCGCGGCGCGTTTCCTTCCTCGGTAAATCTGCCGTTAATGGTTGATAAAGAAAGGGAAAAGGTCGGCACTTGCTACAAAGAGCAAGGACAGCAAGCCGCGATTACCTTAGGCCATTCACTCGTACATGGCGCAGTAAAACAACAAAGAATTGATGCTTGGTTACACTTTTTATCGGCCCACCCCGAAGCTTATCTTTACTGCTTTCGTGGTGGCCTGCGTTCACAATTAACTCAGCAATGGCTTAAAGAAGCGGGCGTAGTCGTACCTTATGTACAGGGTGGCTACAAAGGCATGCGCCAATATTTAATTGGTGTGATTGATGCCGTCCCTAACGAACAACGCTTGTTAAGCCTAAGTGGTATGACGGGCTGCGGTAAAACGGATTTTTTAAAACAGCGCAAAGAGGCAGTGGATCTTGAGGGTATCGCCAATCACAGAGGATCGAGTTTTGGTAAAAACATCGACCCACAACCAACGCAAATAAACTTTGAAAATCAGCTCGCGATTGCACTACTCCGCCACCAACAGGGTAATCATTCCTGCTTACTACTTGAGGATGAAAGCTTTCTGATTGGCCGCTCAGCGCTGCCGCAAAGCTTTTATAGCGCAATGCAGGCAGCCGATATTGTGGTACTCGAAGAAGAAGATGACATCAGGCTCACTCGCTTACTCGATGAATATGTTCATAAAATGCATCACGGTTTTGTTGAACGCTTAGGTATTGAGGCAGGCTTTGATGCCTTTAGCCAATATCTTTTGCAGAGTCTTACCAGTATTCGTAAACGTCTCGGTGGTAAACAATTTCAAGAATTACAAGACATCATGCAACTGGCTCTGACGCAGCAACTCAATCAAAACCAAACCTCACAGCATTTAACTTGGATAAGCCTGCTACTGCAAAAGTATTACGACCCTATGTATGAATACCAATTAGCAAAAAAAGCACATAGAGTGCTTTTTAGGGGAAATCACCAAGACATGCATCAGTGGTTAGATAACTTATCGCAAGATAATCTTGGCTAAACAAGTACAGCTCAGCATGTTAAAAACAAGAAAACCGTGTGCTAACTGCCACGGTTTTCTTTATCTATCTCGTCAAGTTAGGACTTATTGAGCAGATTCAAGACACTATCCCTTAGCGAGTGCCGATCAGCGCTTTGACCATCCACCACATCCGTTAAGCTCACCGATACCTTGGACCAGAAGCGTTTCGGCATTGTGGTCAATGCATGGCCATCTTTATGACTGAAGTAAGAGCCCCACAGACCATTGAGCGCCATAGGGATTACGGGCACGGGATCGCGGGCCAAGATTTTATCGATACCAGGGCGAAACTCGCCGAGTTCACCATCCGGCGTTAAACGACCTTCGGGGAAGATACACACCAACTCGCCATTCGCTAACGCCTCATGAATTGATTCAAAGGCTTGATTGTAAGTCGCCTCACTCTGGCGTGGCGAACAAATCGGAATCACTCCTGCATGGCGGAACAGGTATTTCAGCACCGGAATTTCACTGATCGATTTATCCATCACAAAACGAATCGGCCGGGTCGACGCGCCCATAATGATCAACGCATCCACATAGCTCACATGGTTACAGACGATAATCCCTGCACCTTCCTTAGGGATCTTTTCTCGCCCAGTCACAGTCACCCGATACATCACATGGCTGAGTAAGTAACTGATAAATCGTTGTGTAAACTCAGGCACCTGCGAATAGACATAAAGCGCAACCACAAAGTTCATCACCGCCAACAGTAAGAATAACTGTGGAATACTCCAGCCAGCCACACCGAGTAACAGCATAGACAACAACGCCGACGCCACCATAAACAGTGAGTTCATAATGTTATTCGCGGCAATCGCTTGCGCACATTCTCCCTTCGCAGAACGCGCTTGAATAAAGGCGTACAGAGGCACGATAAACAGACCTCCGCTGACACCAATCATAAAGAAGTCCAGCATCACTCGATAATGCTTCTGCTCGGCAATAAAGCTTTGTAAGCCATAAACAAAACTAGCATCCGCAGGTGCAGGCGGAATCGCCCACAGCAAGTCCACACCAAACACGGTTAACCCGAGCACCCCAAAGGGCAACAAGCCTAACTCCACATGGCCAAAGGAAAAACGCTCACAGACAAAGGAGCCCACCGCAATCCCAATAGAGAACATTCCCAGTAGCAGCGACACCACTGTCGCACCAGAGTGCAAATGCAGCTTGGCAAAGTTAGGGAATTGGGTCAGATATGTCGCCCCCAAAAACCAGAACCAGCTAATGGCGAGGATGGCCATCCAAATCGAAGGCGTTTGGCGTGCCTTCTTAATGGTGCGCCAAGTGCCAGATAATGGCCGAAATTGGATTTTCTGAACTGTGCCCTGTGGCGGTAAAGCAGGGATCGCACGGCTAGACAAATACCCCGCCAAGGCAAGGGCTGCGACCGTGATGGCCGACCACAAGGTGGCGTTGTTTTCAGACACTAAAATCCCGGCATTCAAGGTACCGATCAAGATAGACAAAAACGTCCCCATCTCAACCCAGGCATTGCCCGTCACTAACTCATCCTCTTTTAAGGCTTGAGGCAAGAGGGAATATTTGACCGGTCCAAAATAGGCTGACTGGCTACCGGTTAAAAACAGCAGTAATAACATCATCATATAATTCTCACTCACAATGGCGAGTGCGGCGCTGAACATAATGATGACTTCGAGCAGTTTTAAGCGACGGATAAGCTTGGCTTTATCCATATTGTCGGCCACCACACCCGCATGAGCCGAGAACAGGAAAAACGGCAGGATAAAGACCCCAGCAGCCAAATTAACAAACATGTCGACGCTAATGGGTAAATCATTGACTTGGCTGAAGGTGACGAGCAACAGCAACACATTTTTATAGATATTGTCGTTAAGTGCGCCCAGACATTGGGTTGCGAAATACGGTAAAAAACGTTTTGTTAGCAGCATGCTTCTTCCCTCTGGTAACCCATTCCCTGTAAATACCCTGTTACATGACTTTCTAGCAAAGCGGGTAAAGATACTGTATCGGCAAATAATTTATTATCCAACGATAATGCTGCCAGTCCGTGGATCCCGCCCCAGAGTACTCGACTCATTTGGAGTTGCTGCTCAGCAGTCTTATGGGGGAACAACAGGGCTAACTCACGTTCAATTAAACTGAATAAACCCGCAATAAGTTGGCCTTGGGATTCGGGCAAAGGTTCGGAGTCGAGTAGCTGCAGTTCAAATACCAACTTAAAACATTGGCGCTGCGCATGGGCAAACTCAGCGTATTTTTGCGCCATACTGATGATTTTATTGCGACTATTATCTGCATTTACCTCGGAGAGCTGATGCATCAGCGCCTGCAGCGTTGCCTCAGAAACGGCTAACAAAAGGTAGTTATAGCTACCAAAGATATTGATTAAGGTACTCGGCACATAGCCAATCTGGCTAGCAATCTTGCGTAAACTCAGTTCTTGTGTCCCTTGCTGTTGCAGCAGTGCCATTGCTGCTTCTATTGCCATAGCACGAATCTCATCATGACTATGTTCTTTGCGTCTCGCCATAGGTCTCACTCCCTGTTGAATGGTGTGAGATTAACAGCCTGAAAAATAAAAAACAACGTTCAAAATAAGTTTATTTTGCGTACAGCATGAAGTAAAAGGCATAAAAATGAGGGAAGAAAGTCTAACTCTGGGCAATCGCTCGATGCGAACCTTGGAGGGAATTTAACTTTTAACGCATAAAAAATGACGCCCTCAATTGAGGGCACCATTTCGAGATTGAACTTTTACCTAGCGGCAGTGATAACTCATCACGACTCTGTCGGCCCCAGCGCCAAAATAGTCCGCTTCGAAGGCAGTATCGACAAACCCTAAACGCTGATATAAACCATGGGCAGGATTATGGGGATCGACAGTTAAATCCACCCGCTTAACCAGAGGTGGTATTTGGCTTAAACATTGTTGGATTAATTGTTTACCAATGCCTCGCCCGCGGGCTTGCTCACTCACCGCCACGGACAGGATCCACATACAAGTAGGGTCGCCACTTTGAGCGCAGAGCAAATAGCCTAAAAGCTCCCCGTCAGCGTCTACGGCAACCAGAAAATGCTCGGGCCAACAATCAAACCCTTGCCGGAAGAAAAAATCCGGATAACAATGCTCGCCAAAGATAGCCTGCTCGAGTTGAAACACGTCGGCTAATTCTGACTTTAATACTGGACGAATCGACTGCATGTAAAACTATTCACCAATTAAAATTTTATCCCACGCTAAATTGGGCGCACCCACAACAATAAAGTTAGGATTTTCAAGCGTCTCACGCTCGTTGTAGGTTAAAGGTTGCAGCTCGGTATCCATGAGCTGGCCACCCGCTTCCTCAATAATGATCTGCGCAGCGCCAGTGTCCCACTCACCTGTCGGCCCGACTCGCACATAACAATCGGCACGCCCTTCGGCAACTAGACAACTCTTCAAGGCTGCGCCCCCCATGACCACCAACTCACAGTGCTTAGGATGATTGAATAGGGTCAACACGGATTGGGGGTCCTGACGACGACTTACCGCTAACCTGAGGGAAACTTGCTCACGGTGCTGAATTTGCCGACTACTGATACGCACTTCTTGCTTATCGGTACGTTTATAGGCGCCTAAGCCCGCAATGGCGTAGTAACACACCTGCGTCATAGGCACATAAACCACGCCCATTACAGGGCGATTGTGCTCCACCAGCGCAATGATCACCGAAAAGTCACCACTGCCCGCAATAAACTCCCCCGTACCATCTAGAGGGTCGACTAACCAATAACGTTTCCAGCCTTCGCGCACGCTTAGGGGAATATCGGCAGCCTCTTCCGACAGGATAGGAATATCGGGAGTCAATGCGGCTAAGCGTTCACAAATCAGCTTATTCGCCGCTAAGTCCGCCGAGGTGACGGGGGTATTATCAGACTTGGTTTCTCGTTCAAAATTACCCTTGAGGTAAATCTCACGAATAGTGCGACCCGCATCCGTTGCTATCGCAATCACCTCGTCGATTAACTCTTCTGGCTTCATAACCACTCCAATCGCAAACTTCGCGAATGATTTACAAGCACTCAGTTGCTGAACGCTTTAACGAAAAAGATTATTTAAGTTGTAGGTGTTTCTGCGCTAAAAACAATGCGCTCACACTACGAGATTCGGAAAAATCGCTATTATCGAGTAACGCTTCCCACTCGGCCACTGCCCAAGGCACTACATCTATGGGTTCTGGCTCATCGCCTTCGAGGCGGCTTTCATATAAATCTTCTGCTATGAAAATTTGCATCTTGCTAGAGAAATAACCCGGTGCAAGACTAAGTTCTTTCAACAGTGTCAGCTTACGCGCCCCAAAACCGATTTCTTCCTGTAATTCTCGATTGGCCGC
Source organism: Shewanella xiamenensis (assembly GCF_014647135.1). Classification (GTDB taxonomy): domain Bacteria; phylum Pseudomonadota; class Gammaproteobacteria; order Enterobacterales; family Shewanellaceae; genus Shewanella; species Shewanella xiamenensis. The sequence goes on from NZ_BMOP01000013.1 coordinate 11,892, forward strand.
CTCGATAGCTTGCTCACCAGGGTCAATTAATCCCTTAGGAAAACCTAGCTCGTAATTGTCGGTGCCAGCGGCATATTCACGGGCTAACAACATGTTGCCTTGATGAATGGGCACCACCATCACAGCGCCACGGCTTCCGCCCTTCATCCGCTCATACTGGCGCTCGACACCGTTGGAGAATTTAAGATGGACCTGTTCAATTTGAAACAAACGGCTCTTAGCGACAACTTCAGTATGCAAGATTTCCGGCTTATGGTGCCGCTGCGACATAACTGCCCCTGGATAAAAATAGCAACAAACTAACTAGGATAAGTGACAATCTTACTATCCTGTCTTTAATCTACAACCTGAATTTAGTGCGGCTATTCCAAAGACCACCATCCAAGCCATGGGATTTAAATCACATACTCAGCAAGGACAAAGGAGAAACGGTTAAAACTTTTCGCTTTTTACCGCGAAAAATCACCAACAAAAAAGGGGCTAAGCCCCTTTTGATGTCAACATCATCTAAAACTGATAGCGCAGATTGAGCTGATAACTCAATAGATCATTCGGCTCGATATCTATGTATTGATAACCTAACCCCACGGACCAAGCATCACTGAATTGGTAACTAAAACGCACTCCCGCATACCAATCAGTACCATCTAAATCGGTCTTGATCCTTGTATTGCCCATGCTACTGCTGATATCTGCTTGCCAATGGAACAAGCCAACGGGTACTTCAAAACGCCACCCCTCATGTTCAAGCAAGGTAAGTCTCAGGCCAAGCATCGCCCCATCGGCAAGGACTGGAGTGACGGTTTTCACCAACTCATGGTATTGCGCTGGCGTTAACGTCGAGCCCTTAATTCTCGCGCTTCCTTCACCAAAGTCGGCATAACCCAGTTCCAACGCTACGGTCGGCGTCCACTGATAACCCAGACTCACCCCAAATGCGGTATCCGAGTCATCGACGTTGAGAAGTTGCCCCTCTCCGACTTGGACGTTCAACTCAGGCAGGGTTTTATCGGCCTTCGCTTGGCCAATGAACCCCTCAACATACCAGTCTGTTGCCTGTGCCTGTTGCGTCACACTGAGAAATAACAGGCAGCCTAAGGCCAATCGCTGTAGCTCTCGGCGGCGCAACATGGCGCACGCTAAGATAAATGCCAACGCCCATAAGGTCATACTGCCTCCTCCTGACTTATTATCGATAATGACCTCTTGATAGGCTTTAACAGTGATAAGCACTTGCCCCGTTGCTTCACCACCTTGACCATCGCTAATCCTATAGGTCACGGTATCCACACCATCAAACCCTGTTTTAGGGATATAACGCAGTTTATTCGCCTCGATAGTCACACTGCCTTGTTGAGCTGTCGCACTTAACAGGGTCAACGTATTACCATCCAGATCGGTGTCATTACTCAGCACGTCGATAAGCAAGCTGGTGCGATCATCGGTGGCGGCGCTGTCATCAACAGTCACAGGGGCTGTGTTGCCATTCACCTCAATCGTCAGCTCACTACTTGCCGTACCACCTTTACCATCGGTAATGCTATACACCAACACATCGGTGCCGATAAAGTCTGCCGCTGGCGTGTAACTGATCCGTTGATCCGCTAACACTGTGGCAGTGCCAAACTCACTGATCACTTGAGTAACACTCAAACTATCGCCATCGCTATCCGTATCGTTGGCAAGCACATTGACATCGATACTTTGGTTCCAAGCAATTGCTGCCGAGTCGGGATTGGCGACAGGCAAGTGGTTACCATTGAGCATCACCGCGACGCCACTTGGGTCGACGATAGTACGGTTAGCCACACCATCATCATCGTTAGGGCCACCGTCTTCGATAGTCAACTGCACACACCAATGGCCTTCGGTTAATCCCGGTGTCCAACGGCTATCCCCCGGTGGCGGGCAGAAACCACGTTCCCCCTCAGTACTGGCAACAGTGTTGTTTGCATCAATCACAAAGTCTCGCCAGCCCGCTTGCGCATTAAACTTGCGGTAGACGGCATTCGCTGGAACGGGCGAACGTTGTGGCAATACCAAGCTATAGCTTTGGCCCTGTTGTGGCAGACCCGTCGCAATAAAGTCGAAAATACCGCCCACATTGGCAGCTAAAGCATCTTCAGCCACGGCTTCAGGCTGTAGTTGCACACCGCTCTGTCCACGGCTTAGGGCAATATTTCCCAAACGTAAACAGACGCCCGCTTGCCCTTCGGCCAAGAAGTACACTGGCTGCAATTCCCCTTCAGGCATCACATTACAGTCATTGTTCGCATCCAAATAATCTGGGATGCCATCACTATCGCTATCGCTATAGCCTTCTTGAACATCAGGGATTAAATCGCCATCCGCATCGGCACTCGTCAATGCAGCTAAACTTGGACGCACTACGATGTACACTGTTTCGGTACTCGACAGCATAGGCGAACCATCATCGGTCGCTGTTAAGCTCACGGGATAAATCCCCGGCGTTACCGCGGCTGGAGAGAACATCATCCCCGTCGCATCCGCTTGCAAGCTTAACGCACCGCTTGCCCACGTCAGCGTTAATGTATCTTGCTCATTGGCATCGGAGGCGGTGGCACGAATATGCACGTCGCCGCCATTTTGCGCGACTATCACCTGCTGTTGGCCAGCTTGAGTCACCGCCAAACTAACCTGTGGTGCAATATTGGCTTCGGTAATCACCACTTGGGTCTGCTGCTTACTACCAAGATTCAGGCTTGGGTCAAGGCTGATTAATACCTCTTCATTCCCTTCACTCACACCATCGTTCAAGGTAGTAAAGTGGATTTCTGCCATTTGTCCTGAGGCTATCTCCACTACGCCATCAACCAAATCATGGTCGCTGCTGTCTGCCGTTCCTGACACTGTGTAAGGAATACTCAGCGGATAGCTTGGTGCCTCTCCGTTGAGGTGAACACTCACGGTCACTTGATTCCCTTCTGCAGTAACTTGATCTTTGCTCAGCGAAATCAATGGATTGACTTTGACCTTCTGCGCTTTAATCGCCTTATTACCCTCACCGTCCACTGCCTGCCAATAGGCTAAGTAGTTGCCAGGGGCGAAGAACAAGCTCTTATTCACCAGCGACACGGGTAATGGATGGCCATTACGGTCAACCGCCTTGGCAAAACCGAGTTTCACCCGCGTAAACAGGCCAGTCGCATTCACTTCCACATCATCAGGAAGGGTGATCACGGGTTGACTCGCTGAGTCAGCGCCTTCAATCAGCACATTGACTTTGGCGGTTGCTCGGCCTTTGTTGCCATCGCTAATGGTATAACGCAGTGCAACAGGCCCCACATAAGCCTCGGGCGCGGTAAAGCTGAGTCCATCAGCTGTGATTTGTACACTGCCAATATCCGCAGCAGCACCATCAATGCTTAAGGTGTCACCATCGACATCCACATCGTTTGCCAACACCGGCAGTGAATAGGTGTCATTTGCAGTACTGGTTAAGGTATAGCTGTCATCGATAGCTTGAGGATCGTCGTTCACTGGCGTAACCGTAACGGTGACTGTGGCAGGCTCTGAGCTCAGCTCTGCATCTTTAGCGATAAAGCCAATAGAGTCAGTACCATTAAAATCCTTCTCAGGCGTGTAGAGCCAGACACTACCGTGCTGCTCTAAGGTACCAGAGGCAGGTTGGGCGCTGATCTCATAGGTCAGAGGATCATTATCGGCATCCTCACCCGCAAGCGTGATCATCACCGAACTGTCTTCCTCTAGCGTCACTGTCTGATTGGTAGCGACAGGTGCATCATTAACGTTTGCCACCACAATGCTGAAGCTTTGCTCTGCGGTTAAGCCATCCACATCGGTGGCGCGTAGTACCACGGCATGACTGCCGACATTGGTGTTAGTTGGGGTGCCACTTAACACGCCTGTGGCTGCATTAAAGCTCAGCCAACTTGGCAGTGTCACGGCACTTAAGGTGACACTGTCGCCGACATCGCTATCCGTTGCTACCAAGGTGTAGCTATAGGCTGCATCTTGGGTGGCACTGGTTAACGCCGTTGAACTGATGGTCGGTGCATCGTTGACGTTTGCCACCACAATGCTGAAGCTTTGCTCTGCGGTTAAACCATCCACATCGGTAGCGCGTAGCACCACCGCATGGCTGCCGACATTGGTGTTAGTTGGGGTGCCACTTAACACGCCAGTGGCTGCATTAAAGCTCAGCCAGCTTGGCAGAGTGACTGCGCTTAAGGTGACACTGTCGCCCACATCGCTATCCGTCGCCACCAAGGTGTAGCTATAGGCTGCATCTTGGGTAGCACTGGTTAATGCCGTTGAACTTATGGTCGGTGCATCATTAACGTTTGCCACCACAATGCTAAAGCTTTGCTCTGCGGTTAAGCTATCGACATCGGTGGCGCGTAGCACTACCGCATGGCTGCCGACGTTAGCATTAGTTGGGGTACCACTTAACACGCCCGTGGCGGCATTAAAGCTCAGCCAGCTTGGCAGTGTCACGGCGCTTAAGGTGACACTGTCGCCGACATCGCTGTCGGTCGCCACCAAGGTGTAGCTATAGGCTGCATCTTGGGTAGCGCTAGTCTGTGCACTAGAGGTGATGGTTGGTGCATCGTTGACGTTTGCCACCACAATGCTGAAGCTTTGCTCTGCGGTTAAGCCATCGACATCCGTAGCGCGAAGCACCACGGCATGGCTGCCGACATTGGCATTAGTTGGGGTACCACTTAATACGCCAGTCGCGGCATTAAAGCTCAGCCAGCTTGGCAGAGTCACGGCGCTTAAGGTGACACTGTCGCCCACGTCGCTATCCGTTGCTACCAAGGTGTAGCTATAGGCCGCATCTTGGGTAGCGCTAGTCTGTGCACTAGAGGTGATGGTCGGTGCATCGTTGACGTTTGCCACCACAATGCTGAAGCTTTGCTCTGCGGTTAAGCCATCGACATCCGTAGCGCGAAGCACCACGGCATGGCTGCCGACATTGGCATTAGTTGGGGTACCGCTTAACACGCCAGTGGCTGCATTAAAACTCAGCCAGCTTGGCAGAGTCACGGCGCTTAAGGTGACACTGTCGCCCACATCGCTGTCGGTCGCCACCAAAGTATAGCTATAGGCTGCATCTTGGGTGGCACTGGTTAACGCCGTTGAACTGATGGTCGGTGCGTCGTTGACGTTTGCTACCACGATGCTGAAGCTCTGCTCTGCGGTTAAGCCATCGACATCCGTAGCACGTAGCACCACTGCATGGCTGCCCACGTTAGCATTAGTTGGGGTACCACTCAGCACGCCCGTGGCTGCATTAAAGCTCAGCCAGCTTGGCAGTGTCACGGTACTTAAGGTGACACTGTCGCCCACATCGCTGTCGGTCGCCACCAAGGTGTAGCTATAGGCTGCATCTTGGGTGGCACTAGTCTGTGCACTAGAGGTGATGGTTGGTGCATCGTTAACGTTCGCGACCACAATGGTAAAGCTCTGGTCAATCGTCAGACCATCCACATCCGTAGCGCGTAGCACCACGGCATGACTGCCGACATTGGTGTTAGTTGGGGTGCCACTTAACACGCCAGTGGCTGCATTGAAGCTCAGCCAACTTGGCAAAGTGACTGCGCTTAAGGTGACACTGTCGCCGACATCGCTATCGGTCGCCACCAAGGTGTAGCTATAGGCTGCATCTTGGGTAGCACTGGTTAATGCCGTTGAACTGATGGTCGGTGCGTCGTTGACGTTCGCGACCACAATGCTGAAGCTTTGCTCTGCGGTTAAGCCATCCACATCCGTAGCACGTAGCACCACCGCATGGCTGCCCACGTTAGCATTAGTTGGGGTGCCACTTAACACGCCCGTCGCCGGATTGAAGCTCAGCCAGCTTGGCAGTGTCACGGCACTTAAGGTGACACTGTCACCCACATCGCTGTCGGTCGCCACCAAAGTATAGCTATAGGCTGCATCTTGGGTGGCGCTAGTCTGTGCACTAGAGGTGATGGTTGGTGCATCGTTGACGTTCGCCACCACAATGCTGAAGCTCTGGTCAATCGTCAGACCATCCACATCCGTAGCGCGTAGCACCACGGCATGACTGCCAACATTAGCATTAGTTGGGGTACCACTTAACACGCCCGTAGCTGCATTAAAGCTCAACCAACTTGGCAGAGTGACTGTGCTTAAGGTGACACTGTCACCGACATCGCTGTCGGTCGCTACCAAGGTGTAGCTATAGGCCGCATCTTGGGTAGCACTGGTTAACGCCGTTGAACTGATGGTCGGTGCATCGTTAACGTTCGCGACCACAATCGTGAAGCTTTGCTCTGCGGTTAAGCCATCGACATCTGTGGCGCGTAGCACCACGGCATGGCTGCCGACGTTAGCATTAGTTGGGGTACCACTCAGCACGCCCGTCGCCGGATTGAAGTTCAGCCAGCTTGGCAGTGTCACGGCACTTAAGGTGACACTGTCGCCCACGTCGCTATCCGTCGCTACCAAGGTGTAGCTATAGGCTGCATCTTGGGTGGCACTGGTTAACGCCGTTGAACTGATAACGGGAGCACCATTAGGCTTCACTGTATTACTCGCCGTGGAGGCGCTACCGGTTCCGGCTGAGTTTATAGCTGCAACCGTAAATGAATAGGAAGTCCCATTGGTTAATCCCATTATCGTGATGGGTGAAGACGTGCCCGATGCCGTAATACCGCCTGTAGTCGATACTAAGGAATAGCCCGTAATGGCATCGCCACCAGTGAATGCCGGGGCACTAAAACTCACCGTTGCTTGAGCATTCCCCGCAGTGGCAGTGCCGATTATTGGCGCGCCGGGTACAACGGCATTGATACTGAATGAACGACTAACTTGAGTCGCCGCCAAATAACTCGCATCACCCGCCTGATCCGCGTTAATCGTACACATGCCTGTGGCTACAAAGGTCAAAACACCACCGGAAGTAATCGTACAGACAGCGGGTGTTGATGAGGTAAAGGTTGGGATCAACCCACCCGTTGCGTCGGTCGTTGCAGTAAGTGTTGGCGATGTACCAAAATTCTGATCGCCCGGATTGAGGAAGGTAAGCGTTTGGATCGCTTTGGGCGTAATTGGGTTAGATGCGCTGGAGGCAGGGCCGAAACCCACTGCATTCTCAGCTTCCACCGTAAAGGTATAGGTCACACCATTAGTTAGACCACTCACCACAATCGGTGAATTTGCGCCACTGACAGGTAAGACATCATTTGGCGTCACCGATACAACATAGCCGAGGATATTCGAACCGCCGTTATTGGCAGGAGGTGCAAACGCCACGCTCGCCTGGGTATCGCCTGCCGTCGCAACAATAGTGGTGGGCGCGCCGGGAACAATCGCACTTACCGCAAACGAGCGGCTGACTTGGGGAGCGGCCAAGTAGGATGAGTCGCCCGCTTGATTCGCATTAATAGTACAGGTGCCAGCGGTCACGAATGTTAGCGTAGTGCCGCTCACCGTACAGACACCAGGGGTGGATGAGGTGAAAGTGACAACATAACCACCGCCTGCAGACGAACTGGCTGTCAGCGTTGGTGTAGTCCCAAAGGTCTGTGCTCCAGGGTTGTTAAAGGTGATGGTTTGTGGTGATGCCGGGGTAATGGAATTCGATGCTGCCGAAGCCGCCCCCGTGCCCGCCGAGTTAGTCGCTGTCACCGTGAAGGTGTAGGAAACACCATTGGTCAAGCCGGTCACTGTAACCGGCGAACCGGAGCCAGTACCTGTTGCACCACCTGGACTAGCAGTGACGGTGTAACCACCAGCAAGAATCGATGCACCACCGGTACTGGCAGGTGCAGTAAATGTTACCGTTGCCTCGGCATCACCTGCGGTTGCCGTACCGATGGTTGGCGCATCAGGAACTACCGCATTCACCGTAAAGCTTTGGGTTACTGTAGTCGCCGCATTGGTTGCGCTATTACCAGCCTGATCGGCATCAATCGTACAGGTACCTGCACTTACAAAGGTCAAAGCAACGCCACTCACCGTACATACACCAGTGGTAGACGACGAGAAGGTGACTGTGAGACCGGAGTCTGAAGTTGCAGACAAGTTCGGTGTGGTACCAAAGTTATAGTTGCTCGGCTGGGCAAAGGTAATTGTCTGGTCGGCTTTGGGAGTTGCCGAGTTGGATGCGGCCGAGGCTGTGCCTGTACCTATCCCGTTGGTCGCCGTCACAGTAAAGGTATAGGCAGTGCCGTTGGTGAGACCGGTGATGAGAATCGGTGAACTGGCACCCGTATTTGTAAAACCTCCGGGGTTAGAGGTCACGGTATAACCAGTGATAGCAGAACCACCGTTATTGCCGGGAGCGCTGAAAGCAACTGATACCTGGCCATCACCTGCGGTTGCAGTGCCTATGGTTGGCGCATCAGGCACTGTCGGAATGGCCACAGTATGGGCGGAACCACTCGTATAGGCGGCTGGACCTACGTTGCCAGCAGCATCGCTGATATTCGTTGCGCCATTCAGGTTCAGCTTGATAGTACCGTTGCCGGTGATACCACTGACGGTCACCGTCACACTTGAGCCAGAGGTCGCGGAGACACTGGCGACAGTGCCAGTCGCGCCACCAGTAGTACCAAGCGCAAAGTCATCGGTAGAAATGTTGTTGACGGATTCGCTGAAGTTAACCGTGAAATCGACGCTGGTATCAGTCGATACTGCGCCACCAACAGGAGCAGTGCTGGTTACAGACGGTGTAACGCCATCCACAACCAGCGCTTTATTGGCGCCCAATGAGTTGGCCGCTCCGGGCGATGCCAGTGTAAGCGTCGCATTATTCGTAGCCGCATCGCGAATAGTGCCGCCATTTAACGACAATGAATTGGTGGCGACATAATCCAAATCGCTGCTATTGTCGCCCGCCTGAACGGTGTAGCTGAAGGTCAAGCTGCTGGAGCCACTACCATTCGCATAATTAATGGTGCGATCCGTTGTGCCAGTTTCCAGAGTCAGTTGTGGCGTACCAGTGACATTCACCACTTCGCTAAAGTTAACTTGGATACTGATGCTATCGCCCAATTTGTAAGTGCCATTGGCTGTACTGGCTGTCACAGAAGAAACGGTGGGTGCGGCACTATCCACAAGAACACTGCTTGTGGAGCCGACAGAATTTAGCGTCAGCGTCATGTCATTATTGGCAGCATCTTTCAAGGTTCCGCCGTTCAAACCAAGCGCACCTACGGTAATACCATCAGAATCAACCAAACCACTCTCAACCGTGTAACTGAAGACAAGCGCAGAGGTTCCAGATCCCGACGAGTAGGTTGCGTATTTGGTTGTGCCACCAATAGTCAATGCAATGCGAGGGGTACCTCCACTAATATTCACGATCACGTTTTCGCTGGTGTTAACCGTGAAACTCAGTGATTGCCCAGTGATATAAGTTGCGCTGAAAGGAACGCTTACACTGGTGACTGTTGGAGGGGTGACATCAGGAACCGTATTAAATACAAAGCTATCAAATACATCAAAATAACCGCCGCCATTTGAAGTAATAACTACCTTGTCAACATTATCAAAGGGATTGTTGTTTAACGTTACAGTAAATGAGCCATTAGCCTGACCAAAGCCAGACCCAGTACTTTGAGTCCCCACAGATGATCCGTCTCTAAAGCCCTCAACCGAGGCAAAACCACCACCAAATGCATTGATGTAAAAACTAACGAAGTCAAATTCATTGCCCGAGGTGGTTTCGACAGTAATTGTTTCAACTCCAGAATACATACCTGCAAATAACCCGGCAGAATTACTCTGACCATCATCCGTATCCTGAAACCAGTTAGCGGCGCTGTAAGTTATTTTAAAGTCACCCTGTGTAAAAACATTTGATCCATGGTCTGCACTCTCAACAAAACCAGAAGCATTGAAATCGACAATGACATTAGAAGGAATTGAAGCCGCATTGACACTCATACTTAGCAACACTACTGCTGCAAAACCCAGTTGAACGATCCACTTAATGCCTGTATTTATATTTACGAATCCACAAGCCGGAGTTTGATATCGCTCATCGGGATGATCTGTTTTGCAGCATGACATATTAAGCCCCTTAATAGCTGTGTACGAAAATTTTTGATTTAGCTAAAGTAGCTAAAACCAGCAATCCAGAAGATTTAACTCCCTCTGGATTACTGAATTAATTTAATAGCAATTATCCAACGTTAATTACGCGACGGATAAATACCCTCTAACGCGATAATAAAATTCATCCCCAGATAGGGATTGCGAATTCCGACAGGCTGTCCTCCACCAACAGGATTGACGGTTACGGTGCCAGCAGGTGTAACGCTACCATGCACTCCACCGAGGCTGCTCTTGGTAGAATCTGGCGCCGTACTGGTAAACAATCCATTAAACGCAACACTGGTAGGCCCCGCCTTAGCTGTCGTAGCAGAGAGGTAGGTAGTCGCGCCTGCTGCCGGAGGAACCATTGCAGTGGCCGTGGTGGTAGCAACATCAACCGTTGCTGTTACGCTACTTGCATTACCAATGAAAGTAGCTGTTGGTGCATGAATGGGTAGCTGATTGGTAGTGAGGTTAACGTTTTCAACACCGGCAACTTGTCCCAAAACAACATTACTTAACCCTGCACCAGTTCCGGTACCCACAGGAGTACGACTTTGCAAGTTAGGCAACCCAAAGGTTGTGGTGCCATTGCCACCATAGGTTGTACCCAGAAGAGAGAAAAGCGCGCTGTTGGTGGAAATGGCCAATAACTGTCCATTGCAAAGCGCCCAGCCACGCGGAGCGAAAGTACCAGCGAACATGCGGATTTCTCCAATAAATGGATCTGACATTGTATTTCTCCTTAAATAACGATTTTGTCTATGTAACGTCTTGCAATGACTTAATTACTCACGACAATTAATCGACAGCGAGTCCTTTTGCTGATGACAACATCATTCACATCACACAATCGATGGTCTATTGTGAAACATAATGAAAACAATTTAGCTACAACTAAACATATCTGAAAAATCGGCAAACACAATTACGCAGAAATAATTTTGTATAAATTATCAGCCGACGTTTAAGGCCATAGCATTGACTCATAGGTTTCGGAACGGCTTTGAAACTGAAATCCATGCCGTAAATAAAGTGATTTAGCCTGAGTATTTTCACTCTCTACTGATAAATGAACAGGCAACTGACGTTGCCTCGCCTCAAGCTTGACCGCCTCTAATACCGCAGAGCCTAAACCGCGACCTCGCATACTTGGCGCAATAATAAAATCAACAAGATGAACCCTATGCCCATTGGTATCGAGCATCAGTTTGCCGACCGCTTGTTGCTGATAAAACAATATATAGGTAATGGCATGTGGATATTGCTCCCGATAAGAGACTTGTTGCAGCCGATATTGTTGCTCCAACATGTTCTGTACGACATCAAGGGGTAAACCAAGCTCATAGAAGAAGGTTTTAGTTGAATAAAAAAGTTCTGCCATAAATAAGTTATCGCTTGCATTGGCAGGCTTAATACTCAAGCCAGTGAATGGATTTAACTCAGCTAGCATCATGGTTTTTATCTCGAACTAAAGGTTGCAACAGTTGCTCATAAGCATTCAATAACAGCTGCCATGAGAGAGTTTGTGATTCATTTAATGGGGTAGATTGGGCGGGTACCATGGGTACAAACAATTGCCCTTGTCGCTTTACATCAAAGTGCCAGTGGCCTTGCCAATGCTCAATATCTTCTGCGGCTAACGGCCATTCTAAAATGGCCGAAAGTGCGCTGGGTTTAAACGCATTTAATTGTTGATAATCCATTAAGATGCAACGACTTGATTGATAAAGTGCAGCAGTTTGCTGGGCAAAACCATGTAACACGCCCATTCGAAATGCATCTACACTAGGCTCACCATGTGTGTTTTCACTAAGCGGCAATGCATGGAGAAATACAGCCTTCACTCGCCCCGCCATATGCATCCCAGCCTCTCGTTGATGCGAAGCCAAAATATCTCTGGGATGGCGCATCAGACATAGCACTCGACTATTAGGGTAGAGTTCTAGCAACATGGGCCAACAAGCTAAATCCCACGCATTCCACTTGATCACTAGCTCACGCTCATCAGGCCTTAACCGCCCTTGTAGCCTTAAACATAAATCCACCAGCAGTGGTGTTAAGGCCGAAGGCCAAGCATCATGGTGCATCACATCGCTGCAGAGCATAGATTCGGATAACACTCGGCAAGTTTTGAGTAGGGAAAAACTGCTTGAAACGAGTGTTGACCCACAACGAGACCAATGGAAAATCATCAAGTTAGGATTGATAGAGGGCAAACTTTCGCGTTGGGATAATAAGGGTTCGAGCAAGGTTTGAGGCTGGATAAAACTGGCCAGTAAGCCACGACGAGCATCGCTGATATCGTCCTCCAAGAAAGGTTTTGATAACCGCTTAAAAACCGGAACCCAACTGATTGTTTTGGTTTGAGCATGATAACGAGAAGGAAACCACACTTGGCTGAAGCGTACTAAATCTGGAATGAAGCTTTGTTGCTGTAAGGCAATAAATGCAAGCATCTGCTCTAAATTTAGCTCAGGCCAATTGAGGAAGTCTGCCATCAGAGCAATAAAATGCTCAACATCCTGCGCTTGATGCAGTAAAAACAATGATTCAGGCTGATGCAGCAATTGCCAATAGCGTTGCTGCTGTTCATTAAAATCAATCATTAGCAGGCCATTGGGTAGAAGTTAATGTACTGCACCATGCGGGGTAACACGCCTCGATTGGGCGTCGGTCCATGGGGCAATGCATGGTGCCAAATAATTAAATCCCCTGCGTTTGCGACAATGGGTTTAATGGGCCACTCTTCCCAACGCTGTTGCTGCAACTCAATATCAGTCTTGTTTTGTTCCTGTAGCCAAGCTTCTATTTTGAGGTGAAAACCGGGAACACAGCAAAATGCCCCTTGCTCGGCAGGGGTATCCGTAAGATAAATCAATCCTTGAGTTCCAAATGGCACAGGTAGTTGCAGTGGCATATCCCAATGCATATTTGGGCCAGGAAACTGCCAAGTGGGCGTTTCAGGGGGATTAAAACTCACTCTGTCAGTTGTCATCACTAAATCGGTACGCTGCCATAATTGTTCAAAGGCTTGGCGGATAAGAGGTGTTTGCCGATTGGCATCGAGGATAGGATGACGAAATAACTGCAGCATGATTTTCTGCATCAACTCATGGGACTGATACCAAGTTGATGGATCATTTTCATTCGCGCCAAGCTGTTGCCAAATCACGGATCGACTGGCCGCGCATTGGGCTTTTGACAACACTTGCGGGATGACTAAATAACCTTCCCGTTGCCAAAAGGCGAGTTGGGCATCGGTAAGCACTTGAGGTAAAGCGTTACCATAAGCTAACTCGGTATTGCCGCTTTCTGGCTCAGCTTGGGATAAGGCACGCAATCGCTGATTAATACCGACAATATCCGCGGTGGTCAGTTTAGTTTGTCTTTGAACGAAGGCGATAAAATCAGTTTGTTTATCACATTGATAGAGCGCCTTCATCCCAGGCTCTAATCCAATACCGCACAGATCCAGCAGCGCTTTATCTAGGCTCCATTCTCCCTCTGCCACCTCATTGGTTTGTCCACGCTTTTGCAACTGAATTTTTTGCCATAGTCGCTGCAAGTGATAAATTCCCAAACAACTCAAATCCTCACTGCCAACAAGCGCCAATTTATGCTGCTGATATTGGAAGATAAAATCGGGATATGCTCCCAGCTCGTAACGGAAGTCCACTCTGCTAAGAGGTTTAAGCCACAAGGATTTTTTATATTGGGAGAGGGTTAATTGTGATTGGTTTTCAAGTAATTGATGTTCGCCATAAACCCTGATTTTTGTCGTCAGTTTTAGGCTTATGGGTTGGGGTTCATAATCGGGTAACAATAAGCTCCCCACTAGCCCACTTCTGTCATCTTGAGCGAGCAAGCGGGCATGAGCTAAATCGAGACAGAATAAAGGACCCAAATAAATGGGTGGCCGCTCTTTTAGCTCGAGCCATGCATCCAACTCAATCGACTCAGGGATTAAACATCCATCCTCTGCTAAAAAATGCTGTAGATGGCTAAAAATCTGTACCTGCGGTTCCTGTTGCAGCAGGTGTTTCATGGTTTCAGAAATTATCAGATCAAAGGTTTGTGTTGATGCTGGCCGCCAAAGCGTAGCGTCAGCACAAATAATCGCATCGACACGATCCGCTACATCGAAATATGCCAGCAGCTTTTCAACACTCTCCAATGACGCTCGATGAATGTCGAGTAAGGTTACTCGCACTTGCTTCGCCGTAAATAGCGGTAATAAGGCTAAGATTAACCAAGCAAAAGGCCCGGTTCCGGCATAGAGTATGTGCACAGGATGGTTCGAGTTAGCTTTAAGTTTGTCCTGTATCGCTTGATAAATTCCCTGAATAAACACTCTGCTACGTTCGGGATCTTCTGCACATTGCGCCGCAGTTGTCGGTGATACCGCCTTGCCAAAAGCCGTAATACTCGCCTCTGTATCGAGAAACAACGCCGGGTGCAGTTCCAACCCAGTCAATTGGCATAACTGCGCCAGCATTGGATCGATAAGCCGCTTTGCCTCCCCCGCTGAATGGGATTGCAACAGCGCCTGAGCAAACAGCTTTAATCTTAGATACGCCTCGCGCTGCCCTGCATTAGGCTTTGATCTTGGCATCATGGATAAGCTCCTTTAACCACGAGTTGACTTCACAATCGATCACCAAATTAATTCTGGCATCCACGCCTTTATTCGCGACCCAATGGGTTTGGTCAGCATTGATATACCAAAGCTCTCCGGCCCGCATAGGTACACGTTTCTCATCCACATAAAAATAAAGCTGATCATGGGTTTGTAGGGGCAAATGTAATCTAGCCTCACCCTGTTCAAGTGATAATCCTTGATCCCTATGGGGCTTGATTTCAGCACCAGCGTGTAAGCGCATTAAGCGCATTAAGCGCACCGATTTAACTGGGCAAGCAAGGGATTGAATAAACTGCAGCAGCGCGGGGCTCGATTCCAGTGAAGGCAAATTATCCCAATCTGTCGCGGCACTAATGGAAAAGGCTTGTAAAATGGGGTGCGCGACTCGATATTCCTCGGCGCAGCGTAGAGCCAACACATCCCAACCGCCCTGAGAGCCCGCGTGATAATCACGTTGGTTAATGTGTGGCAACCACTCATGCTGCAACAAAGTCGTGAGTTCTTGCTGTAAACTAGTGATATTCGGAGCTTGGGTGAGTAAGGCGAATGAGCAGATATCCATATCCAAGTGTCTCATTTTTAGACAAAAACGAATTAATCAAGCCTAGCACAAAGTGTCATGCTGGCAAGATAGGCTACTGTAAACCTCACGCTGAGCTGAGTTAACCACACAGGATATCCCATGTTTGACTGGAAGAAGATTGATACTGTACTGCTCGATATGGATGGCACCCTGCTCGATTTGCACTTTGATAACCATTTTTGGCTGAGTCTGGTGCCACAGGAGCTGAGCAAGCAGCGGGGATTAAGCCAGAGCCAGGCACAACAACTGGTGGAAGAAGCCTACGGCAGAGTCGCAGGCACGTTAGATTGGTATTGCCTCGATTATTGGCAGTCCGAGCTGCAGCTCGACATTATGGGGCTTCACCGCGACTTAGTTGACCGTATTCAACTGCGCCAAGACAGTATGCCTTTTCTCGATGCCCTCGCCGCCGCGGGCAAAAAACGCATCTTAGTCACCAATGCCCACCCTAAGAGTCTTGCTCTTAAGCTGGAGCATACTGAACTGGGGAGTGGTTTAGATGCGATGATCTCAAGCCATGAAACGGGTTATCCCAAGGAACACCCACAATTTTGGCAAACGCTATTCGAAAAATTCGCCCTAGTGCCTGAGCGCTGCCTGTTTATCGATGATAGTGAACCCATTTTAAATGCAGCGCGCTTAGCGGGCGTGGGGCATCAGCTCGGGATCAGCAATCCCGATAGCCAGAAACCTGCCAAAACCTTCAATGATTTTCCGGCCATTAGCGACTATCGTTTATTGCTTAACGATCTCGCGAGTTAACCCCTCGAAATAGAAAAGGCACCCAAGGTGCCTTTATCAAATCATGCATTAGGTTACATTACTGGCTAGATTAAAGCCCAGGAATACGCCCCTGATAAACAATAGGGAAGTAACCGTCATCTCCACGCTTGCCGAGGATATTAAGAGATTTACGCATATCTTCCGGCTGTTCGTTGGTCTCTTTGATCTTAGCGGCAACCTTGACCATATTCCCCTCGTCTAACTGTAAGGTACCGATAATTCCCAACTGGTTTTTGCTTTCGTCGGTAGCGAGCTGAGCTTTCCCCTCAACACAGCTAAGGCCTAACTCGATATTACCCAGTGGATAATCGCCGAATTGATTCTTCACATTGGTTTGGTTTAAGAATAATTTACCCGATAATTGTTCGCACCAAGGTTTACCTTGTTCTAGGGTTTCCACCAGCAGGCTGACTTCACCATTAATTTCGGTTCTAAAGGGCAGCTTAGTATTACCAATTAAGAAGCTATCGGGCGCTTCAAAGCGCAATCCTTGAGCGCTGATACCGCCCATAGACCAAGTGACGACACCTTTGGCACTCACAGGGGTTGCACGGCTACCCACTTGAAAATCCAGCTTCACTTTGCCTAAAAACAAAGACCAAGGGCTGAGTTCCCAACGCACTTGCTCCAATTGGCGCTGCTGAATATTCAAAGTTTCAATGCTACCCGCCCAAATACTGCCACTCACTCCAGAAATTCCCACATTCGCTGGGAGTGGTGCGAGGCGCACGGCCACACTGGCAGGAAACAACGCCACTAAAAACACGATATAAATTAGTACACCAATAATAATCTTTTTTATCAGACTCACAGCTACACCTTAACCTATTGCGCTAGTTGGATCCGTCTTACTTTGACATAGCCAGGCGCGTCAGCCTCCGCCAAATCAACACTCTCAAGGGATAAGCCCTTTTGCTGCACTAAATCATTCAAATAACTGAGTAAGGCATCGAATGGCACATCATCCATCCACACTTGGATTTTATCGCCCTGGGGCTGCATGCGAGTGATCACTAAGCCATAACTGCCCGCTGTTTGGTTGACGACTGAACTTAAACTGCCGCTCATCGTCGGCTTAGCGCCGCTTTGTTTTAAGCCAGCGATTTTATTCGCCGTCTGCTTTACATAGGTCAAGGTTTGCTGCTGCGCCGTTAAGTTGCGCAGTGCATTGGCCTCAGCATTGGCGATTGGTGTCCAAATCCCCCAGTAAAATAGACCGATCACTAAAAATACGGCGCCAAAACCTACGATCTGCTGCTCGCGCGACGCAAGCCCTTGCCACCAAGTCCGCAAATTATCCATCTTATTTGCTCCTCAAGGTTAAGGTGCTGGTGACCTGATCTTCACCGCTATTCATCGTGCCACCATCCATTTGGAAACGACGGCCGACAATCTCTTTAAACTTCTCAATTTGCGCGTAATTTTTAGCAGTGACTTGCATGCGGATTTCATTACGGGCACTTTCAAATCGTAAGCTATTGGGTTTTAGCTCAGGTACTTGTTTAAAGGCGTCTTGTAACCCCGCCAGCATAGCAAAAAACTCTGCACCACTGCCTTGGCCTTGGAGTGCGCGTAGTTGGCTCTCCATCTGCGAGCGTAAATTCACAATACGTGAATTGCCTGGTATCACTTGTTGATAAATGGCTTCACTTTGCGCCTTCAAATCGGCGATTTGGCCATTTACCTGATGAATGGTTAAGCCTTTATTTACCAGAGACAACACAATAGCAATGGCTAGTACAATTGCCGCATTTTTCCATTGCAACAGATGCTTACTGTATTCGCGCTTAGGCGTATAGACACCCGTCAGTAAGTTAATCGGCGCATGTAAAATGCCGCGCGCCAGCACCAACATAGGTAAGTCGAGTGGCTGTGGCTTAAGCTCGACACCGTCCAACTCCATCTCGGTGTAACTGGCGACCGACACCTCGTCTGTCTGAGCCGTCAGTTGCTTCATTGCCACTGGCAACCAAGATAAAGGCAGGCTATGGCCCGTTCCTAATCCTGTACGCAACAATAACTCGTTACCAAAACGCATAGCCGCCCATTGGCATTCCTGCAATGGCAAGGCCAAGCAATCAGGCACGATACGCTTTACTTTTAAGCCCGCTTCGGCCAAACAGCTGAGCCAAGTTTGCATTTGCTCATGGGCAACGGCCACCACGCTGAGGGCATCGCCATTGCGTGGGCCAACGGTAAAGTGCATCGCATCCACATCCTCGGCGATGGTTTCTTCCAACATAAAAGGCAGGGCCTTTAAGGCTTGGCGTTGGCCTTTTTCGGGCAGATTCACGCTGGTGAGCGTCATGGCGGAAGCTGGCACCAACACATCAATAGGGCGATTGCCCGCGCGCTCAGTTAAGGTTGATAAACCTTGGGCGTTGGCCAGTTCGCCTGAGGCGATAATTTCTTGTTCTTGTTCGGACCAAACCAGCCAAGAGCATGCCTGCTCTGCGGTTCTGCCTAAGCGAATAAATAGCCGTTCACTCACAGTTTTTCTCCACCAGCTTCAACCTTAAGGGATTGAGCTTGTTTGCTATTATTTTTGTCCACCAAACTGACGGGTGAGCACATCCATTTTGTTACCGCTGCCCTTTTTGAGCACACTCTCCATCCTAAAAATGGCGTTGTCGACCTTTGCGCCCGAGGCAAGGAGGAAATATTGACTGTCGATCACAAAAGTCGACTTCATCGCATCTTCCCATTTAATCGACCCCATTGAGGAGGATTCGTAAAAATCATCAATCTTGGCAAAACCATCGCCAGGGCGCTGGTTAATAATGCTTTCCGCCTCACCGACAGAAATCTGATTATCGAGCATGGCCGCCAGCAGCGCTGCTTGTTCGACATCAATGGTATTCACATTCAACAATTGCCTGTCATTCCCCGGGATGACACAAATATAGGGCAATAATTTCAAATAAATATCCTGTGTGTATCCCATCACTGCCCGCAGCTCACTTCGATGATTCATCAGAGTGTTGGCGGCACGGTATGGCACGTGGCGTGCTTCATACTCGGCATCTTCAGCGCCATAGGGGCTGGTGATCGTGTCTTCGTCGATATAATCCTTTAGGGTTTGAGTGAGATGATCAGCGGTAAAATCATCCATACCTAAACTCACTAATAACGCCTTGTATTGCTTAGCAGCCAAGGGCAATTTAGGTTGACCGTTTTCCACATCTTTTGTGGTGACGGACAAGGCATTTAAGTTAAAACACGAACGCATATCGGTGATCTTGCCTGCAATCTCGCCATATTCTGCCGGAAATACCACATCGCTCATGGCCCAATATTGTTGCTTATGGACACGCCCCTCTGAATCGTCTAAGTCCTGCTTGAGGATCTTCTTCGCCAGCTCTTCGGCGGAAATAGCATACCAATAGGCCTGATCGTACTGAGCTAAGTTTAAGGTGCGGCGCATCGACAACTGATTACGACTGGTAATATTGGTGGCAATAATCACCACCATGGCCACGATCAGTAATACGACGATCAGCGCGACACCACGCTGTTTAGTAGGAGTTCGCCTTATCATGCGCCATCCTCATTTTCTGGCTCACCGGTGCCGGGATCTTCTTCCCCGTTACCGGAACCATCGCCGTTATTATCTTTGTCACCGTTGTCTTCTTTATTGTCTTCGGTGTTTTCGTCTTTGTTGTCTTCATCACTAGACTTTTCTGGCGCCGCCGCGCCCAGAGGCAGCATAAACTTACGCTGAATCTTACCTAGACCTTCAATCTCAATTTCGATTGCAATGGCTTTGGGTAACTTAGTCGCCTCAACCTTGCGCTCCCACTTATCCTCCATAAAGAAGGAATACTCGACCGAGAGCACCTTATCGATAATCACCGTCTTGATTGGCTCGGCGCCAAATTCCGGCTCAGGGTAAGGAAAATACCAGCGTTCTAATTTTCCTTCTCGTACGACATAGGCGACTGACTGCAAACTGCCACGGGGCAATAAGCCATCTGGATTGAGCCAGCCCAAGCGGTAAAAGACTAAAGCCTCGGATTCCGAATCTAAAAGGTCATTCCCCGTCTGAAATACCGTTGTTCCGCGGCCACCTTCGAGGAGTCTGGGTGTGCGAGCAACCATCTGTCCCAAGTCGCGCTCAATCGCTCCAAAGCCCTGTTGCAACGCTTTTAAACGGGTTGAGAAATTCTTTGTCACTTCATCATTGGTCAGAACTGTGCTGAGTACCGCATTGGCCGCTAAGCCCAACATGGCAAAAATCGCAATCGCGATCAGCATTTCCAGCAGGGTAAACCCCCGATGAGCATTAGTTTGTTTTAAGGACATAACTGCTCACTTGTGCTGCAATACGCTGATAACGCTCATCTTCACTGACACTAATACGGATCATGCGAAAATTATCATCGGTGGTTTTCACCACTTCTTTTCGCCAGTACCAATCCTTACCAGCCAGTTCTACTTGGCCCTCTTTTTTGCCGATTTCCGGAAATTGAGGCTCGAGTCTAGCATCGACCATTTGATTGTCGGCTACCCACTGAGCAAGGGTGCGCGACTCCAAAATCGGCATATTCGCCATTTGCTCACCCAAGCTTTTGGTGATGGAAACGGCGGCAATCGCAAACACCGCCAAGGCGACGATCACTTCGAGTAACGTCATGCCCTTAGCGTATTTCATCAGGGCGCCCTAGGGTTAAACGGCCAAGGGCATCGCCCACCACCAATACGTCGAGGGGGCCTTTATCTGTCTTGGTAATAAAACTCAACTCAAAGGCGCTCATTTCGCCGCTGGGAAATAGCAAAATCTGTGGTTCAGGGTGCTTTTTCTTATCTTCCGCAGAGGGCTCGATTAAAGGTTCTTTAAACCAAGAGTCATCTTGTTCGTCCTCTTGTGCGAGCGGTAAACCATCGAGCACCAAATTAATCACCACACCAGGTTCCATTTGTTTTTCAGACAGAATTCTGTCCTTTTCCAATGGACTCCATTTACCATCTTTATAAAAAACAAACTGATAACTGGTTTTTTCCACCACAATACCGATAAATTGGCCGCTTAATACGGTTTCATCCAGCACTAACTCTGTAGCGGCTATAAATTGCTGCGCGGTTTTTTCCAGCGCCTGTTGTGGCCCCGAATTGCCAATAGACATGGTCACCGCCGCGGCGGTGAGTCCCATTAGCAAAATCACCAGCATCACCTCCATCAAGGTGAAGCCGGCGTGGCGCAGCGTTAACATCTTATTGGAAATTCTGTAAGTTCCAGTTACCGATATCATCTTCGGTACCTGGTTGACCGTCTGGGCCTGCACTAAAGATATCTAACTTGCTGTTTTCGCCAGGGCTTAACAGTAAGTAGTTATTACGCCATGGGTCCTGTGGTAAACGCTTTACATAACCTTCTTCGCGGTAGTTACGAGGCTCAGGTGAAATCGTTGGTTTTTGCACCAAGGCTTCTAAACCTTGCTCAGTCGTTGGATAAACACCGTTATCTAACTTGTACATATCTAAAGCGTTTTCGAGCGCGACTATGTCAGATACCGCTTTTTGTTGGTCGGCTTTATCTTTGTTGCCCATCAGATTTGGCACCACCATAGACGCCAAAATACCGAGGATAACGATTACCACCATCACTTCAAGTAAGGTAAAACCCTTGTGCTTTTTATTCATTTGCATCGATTACATCTCCTAAAAAACCTGTGCCATTCTCAGCCGTATGACTGAAAGGCAATATTCCATAATGTCAAAAACTAGCCACTAATCAAATTGTTCAGCGCCAATATCGGTTGCAGAATGGCCATTACGATAAAGAGTACAACCCCCGCCATACTTACCACTAACATGGGTTCGAATACGCCGAGGGCGAGCGTCACATTACTCTCAAACTCGCGATCTTGGTTATCCGCAGCACGCTCAAGCATGTCTTCGAGCTGACCACTCTTCTCCCCCGAGGCGATCATATATAACATCATCGCAGGGAATAGCTTAGTGTTAGTCAACGCGGTACTGAGGCTAGTTCCTTCCCGTACGCGCGCCGTTGCATCATCCACCGCCGCCCGTACCCGCATATTTTGCAATACCTCGCTGGCAATGCGCATCCCGTCCAACAAAGGCACCGAACTGGCGGATAAAATACTCAAGGTACGCGCAAAACGCGCAGTATTGAGCCCTTTGCTCACTCGGCCAATCACCGGCATTTTCAGCAAAAATGTATGGTATTTCATCTTGAAAATCGGTGATTTGAGTAGACGCTGGAACACTACCAACAGAATACCAATCGCTAAAACAACAAACAGACCATAGTGTTGGACAAAATCCGAGGCAGCAATTAAGAAACGGGTCGTTGCTGGTAACTCGGCGCCCATATGCTCAAACTGACCAACGACCTTTGGTACCACAGCCGCAAGTAACACTGAGACCACCCCAATGGCGACAATCGTCAGCATGATGGGATAAATCATCGCCTGTTGCAGTTTAGATTTAAGCTGCTGGCGACGTTCGGTGTAATCGGCTAAGCGATTTAGCACCACTTCCAAGTGGCCGGATTTTTCCCCCGAGGCCACCATAGCGCGGTATAAGTCATCGAAAATATGCGGAAATTCAGCCAAGGAATCGGCCAGACTATAACCCTCAACGACCCGGGAGCGCACCGCCATGATCATACTGGCAAGCCGCGCCTTCTCACATTGCTGGCCTACCGCCTTAAGACATTCCTCGATCGGTAAGCCCGCCGCCACCAGTGTCGCGATTTGACGGGTGATCAGCGCTAATTCCGCCACTGAAATCCCGCGCTTAAAGGGCGAAAATCCCGCACCTTTCGCCTTGGCTTCTTTTTCAGTGACCGGCAGAATATCCAGCGGCATCAAGCGTTGATCGCGCAATTGGCTACGTGCGTGTCTGGCGGTATCCGCTTCGATCACGCCCTTAAGCTGCTTCCCCTTGGCGTCCAGCGCCTTATATTCAAATGCAGGCATAGCTTACTCCTCGCGGGTCACCCTTAGGACTTCTTCCAGAGTGGTGATACCTGAGAGCACCTTGCTCATGCCATCGTGACGAATGCTTGGTACCGACTGGCGGATATATTTCTCAATCGCCAGTTCGCCACGTCCACCGTGAATAAGCTCGCGCACATTATCATCGACCAACAATAGTTCGTGAATGCCCGTACGACCACGGTAGCCACTGTTACCACAGGCCTTACAGCCATTGGCACGATAAATATGGCGTGGATCATCGGCAGTAATACCCAGCAGCTCACGTTCACGCTCATCGGGCACATGCTGTGTCTTACATTTTGGACAGAGGGTACGGATCAAGCGCTGAGCCAATACCCCGAGCAAACTTGATGAGACTAAGAAAGGCTCTACGCCCATATCCTGCAAACGGGTAATCGCGCCCGAAGCGGTGTTGGTGTGGAGAGTCGAAATCACTAAGTGACCCGTCAAGGATGCCTGCACCGCAATTTGGGCGGTTTCAAGGTCACGGATTTCCCCGATCATCACTACATCGGGGTCTTGACGCAGAATCGCCCGTAGACCACGGGCAAAGGTCATGTCCGCCTTAGTGTTAACTTGAGTTTGGCCTATGCCTTCCAATTCGTATTCGATGGGGTCTTCAACGGTTAAGATATTGGTATCTTTAGAGTTAATTTCAGTAAGTCCAGCATACAGCGTGGTACTCTTACCCGAACCTGTAGGGCCCGTTACCAAGATAATGCCGTGGGGACGACGAATAAGCTCATCGAACTTAGCTCGGATGCTGTCCGTCATACCCAGCTGTTTTAAATCCAGATTACCGGCGTTTTTATCGAGTAAACGCAGCACCACCCGCTCACCGTGGCTCGATGGCATGGTCGATACCCGCACGTCCACCGCGCGGCCTGCAATCCGCAGCGAAATACGGCCGTCTTGTGGTACTCTTTTCTCGGCGATATCGAGGCGCGCCATCACCTTAATCCGCGACACCAATAAAGATGACAGTTTACGGTTTGGCTTGAGCACTTCTTTGAGCACGCCGTCAATACGGAAACGCACGACTAGCTGCTTCTCGTAGGTCTCGATATGGATATCCGAGGCTTCTTCTTTAATCGCTTCTGATAACAGGGCATTAATCAGCTTAATGATCGGCGCATCATCATCGCCTTCGAGCAAATCTTCGGTTTGTGGCAACTCTTCTGCAAGAGTAAATAAATCCATTTCGTTACCAATGTCTTCCATCAGCTGCTGCGCTTCGGAGGAATTGGCTTGGTAGGCCTGAGTCAGTTTGACCTCAAACTTACTCGGCTCGAGCTGTACCAAAGGTAAATCCACGCCCGAGTAGCGACGCGCTTCAAGCATCGCCGCTAACGGGCTTTTGGCGGTATAAAACAGGTTCAAGGCGCCATCATCGCCATAGGCTAAAATCACCTCATGGCGGTGGGCAAAGGCAAAGGGTAAACGCTCTTTGCTGCTGGAGCGAAATACCTCATCACCTTCGGCTTCAATACCTAGTTCATTGGAAACTAAGCTTAAATCCTCGACTTGGGATACTTGTATTTCACTCATTGTGTTTTATCTTTGTTTTTGTTTTCATCCAGCGACTTGAGAGTCGGGTCAGTTTTACGCATCTGAGTCTCTAGCCCTTTGCCTTCTTTATAACGATCTAAAATATCGTTCACTTCTGGCGGCACATACTCAGACTGGTTCCACTCATCTAATACCGGCACTTTAGTCTCAGGCATTAGATTGACACCACGCTCTTGCTGTTCAAGCTGCAATGCTCTGAAATAGTTGTATTTACGACCTGCGATACCTTCCATCGTCACACCATCACGGATAATGGTGGGTTTGATAAAGATCATCAGGTTCTTCTTGGTCTTCTTACTGGAAGAAGATTTGAATAAATGGCCAAGTACTGGAATATCGCCGAGGAATGGCACTTTCTGCACGCTTTCTTGGACTTCTTCGTTAATCAAACCACCGAGTACCACGATTTGGCCTGAATCAGCCATAACAGTAGTGGTTAAACGGCGAGTCGCGAAGGAAATATCCACACCCGTGTTACCGTTTACGCCGGAGACTTCTTGCTCAATCGCAAGCTTAACCGCGTTGCCTTCGTTGATCTGCGGCACCACTTTTAATTTCACCCCAACCTCTTTACGCTCAACGGTTTGGAATGGGTTGCTGTTGTTTGAGCTGGCGGTAGAACCGGTAAGAATAGGCACTTCATCACCGACGATGAAAGAGGCTTCTTGGTTATCTAAGGTAGTAATAGAAGGTGTTGCAAGTACGTTTGAGTTAGTGTCACTCGATACGGCTTGTACTAGGGCACCAAAGTCACCCATAGCAACGCCCCATGCCATACCATTCACTTTACCTAAGGCTTGAGCAAGTAAGGTAACATCGCCCTTTGTATCTGGGTTTTTACCAATCACGTCACCTGTGTTTGGATTGGTAATATAGGTTCCTTCTTTATCCTGCGCCTGCCATACACCCGCGCCAATCTCACCGATAGTTGGGCCTAAGTTATTGAACTGAGTTCCACCACCCGCTTTCGCGGCCCATTGCACCCCAAAGCCGACGTTATCGCCTTCGGCAACTTCCACGATAATGGCTTCTACTAATACTTGGGCGCGGCGAATATCGAGTTGGTTGATCACGCTTTCAATAGTGCGCATTTGATCTGGCTCAGCGCTGATCACTAATGCGTTAGTATCAGTGTGGGCCATAATATTGATTTCATTACGACGTTTGCCACCACCCGCTGCCTGAGCGCTAGGATCTTTTTCACCTTCCAACTTTTGGGCAAAACCGGTTAGCACTTCAACTAAGTCTTCGGCCTTGGCATAACGTAAATAACGTACTTTCGTATTGCCCGTGCTGGCTTGCTCGGCATCGAGACGGTGGATCAGCTCCACCACCCGTTGACGGCTCTTTTCATCACCACTGACCACTACGGCGTTAATCCGCTCATCGGCCACCACTTTGGGCGCTTGTCCGGGAAGCTGCGCTTGGTTAGCTGTCGCGCGGTACAGGGTATCGATAATTCGCACCATTTCGCCAGCAGAAGCATATTCAAGTGGCACGACTTGAACAGAGGTATCACCCTGTTTATCTACACGGCGAATGATTTCAACTAACTTATTAACCACCGCAGCGCGGCCAGAGAGCATCAGCACGTTTGATGGATCGTAGTTCACTACGTTACCACCACCAGCGTTATCGTTTAACTGACGTAATAATGGTGCTAATTGCTTGGCTTCGGTGTTATACAACGCCACGATGCGGGTAACCATTTCATCGCCTAGGCCAGGATCGTTGTCATTAGCAACACGAATCGCCGCGGTTTTCGCATCTTTGTCTTTGATCACTTTGATAACGTTATTTTCCATCTCGACGATGGCATAACCGTATACTTGCAGCACGTTGAGGAAGAACTGGTAATACTGCTCGTCATTGAGCAGATCATAGCTGCGAACGTTGATCTTGCCGCGAATCGTCGGGTCAACAATGATGGTTTTGTTCAAGTTTTTACCAACAATATTGATAAACTCTTGAATATCAGTGCCTTTAAAGTTGGCCGCATATTGTTCAGACCAAACAAATTGCGAGGTCAGCATAGTGGCGCCCGCCACAACTCCAGCAATCAGTTTGCGTCGAATCCGTTTGTTATTCATTATTTTACTTTCCCCTAACGCGTGTTATTGCGGCAAACTAAACATGATTTCAACCAACTGCCCTTCCCGTTCAACCATAACAGAAACTTCAGTTAATTCAGACAATTGGCTCATCATTTCTAACGCCTGACTCATTACGGTCAGGTCGTATCCATTAATCGATTTAGCAAGGTCATTGGGTTTAAAGCCTGCTTGCTTAAATAGGTTCACATCTTTGCCAGGATTGAGGCGATAGCCAACAACGTTTTCTCCCTGTCTCACGGGCGAAATCGCAATATAGTCAGTAATTTTACTGG
The DNA here is from genome assembly GCF_014647135.1 of Shewanella xiamenensis. Lineage (GTDB taxonomy): Bacteria > Pseudomonadota > Gammaproteobacteria > Enterobacterales > Shewanellaceae > Shewanella > Shewanella xiamenensis. The sequence continues at coordinate 38,873 of NZ_BMOP01000013.1, forward strand.
GATCGGCTAAGAGTTCACTGCGAGATTCGGCCAGCTCTTGAGAGATTTCAGCATTCTTGCGCTGATCCACTCGGCTAACGACTTCAGCTTTTCCGCTCTTGGCCTTTTGTAATTGTTGATTCGCTGGGCTTTGACTGGTGTAAACCAAACCATCAAGCATCAAGGTTTCATAGCGACCCGCATTGGTAATGATAATCCGGTCTGCATAGACTTCTTTTAACGAAGCGGATGTACCCTTAATTTTATCACCCAAGCTGTAGGTTTCTTGGCTACCACTGGATTCAATAATCGCCAGACCTTTTTGGTCAGCGGTGGATGCCACCACCCCCGTCAGTTGAATAGAAAGGGAAGTCTTTGGCGCATCGGTTACGGTTTCGACCACTTCGACTTTAGGTTTATCCGCCTTGGCGTCGGCTTTGCCGAAAAGTGCGAGTTGCTGTAATCCTGCCAGATCAATTTGCCCAGCCCCTTTACCCGCCGTGGTCACCGCAGTGGGAGACCATGCTGTAGGAGAAGAGGTGGTAGGCACGAGTTTCCATGTAATTTGCGCGGCTAAGAGTAAACTCAGAATAAAACCAAGCCAGAAAACAACCTGACTCAACGGCTTATGCGGAATACCTGCAGCTTTTGCGATAACGTTATCTAATAAATCCATATTTATGTGGACCCTCAATACAGGTCTCTGTTCTGATTATAAAAATTATCATGTTCGCCACATGCTAACCTAGGCCGCATTTGGCAACAACCCCATAACAGTATTGCAATTGGCGAAAATTGGCCATTTATGCTAACTTTGCCCGCCTAAAAAGGGTGTGAAGCGCACCACTCTTTAACATAATAGCAATGCGACTTAGGCATTTTATTACTCAGCATGTGAACTCATCGATCTTTTATCTTGGAGACACTATGACACAAAGTTCAGGCGACAGTGGCAGCGTTCGACTCGATAAATGGTTATGGGCCGCACGTTTTTATAAAACCCGAGCCATAGCCAAAGAAATGATCAACGGCGGCAAAGTACATTACAACGGTGCGCGCACCAAATCTAGTAAGAATGCTGAGATAGGTGCCGTCCTTAAGATACGACAAGGTTATGACGATAAAGAGATCGTCATAAAAAAATTATCAGAATCACGCCAAAGTGCATCAATTGCACAGGAATTGTACGAAGAAACCGCCGCCAGCATCGCTAAACGCGCGTTAAATGCCGAAGCAAGACGATTGAATATTCTTAATAATCCTGCACCCGACCATAAACCGGATAAAAAGCAACGACGCCAACTTATCCGATTTAAAGAATGCTAAGAATTACGTAAAAGTTACCTAATAGTGAGATACAAAATGACCCAAGATATTTTACACCGCTACCTGTTCGATAATGCCGATGTGCGTGGTGAACTGGTGCAATTGCAAGACAGCTATCAGCAGGTAATAGGTTCACATGCCTATCCTCCTGTGCTGCAAACCCTGCTCGGCGAATTGCTAGCGGCGACCTCTTTATTAACCGCCACCCTAAAATTTAGCGGTGATATTAGCGTGCAGTTGCAAGGGAATGGCCCAGTATCGCTGGCGGTGATCAATGGCAATAACCTGCAGCAATTACGCGGTATCGCCCGCTGGGATGGCGAGTTAGCAGACGATGCCAGCCTAGCCGATCTGTTTGGCCAAGGTTATATGGTTATCACCCTCACACCGGACGAAGGCGAACGCTATCAAGGCGTGGTCGCCCTTGATAAACCCACCTTAGCCGCCTGTGTCGAAGACTACTTTAACCAGTCAGAGCAATTACCCACAGCAATGTGGCTATTTGCCGACGGTAAACAAGCTGCTGGCATGTTCCTGCAAATATTACCAAGCCAAGAAGATCATAATGCCGACTTCGAGCATTTATGTCAGCTGACAGCGACCATCAAGGCGGAAGAGTTATTCACCCTAGAAGCGCAGGACGTATTACACCGCTTGTATCATCAAGAAGAAGTGCGTCTGTTCGATCCTATCGAAGTCAGCTTTAAATGCACTTGCTCACGCGAGCGCAGCGCGGCGGCGATTAAAACCATCGATCAAGCGGAAGTCGAAGCCATTCTGGCGGAAGACGGTAAGGTCGAAATGGGTTGTGAATACTGCAATGCAAAATACGTGTTCGATGCTATTGATGTTGCAGCAATCTATGCCAATGGCACCACTTCAAATACCCAGCAGTAAGTTTTTACTTACTGTCAAAGGGCACCTTGGGTGCCCTTTTTTGTACCACCTCAATGATCCAGCTCACACTTTAGCCACGGATAGGATACAATCGGCACACTTTGTCCCCTAGCACGCCTCGGGCGATAAATAAAAGCAAAATCGGCAGACGATCGATAAAAAATAACCTTACAAATACAAGTAAATGGAGACCTCACTATGGCGGATGGATTAAACCGCGTTCATTACAACCCCTCAACAGCACAACTGGTCGAATTTGCCCTGCTCCGCGGCGAAGGTGAATTAACCGCCAATGGTGCGCTGGTTGCCAAAACCGGTACACGCACAGGTCGCTCTCCTGGCGATCGTTTTATTGTTAAAGAACCTAGTTCAGCGGCTGATATCGAATGGGGACCCGTCAACCAAGCATTTGAACCCGGTGCTTTTGAAGGATTATGGGCGCGTGTAGAAGCATTCCTCGCCGATAAAGAGTTGTTTGTATCTGACCTCGAAGTCGGTGCAGACCCAGAACATTACCAGCCAGTGCGCGTGACGACTCAATACGCTTGGCACCAACTGTTCGCCCGCAACCTTTTTATCATCCCAGAAGAATTTAACCGTCAAGACAAGCCTGTATGGCAAATCATCAACGCGCCAGACTTCGTCTGTGTTCCTGAGCGTGATGGCACCAATTCAGATGCGGCGGTGATCTTAAACTTTGCCGAGCGCAAAGTGTTGCTAGCGGGCCTGAAATACGCTGGCGAAATGAAGAAGTCGATGTTCTCCGTGCAAAACTTCCTGCTGCCAGCCCAAGGCGTATTGCCAATGCACTGCTCGGCAAACGTAGGTAAAGACGGCGACACCACCCTATTCTTCGGTCTGTCGGGTACAGGTAAAACCACCCTGTCTGCGGATCCAAAACGCTTCCTGATCGGTGACGATGAGCACGGCTGGGCACCGGGCGGCGTATTCAATATCGAAGGCGGCTGCTACGCCAAATGTATCGACCTGAGCCAAAAGAACGAGCCTGTGATTTGGGATGCGATTCGTTTCGGTACTGTGCTGGAAAACGTGGTAATGGACGAGCACCGCGTACCTAACTACAAAGACAGCAGCCTGACTGAAAACACCCGTGCGGCTTACCCGCTCGAGCATATCGCCCAGCGTAAAGAAGACAACCGTGGCGCCGAGCCTCACGCAGTGGTGTTTTTAACCTGCGACGTGTCTGGCGTGTTGCCACCGGTTTCTATCCTGAGCAAAGAGCAAGCGGCTTACCACTTCCTCTCTGGTTACACCGCGAAAGTCGGTTCGACTGAAATCGGTTCAACCTCGGCGATTCAGTCCACCTTCTCTACCTGCTTCGGCGCACCTTTCTTCCCACGTCCTGCGGGCGTGTATGCTGAGCTGCTGATGAAGCGTATCGAATCATTCGGTAGCCAAGTGTACTTAGTTAACACTGGCTGGACTGGCGGCCCACACGGTATTGGTAAACGTTTCGACATCCCAACCACCCGCGCCATTGTCGATGCGATTGTCAGCGGCGAGCTGAAAAACGTTGAAACCGTTCATTTAGATACCTTAAACCTCGCGGTGCCTGTAGCGGTTAGCGGTGTCGACAGCAATCTACTCAACCCAGTGAACACTTGGAGCGATAAAGCACTGTACGCCGAATACGCCCAAAAACTGGCCGAAGCCTTCACTAAGAACTTCGCGAAGTATCAAGTGTCAGACGCCATCCGTAACGCGGGTCCAAAGGCGTAATGAGATAGCTGCAAGTTAAGATTAACAACCAATGCCGACTTCAATAGTCGGCATTTTCTTATGGCAAAAACCGCAGTTGACCTAGATAAGAAATGATCCAATCTCTATAAACGCATTGTGCGCTTTAGCTTGCTAACACTGATGCCATCTCAGCTTGTAATCACTCTAGACATTCATACTGTTGGCAGGATTTTAGAAATGTGAGATCAGCAGATTGAAGGCTTTGTAACTGTTCAATTATACAGACCAGTAGACCTTTTTGTATTTGCTCAATCACTCCAGCTTTTTTGATAATGAAAAAGAGCATTTTCGATGGCAGTATCATGAGCAAAGCGACCAATTCCGTTATCTGCGAAATGATAGCCATAGCCACCACTCATCACGGTTACCAATACAACGACAACGAAAGGCCCAACTAGCTTAAACATCAAATATCCGCTACATGAATCCCGCCTTGGGCAATCCAATATACAACGATTGTCAAATTGGACGGAGGACATTTGCAACGAAAAACTATCGTCTGGGTTTAGTCTGTTTTATCCAGATCCACAAACCACTGAATGAGACAAGGAGTAACGCTAAAGCGAAAAAATCCCATATCCACACAGAATAGATACCAAATGCACGACCACTATGCACATCCAGCATCACCCTCTCCCAGTTAAGGTTAGTACTACGTGCATATCGAACTAGGTTAACGTCGACCAAATCATTTGGGGTTACCCAAGAGAGAGGCGCTAATGGTTGCATGGGTATCCAATCGATAAGATTTTCATCAGCACGGAAATACCCTGTAGCAGCTTTAAGCCAAATGTAATTAACTGGCTCAGCTTGAGTATTAGGCCCATCAAGAAGGTGAATTGACTCTATGGCTAATGCCTCTAAACCGCTGGGTAATCCAGTACTTTGATTTTGGGTCTCGAGTATTTTACCTTCCCTATCAAATAGATAAAGCTGCTCACTATCTATAGCAATCAACATATTGGAAAAGTAAGCCGCACTAATTAATTGGCTTTGAGCCTCGAGTATTTGTTCATGCTCCAACCAAAGTCGGTTGTCGGTGATCAATAGCGGCTTAGAGTCGCTGCCAAATTGAACAATATGCTTAGGCGCTATAATCCCATAATAATCCAACAACCACGCTTGTTGCACAAAGGCTTTACTCAAGTGCAAATGTTGACTGTGATTAATGGCAATCCCTGTCACAACGAGTAATAGGATAAATAGACAACTAATAATACCCAATCTGCGGTGCCATGGACGTAGCACGCGTGATAGGGTGTAATTCACTTTTTGTATTGCTTGATATTTATGCTTTCGAGTCATAGTGATACGTTTTTTGGTTAATTAACGATTATTGACTCTTGTCGATATCAGTAACATGACTATCTAACCACAAAGCCATACGTGACAGTTTCGTCAAAGCTCTTACCGATAACGTTGCACCTGTAATGCCATCAATGTGGCGATCAAGTTGTGTTTGATTGACGAGCTTTGCGCTCTTGAATTGATCCGTGAAAAAACTATGGCGAACTTCATCACCACGACTTTCACGGTAAATCAATACCTTAGTATTAACTATTGCTTGAGCTTTAATATGAATACCAACGGTAATAGGAGCTTCTTTACCTATTTCATCTAAAATCCACACGGTTTCATTATCTTGCTGCCAATAACGGATACGCATTTTATTAAAGCTATGTGCAAGTATCGATTCAATGACCTGCTTCGCACTGTCGTCAACCCAATAGACTTTAGCTGTGCCTTTGCTGCCATTAAATGCCTGTTGAATAAAGGCATCGGTGGTTTGATATTCAACCGCCCCCCCCCTTAGCGGGCAAAGCAGAATCAACAAAATGGTTAGACTGCTAATGCATGATCTGACAAAGCACTGACTCACTTTTGTCAGTGATGAGAAAAAAAGATCCATAATAACCTTCAAAGGTGAAAACTAAATCGACTGTAGCCAAGAAAGCATAGGAGACTCATTCACTGAATATACTGGCACTTTGTCGCTTTCGCGCGAAGTTAACGGCCGAGAGTAAAGAGCGTAAACAGAATCAGGTCATATGTAAAACATGACCTGATTCAGGTTAGCAATGGGGTTTAGAACTGGTAACCCACACCTAAGTTAAATCCGTCAGCATCTTTAGCACCGCCCACTTTTTCATAGTCAGCTTTAAAGACCACATTTTCATGCAACCAGTAATTGACACCTAGGTTAGTTTGAGTGATTTCAGTATCAGTGCTGTTGCCAGCTTTGTTATCCCACGCATTGTAACGGGCAAATATGCCAAAGCTTTCGTTGAAGCGATATGAAGGCTCAATGTAATAACCTTTCTGCTTGTCTTGTCCGAGCGCCTCGGCCTCTTTACCATCAATATCCCATTGAGCATATAACGCTTTAAGGGTGAAGTTTTGAATGCTGTAAATTGCATGAGCGGTGAGCAGCGTCGCCGATGCAGTATCAACACCTGCGGCTCCTTGCGTTAAATCCGATTGATATTGTGCCGAAGCGGCCAACTCTAAACCTGGTACTGCGGTATATTTCACCCGCGCGGTATACGCTAACTCCTCACCCTTGGCTTCCGAGACTTTTTGACGACCACTGCGAATGTTAAAAGCCTTATCCCCTGTAGTGGCAACCGCTAAACCGCTGGTCACTGCGGTATCAAATGCAAGACCGGGTGCAGCTTTGATATTTAACGCTAAGCCCGCTTCCCACCAAGTTGCAGGGATAATGTTAGCTTCTACAGGGTTACGTTCAACACCGTAAAATGTTGGTGGCTCGTGAGTTTCGTTGATAATACCCACAGGCATCAAGAACAGACCCGCTTTACCCGTGAAGTCCTTGTTAAAATCATGCTCTACATAGGCTTGTTCTATCTCCACTTCACCTTTTTTACTTTCACCAGCCAGTGCATGTTCTACTTCTAGCTCAGAGAAAAAACGGGTGTTTTGTGTAAATTCATGACCAAAGAACAATACAAAGCGGTGAAAATCGAACTCTTTCTTGTCTGTATTTTTGATATTGTCTGAAATATTGTTGTAGTGCAGTTCGCCATAGCCACCAATGGTAGTTGCGCTCTTGTGTGAGCCTGTTTCTTCAACGGCATCGGCGGTTTTTTCTACTCGCTTTTCAGTTTCTTCTAAGCGTTTTTCAAGATCCTTCAGTACTTGCTGTTGCTGCTCAATCACTTTTCGCAGCTCTTGAGTTTCATCTGAAGCCATAACTTGAGGGTTAACAAAAAGACCTAATAGTGCAGTAGCAAGTAGTGTTTTCTTCATCATATTTCCCAGAATGGTTGTTATTTGTAAATTAATGTAAAAATTTGTGAGGATTTTACACAGCAAACAAAATAATGCAAACAATTCGCATTTGGATTTATGATCAAAATCAATTTTTATTTACATAAAAATTACACCTGTAACACCCGCTGATTACTAAATCTTTTTTACTATTCTGATAACGTGCTCAGCCAAAATCACAATTCATCAATTCGATGGGTAAAACCCAAGCCTAAACTAAACAAACTCCATTTTAACGCACACATTTTTAAACATTAATCATTTATAGGTTGTGTTATTTAGGTTTTGGTTATTTTCAAACCAAGATTGATGATGTTTCACAAAACCCGTTACAGCAACTGTGATACCTTAGGCGCCCAAAAAACCTGTCGGGGCTGAGCTTTTTACGCTAAAAGCAAAGGCTGACCTGTAAATAGATAACGAGTCTTAAGACACAAAATGCTGCGGCAACCGGGGAGTTTCGCAAGAATGAAGAGCAAGAGTTTATTAGGCAACATTGGTGTACAAGTGGTTATCGCCATGATTATTGGCGCACTGGTGGGTTTTATGATGGGTGAAAGTGCGAGTATCTTCGCACCGCTTGGTACCATTTTTATCCATTTAATCAAAATGCTAGTGATCCCATTGGTACTGGTGTCAATCATAAGTGGCGCCGCCAGCTTAGGTGATAGCCCCTCGGCGGGTAAGATTGGCGTAGGCACTTTTGGCTTCTTTATTGTCACCTCAGGGCTTGCTGTCGCTTTGGCATTAGTGATGGGTAAGGTGTTTACACCCGGCGCCGGTGTTGACTTTACCGCCCACAGTGGCAGTGGCTTGATGGAAGTGACCGCCGAACATGGCGCACTCCCCGGAGTGATCGACACCTTTATCGGCATGATCCCAACCAATGTGTTCGAATCACTAAATGGCGGAAATATCCTGCAAATACTGGTATTTAGTATTTTCTTTGGTATCGCACTGACGAAGGTCAAAGGCGATGGAGCTAAGCCCATCATGGCGGCGTTAAATACCGTCGTTGACGCCTTTGTGTGGATGATCAACTGCGTGATGGTGATTGCCCCTATCGGTGTGTTTGGTTTGATGGCCGATTCCGTCGGCACTTTTGGTTTTGATGCCTTAGAAGTCGTGTTTAAGCTGTTTGCCGTGTTTGTGGCCGCGATTCTGCTCTATGGTTTTGTGTTCTTCCCCATAGTGGTGCAGCTGTTTTCTAAGGTCTCGGCACGCCAGTTTATTTCGGCGATGAAAAAGCCGCAGGTGATGGCACTGTCTACCGCGTCATCAATGGCCACGCTGCCAGTGAACATGGAAACCTGCGAAGAAGATCTTAAGGTCTCTAAGGCCACCACCGCTTTTGTGCTGCCCTTAGGTGCCACCATCAATATGAGCGGCAATGCGATTTATTATGGTCTGGTCGCGATGTTTTTCGCGCAAATGTACAACATTGACCTCTCAATGACCGCCTATGCCGCGATTATCTTTACCTCCACCTTAGGCGCCATTGGCCAAGCGGGTGTGCCAGGTCCATCATTTTTAGTGGTCGCAGTGCTATTGGCTGCGGGTATTCCCATTGATGGTTTACCGCTGTTATTCGCCCTCGACCGAGTGTTTGACATGATCCGCACCGCGCTAAACATCACAGGTGACGCCGCCTGTGCCGTGATTATGGATAAGTACACTGCGGAGCAACCGACTCAAGAACCGAGTTAACACGCACGCGCATCCTAAGGCTTGAATAGGCTTGCTTATTCAAGCCTTTTTTATGACTGAGCCTTGTACAGACCGCATGCTATCTTACTGATTTAATATCAATTACCTAGCTTTAATGTGATCTTGGCGGTGCCTTGGACTAAGCTCAAACAGCGCCGCCTCGCAATTTGCATTTCTTTATCTGCCAAGCCACACGGGCGAAGTGCGTTTCTGCGATAATGGCTTGGCTACCATCAGTCCAAAGGAGTGTTGCATTATGTCCGTCTTTGCCCCTGCAAGCCCTTTTGCCGACTTTATCTATCGCCATTTCCGCGCCATTCACGCCCTCAAACTCGGCCTCGCCCTGCTGATTGCCGTCACCATTAATGCCATTTGGTCACCGCCGCATTTTATTTGGAGCATGGTGACGATTGTGATCATTATGATGAGTCTGCCACAGGTGGGTGGTGCGATTGAAAAGTCTCTGCAACGGGCGGTAGGCACTTGTTTAGGCTCGGCTTATGGCGTGATGTTAGTGGCCACACTCGACAGTTATTGGCTGATTATGGGGCTGTTAATTTTAGGGGTGACGCTGATTTGTTTTATCTCAGCGGGACGCTACAGTTATGCCTATCTGGTGGCAGGATTCACCATTATTATCGTGGTGGGCGATGCTAATCATGATACCTCTGAGGCGCTATGGCGCACGGCCAATATTCTGCTGGGTTGTGTTATCGCGATTCTGGTGTCGCTGTTTATCTTCCCGATTAAGGCCAAGCAGGACTGGCGCAGCCAGCTCGCCAATGCCATAGATAATATGGCCAAGGTGCTGACCCAACATTTACAGGCCCCCGCCAACCATGATTTAGATTTTCGCGCCGAACTCGAGGCGGCAATGAAGGCGGTATTAACCCAGAAGAAACTGTTTTTCTCCCTCGAGTGGGAAAGCCAAACCCTGAAAAAACATAAAGTGCTGCTGGCGGAATTAGTTAATAAACAGGTGCGGCTGATCACCCTACTCGAGCTATTACCTTTGAGTCGCTGGCAGGAGGCCGACAAAGAGGCTTACCACCAAATCAACAAAGTCGCCGCCGAGCTTACGGCTTATCTGCAACGCCTTGGCGAATTTGTTGCGGGTAAAACCGCGGCTTTACCGACGCTGCCCACCGCCCTAGAGCAAGAGTTGCAACACAGATTACAACTTAGCTTGGCCGCTCAGACACCAAATTCGCCCCCTTTGGCGAATGAAGTCGCACAGGGATTTGCCCTCACGGGATACGGCTGGCTTATCTATCAACTCGCCATTGCCGTCGAAGCTCTCTACGCCGATATCGAGATTATCGAAGTCGCCTATCGCGGACAAACCGTGTTACATAAAACTACCAAGCGCGCATAGGCCGTCACCACGGGAATAGCAGCGAAAAATCACTCCCTCAGACCAAGATAAACCCTTGGCAGCCCTTGCACTTGCAGGGGCTTAATGAAAAGATACCGCCCTAATAAAAATTCGATGTGTGGACTGTTTTCATGCGCTTGTTTTCCCCTTCCGTTATCGCCATTGCCTGCTTATCGGCGGGCTCATTATTCACAGCCCAATTAGCCGTTGCCGCGAATACCGAAGTCGCACAACCCGAAGTGACTAATTCTGGAGCTGCCAACGCTGAAGTTGCCAGCACTGAGGCCGCTAAAACCGACGCGGTTGAAACAAATGCCAGCAGTAGCGCTTTGAGCGCGACAGAAACCGCTCCCGAAGTCGCAGCGACACCGACTCGCGCTAATACCTTTGTCAATGATGCCATTCTCCCGCCGAGCATCACGTGGCATGGTGGCAGCGAAGCTCTGTTACTCAGCGCCGATAACGAATGGGCGACGCCCTTCGAGCAAAGCAACGGCACCGAAAGCCCAAGCTATGACGATACCATCGCATGGCTCGACCGATTGGCGGCCGAAACCACCAAATTGCAAAAAGTCAGCCTAGGTCAGAGCCCTCAAGGCCGCGATATTTGGATGTATGTCGCCAGCAGTGAAGGCATTAACGAATCGGCACGGCTAAAGCAAAACACTAAGCCGACGATTCTGGTGCAAGCCGGTATCCATGCCGGTGAAATCGACGGTAAAGATGCAGGCATGATGCTACTGCGGGATATAGTCAAAGGTGACAAAAGCGAGCTACTCGAAAAAGCCAACCTGCTGTTTGTGCCTATGTTTAGCGTTGATGCCCATGAGCGCAGCGGCGAATTTAATCGCGTTAACCAACGTGGCCCGGTGAATATGGGCTGGCGCACCAATGCCAATAATCTCAACCTGAACCGTGACTATGCCAAGGCCGACACCTTAGAAATGCAGAATATGCTGCGGGCCATCAATGTGTGGCAACCGGATCTGTATATCGATGTGCATGTCACCGACGGCATCGACTACCAGTACGACATCACCTTCGGCTACAACCTCGCCCAAGGCTTGAGTCCCGCGAGCTTTCGCTGGCTCGAAAATAGCTACCGCCCAGCGGTCGAAGCCGCGCTAAGTGCCCAAGGTCATATTCCTGGCCCGCTGATTTTTGCCGTCGACAATGCCGATATCACTAAAGGCATGTCACTGTGGAACCCAAGCCCACGCTTCTCCAATGGTTATGGTGATGCCCGCCATCTACCCACCATTTTGATTGAGAACCACAGCTTAAAACCCTTTAAGCAGCGCGTACTTGGCACCTATGTAATACTTGAGCAAACCCTTAAAACCGTGGGCAACCAAGCGACCAAGTTAAAGAGTGCGATTCAAGAGGATAAATACCGCGCCTCGCCACTGATCACATTAACGTGGAAATCAGCGCCACTGGCTAAAGGCTGGGATTTTAAAGGCATCGACTACACTCTTGAGCAGAGCCCGATTAGCGGCACCGAGGTAGTGCGTTGGACAGGCGAGCCTAAACTGTACCCGAATTTACCAGTGATGGCCGAAACCGTGCCGGATATCAAAGTCACTCGCCCGAGTGCTTACTATATTCCCGCCCAGTGGACACAAGTGATCGACCGCTTGAATCTACACGGCATTAGGATGACACGTTTAAGCAAACCGACTGAGCTTAAATTGCAGCAATATAGCCTGAGCAATCCGGTGTTTAATACCAAGGCGTTCGAGGGGCGACTCACAGTGAAGGCCGACTCGACACTGGCGAAACTGACCACCACCTTGCCCGCAGGCACAGTGAAAATCAGTACAGATCAACCCTTAGGCGATCTGGCGATTTTACTGCTTGAGCCACAATCACCGGACTCATTACTGCAATGGGGCTTCTTCAACCCTATCTTTACCCGTACCGAATACATTGAGGACTACGCCGTAGAGCCGCTGGCCGCCAAGATGCTTAAGGAAGATCCCAAGCTACAGGCGGAATTTAACAAAGCGCTTGAAAACCCAGCGTTTGCCGCCGATCCCGAGGCACGCCTACGCTGGTTCTATGAGCGCAGTCCTTACTACGATAATCAATATCTTAAGTATCCAGTCTACCGTAGCCGTTAATCCCGCAGTTAAAAACGGCAAGGATTAAGCAGGCTTACGCGCGCTAATGCTATACACCAAGGGCACCTGTTGCCCTTGGTGTTTTAGTACATAACGACCATCGGCTTGCGCCTCTAGCCCTGCAAAACAGTTATAGGGGCTAAACGCAAACTCGTGGAAGAACTCCAACACTAAGCCCGCCTGCAATAAAGCATTGATCACCTCAGACAAGCTATGCGACCAGCACATTAAGGTTTGCTGCTCATCACCGGCATTCTCGGTATAGGTTCCTTCCTGCTCAATATCTGGCTCTCCGCGATTAAAATAGCTATAGCCATCGAATAGCTGCTGCGCCGGATGAAACTCGGCCATATAAAACTGTCCGCCGGGCTTTAAACACGCCGCAATGGTCTGCGCCCAGAGTGTTAAGTCCGGCAACCAAACAATCGCGCCATAGGAGGTAAAAACAATATCTTGCGGCTCAACCTTGCCTACAACGCTGTAGACATCGCTACAAATAAACTCGGCAGACAACTGCGTCTGCTGCGCCAGCTTGCGCGCCTCAGCAACCGCCACCTCGGATAAATCAACCCCAATCACTTTTGCGCCCATTCGCGCCCACGACAGGGTATCTAAACCAAAATGACATTGCAGATGCAGTAGGCTTTTGCCCGTCACCGCAAGCTCGTTTAGCTCGATTTCCGTTAAGGATGTTTTGCCACTCAAAAAGCCTTCAACATCATAGAAATCAGAAGTTAAGTGCACTCGAGTGCGGGCATCCCAGGCGGTTTTATTGGTCGTTAAGTAATCCATGTGAATCCTTTCTAGTTGCGCTTTAAATCAAGCAGGAATGTTGGACACACGCTAACTGAATAAGTGAGTAATTTCACCACTCTTTGGGAAAAATCACTTATTCAGCGGACATGTCCGCCTACGGTCAAGCGGACACATTTAACTTATCCGCATGATTATTAATACATTTTAAAATTGGCATAGGATGTGCAATCTCGACTGATATCAAGCTTATCGCTAATAGCTCAGCACTCAGTCGGTCGTCGAGTGTCGATAACAAGGAAGAAGAAAATGTCACTACGCCCTTTTATATTCACCCTCGGGTTTATCGCCGTCTTTACGGTTGGCGTGTCACTCACTGGCTGCATTATCAATGTGAACGCCGCTGGCATGCCGGATTTAGACCACCAGCAACGTGAACTCAGCCTCGATGCTCAAGACTTACAGGAGCTCGTTGCAGAAACAGGCGCGGGCAGCCTTGAAATCATCGGTGTCGAAGGCCTGACCCAAATTAAGTTAGTCGCTGATATCTATAGCAATGACGATAGCAAAGTGATTCTCACCCTTGAGAAAAAGGCCAACAAAGCCAAGCTTAAGGCCGACTTTGAATCCCATAGCAGCTTTAACAATTACTCACCCTATATCGATTTAAAACTACAAGTGCCAGCAGGATTAGCGCTAGATATCGACGATGGCTCAGGTGCTATGTTTATCAACAAGATGACTGCGGATATTAAGGTGAAGGATGGCTCAGGCGAACTGGTTATCCATGGCGGCAATAATGTCAGTATCGACGATGGTTCTGGCGCGATTGAAGTCAGCCAAGTCAACGGCAACCTTGCCATTGTCGACGGCTCTGGTGGTATCCAAGTTAATGATATTAAAGGCAGCATCACCATTGATGACAGCTCTGGCGAAATTGAAGTCGCTAATGTGCAAAGCACAGTCACCATTAACGATGGCTCAGGCGATATCAATGTGGTGAACACTAAGGGCTTAACCATTCTCTCAGCAGGTTCAGGGGATGTGAGCTTCGATAAAATCGATGGCCCAGTAAGCAAACTCTAAACCCGTTAAACCAACAGCGTTACCGCTCAACCAACTTCCCGGCGTAGAGACTGATGTTGTAACGGTTCCCAACCAAAATGTCAGTCTTCTACCCACCCTTTTTAGTGTTACCGTTCCATGGACAATCTTATGCACTTTATGCCACTAACCCCTTGTAGTGGCATCTTTTTTCCGCCTGAGACTTTCCGGGATTGGGTGCTACCATTGATAACCGAGTAATGCCTGTCCTGACTTTTTAGTGTCGACTTATTCACTCAATATCGACGTTTTGTTTTGAAAAAGGCAAGTAGTTGCTTTTGTTTACCAGCTTCAGCCAACACATCGTGGCAGGCCTTGCTGGCACTGCCAACACCCATTACGTTTTGGTCGACTATTTCAACTGTAGAGGAAATATTTTGGGAGATATCTTCAGTCACACTTGATTGTTCACTAGAAGCCGTTGCAACAACAGTATTGACATTAGAAATTGTATTAACCGACGTGGAAATACCATGAAAAGCGTTACGTACCTTTTCCGAAACCATTTGAGATTCATCTAACAAACTTGCATTTGCTTTCATGTAATGATCAGCTTTTTCTGCTTGAGACTGTAGCTTGGAAATGATCCCTTGAATATCAATAGTCGATTGTTGTGTTTTAGCGGCAAGTGAGCGTACTTCATCTGCCACGACAGCAAAACCGCGTCCAGCTTCTCCGGCCCGTGCCGCTTCAATTGCAGCATTTAATGCCAGTAAATTAGTTTGTTCGGAAATACTGGTAATAACGTCAATAACAGAGCCGATTTCTATCGAATAATCTTTTAGTTGATTCACTATGGCTCCTGAATCACGAATGGCTGCACCGATTTTTTCAGAAATGACATCAGATTCACCGAGGGATTTATTACCCACTGTGACATTATCCATTGCCTCCCTTGCGCTGGTTTCAGCCTCAGTTGCATTTTTACTGACTTCTAGGGCTGTACTGGACATTTGATTGAGTGCGGTCGCGATTTGTTCTACCTGAACCAGCATTTGCTTAGAGTTATTTTCAACCTGATTCATAGTGGAGGCCAATACTTCCGCAGAAGTCGCTGTATTATCGGCAACGTTAATCAACTGCTCGGTCATTTCAGAAATTTTATCAGCAGTATCATTGCATCCCTTTGCCAATAGACCCAATTCGTTATTACCAATATCGTTAATTCGATCTGTAAGATCACCATTTGCTAATTTAGAAATAAAGGCCTGAACTGTCTTAATCGAAGTTACAATAAATCTTGATATGATAATCGATGTAGCTAATACCAATAGCGAAACAATGACTAAGATAAATAGCATTATTTTTATCGATTCATCGTAAATCTCATCACCATAACTGCTCGCAGCTTGTGCTCCTTTGCTATTTAAATCAGATAATTGGAGTAATAAATCCGAGTATTCGTTATAAGCATTGAGAGATTCGGTTAACAGCAGTTGTTTGGCGTCTTCATTCTTGTTTGCTCTTGAGAGAGTGAGAAGCTTCTGCTGAATTCCCAGGTACTCCTTATACAAGCGATTAAAATCATTGAATATGACTTTTTCTTCATTCTCGCTAATCAGTTGTTGATAGGTGCGTATAGATTCGTCAATTTTCTCTTTTATTTTATCCAATTCGCGTTCAGTATCTCGCATTTGAGCATCGTCCAACGAGAGAATATGACGGGATTCTAACACCCTAAGATCTGCCGTTTGGCCATTCAGTCGTTCTATAACGCGCACGGATGGTAGCCAGTCGTTGGATATGACGGTGGATTGCTCATTAATGACTTGCATTTTACCTATCGCCAGCATGGCTAACCCAAGAATCGCAACCATGGGAATTGCAAAAGCTCCAAGTAAAAGATGATTTATCTTTAGATTACGCATGTAGACCCCGACAATAATGACTATGCTCAAATGTGTTTATACAACGCCTGATACAGGCTTATTCCCTCCATAAATATATAAGCCAGACATTCAACTTTCGCTATCCGAACGGATAATTAATCACTAAATTAATAGTAGTTATTTGCAGGTTTCTAAAAGGCATAACCTTAGCTAATACATGATTTAAAGTAACAGCGATAAATGTGGGGCAAAATTTAACAATGGGTGTCTCGATAAACTCTAAACCCGTTAAACCAACAGCGTTACCGCTCAACCAACTTCCCGGCGTAGAGACTGATGTTGTAACGGTTCCCAACCAAAATGTCAGTCTTCTACCCACCCTTTTTAGCGTTACCGTTCCATGGACAATCTTATGCACTTTATGCCACTAACCCCTTGTAGTGGCATCTTTTTTTGTGTCTGAGACTTTCTCAGGCTCAATTCAGGTAAGCCTTTGGTAACGTTTTACCTAATTGTTTTCGGAGCAAAATTTGTTGGTATCTCAATAAACTATCGCTGGCTTTTGAAGTAAAGCGATCACTTCACATCGAGATCAAATACCACACTGATAGAAGCTGAAAAAACCATATTCTCCTGCAGATATTGCCCAGTCACTTGAGGTTTGCCCAAACGTGAACCAGTGACCTCTATTCGCTCGATTCTATTATTAGCGCCATAACGGCCAATGCTGTCATCTGTTGAGGAACCAATGCTGTAAATTTTGCCAAGCATCGCCCCAAAAGCACTCGCCAATAAACTTCCTTTCTCTTTTGCGTCAGCGACAGCCAAGGCTCTAGCCTCATTTTTAAGCTCCACTTCTTTCGATGACTTCAGCTCAACGCGGGTGATTTCATCAAGTTGTACACTTAGAGCAAAATCCATAAAAGCGTTTAGTTTCTCTAAGTTATTGAGGGTCACTTTTAAGTTACGGCTTGCTCGATAACCATCAAGCACACGCTTTTCATTGTCCCCGTAGGAGTACTCAGGCGCTGTGGAGATTGAGGATGCTGAAACATTTTTCTTATCGACATTAAATTTACCAAGGCCAGACAAAAACTTGTTAACCCTATCATCGACATCATTTTTAGCTTCAGCACTTGTTGCTTTTAAGCTTTCCACTTCAAGATAGACCACTGCAATATCAGGGCTTGCCGTTATTTGAGCGGTCCCAACCACAGCAATATGACGATTATTCGGCAAGCTATTATTTGAAAGGGCTAAAGTTGGCAAAAATAACAAAACAATCAAACAAATATATTTCATAAAACCTCCATGTAAGCAGGACTGACAATATACCGTATATGACGTAACAAGCCATAGCGGCTATAGCATCACCCGCAAAATTTAGTCGTGGGCGACCTGATATACTACGTCTTAGACTTTCTCAAACTCAATTTTGTCCAATAGCGTCGGTAACGGTTCGAGGGGCTAATGGGCGGCATCATGGCTTCTGGCTATCGTATTCCCTAATTGCCTGCCGCAGGCTTTCGCACGCTCTTATATGAGACACACCAGTGACTCGCCGTACTCATGTTTTAAAAATCGCGTCCCTGTAGGCCCTACTAAAAAATCCCTGTTTTAGGAGATCACTGGCGCAACAATGCTTGATGGAATGCAACCATTGATAGTCGAGTAATGCCTGCTCAGAATTTTGTTATTTCGCAGTAAATGTAGCATTGATAGTCCTGAAAAACTCTTTATATTTTGCCCGATTTTATTTTCTCCAAGTATTAATAGTGATAGTATCGGAGACGTCCTGTGCGTGCCAATTTTTTTTGGCCACTCTGTATTTAATTCAGAGTGATACTAATTATGAAGAGCTTTTGCTCTTAGGTATAAAAGCCTTGCCCGTTATAACGGGTGTTCACTTATCATTACTAAAATCTACGCACAGGACATTCAAACAATAAGAAGGAATTTATGGCACTCTCTGACGATATTTGGTGGACTAGGAAAGCTAAAATCCAAACGGAAAAAAGATTACTTACAAATGCATATCAGTCTCAGTTGATAATGTTATGGTATGCATTTTTTGGCGTTGCGGTATCCATATATTATTTAAAGTTTAATACTAACAGTGAGTATGCTAACGTTGCTTGGGTAATCTATTCTGTTTTGTCTCTGACAATGTCAGGGTTCATAACAGGTAGATCGTTTAAAGAACGTTCTTCACAAATAAAAGAATGCTATGAAGCTCTTAAAAGGATTCAGCATAGAGCCAAACTTCTGGAAGCGTCTTCAAATTCTACCGAAGAAAATTGGAAAAGTGTTCGTGAGGAATATCAAAAACTATTGGGCCTTTGTGAAAATCATACCGATTCTGATATGGTTAAAGCGCTTTGTATAGAACATCTTTCCGCCCGCGGAGAACCGGATAAAATAACAGGTTTAAAACCTGAGATGACAAAATGCCCAACATATTATCACTGGTTTGTTTTTTGTAAAGACATCTTTAAACAAGCGGTGATCCTCTTGGTTATGTATATCCTTCCAATAGCAATATTCTTTATTTTATGGAGTACCCATGACTGTCCGGCATCAGTTTGAGAAGCACTTCTCAATTGAAAATTTGACAAGAATATTCAAAGAGAACGTTGCACTTTCTGGGGCCACTGGAATAGATAATCTTGATCCTACAACGTTTCTTAAACAGCTAGATGAACAATTAGAAATCTTGTCCCGCAAATCCCTCGCTGGAACCTATAGATTTAGTAAATATAAATTGAAGTTAGTTACAAAAGGGAAAGGTCAACCTCCTAGAGAAATATCAATCCCTACAGTAAGAGATCGAATTGCTCTTCGTGCCCTAAATGACTTTTTATCAGAACGTTATAATGACTCAGTAAACTTTGTACTTCCACAGGATGTGATAGCTAAAGTAAAAAGCGATCTTGATAGCAATGCTTTTAACGGCTTTATTAAACTTGATGTAACTCAGTTCTACCCATCAATACTTCATGCAGAACTCAATTCTCGTTTACGCAAGCGGATTCATGGTGAGAATGAGCATATTCTAGAATTAATCCATTCAGCGATCTCTTCTCCAACTGTCGTAAAATCATTCAAAAATGATGATCAAGTAAGTAAGGGAGTCCCGCAAGGATTAGCAGTATCAAACATATTGGCAGCTATTTATATGGCTAATATTGACCGTGCCCTAAACCAATATGAGGGCATTAGTTACTTCCGCTATGTTGATGATGTTTTAATATTGTGTGACTTCAATAAGGCGCAAGAGTTGGCTAAAGACATCATAAAGCGATTCAAAAAAATTGGTCTAATTGTTCATGCACCAGCTCCTGATTCAGAAAAATCAGTTATCGAGAAAATAGGTTACCCGTTTAGCTACCTAGGTTATTATTTCAAAGGTGAACTGGTAACGGCTAGACAAGGTACAATAGATCGACTCAAGGACTCACTAGCCGCCATATTTACCGCTAGTAAATATTCAAAATACAGCAATGAAGAATTTCTTTTGTGGCGTTTAGATATGCGTATCACGGGTTGCGTCTTTGAGAAAAAAAGTAAAGGTTGGTTGTTTTTCTTTTCAATGATTAATGATGAAACTCTACTGCACGAATTAGATCATTATGTAGACAAACTTATCAAAAGGTTCAAAATTTCAGGTACACCAAAACGATTCTCGCGAGCATTTAAGGAATTAACACATAATCGTTTCCAAACTAATTACATACCAAATTTTGATAAATATCATCGACATCAAAAATTAGCTCTGCTCAATAAATATTTCCCTAAAGACGTAGAAGAAAAAACACTTACTGACTCCCAGATTGATTATCACTTTAGAAGACGTATTAAAAAACAAACAAAAGATTTGCTTGAAGATATTAAAGACTTTAGGTCTTAAAAATTTTTGTTATTTTCATGTGGGCAGACTAACAGAATACTCAGTGGTTAACGGGATTAAGCACTGGCATGGAAGTGACCGTTGGCGACATGGCCGCTCTTTCACATCCATGTGATCGCGGCATTCGCACTTCCTTATGCAGCAGATGCCACCGTCGAGCCTATAGGGATACTTCTTGTTAAATGAAAGGGCGGCGTGTCACTGAAATGGCAGAGCTTAATCGTTCCCCGCCATCATACCTAACGCTATCAAAGCGAGCTTTTGACTGCGGCTTAACTTTTTAACCGCGATTTCACGCTTGAGTGCATCACTGCGGGTGCCGACTTGCTCTTGATACATCAGGGTTAATGGACCTTTGCCGCGCAGGTACTTTGCTGCTTTGGGGCTGCTTGATTGATGCTCATTAAATCGGCGTGCGACATCTGTGGTGATGCCTGTGTACAAGTGGCCATTGGCGCAGCGGATAAGGTACAGATACCAGATCGAGACTTGTTCTATCTCTGACGTCGCACCTTGCTCCGAAGTCACAGCTTGCTCAGCACCTAGCGCTTCTGGCTTGCTAGAAAGCTGAGCTTGGTTAACAGCTTGCGCTTGGCTAGCCCCTTTTTGGGGGCTAGCCGAGGGAGTTGAATTAGCGGTTTCTATCACTACATCGGTCACCCGTTAGCGCCTACTTAGTCATGCCGAGCAGGTTTAAGAAGAAGGCATATTCCTGCGCAGTGTCTTGATACTGGCGGTAACGACCACTCTTACCACCGTGTCCTGCATCCATATCGACGTGGAATAACAATACCTTATCGTCGAGTTTGTACCATTTATTTTGCACTTCGCGCAGTTTTGCTACCCATTTAGCAGGCTCGAAATACTGCACCTGTGAATCATGCAAACCTGTGGTGACCAACAGGTGGGGATACTCATGGTCGGCAACATTGTCATAGGGCGAGTAGCTGAGCATATAGTCGAAATAGGTCTTGTCGTTTGGATTACCCCATTCATCGTACTCGTTGGTAGTGAGCGGAATCGACTCATCGAGCATAGTCGTCACCACATCCACAAAGGGCACGTGCGCCGCAATGGCAAAGTACTTTTCAGGCGCCATATTGGCAATCGCGCCCATTAACAGCCCACCAGCACTGCCGCCCGAGGCCACCACTTTATTTTTATCGCCATAACCTTGTTCGGTTAAGGCGGTGGTGACATCAATAAAGTCATTAAAGGTATTCTTTTTATTCAGTAATTTGCCCGCATCATACCAAGGGCGGCCTAACATTTCGCTACCGCGCACATGGGCGATGGCATACACAAAACCGCGGTCGAGCAGGCTAATAACCGACGACGAAAAGTCAGGCTCTACTGTGTAACCATAGGAACCATAACCATATTGGTACAGAGGGTTGGTGCCGTCTTTCTTGAACTTATCCTTACGATACACCAAGGACACTGGCACCTTAGCGCCATCGCGGGCGGTGACAAATAAACGTTCGGCGCGGTATTGGCTGGCATCGAAGCCGCCGAGAACTTGTTCCTGCTTGAGCAGATCGCGTCTATCGGGATTGCTTAAGTGGTACTCATAAATCGCCTCGGGCGTGGTCAGGCTAGAGTAGAAAACCCGTAACTTATCGCTATCTTGCTGGGCGTTAACATCTAAACCCAGCACATAAGCGGGTTCATCGAAACTCAGCTCAAAGGGCTTTTGGCCATTGAATGGCATCACTTTAATGCGTGTCAGGCCATTTTCACGGGTTTGAATAATCAGGTAATCCTTAAGCACCAGCTCATCTTCAAGCCGCGCATTGGGATTGTGAGCAACCACTTCCTGCCATTTGGATTTATCGGCGGCATCCTTAATCGCCACTTTCATCAAACGGAAGTTAGTCGCCTGCCAGTTGGTGAGGATGTAATAACTGTCACCCAGCTTAGAGACACTGTATTCATGGCCTTCTTCCCGCGCAAGCACAGGTTTGAACAGGCTTAAAGGATCGTTTGCATCCAGCACTGACACTTCGCTGGTTGTGGTGCTCTCGTGGAACAGCACGATTTGCGACTCATCTAAACTCTTGCCGAGGGAGATGTAATATGCATCATCTTGCTCCTCATACACCAACACATCGCTCGATTGTGGTGTGCCGAGTTCGTGGCGATACACGCGGTAACCCAGCAGGGTTTGCAGATCTTTGGCGATATAAAACACATGGCGATTATCATTGCCCCAAACGATACGACCCTCTGTGTTTTCAAGCACATCGGTGATCATGGCGCCGGATTCAATATCTTTAAAGTAGATGTTATACACGCGGCGGCTTAACACATCTTCACCGAAGGCCAACATGGTTTCATCTGGGCTGACGCTAACGCCGCCCAAACCATAAAACTCATGGCCCTTGGCGCGCTCATTCACATCGAGCATCATTTGCTCAACCCCGTCACTGCCTTTGCGGGCGATCAGCGGATATTCGCTGCCCTCTTGGTAGCGGCGGTAATAGCTATGCTGGTGCCATTGGTACGGCACACTCGACTCATCGGCCACTAAGCGCCCAGTCAGCTCGTTAAACAACCCGTCTTGCAATGACTTAAGCGGCTTAAAGTAAGCTTGGGTATAACGATTCTCAGCCTTAAGGTGCGCTAATACCTTAGGATCTTGGCGTTTATCGTCGCGCATCCAATAGTAGTCATCGGTGCGTGTGACGCCGTGCAAGGTCATCACATGGGGAATTTTTTCCGCAACGGGCGCAGAGACTTGCCCTTTTGGAGTGGAGCAACCGGGTAATAGCATAGCAAGACCTAAAGTAAGCAGCAGAGTGCGCATGTATACGTCCTTGTGACGTTCAAACACCATCGTGGGGCACGACGGCAAGCCAATAAGTAAATGTGCCGGATATGATATACCCAAGCTAGCTCAAGTTGCGAGTTTCCTAAAGATTGCGCTTGTTTAAGGATCACAAGGCATTGTGCGCTTGCGCAAACCTTGCCCAATTTCAGGCGCGATGTTGTTGCCATCACCAATAATTAGGCGCAACATAACCGCGTTTTTAGGCTAAAGCCTAACAACAATTCTCAGGGCGGGGTGAAACTCCCCACCGGCGGTAAATAGTGAGGTGAATAAATTTCCCCACACTAAAGCCCGCGAGCGCCCGAACGCAATTCGGGGTCAGCAGATCTGGTGTCCTAGCTTGTCTCGCCATGGTTAATGCCTATCGAGCGCTACTATTCCAGAGCCGACGGTAATGGACTGTTTGCCGCAAGCAACAGTACTGAGTCCGGATGGAAGAGAATGTAAGACAACACTTGGATAATTGGCATTAACTTGAGCTAAGTATCCCTGCTGTTAGCCTCATATTTTGCAATCACGTTTTTAAGCCTGCGCTTAAAGCGGGTCGATTGCTACAGCACAATCCCCTTTAGGGTAATGGCTGTATTTCTGCACGCCCTGATTCTGGATATTCCCATGTCGTATTTTTGAAGGATATTAACCATGAATCAGTCTTTACTTGCTCCTTTTGGTACTGCTATCGAACGCGTTGAAGCGGGTCTTAATGCCCTGCGCCAAGGCCAAGGTGTGTTGGTGGTCGATGACGAAGATAGGGAAAACGAAGGCGACTTAATTTTTGCCGCCGAGTCACTAACCAATGCGCAAATGGCCATGCTCATTCGCGAATGCAGCGGTATCGTGTGTTTGTGTTTACCGGACGAAAAGGTCAAAGCCCTTGAGCTACCACCTATGGTCGAAAACAACTCGAGCCAATATGGCACCGCGTTTACCGTGAGTATCGAGGCCAAAGTGGGCGTCACTACTGGGGTTTCGGCCGCTGACCGTGTCACCACCATTAAAACCGCCATCGCCGACAATGCTAAGCCAAGCGATTTGGCTCGCCCAGGCCATGTGTATCCGCTGCGCGCTCAACCGGGCGGCGTGTTAACTCGTCGTGGCCACACCGAAGGCACGATTGATTTAATGCAGCTAGCCGGACTCAAGCCCGCAGGCGTGTTGTGTGAAGTCACCAATCCCGATGGCACTATGGCGCGTCTGCCGGAAATTATCGCCTTTGGTGCAGCGCATAAAATGCCTGTACTGACGATTGAAGATATCGTGGTTTACCGTAAGTCGTTATTAGCCAATGTAGGCTAAATTTGGCCCCATAAACAGGATGCAATTTAAAGGACGCGTGCGAAGGCCCGCGTCCTTTTTTATTTAACTTCGATAAAACACTTTGGTTAAGCATCAAATCACGCTAGATATCACAGACAGCAAAACAATTTATCTGCTAGGAGAAAATTTCATCAATAAAAATATAATCTTAGGTGTATATAATAAATAGCTGAATTTCGTGAGCTAGATTAGATATCCATAAACCAAGGGTCGCGAGCGACAGACTTGTATGTTAAATATTCGCACCCAGTGCCTGACCTTCCGCTTTCACCCCATCAAGGAAATTCCTTGATTTTTTATGTTTCAAATCAGGCCAATTGAGGAGTAAGTTTGTATGCCATCCACGCTACAGCATCTCAGCTTGAAACAGAAACTGATTCTGTTTTCGCTGCTACCTTTGCTGATGATGAGTATTTTTGTGCTGTCGCGAATGTATGTACTTGTGAAAGAGTATCGCTTTGCCACTCAAAACCATTTGGCAATACAAACCACTTCAAAAATCAATGAATTACTCTATCAACTTCATAACGAATATGGATTAAGTACCCAATTACTCCCAGCCACTACGCCTCAAGATGAAACACGTCTATTGCAACAGCAACAACTGACCTCTGATGCACTAGAAGCACTGCTTAAGAGTCCGGCTTTGCTTGCGTTGAATACTGCGTTAAGTGGCCAACTGGCATCGACCCAGTTACAGGAAAAACTGACGAGTTTAACGCTGCTAAGTCATAAATTGGCATCGAGCCGCCAAGAAGCGCTCGATCAACACCCTTCTGCATTTATCGATTTATATCAACAATTTAATTCTGAATTAATGCAGTTAATCCAACAACTGCAATTACTCACCAATGATATTAATCAATCAAGAGCCTACGCGGATTTACTGAATCTACTGATGGTGCAAGAGTTGGCGGTGAAAGAACGCAGCGCCATCAATCGTATGTTGTTGTCAGAAAGCCTCAGCATTAATGACTACAAAGCCATCAATACCATTATGTATGAATATGGCCAAGCCATCTCCCATGCCAGCAATGCCTCAATATCTGACAGACATTCCCTCATCCGCCAGATACAAGCCTCACCGGAAAGCTTGCGAATACTTAAAATCAGTCAACAAATAGAGCAACAGATCCATATCAGCACGTTAGTACAAAGCATCAACGCCAATCTGGGTTACGATGGGTTAATCGATAGTTTTCAAGATTACTTATTAACGGGTAGCCTGATATCGCTTGAGAAGTTCAATCAATCCTTAGCCACGATTCAGCAAAAACTCGCAGAACTTAACCGCGAAACAATCAACCTGCCTTCACTTGCGCCTGCAGTACAGATTATCGAAGAGAGTATCAACCAGTATCAATTCTGCATGTCCAAGATCTTACAATTAAAAGATCAAAAACTATCGCTCGCTGAAATCACCGCCCTTGCTCACATCAACAATACCGATCTCACTAGCGCCATTGATAAATTATTAATGCCTCCCCATCCAGTGAGCAGCAAACACTGGTGGACATTAACCACAGATAGAATCAATAAGCTGAACGCGCTCAGTAATGAAATCACGCGTACCATGGCTCGCCAGAGTAATGAACAACAACAGCATGCGCTAACCCTATTAGGTATTTATCTGCTCTCCGCCTTATTTACCGCCACCATCACCCTGTGGCTAGGGCGGAAAATCATTCGTAGCTTTATGGATAAAATCACCCAAATTGCTAATGATATGCAGCGAATGGCCGCCGACCCTGAGTTGAATATTCATATTGATGTGTCAGGCTCAGATGAACTTGCGCGGATGTCACGGGCGATGAACCGTATGCTGAGCGAGCGCCAGAAAGCGAATCAAGCGCTTAATCGGGCCGCGGCGGTCTTTAACTATTCGGCCGAAGGCATTATGGTGACGGATGCCGATAACCATATCGAATTAGTTAACCCCGCCTTTAGCCAGATCACAGGCTATAGCTTAGAAGAGGTGAAAGGCCGAAGCCCTTCACTTTTAAGCTCGAAACGCCATCCAAGCCATTTCTATACCGCGATGTGGGAAGCATTAGAAAAAAACGGCAAATGGGAAGGCGAAATCTGGAATAAGCGCAAAGATGGCCAAGTGTATCCCGAGTATCTTGCGATTACAGTGGTGCGTAATGAACGGGGTGAAATAATCCAACATATTGGTTTGTTTATGGATATCAGTAAACGTAAGCAATATGAACAGGATCTGTGGTATCAGGCACATTTCGATACGCTCACCGGATTACCGAATCGCAAACTCTTTAATGAGCGGCTGCAGCATGAAATCCAGCTCGCCCAACATGACTCCCGTAAACTGGCGATTCTGCTGATTGATTTAGACCAATTTAAATATATTAATGACGTACAAGGCCACGCCACAGGCGACTTATTATTACAAGATGTGGCCAAGCGACTGGAAAATATTGCTGGTAAAACCGACTTTGTCGCCCGCATCGGCGGGGACGAATTTGTGCTTATCCTTCCCCGTGTCACCAATGAATTTGCGATCGAGCATATGGCAAGCCATATCATCGAAACCCTGTCGACGCCTTTTAGCTTGAATGAACGGGAAATTCAAATTTCCGCCAGCTTTGGGATTGGGGTTTACCCAGAAGATGGGCTAGATGTCAGCTCGCTGACCCGCAACACAGAAATGGCCATGTATCAGGCAAAAGACGCCGGCCGCAATAACTTCAAATACTTCACCTCGGGAATGAACCAAGCCATGTTTGCCCGTATGGAGCTTGAACAGCGGCTACGCCGTGCCGTGGCACAGAATGAGTTTACGCTGCACTATCAACCGATTGTGGAGATGAAAACAGGTAAAGTCTGCAGTGTTGAAGCGCTGATCCGCTGGCAAGATCCGGATTTAGGCTTAATCCCTCCTGACCAGTTTATTGGCATCGCTGAAGAGACAGGACTTATCGAACCTATGGGGGAATGGGTACTCAACCAAGCGATGCACGACCTCAGACAATGGCAACAACTTGGCTTACACCTTAACGTGGCTATCAATGTTTCAAGCCGCCAATGTGTAAATGCTCGAGGTTTAGGATTTGATCAAGTGCTGCAAGAATGCTTTAACCGCCACCATATCAACCCAAGAAACGTGCATATTGAGATCACTGAAAGCATGCTGATGGGCGATGCTAGCCACTGCTTAACCACACTAGAGTCCATCCGTCATTTAGGCTCGCAGATTTATATCGACGATTTTGGTACAGGCTATTCATCCCTGAGTTATTTGAAGAAATTCCCTATCTCTGTGATAAAAATCGATCGCAGCTTTGTGGAAAATGCCCTGAGCAATAGCTCAAATACTAATTTAGTGAAAGCCATCGTGATGATGGGGCAAAGCCTTGAAATGGAACTCGTGGCCGAAGGGATTGAAACCGAAGCCCAATGGAATCTACTGCGTGATTTAGGTTGCCACTACGCCCAAGGCTATTTGATCTCTAAGCCCCTGCCATTTGCAGCCATTACGCCGCTGCTAAGCCAAACACTACCGGCATTATTACAGCAGCAAGAACCGCGCGAAAAGTGTGTTAATGCTTGATAGGTTGACGAAAATCCTGATTTTTGCCCATAAAAAAGCAGCCTAGGCTGCTTTTTTATGGGCAAAGAGGTAGCGCTTAAGCCTGCGGTTGGCTTTGAGCATTCATAATACTTTCGCCGCCCTTTGAGGCTAATTTGGCAAGATCTTTATCAATAAAGAACAACGCTTTGCCATCTTCACCCACTAAACGGATCTTATCGACAATCGACTTAAACAGCTTTTCTTCTTCATGCTGTTCAGCCACATACCATTGCAGAAAATTGAAGGTTGAATAATCTTGATTCGAAAATGCAGTGTGGGCTAACGCGTTAATCTGACGAGTAATTAACTGTTCATGCTCATAGGTCAGCTCGAATAACGCCAGCAGAGAATCGAACTGTGACTGAGGTGCTGCAATGGCGCCCAATAGAGGTAAACCACCGGTTTCACTCACATAGGTGAACAAACGGCGCATATGGCCCATTTCTTCATCTGCATGTTCGCGCATAAATTTTGCTGCGCCTTCAAAGCCTTGATCTTCACACCATGCACTCATTTGCAGGTATAAATTAGAGGAGAAAAACTCCATATTAATTTGTTCATTCAACTTTTCGATCATGGTTGCAGACAGCATAGTTAATCCTCTTGGGCATTCGCACTTAAATCATCGGCTCACATTGTCATGAAGGGCGGCAGCAAAAGCAACAAAATTTACCTTTGTTGACTTAGCTAAGTTAATGATTCATTGATAAAAATGATTTTCATTTGTTCATAGAATCGCGTTTAGTACCGCACGAACGGTACTGCAAACTCAAGTATAAAAAGAGTAAACCTTAGGCAACACTTAAGGAAAACTACCTAACAAATCACATAAACTCCTATGCAGATCATAGCCAAGCAAGCGCAGCGTGGCATAATAGCCCCCATATTTGCTCCAACCCTTTGCCCATAAGGAAGACCCGATGTCCGTGAAAGCCGATCCTTGTTCGCAACCTAGCTTAATGCATCCAGATCAAGCCATTCCCCTTCTGCTTGAGCAGGTTAGCCCAGTGTCAGACACCGAAGTCGTTACACTTCCCCACGCGCTTGGCCGCGTGTTAGCAGAGGATTTGGCCTCGTGTATCGATTTACCCCCCTTTGATAACTCATCAATGGATGGCTACGCTTTTCTCTTTGCCGATTTAAACAGTCAAACCGAGCAGACCACATTAACACTGATTGGTAGCTCCTTCGCAGGCCATGGCTTTGAGGGTGAAATTATCCCCAACTCCTGCGTGCGCATTATGACGGGCGCGCCAGTGCCTGCGGGTTATGACACAGTGCAAATGCAGGAAGAGACCCAAGCACAGGGCAATCAAATCCAAATCAATCACCCTAAGGCTAAGGGCGCCAATGTGCGTTGCCGCGGTGAAGAGCTGTTGCAAGGCACTAAAGTGCTTAAAGCGGGCATCGAAATTAAAGCCGCTGAGCTCGGTGTATTAGCCACCATTGGCGTGAGTCAGGTGCGGGTTTACCGCCAACTCAAGGTCGCGTTTTTCTCCACAGGGGATGAGCTGCGCCCCGTGGGCAGCGACTTAGCGCCAGGGCAAATTTACGACTCCAACCGCTATTCAATCCAAGGGTTACTCAACCGCGCCAATGTGGAATGGTTAGATTTAGGGGTTGTCGCTGACGATCCAGAGGCGATTCGCCATGCATTTCGCCATGCCGCGAGCCAAGCGGATATGGTATTAACCTCGGGCGGCGTATCCGTCGGTGAGGCAGATTTTACGAAGCAGATCCTTGATGAAGAAGGCAAAATCACCTTCTGGAAACTCGCCATCAAACCAGGTAAACCCTTCGCCATGGGACGCATAGGCAAAGCAGTATTCTGTGGTTTACCGGGTAATCCTGTGTCCTCTATGGTGACCTTCTACAAGCTGGTGTGGCCAATTCTAAACAAGATGCAGGGCTTAACCCCAAAAGCGCCACTGATGTTATCGGCTACCCTGACGACACCAGTGCGTAAACAGCCCGGCCGCGTTGAGTATCAGCGCGGTATTTTATCCCGCAATGCACAGGGCGAGCTGGAAGTCGCCATTACAGGCAGTCAAGGGTCGGGTATGTTGACCTCTATGAGTCTGGCTAACTGCTTTGTGTTGTTAGAACAGTTCCAAGGTGACTCGCCAGCGGGCACAAAAGTCACGGTTGAACCCTTTAACAGCGTGCTTTGCTAAGGTCTTTTTATGAATCAACAAGTAGACATCCTTAGCGATAGCGAACTCACCCGCTACAGTCGCCAAATCTCGATCAAGGCGATGGATATCGATGGCCAAGAACGCTTAAAACTCGCCAAAGTGTTGATGATTGGCGCTGGCGGTTTAGGCTGCGCGGCGGGGCAATATTTGACCGTTGCGGGTATTGGCGAGATGACCTTAGTCGATTTCGATACGGTTGAGCTCTCTAACCTACAGCGCCAAGTGCTGCATCAGGATGCCACTATTGGCCAACCTAAAGTCGAGTCGGCCAAGCAGCGCCTTAATCAGCTCAATCCTCACGTTAAAATCAATACTATCAATGCGGTATTGGATGACCATGAGATCGATGCCTTAGTCGCCAACCACAGTATCGTGGTCGATTGCACTGATAATGTCAGCGTGCGTGAGCAATTAAATAAGAGCTGTTTTAAGCACAAGATCCCTCTGGTTTCTGCCGCAGCCATCCGCATGGAAGGCATGGTCACCGTATTTGACTATCAAGCGCAAACGCCTTGTTATCATTGCTTTAGTTCACTTTTTGGCGAGCAGCAACTCAGCTGTGTCGAATCCGGTATTCTTGCGCCCGTCGTCGGTATGGTCGGCTGCTTGCAGGCGGTTGAAGCAATCAAAGTCATCACGGGTATGGGCAAAACACTGGCAGGACGAATGCTGATGATCGATGCTATGACCATGGAATTTCGCGAGATGAAATTACCCAAGCACCCTCACTGCAAGATATGTGGTGAGTAGCACATTAACCTTTAATATTCAGCACGCTTTTTACAATTAAGGAATGACAAATCAAATGGATACTGAAAATAGCGTATTTGACCGCCGCACAACCGATGACCCTATTATTGGCGCGGGTGTCTATAACTTAGTGATTGGCTTAACCCTCGTCTGGGGTTTTGCCGTGAACTATATGATGGTCAGCTATATCGACCCCGAGGCGATTGCCAGCGTGAATCCGTGGGTGTTCTTTATCGGTTACTTCGCCTCCTGCTTCTTGGGGATTTATCTGTTCCAATCTTCAACTAATCCCCTCGTCAGCTTTATTGGCTATAACTTTGTAGTCGTGCCCTTCGGCCTGATTATTAATATGGTTGTCAGTCAGTACGATCCCGCATTAGTTACTGAAGCGATTAGAATAACTGGCCTAGTCACGATTGCCATGATGTGTTTGGGCACGCTGTTTCCAGCTTTTTTCCAAAAAATATCTGGAGTACTTACCATCGCATTACTATTGGTGATAGTAGTCGAACTAATTGAAATATTTATCTTTAATACCCATCACGGCATTTTAGATTGGATAGTTGTGCTGATCTTTTGTGGCTATATTGGCTACGATTGGGGCCGCGCGAACCAAATCCCGAAAACCGTCGATAACGCCGTCGATAGCGCCGCCGCTTTGTATATGGATATCATCAATCTATTTCTACGTATTTTGCGGATTTTAGGACGAAAATAAGTCACTCAATGACAAGGAAAACAGCATGAAACTAACCTCACCACTGTTAATCGGTCTCATCATCGGCGCCAGCTTAATCGGCTGCGGCGAGAAAACCGAGCCAGCAACAAACGCTCAGGCTGAAACAAAAACGGAAGCAAAAGCACAAATCGCCAACCCTGCATCAGAGTATTGCGCCTCCCTCGGTGGCATATCGGAAATCCAAAGAACCGCAGAGGGTGAACACGGTATGTGTACCTTGCCAAACGGTGAACAGATTGAAGAGTGGGCGCTATTTCGCCGCGACCATCCACAGGAAAAGCCCAGTAATTGAGGCTGAGTAAAAAAGCAGGCGCACTCGGCGCCTGTTGTTTTATGTCCCGCTGACGATCTGATTTCGCCACTGCAAACGTTTAGCCTGCGAATGGAAGCTCCAGGCTAACACGCGGGTGATCTTATTGCCCTGCTGCATTTCAATGGTTTTAACGGTATCCACACCCAACTTTGCCAATGCTTGATAGCAAGGTTTAAGATTTTCCTGCTTTGACACTAAACTGGTAAACCACAGACACTGCTCGGCAAACGCTTGGCTCTCGCGGATCATTGTGGCTAAAAATTGCCTCTCTCCGCCTTGGCACCATAACTCCGCCGCTTGACCACCAAAGTTTAAGGTCGCGCTGGCCGCTTTAGGCTGTTCACCGCGATTAAGTTGCAGATTACGCACCTTGCGCAGCGAGCCTTCGCTAGCTTCTTTTAACGAGCCATGAAAGGGAGGATTGCACAGAGTTAACTCGAAGCGGTCAGATGCCTGAATGATCCCCTTAAAGACCACCTTTTCATCCTGCTGTTGCCTTAAAGATAAGTGACCCTGCAAACTCGGGTTATTGTCGATAATCCGCTGCACATTAGTGAGCGACTGAGGATTGATATCCGAGGCGACAAACTGCCAGCCATACACTTGATGCCCTAGGATGGCATAAACGCCATTCGCCCCAGTGCCGATATCTAAAGCGCTAACTTGTCCAGCACGCTGGACGGGGGCGCCTTCGAACAACAGATCAGCCAAGTAGTGTAGATAGTCAACTCGTCCGGGGATTGGTGGACACAGCGCCCCCTTAGGAATATCCCAAAACGCCAGCCCATAATGATGTTTCAATAGGGCCGCATTGAGGGTTTTCACTGCTATGGGGTCGGCAAAATCTATCGATAAGGCGCCGTATGGCGTTGGCCGAACAAAGGTTTTTAGCTTAGGGTAACTCGTCATCAACGCCGAAAAGTCATAGCCGTGAGCATGTAAATTACGCGGGTGTAAGGTCTTTCTCTCAACGCCCTGTTTTGGCTTGCTCGTCGCTTTAGCGGGGGCAATATTTGGTTTTGCTGGTTTTGCTGGTTTTGCCACAAGTGGCTTAGGCGTGCTTGGTTTGCTGCGTTTTCCTGTGGGTGACATCGCAGGCTTAGCGGCAATTTTAACGACGGGCTTAGACATAATGATGGTTCAACAAGAGCGGGCCAATCCAAAGATCGACCCTTAGCCTATTGGCTGGATTAATCGTAAAGATAAGAGGTAAACAGTAGATTGACTACTATTGGTTTACCCGCTTCCTTGGTCAGCAGATTATTGACCATATCAAAGCATTCACGGCGGATTTCCTCACGGCCAGTAAGAGACTTAATTTTTTCTTCGGCTTGGTTACCCAGCACCTCAATAATGGCGGCACGCAACAGTGGATCATGGCGCTCAACGATCACTAAATCATCGGGACTCTTTACCATCAGCTCAACACTGATCTTTACAAACCCGAGCTTTTTGCGGTTTGAAATATAGTTAGTCACAATTTCGGGCTCAAACCCGTAATAGGCGAAATCCCCAGTAGGGGGTGGAGCTTTCTCGTCGGCTGCATATGCGCTAAACACAGCACTGAGCAAGATCAGGCAGGCTGATAATAATTTTTTCATCGCGGTTTACAGCTCCCTAAAAACAATAATGGTCAATGGAAGAAACTTCCCAATCTATCTGGTAGACTGCCGACGTTTGCTTATATTGTAACGAGTATTTAATGAATGTGACCAGCTTAAGCTTTCCCTATGGCGAATCTATTCAATGGTTTTGTGCCGATAATGCCAAAAATCTTCCCGCTTCTCCCCTTAAGGAATGGTTACTGGCGCCAGGAAGCCTGACGCAAAAACTCAAAACCTGCTGCGATAAGTTTGAAGTCAAAATTCTTGGTGAAGGCCAATGTGCCCCGCTCGAAGGGGAATATCCTAAGCAAAACACCGTTTGGGTGCGCGAAGTGTTACTCTGCCTCGATTCTGTACCTTGGGTATTTGCCAGAACCTTGATCCCTCAGTCTTTGTTATCGACACGCCAAGCCGATTTTTTAGGCTTAGGTACACGCCCGCTCGGCGAATTATTATTCAGCCAAGATAGCTTCATTCCTGGTCGCATTGAAATCGCCCGCTTTGACACAGATAGCCGCCTTGCCCAACTGGCACAGAGTTTAGCGCAAAACGTCGAGCATGAACTTTGGGGCCGACGCCGATATTTTCACCATGACGAAGAGGAAATGTTTGTCAGTGAAATGTTCCTTCCGGCCGCTGTACAAGCGATGGCGAGGCTACAACCCTAGCTCTCTTAAGCTAAAGCAAAAATGCCTCTATATCAGAGGCATTTTTCGTTAGAACAATCCCTTCTTATTGGCGCTGGCGGCGCCATGCAAAACCACCGAGCAACATCAGGCTTAGCCAACCTAGACTGCCACCACCGCCACTACTTGGGGTTTCGCCTGGCGTCGTTGGCTCAGATACGGTAACACTTGAACTGCTGCTGGCAGTGGCATTTTGTGTATCTTTCACCGTCAGTGTCACTGTGTAAGTACCCGTCTGAGCATAAGTGTGGGAAGGCGATGCCGAAGTGCTTGAGGTGCCATCGCCAAAGTTCCATGTATAACTTAGGCTACCAACGCCCCCTGCCGAGGTATTGCTAAACTTCACCGTAAGCTGGTTGGCAATGACGCTAAAGCCAGCAGTTAAGGGCAAGCTCATCACCACCGTTTTCGTCGCGGTGGCAATTGCGCCTTTTGCATCGGTTACCGTTAAGGTCAGCGTATAAGTTCCAGCGCTCGCGTAGGTATAACTCGCCGACGATGAATTACTCGTCGCTCCGGCAACGCCAAAATCCCAAGCATAGGTGTAAGCACCCTCGCCACCATCAACCACTGCGGCCACGGTGGCGGTTAAGGCATTTTGGCTCAGATTTATTGCCGCAGTTAACGGAGCTAACGCTGGATCGGCATTCGCATTGGCTAAACGAATTACCGCGGTGCGGTTATCGCTGGCCTGAGAGACCACTTGCATCGTCAACCCAAGTTGTTGCAGTTGCATGCCAGACTGAGGTTGTAGTGGTGCGCTGTAATCCAAACTATCATCAAAAAGACTGACCGCATCGAGGTTATTGTCCCCAGAGTAAGCTGTTTGTTTTACCATGCTAAAAGCCGCATCACGGATTTGTTCATCGGTAGAAAGAGTGCCAATCATATTCTGGTCAGCATCAATCACACCTATCAAGCTACGGCCGGGATGATCCGATACATTGTTATCGCTGTAACTGGCATTCTCTAGCCATAGCAGTACACCAGGGTCAAACCCTTTACTCTTTAAGCCCGCATCGACACCATTATGGCTGCGTAATTGAATAAGGTAACGGGATGCGGCGCCAGGGCGAGTACTGGTAATGCGGCTGTAACCCACAAGAGTCGCTTTACCAGCCACCTCAGCATTATCGGCATACCGCTCAGTTACACCCTGTTTAATACTGATATTATCGATAGTAATCCCCGACTCAATTGCCGCCTCATCGGTCACATAGGTAAATTCAATGGTGACACTCTTACCTGCATAGGCTGACAAATCATATTCCAAGGCAACCCAAGCATCGCTGCCCACTGCGGTAGAGATGTCTGATGACTTACCAGTGATAATATGTCGGGCATTGTTAATGGCGTTGATCGACTTAGTGTAATTCCCCGCAATCGCCGTACCATTAACCTTAACTTGCATATAGTCATAGTCAGTCTCAATTGCCCAACTCGCCTGCAAAGAGAGTGTGAGTTTTTCGCTGGTGCTAGGCAAGGTTGCGGTAAAACTCATACTGTTTGTCAGCATGTTACCTTGACCAGAGTAGTACTGGTAACTCCCTTGATAAGGTGCTTTAAAGGCAATTTGTGCCGCAGGAAGCGGTATCGATATTTGATTCACGGCATCTTGGTTTATCGCCTGATTAAGCGTGATTTCCATACCCGATTTAGGAATACTGTCTAAACTAATCTCGCGCTCGTTAAGCCACTTTCCTTTATATTTTGTCTGTAAATACGAACGTGCGTAGGGGCTAAAACCACTCGGCTGCGCACCAGGAATAGCCCCTGTCCAACTGCCTCCCGACATTAAAGACCAATAACCAACAGGCGAACCATCTTTGTTAGCGTTGTCTGTAGTGTCGTACTCATCGGGCAGTCCAAGATCATGACCAAATTCATGGGTACAGACCCCAGTCGCGGCATCGATCGGTTGGATAGTGTAACCAAAGAGTTTTTTGCTCGAGCCCGGTAAAGTGTAGCCTTGAGTACCTTGATCCACGTAATAACGGTGCGACCAAATAGCGTTTGCTCCTAACTTACCACCACCAGTTTCTTCCCCAATGCTGGAGTGGAAAATCATCACATGATCAATAATGCCATCGGCTTCATTTAAGTTACCGTTATCATTTAAATCATATGGGTCTTCAATATCATAGGTTGCAAGCTCTGCAGCTGACATATTCGCTACGGCTAGCGATACTGCTTCTTTAACCAGTTCAGTCACATTAACATCGTTGCCAGTGTCGGCATCATTAGCGCCATAATAATCAGCATTTTGGCTAGCGGTATACCAACCTTTAACGTCACCACTAAAGAAGAAGGTTTTGCCCGAAACGGCTTGGTAATACTGATAGGCCGAATCTAAAGTTTGCCCCTGCGGGCCACTAAAACCAGCCGTAGAGAAGAGTAAATTCTTGTAGTGAGAAGCAGGATAACTCGAGTAATACATGTCGGTATCACTCGCTGTTAAGCCGTTGT
This sequence comes from Shewanella xiamenensis, assembly GCF_014647135.1. Taxonomy (GTDB): domain Bacteria; phylum Pseudomonadota; class Gammaproteobacteria; order Enterobacterales; family Shewanellaceae; genus Shewanella; species Shewanella xiamenensis. The sequence continues at coordinate 75,411 of NZ_BMOP01000013.1, forward strand.
TATTATATTTTAAATCTGGAAAATCAATCAGTACGGTTAATACCTTAACCGTTTTAGTCACATCTGCATCCGCTAAAACACGCTGTGCGGGGGCACGCATCACCGCTGATGTTTTGGCTTTTTGCAGGCGTTCATGCTCAGCCTCAATCACCATTCTAGGCTCTTTAGGCTGTGCGAAACTTGCGCGAGCAATAAAGGCTTCAACGGCCGCTTGCTTAACGCTATCGCTGGCATCCTCTGAGACTTCACCCCGCTTAATCAGCCAATAGAGGATCCGCTCTTTATTAATGACTCCTGCATCCGCTGGCGTGTGATTGGGCGCAGCAATACTCGCGCCACTCAGCAAGGCCAACATCAATCCAAACGCTGTGATACTCTTTGTACTTCGCATTACCGTCTTCCTTCCGTCACAATCTGCGCTGTTATAGCCAAGCTATTTTTTAAGGCTAGTGCCTATTTGCTCTATGGCAAGTTTGTTTATTGGTTGTCTTCCCTCATCGGAAAGCCAACTTCAATGGGATGTGAAAACATATCAGGACACCAAGAGTGTAACAACTTGATACAGATTGGAAGGTGATGGTTTTTATACTTTTGTCAGCGTTGGTTCAGCAAGCATCCTCAACAGCGATTTTTTGCCATAAAAAAACCGCATTAACGATGTAATGCGGTTTTTGATAACTTGGTGCAATACGCTTACCCAGCAGTTTTCATATAGTTTGATACTCCATCGAGGAACATTTGTACCGATATCATTACCAGCACCATCCCCATCAAACGTTCAACAGCCGTTAACCCCTTTTCACCCAACATACGGGTAAAGAGCTTATAAAACATTAAAATAACCGCACTCGCGCCCCAAGCTGATACGAGAGCAATAGTCCAATCCCCCATACGTGAGCTATCGGTATGCGCTAGTAAAATGAGCGCGGCAAGAATAGATGGTCCCGCCATTAATGGTATCGCCATCGGCACGATAAATGGCTCCTCCCCTGCTGCAAGCCCAACCACACCACCCGGCTGGGGGAAAATCATCCGAATCGCGATCAGAAACAAAATAATCCCACCGGCAATACTGACCGATTCAGATCGCAGATTTAGGAAACTTAAGATGGCTTCGCCAGCATACAAAAAGGCCAACATGATCACTAATGCAAAAATGAGTTCACGAATCAAAACCCTACGACGTTTTTTAGGATCAATATGCCGTAAAATCGACGCGAATATCGGTAAATTACCGAGAGGGTCCATGATGAGAAACAACATTACCGCAGCAGAAAATATATCCATTTAACTTTATCAACGTCTAAGCCAACATGAGCACATATTGTATAACTTTTTCGCGTTACAGATGTGAAAAATTATCTAGAAAATTCCTTAAGATGGATTATGAGTGCCGTTTCATGATCCTCTAGCGGTTTTTTACCTATCATCCATAAGCCATTGAGTCGTTGATTCATTTTTACTACAAGCCACAGCACAACATCTCGCTTGAGTAAATTGCCTGTAAGTCGCTGCTCATTTAAATTACAACTGGTATACTACAGCGTTTTTTCAGCCAATTTTCGTGGAATCCATGCTCTATCTTCTTGCTAGTTGTCTCGCACTCTTAATCGGGCCACTGTTTTACCGCTACTTTGCATCAGGCAGCGGATTGCAGAAGGGACTTGATGGCTTTATTTTCGTCTCCTTAGGCGGATTAGTGCTGATCCATATTCTACCTGAACTTCTCGAGCATGGCGGCCTGCTGGCCATCGTCTTTGTAGTACTCGGCCTGTGGGGGCCCACAGCCAGTGAACGCTTGTTCCACCGCTACTCTGAAATTACGCATAATTTTGCCCTTTTTCTTGGCATTAGTGGCTTATTGCTGCACACCATCACAGATGGGAGCGCTATGGTATTAGCCCAAAATGAGGGCAACTCCATTTTGTTAGCCTTGGGCGTTATACTCCATCGTCTCCCTGTTGGTTTTGCTATTTGGTGGATACTAAAACCTCATCTTGGTGCCCGTTGGACGCTGGTTATTTTTGGCGCCATTATGCTATTCACGAGTATTGGCTATTTTGCTAGCGAACAGCTTTTATCACACATGAGCATAGATAAAACCGTTTATTTACAAGCTTTTGTGACAGGCTCGATTCTGCATGTGGTGTTACATCAGCCACATGGTCAACAGGAAACAGATAAACAAGGCCAGTATGAATATCAGGCGGGTATCGGCAGTTTGCTCGGTATTGGTTTATTAATGATGCTGTTATTGATGGATTCTGGCGGCCACGAACATGCCCATCACGACCACAGTACAGAGCAGCTAACAACATGGCTAATGACCATAGCGCCAGTGCTATTACTCAGTTACGCCGTAGCAGCACTAAGATTCCAGCTTGGTTTAACACCACAGGACAATAGCCTCGCCCGTCGTTGGTTCCAACGTTTAGCAGGCCCAGAAGCCCTAGTACTGACGGCGCTATTGCTTGGCCCTTGGTTAGCGCTGTTTCAACTCTTAGTCGTCTTGATCATGAGTGCCTATTTAGCCTATGCGCGGGTCGATATTACCGATCCCCATACTAAATTACCAAGCCAAACCCTGCGTTTTGGTTTCGCCCATTTGGTTGATCGCAGCGCACCTTGGGTGCTCCTCAGCTTGGTATTAGTTAACTTGATTGGTCACCCTTCGGTACCGTTAAGTAACCCTATATTACAGATTACCGTGCTATTGCTGGTATTTTTACCGATGCGCTTCTGCAATTTAGGTGCGGCCGTATTGTCAATCGCCTTAGCCTATAGCGGCTGGAGTCCGCTGGCCATCGTATTGCCTTTGATTGCCGCTCCGGTGTTGAATATCGCTCAACTTAAGCTTATGGGTTGGTCGCAACGGGGGATTTTGCTGGCAATTATTGCCATAGCCCTCGTTGCTGCCCTTAAGTTGCCCATGTGGTTCTCGTTGTTCACTCTACCAGAAGCCATTAACCTCACGGCACTGCTGATCTTATCAGCCTTATTTGCAGCCAGCTTACTGCGCCTCGGGCCTCGTAAATTCTTGCGCCGCTTAATGATGTTAAAACCTGTGGCCCACGGCCATAAACACAGCCATGATCATGCGCACGCGCATGCTAAAACAGCCGAAACATCACATGTGCACGGGCATGGCCACTCTCATTCACACGGTCAGACTAGCGGCCACAGCCATCCCCATAGCGATAAGCACCAGCACTAACACTGTTCATTTGCCGACAGACAGGCTAAGTTAACCCCATCTTTGGATAAACTTAGCCTGTTATGTGCATACTTTTCGTCGCCCTTAATACTCATCCCCAGTATCCACTGATTATTTGTGCGAATCGGGATGAGTTTCACCACAGGCCTACTGCACCTGCACAGTTTTGGCCGCCTGAGCAGAATATGCTCGCGGGCAAAGATTTACAGGCGGGCGGTACTTGGTTTGGGGTGAATAAGCAGGGACAAATTGCCGGAGTCACTAACCTCAGGGTGGCTCAAAAATCCCAAGAGCCGATGCGTAGCCGTGGCGAACTTGTCATTCAGGCATTAAGTTCGGGCTCGCTGATCTGCCCTAACTGGCTTGTGGAACACGCTGAAAATTATCAACCCTTCAATCTCGTGTTTGGCCAAGGGACTCATCTCTACTGCTTTAACAGTCTTAAACGGGAAACAGTAAAATTAACCACAGGATTCCACGCGATTAGCAATGGCGCGCTCGATGATATTTGGCCGAAAATGGCTAAAGGTCAGCGCTCGCTCGAGGCCCTTATTCAACAATCGGGACCGCTTGAGCTAGAGTCACTTATACGGTTGATGCAGGATGATTCTCGGCCACAGGATAACGAGCTACCCGACACTGGCGTCGGGCTAGAGTGGGAACGCCGACTCGCGGCGATTTATATTTGCCACCCCGACTATGGCACTCGTTCCACCAGCATTTTGCTACAAAATGCCCAAGGGGAAGTTCAGTTCACTGAGGTGAGATACGATGGCAAGGGACGACGTTTGGGACAACAGGATTTTCACTTCACCCTACCGTCCCAATTACCGCAACAGCCCGACTGCTTAGCCGATTTTTAGTATATCAGTCAGAGCTGTGATCCATAGTGATCACCCAACGGTCATCAATTTTTTCCACCAGCAAGGTAAATACGCCTGTCGGGCTATCCTTTTGCCGCTTTAAATCCCAGCGACCCACCACCATTGCGGCGTAGTTACTGAGCATTTTGATTTCTTTGATGGTGAACTTCAGCTCTCCTAGTGCCTCTTTATCGGGATAATTTTTCTTATAGGCTGCAAGCGTTTCTTCCCAGCCATAACGAAACTTACCGTTTGAGACAAATCTAAGCTGCTCACTCTGCCAATAACCCTGCATGTAAGCATCAAGATCACCGCGATTCCACGCATCTTCCTGACCTTTTAACATTTGGGTAATCTCATCAGTTGGCACCGCACTTACCTGCCCAACAAATAGCAGCAAAAGCGCCGCGAGAGACTGCAAAATGGGTTTTCTTATCAATCCTTGTCGCAACATAGTACCGCTCCCTCACAATCAGGTTAGACTGTATTATCAGTATTTCGGCCCAGACTATCTTGTCTAAGTCGATTTATAATTAAAAAAAGCTAATGATATTATTCATTTTTCGACTCTGGGCACCACACTATGTTTACACATTTATGCCGCTGGCTACTCAAAATTTCAGGCTGGCAAATCCAAGGGGAGCTCCCCAATCAAGCCAAATACATTGTCATTGTCGCACCACACACCAGTAACTGGGACTTTATTATTGGGGTACTCGCCCGCGGTGCATTGGCTACGCGCATCCACTTCCTTGGTAAGCATCAATTATTTATTCCACCTTGGGGTTGGTTCTTCCGAGCGATTGGTGGTAGCCCAGTTGATAGGCGTAAAAACAATAACTTAGTCGATTCTGCGGTGCAACTGTTTGCCACTCAGTCCGAATACAAACTGGCACTCGCCCCCGAAGGAACGCGTAGCCCTGTTACCCGTTGGAAATGCGGCTTCTACCATATCGCGACCAAAGCGCAGGTCGCTATTGTCCCTGTAGGCTTAGATTTTGCGCGTAAAGCCGTGGTGATCCGTTCACCACTGCAACCCACGGATATAGAGCAAGATATGGCTGAGATTTTATGCTTTTACCGCAGCATTAAGGGACGTCATCCCAAGGTCATCCCTGATTATTCACCCGATAACAAACGCTAATTCTCTCATCTAACTCGGAGCAAAACATGCAGACCGAAACTTGGTTACTCTACCTTTTTGCGATTGTTTTGATTGGTATTTCTCCTGGGCCTATTGCAATGTTGTCTATGTCCCACGGTATTCATTTCGGTAAAAAACGCAGCATAGCCACAGGGCTTGGTAGTGTGTGCGCCGCACTGGTATTAATGGTGGCCTCGGCGGCAGGTTTAGGGGCACTGATCAGCGCCTCGGAATACGGCTTTACCATACTCAAGTGGTGTGGTGGCGCCTATCTGGTGTTTTTGGGTATCAAATTATTGCTCACAAAACAGCACGTTCAGCCATTGGAAGTGGCAAAAAAAGAAGGAAATGGTCAGCCTAAACAACTCTTTAAACAGGCATTTTTAGTAGGGATCAGCAATCCTAAAGACCTACTGTTTTTTGCGGCGTTATTTCCACAATTTATCGATTTAACCGCACCACAATTACCGCAATTGGCGATTCTTGCCCTCACTTGGGCAATGGTCGACTTTAGCTTTGTAATGATCTACGCCTCGATGGCCAATGTGCTGGCACCTAGCCTTAAGGCCAGCAACAAATTGCATTGGTTTGACCGAACCAGCGGCGGCGTATTTCTTACCCTCGCCGCGATTCTCGTCAGTCGAGACTAGCCCTCGACCTTCACCGATTTCAGACTGCGGATATCGTTACCCGTCGGCGCTTGGAAGGCCTGCAAACCAAACTCAGGCAACACGGCAAAGATATGGTCGAAGATATCCGCTTGTATCGCCTCATAAAAAGCCCAGCGGGTATCATTGGTAAAGATATAAACCTCAATCGGTAAGCCTTCGGTGGTCGGTGCCAATTGGCGCACCATCAGGGTCATATCCTTATGCACTTTATCGTGGCGTTGCAGGTATTCCTGCAAATAAGCGCGGAAAGTCCCCACGTTGGTCAAATGGCGACCATTGACCATCATATCCAGATCCGACACTTTAGCATTCGACGCTTGGATCTCGCTGATCTTGGCGGGGAAATACTCTTTCAAACAATTGATTTTACTCAGGCGATTTCGATCTTCCTCAGTTAAAAACTTAATACTGTTGATATCGATATTAACCGCGCGTTTGATCCGACGACCACCGGATTCCGACATACCACGCCAGTTACGGAACGCATCCGAGACGAGTGCATAGGCGGGGATCATGGTGATGGTCTTATCCCAGTTACGTACTTTGACTGTGGTTAAGGACACTTCCTCCACCGCGCCATCAGCGCCGTACTTATCCATTTGGATCCAGTCGCCCTTGCTTACCATGCGGTTGGCTGCGAGCTGAATCCCTGCGACAAAGCCTAAAATCGTGTCGCGGAACACTAACATTACAAAACCCGTCGCTACACCTAAGCCGCTGAGGAAGTACACAGGAGACTGATCGGCGAGCACAGAAAGGGACACGATAAGGCCGACAAAGAATAGGAACAACTTAAACAACTGCACAAAGCTTTTAACCGGTAGACGGCGGCTGACCAGATTGATGTCAGAGATTTCATTAACCGCATCAAGCCCCGCGTAGATAGCGCGGATCATCAATACCACCAGCCAGATACTCAGTAGGCGATCAACTAAGCCGCTAAGTACCGGATGCTCTGTTAAGGTTATAGGCACCAGCAGATTGAGCACGATAGCGGGCACTAACATCGCCAGCTTTTCGAGCACTTTATAGCGCATAAACACATCGTCCCACGTCACTCTAGATCGCAGGATCACCATGTTAACCGCGCGGATCACCCCACGGCGCATAATAAAATAGGCAATGGCCGCGACTAACACGCAAGCAAGCAGCATAATGCTGGTTGATATTCCGTCGGATGGTTGACTGTCAATTCCCAAACCCGTTAACCATGCCGAAATTTCGAGCCTTATTTCCTGATCCACAATTCACTCCAATTTAGGCGCTAGCGCAACAAAGTCATACAAAGGAAACAACTGGGTTACCCTCAGTTAAATATCCCTTTAAAAACACTCACCATAAGATACAAAAATTTTACAACCAATTATTTTAAAAGAGATTTTAGCATTTTGAATTGACCACACACAAAAGGAAATGAACAATAATCCACCTGCTACCAAGGAAGCCATCCCATGTATCGTCATTTACCTAAATTCGCCTATCTTAGCATTGGGCTACTGAGCCTATGCCAACCGCTACAGGCAACGGAATATAACACTTCAAATCATCTGATGATGCCAGATAAATCAGTTGAGAGAACCACCACTCCCTATGTAGCGCTCATGCTCGATTACGTTCCCGCAGAAGACAATCTCTACGGAATCACCCTTGCGCCCTATCATTTCGATGATGATTATCAGCGATGGGGTTATTACCTTGGTTATGCCCGCAGTCGTGAAACCGATATTGAGGTGCCAGAACCCGCACTATCACATCGACAAGAAAGCCTCTGGCGCTTAGGTTTAAGCTACAGTTTAACCAATGACTTTAGCATTTATGCGGGCGGCAGCCTCTATATCAGCACCACAGCTTATACCAACAATATTTCACCCCGCATTGTCGATGGCAAACCCTCGTGGGAAGAAGATAAGTCCAAACATTGGGGTGCCGAAGCAGGCCTAAGATATCGCCTAACAGAGCATGTCATGCTGAGTGCAGGTTATAACTCCAGCACTGAATCGACCATTTTGAGCATAGGGTATGCGGGTTAAACCGAAAGAGTCCGAAGTTATTGTGCAAGCTCTGCTCTCGCCTTAGCAAGCTCAGATTCAACTTCTGCAATCTTTTGGCGTTTTTTATTGATTTTATCCATAGGCTTACCATCGGCAATCGCTTCGGTAAGCTCATGCTGGCGCTCAGCTAATTTAGCCTCTAAGACCTCAATTTTAGCTAAACGCTCGGCAGTTAAGCTATCATCGTCACAATGGTTTGCGACCTCACTATAGGCCTTTTCTAGCCCTGCCACTTTGTGCTGATGACTAGCAGCCTTAGCCTCAGTGAGTTCAGCACTTATAGCCGCCAATTTTGCAGCACAGCCCGTTTTAAGAGGCTCATCTGCCCAGGTTACAGCACTGAAAATCAAGCCGATAACGAGTCCATAAGTACGATGTTTACCTTGCATTTTACTCTCCTCTACAGACGTTATAGACAATCCGACTCTATGACAACGCCCTGATACTTTTTATCCCTAAGCGCATACCTTAAACTCAGCCTGCCCTCTCTTACGGCTAAATCCGCTTTATTCATCAAAACGCGACTTAGACAGTGACGAATATGCTGCAAATTGTTTATGTTAGGGCAGAATGTTGACTCAGATGGATACCGGAGCCAGAAAATCAATGCAAACCTCATTTCGCCTTAGCGCACTTAGTTCACTCTTATTGCTCTCATCCTCAGTGATGGCAGCCGATGTGGCCACCATTACCCTTGAGAATGGCGCTCAGGTCAGACTAAAAGACGACTTTACCTGGGAATATATCATCACAGAGACCAAAGCCGCTAAAGCGCCAGCTGTTGCTACAGTTGCGGCCCCAAGTTCTACTGTAACAACAGCCGCAGCGGCAGTAGCCAGCAGCACATCCGCCGTTGAAGCAACCAAACCTGTCACAACCCTGACCGCCAATGCCATCGCCAGACCCGAGATCTTAGGCTCTACTGCCAAAGACGGCATTAAAGTCACCTTCAGCGAGAGCCAATGGAAGCAGGATAAACTCGGCTTGACCTTTGAGCTTGCCAGCACCAGCGGCGAGCACGTAACCTTAGTTGAGGTCGAAGCCAGCTTCTTTGCCGACGATGGCACCTTACTCAAAACCGAAAAACTGGAAGTCTGGGAAGCGATTTTCCGCATGCCCGAAACCTACCTACGTAAGGGCGAGCAACGTAAGAGCCCTGTGATTTGGGTTGAAGGCGTCGATAAAAACCGTTGGCAGAAACAATTGCTCAATCTAAAAATCACCGAAATCAATTCTCGTTGATCCTTAAGCAAGATCGGGAATTGGGTGCTAACATCCAATTCCTGAAATCTTCGCCTATTGTTATTGCCTTACTCTGCGCCATATAGGCTAGAATGCCCAAATCTTCGACACTGTTTATTTTTTAGAGCCAGCCACTAATGCCAAATCACTCTTCTAGGTTATCTGTAGCCATATTACTGGCAGGCTTAAGTGGGCAAAGTCTGGCAGATACTGTGTTACTGAGAAATGGCGATAAAATCACTGGCGAAATTAAAAGCTTTGACGAAGCACACTTAGTTATCAAACCCAGTTATTCCCCCAAAATATCCATAGAGCGTAGCGCGATTAAAAGCTTTGAAACCACCCAAAATCAGCATTGGAGCATCAACCGTACGCTACAAGATGTGAGCATAAAATCCTCCGAACTCGATGGGTTTGTTCAGGTTAACAATAAACAAATTCCCATTAGTGAGCTGGTGTATTCAGACCGAAAAAGTGACTCAGAATGGCGCTATAGTGGCAGTGTTGAGGCCGCACTCGATGTCACCAGCCACAGCAAAAATACCCAAAAACTCCATGCAAAAAGCGATATCACAGCCGAAACCTTGCAATGGCGCCATAACCTGAAAAGTGAAGTGCGCTATGAAACCGAAGGTAACGCCACCAAACGTAATACGATTGAAGGCCACTACAGCCTTGACTACCTCATCAGTGAACATTGGTTATTGCGGCAAGAAGATTATTTTCAAGAAGATAGACTCGACTTCCCAATTAGCAACTATTACGCCGCGATCGGTCCGGGTTATCGGTTTTGGGGAATAGGACGAGATAAACTGGACTTTGTTGTTACATACAACCATTTTTGGTTGGATACCCAAATATTTACCTATCAACTCAACGCTTGGGCATCCACGCTCAACTATAAACAATATTGGTTTGATGGCGTATTGGAGACCTATGCCGATCTCCAAATCGCCTTTCCTGACACACCAACCATTGATTATATTTCGGACTCAACATTTGGGCTTAAGTATCTACTGACTCAGCAAATTTACCTCTCATTCAAATATGATATCAATGAGACTAAAACCTCGATACGCCATGTTCGGGATGTCAGTTATAACCTAGGGCTTGGTGTTAATTTTTAATCATTTAGCTGTTTTGACCGTACAGGTCATTTCTGGCGCTTCATATCCCCAGACAATTTTGGCTTCGCCATGGTGTTCCCATAGGCTTTCGTTGCGCCCCTGATACTTAGCGCCACTGCCACTTGGCTGAACAAACATCAAGGAAGTTTGATCGCCATACTCTGCAATTAAGGTGGCCGGCTCAGTATTAAAGTAACTGACCACGACTTCATTGGCGGGGTTGCCATCGCAGGCATAAAATACTGGGCCAGTCATCTCAACGAGGCGATATTGCGCCTGTAACTCTGCAATCCGTGTTTGGTAACTCGATTCAATACACGCATGTTTATCATCGCTTTTCCAACATTCGTTGCGACCTTTTACCCAACCACGTTGCAGCGCTTTTAACGTCGGAGGCTGTTCATTTTTAGCTTTTGCGGTGGCCTTAGCATAGACCTCGGCCAATTGTTTATCTAACTTAGTTAAGCCCGCATCCTTACACACCATATCTTCGATACTGTCCGGCTGTACTTTACTACAGTCAAAGGAAGGCTTTTCAGCCGCAATAGCAGGCATACTCAAAGCGATGGCTAAAAACCCCGCTATTCCTGCGATTTGCATATTGATTATCTTAGTTAACCTCATACTCTTGAGTCCCTTATATCAACGACCAATCACTATTCATTGCCATAGCTAACGCCATCTCAGCTTAACCTAAGCTGACTTAAGCAAAATACACTTATCAAACTGGCAAAAAACAGCACTACTCCACAAATACCCACTCAATGCCTGTTCCGCAATCAAGCAGTGTTTAACAAACTCGACTAAGTGTAGTGCAGCCTGATGGGTTATCCCAAAAGTGTCCACTGAACGGACACATTGAGACTGAACGCGCGGACACATTTAGGCTCGCCAGGCGGACACTTTCTACATGTGATTGATAAATAAAGAATATTTTATTGGCATGGACTCTGCTTATACAGGTGAGTTAATCACAAACACTTATTCATACAAGGAAGCATTATGAACACACGCACTAAAGTATTCGGCGGCTTATTGATCCTCGCACTTATCCCCTGTGGAATTTGGGCTACACAGCAGACAAGCACTCAGTCATCGACCGAAACCAATATTTCAATCAATAGCAGCAATTATCCTGACTTTTCGTGGATTTATGTACGCCAAGATGGTGAGCTCACGATAGGCGCGGGTGAGAGTCAAGATTGGAACACACTCAAACAACAAGGCAATACTTACCAAACGGATTACCTCTGGGTTAAGACTGGCGGAAACCGCTATGTGATTACCGATCCAGCCCTTGTAAATCAAGTGAAAGAGGCCGTGCGCCCAATGCAGATCCAAGGCGAAAAAATGCAGCGTCTAGGCGAACAAATGCAAGTAAAGGGTGATGCTATCAGTGCCGAAACCAACAACCTGTTAGTCAATCTCGCCTCAGGTGAAAAAGATGCTGAGAGTAACGCGCAAATTGAAAGCCTAGGCGCATCGATGGAAGTGATGGGCAAAGAGATGGAGCAACTCGGCGATGAACACCAAAAGCTAGTTAATATAGCCGAAAAGCAGGTTTACGAACTGGCGCAAAACGCGATTAAAAATGGCACCGCCGTATTGGCACCTTAAGCCATTTTTAGCACGAAAAGGTAAATTATCGGTTATTCCAGTTATAGAGATTGAATTTCCTAGTGAAATTGACTATTTTCACGCCGCTTTGTTATTTCACTAGGAAAAGGATCAACATGGAACAAGTGGTTAGCGCAGGGAACGACAACCCTATTCAAATGACCGATACCGTCTATTCGAAGGAAAAGTCACTCTTTACAATTTTAGCGATTATTTCAGGACTTATTTGGCTTGTACTTATTTTAGCAACTAAAGGTATCGCCCTGATTTGTGTGCTGATGTTTTTTATTATCTACCTCTTCACCCACTCGGCGTTTATCAGCTACCTCAAAGGTACCGCGGTTGAGATAAGCCCTGAGCAGTTCCCCGATTTACACAAGCAATACCTCGCCTGCTGTGAGCGTTTAGAGATTAAAGAACCACCGCGCGCCTACCTGTTAGCCGCCGATGGTATGTTAAATGCCCTCGCGACCCGCTTTTTGCGCCGCAACTACATAGTGCTGTTTTCATCAATTGTGGATGCACTTGAGTCGGATAAAGACGCGATTAACTTTTATATCGGTCATGAGCTTGGCCATATTCGCCGTAACCATATTGGCAAAGAACCGCTGTTAGTGTTTGCCACTTGGCTGCCATTGATCGGCGCCGCCTATGCCCGTGCCTGTGAATATACCTGTGATTTACACGGCTTGCGCTGCTGCAATAGCTTACGTTCAGCCACCAATGCGGTCGCCGTACTCGCCGCCGGGGTTGAGCAGTGGAAACGGATGAATGTCGATCAATATATTCGCCAAACCCAAGAGTCGAGCGGCTTTTGGATGTCTTTCCATGAGATCAATAGCAGCTATCCTTGGCTGACTAAACGCATGGCAAGAGTACAAGCAACCGCACAAGGCAAAGTGTATACGGCGCCTTCACGCAGTGTATTTGCCTATCTCTTTAGTTTGTTTATGCCACGTATGGGCACAGCAGGCGGCGGGATTATCATCCTTGCGGCGATTATCGGTGTGGCAGCAGCGGTCGCGATTCCCGCCTATAAGGAATACCAAGAAAAAATGGGCGCAGAGATAAGTTATGAGGCGCCAACTGATCAAACTCCGGCTTTAACTTTGACCGTTCCCGATACCGATGCTGCGGTTAAACATATAGATCAATTACATCAGTCATTAACGCCCATTACAGATACTTTAACGGCCTACTACCAAGCCCACAAAGCTTGGCCGACAGAATTGGAAGTCCTTGGACTCACGGATGCACAACTGGCCACCTTTAATCTCTACACCGATGGCATAGTCGGGTTTGTGGGCGGCGAACCCCTAGGGGATTATCAAGACTATGAGGTGTACCTATCGCCACAAGTCGACGAGCAGGATAATGTGACTTGGGTATGTAGTAGTAATGGTATTCCCGACGAGTATTTACCCGTCGATTGCCAAGGCTAAGATCAAAAAGCGCTAAAGTGCTAAATCCCCTCCCTAAATGAGAAAAAGGCATAGCAAATCGCTATGCCTTTCACTTTATTGGTCGCTTGCTTCAGCACTTTTCACCCGCAGAGGGGTTATCGGCGCCAAAGACTATGCATTACAGACTCGGCAATACGCCTTGGGGCAAGTAAGCATTAAAGCTGGCGGTGTACAACAGATCCGTTGCCGCTTCGATATCCGGCGCGAAGTATCTGTCTTTATCGTAGTAGGCAACCACTTCGCGTAGCTCGGCTTTGGCCTTAGCCACTGCATCACTTGGCGCTAATGGTGCACGGAAATCCAACCCTTGGGCGGCCGCTAACAATTCAATCGCTAATACGCCGCGGGTGTTTTCACTCATATCCCGCAAACGGCGCGCCGCAAAGGTCGCCATAGACACATGGTCTTCTTGGTTGGCCGAGGTTGGCAAGCTGTCGACCGAGGCTGGATGGGCGTAGGTTTTGTTTTCAGAGGCTAATGCCGCCGCGGTTACTTGGGCGATCATAAAGCCCGAGTTCACCCCGCCGTTTTTCACTAGGAAAGGTGGCAATTTAGACAGGCTAGAGTCGATGAGCAGCGCAATACGACGCTCTGCAATCGCGCCTAATTCGGCAATCGCAATCGCCAAATTATCCGCAGCCATAGCGACTGGTTCGGCGTGGAAGTTACCGCCAGAGATAATATCGCCAGTATCTTGGAATACCAGCGGGTTATCGGTCACGCCATTGGCCTCAGTGCCTAACACTTCCGCCGCTTGGCGAATTTGCGTCAAGCAAGCGCCTAGCACCTGTGGTTGGCAGCGCAGCGAATAAGGGTCTTGTACCTTTTCACAGTTTGCATGGCTTAAGCTGATTTCAGACTCTTCACCCAACAGATGACGGAACACCATAGCTGAATCGATTTGACCTTTTTGACCACGGGCCGCATGGATGCGAGGATCGAACGGACTGCGGCTACCCATGGCCGCCTCAACGCTCATCGCGCCAATCACTGAGCTGGCAGCAAACAAGTCTTCAGCGTGGAACAAGCCTTCCAGCGCCAGCGCGGTAGAAGCCTGAGTACCGTTGAGCAGCGCTAAGCCTTCCTTCGCAGCTAAATCGAGTGGCTTAAGGCCGGCGATTTCTAAGCCTTCGGCGGCCGAAATAATCTGCCCTTGGTAGCTCATCTCGCCTTCACCCAAGAGCGGCAGACACATATGGGCTAACGGCGCTAAGTCGCCAGAGGCACCCACAGAACCTTTTTCAGGCACGCAGGGATAAACCTCGGCATTCACTAAGCTGATAAGGAAGTTAATCACTTCTAAACGGATACCCGAGAAGCCACGGCTTAAGGAGTTGATTTTTAACACTATCATCAGGCGCACGGTCGCGTCCTGCATGTATTGGCCCGTGCCCGCTGCGTGGGATAACACGATAGAGCGTTGCAGCAATTGCAGATCTTCCGGGGCAATCTTAGTGTTGGCCAGCAGACCAAAACCTGTGTTGATGCCGTAAACGGTGCGACCTTCATCCAACACCTTTTGCACGATTTGCGCGCTGGTGTTGATATCGTTTATCGCCTCTGGCGCCAGTTCGAGTGTCAGCTTATGGCGGCTGATTTCACGCAGTTGCGCCAGACTTAAACTGCCGGGCGTTAATACTAAATGATTGACTGATTTCATTTTTACATCCGTATTCTTGTCGTTGTTTTTCACGGTTTGTGTTGAATTGTTAGTCTTTAAGCATGGGCAGATCTAAGCCCTGCTCTTTTGCGCAGTTTTTCGCGATCTCGTAACCCGCATCCGCATGGCGCATCACGCCTGTCGCTGGGTCGTTCCACAGCACGCGGCCAACACGTTTAGCGGCGGCCTCAGTACCGTCACACACGATCACTACACCCGAGTGTTGACTAAAGCCCATGCCCACACCACCACCATGGTGCAGCGACACCCAAGTCGCACCGCTGGCAGTGTTTAGCAGAGCGTTCAGTAACGGCCAGTCAGATACTGCGTCTGAACCGTCCATCATAGATTCGGTTTCACGGTTAGGACTGGCGACTGAGCCTGAGTCTAAGTGGTCGCGACCAATGACGATGGGCGCCGACAGCTCGCCGTTTTTCACCATCTCATTAAAGGCTTGAGCTAAACGCGCACGGTCCTTTAAACCCACCCAGCAGATACGCGCTGGCAGACCTTGGAAGGCGATACGCTCACGAGCCATATCTAACCAGTTGTGCAGGTGAGGATTATCTGGGATCAGTTCTTTGACTTTAGCGTCGGTCTTGTAGATATCCTCAGGATCGCCAGACAGGGCAACCCAACGGAACGGGCCGATACCTTCACAGAAGAGTGGGCGAATATAGGCAGGCACAAAACCTGGGAAATCGAACGCGTTTTTAACGCCGGTTTCGAAGGCCATTTGGCGAATGTTGTTACCATAGTCTAAGGTCGCCGCGCCTGCCGCTTGCAGATCCAGCATGGCTTGCACCTGTACCGCCATCGAGGCTTTAGCCGCTTTAACGACGGCAGCTTCATCGGTTTTACGCATGTCAGCGGCTTGCGCCATGGTCCAGCCCTGTGGCAAATAGCCGTTCAGCGGATCGTGGGCAGAGGTTTGGTCGGTAACAACGTCAGGAGTAATGCCACGCTTCACTAATTCTGCAAAGATATCGGCAGCGTTAGCCAGCAGGCCCACAGATACTGGTTTACCCGAGGCATTGGCGTCGTTGATCATAGACAAGGCTTCGTCTAATGAAGTGGCCTTTTTATCCACATAACGGGTACGCAGACGAAAATCGATACGAGTTTCATCGACTTCACAGGCAAGCACAGAGAAACCGGCCATAGTCCCGGCGAGCGTTTGCGCGCCGCCCATACCACCCAAACCACCTGTGAGGATCCACTTACCGGCAGCAACGCCGCTAAAGTGTTGTTTTGCGACCGACACAAAAGTTTCGTAGGTACCTTGGACAATACCCTGTGTCCCGATATAAATCCACGAACCTGCGGTCATCTGGCCATACATGGCCAAACCTTGCTTATCTAGCTCGTTGAAGTGTTCCCAGTTTGCCCAATGTGGCACTAGGTTAGAGTTAGCAATCAGCACGCGCGGTGCATCGGCGTGGGTACGGAATACGCCTACAGGTTTGCCCGATTGCACTAATAAAGTTTCATCGTCTTCGAGACGTTGTAGCACTTCGATAATCTTGTCGTAGCAGTCCCAGTCGCGGGCCGCGCGGCCGATACCGCCATAAACTACTAAATCCTCTGGACGCTCGGCGACATCGGGATGTAAGTTGTTCATTAACATGCGCATTGGCGCTTCGGTTAACCAGCTTTTACAGCTTAATTGGCTACCATGGGGCGCAATAATACGGCGGCTTGGGTCGTGTCGCTTGTCCATTGAGATGTCCTCTTTCAACCTGTTGAACTCACTCGCCTTACGGCTAAGTGCTATTGTTTTTATTGTGTTTTTGTCGCTAAACATCGGATGAATGCCATAAGCATTCACCTCTGTTTGCGTACGTTATTTATTGAATGTCAGGTGTCCGCCGAGCTTAAAGCGGCTACCCGGGTGTACTAATTTGGCAAAACTCACCACCCCTTGGCGTGACCAAGTGCGGCGTAAAATCTGTAAACAGGGTTCGGTCGCCGGAATGGCTAACCTCTGTTGCAACTCACTACTGGCAATAATCGCCTCAATCGTATGATGCGCCTCGGTCAGCGGCGCCACCTGCGACAGATATTCATGGGGTGTTTGCAAGCTAAAATCCTGCACTAGGTAATCGGGGGCAAAAGCGGGGTTCACATAACGCTCCTCGACTTGTAGCGGTAACCCCTGCTCGCAATGCACTAATATTGAATGAAATACCGGACTGTCCACTTCGAGCGCCAGTGCGATGGCGATAGGCGCGGTAGCGTTTACTTGCTCAAGAGCCAACTGCTGCACACTGTAACCATGACCACGGTCTTTGATTTCGTCGGCAATGTTGCGGATCGCCAACATGGAGGATTGCGACTTTCGCCCCGCAACAAAGGTGCCCAGCCCCTGTGAGCGCTCAAGAACGCCGTTGTCCGTCAGCTCGGTCAAGGCGCGACGCGCCGTCATCCGGCTACAGACAAACAGTTCGGCTAGCTGGTTTTCCGAGGGTACGCGGGCATTTTCTTCCCACTCACCAGACTCGATACAGCCAATGATATATTGCTTAATTTCTGCAAACTTAGGCGTAGCCAAAACACTTCCTCGGTATAAAAATCTAGAATCTAGAATCTAGAATCTAGAATCTAGAATCTAGAATCTAGGTGCTAGACGCGGGCACACTTTCAAACGTTCAAAATTGCGGCTACAATCCTAGCTTGTATATACAAGTAAATACAAGCTAGCTCACATAACTTTCGATAATAAAGAGTTTGCGGGGCCCAAAAGCCAACGCAGCGAGGGATAACAATGTCTTGGGATCAGGTTTGGATAGACGTTAACGTAGCAACAATGGACCCTTCCATATCAGCACCTTACGGCGCAATTACCAATGCGGCTATCGCAGTAAAAGACGGTAAAATTGCCTGGTTAGGCCCACGCAGCGAGCTGCCCGCCTTCGATGTATTGTCCATTCCTGTTTACAGGGGCAAGGGCGGTTGGATCACTCCGGGGCTGATTGATGCCCACACACATTTAGTGTTTGCCGGTAATCGTGCCAACGAATTTGAGCTACGCCTAAAGGGCGCTACCTACGAGGACATCGCCCGTGCTGGCGGCGGCATTATTTCCACTGTTAACGCCTGCCGTGAGGCCGACGAAGCCGAGCTATTTGACCTCGGGCGCCAGCGTTTAAACGCGCTAGCCAAAGAAGGGGTGACTACGGTTGAGATTAAATCTGGCTATGGTCTAGATACCGAAACTGAACTAAAAATCCTGCGCGTGGCCCGCGAACTCGGTAAACATCACCATGTGGATGTGAAGACCACCTTCCTCGGTGCCCATGCGGTGCCACCCGAGTTTAAAGACAATAGTGACGGCTATGTCGACCTAATTATCAATAAGATGCTGCCTGCGGTGATTGCCGAGAATCTTGCCGATGCGGTGGATGTGTTCTGTGAGAATATCGCCTTTAACCTAAAGCAAACCGAGCGCGTACTGAGCGCCGCCAAAGCGGCTGGCCTGCAAGTTAAACTGCACGCCGAGCAATTATCCAATATGGGCGGCTCTGAATTAGCCGCACGTTTAGGGGCTAAGTCGGTCGATCATATTGAATATTTAGATGAGGCCGGCGTTAAAGCCCTAAGTGAAAGTGGCACCTGCGCCGTGCTGTTACCGGGCGCGTTTTACTTTTTGCGGGAAACCCAAAAACCGCCAATCGACTTATTGCGTCAATACGGTGTGCCTATGGTGCTCGCCAGCGACTTTAACCCCGGCTCATCGCCCATCTGCTCGACCCTGCTGATGCTGAACATGGGTTGCACCCTATTCCGCTTAACCCCAGAGGAAGCGCTTGCGGGTTTAACATTGAATGCCGCCAAGGCACTAGGGATTGAAGAGAATGTCGGCAGCTTAGTGGTTGGTAAACAGGCGGATTTCTGTCTGTGGGATATCGCCACCCCAGCGCAGTTGGCCTACAGCTACGGCGTCAATCCCTGCAAGGATGTAGTAAAAAACGGTAAGCTAATCCATCAATAATTTCAAAGCTTTGGTCTATTTAACTGCACTCACTCAGTTAAATAGACCTTCTGACAATAGTGACAAGATCTCCTGCACTAGATACATCGCCTAAATACCTAAATTCCAACAGCATAATCTTGATTTAGATGCATTAGGTTACACTGCCAGCACATATCATCTAACACATTGAAATAAATTAAAAATTAAACATTTCATGTGATTTTCTGCAAATAACCACATTTTTATCCTCAAATAGGAAAAATGTCCGTTTTTTTAACGAAAAAATCTTGAATGATTCATCTCTATAAAATGATCTATTACCAGATGATGATGGATGAACCTATGTCAACAATCATGAGTTGTATCGGTATTGCTGTTCTAGTCTTTATTGGGTATCTATTCTCCGAAAATAAACGCCAAATAAAATTTAAAACCATTGCAGGAGCATTAACACTTCAAATTTTACTCGGTGCATTTGTTATGTTTGTACCAGCAGGAGTCACCATCATTGAAGCCATGAGCAGTGGCGTCAACAGTGTAATTGCCTTTTCAAATTCTGGTTTAACCTTTGTTTTTGGCGATCTAGCTAACTATAAATTAGGCTTTGTTTTCGTTATCAACGTACTTTGCGTAGTGATATTTATCTCTGCCTTAATCTCAGTACTCTACTACCTAAAAGTCATGCAATTTATCATTAATATTATTGGTGGCGGACTCTCTAAGATATTAGGTACCAGTAAAGCTGAATCTCTTTCTGCCACAGCAAATATTTTTGTCGGACCAATTGAAGCCCCATCGATGGTTCGACCCTTAGTCAAAAACATGACTCGCTCAGAGTTATTTGCTGTTATGACAGGTGGATTAGCCAGTGTCGCGGGTGGCACTATGGTGGGATATATCAACCTAGGCATTGATCCTAAATATATTCTTACAGCTTGTTTTATGACCGCACCAGCAGGTCTATTATTTGCAAAGCTACTCTGCCCACAAACTGAACAAAATATAGTTAATAATGACAATAAAATCGAAGATGCTGATCAGCCCAAAGGATTATTAGCAGCCATTACTGATGGCTCTTTAATGGGCATGAACCAAGTTATTACTGTAACGGCATTATTAGTATCATTTGTAGCCATTATTGCATTATTAAATGGCATCATTGGTAGTATCGGTAATTTATTTAGTATCGATAAGCTTACATTAGAAATGATTATTGGCTATTTGCTATCTCCATTAGCATTCCTCATGGGAGTCCCTTGGTCTGAAGCAATACCTGCAGCTTCAATTATTGGCCAAAAAATTGCCATTAATGAATTTGTTGCTTATATCAGTTTCTTAGAAGTATCTAATACTCTTTCAGATAAAACACAGGCCATTGTTGTCTTTAGCCTATGTGGATTTGCCAATATTGGCTCACTTGCTATGGTCGTTGGTGGTATCGCTGCCATGTGCCCAGATAAACGAGAACTTATCACTCAAATTGGCCCAAGAGTACTTTTAGCCGCAATCTTGGCCAATTTAATGTCAGGTACTATTGCAGGCGCCTTAGTGTCATTAATGTAATTTAGAGGTGAAACATGTCGACTCCACATATCAATGCGAATCCTGGTGACTTTGCAAAAACAATTATTATGTCTGGTGACCCACTCAGAGCAAAACTTATTGCAGAAACTTATTTAGAGGATGTAAAGGAAGTCACTAATGTCCGTGGAATATTAGGTTTTACTGGAAAATATAAATCTAAAGATATTTCAATTATGGGTCATGGCATGGGTGCACCTTCAGCCTCGATTTATTTTCATGAACTGATGACAACCTACGGTGTTAAAAACTTTATTCGAGTAGGTAGTTGTGGAGCTATATCGGATAATATTCAGCTGAAAGATTTAATTGTTGCCATGGGAGCCTCTACAGACTCCAAAATAAATCGTATTCGCTTTTTAGACCACGATCTGGCAGCCATCGCAAACTTTGACCTGTTACAGGCGTGTGTTGAAGTGTTAAAAACGACAACTGTTAACTATAAGGTAGGCAACGTATTTTCATCTGATCTATTTTATCGACCAAATGAAAATGACTATACCCTGATGGCAAAATACGGCGTACTAGGTGTAGAAATGGAAGTAAACGCTCTTTATGCGCTTGCTGCAGAGCATCAATGCCGCGCACTCGCTCTTTGTACCGTTACAGACCATATTACCCAGCATGAACATTTAACGGCTGACGAACGCAGAACCGATCTCCATGAAATGGTCAAAGTCGCATTAGAAACGGCCATTAAAATTTAATCTATTTAATATGGTTAAAGCGTATTGAATAAATCTTAACTTAATGCGTTTTAACCACTTTCACCAAATTCATACTCCAGGGTAGTGATTGCTATTCAATACTGCGATAGTATACTTGTATACAAATAACATGTTTTGAATATGTAACAAATACTTATGGATGATATCGCTACTATTGTTAAAGCTATTGGTATTGCAGAGATTAAATACCATAAGAACTCCTACTTGCTAAGACAATCTAAGCATGTTTCTGAACTCATATTCTGTGAAAATGCCAACCTAACCGTTTCTTATATAAACTCGAGTGGTAATGAATTCATTCTTAAAGTTGAAGATAATTACTGCGGATTTCTAGGTGAAATGGAGTTTTTCCAAGAAAACAACAGTGCTTTATTTAGCATAAAAGCAAATAAATCCGGCGTAATGTATCGAATATCTAAAGCTAATTTTATAAAAATTGTAGAAAAAGATTCAAATATGTTCATGTATATTACGTCATTAATTACAAAAAGATATAATCGAAATATGCACGAACTTATCAGCAATCTGACACAATCAACAAAAGTGAGTATTATCAACCAAATATTAGAAGCTAAAAATTTAGCAAGCGAAGAACAATTTAAGCTTTCATCAACTCTTGGCGCAAAACGACTCGGAATAACGACACGCTCATACCGTAGAATAATTAACGAACTCATCCAAGAAGGGAAAATCGTAAAATTAAAGCCATTTTATAAAATAATTAACTTGTAGCGCTTACTTTTACTCTACAAAAACGTATATTGTTAAAAAACAATGCCTTTAAACACTTGGTATATAAGTGGTAATAATGGCGATTTAACGCAAAATACCATCCGCGCATCAAGCGTATAACTAAGCAATCGCGCGGGCGGATTCATACTCACGTGAAACATTAGAAACCGTATTTTTGACTTACATCAGCTAACAATGCCTGCCATTTAGGATAGTTTAATAACTCTCCATTCCATGGCGCCATAGTCTTTTCTATCTCAGGCTTTTGGCCTTGCTTTAACTGATATAAATAGGCAAACGCTGAGGCGCGATAATTAGCAAGGCAATGAACTAACACATTTTTCTCCTTATGCTGATCCATTACTGTAAAGAAGGCTTCAACATCTTCTACTTTAGGGTTTTGCCAATCCACGGGAATATACACATAGTCCATTCCGGCCTGAGTCACGAGTTTTCTTTCATCGGGATGGGCATCTTTGCTACTGTCCGGCATAAGGTTGATCACTACATCCACACCTGCCTGTTTAAGCTGCGTAAACTGTTGCTCACTCGGCAAGCCAGAACTTAATAACTGTGGCGCTTGCAGCTGTAATGCTCTCACATCTTTTATATTTTCAACCGATTTAAATTCAGTCGTGATATTTGTGGCATTCGCCAGTGGAGACCCTATAAGCAGTGCAAAAACAAGGCTCGAAAGTGCGGTTTTTCTCATCAACAACTCCTTAGTCAACATAAACATCAACGACTTACTTAATCCTCTGATAATCCCTTATCCGCTAAGTTCAGTAAAATCACTCTGGATGTAAAAACCTTTGAGCAAGCGCTCATTTTTAATATTAGGGCACCTTAACTAAGGGGATTTTCAATAGAGACATTGGTACGACTAAACTAGTTTTAGGGATGTCATTGAATTTACAGAGGAGAATCCTGTAAGTTAGTGCAAACAAGCTTAAAGGCGCGAAATGGAGTTGTCATGTTAAGGATAAGTTTGCTGCTACTAATGTTTTCCAGCCAAAGCTTAGCCAGTTCATGGCCTGTACCTAAGTCGATTGTGATGGTTAGTCCTGATGGAGGAGTGATTGCGCGACTCCACTCAGGCTCATTTCCCTTAGACAAACCTCAGTCAGCACAGATGAGTATTTTTATCTGGAATGAACTGTCTGGATATGTGCTTTCCGAGCGCTATCCACTGCCTTATCGCTTTGCTCCAGCCAAATTTGCAGTAAACGACAACGGGTTTGTGATTACTGTAGGTAAATATGTTGCGGAAGAAACTGGCCCAGATATTGGCATTTTTAATCCTCAAGGACAGCAAATACAGTCCTATACCTTCGAGCAACTTTTCCCAGATGCAACGCAAAGACAGCAATTAATCGCTCAATCGCAAAAATTAACCACTGAATGGCAGCAACCTCAGCGAGATATGCCCCAATGGTATTGCCTATCAGCCCCAGATACGTTGATGAATAATGCTTTTTCAGTTAGACATGAATTAGGTGCTTTGCTGATTTATGTGGATGGGAATCCACTTGAAAGCTACCTATTTGAAAATGGCTGCCCATTATAATGATCGATAAGGATTTCCTTAGTCCCCCACTTCGCTTTTCACTCCACATTATCAATAAAACTAGTAACAAAATTTATGCAGTTTGAGTGCAATAAACTGTTAGGATAACCGTTCAAATTTGAGCTTGATCACACTAATCACGGTTTAACGCTTGCGGCACAAGTCCAACAACGGATTTGCCACAATGTTTTTTGTATGAGTAACCTGATGAAAAGAATAGTAAATGCTTTAATTCTGGCCATGTTAGCAACGGGTTGTAGCGATCCAAACCCAACACAGACCAATCAAACAGCGGAGCAGGCCAAGGCCGAAAAGGCCGTCCCAGTATTGAGCCTGAAGCAGCAACTCGCGCCAATCACCCAGCGTTATTTTGCCCTTAGACCCGAAATCGCCACCTATTATGGCGTGGCCGAGGATGAGGCAGGCAAGGATGTACTCTCTAAGCTGACCGATTACAGCCCGTCGGGTGAAAATCATCGCCGTAAAGCACTTAAGGCCATATTAACCGAACTCAATGCTATCGATGCCAGCCAGCTTACCGCCTCGGAGCAAGTGAGTTTAGGGTCAATAAAATCCGAAATCGCCGGCGCCCTGTTGCCAGCCGAAACCGTGGCCTATGGCACTATGCTTGGCGAATACGGTGTTTGGTTTTTACCTTATGTCGTCAATCACTTATCCGGGCTGCATGTTGAGTTTCCGAGCTATATGGAAGATAAGTTTGCAGTCAGCACCCCAGAGCAAGCTAAGGCCTATCTCAACCGTTTAAGCATGTACCCTGCCGCCATGGGTACAGTTATCGATAAGCTGGATCAAGATGTGCAGATGGGGGTAATCCCACCCGATTTTATTATCGATAAGACCATAGCTGGCTTACAGCAACAGTTAGTCCACCATGCTAATGAACATCCCTTAGTTAGCAGTTTTAAAGCCAAACTAACCGCCGCCCAAGTACCAGACAGTGAGGCGTTGGCGAACTCTGCCGCCGAACTGGTGGAGACTAAATATTACCCTGCGACGCGTCAGTTGATTTCCGCACTGCAAGCTGTGCGCATCAAGGCTACCCATTTAGCAGGACTTGGGCACCAACCTCAGGGCGCGAAACTCTACAAGGCGATGATTAAGCACCTCGCCAATTCGGATAAGACCTCAGATGAGATCCACCAACTGGGATTAGACGAAGTTGCCCGCATTACCGCCGAGATGGATGTGTTACTCAAACAAGTGGGTTACCGCAAAGGTACAGTTGGCGAGCGCATGCAGCGATTGCTCAAGGATCCTAAATATATCTACCCTAATACCACCGAGGGCAAACAGCAGTTAATGTCGGACATTCACGGCTATCTGGCGAAAGTGAATGCCAAATTACCACTGTGGTTTGGGCAGTTACCGAATCAAGAAGTTGCAGTTGAAGCCGTGCCCGATAGTCGTGCCGCCGCAACCAGCGGTGCATTTTACGATGCGCCTTCTCAAGATGGTTTGCGTAAGGGCACTTTCTGGATAAGCCTATACGATATGGCGGCGCTGCCCTCCTATTCGCTGCAAACCTTAACCTATCACGAGACCAATCCCGGCCATCACTTACAGACTCTCATCGGTCTGTCGGATACCTTGCCGCTGCTGAGTACCATTTTTTACTCTAATGCCGCGGGAGAAGGCTGGGCGCTGTATGCCGAGCGGTTAGCCGCCGAGATGGGCATGTATAAGGATAATCCGATTAACGACCTTGGCCGCTTGCAGTCTGAGCTACACCGCGCGGTGCGCTTAGTGGTCGACACTGGGATGCATGCCAAGGATTGGAGCCGCGAGCAAGCCATTGATTATGCAGTGGCGACTGAGGGAATACACCGCTCAGAAGCTATGTCCGAAATCGAGCGCTATGTGGTTTGGCCTGGGCAAGCCTTAGGTTACAAGCTGGGTGAGCTGAAAATTATCGAACTGCGAGCTAAGGCAAAGCAAGCCTTGGGCGATAAGTTGGATATCAAAGTCTTCCACGACAAATTGCTCGAAAATGGCGCCTTGCCCTTAGATTTATTGGAGCAAAAGATGGATCAGTGGCTCGAATCCGCTAAGGCAGCCAATGCCGCCGCCGAGACTAAGGTTTAATTCGGGTAAAACCGCTCAAATCATCTCAATATAGGGGCAGCTTAGGCGGCCCCTGTTCTTTTTACGGCTCCCTATGCTTTTACGTTTCAGGTTAATCCGCAAAACGACGTTGATACTTGCCGCTTAAATAGCGGATCACCACAAAACCGACAACACCTGGCAGTATCCACGACAGCAGACGAACATTGCCATGGTCGATAAACAAACGGCTGCCGCCAAAGGCAAAAAAGGCGGTGTAGCAGGCGATACCCGAGCCAATCATCGCGCCTAAATGCTCTATCCACCATTCTAATTTGGTCAAAGTCGCCTTAACGCTATAGCGCAGGAATCCCGCCCCCACCGTAGTGCCTAACAGGCCGAAAATCATCGCGAGGATCAGCTTTTCTTGGTATCCCCATAGCGCCATCACGGGGCCAAATAGCGTTAAGCTCAGCATTAACGACAAATGCAGCGGCGATTTTAATTGCTGACGCTGCGCCTTATAACGCAGAACCAACACGCCATGCCTAACGGTCACTAGAGTTAACAAGCTGATATAGATGAGAAATATCCAAGCATTTTTACGTTCCGCTATCTGCGCTGCTAAAGCATCGGCGTTGGCCGCAGGCTGTTTAATCACCGCGAGCGGATCAATGAGGCCCGTCGTTGCCATCGCCACGCCCGTCGCCGCCACTGTGTACATGGCATAGACATAATAACGGCCAAAACGACTATGGTTCGCGCTGCCCTTTTTCAGCATGGCAGGCATCCAAAATAACACTAATGCCAGTGCGCCCGCGGTGATATGTAAAAATTGCGACAGGGTGAAAATCGTGTTCATCATCTTGCTCCATCAAAGTTTGAAGCTTGATAGTAACTAACACGGGGAGTCACCCATAAGTGCCAAAAGTCATGTTTTAAGCTGTAGCATAAAGCAGCCACTTAATGTGGCTGCAATTGAGGCGACTGTCGCTATAACCCAGAATGTTTATCGAGCCTTAAAGTATCGATGATCGAGAAGGTATAACCTAGCTCGGTGAACATCCGCTCGATATTGAGCTTAAAATCGATGGGGCGATCTAAATCGAGTTGATTGATAAAGAAATGGTGTTTAGTCGGGATCTTTATCAGTAATTGTTTTTGATAGAAACAGGCTTCAACTTCGGCATTTAATTCGCGACTAAGGACTAAGAGATTCTCCATCATCAAGGGATTGAGTAAGTAGCGCGCCTCGACTTGGTCGCTGCTATACACCTCAAAACAACGCTCAAAACGCACATCCTCAAGCTTGACCCGCGACAGCTTTGTCTTAAACCCCTCAATTCGATTTTTTAAACTGCCCTTATCCGTGACTAACAAGGTAGTACTGTTGAATCGCTTAGGAATATTGCACACCAGCAGCACACCATTGAAGATGGTTTCCCGCTCAACCGAGCCATTATCGTTCGCTTTAGTGTTGTAAGCATCGACCTCGTAAAACTGGAACGGCACCTTGTTATAGGTTCCCTTAAGGCAATTTTGCGCATACTGCTTATCGGTTTTAGGCAGCAGTCCCAGCTCAAGGAAGAGAGAGAAATCGACCTTAGGCGCCCTCGTTAGCGCAAAGTCATCGCCAAAATACTTAAGGCTAATGGGATAGAGTTTTTCAAAGGCAGCATTATAGAGTTCATCGCTTTCCTTACCCGAGGCAATGACTACTAACGCTATCACGGGAACGGGCAGAAACACGCCAATCATCAAAGGCACAAAATAATCCATAGGCACCAGCATAAACTGCACCCCGAGCAGCCCAGCAAATGCCCCTAAAATCACCGTGATGCAGATGTAGTAGATTGGGGTGGTGAACTTGGCATTTTCACGCCGCCTTTGGTTTACGCCTTCACGTTTTGCTTCAAACGGTGCACATTTAGGGGCGATTTTTTGTTTGTAATACTTCAGAAAGGGAATGCGGTGCTCTTCGGGAATATCAAATTCAATCGAACTCATTGGCTCCTACTCTTGACGACTCAAATCCATTTAGGCCAATGATTTTACGAATTTTATTCCTGCAAGGCCAGTTTAAGGCCTACAAATGACCGATTAAGCCTGAGCAAGCCTGCGGCCACGGCGTTGCAGTAAGCCAAAAATAATCAGCACACCAAAGGCGGCGCTAAAGAGAGTTAAAGCTCTAGCTACACCGTAAAAATCCGTGAGATTAAAGGAAACCCCATCCGCCCACAGTACCAATAAACCCAGTGGCATTTGCATTGCCACCGCAGTGTACCAATCGAATGGTAATCGAGGGAAAAGCCGCTGATAGCTAAATAGCATCAGCCCAGAGAGCAGCAATAATAAGCCCGCATCATGGGCAGCTAACCCCAGATAAACCGGACTAGTGGGGCTAAGATTATCGACGCTCCCGAGCAAGGCATGCATATAGCCAGCACTGGCAACCAGTGCAAAACTCGTAAAGCTCAATACCGCCAACAGAATACCTAAGCCTAATGCGGGTAAATATTTCATAAACAGCCTCATCATTGCTACGCGCTCAATCCAATCTTTAAATCGTAAAGGCGCACAAATTCAGTCGAAAGAGAGTAAAGCAACAATAACAGCCAAAATTTCCCTTAGCTATTAAGACCATAGTCTTATGTCGACAACAAACTGCTGGATTATAAACAGCATAATTCCTCACACTAGATCCAGTATTTCACCTATATCCACTAGATAAGCCTCTAAAATTACTCATTTAATTGATTTTCAGCCAAATGAGTTAGTGATATGGCGCACATTCTCCCTTGGCTTAAAGGTGAAATCCACTAGCCAATTACCCCAATAACGCTTAGGATCAGGGTTGCATTTTTTAGCCAACATATTGTGGAGTATCAAAACATTATGGGTATCAGAGCCATAGTCGTAGACACAGCAGGCACCACGACAGACCTAACCTTTATCCAAGATGTGCTATTCCCCTATTCTGTCAAAGCCTTGCCAGACTTTTTAGCGCAGAACCAACACAATGTTTTGGTGGAAAACTGTATCTGCGACACCCGAGATATCGCCCTAGAGCCAGAGGCTGACTTAGCGCGCGTGACTGAAATTTTACAGCAGTGGGTTCGTGAAGACCGCAAAGCGACCCCGCTCAAAACCCTACAGGGGTTAATTTGGAAGCAAGGTTATGCCCATGATGAGTTTAAGGGCCATATCTTCCCTGACTTTATCGAAGCTGTTAAACGTTTTAGCGCACAAAATCTGCGTATTTACAGTTTCTCATCGGGCTCTGTCGATGCCCAAAAACTGTTATTCAGCCACAGCGATGGCGGTGATTTAACCGAGATGTTTAACGGTCATTTTGATACCCGTACAGGTAACAAATTAGATAAACAAGCTTACTGCAATATTCTCAACACCATCAGCTTAAGCCCTAAGCAAGTGCTATTTGTGTCTGATGTGATTGAAGAATTAAAAGCCGCCGACGCTGCAGGCATGATGACCTGCCAAATGGTACGCGACAGCAAGCAGCGCACGGGCGATTTTCGCACTATCAGCAGTTTCGATGAGCTAGTGATCGAGTAACATCGGCACTGCACATCAAAAGCGACCCTAGGGTCGCTTTTTGTTTTTCTGGCAATCACATCTACCTATCCGCAGGGTGATTCACCCCATCGCAAACGGGCACATCGCCTAATTCATAGGGATTCACGCCTTCGAGGCAACCAAGGTTATAGCCATATTCATTGGGATTAGAGCGCCTTTGATGATGGGTATAAATGCCGCACACAGAGCAGAAGTAATGTTTGGCCGTTTTGGTATTAAATTCGTAGCACTTTAATACTGCCTCGCCTTTGATAATCTTCAATCCCGCCAGCGGCACTGAACCGACGATAGCGCCCTTGCGCCGACAGATTGAGCAATCACAACGCCTTGGCTTTTCAATGCCATTGGGCAGCGATAACTCCAACACCACAGCGCCACAATGGCAAGACGCAAAATGTGTTGCCTGAATAACCGTATCCCCAATCTGTTTTATCATCGCCAACTCCTTGCTTCACTTAATGTTGTCACTATTGCCTAAGGCTTGTCGCTCGCACTTTATACTGCTAGTCTGGCAGCCTTAAACGAGCGTTTTAACTAGAGCTTTTGACTATGAGTAATGCAATGGAAAGTCCAACCCTAAGTCCAATGGAAAAGTTTCTCGCACAGCACCCTATAGTGACCGAAATCCCCGTGGCATGGGGCGAAATGGATGCGCTGCAACACGTCAACAACGTGGTCTATTTCCGCTATTTTGAAACCGCACGTATCGACTTTTTCAACCGCCTTTTTCCACTCGATGCCCTGTATAAATCCGGTGTTGGCCCAGTGATTAGCGAAAATCAGGCCCGCTATAAACGTCCAGTGACCTTCCCCGATACGCTATTGGTCAGCGTGAGTATCAGCGATATTCAAAGTGATAGATTCACCATGCATTATCAAGCATTTAGTAAGCAGCAACAGGCCATTACGACCCTAGGTTCTTCGGTCGCTGTGATGTTTAACTTTAAAACTGGTCAAAAAGCCGAGCTTCCCACGGAATTACTCGCCATTCTTAAACAACACGAGCAAGCTTAAGCTACCGAGTCTATGGCAACATTGCCATAACACTTTAGGCCATATCAGAGGGAGGCTGTATGTCAGAAAAAGCGCCAATAGAAGTCGTTGTTGAGCATCAACAGGATAAACAACGCTTTGTGATCCCCGTTGACGGGCATGAAGCCGTGCTGGAATACCGACTCAATGGCCAGCACATCGACTTTAACCGTACCTTTGTGCCCGACGAGCTGCGTGGCAAAGGTCTTGCCGAACGTTTAGTTCGCCACGGTTTGAAATGGGCCAAAGCCCAAGATTACGAGATAGCAGCCAGCTGTTGGTATGTGCAGAAGTTTTTGAAATAACTGGCTTCGCAACAGGTACGCTAAATCCAATAGACTGGATAGTGGCGTTTGGGATCGGTGGAGAGATTATTCACGACCAGCGCCACCAGCAATAACAGTAGTGAGCCGAGGAATACTGGCATCAACGCATAGAGAAACCCGAGTTGATGCACGTTCTCACCGCCTATCACAGCAATTAATGCCGTTGCACCGCCCGGTGGGTGCAGCGTGCGAGTTAAATACATCAATGCGATGGCTAGTGATACGGCTAGAGCACTCGCGAGCACCATATAATCGGCAAACACTTGGTACACAGCCACACCAATCAGTGCCGATAACACACTGCCGCCAATCAAGTTACGTGGCTGAGAAAACTCTGCCAGTGGCGCGCCATACACTAATACCGCCGACGCCCCAAATGAGCCAATCACAAACATAGTGCCGAGCAGATTATCACTCATATAACTGGCGAGACTGGCGACTAAGTAAATGCCGCAAAAGGCGCCTACCCATGACCAAACGATCTTTTTCAGGGGTTGTCGTGGCGGACAGATGTCCTTAGAACGCATTCGGGTGAAGTAAAATCTCATGCTAAATCCGGCCGGAAGGAATAAAGGCGCGGATAAGTGATCCGCATCACATTTGCGGCCGCCACGTTAACGTTTTCACCGCGCAATTGCAATTGTGCGGTGAAAGTGAACGCGAATTTAAGCCGCTTCACCATTGAGGCTGGCTAAGATTTCACGAATATCTTCGGGGATAGGGCGACTCTTTTCACAACTGTAGTCGTAGTGGACTAAGGTGGTTTTCACTTCCGCAGTTTTACTGCCAGCTTGCCAACAGGTTTGAGTCAATTCGAAACTGCTATTACCGATACGGCTGACATAGGTTTTCACCGTCACACTTTTGCCGTAATAAGTCGGCGCGATAAAGGCCACGGTAAAGCCTGCCACTATGAGGTTCCACTGATGCAAATCCAACTCGGGATTAAAAATCTCGAAGATTGGCGTGCGCGCGGCTTCGCACCACACGGGGATCACTGTGTTGTTAATATGGCCTAGGCCATCGGTTTCGGTAAATCTTGGCTGGATTTCGAGGCTGTATTCGGTGACTGACATGCAAACTTCCCTTTTGTTGTTCTTATACTTTTATGCTGTGAATGGGATAAACGAGGCGCTTACCCCGTTTATCCCTACCAAGCCTAACAGAAATAAGAAGCGCGATGCTAGAACTGGCAGCTCGCGGTATCTGGGGTTTGCTTGCCGTTAGCATCGTACTTTTTCATACAGCCAGCTTTACCCATATCATAAATTTTTTCGTATTTGAGCTTGCCACTGCTGTCGTAGGACTTAAACACACCATGGCTTTTTGGGTTTTCTAGGTGATAGATTTTGCGCCCCTTAGTCACATGGGAAAAATCCGAGAATCCAGGTTCCTCTTGATAGATCACTCCGTTGATATAGCGCTTGTGCACCACATGTTGCTCATCAATCCGCAGCATTTCGCTGGCTAACTTGCCATTCTGGTCATAACAGACTTTATCCACGGCATAATTGCTGTCGAGATCCTCGATACAACTCACGGCACCATTATCAAAATATTCCCGCTGGATACCGCAGCGTGCAATGGCGTTATCCCAGAAATAAGGTTCACCGTTCCAGGTTTCGCCTTCTTGCTGGCAATAGTTCCACAAACTCTTTAGCTGGCCGTTAGGATAGAAAGTGTAATGGGGGCCAGAGAGACGGTTATTGATAAGATGACCATATTGCACGAGCGAATAGCCGCCGTCGGTGGAATAGCGAATGCTTGGGCCATATTCCTTACCCGCTTTATAAGTCTGCAAAGACATTAAGCGGCCGTTAGAATCGAATCGATATTCTTTATCGACTGACCCATTGGTGTAATAGCTTAATTCGGATAGTCGGCCGCCGCGATACACTCGCTGATCACCATCTTTAATCGAGCTAGTCTCGGCATTGTTTGTGTTTATTACACCCTCACAATCGCCTGCATAAGGCTCTTTTCGCATCATGCATTCATCCTGCGAGGGTTTAAGTTTTACGGCGTCATTGAACTTATACTGACTCAACTCATTCAGATCGCCGTTAGGTTCGAGCCACATTTGTGGGCCATCTAACTCGCCTTGACGATAGTTAGCTACATTGCTGACAGTATTCGGGGCTGAATACCATAGACTCTCACCGTGGAGTCTGCCCTTATCATAATGTTTAAGGGCAAACATAAAATTATCTTTATTGAATAACTTAGCCTCACCTTGGCGTAGGCCGTTCTCATAGTTGACTTCGGTCTTGTAGAGGTAAGTCACCGATTGCCTAGTGGTAAATGCATCGTTAGCATCTGGGGTTCGAATATATACCCAGAGGCCTGAACGTTTACCATCGAGGTAGCTGCCTTCACCGCTTTGAAAGCGATAATCCCCTTGGGTGACCTTTTCTACCCAAGCGCCTTGCTTCACACCCTTTTGGTATTGGCCTTTGCTACCATCGGACTCAAGCCACTCACCGTCTTTTACGCCATTGAGATAAATGCCCTTTTCGGATAATTTCTTCGCGCCTTCGGTGCCGGAATCGTAATCTGGGGTATAGATTTCACTCGGGCCATCGGGCACGCCCTTGTTGTAGTGAATAAAGCCGTAGTTATCGGCGTCATCCATCATGGACTGCAATACCCATTTACCCTGCTTTTGGCCGTCGAGGTACTCGCCCTCCCAATAGGTTTCACGGCTGTCGGCTTCTATCCATTTACCCACTTGCTTACCCAGCTTATAGTCACCCGCATACATCACACTGCCATTGCGGGCATCGTAGGCGGCAAAGTGACCATCAAGTTCGCCTTGAACATAATTGGCTTCACTGGCAACACCAGCCCAAGTACTGCCCATGCTCATGAATTCGTAAAAAGGCCCTGTTCGCGGGATTTTTTCGCTGCCATTTTTAAGCCAATCGACATCGTCGGCCTCATAACCAATGGCGACTAACATAAAACTGCCATCTTCTTCGACGTAGGCACTGCGATCAAACGTGGCGACTAGACTGTATTTTCGTTCACGCCCCTCGGCATCCTTATCGGTGCGAGTCACGGGATAGCGCAGCTTGTATTCCACTGCGGTTTTTACATCCGCCGCTGTGCCTTCAGAATTGCGATAACCAATTAGTGTTGGTTTGAGCTTAGAGGTACCATCCAAAATCGCTTTAATATCAGGATCTTTTACCCCTTCCGCCTCATAGGTCATACGATACTGCTGTGGTGGCAGCTGGCTTAACACCTTGCGAACCCCACCCACGGTAAAGGTGCTAATGGTTGGTACAACTTCATCGAGCACGGCTTGCAAGCGTGGCAATTTAGTTAGCTCTTCACCCTCAAAGCCATAACCCCGTAGATGCTGACCATCGGCATCCTTGAGCATGACGATAACTTCCTTAGTACCGCCCTTGTCAAAGTCATGGTAAAACACCGCCACGATTTCAGCGCGGCCGTAATCGTCAATACGCACACCGGGCGCATCGCCATAGAGCATTTCGCCCCATACCTGTTGATCTTTTTGATAAAAATTGAGCCATTGGCCATTGGGAAGATCCACGGGACCGTGAACCATTTTGTCATATTCCGCCGCAACCGCAGCAGGAATGACCACAAAAGAAGATAACCACACCGCACCGACAGCGGCGCATAAACGACGAATCGAAAGTTCCATTTAACTATCCTTTACACCGACACCTTGCGCCTCGTGCGCACCAGTAAACGGGGCGAATTTTAAGCTAAGAACTATGCGTCAGGAAGTAGTTGAGACAAAAAAGGCCGCTAAGCGGCCTTTTAAGATCAAATATTTAACAATCAATTATTATACATAGCATTAATTTCATGGGCGTACTTGTGATAAATCATTTTGCGACGCAACTTAAGCGTCGGCGTGATTAATCCTGCCTCCATCGAAAAAGCTTCCGGCAGCAGGGTAAACTTTTTGATTTGCTCAAAACTAGCCAACTCCTGCTGGAGCTGTTTGAGGCGCTGCTCGAAATGCTCAACCACATGGCTATGGCGCAGCAGCTCAATAGGCGACTCATACTTTAAGCCTTTTTCCTTTGCCCATGCTTCGAGGGATTCAAAGGCTGGCACAATCAGCGCCGTCACATAGTTACGCGCATCGGCAATCACCGCCACTTGTTCGATAAAAGGACAACACCCAACAGCACCCTCAACCCTTTGCGGTGCAATATATTTACCGTTAGAGGTCTTCATCAATTCTTTAATACGATCGGTAATAAACAAATTGCCGTGGGCATCGAGTCGTCCCGCATCACCGGTTTTTAACCAGCCGTCTTCAAAGGCGGCGGCAGTATCTTCAGGGCGATTGTAATAACCGCGCATCACGGTATCGCCACGGACTAAGATTTCATCGTCTTTACCCAGTTTAATTTCGATTTCGGGCAAGACTTTACCGTTTGACCCCGCGACACGGTTATCCAAAGTGTTACAGGTCACAGTAGCGTTTGTTTCGGTCATGCCATAGCCACAAAGCACAGGAATACCAATAGCATGGAAAAAAGACGCCACATTTAAATCAAGTGCAGCACCGCCACAGGGCATAAACTTTAAGCGTCCACCGAGCACAGCCTGCAACTTGCTGTAAACCAATTTGTTCGCCAAACGCCATTGCAAGGATAACCACAAACCGCCCTTAGCGCGGCCTTGGCTCACTTCAAACTGACGCTCGCCAACCCTCATCGCCCAAGCAAATAATTTTTTACGACCCTCTGCGGATTTCGCGACCTTATCCTGTACTGCGCTGTAAACCTTCTCGAGGAAACGCGGCACCACACACAAGGTATGCGGACGCACAGCACTTATCGCTTCTTTTACTCTTTGGGTATTTTGCAGATACACATTATGGCCACCACGGCATAAAACGTAGAAACTCCAGCTACGTTCAAACACATGGCTTAGCGGTAGGAAAGCTAAAGACACATCGCCAGCATTAAAAGGCAAAATCTGATCGTGCTGACGCACAGTCGAAGCCATATTGCGGTAATCCAGCATGACGCCTTTAGGATCACCCGTGGTGCCGGAGGTATAAATAAGGGTTAACAGATCATCAAGATTCGCGTCTTTTAAACGTTGCTCCAGCTCGGCACTTTGGTCATATGCCTGCGCTAGCACGTTATCTAAATGCCTATGTTGAGGTTTATCCTGAGCCAACTGAACTGCGGCATCGAACACAATCACATGCTCTAGGGTCGGACACTGTTTTTGTAGCTCGCAGGCCAGCGCATATTGCTTAGCGTCGTCGACAAAAATCACCTTAGCCGCCGCATCATTAATGATAAAGCTGGCTTGCTCTAAGGTACTGGTTGGGTAAATAGGCACGACAATGGCACGGCTTTTCAGAATGCCGATATCGGCACAGGTCCATTGTGGGCAGTTTTGTGACAGGATCACACAGCGGTCTTGCACTTGTACGCCGAGTTGAATCAACACTTGTGCAATTTTATGGCTGATCTCATCAAATGCCTGCCAACTGACTTGATGCCAAGGGGCTGCCATTTCAAAACCTTCCAGCGCAATAGCCTCCTTTAACGACTGGCTTTGCTGCTGTAATAGTCGAATTACGTGATATTGTTCGAGCGACATGAGTGACTCACCTTTTAGCTTACAAGTGTTCCGCTTTTGCAGCATTCTACCTGAAGGCAAGCTAAAAACTAAGAGTTTTTGCTCTAATCTTGTGCAAATGTCGCCCAAATCACGTCATTTAAGGCCGATTACAGCCCAACGATATCGCCCCGCCATAACTTTTTATGGCCGCCAAACAGGGCAATTTGCCCCAACACAACCAGTAAAAGATCGCCTATTAACCAATAATATAGATGACCATCATGCTGCAATGCCGCTAAACTGATAGACACCCATAGTGAATGCCCCAGCACCACCAGCATAGTCAAGCTAACCTGTAACACTCGGCGGCACAGGCAACCTAGCCCTAACACCAAGGCACAAGCCCAATAGGTGCTCATCACTAAATGCGCCAGCAATGGCGCACTTATCCCGCCATTGAGCCAAGTAATAAACACACTACAGAGCAACATGCCGACACTGATGAGATACAGCAATCGTTGCTGCCCTCGGGCAAAAGCATTAACCAAACCGGTTCTGCCATCAAAACCCGGCATCAACAACAGTAACTCTGTTGCACGCGCTCGTTGCACCCGACTCCAATGCACCAGCGAACAGCTGATCACACAAAACTGCGCCAGTAGCAGTAACACCGGAAAATCCCAATTAAACTGATGGGATAATACCCCCAGCACCAATGTCAGCGCGGGCAGCAACAACAGCAATACGGTTAACATCGGCCCGATAAAAAAGTTAACCGGATGCAAATAACGCTCGAAACGGCTCAAAAACCGCATGGATTGCAGATTAGGCAACCAAAACCAGCCCATTTCTAACCCGTTGAGGTACACACTGCGTGCTTCCACCCGCCAAGGTAATACTAGGCAGCGGCGCCAAATCAGCACTACCAACACAAACAGCACTATGATGCTCAGCCACAATGGTACTTGCTCAGCCAAAGCGCTAGAAAACGGCACTAAGATAAACAGTAAAAATGAGGAGTAAAACCATTGGGTGTGCCGCAGACACAGCAAAATAAAACCTAAGCTTATCCCTTGGGCAAACACCAGTAGCGACAGGCTAGAGGTAAAATCAAACAATACGCATAAGAGCACCGCAAGGCTAAACACGCCAATGAGCATCACCTCGCACTGGATAAAAATATTCTGCCGATAACGGGGGATTAAGATTGAGCATTCACTCGCCATCAAGCGAATCAACTGCCATGCGACCGCAGCTGAGGTAGAGACAATCCCCATGCCGACAAAAATATCAAAACTCTGCTTCTGCCCAGCCCATCCCGCCAAAACGCTCAGGGCTAAGCCAAATAATCCGGTACCCAAAAAACTCACACTGCCCACGTCAAATAACCACAGGCGCAGCATGCCGTTAAAGGGATTGATTGAATGCTGTGTTACAGGCTTATCAGTAGGTTGCACAAGCGGTTTAGCTGAACTCATTTGTGTAACTCCACAAAGAGTTGCTCCAAATTAAGCGCTTCACTTCGCTGCACGCCGGTAAGATTGAGATCAACGGCACCACGATCCACCAGTACAGAATCGCCATCGCGGCTGAGGATACGCACCTGCTCAGGTAACTCGGCGCCCTCCGCAAGTTTGACTAAACGCACCTCTTCCCGCAGGGCATCTATCTCCTTAAACAGCACTAACTCGCCCTGTTTAATCAGGGCGACATGGCTCGCGACCCGTTCTAAATCTGAGGTGATATGGGATGAAAACAACACGGCCGAGCCGGATTCGAGGGCCAAGTCGAACAAATCGACCATAAACTTGCGTCTGACTATCGGGTCGAGGCTGGCCACGGGTTCGTCGAGGATCAGCAACTCGGGACGATAGGCCATCGCCATGATCAAGGCCAAGGATTGACGCTGACCAACGGACAGGCGCTGTACCTGTTGAGTGACATCTAATTCGAAGCGGGTGAGCCAATCCTGCTCTAACTGCATGTCCCAGTGGGGATAAAAACTGCGGTGTAAATCGAGGGCGCGCTCAACGGTAAAGCCTTCATAACCAAAGGGTTGCTGCGGAACATAGCCTAAGCGTTCCTTAGCGGCAGAAGAAAGTTGTTCCGGCGTTTCGCCTAAGGTGCGGATTTCGCCCGAATCCGGCGAGAGGATCCCCAAGGCGCAGCGCATTAGGGTCGATTTACCCGCACCGTTTTGTCCCAATAGACCGACCACCATACCGGCCGATAAACGTAAGGTCAGATCCTTGAGCGCACGTTTTTCGCTGGCACCTTTGCCACGAAACACTTTGTTTACGTTGGAAAACTCTAGTATTGGGGTACAGTCTTGGTCCATCGAATTGCGTCCTTTTTATTCTCGTTTTCGCTTAGCTCGACTCAGGCTACCAACGCTCATTAATCAATTGCAGTAACTCGGGCAGACTCACGCCCAGCTGCTTTGCCTGCGCCAGCAAGGCATCTAATTGCGGCTCGAGCAGACTCACGCCCGACTCCATTGCCTCGGTACGCGCGGCGACCCTAGTCGCCTGACCACGGCGGCGCTCTAGCCAACCTTGATCGACCAATTGCTGAATAGCGCGGGACACCGTCATCGGATTGACCGCAAGAAATTCAGCAATTTGGCGCACTGAGGGTAATACGTCTTCCTCTTGCAACTGGCCGCCCACAATCAAGCGCACGATTTGCTCGTGTAATTGCTTGTAAATTGGCTCACCACTGCTGGGGTTGACATTTAAAAGTTCTAACATTAGTCTTTACACACTGTATTAATACATTGATACACCGATACACTGTATTTAAAGTAACACACTCATCCTGAAATGCAAAAAGGAAAGCGCTCATGATAGATAGCATGATCCACAGGAAGTCCCATAAGACCAGCGCTTGCGTTGCGATTAAGCGTTCAAACACAGGCTGGCATAAACATATTTCAACTCGCAAAATCATAGGCTTGAGCACACTTATGCTCGCCATGGCTAGCGCAACGGTTTGGGCAAGTGAAAAATCAGCTCCTTCAACAACACCCACAAATACCTGTTATGTGGACGGTGTTTCGGACCGTTTAAACTGCGGCTTTGTGACTGTGCCAGAGAATCCCAACAAGCCCGATGGCAAACAGATCCAAGTGCATTATGTGGTCTTGCCTGCGGTAAAAAACGTCAATCATGAAGAAGCCTTACTGGCGATAGCAGGCGGCCCAGGTCAATCGGCCATCGATAATGCGGCAAGCTTTGATAGCATGCTGAATAAAGTGCGTCAGCAGCGGGATATTTTGCTGATTGATCAACGCGGTACAGGTCGCTCAAATCTATTGAATTGCGATGCAGGTGAACAATCCTTACTCGCCCTCAACGATGACAATGTTGATAGCTTAGCCGAGGCGCAAAAATGCCGAGATCAATTAACGGGTAGCGATGTCACCCAGTACGGCAGCATTAATGCCGTCAAAGACTTCGAGGCCGTGCGCGCTCATTTAGGCTACAAAAAGCTGCACTTATACGGCATTTCTTACGGCACACGCATGGCGCAGCTCTATATGCGTTTGTATCCCGAGCACTTAGCCACAGTTACCTTAGACGGCGTAGTGCCGATGCAGCAAAGCGTATTAGAAATCGGCTCGGCAATTGAGCGCGGCTTTGACTTACTGTTTAAAGACTGCCAAGAAACCGCGGCCTGCCATGACGAGTTTCCAGAGCTCAGGGCCGAGTTTGACCAAGTGGTAACCAAACTCAGCCAAGGGCCAGTGATGGAGCAAGTACACGACCCGGTCACGGGTGAAAAGACCTTACTCACACTCACCCGCGCGAAGTTTTATGGCGCGATCAGAATGGCGTTATATCAAACCAATGTGCGCGCCTTAGTGCCCCATGCGATTCATCAAGCCGCCAAAGGTAACTATCAACCGCTACTCGGATTGTATGCCTTAACTACCGATGGTGCAGGCATGGCAATGGGCATGCACGCCTCCGTAGTTTGCGGTGAAGACATCCATCGCATCACCCCAGCGATGCGTGAACAGGCAAAAACCTCCTATGTTGGCAAATCTATGCTCGAAGGCCTAGAGGCATCATGCTCTGTGTGGAAAGTGCCGCCCGTCGATGCCAGCTTTAGCGAGCCTATTAAGAGTGCTATCCCCACACTGTTGCTGTCGGGCGAAATAGACCCTGCCACACCACCAAGTTGGGCGGAACTTGCGATGGAAAAACTCACCAACGCTAAACACTTGGTCGCGCCATACGCCACCCATGGCGTGGCCTATCAGTCCTGTGCCAATAACTTAATCGCCGAGTTAGTGCGTACTGGTTCGGTTAAAGATCTCGATGGTGAATGTTTGAAAAAGGATGTGCGCCGTAGTTTCTATTTAAATGCCAGCTCGGTTGAGCCACTCGCGACCGAAGATGCAACCCAATCTGCCAAAGATAAGCCCAAGGATAAGCCCAGCACTGGAGCCAAGGAGTAAGTCATGATCAAAGTATCCCATCTTTCTAAGCGCATCGGCGAAGTGCAGGCCCTAAACGATTTGAGTTTTGTTGCCGAAAATGGCCAGATCACCGGCCTGCTCGGCCCCAATGGCGCGGGTAAAACCACCTGTTTACGCACGATTTTCGGGCTGTTAAAGCCCGACACTGGCACGGCTGAAATCGAAGGTATTGATGTCGCCATCGACCCGATTGGTGCTAAGCAGCAACTCGGTTTATTCCCCGATCCATTTGGCCTGTATGAGCGCCTCACGCCGCGGGAATATATCCGTTACTTCGCCGAACTCAGCGGTTTATCCGCCAGCGACGCCAAAGAGGCCACCAGCAAGGTTATCGCCAAACTACGCCTCGAAGATATTAGCGATCGCCGCTGTA
Organism: Shewanella xiamenensis; assembly: GCF_014647135.1. Taxonomy (GTDB): domain Bacteria; phylum Pseudomonadota; class Gammaproteobacteria; order Enterobacterales; family Shewanellaceae; genus Shewanella; species Shewanella xiamenensis. The sequence goes on from NZ_BMOP01000013.1 coordinate 116,484, forward strand.
AAGGCTTCTCCCAAGGGCAACGAATGAAAACCGCCCTCGCCCAAGCCATAGTCCACAGTCCGAGCAATATTATCCTCGACGAACCGACCCGTGGGCTAGATGTAATGAGCACTCGCTTGCTGCGCGATATTCTTATCGACCTTAAAAACCAAGGGCATTGCGTGCTGTTTTCCAGCCATGTGATGCAGGAAGTCGCGGCGCTGTGCGACCAAGTGATCGTGATGGCGCAGGGCCGAGTGGTGGCCATCGGCAGCCCAGAACAGCTTTGCGCACAAACGGGTAAGGCCTCACTCGAAGATGCCTTTATCCAGCTGATCGGCACCGATGAGGGTATTGCCGCATGATGACTCACAGCTACATCAACGCTTATACAAATTGCGATAACACCTGCTTCGACCTAATGGCGAACAGATAAACTTGGGATAAGGAATAATCATGAACAAAATCATCGCAATGGTTCGCAAGGAACTGATAGACGCCGCCCGCGATAAACGCTCTGTGATGGCGGGACTCTACTACGCCATCGGTACGCCGCTGATCATGTGCGGCCTATTTATGGTGCTTATCGGCCAGCTGACCAGCCCGGACGATCTTAAAATCAGCATCACTAATCCCGACAAAGCGCCGGATTTAGTGCGATTTTTGTCTAACAAGGGCATTACCCAAGGCGAAGCTGGCGCGAAGGATTTGAAAGCCATCGAGCTGATTATCAGCCCCGACTATGCCAAGCAGATGAACCAAGGCAAAGGCGCAGAAATCACTATCGTTGCCGATAACTCAGAGGAAAAACTGCAAAACTCGATTCGCCGCTTAGAGAAACAGTTGCAGGCCTACAGCGCCGAAATGGGCAGCCTGCGCTTAATCGCCCGCGGTATCGACCCTCGCGTGGTGCAGCCCCTGAAAGTGAATGTGCACGACCAAGCCACCACCGACTCTAAGGGCGGGATGATCTTAGGCATCGCCATTTTCACTATGATTTACTCAGTGTTTATCTCGGGGATGAACTTGGCCATCGACACCAGCGCCGGTGAGCGTGAACGTAACTCTTTGGCATTGTTACTCAGCCATCCGCTAACCACGCGCCAATTAGTGCTCTCTAAAATCATTGCTGTCGGCCTGTTTGCCCTGCTCGGCTTAGTGTTGATTTTACTGGTGTCTAAAGTCGCCTATACCTTCGTGCCTTGGCAGGAGCTCGGCTTTAGCGTCAGCATTACCAGCGAATTTATGGCGCTGATGCTGCTAGTCGGTATCCCAGTAGCCCTGATGGCTGCCTGTTTGCAATTGTTTGTGTCCTTTATGGCCAAAACCTTTAAGGAAGCCCAGTCCTATCTAACCATGGTGTTGTTTGTGCCCTTGGCACTGTCGATGGCCGCCAGCTACAACATCGCGCCAGACGTCCTGCAGTGGTTGCCCGTTTCGGGTCAACAACAGGCACTGATGGACTTTATTAAAGGTAAAGATATGAACATGCTGCAATTGCTGGTATCGACCTTGGGCACACTCGCCATTGCGGTAATACTGGCATTCGGCATGGAAAAATCGTTAAAGAGCGAAAAAGTGATCTTCGGTTTGTAACACTATCAACCCACAGAGGGCGCGCCGCGCCCTAACATTGAATTAAGGAGCCAATCATGGAAAAAGAATTTATTATCATGGTCATTATGGTGACCTTTATTATCGGTGTAAGCGCCACGGAGATGTTTAAGCATTACCTAAAAATGCGCCAACTGGGTGGCGGAAACGATCGACAGCTTGAGGATAAACTCACCCAGCTGAGTCTACAAAATCAGGTACTGATTGAACGAGTACAAGTGCTGGAGCGCATAGTGACAGACGCAGAGGACAACGCCGCTAAAACCACACTGGCACAGCAAATTGAGGCATTAAAATAGTCGTTAATGCACCGCAGTTAAACTCGTATTACAGAGTATTAAAGCTGTGTCTATAGGCGCTAAGTCAAGCTGCGTAGTTGCGACTTAGCGCGACCACAACAGCCCACAACAAATGCTAATAAAAAACCCAAGCTAGGCTTGGGTTTATGTCATCTTGCTGTGCGGCGCGTTATTTTGCCTTAGGTCTAAAAGGCTTTATTACGGCCTCGTTACACTCGAGGTACGGCCCTTCCATCAGGTCAATACAGTAAGGAATCGCTGGGAATACCGCATCTAAACATTCGCGGATTGATTTAGGCTTGCCCGGCAGGTTCACAATTAATGAATCACCGCGTAAGCCCGCGGTTTGGCGCGAGAGAATCGCCGTCGGCACAAACTTTAATGACTCAGCGCGCATCAACTCGCCAAAGCCCGGCATCATACGATCGCACACGGCCTCGGTCGCCTCGGGCGTCACATCGCGTTTTGCTGGGCCAGTACCGCCCGTGGTCACAATTAAGCAGCAATCCAGCTCATCGGCCATCTTGATCAGGGTCGCTTCAATCACATCCTGCTCGTCGGGGATCACTTGATAAATCGGCTCCCACTCGCTGGTGAGGTAATCATTGAGGGTGTCGATAATCGCCTTGCCCGAGATATCCTCATAAATCCCCGCGCTGGCACGATCGCTCACCGTTACAATCCCGATTTTTGCTTTGCTCATAGGAAATCCCCAATCATGTTGAAATAAAACCATATCGACCGAAAGCAGAGGAGAAACCTATGCTCCTTCGACTATAAGCCGCAGCTAAAATAGCATAAATGCTCGGCCAATGGGGCAAGTAAAACGTGATGAAGTTCGCGCAATATGCTCGAAAAAAGCTAAGACAAGCCATAGCTCACCTTAGCTTAATAGTTTGGAGTGAAGGGTTAGCTCACCTGCGACAATGTGGGTAAAGCAGGGAAAGCGCCCTTCTGACAACAGGTTACGGCGCCGCAACGCACCGCAAACTCAACCGCCTTGCGCAACTGTGCCTGACATGCAAGTCGATGTTTTAAGGTTAAATGCTCGAGATCAAACTCCAACTCAGAACCCAGTGCAAACAAAAATCCCGCCATAAAGCTGTCGCCCGCCGCCGTGGTATCAACGGCTTTAATTTGGGGGACTGGCACGCTAAATCGCTCATCTACTGTTATGCATTGCACTGGATTGGCGCCGTCAGTAATCAAAATCACTTCAACACCTTGCGCCAAACAAAACTGCAAATAATCTTCGAAACTCTTATTCCGCGTTAAGGCTAAATAGTCGGCTTCTTCACGGCTCATTTTCAGCACTTGTGTGTAACGAAAACACTGCTCTACTCGCTCTGCAAGCAATGCGGTATCGGGCCAGAGTGATAAGCGCAAGTTAACATCAAAACTCACTATCTTATTGAATGAATTAGCGCAACGGGCACCATAGATGCTCGCGTTAAAAATGCTCGCTTCGGTAAAGGTGTTGGAACAGAGATGAAAAACATCCATCTGTGGCCATGGAATGACATCGAAATGGCGCTGACTATAGCAAAGATCGGCAGTCCCTTGGCGGTTAAACTCGAAGGTTCGTTCACCATTCTCATCCAAATTTACCACCACTGTCGCTGTAGGCACACCTGGCACTTCGGCCAAATAATCTGTAGCAACGCCTTCGTTTTCGAGGGCTTGTTTTAACATTGCCCCATAATCATCGCTGCTAATGCCGCCAGCAAAATAACTCTTACCGCCCAGTTTGGCATAACCTACAGCCACGTTTGCAGGCGCGCCGCCCGCAATGGCTTGATGGGATTTGTCGCTAGCCTCTGTGGGTAATAAATCCACTAACACCTCACCGAAACTGAGTAATACCGTCATATGGATCCCTTTATATTTCTATTAGTTAAGCAAAAAGCCCATGCTGGATGGGCCTTTTAAATTGTCGGTTTTAAACCTTAAACCCGCCGGAATTAAAACTCGTATTTCAAGGTTGCACTCGTGGTTCTGCCATTAATGGTGCGAGCGCGGATAATATTGTTATCAGGAATCGAACCTTCCTCAGCCTCTGTGATACCCGTGGCGTCAAACAGGTTGTTGACGTTTAAGGAGACACTTAAGGCCTGAGTTAAGTTGTAGGTTGCAAAGGCATTGACCTGATTGTAACCATCAAACTTGAGGTCATTATTATCCTGTGCATAGGAGTCAGTAGTGCCAATCAGGTTGATGCCCACTGAACCTTGGTCAAAGTTATAACGTCCCATCAGCGAGTAGATAAAGTCGGCCTGTCTTCTTGGAGTATTCCCGACAACGTCGGGTGTTAAAGCGTCTTTAGCAATCTCAGCATCGGTCCAAGTGACATTGCCCCTAAAATCGAAGTCACCGATAAAATAGGCCGATTCAATTTCAATTCCTTTAGCTTTGTACTTACGGTCGAAGAAACGCTGACTCGTCGCCTCAAAGTTTTGCTCCTCGGTCTCTGAATAGAAGGCGGTCGCGAACACCGATAAGTCATCGTAACGGTACTTAACGCCTAACTCATATTGATCCACATTATCGACAGCATCTTCTTTTGCCACTGAACCATCGGCACGAACCTTACCAAACAATAGGCGATCCGCATTGGCGCGGCCACCATGACTCAAGCGACCAAATGCAGCTAAATCACTGGAAAACTGATAGTTTGCACCGAGAGAATAGGAGGTGTAACTCCAGTCATAATTCACAGGTTGCGGATTGGCATTATCGATAGAAGAGACACTTTGCTCAGGAATAGAGATAACGCCATCCAAGTTCATATCGACTTGCGATTGCACATTGCCAGCGTAGTAACCACTGGCATCGCCGCTGTCGTAACGCACACTGGCATCCAGCGATAAATCCCCAAAGCTTGACGCGACCGCAAGATAAGGCGCCTTAATGTTGTATTCGGTATCGTAATTACGTTGGCAACAATTACCCCAATAAGGCACACCATAGCCGTAAAGCCCAGCATCGGAATAGGCGGTACCATCGGCAGCCACAACATCAAGCAATGCGGCGTTATCCCCTTTGACTTCCATCAAATAGGAGTTCCACATCCAAGTCATATTGATATTTTGGGTGGCATTGTAATAACCCAAAGTAACGCTGGTATCGTCAAAGGTTTTCGTTAATTTTAAGTCGTTTACGATTGAACCAAAGTCATTCATCTTAACGTCGAAGGTATGGATCCGCATTGCGAGTCCATCCATAGGATTGCCCGCATCAGGGCCATTGGCATAAATCAACTTGGCGCCAGTGCCCGCAATACTGGCCGCAATGTCGGCGCCATTAGCCACTTCGGCTGGGAATGGCGCCATAAAATTGCCGCTCACATCCGAGAAACGGAAGCGGTTTTCGACCTGCCAATCATTGCCTAAATCAAAGGAAGCTTCTAATCCCACTGAGTTAACCTCAGGATTCATCCCATCGCGCATATCACCGCGACGACGCTCACCATCGGCACCTAAACTCAGGGTTGAGAGAAAATAAGCTGACTGGATGGCATCGGATTTCGCATTAAAACCTGGAACAGAGCTACCGTCCGAATACATTGGCATGGGTAAGTAGCCAATACTTTTATCATCTAAATGTTTGAAATAAAGACGAACATAGCCACTATCGAACTCTTTGGTTATGTTAGCTTTTACCTGACCACCTTTGTTGGCGTCATAACCTGCTTGGCGAGGGCCTTCACCGGTACGCACAAAACCACCCACATGGAAACGCAGGCTGTCATTGATACTCGAGCCATATTCAAAGTCAGTACGGAAGGTATCGTAGTCCAAGCCAAAGGTGGTAGAGACGCTGCCAGCATCCGAGCTCCCAGTTTTACTGATCACGTTAATAATGCCGCCGGGAGCGTTACTCGCCGCAGTGGATGCCGAACCACCACGAATAGATTCAATGGTTTGTACTGTAGAGTCTAAACGTAAAAAGATATCCGCATTACCAAAGGCAATATCGCCAAACTGTAGAATTGGTAAACCATCTTCTTGAATTTGAAGAAACTTAGCACCACCCGATGCCACAGGTAAGCCACGGACCGCAATGTTAGCATTACCTTCGCCGCCCGTTGATTCCACCTTCATACCCGGAATGATCCGGAACGCTTCGGCGGATGAACGTGGAGTACTAACCTCCAACTCCGCGAGTGATACGCTGCTAACTGACACGCTTGAGTCCATAACGCGGGTACCACGGGCCACGCCCGTAACAGTAATGCGCTCAAGGCCTAACGCATCTTTCTTGGTTTCTTCCTGCGCGGGTGCATCGGCAGCCCAAAGCTGTGAACTCACCAAGACGGCGATTGTGCTTAACAAGAATTGTTGTGATGTGCGATTTATCATTTTTATGTCCCCACCCATATTTGAGAAGCCGCCCTCTCCCCACGGCGACTTCTACTGAAATTGTTGTTAATCGATTAGCCTGTTATTTCACTTTACTAAAAAACATCTTAATCGATTAAGTTAACAAGTTAGCAACTAAATAACAAAAAGCAAGTGCATTTTTTGTACAAACCAACAAACTTAAAGTGGGAACAACAGACAATTAATTGATTCATTAGAGAAATGTGACATAAAAATTTTTTCTGTCACATTTCAATTCAAGCGGTTTCACGGCTTAACAGCGGTTGGGAAGGATCTTTAATCAGATTAACCCCCGCTAGTAGACACAACAAAACGGCAAACCCAGTTGCGAGGTAAAAGCCATACTTCACATGGCCGAAAATATCCCCAACTAACCCCATACAAAGGGGAGCCAGCGCCGCAGAAACCGCGGTAAAAAACAGGATAACCCCAGCCACAGAACCGTGCTGCGCCACGGGGAAACAACTGATCCCCTTGGAGTTTAAGGTGGGATATATCATTGACATAAACAGCCCAGAGAGGGGCAAGAGAATAACGGCGGCCTCAACACCATAGAGCATAGAACCGAGATAGCAAAGGCTGATCGCCAAGCTAAACCAGAACATAACCTGTTGCCACGAAAAGTAATTTAATATCCATCCGCCCAAAAACCGTCCACCCGCTCGCAGGGTAAAAAAGAGGGTTAAAGCATAGGCCGCCAGTGCAGTGTAATCCCCCTGATACTCTTGCAGCAGGCTAGGCATCCATACATAAATCGCTACTTCGGTGGCCACATACAAACCAATCGCAAGGGAAAACCCTAATGCATAAGGGTTTTTCATCATACTGAAGGTGTTCGCCAGATTAATTGTTTCCGTCGAGGATTGCTTAACCTGCGGATAATCGGCCCTAAACGCCAACCAACAAAGCAGCAGACAAAATACACCCGCCCCAAAATACAAATACTTCCATGACACACCACTGATAAGCAGATAGCTGACGATGGCTGGCCCCACCATCGCGCCAACCCCAAAGAATCCTTCGACCGTGTTCATGGTGCTGGAATGTTGTTTTGGTGACCGAGAGATATCACCGATCAGGGCTAAAGCCCCAGTTTTAAATACCCCAATTGCCAAGCCCACCAAGGCCAATAGCATCAGGAAATAATAAAACGACTCCCCAAGCGCAAATAAAAAACAGGCAATAGCGAACAACAACAACCCTAATAAAATGGTTAGTTTACGCCCTATTTTATCCGCCAAAAAACCCAGAAACAGGCCACTTATTGCGATAAAAATCATCGGCATATAATGGAAGGCACTCGCCTGAGACAAAGAGAGGCCAAATTCAGATATCAGCTGCGGGATAATCACACCCACGGCATCGGAGGTCATAGCAAACATAAAAAACATTAAATACGTCAGCACTCTAATACGAGTGTGATGGCGATTTTCTACAGAATTTGAATCACTTACCATACTGTTTCACCTTATTGTTATCGCGCCTAACTCCCTCTGAAGCTAGCTAAGCTCCAAACAGCTTTAGGCATTATTTATGTACAGCAGTGAGCTAATCCCCCCAAAACCTAAGACTAACTCAAAAATCAAACAAACCACTTGAATAATGTTTCACATTGGTTAAATATACAACTTAATCGATTAAGTTTGTTTGCGCAATTTATAAATAAACGCGGTCAAACTTTACTCTGGGAAGGCAACTCAAACGTGGGCAAAGTATGAAAAATCAAGTGCAATTGATCACCTATGTCGATCGGATAACCGGTGCCGGACTCAAAGAACTCAAAGCCTTACTCAATAACGAGTTGCAGGGGTTATTTGGGGGCGTTCACTTATTGCCCTTTTACTATCCCATCGATGGCAGCGATGCGGGTTTTGATCCCATAGACCATGTGCAGGTGGATTCACGCTTAGGTGATTGGGACGATGTCAAAAGCATAGGTGAAGAGTTCGACATCATGGCCGACTTGATCGTTAACCATATGTCTGCGGAGTCTCCCGAGTTTAAAGATGTGCTCAAGCATGGCAAACAATCGGCTTACTGGGATTTATTCCTAACCAAGGACAAGGTATTCCCTGAGGGATTAAGCAAGCAGGATCAAGAAGCTATCTACCGCCCTCGCCCAGGGAGCTGCTTTAGCACTTACACCTTAGCGGATGGTTCAACGGAAGAGTTTTGGACCACCTTTACCCGTAACCAAATCGATATCGACGTACACTCCGCAGCAGGTAAAGATTACTTAAACCGCGTATTGGCGCGATTTAACCACAGCAAAGTCAATTTAATCCGCTTAGATGCCGCAGGTTACGCGATCAAAAAGCCCGGCACTAGCTGCTTTATGATTGAGGAATCCTTCGAGTTTGTAGATAAATTAGCAAAGCAAGCCAATCAGTTAGGCATGACAACCCTAGCCGAAATTCACTCCCATCATATGACGCAAATCGATATCGCCAAACGGGTCGATATGGTTTACGACTTTGCATTACCACCGCTGATTTTACACACGCTCTTCAGCCAAGATTGTCGTGCCCTGAGCCACTGGCTTGAAATGGCGCCTCGCAACTGCATTACCGTACTCGATACCCACGATGGTATCGGCATTATCGATGTGGGCCCAATGGATGGCTTACAAGGATTATTGGACGAAAAACAAATCGATAATCTAGTTGAAACCATACACAGCAACAGTCAAGGCGAGAGTTTACAAGCCACAGGGGCAGCCGCCAGCAATGTCGATTTGTATCAAATCAACTGCACCTATTACGATGCCCTCGGGCAAAATGACCTAGATTACTTGATGGCTCGAGCGATTCAGTTTTTCGCACCGGGTATTCCGCAGGTGTACTACGCAGGCCTGCTTACCATACCCAACGACATGGTATTGCTAAATCAAACCCATGTTGGCCGAGATATTAATCGCCCCTATTTAAACCGAGAAAAAGTGCAACAAGCCCTGCAAAAACCAGTGGTTAACGCTCTTATTCAATTGATTAAACTGCGTAATAGCAGCGCCGCATTCAATGGCCGTTTTACGATGGCAGCCAGTGGAAAATCACTAACACTCACATGGTCTGCGGTAAATGCGCAGGCGAGTCTTAATCTCGACTTTGCCAATAAACAAGGGCTGATCACCCTGCTTGATGAGCAAAGCATCGAAACCCAAATCAGCTTAGCCGACCTGCTCACCCCAGCACAGGGATAAATACCAAACATAAAACAAAAGGCGCTTTAACAGCGCCTTTTGCATTTAAAAATCAATATATTAACAGCTTTTACCTAAACGTAATTCATACCCTAATACCTGAGCATGTACAGCATCGTCGATAAACATCTGCGCCGCCATTTGGCCTTTTTGTTCAGAGTATTGATAAACCGTAGTCAGCGGAGGATTCGAGCGAGTCGCCTCATCAATACCATCAAACCCCACTACACGAATATCCTCAGGGATCGCTAATCCCATCGCCTGCGCCTCACCCAGCACACTAAGAGCAATTAAGTCACTCATGCATAAAAATACGTTGGGTCTTGGCGTTGAATTTAGCGCCTCCTTGGCCGCAATCCGTGCATATTCCGCATTACTTTCAGGAATATTCCAAATCCGATCATTGCCAAGGGTAATACCAGTTTCCTCAATTGCCTGTAAATATCCCTGCAACCTCTGGTGTGCAATCGACATATCGATTTCGAGCAAATTCAAATCATAAACTCGGCAGGTTAAATGAGTATCGAGCAGTCTTAGGCCTAATATTGCAACCTGATCGGTAGGTGATTTTAATGCCAATTTTGCCACCTCATAGGCGGCTAACTTATTGTCAATGCTGACAGCGGCGTTGCGGTGGATATCAAAATCCACTGTAACCACCTTTTTCTTAACCTGTTTCAATTGCTCAGCAAGCAAGGCATTGCGGGGGCGACCATAACAAATAAACCCATCCACAAAATCTGCCACCGCATTTACACTGTCAGAGCTGCCCGAAAACAGCAATAAGTTGAGTTTTTCCCGCTCCAATACCGAAGCCACACCCTTCATAAACTTACTGGCGACAGGATCGGACACCATATATTCAACACTATCGGACAATACCAGCGCGACGGTATCAAATTTGCCTCTACGTAAGGATTGCGCCGCCTTGTTTGGGCCAAAGTAACCCAATTTAGAGCAAGCGGCCAAAATTTCGTTGCGGCGTTTTTCCGATAGTTGATCGGGACGATTAAAAGCATTAGAAACAGTGGCGTTAGAGACACCTAGCTCGTTAGCTATGCTCTTTAAGGTCCAGTTTTTAGTTGTCATGCAGAATTCCTGGCAAAGAATGGGGTCACAGCGGAAGCTAACCTATCGCAAATACTACACAGCTTAAATCCGTCATGCACCAACAAATCTACTCATGATCCCTAAGCGCTGTGGCGGGCGAGAGATACCCTACAATCGCAGAGCTGAGCGCCACCAAGGCCGCCGCGATAAAACCCCATTGGAAGGCGTGATGCACAACCTCAATGGGTAGCTTTTTTATCGCCGCAATCCCCACCTGCGCCCCTTCGAGCGGTAACAAGCTATATAGCAACAGGCTGAATAAGGCCGTACCAATTGCCGCGCCCATGGAGCGACACAAGGACACCATAGCGGTAATTTGGCTTAAACGCGCCTTGCCCGACACACTCTGCACAACTAACTGCACGCTGGGCATCACGGTTCCTAACCCTATGCCCACCAGCACACCTAATCCGCCAATAAGATCCGCATTGGGCGGAACTAAACCGATAGAGAGTAAACCGATAGAAGCCAGCCCCATCCCGAAGGTCGGCAACCATTTAGGTGCTACATCTCGGCTCAACAACCGGCCCGCAATAGTAGAACCTGTCACTATACCAAAGGTCATTGGTATCAGTAGCAAGCCAGTTTTGGCCGGATTGGTTTGCAGACCAACCTGTAAGTAAATGGGTAAAAAGAAGATCATCGCAAACAGACACGCGGCAAACAGCGCAGCGGTTAATAGCGGCATATAAATGGCTTTGTTGGCGAGTAAATCCAGCGGCAAGAAAGGACTCTCACGCTGACGCTCCCACCACAACAGCAAGGCGGCGCCCACAAAGATAAATCCCATAAAGCCTAAGCTTGTGGCCGATAGCCAAGCAAAGTCTTGCCCTGCCACAGACAACCAATACAGCAACGCCGTAATGATAGAAGGAAATAACAGCACGCCAAGCAAATCAAACCGACCCAGCCGAGCAGGTTTAACACTCTGTTTATGCAAGCGATTAAGCCGCCAAACCGCCAGCATGGCCAAGGGAATATTCGCCCAAAATAACCAGTGCCAAGAATAGGCATGCACCACAAAACCACCAATCACTGGGCCGCCAACACTGGCGAGGGTAAACATAGCGGCAAAATAGCCCTGAAAACGCGCCCGTTGCCGTATCGGCACCAATTCCCCCACAAGGGATTGGGACAGACTCATCAGCCCGCCACCACCGAGGCCTTGGAGAATCCTTCCGGCAATCATATGGTCCATCGTCCCAGCGCTGGCGGAGACAATCGAGCCTAACGCGAACACCGCCAAGGCAATCATCAAGATTTTAGCGCGGCCAAAATTATCCCCCAGCCAGCCGTAAATAGGCACACTGGCCGCCATTGCCAACATATAGCCGATAGTGATCCACGAGGCTTGCCTGAGGCCGCCAAGATCTTCCACTATGGCAGGGGTTGCGGTGGCGAGTAGGGTTTGATCGACCGCCGCCAAAAACATGGGTAAGAACACGGCGGAGAAAATCGCCAGAAAAACCGAAGTGGGTAGAGGCTCATGTTGGGACGAAGCAGACGCTGGGGTCATAGAGTCTCTACCTGTGATTAAGGCTTAAATTCGCCTTGCATTCCAATACTTTGATGCCCAATAGCTATTAAGTAGGCTCGAAATTTTTACCCCTTGGCTCGTCGAGACATGGAGGAAATTATTCCCGCCCACATAAATACCCACATGGTGCGTGCTCCAGCCAGTTTTAAAGAACACTAAGTCCCCCTTACGCAGTTGATCCCGCGCCACGGGTTTACCAAGTGCTTGCTGCTCCTCCACTGTGCGCGGCAGAGTCATGCCCAACATCTTTTGATAAGCGACCGACACAAAGGCCGAGCAATCGATGCCTTTCTTGGTCGCGCCCCCCAAACGATAAGGTACGCCGCGCCATTCGGAATGCAATTCGGCGATATTGCTATCGTTCCATACCGAGACGGGTTCAACTTGCTTGACCACAGGCTTAGGTTCTGGCGCGCTCGCACAGGCACCAAGACCTAAGGCTAAGATAACTATCAGTAATCGTTTCATTAGCGTAAAACTCATCGCGGGCAATTCTTGCGTAATATCGGGTGCTATCAAAGCGATAACTAACATACCGTGAAAAAATCGATGGTAACAGCCTAAGCTAATCTCAAGCTTAAAACTATAACGCCGTCCACAATAAGCGAATACCCACCAGCACCATTAAAATCAAGATGATGCGTTTAAACAACCTATCGCTGATCTTATCTTGGATCGACAACCCCAGTTTTACCCCTAACCAAGCCAAAGGCGCAAGTAACAGAGAAATCAGAATGTTACCTTGGTTAATTTGCCCGAGCAGACTGTAGGGCACTAACTTAACCAGATTCACCACCGCAAAAAATACCACTGCCGTGGCTAAAAACTCTGGTTTGGCCAAACGTAACGGCAGCAAATAGGCATTGAGTGGCGGCCCGCCTGCATGGGCCACAAAGCTGGTAAAACCTGCGGTTAAGCCGCAGAGTCGTCCCACCAAAGGTGAAGGGGTCGCTTGGGTTTTATCCCCTAAAACCAAGCCATAAAGACCAAATCCTAAGGACACACAGCCCAAAATCGCCCGTAAGTAATCTTCGTTTAATCGGTCGAACAACCAATAGGCTATGCCTATGCCCACAATCGCCGCGGGTAAGAGGATCCATAATTGGCGTGGATTATGTTGGCCCCACCACGAACGAACACTTAAAAAATCCATATAAATCAGCAGTGGTAACATGATTGCCGCCGCTGTCGCCGGGCTTATGGCCAGCGCTAACAGGGGCACAGTCAAGCCACCGACGCCACCAGCAAAACCCGATTTAGAGATCCCAGTGATCAACACCGCAGGAATCGCCACCAACCAAAAAACAGGGTCTGTTAACATCCCTTATTCCTAATATTGCGTTAAAGTCATTAAGGTCGAGCGTGAGTAACAGACCTTGAGGGCGATAACACGCCTCGCTGCACCAGCATAAATGTTAAATCTATCCGTGTCTAAATGAAGATAAGGAGTCGATATGAGTCAAATGCAAACGTCGCCGTTTTACGGCGGCCCAAGGGAATGCCCCGTCGAAGATGGGCGGATCCAAATCCAACATATAGCCTCCAAAATCGGTGATGTAGGCGGGATACCCGTAGCGCGGGCTATTCCGCAAAAACCGCGTCGACTCATAGGCCCTTGGTGTTTTCTGGATCATATTGGTCCTGTCACCGACGGCCCCTTAATGAATGTGGGCGAGCATCCCCATATCGGCCTACAGACCTTCACTTGGATGCTGGAGGGGGAAATCATGCACAGGGACAGCCTAGGTAGCGCCCAAGTGATCCGCCCAAAGCAGGTCAATCTGATGACCGCGGGCCATGGTATCGCCCACACCGAAGAGTCCGTCGAAGGTCATCGCACTATGCATGCGGTGCAGTTATGGATTGCGCTGCCGCTGGAACATAAAGACACAGCTCCGAGGTTCGACCATTATCCCCAGCTGCCGACTTGGCAGGAGGCGGGCGTCGAATTTACCCTATTGATTGGCTCGTGGAAGGATAAACAAGCGCCCACACTGCACTTTTCACCGATCGTCGCGCTCGATATCTTCGCCACAGAGGCCACTCAACTAACACTCAGGCTCGATCCGCGATTTGAATATGGCCTAATGCCACTTGAGGGCCGATTCGATATCGACGACGAGGCCTTTGATAACAATAATCTTGCTTACCTCGGCATGCTGCGCGAGAGCGTAACGCTCGACCTTTACCCTAGCGCACGTTTACTGCTGATTGGCGGCGCGCCCCTCGCCGACTCTGTCAGTATCTGGTGGAATTTTGTCGGCCACAGTAAGGAAGATATCGCCAGCGCCCAAGCCGATTGGGAGGCCAAGTCCCCACGTTTTGCCACTGTGCCGGGTTATAACGGCAAACGCCTAATGCCGCCACCCATCCCTTGGTAATCCCAGCCGTTCATGCGTTAGCGCGAGACAATCGAGCTAGATTGCCTCGCGTAATGGCGGTATTTGCAGCCACTATCTAATGTAAGTTGGCGAGCAAAACCGCCTGCCTGATGCAAATGCCAGACAACACCCACACGCCAAGCCCAAGTAAATTTTACGGATTTTTTACGCGCTATCCCCACAGGCCTTTGCTAGAGTAGCCTTAATTTCCGCAACGCCTTAGCCGTTATGACTTTTGCAAATACTGTATCCATCAACCAATACTGGCGCACGCATCCCGCGATATTTACCGCCATGTTGTTAGTGGTAACGTTAATAACTAGCTATTTTATTGATGTATTTTCAGGATCAGCCATTGCCGTACTGCTTATCCTGCAATTAGCCGTAGTCGCCGTGGCCCTGCAATGCAGCGCCAACTATGCCTATTTTGTGGCCGTGTTTGGCGCTGTCAGCTTTAATTTTTTATTTACCACGCCGCGCTATTCGTTGCAGATGTTCAACGTCGAAGACATAGTCAATCTAAGCGTATTTTTGCTGGTCGCCCTGACTAGCAGCAAATTGGCCGAACATTACCGCCGCCAGCAGCATGCACTCGAACAGGCGCAGCTCAGAAATAGCATTTTGCTCTCGGTCTCCCACGATTTACGCACGCCACTTGCGACCATTATCGGCACCTTAACCACGCTGAAGGAATACCAAGCTAAGCTCAACCCAGAGCAAACCGAGGAGCTTATCGACTCGGCCGCCGCCGAGAGTCATCGCCTGCACCAATATATTGAAAATCTTTTGCAGGCAACTAAGTTACAACATGGCGCGCTCAAATTTAGCCTAGACGAAGCCAATCTACGCGAAGTGCTACAGCGCACTATCGCCCGCTTTCAAACCGAGCAACCGCGGATCAAAATTCACACTGAGCCAGAACTACCGCCATTAATGATTTGCAGCTCTTTGATTGAACAAGCGATTTTTAATGTGCTCGATAATGCCCTGCATTATTCCCCCACCAACCAGCCTGTGATCGTAAGCCTCTATCGCCACCAAGATATGCTGCGTATCGATATTCAAGACCTAGGACAAGGCATAGCCCCATCTCAAAAGGAGGCAATTTTCGAACTGTTTTACCGCCAACATCCCTCTACCGATGGCGGTGCTGGATTGGGTCTACCTGTCGCCAAAGGGATTATTACTGCCCATAACGGGCGTATCAGCGCCGAAAGTGTTGCTCAAGGCAGCCTGATCCGCATCGCGTTACCGATAACGAAGGAAAGTGCATAAATGGCTTACAAGGTGTTAGTGGTAGATGATGAGCCACAAATCCATACCTTTATGCGGATCTCACTTGAGGCGGAAGGCTTTGAATACGTGAGCGCCACCAGCATAGCCACGGCGCTCAAACAATACCAAAGCCACCAGCCGCACCTTATCGTGCTCGACCTCGGCCTGCCCGATGGCGATGGTATCGAACTACTCCATGCACTGCGCCTGCAAGATAAGACCCCCGTGTTGGTTTTAACCGCCCGCGATCAGGAGGAAGAAAAAATCCGCCTACTCGAGGCAGGCGCTAACGACTATCTAAGTAAACCCTTTGGCATCAGGGAATTAATCGTGCGTATCAAGGTATTAGTCCGTGACCTTGTGGATACCTCAAGCACTATCGATATGCTGCAATTTGGCCCGCTCACTCTACAAAAGAGCAGCCATCAATGCTGGCTTAACCAGCAGGAAATCGCCCTCACCAAAAAAGAGTTTGCCCTACTGGTTCAGTTAATGTCCCACCCTGGGCAATTGCTGAAACAGAGCGAACTGCTGCGCAATATCTGGGGCGAAACTCACCAAGAAGATAGCCATTATCTGCGGATTTTAGTCAGCCAACTGCGTAAAAAGCTTAACGATAGTGACGAACAACAACTGATCAAAACCGAGCCTGGTTTAGGGTATCGACTCACCGACCTCGGCCCGCCCTAGGCCAGCTCGCCTCACTCTTTAGCTCAACCACACAAGGATATGAAATGGCACATTTTACTGTCATCGGATTAGGCCGCTTCGGCGTTGCTGTAAGCAGAGAACTGATCCACTTAGGTCATACGGTTACGGGTGTCGACAATGACCACAAAGCTGTTGAAAAATATGTAGAAAGTCTTACTGAAGCGGTAATTTGCGACTGCGCCGATGAGGCGTCGCTGCGGGAACTCGATCTTACCAGTAGTGAAGTCGTGATTGTCGCTATCGGTTTTGATATGCAATCGAGCTTACTTTGTACCCTGGCACTGAAAAATCTCGGCGTGCAAAATATTTGGGTTAAAGCCAGCAATAAAGCGCACCACACCATATTGTCTAAACTCGATGTCGCGCGAATTATTCACCCCGAGGAAGATATGGGGATCCGCGTCGCCCAGTCGCTAAACTACCCTATGGTAAATAACTTTCTCGCCATAGGAGATGGGCTCTATATTGTTGAAATCCATATTAAAGCCCATTTACATCAAGTCACAGTTGGCCAACTACTAGGGAGCCTACAAGAGAAAAACACCGATGAGCAAACCAATGTGCAACGCAGCCCTAAAGGCAAAGTCACACCGCTGATGGTTAAGCGCGGGCAGAGCGTATTTAGCAAGATTGATAGTGACTTTATCCTACACACTGACGATGCCCTATTCCTCTGCGGTAGCCGTGCCGAGTTAAAACAGCTCGCACCAAGGTTGGTGTAACGTGGTTCAATGGCATCCTTCGCTCACCCTAGAGCACACACCTAAAAGTAGTAAAAAACTCTTTGGCGCGCCGCCTTTTATCTTAAGCGCAAGCTTTGCTCTGCTGATCTTACTTGGCACTTGCTTGCTTAAACTGCCTATCGCCACCGAGTCGCCCATTACTTGGCTGCAAAGCCTCTTTACCGTGACCTCGGCGGTGACGGTCACAGGGCTTGTGGTCATCGATACTGGCAGTGTGTTCACACCCTTTGGCCAAGTGATTATCGCGCTGTTAATTCAATGCGGCGGCCTAGGCTTGATGACCTTTGCCATAGTCACGCTAATAGCGCTGGGCGGTAAGATAGGTTTCTTGCAGCAAACGGTGGCGAAAGAAGCGTTTAATCAAACCGATACCTCTACCTTAGTCTCGACTGCTAAGGCCGTACTGGTGTTTTCGCTATTGGTTGAAGCCGTGGGTATGCTGATTTTATCTGTCTACTGGAGCGGCGAATTGGGTTGGCAAACTAGCCTGTTTCACGGCTTCTTTTATACCATTAGCGCCTTTAATAACGCGGGTTTTGCCCTAAGCCCAGATAGCTTAATCCCCTATGTGGCCGACCCAGTCGTGAACCTCACTATCACAGGTTTATTTATTGTGGGCGGCCTTGGATTTTCGGTGTGGATTGACCTTAAGCGCAATAAACGTTGGTCGAAACTCACCGTCTACAGCCGTATGATGATTACTGGCACCGTACTAATCAACGCCGTAGCCGTGATAGCCATTTACCTGATTGAGTACAACAACCCCAACACCCTCGCGCCCTTAAGCGAACTCGGCAAATGGTTAGCCTCTTGGTTTCAGGCCGTGACCCCACGCACCGCTGGCTTTAACACCCTGCCCATAGACCAACTCGAGGATGGTTCCACCCTATTGATTTTAGTGTTGATGTTTATCGGCGGCGGCTCCCTCAGCACCGCCAGCGGCATTAAGGTCGTGACCTTTATGGTGTTAATCCTCGCCACCTACGGCTATTTACGCCGCGATGAAGCCGTGTATGTGTTTAAGCGGGAAATCCCCAAAGACACCATTAGCAAGGCACTCGCCCTCACGATGATCTCCATCGGCGTCACTTGGCTGGCAATATTCGCCCTCGTGCTCACCGAAAAAGCCCCGATAATGGATATCGCCTTCGAAGCCGTATCCGCCCTCGGCACAGTTGGGCTATCCCGTGGATTAACAGGCAATTTATCCAGTGCAGGCCAAGGCATTATCATCTTTATGATGTTTATGGGACGCCTCGGCCCACTGATGCTGGCCTACTTCCTTGCCAACCCAAGGGTAAAAAAGCTGCGCTATGCAGAAACCAAATTAGCGATTGGATAAGGAAAACACTAAGGCGCGCCGTAAAAAATAATTCGCTTAGCTATGAGCTATCAACAACCGACACAGTGGGGCATTAATGTAATAATTAGCACGCCCCACTTTTTGTTTCGTTAAGAAACCGTGCTCGACCAGCTGCTCTAAATATTTAGTGGCGGTAATGCGTGTCACACCCAATTCTTCGATTAGAAAGTCAATCTTGGTATAGGGATGATTAAACAAATTGTTTAGTAAATCTTGGCTATAGACTTTTGGAAGCTGCTCACGGATACCTTGTTTGACATCAGTCATCAAGGTTTTCATTTCGGTGATCAGCGAAATGGTATTTTGTGCTGTGTCGATAATGCCATCAAGCATAAATAGCAGCCACTGCTCCCAATTCCCTGAATCTCTTACCGCCTGCAATTTCGCATAATAATCAGGCTTATGCTGAATAATATAACGGCTTAAATACAGAACTGGCAGGTTAAGTAAATCTTTAATAACCAAGTACAAAATATTCAATATACGGCCAGTTCGACCATTACCGTCATAGAAGGGGTGAATACTTTCAAATTAATGATGAATAATTGCCATTTTTACCAACGGATCGGCATCACATTGCTCGTCATCGTTGATAAACAGAATCAGATTTTCCATAAGCTCAGCAATATCATCTGCATGCTGTGGTGGTGTATAGATCACTTCCCCAGTCCGCGTATTCTTAAGCTCCGTGCCCGGTAACTTCCGCAGTCCCGCATTGTTGTGCTCTAGATTTTGTTGTATCGCAAGAATATCGCTGAGGCGGATCAATTTGTTTTGCCGCGCAATATGAAACCCTTGCTTTAAAGCAAAAGGGCTTTGTTTCCTAAATCAGTTGAACTAAAACCATAGCTGGTGATCTGATCGGCATAGCCTATCAACTCACCCATCAATCGTGTCAAAACCTCGCTATAAAACAACTAACTGGAAGCAATACAA
>NZ_BMOP01000014.1 GCF_014647135.1 Shewanella xiamenensis
GAACCCTTCGGGCAGCATTTGGCTGGCTTTTCTGCCGCGTTATCGTCCGTTTATGTAGAATAACTACACTGCACGGACTTTGCCTTGCATAAAAGCCAGCCACATTGCTGCAAAAATAACCCTGAAACGTCAACAGGCCCTAATAACTGACTATTTAAAATAAAAATGCCACAGTTTGGCTGTGGCATTACTTATTGGTCTTATTAGCGCATAATTTTGTTTTCATTAAACAATATTATTGCTCAGTTGTTGCCTCTTGTGGCTCACTTGCTGCTGATTCTATTTCTGCAGTCGCAGCAAGTGCTGCGATCTTGGCGCGTTCAGCCTTAGAGATATAGCCAGATTTTGCGGGTGCGCCAATGGTGGCTGGATCGACTTTATTCAGTCTAGCTTTAGCACGTTTCGCAATTTTTTTGATGATCTTTTGTTTCTTGTTCATAAAGTCTCTAATGTCGTTCGCACCCGCTAAGCGCAGGAATATGAGGCCAATGGCTCAATTGAGGTCGAATTCTAACTTAAATCGCGCAAACTGACCATGTTTTGCTGTATTTTGTGCCGTACTATCGGCATTTTGACTGGATAAATAGAGGGATTAATCTTGTTAACTGACATCACTTTTTTTGAACGCTTTGAACACGATATTTTGATGGGCAAGAAAACGATTACGTTACGTAATGAAGCCGAATCCCATGTAATACCAGGGCAAATCCTCCCAGTGTCGACCTTTGAAACTCATCGTTGGTTTTGTGACATCCAAGTGTTGGAGGTAATGCCAATAACATTGTCTGGACTCACAACACTGCACGCCCAACAAGAAAATATGACCCTACCCGAACTGCACCAGGTGATTGCCGAGATTTATCCCGGCCTTGAACAGTTATATATGCTCCGTTTTAAGGTGCTAACAAAATAATAAAGGCTGCGATGCAGCCTTTTTAATGAGTGATGTCAAGCTATCCCGTCATATCATGCTTTGGCTGTCCACGGTAAGAGTTTTTGGGCGATACGATTCGATTCGCCAAGTCGGACTGCGGCGCGGTAACGCATTCTATAGAGGAGTTGATAACACAATGGCACCAAATATAGGCTAGTTACGGTTGAGAAAGACAAGCCGCCAATAATGGCAATTGCCATCGGATAATATGGCGGGCCGCCGCCACCAATTTGGGTATCGCCCATCGCCAGTGGCACTAAACCTAGTACGGTTGTTCCTACTGTCATCAGTACCGGGCGCAAACGGGTAATACACACTTCGCGAATGGTGTCCGACAGCTTATCGAGATCGGGTGTCATTTGGTTGATTTGATCGACCAAGACGATACCGTTATTTACCACGATGCCCATTAAAATCAGGATACCGATCATCGCCATGACCGACATAGGCGTGCCTGTGAGCAGCAACGCCCAAAACACCCCGGTTATCGAGAAGAGGATTGAGGTAATAATGGCCGTCGGTAATAACAAGGACTCAAATAGTGCCGCCATCACGATGTAAATCATAGCGATAGCAAGTAACATATTGATTGCCATGATACTTTGGTCTTCATCTTGGCGTTCAAAACCGCCCCGTAGCGAATAGTTATAGCCATCAGGAAAACGCACATTCTCCATCACTTGTTTGATCTTAGTTTGGGCTTCCTCTGTGGTGAGATTATCCAAGTTCGCTCCGATAGACAGCGAAGTTTGGCGATTATAGTGCTTGATGGTATCGAATCTAGGTTGGATTTCGATACTGGCAAGGTTATCAAGTGTGTAAAGGCGTTGATCGATTCGCACTACCGGCAATTGCTTAAGCTTATCGAGGGATTTTTGCCATTCCTTCTCATAGGCCATTTCGATACGCAGTTCCCCGTTTGGATCGTGCCTAAATGAGCGCAGTGGTGTCCCTCTTAGTGCCATTGAAATGCTGGAAGCTACTTCGTTCAGTTTTAAATCCAGTCTTGCCGCCATTTGCCGATTAATACGGATAACCACTTCCTGTTGAGCACCGTTGACTTCAGAACGTACATCCACTAAGCCTTTGATCGTCGAGAGTAATGGCAACACTTGATCACTCAAATAGATAAGCTCTGAGGTGGAGCGTCCAGTGAGGGTGACGCGTACACCTGAGTTATCGTCACCCCAGCCAAACTGAGGTTTAGCGATGGAGTACTTAGGAAAGCCACTGCGAATATTCTTCTTCAGTTCATCAAGGGACATGGGCAGATCTTTTTTCAATAAGATGACCGATGAGGCTTCGTCGGGAGCATAGTAGCTATACACAGAGTCAATATGGAATTTTTCTTTATTTTTATAAAGATACTCCTCCATTTGACCCACCATCGCTTCGGTCACGTTGAGATTATGGCGCCCTTCAACTTGGTAGTTGATGTAAATTCGCTCTTTACTTTGACTGTCCTCTTGATCCTGCTTGACCATTGACAAGGGCAGGGCGGTAGATGCGAGAATCGCGATGGCGATCAGCCCTGAACGCCAAGGTCTGAGAAGCACCCAATTAAGACTGCGATTGTAGAAATTTTGCAATTTACCCGCAGATTTCTCTGGTGCAATCTCAAAGTGTAACTTAGTCAACATCAATGGAATTAATGTTTTAGCAACCAAAAGTGATGCTGCCAGCGAAATACAAATCGCAATTGCCACATGCTCAAGGAAAATAGTCAGCTGAACTTTTACCCCAAAAATATTGGGTAAAAACACAATCGCTGTAGTCATAGTACCCGCCAGTACCGCAAGACTCACCTTATCGACCCCCGTCATAACAGCGTTTTCATTGTCTTGGGCGCTGGTTTTGAGTGAGTTACCTTGTTTTTCTTGCAGTACACTTTCGGTGACCACAACGGCGTTATCGATAAGCATACCTACAGCCAATAACAAGCCCATCATCGATAGAATATTCAAGCTGTAACCGAGCAGATACATGGCGGCTAACGTCATACCGATAGAAATTGGTACTGAGGACACCACAATTAGGGTCATCTTGAGGTTTCTTAGGAACAGATAAAGCACGACAAATGATAACAACGCACCGATCAATCCCGACAGCAGTAGATCCGATAAAGAGGATTTCACGCCTGAGGCTTGATCTTCCATAATAAACAAACGGATACCTTGAAATTGTTGGTCTTGTTTGGCCTGCTCAATGACTTTAAGTACGCGGTCGGACACATCCACCAAATTGGCGCCGGAGGCTTTAAATACATCTAAACCCACCGCATAGTGTTGATCTAAATGGCGTCCTTCACTACGCTCAGGCAGGGAAAATTGCACATCGGCAACATCGCCTAAGGTCAGTCCAGGGATTAACACCAGCGCCTTAATATCCTCAAGGTTTCTAAATTCCCCCTTAGGGGAGACTTGATAAACGAGGTTACTTTCTCTCAAGGTGCCAGCACTTAACACGAAGTTTTCGCGCCCGAGACGAGCTTGTAATTCAGTCGCTGAAAAACCGCTGGCGGCGAGTCTATTTGCATTGATCCGCACTTCAATCTGCTTTTGTTCAACCCCATAGAGACTCACCTTAGAGACGCCCTCCACCCGCTCTAATGGTCGTTTTAGCTGCTTATCGAGTAAATCGAATGCACCAGAGAGCTCGCGGTCGCTCGAAATGCGTATAGTGAGTACAGGCATATCGGCAGTGGAAAATTGGCGGATAAATACCCGCTCAACATCCTTGGGTAATAAATGCCGTACGGCATCGATTTTTTCGCGTGCTTCTAAGCTTTTTGTGGCAACGTTTTCGCCCCATTTCATATTGATTTCAATTTCAGCGCCCTCTTGGGAGGACTCTGATTCAAGTTCATCGATACCGCCCATGGTAGCGAGCGACTCTTCGAGCACCTTAGTGATATCGCGTTCAACTTCTGCAGGAGTAGAGCCTTTGTAAGGCACTTGCACGACAATCTGCGGAATATCGATACCGGGGAACATTTCGAGCGGTAATAGACGGCTAGAAGCCAGACCAAACAGCAAGATAGCAAAGAAAAACATGCTGGTGGTGACAGGGCGCTTTATCGCTAGATGGGTGAGGTTCATAGGCGAGCCTCCGCAGTTTCTGCCGTGTTGTCTTGCTCAGTGGCGGTATGCGTAAACTCTTTACGGTCAAACAGGGCATAGAGCACTGGGATCACAATCAAGGTTAATAACGTCGATAAGCTCAAGCCAAATATCACGGTAATCGCCATTGGTGCGCGAACTTCTGAGCCATCGCCTAGCCCTAATGCCATAGGGAGCAGACCTAGTACAGTGGTGAGCGTTGTCATCATAATCGGGCGAAGACGGGATTTCGCTGCGACTTTTATGGCTTCAAGCTTCTGCACGCCCTCAGCACGTAGTTGATTTATTCTATCCACTAATACAATGGCATTATTGACGACGATCCCCGCCAGCATGATAAGGCCAATAAAGACCACCACGCTTAGATGGGTTTGGGTGATATAAAGACCAAGCACACTTCCAGCCAGTGCCATTGGTACAGCGAATAAAATGAGCAATGGATGCAGCAGTGACTCAAATTGGCTTGCCATCACGAGGTATACCAAGAACACAGCTAGGATCAATGCAATTTTTAGTGATTGGAATGAATGCTCCATTTCCTCATTCTGGCCACCGAAACGGGCTTGCACCGACGCTGGCAATACCTGCGTAGACAGGATTTGCTGTGCCTGGGCTACGGCATCACTTAAGTCGCCGTAGGCAAGGTTTGCCGATACCAAGGCCACCCTTTGTTGACTGATACGGTTAATCGCCGATGGGCCTAATTGCAGTGATACTTCTGCTACTGCACTAAGGGCTATGGGTTGGGAGCTGTCAGGGTTGATAATTAAGGTATCGATGTCGCTAATTTGATCCCGCTCATCCAGTTGACTCCGAACGAGAATATCAATCTTGCGATCACGAACCGTATATTGACTGGCGACAGTGCCACCAACACGTTGGGCAATGCGATTGGCAACCGTCGGGGCATCCATTCCTAATGCGGCTAAACGAGCATGATCGAAACGGATGCTCAATTCTGGCTGACCATCACGCAGGCTAGTATTTACATCGGCAAAGCGATCAGATGCTGACAACGCCTTAACAAGGTTATCGGCACTGCGTTTTAGTAAGGTTAAATCGTAGCCTGTTAGCTCAATCTCCAATGGCGTCTTAAAGCTAAAGAGTTCAGGTTGCTCGATTTTTGCCTCAAGCTCGGGGATGCGGCGCGCCGTGTCTCGTAGCACTTGCGTCACCTGATGATAGGCGTTGTGATCTCCAAGTACGACCTGTAATCTGCCCCAGTTTTCGCCGCCACGAGCGGTGTCTGAGGTCATTAACCCTCCGCTACCCGCTTGGCTGTAGGCATGTTTCACTTCTGGTCTGTCTTTAATCGACATCGCCAGTTGTTGCAAGACCCTATCGGTTTCACCCACAGCTGTGCCAGGTGGTAGCAGTATTTCAACATAGAATTCCCCTTGGTTCATCGGTGGAATTAATTCCATTCCTAAACGGGGAAGCAAGCTAATACAGGCACCAGTGATCCCAATCGTCAGTAGTAACGTCATGATTTGCTTACGCAGCGCCAAAGCCAGTAGCTTATGGTAAATAGACTCGATACTGTGGTACACAACATTAAAGCCATTGCTCAGCGGGCGCATCACTAAGCCAAACAACCACGAAAAGAAGCGGCCAATAATCAACACTAAGGTGAGTAAGGCACTCGGCAAGTAACTAAATAGCAACACAATCGGGAAGGAGAACACCGTCGTACTATAGTGTTTTAATTTGCCAAGTTTAGTGGTCGGTTTTTCCTTCGGCGTTTTATTCATGAGCTCCGGCAAAGCTTTAAATCCTTCCCGTGAGGCCAGCATAGGAATCGAGGTTAAGGCAACAAGCAAGGAGGCCAAGAGCGCAAAGGTCACCGTTAAGGCTTGATCTGAAAAGAGGGCGCCAGCAATACCATCGACAAAAACTAAGGGAACAAACACCGCGAGCGTCGTCATTGTCGAGGCGAAAATCGCGCCAGCAACCTCCTTTGTGCCCGTTACCGCAGCATCCAATTTACTCATGCCTTCACTGCGACAGCGGTCGATGTTTTCGAGTACCACAATCGCGTTGTCAACCAACAGACCTATCGCCAGCGCAATACCACCTAATGACATGATGTTTAAGCTGATATCGGCAAAGTACATCATGTTAAAGGTAGCGATCACCGAGAAGGGGATTGAGATAGAGATAATCAGCGTCGGGATAATATTGCGCAGGAACAGATAAATCACCAGCATGGACAAAATGCTGCCTATTAACGCTGAAGAGGTCACTTCACTGACGGCACTTTCGATAAACTCGGATTGATCGTAAATCACTTCCAGTTTGTTCTGCTGAGGATCTTTGTTGATCTTCAATAGCTCATCGCGCAATTTTTTGGCAACGGCGACCGTGTTTGCATCACCTTCCTTATAAATAGCTAGTTCTATCGATTCTTGGCTACCGATACGGGTGATATCGCTGCGCTCTTTAAAGGCATCGGTAATCGTAGCGACTTCAAATAGACGTACTAAGGTTTGTGCGTCGCGATAGACGATCACTTGCCCTAGTTCTTCCAATGAATTGAATTGGTTAAGGGTTCGTACCAGATATTCGCGGTCGCCTTGGATCACTTTGCCCGCAGATAAGTTGATGTTTTCCTCGTTGATACGACGCTTAATGTCATCGGCATTCAAATTGAGTTGGGATAATTTTTCCTGATTGAGCTGAATATGCACTTCCTGTTCTAAACCGCCGGATAAACGCACAGCGGCAACCCCAGAAAGAGCCTCTAGGCGGCGCTTAAGCTCTTCTTCTGCGTAGGTACGCATCTGTTTGAGCTCTGTCTCAGTGGCATTTGGTACAGACAGCGCTAGGCGCATGATAGGATCAAGGTTGGGGTTAAAGCGAAGTAGTAATGGCTTTTTAACATCGAGCGGCAGGGCGATAGTGTCGAGTTTTTCACGCACATCGAGACTTGCCATATCCATTGTGGTGCCCCATTCAAACTCAAGTACTACATCGGACATGCCTGAGCGAGAAATAGAGCTGATCTTACGTAAGCCTTTCACCACACCGACGGCTTCTTCAATGGGTTTTGAGACCAGTTGCTCCACTTCAACGGGCGCAGCACCGTCGTACATGGTTCGAATGGTTAAGGTGGGGTAGCTTAAATCGGGCAGGAGTTTTACCGCTAAGCGCGAAAATCCGACCATACCAAATAACATAATGGCCAGCATGAACATCCATACCGTGACTGGCCGTTTAACTGAGGTGCTAATGATTGACATGAAAGACTCCTATCAGTTCTTCGTTGAGGCCAAATCGAGTGGGGTAATGACTTCAACTAAGGACTGGTCTTTCAAATTTTGCTGACCACGGGTAACGACGAGTTCGCCAGGCTTGATACCAGAAACAATTTCAATTAAATCACCTTCGCGGTATCCGATTTGAACTTCGCGACGGTTAGCATTGGTGCCGTCAATGACGTACAAGGCTTGCTTATTATCTTGATTGATTAAGGCGCTGTAGGGCACGGTAATCACATTTTCATGAGTGTCATATTTTAATTCGACCCGAGTGAACATCCCCGCTTTTAGGCGGGCGTCTTGATTTGGTACGGCCAAAGTGACTTTAAATGTGCCGCTTTGTGGATCCACCACAGGGCTGATACGTAGCACAGTTGCATGGATAGCATTTTTACTTTGTTGATTGCTAAATACTTGAGCCTCTTGGCCTAAGCGCAAACTGGTTAATTGCTGCTCTGGTAGATGCACAATGCCGTGCAATTCATCTTGGTTAACGATATAAAACAATTCGCCATACTCTTTAGCCATATTGCCCGCTTTTACATATCGCTTGGCAATAATGCCATCAATCGGCGAAACCACATGGCTTTCCTTCACTTGTAGTTCGGCAAGATCCCGTCTAGCAATAGCTGCTTGCAAGTTGTATTCAAGCTTGGCCATAGAGTCAGCGCTAACAAATTCTTTATTATTCATTTTCTTTAAGCGGTTTAACTCTTGCTCAATGATTTTAACTTCTGCTTCGGAACGATCTAAATCATATTGCTGACGTTTGGCATCAATAACCGCTAGTATTTGTCCTTTTTTAACGCGGTCGCCTTCTTCCACATTAATGGCTTCGATTAGGCCAGCGATTCGACTGACAACATTCGCCTCCTGTGGGGCTTCAAGGGTGGCCGTAGTACTGTAAAAAGAAGAGACATTACCCTGAATCACGGTCGTCGTTTCAACGGGAATAGCATATTTTTCTTCTTTTTTAGCTACTTCCTCTTCACCACAAGCCGCCAACATTGATACTAATAAAACGGGTAGGGCGAACTTAATCATTTTAGACTTTTCCATAAGAACTGTTACCTATTGTTTGAATATAATGATGCTAAACAGCATAAAACGTGCCACTTGTTAAGTTGCTGTTTTTACTTGTTAATTATTATTTTTGACGATTTTGCGCTAAGATGAATACGCCATATGTAGCTAAAAAGTTTAAAAAGTGATGAAAAATGCTAAATAAGTTTTCATCGTGGGGCAAGAAGCATGTCATCGGGTGAGGGGCTACTGTCTTAGTAGAACATGCTTAGAGTTAGAGTGAGATAAATGGCAATAAAAAAGCGCCCTTGAGGGCGCTTTGAATCAATAAACCGCAGTGCTTAGCGTTTATCTAGGTCGACGAAGTCACGCGCAGTCTCGCCAGTATAAAGCTGACGTGGACGGCTGATCTTGTGACCAGGTTGATCCAACATTTCTTTCCAGTGAGCAATCCAACCCACAGTACGCGCTAATGCGAACAGTACAGTGAACATGCTGGTAGGAATACCAATGGCTTTCATGATGATGCCTGAGTAGAAGTCGACGTTTGGATAGAGTTTCTTCGAAATGAAGTACTCATCTTCCAGCGCAATACGCTCAAGTTCCATGGCGACATCTAATAATGGATCTTGTACTTTTAGCTCTTTTAACACTTCGTGACAGGTTTCACGCATCACTTTGGCACGTGGGTCAAAGTTTTTGTAAACACGGTGACCAAAGCCCATCAGACGGAATGGGTCGTTCTTGTCTTTCGCACGGGCGATGAATTCAGGAATACGGTCTACTGAACCGATTTCCTCTAACATTTGTAGACAAGCTTCGTTCGCGCCGCCGTGTGCAGGGCCCCATAGAGAAGCAATACCCGCAGCGATACACGCGAATGGATTCGCGCCTGAAGAACCGGCTAAACGTACGGTTGACGTTGACGCGTTTTGTTCGTGATCCGCATGTAGAATGAAGATACGGTCCATAGCACGTTCAACAATTGGGTTTACCTTGTACTCTTCACAAGGAACGGCAAACATCATGCTTAAGAAGTTGCCTGCATAGCTTAAGTCATTACGTGGATAAACGAATGGCTGGCCTGAAGAGTACTTGTAGCACATAGCAGCAATCGTTGGCATTTTGGAGACTAGGCGATAAGCGGCGATTTCGCGGTGGCGAGGATCGTTGACATCGAGTGAGTCTTGATAAAATGCAGACAATGCACCAGTAACACCACACAACATCGCCATAGGATGAGCATCACGACGGAAACCTCTAAAGAAGAAGGCGATTTGCTCATGCACCATAGTGTGGGTTTTGACTGTGTGTACAAACTCAGCATATTGCTCTTTTGTCGGCAGTTCACCGTAAAGCAGCAGATAACACAGGTCTAGGTAATCGGAGTCAACGGCAAGTTGCTCGATTGGATAGCCGCGGTGTAACAATATACCTTGATCACCATCAATATAGGTAATTGCAGATTCGCAGGAGGCTGTCGCAAGAAAACCCGGATCAAAGGTGAAGTAACCTTTGCTGCCAAGTTTACTGATGTCGATTACGTCAAAACCAGCGGATCCTTGCTTTACTGGCAACTCTATCGAGTCATTCCCTGGTAATTCTAATTTGGCTTTTAAATCAGCCATACCCCGTTCTCCTTACTTCGTTCTTATCTGTGAGTGCGGCATGTCAAACCGCCATTACTTTACAGCCATTGTAGATCACATTTCAATTTAAATAAGCGTTTAAATTTGTTAGACCATGGTATAAAACGCTTTACTTTCCTTGCTACAGCTGGCACTTACGCGAAAATTTTCCTAAAAAAACAAAATTTGCATTCTGTGATGTTTGTATTTGACATTTCCCGCGAGTATACTTGCCTCCGCCTAATAATGGCTGCAAACGATGATGTTAAAGCACCCTTTGTTTACATGTTAAATGAGTGAGTGTTCAAATAGTTATCTGTTTGTTTAAACTTTGCTTTTGTGTTTACTTTTGCTGTGATTAATCACTCAGTTTAAAGTTTGTACAAAAGCGGTTCACATAACAAAAAAAATGCTCAATGGAGCTGAGTGAGCAGAACGTGAAAAAGCAAAGACCTGTCCATTTAGATCTGCAGACCATTCGCTTTCCTGCAACAGCGATTGTGTCAATTCTTCACCGTGTATCCGGTGTCATCATGCTGTTCGCTGTTGGCATTCTTATTTGGTTGCTAAATTCATCTTTAGCCTCCGCTGAAAGTTTCGCAGGCGTTCAATCTCTGTTTGATAACTTTGTTGTGAAGTTCATCATTTGGGGCATTTTGACTGCTTTGACCTTCCATTTATTCGGTGGCCTGCGCCACTTAGTGATGGATACTGGTCGTTGGGAAGAGTTGGCTTCGGGCACCGCCTCAGCGAAAGCTGTATTTGTGTTAACGGTAGCCTTTTCAATTTTAGCGGGGTTATGGGTATGGTAACCAATGCAGCAAGTTTTGGACGCAGTGGTGTTCATGACTTTATTCTACTACGCGCTAGTGCAGTAATCCTCGCCTGTTACACCATTTTCATGGTTGGCTTTATTGCATGTAGTTCCCCTCTCACCTATGACGTGTGGCATGGCCTCTTCAGTGCTCTGCCAATGAAAGTGTTTACACTGCTCGCGTTAGTTGCATTGCTTGTTCACGCCTGGATTGGTGTATGGCAAGTATTGACGGATTACGTCAAGTGCACATCGTTACGCGGTGTTTTACAGTTCACCTTTGTCGTTACCGTTTTCTGCTATTTAGCGGCCGGCATTGTTATTGTGTGGGGTGTCTAAGTGAGTATTCCAGTACGCGAATTTGATGCTGTTGTGATCGGCGCCGGTGGCGCAGGTATGCGTGCAGCACTACAGATTTCTAAAGAAGGTAAGAGCTGTGCGCTTTTATCTAAAGTATTCCCAACCCGTTCTCATACTGTGTCTGCGCAGGGTGGTATCACCGTTGCGCTGGGTAACGCCCATGAAGATCATTGGGAACAACACATGTACGATACCGTAAAAGGTTCCGACTTTATCGGTGACCAAGACGCTATCGAATTTATGTGTCAAACCGGACCAGAAGCCATTATTGAACTTGAGCACATGGGCTTACCATTCTCTCGTTTCGAAAATGGTAAGATTTACCAACGTCCTTTTGGTGGTCAATCTAAAAACTTCGGTGGTGAACAAGCTGCACGTACCGCAGCAGCGGCAGACCGTACCGGTCACGCACTGCTTCACTGCTTATACCAACAGAACGTAAAACACAAAACCCAAGTGTTCTCTGAATGGTATGCCCTCGATTTAGTAAAGAACAAAGACGGTGCCATCGTAGGTTGTACTGCGATTGAAATCGAAACTGGTGAAATCGTTTACTTCAAAGCCAAAGCCACTGTATTAGCTACAGGCGGTGCTGGTCGTATCTACGCTTCTACCACTAACGCTCACATTAACACTGGTGACGGTGTCGGTATGGCAATGCGTGCTGGCGTTCAGATGCAAGATATGGAAATGTGGCAATTCCACCCAACCGGTATCGCTGGTGCGGGTGTACTTGTGACAGAAGGTTGTCGTGGTGAAGGTGGTTACCTGCTAAACAAAGACGGTGAGCGTTTTATGGAGCGTTATGCACCAAACGCGAAGGATTTGGCATCTCGTGACGTAGTTGCACGTTCTATGATGACCGAAATCCGTGAAGGCCGTGGTTTAGATGGTCCATTAGGCCCACACTGCTTACTGAAACTCGATCACTTAGGTAAAGAGACTTTAGAAGCCCGTCTACCAGGCGTGTGTGAATTGTCTCGTACCTTCGCTCATATCGATCCGGCTGATGGTCCAATCCCTGTTCTGCCAACTTGTCATTATATGATGGGTGGTCTGCCAACTAAGGTGAGCGGTCAGGTTATTCGTAAGAATGCTGACGGCACTGAGCAAGATGTAGTCGGTTTGTTTGCTGTGGGTGAGATTGCCTGTGTGTCTGTACATGGCGCGAACCGCTTAGGCGGTAACTCATTGCTAGATTTAGTGGTCTTTGGCCGTGCAGCAGGTCAACACTTAGGCAAAGCGCTCGATGAGACTGCCGATCCTAAGGATGCGACTGATGCTGATATTCAAGCTTCTCTGGCACGTTTACAACGCTGGGAAAACAATAAAGATGGCGAAGATCCTGTGCAAATCCGTAAGGATTTACAACTTTGCATGCAATTAAACTTCTCTGTATTCCGTCGTGGCGATGCCATGGCCGAAGGTTTAGAGCAGTTAAAAGCCATCCGTAAGCGTTTAGAAAATGCTAAATTGTCTGATAACTCTCGTGAGTTTAACACCCAACGTATCGAGTGTTTAGAATTAGACAACTTGATGGCGACGGCGATTGCTACCGCTTATGCTGCTAACTTCCGTACAGAGAGCCGTGGTGCTCACTCACGTGAAGACTATTTAGAGCGTGACGATGAAAACTGGCTATGCCACAGTTTGTTTGACCCTGTGACTGAAACCATGGACCGTCGTGCTGTGAATATGGCGCCTAAGTTGCGTGAAGCTTTCCCGCCGAAGAAACGTACCTACTAGTAGGAGTTGCAAAGATGAAATTGGAATTTGCAGTTTATCGCTACAATCCTGATGTAGATACAAAACCTTACATGCAGGATTACAGCCTTGAAGTGGCTGCTGGCACTGACATGATGGTGCTCGATGCACTGATCAAGTTAAAAGAACAAGACCCAACCTTAGTGTTCCGTCGTTCTTGCCGCGAAGGTGTTTGTGGCAGCGATGGCCTGAACATGAACGGTAAAAACGGTCTGGCTTGTATTACCCCAATCTCTACTTTTAAAGGTAAGAAGTTGGAAATTCGTCCACTGCCAGGTATGCCAGTTGTACGTGATTTAGTGGTTGATTTAACTCAGTTCTACAAGCAATACGAGAAGATTAAACCCTTCCTTATCAACGATGATAAGCAGCCTGCTCGTGAACATTTACAGTCACCTGAACAACGTGCCCATTTAGATGGTCTTTATGAATGTATCATGTGTGCCTGTTGTTCAACGGCTTGTCCATCATTCTGGTGGAATCCTGATAAGTTTATCGGTCCTAGCGGTCTGCTGCATGCTTACCGTTTCTTGATCGACAGTCGCGATACAGCAACAGAAGAACGTCTTTCTGAGCTGGACGACGCCTACAGCGTGTTCCGTTGCCACGGCATCATGAACTGCGTTGACGTTTGTCCAAAAGGACTTAATCCGACCAAAGCAATCGGTCATATTAAGTCAATGCTGCTTAAGCGAGCGGTGTAATGCGAGAACCTGAGCTGAAATCAATAATAATATAGCTCTCAAAGAGTCACTTTCTGGGCATAGAAGGTGGCTCTTTTGTGTATGTAATGGAAGACAACGCGCCGTGAAATCTGGATATTCTAGGGGCGGCAGAAATTATGTATCAAAGGTCCTGACCTGAGATCACATAAAAAAACTATGGCTAAGCACGTGTATAAAGTTTGAAAGGAATAGAAATGCACCAAGGCATCATGAAAGCCTGGCTCGAATCATCTCACTTAAGTGGTGCAAATTCGACCTACGTAGAAGAGATGTATGAAGCCTATCAAGAAGACCCTCAGTCAGTTTCTGACGATTGGCGTGCGGTTTTTGATAATCTCCCTCCGGTGAACGGTGCCTCTAAAGACGCGCCAGAAGCGGCCCACTCAAAAGTACGTGATTATTTTCGCAGTTTAGCGATGGAAGGACGTCATAAGAGCGCAGCTCGTGTGACCGATCCTGAGTTGGATGCTAAGCAAGTTAAAGTGCTACAGCTAATCAACGCCCACCGTTTCCGTGGTCACCAAGGTGCTAACCTTGACCCGTTAGGTTTGTGGAAACGTGAACCTGTTGCCGATTTAGATCCCGCATTCCACGGTCTAACCAAAGAAGACATGGAGCGTGAGTTCAACACTGGCTCATTCGCCCATGGCGGCGAAACCATGAAGTTGGCTGATTTAGTCAAAGCGCTAAAAGCCACTTACTGTGGTTCTATCGGCGCCGAATACATGCATATTACCGACACCGATGAAAAGCGTTGGATCCAACAACGTCTCGAACCATCCTTAGGTAAAGCTAACTACGATAAAAACGTTAAGACCCGCATTCTTGAAGGCCTAAATGCTGCTGAAGGCATTGAAAAATACTTAGGTGCTAAATTCCCTGGTGCGAAACGTTTCTCGTTAGAAGGCGGTGATGCGTTAGTCCCTATGATGCGCGAAATTATTTATCGTGCAGGTGAAGCGGGCACTAAAGAAATCGTCGTCGGTATGGCTCACCGTGGTCGTTTGAACGTCCTTGTGAACGTATTAGGTAAGCGTCCTGCTGAACTGTTTGATGAGTTTGCGGGTAAGCATGCTGATACTCATGGTTCTGGTGACGTGAAATACCACCAAGGTTTTTCATCTGACTTTGAAACACCGGGTGGCAATGTGCATTTAGCGCTGGCCTTTAACCCGTCTCACCTTGAAATCGTTAACCCTGTGGTTATGGGGTCTGTACGTGCTCGTCAAGACCGCCGCGGTTGTAAAGATGGTTTACAGGTGATGCCAATCACTATCCACGGTGACTCTGCCATTACTGGTCAAGGTATCGTACAAGAGACATTCAACATGTCTCAGACCCGTGGCTTTAAAGTGGGTGGTAGTATCCGCATCGTTGTAAACAATCAAGTGGGCTTTACCACTTCAAATCACCACGATGTGCGTTCAACTGAATACTGTACTGACATCGCTAAGATGGTACAGGCGCCGATTTTCCACGTAAATTCAGACGATCCAGAAGCGGTTGCCTTTGTTGCGCAGTTGGCCGTTGATTACCGTAACGAATTTAAACGTGATGTGGTGATTGATTTAGTGTGTTACCGCCGTCATGGCCACAACGAAGCTGATGAGCCAAGTGCAACTCAGCCACTGATGTATGCCAAGATCAAGAAACACCCAACGCCACGTAAGATTTACGCTGACAAACTGATCGCAGAAAACACCATTGCTGCCGATGATGTGACTAGCATGATCAACACTTATCGTGATGCCTTAGATCAAGGTGATTGCGTAGTGAAAGAATGGCGTCCAATGACACTGCACACCGTGGATTGGACTCCTTACATTGGTCGCGAATGGGATGAAGCCTATGACGCTTCACTGCCTATCGAACGTTTGCAGAAACTAGCCGATAAGTTGAGCTACGTGCCTGAAAGCCATTCACTGCAATCCCGTGTTGCTAAGATTTATAGTGACCGCGTCGCGATGGCAAAAGGTGAGAAGTTACTCGACTGGGGCTTTGCTGAAACCTTAGCTTACGCAACGATTCTTGAAGATAAACAACGTGTTCGTATTACTGGTCAAGACTCTGGTCGTGGAACCTTCTTCCACCGTCATGCGGTTCTGCACAACCAAAACGATGCGACTACGTATTTACCACTGCGTAATATTGCCGAAAACCAAGGCCCAATCGACATCACTGACTCAGTATTGTCTGAAGCGTCAGTACTTGCCTTCGAATACGGTTATGCAACAGCTGAACCCGGCGGTCTGGCGATTTGGGAAGCCCAATTCGGTGACTTTGCCAACTGTGCGCAAGTGGTTATCGACCAGTTCTTGTCCTCTGGTGAGCAGAAGTGGGGCCGTTTATGCGGTCTGACCATGCTGTTACCACATGGCTATGAAGGCCAAGGTCCAGAACACTCAAGCGCCCGTTTAGAGCGTTTCTTGCAGCTATGTGCTAACCACAATATGCAAGTGTGTGTGCCATCAACGCCAGCTCAGGTTTACCATATGCTGCGTCGCCAAGTGGTGCGCCCAATGCGTCGTCCACTGGTGGTTATGTCACCTAAATCATTGCTACGTCACCCATTAGCGGTTTCTAGCATGGAAGAATTGGCTAATGGCAGCTTCCAAAACGTGATCGGAGAAATCGATACGTTAGAGGCGAGCAAGGTCGATCGCGTGGTGTTCTGTAGCGGTAAGGTATACTTCGAGCTGCTGGAAAAACGCCGTAAAGAAAATATCAATAACGTCGCAATAATCCGTGTCGAACAGTTATATCCGTTCCCGCATGAAGAAATGGTTGCAGCCTTAGCTGATTACCAACATGTGAAGGATTTTGTATGGTGTCAGGAAGAGCCGCAAAACCAAGGTGCTTGGTACTCTAGCCAACATCACTTCTGGGCTGCTATCCCTGCGGGTGCAAAACTGACCTATGCTGGCCGTGAAGCGTCTGCTGCACCAGCTTGTGGTTACCCAGAGCTGCATGCTCACCAACAAGAATCTTTAGTGAACAGTGCGTTAAAGCTCTAATTGATAAGACTGTAGTCATAGACATTTTATAAAAAGGATCGTTTTTCATGAGTATCGAAATCAAGGTACCCGTACTGCCAGAATCTGTTGCCGACGCAACTATCGCCACTTGGCACGTAAAAGTGGGTGAACAAGTTTCTCGTGATCAAAATCTGGTTGATATTGAAACTGACAAAGTGGTGCTAGAAGTGGTTGCACCAGAAGATGGTCATATTGGTGAATTTCTATTCCACGAAGGCGACACCGTTCTGGGCGAGCAAGTGATTGCTAAGTTCATTGCTGGCGCGGTTTCTGGACAAGAAGTGACTAAAGCGCAAGCTGAAGCTGCTGCACCTGCTGCTGCGACAGAAGAGTCTAACGATGCGTTAAGCCCATCAGTACGCCGTTTACTGGCTGAACACAATGTTGATGCTAGCAAAGTGAAGGGCACTGGTGTGGGTGGACGTATCACTAAAGAAGACGTTGAAGCCTTTATCAAGTCTGCACCTAAAGCGGCTGTAGCACCTGCGGCTCCTGCGGTACAACCTTTAGCGGCGGGTCGCAGCGAGAAACGTGTACCTATGACACGTTTACGTAAGACTATCGCTAACCGTTTATTAGAAGCGAAAAACTCTACCGCGATGCTCACGACGTTTAACGAAGTGAACATGAAGCCCATCATGGATATCCGTAAGCAATACCAAGATATCTTTGAAAAGCGCCACGGTATCCGTTTAGGTTTCATGTCTTTCTACGTGAAAGCGGTGACTGAAGCCCTGAAACGTTTCCCAGAAGTGAATGCGTCAATCGACGGTGACGATATCGTTTATCACAACTATTTTGATGTGAGCATCGCAGTATCTACGCCGCGTGGTCTGGTAACACCAGTGCTACGTGACACCGATACCATGAGCTTGGCTGATATCGAAAAAGCAGTACGCGATCTGGCGATTAAAGGCCGTGATGGCAAGCTGACTGTGGCGGATATGACTGGCGGTAACTTCACTGTGACTAACGGTGGTGTATTTGGCTCGTTAATGTCTACCCCAATTTTAAACCTGCCACAAAGCGCGATTTTAGGCATGCACGCCATTAAAGACCGCCCAATGGCAGTCAATGGTCAGGTTGAAATCCTGCCCATGATGTACCTAGCTCTCTCATATGACCATCGTATTATTGATGGCCGTGAGTCAGTTGGCTTCTTAGTCGCCATTAAAGACTTCTTGGAAGACCCAACTCGTCTGCTGCTTGATCTGTAATCCAACTCAATAAACGATTCAGTTTAAAGAGTTTATTAAAGACAAAAGTAAGACATACCCTCGTGACTGGTCCAAACGGGCCAGTTGGATTTGATTAGAAGTATACGGATAGATCATCATGAATTTGCATGAGTATCAGGCAAAATCCTTATTTGCCGAATATGGTTTACCAGTGTCAGAAGGTTTTGCTTGTGATACAGCCCAAGAAGCTGTAGAAGCAGCTGGCCGTATTGGCGGAAATTTATGGGTTGTTAAGTGTCAAGTACACGCAGGCGGCCGCGGTAAAGCGGGTGGCGTTAAAGTCACTGGCGATAAAGAAGAAATCAGAGCCTTTGCCGAACACTGGTTAGGCAAAAATCTGGTGACTTATCAAACAGATGAGAAAGGTCAGCCAGTTGCTAAAATTTTAGTAGAAAGCTGCACCGACATCGCTAACGAACTGTACTTAGGTGCAGTAGTTGACCGTAGCACCCGTCGTGTGGTGTTTATGGCATCAACTGAAGGCGGTGTTGAGATTGAGAAAGTGGCCGAAGAAACGCCAGAACTCATTCACAAAGCGATCATCGATCCCCTGACGGGTCCTCAGCCATACCAAGCGCGTGATCTTGGCTTCAAACTGGGCTTAAACCCAACTCAAATGAAGCAATTCACCAAGATCTTCATGGGTCTGGCAACGATGTTCGTTGATCACGATTTCGCACTGCTGGAAATCAACCCACTGGTTATCACCACTGAAGGTAACCTGCACTGCTTAGACGGTAAAATTGGTATCGATGGCAACGCACTGTTCCGTCAGCCAAAAATCAAAGCAATGCACGATCCATCACAGGATGACGCCCGTGAAGCTCACGCTGCAATGTTCGAACTGAACTATGTTGCGTTGGACGGAAACGTGGGTTGTATGGTGAACGGTGCTGGCCTAGCAATGGGTACTATGGACATCGTTAACCTGCACGGCGGCAAGCCAGCTAACTTCCTCGACGTAGGTGGTGGCGCGACGAAAGAACGTGTTGCTGAAGCATTCAAGATCATTCTGTCTGACAGCAATGTGAAAGCCGTTCTGGTTAACATCTTCGGTGGTATCGTACGTTGTGACATGATCGCAGAAGGTATCATTGGCGCGGTTAAAGAAGTTGGCGTTAAAGTTCCAGTTGTAGTGCGTTTAGAAGGTACTAACGCTGAATTAGGCCGTGAAGTATTAGCTAAATCAGGTCTTGATATCATTGCAGCTAACAGTCTGACTGATGCGGCTGAGCAAGTAGTTAAAGCTGCGGAGGGCAAATAATGTCTGTATTAATTAACAAAGATACCAAGGTAATTTGCCAAGGCTTTACCGGTGGTCAAGGTACTTTCCACTCTCAACAAGCTATCGATTACGGTACGCAAATGGTCGGTGGTGTATCTCCAGGTAAAGGCGGCAGCGAGCACTTAGGTCTGCCAGTGTTCAACACTGTGAAAGACGCTGTCGCTGCCACTGGCGCAACCGCTTCTGTTATCTACGTTCCAGCGCCTTTCTGTAAAGACGCTATCCTCGAAGCTATCGACGGTGGTATTGAGCTTATCGTTTGTATCACTGAAGGTATCCCAACACTGGATATGCTGGAAGTGAAAGTGAAGCTAGAAGAAACTGGCGTTCGCATGATCGGTCCAAACTGCCCAGGTGTTATCACCCCAGGTGAATGTAAGATTGGTATTATGCCAGGTCACATCCACTTAAAAGGTAAAGTGGGTATCGTTTCTCGTTCTGGTACGCTGACCTATGAAGCGGTTAAGCAAACCACTGACGAAGGTTTCGGCCAATCTACTTGCGTAGGTATTGGTGGTGACCCAATTCCAGGCACTAACTTCATCGACGTATTGGAAATGTTCCAAAACGATCCACAGACAGAAGCCATCGTAATGATCGGTGAAATCGGTGGTACTGCTGAAGAAGAAGCGGCAGCTTATATCAAAGCTAACGTGACTAAACCAGTTGTTTCTTACATCGCGGGTGTTACTGCTCCTGCGGGTAAGCGTATGGGTCACGCGGGTGCGATTATCGCCGGCGGTAAAGGTACTGCTGCTGACAAATTTGCTGCATTAGAAGCAGCGGGCGTGACCACCGTCCGCTCGTTAGCGGATATCGGCAAAGCGCTGCGTGCTAAAACCGGTTGGTAATCTAACCGTTAACACACGAAAAGGCGCCTAAGGCGCCTTTTTTATTGTGCATCTGTTAGCCAGTACTCTGGTGGAAGTGTGAGAATGGACAAAGCTAACACCATGCAGGCTAGCATTTTAGTTGGCAAAGGGTTAGATTGGGGTTCTCTACTGGGCGTCATAATCTGATTGACGTGCAAATGTATCCGTAGAGCCACAACCCTAAGCCTTACGCTTATGGCCCCATGGCTGTTCAGCTATAAATCTTGTACTTAATTATCACTCGATTGCGGCATTAAGCTGCGAGCGTATTTTTATTGGCTTATCCCATTGGGGGAGGATAAGCCCAGAGCAGATGGCTAACCCTAAGGGGCATCTATTTACATGAGGGAAAGACTGTGAAAACGCCAAAGATTATTATTTCAGAAATCGATTTAGAAAGACTCGAGCGTCTGCTGGAGTCATTACCTGCGAATGCATTTCCGGGACGTGCAGCATTGGAGGCGGAACTCGACCGAGCAGACATTGTGCCTGCAGCGCAGATGCCCGCTAATGTGGTGACGATGAATTCTGAAGTGAAATTTAGTGTGTCATCCAGTAACGACACTTTTTGTTTGCGTTTAGTTTATCCTAAGGATGCGACGGGTGAGGGCACGATTTCCATCCTCGCTCCCGTAGGCAGCGCCTTATTGGGCTTATCACAAGGTGATGAAATCGAGTGGCCAGGCCCTGGGGGCTCAATGGTAAAAGTCCGTATTGAAGAAATTGTTTATCAGCCAGAGCGTAGCGGTGATTTTCATCGTTAGTCGCTAAGCTGGACATGAGTGAGTATATAGAGGGCAATATGAAGGAAGCCAATATGATTATACAGACAGAGCGTTTAATTCTTAGACCCTTTACCGAGCAGGATATCGATGCCCTCTATTTGATGAACAGTAACTCTGCGATGTTGAAATATATTCCAACCGAGCCTTTTACTGAGCGTGAGCAAGCTCGTGAACTGTTCCACAATGTGATCCTTCAGGATTATCAACAACGGGGATTTGGCCGCTGGGCTGTTGAGCATAAGGCTGATAGCAAGGTGATTGGTTTTTGTGGGCCAAAATTTATTCCTGAGTTTAACGAAGTCGAAATTGGCTATCGTTATTTTCCTGAATATTGGGGCAAAGGCATCGGTACCGAAGCTGCTCAAGCAGCAATCAGCGTGTTCCCGCAGTTTGGCATTACGCAAATCATCGCTTTGATCTTAGAGGGGAATTTAGGTTCTGAAGCAGTGGCTAAACGCATAGGAATGCATTGGCGTGAACCTAGCGAGTTTATGGGGTATAAAGTCAACGTCTACGCCAAAACTTTATAACTAACCATTTGTATTTTAAAAAAAACCAGCCGATGGCTGGTTTTTTTTATGATATAGCTTACAGCTAAGACACTATTGAAATATGCCTTCGAGCGAACTTATTCGTCGTTATGATCACAGGTGTCGTTTGTGCAATGGCCGTACAAATATAAACTGTGGTTTGTCAGCTTAATATTATGCTTACTGGCCAATTCTTCTTGACGACGTTCGATCACTTCATCTGAAAATTCAATTACTTTACCGCAAGACAGGCAAACTAAGTGATCGTGGTGATGCTGAGTCGATAACTCGAACACGGCTTTACCACTTTCAAAGTGGTGACGACTGACTATGCCGGCATCATCAAACTGGTTTAATACACGGTAAACTGT
This sequence comes from Shewanella xiamenensis, assembly GCF_014647135.1. Classification (GTDB taxonomy): domain Bacteria; phylum Pseudomonadota; class Gammaproteobacteria; order Enterobacterales; family Shewanellaceae; genus Shewanella; species Shewanella xiamenensis. The sequence goes on from NZ_BMOP01000014.1 coordinate 21,741, forward strand.
CGCTAGACCAATTTCTTCGCCTAAATCGAGCAGTTTCTTATATAAGTCTTCTGCACTGATATGTTGGTTTTCAGGTCCTTGCATCAGTTCTAGGATCTTGACTCGTGGCAGGGTGATTTTCAAACCGGCTTTTTTTAGCGCTTGATTTCCATCTGTCATTGCTAATCTCTTGATTGCAGAACCAATAGGTTCATCCGTGGATAGTGATTGCCATTATAGAGGCTCAAATTAAAAACTTAAACCTTTGTTCTAGCTTTATGGGGCTATATGCAGATAAATTGTGTTACTGAGCGTGAAATCGCAATAAATTGCGGCAATTCAAGCATAGTTTTTGTAAGGTTATACCAAGGAATAATGTTCAGGATGCGAAAAATTCGGGACAATAAATAGAATAATTACAATAAAAGGAAACAGTATGTACAAACATATTGTGGTATTAACTGGCGCGGGTATTTCTGCCGAGTCGGGATTACGAACTTTTCGCGATCAAGATGGATTGTGGGAGGAGCATCATATTGAAGATGTAGCCACCCCCGAAGGTTATGCCCGAGATGCCGAGCTTGTTGAACGTTTCTATAACAGCCGTTGGGAGCAGTTACACAGTGGTACTGTGATGCCTAATGCGGCTCATGAAGCGTTAGCCAAGTTAGAGGCTGAGTTTTCTGGACAGTTATTGGTTGTCACCCAAAATATTGATAATTTACATGAGCGGGCTGGATCGCGTCGCTTACTGCATATGCATGGGGAATTATCTAAAGGCCGCTGTCCTCGCTCCCGTCAGACCTTTTTATTAAGAGAACCCTTTGGGGTAAACAACTGTTGTACGTGTTGTATTCCTGCACAAAGGTTACGTCCCCATGTGGTGTGGTTTGGTGAAATGCCGTTAGGCATGGATAGAATTCACGATGCGCTCGATAATTGTGATTTATTTATCGCCATTGGTACCTCGGGCACGGTATATCCCGCTGCGGGTTTTGTTGACACGGCAAATCATCATGGGGCGCAAACTGTCGAGGTTAATTTACAATCGCCTGATCGACACAGCCAGTTTCAATATCATTTAACCGGTAAGGCAGGGAATATCGTACCTAGATTAGTCGATACAATTCTTGCTGGGCGTGTTATTGGCTCCGATTTAGCCGAGCCTGATTTAAAAGAATGAGCAACGAGCCCATGACGCAAAAACTGGCGATTATCATGCGTGGCTTGCCGGGCTGCGGTAAATCCTATTGGGTTGAACAGTTTGTCGCTAATCTGCCGTTAGAATATGCGCTGCGCGTCCGTCAAGGTGGTATTTTCTCGACCGACAGTTTTTTTTACGAGGGAGAGGTGTATCGATTCGATGCGAAAAAACTTTCCGAATACCATCAACGTAATTTAACTGCATTTATTCAAGCACTCAGCAATGCCCAGCCTGTGGTGATTTGTGATAATACTAATCTCTGCCGCTGGGAGTACATGGCTTACGAGGCCGCAGCCAAAGCCCTTGGCTATCAAGTGCGAATTATACTTGTTGGTAATCCATCAGATCCTGTTCATCAAAAACTGTGTGCTGAACGTAATCGTCACGGTGTGCCGTTAATTCAAATTCGCAGGATGGCAAAACAATTTGAGGATTGTTAACTTTCCTTTGTTTGTCATCTTTTGGTGTTATCTTCGATTCAAAATTAATGTCCAAGCCCCTGAGTAAGAGTTTCATAAGCTTGATCTTAATGACAGTTTCCCTTTTATTTGTCGATTATACTACGGCGAGTTAGTTCCTCTGGAGTGTACCTTGTTAACAAAACTGCTGCTCACCCTCGCCGTCATCATTATGGCGATTTTGCTGCTCGCTAAACGTAAGCCTGGTGTGGTTCAAGCGTCATTACAAAATACGCCTGTGTTGCCGAGTCTATTGCGGCGCTACGCTATGAGTGGGGTATTTTTACTGCTTGGGCTTTGTGTTTTAAGCTACAGTGTGTGGTATTGGCACGATCAGCATAAAGTGGTGACCGTGACAATTGTATCCCCATCGGGTGACAGTTTCGGTGTTTATCATGCCCGTAAAGGTGATATCTCAGAAGCAAAGATGGTCACGGTTGAGGGGGTACATATTCGTTTTTCAAATGCTGAGCGACTAGAGATCCTCGAAGACTAAGGCATATTTATTTTACGAATTTATCTCTCCCGCCTTTTCATTGCGAAGTTATGCGTTAAACTAGCGACAATTTTTTAGCCTGCACTTAAGTGGACTTTTTAGCTTAAGTTTTTTTCAGGAGGACACATGATTACTGCCTACGTCTATAAAAACCGTCAGTTAACGGTGACAGAGATTAACACTCAGGACAGTATTCCGGCGTCGACCATATGGTTGGATCTTTATAAACCTGATGATGCAGAGCGAGAGTGGTTAAGTCATTTTTCAGTTGAAGAAGTGCCAGACGAAGAAGATATCAACGAGATTGAGGCGTCGGCACGTTTTTATCAAAACAGCGACGGGCTGCATATCAATTCCTTATTCCCACAACGGGTGGGGCAAGATGTGCGTGGGGTGAACGTTTCCTTTAACCTGCGTACTAATTTTCTACTGACTATCCGCGAAGAGGATGTCGGACTTATCCGCCTATTACGAAACTATCTGCGGTTAGGTCGGCTAGAAGTATCAACCCCTCAGGAATTGTTTCTCGAACTATTTAATTTAAAAGTGGATTATCTCTCTGACTTGATCGAAGACGTGTATACCGTGCTTGAAAATGTCGGTGAGCAGGTTTTTGACAGTGAAGAGCTTGATGATGTGTTTAAGCTGATCACATTGCAAGAAGACTCCAACGGTAAGATTCGCTTAAGTTTGCTCGATACCCAGCGCTCACTACGTTATATGCAGCGATATTACCGCGGGCAATTATCCGATGAACACTTAAAAGACTTACGTGAAATGCTCTCGGACATTGAGTCTTTAATGCCACACAGCCAGTTTATCTTCGACAAGTTAAACTTCTTGCTGGATGCTGCGATGGGTTTTAGTGGATTACAGCAGAATAAGATCATCAAAATTTTCTCGGTCGCTGCCGTTGTCTTTCTGCCTCCGACACTGATCGCGAGTAGCTACGGAATGAACTTTAATGGTATGCCCGAGCTAGAATGGCAATATGGTTATCCGATGGCGATTCTAATGATGCTTGCGAGCGCTGCGGGGACTTACTTTTTCTTTAAGCGTAAGCATTGGCTGTAATTGGTCAATTTGATTTAATCGCAAAGTATTAGCAAAAAGCCGGAGTTTCTCCGGCTTTTTTATGGGGATTATTTGCGGCTATCGCCACCAAAGTAATAACTGACGCGTTCCCGAGGGTTGAGATATTCGTGAACTTTTTCAGGTAGTGCCGCGGGAGGAAGGCAGCGGACGATACTGATCCCTTCGATTTCAAGATCAACGATAGGCGCTTGATCTTTTGGCACTAATGCATCGTAAACGAGAATTTTAGGGCAAAGTAGTTTTTGCAAGTTAACCGACATCACCATCGCATATTGGCCGCTTGACAATTCCACCACACTTCCGGGGGGATAAATGCCAAGCATCTTGATCATTTTGCCAATATATTCCTGATTTAATTTCGTTTTATATTGTTTATACAAGTGTCCCAACGCGGCGTATGGCATACGAGCTTTACCCTGATTACCTGGGTAACACAGGGAGTCATATTCATTCACCACTGCTAATAGCTGGGACATCTTATCAAGATCCGTTTCCTGCAATCCCTTGGGGTAACCTGTGCCATCAAGAAACTCATGGTGATTGGTGATAGCAGGGAAGGCAGCCTCAGGGAAATTCTCAGCCAGTTTGAGTAAATCAATCCCAAGAAGGGGATGTTGCTTAATAAAATTAAGCTCAGGCGCAGACCAAGGTGTGGTCTTTTTCAAAATCTGCGGTGGCACTTTGAGTTTACCCACATCATGAAATAGCGCACTTAAACCGATTAATTCAATTTCACTTCGGTCCCATTCCATCTCTTTAGCAATCAGCATGGCGAGTATGGCAACGTTTAATGAATGGTAGTAAATACTCTCATCCTGTTTGGCGTCACTCATTAAGTGCAGTACTAGATTATCGGAAGTTAACAGCTGTTCCACCATACTGTGGACTAACACCTTAGCATCATCAACGGCATTCAATGGTCGATTGCGTAGTTTAGAAATCATACTGCGCATCATGGCCACTGAACGGGTGAAGTTTTGTTCCGTTTTATGAATATCTCGGCGGAGTTTTTTCTGGACTTCGATTTGCTCAGCCTTATAGACATCCATATCATTTTTAAGATCGTGCAGTTCTGGACTCGGTGGCAGCTTGATAGGGTTAATGGCCTCAGGATTTAGCGGTGCGGTTTCACTGCGCTCTAAATCGACAATTACGTGTTCAATACCGAGATTTTTAATTAATTCAATTTGCGCAGCCTGTTTTATGTGAAAGCTACTGAATAAAAAAGGATGATCTTTCCAAGCAACGGGTAACCGCACAAAATTACCCACTTGTAATTGATGAATTGATACTTTACAGCTTTTTTTCATATTTTTGTTATCGTGAAGCCAATGGCGTTATTTTATATCAATGGTGCAGCTTTACAATTACTTAACTAACATGTCAGCATAGTAAGATTGGAAAATAACCGAAGCATTGAGCCTATATGGATTTTATCGAAGTATACCCTAATGCGATACCTGAAGACCTATGTGATCGTCTCATTCTTGCGTTCGAAAACCACTCAGGTGTGGTTGATGGGCAAACCGGTAATGGGGTCGATCTTGAAAAAAAGATCAGTCGAGATCTTACACTAGATAATTTCATAGATTTACAGCCACTTAAGAATGAGTTGTTATCTTATACCCTTAAGGGGACCGCTGATTATTTTACTCAATATTCGATGGCGTTGATGGGGGCGGTGGCGGTTTCTGTTAGTGATGAACAAGGTCAAGCTGTGACTCTAACGCCAACGAATTTTGAGCGTCTTGGTAAGCCGAGAGCCGAAGCATTGGTCAAATATTTATACCGCAGTGGTAGTATTAATATTCAGAAATATCAAAAGAATAAAGGTGGATATCCCCACTGGCATTCAGAGCAATTTCCTCAGCTTAATCACAACGAGGCCTTACACCGTGTGGTGCTTTACATGTTTTATTTAAATGATGTAGAAGAGGGCGGCGAGACCGAGTTTTATTATCAGCAGCGTAAAATCGCACCTAAAAAAGGCACAATGGTGATTGCGCCAGCAGGTTTTACTCATTCCCATCGTGGCAATATGCCTATCAGTAATGATAAGTACATTGCCACCTCTTGGGTGATGTTTAATCGCGCCGAGCAGCTTTATGCTGTTTATGCATAGGATAGTTAGGTTGGGATGGTAATTCTGAATCGCGCGCCTTCAAGATGGCTTTCTTCAATATTTAGATTTCCGCCATAACTACTGACAATTTCATCACATACGGCTAAGCCAATCCCTTGCCCCGGCGATTGGCTGTCAGCTCTCACGCCGCGCTGAATAATTTTTTGCCTAAGTTGTTCTTCTACGCCAGGGCCATCATCTTCGACGATCAATTCAAAATCACCCTGCTCATTAAAATGTGCTGTTACCTGTACTTGGCTAATACATAGCCTGAAGGCGTTTTCCATTAAGTTACCGCAGAGTTCCATTAAATCGCCTTTATTACCGGGAAACAATAAATTAGTCGGTATGTTGTCTTTAAATTTCACCTGTTTGTCACGGTAAATTTTAAATAGCATTTGTGCGAGTTGCTCAACAAGTGGGGCAATAGCGGTGTGTTCCTGCTTTAATCCCTGGCGACCTAACATGGCGCGTTTTAGTTGATATTTAACCAGCTGATCCATTTGGCTGATCTGCTCCATGATTTTTTCATTGGCAGATTGCTTTGTCAGACTTGTATCATCGGTAATGGCGTGAACGGCTGCAAGACGAGTTTTTAAGCTGTGCGCCAGATCGTTCATCGCGTTTTGATAGCGTTGTTGTTGGGCGCTCGATTGCTGTAATAGTTGGTTAAGCGCTTGAGTTACGCCTTCAAGCTCAACGGGGTAACCTTCTGAAAGTGACTTAGTCTTACCTTGGTTTATCGACTGCAACTCGTTTTGCATCCTTACGAGTGGACGCATCCCCCAATATGCCGCACTGACCAGCAGAATCAGTGCGAGAGCGAGCACCATGGCCAGACGGATATAGGTGCGTTTACTGAATTTGCTGTATTCCTGCTCGAGCTTGGCTGCATCTTTCATTACAAGCAGGTTGTAATGTACGCCAGCGATTTCTACCGCGAGCAAATACACAAAGTAACCTCTGTCATCGGCCATGGTGAGGTAATAGGGCGGAGAGTCGTTACGGATTTCGTTGAAACGTTCGCAGGTATCGAAGAGGCCACGGTCAACAGCGAGGGATGAGGTCCATACTTGTTTAAACTTCTCATCACAACTTGCGATTACATACCGCTCTTGCTTGTTGTTTTCCTCTAACCAAGCACTGGTATCAGGAATAAGATCATGTTCTCTAAGCTCGGCGGCAACTTGTGGAATTTCGGCGATAAGCTGGGCGGTTTCTTCGTTATAGCTATTTTGCGCATGCAGAATGTTGACCATCCAAGCGAGGCCAAACCCTACTAAGGTGATGATAGATAACGAGGTGAGAAACATCCGGGTAAGCAGACGTTTCTTGAATTTGAGCCTTAGTTGCATGGCAGATTAAATTTATATCCTTGGCCACGGATTGTGGCTATCGGATTATCAATGCCATCGCGGGTGAGTTTTTTACGTAAGCGACTCACCATCACTTCGATAGTATTAGGATCGCCTTCTTTGTCGCCATAAATGACATCTAATAGCCGCTGTTTTGCGACGACTTCATGACAATGGCGCATTAAATATTCGAGGATAAGGTACTCGAAGGCGGTGACTTCCATAATGTCATTGCCGAGCGTTACTTGTTTAGCGGCAAGATCAAGTTTTAACTCACCACTGGTAATGACAGGTTTGACAAAGCCGGCGCTACGTCTGACTAAGGCGTCAAGTCTTGCGACAAGTTCTTCTTTTTGGAAGGGTTTGACTAAATAATCGTCAGCGCCCGCATTGAGGCCTTCAACTTTATCTTGCCAATTCACCCTCGCTGTGAGGATAAGAATGGGGGCTTTAACGCCTTCTTCACGTAATTGTTGGATAAGACTAATACCATCTTGATCGGGTAAACCTAAATCGACAATGGCAACATCTATGGGGTAATTGGTGGCTTGGAAAAAACCTTCTTTGGCAGTGAGGGCCACTTGAACTTGGTTGCCCAAATCGCTTAACTGTACTTTTAGATGATGGGATAAAATAAGATCATCTTCAACAACCAAAATTCTCATAATACTCATGCCTTAACGTCGACTGGACTCAGTGTACGCAAATTATACGCGGGAGCCAAATATTGTCTTATCTTACCCACAAGGAACTTAACCTCGGCTGACCAAGGTTCGTTAGTGGTGAAAATAAGTACTAATCCATTGTCTTTAAAGTCATTATCTTTAATGTATTGTTAATGGCTATTGCTTTTATTTCGCTTTATTCCAGATGCCGTTGCCGCTCCACACAGCTCCTAAACTAAATAGCATTACGCTGCCCATGATGATCGCCAGTCTTAACCAAGGCTCTCCATGAGCGAGCCGTATCTGTACAGCATCGATTGCAGTGGTTCCCCAAACGGTGATGACACTGATAAACAAAGCGGTTTGAACTATTCGAACCACAAGTGGTTGTTTAATAAGCAGGAAAAAAGGTGCTATAGCAAAAAGGCTTGTGAATACAAGCTGGTCATACCGTAAAAAATGTGCGCTTAACAGCCAAAATGCGACAATCATCCAACTCACTCTCCACCACATAATCTTCTCCAACGCTAATATTGATGCAGGCTAATATAGCGATGTTTAAAGGACTATTCTATTTGCTTGTTCACAGAATGGTGATATTGCAGAATAAACAAGCCCAACAATGTTGGGCTTGGAATGATCACATAAACGATAAATTATAGAGATATTTTTAATCTATTTTATGGACTTGCTCATCGAAGCTTGGGGCAACTTTGCCAGCTTGAGTATTATTAAAGACGGTTTCATTAAATTCGCCTTCTGATTTAGCGATCACGACTGTGGCCACACAATCGCCAGTGACGTTTACTGCGGTACGAACCATATCCAGTAGTCGGTCGACACCAATAATTAATGCAATACCTTCAACGGGGAGGCCAACTTGGTTAAGCACCATCGCGAGCATTATGAGGCCAACACCAGGGACGCCTGCAGTACCAATCGAGGCCAGAGTCGCGGTTACAACCACCGCCGCATAATCGGTAATGGTTAACTCAATGCCAAATACTTGAGCGATAAATACCGTTGCGACACCTTGCATAATAGCCGTGCCATCCATGTTAATGGTGGCACCTAATGGCAGGGTAAAAGAGGCGATTTTATTATCTACACCAAGTCGGTGTTCTGAAGCTTCTATGGTAATAGGTAAGGTAGCGTTAGAGCTGGCGGTGGAAAAGGCAAATAACTGTACATCGCGCATTTTGCGAATAAAGATCAACGGACTTAAACCTGAAAACACCTTAAGTAAAATGGGATATACAATAAAAGCGTGAATAAGCAATACGACGAGTACGACAAAGAAATACTGAACCACGCTGCTGAAAGTTTCTACGCCGAGAGTTAAGGCAAGTTTACCCATTAGAGCAAAAACACCGTAAGGCGCAAGCTGCATTATCAGGGTCACTACGCGCATAATCACTTCGTTTAAATCTTCAAACAATACAGCAATACGTTTACCACGCTCGCCAATATGAGCGATAGCAAACCCAAAAATCACTGCAAAAATAATGATTTGCAGCATATTGCCTTCGCTCATGGCTTGCATTGGATTGGTCGGCACTATGCTGATTAATACATCAGCGAGACTCGGCGCTTCTTTTGCAACGTAATGCATTTTCTCTGACGCGAGTGAAGCATTACCCGGGTGGACTATCACTGCACTGATAATAGCTAGTACTAAGGCTATAGCGGTTGTGAATAAATAAAAGGCTAATGTTTTGCCGCCTAATCGCCCTAATTTTGAGGGTTCACTTAAGGAACATGTCCCACAGACTAAGGAAATAAATACCAGTGGAACGACTAACATTTTTAAACTTGAGATGAAAATCGTACCGATAACATGTAAAAAGCCGTTGGTAATATAGTCCTTAATAAATGCACTATCCGGAAAGTAATTACGTAGAAATAGTCCAATTGCAATACCCGTAACCATGCCGATTAAAATTTTACTGGTAAGGCCGAGTTTATGTTGTGATGAGGTTGCCATGGGGGTTCCTGTGTGTTTTTTATACGTTCTAATATTGGCGACGACAAGACTAGCAAGAAAATGCAGAAGTTTAAATGAGTTCTAATGTTAAACTAAGTTCAAAATATGCAAAATAAAATAAGAGAGTAATGGAAAAGTTACGTGAAAATTGTGTAATGTTAGCCTATAAGTTATAAGCGTCAATCTTAGTATTATCATTAGAATAACAGGGAGCCTGACAATGAAGTCAGCGTATAAGGTTTTTCTCGCAGGACTATGTTCACTTTTTTTGGTTGCATGTGGAGGCGGAGGCAGTATCTCCGATGATGGCTCTGGCACTCCTCCCACTCCCGGTGTTATTACCGTTACGATGGGGATCTCCAATACCAACATTTCAGCAAATACTCCTGCTACTGTTACCGCGAAGGTAGTGGATTCAAAAGTGGGTGCCTTAGCGGGGGAATTGGTCACTTTCAACCTAAGCAATTCAAGTATGGGATCTTTTTTCCCGACTTCGGCCACTGCATTAACAAATAGTGATGGGATTGCCTCTATTATTTTAAATACGGCAACGATTGCTGGTGCAGGGACTGTTACCGGAAAGATTGATACTGGGGAGTCCGGTAAAATTGGTTTTGTCATGGCTGGTGATGGGGGAAATGCTGGGGGAGGGGCTCAAGTTACCTTAAAACTCACTAATACGGCAGGTAATGCAATTGACAGTATTACATCTACGACACCTGGCATTTTAACTGCAACAGTAACTGGATTATCAAAAGCAGCCATTGTTACTTTTGATACAACAATTGGCGATCTACCAGTAAAAACTGCTATTACAGATATCAATGGCAAAGCTAGCGTTAATTTATATGCGGGAAGTCTTCCTGGTGCGGGTACTGCAAAAGCATCGTTGAACACGGGTGAGTTTGGTGAGCAAGTCTTTGTAGTGGGCGCTACCAATGTATTAATGGGAAGTGGCTCGCCCTTCGTGTCAGGCAAAGCAGATGTAAGTGCTACCACATTATCAGCAGGAGGAACTGCAACGATTTCTGTCCTCCTTCAGGATAGTAACGGTAATCCATTTACCGAGCCTGTGGATGTTAAATTTGCTTCAACTTGTTCAAATAAGGCGACACCAGAAGCAGTGTTAAGTACTCCTGTTACCGCTGTCGGCGGCCAAGCAACGAGTACCTATCTCGCAAAAGGATGTGTCGGTGATGATAATATTACTGTTACTGCAGATGTAGGGGGTAAAAACCTTTCCGCTACAGGTATTATTAAAGTGTTGTCAGCAAGTGTAGGTAGTATCGTTTTCGTTGATGCAACACCTCAGAATATTGGTATCAAAGGCACAGGCACTGCAGAATCTGCCACTTTGCGTTTTAGAGTGTTGGATACAAATGGCAATGCTGTAGCGAATAAATCGGTCGATTTTAAGCTTAACAATGATTCTGCTGGATTAAGCTTAACACCTGCAACTGTGACATCGAATAATCAAGGCTACGTACAAACAGTAGTGAATTCTGGTACTGTCGCAACCACGGTGCGTGTGACTGCAACGACTCAAGGGTCCAATGGGGCAATCATTTCAAGCCAATCTAATGTATTAGTCGTTTCAACGGGTAAGCCTGATCAAGACAGCTTTTCACTTTCCGCGTCAGTTTTAAACGTTGAAGGCTGGGATTATGATGGCGCTAAAGTGACTGTAACAGCCCGTTTAGCTGACGCTTTTAACAACCCTGTGCCAGATGGTACTGCTGTAGTGTTCACTGCGGAAGGTGGTTCAATTGAGAGTTCATGCCAAACAAAAAAAGGAGTGTGTTCTGTAGTTTGGACTAGTCAACAACCTCGTCCAGTTGGTGTTGCCGCTAATGGGCCTTTTTTCGATAGCATTGGTAATCGCGTTAAAGATCCTACTGCTTTATTAAAGCAAGAGGTCAATCTCGCTGGTCGAAGCTATTTTGGGAACTATTATGGCCAACCCTATGGTGGACGAGTCACTATTACTGCTACAGCAATTGGTGAAGAGTCTTTCCCTGATCTAAATAGCAACAATATTCTCGATACCGCGAATGAATTTAATTTATTTGTCGGTACCTCAACAAATTGTGGCCGTGATAACAGCGGAGACTGTTATGACTTGACCGAAGCCTACGTTGATCATAACGAAGATGGTATTTATACGCCGAAGTATATGACAGCAAGTACTACGGATACCTCCGGTGCTCGCGAAACCTTCACTGACTTTATTGATCCCGTGAATCCAACAGGACAAGGTGAGTTTAACTTAGCGGATGGAGAGTACAGCGGTGTGTTATGTGACGCTTCAGTTCCTGGGGTAAAATGTAGCCCACAAGCTTCAATTTCGGTTCGGCGCTCGCTTGTTCTTGTAATGTCAAGCAGTGAGGCTTACGCAACCAGTCTTGGAAATGTTGTGATTACTGATAATGTTGCAGGTAACAACCAAATTGATATCGGACTAAAAGGTAGCGCATCTGTTGTGTTTACTATAGCTGATATTAATAATCAGCAAATGCCTGCTGGAACAGTGGTTAACTTTAAAGCTACAGGCGCTACTGTCACGAGTTCAGGTAGTTATACTTGGCCAAGTACAAATTATAATGGTGGTAGACAGTTTGTTGTAAGCTTAAAAGGTGGCGATCAGCCCGACTCTGGTAATTTAATTGTCACAGTTACAACGCCAGGCTTAAGTGATGTTGGACTCGTAGGGACGGCATCTGAGGTGCTTAATATTCCCATCGTGGTTAAATAAGAACTAAAAAAATAAGGTGCCGATGGCACCTTATTTTTTGTTCATAAATACAATACCCGCATTGTTTTCACTGTGCGGGTGGTTGATTACTCAGCAAGTAAACCGCGGCTACGCAACAACGGTTCGATTCCTGCCTCTTTTCCACGAAATTTTTTATACATCAACATAGGGTCGTCACTGCCACCCTTAGACAAGATGTTGTTGTGGAAGGCATCGGCGGTCGCCTTATCGAAAATGCCATTTTCTTTAAAGGCTTCGAAGGCATCAGCACCTAAAATATCCGACCAGAGGTAGCTGTAGTAACCGGCTGAATAACCGCCCGCGAAGATATGCGAGAAGTAAGTGCTGCGGTAACGTGGGCTGATCTCATTAATCAATCCCATGGCGGCTAAGGAGTCGGCCTCAAACTTGGCGGCATCCTTAGGCGAGATATCGGTTAGGGTGTGCCAATCTAAATCGAGCTTTGTGGCGGCCATATATTCAACGGTCGCAAAGCCTTGGTTGAATTTGCTGGCGGCTTGGATTTTTTTCACCAGTTCCTGCGGGATCACTTCACCGGTTTTGTAGTGCTTAGCAAATTGCGCGAGCACTTCGGGCTGAGTCATCCAGTTTTCGTTGACCTGTGAAGGGAACTCCACATAGTCGCGAGGTACTGCCGTTCCGCCCTGTGAGCGATATTCAACATTGGATAACATGCCGTGCAGCGCATGGCCAAACTCATGGAACAGGGTGCTGGCTTCATCGAAGGTGAGCAACGCAGGTTCATTACCCGCTGGGCGAGGGTAGTTCAACACGTTGACTATAATGGGTTTAGAATCGACACCATTCATATGGTATTGCTTGCGGAACGAGTTCATCCAGGCGCCACCGCGTTTGCTATCACGGGTAAAATAGTCACCCATAAAGATGGCCATGAGCTTACCGTCTTTATCGTACACTTCCCAGGTACGCACTTCGGGGTTGTATTTGGGTAAGTCGGTACGTTCTTTAAAGGTTAAACCATAGAGGCGATTGGCCGTGTAGAACACGCCTTTTAGGGTGCTGTCGAGGGAGAAGTAAGGACGAGTTTGCTGCTCGTTAAAGCTGTACTTCGCAACACGGATTTTGTCGGCATAGTAATCCCAATCCCAAGCTTGCAGCTTAAACTTGCCGCCTTGGCTGTCGATTAAGGCCTGCATATCTGCAACCTCAGCCTTGGCTTGGGCAAGGGCTGCTGGCCAAACTTTATTGAGTAAGCCGTAGACATTTTCAGGCGTCTTGGCGGTGCGATCTTCTAACACAAAATCCGCATGGGTTTTATAGCCCATGAGCTGCGCACGTTCGGCGCGCAGTGCGGCAATTTTTGCCAGAATGACTTTGTTATCATTGGCATTATTGTTATTACCACGCTCGATATAACCCTTATAGAGTTTTTCGCGTAGTTCGCGATTATCGGCATAGGTTAAAAACGGCGTGATAGACGGGCGTGACGTGGTAAATACCCATTTGCCTTCATGGCCACGTTTTTTCGCGGTTTCGGCAGCGGTGGCAACCACATCGGCCGGTAAACCTGATAAGTCAGCTTGCTTATCAATCACTAGCTCGAAGGCATTGGTTTCGGCTAACAGATTGTCACCAAAGGCTAAGTTAAGTTTGCCGATTTCTTCATTCAGGGCGCGCAGCTTGGTTTTATCCTGCTCGCTGAGGTTAGCACCGCCACGGGTAAATGATTTATAGGTGTCTTCCAGTAATTTGGCCTGAGCCGTGTTGAGTTTTAGGCTGTCTTTGCTGTTATAAACGGCTTTAACGCGTTGAAACAGCTTATCGTTCAATAAGATATCGTCTTCGGCCGACGATAACATTGGCGAGACTTCTTTGGAAATCGCTTGCAGCTCTGGAGTGGTATCCGCGCCAGTTAAGTTAAAGAAGACGTTGGATACGCGGGTCACGAGATCGCCCGAAAACTCCATCGCTTCAATGGTGTTGGCGAAGGTCGGCTTGTCTTTATTATCGACAATCGCTTGGATTTCTTCGTGTTGTTGGGCGATACCCGCCTTAAAGGCAGGGAGGAAGTGCTCGGGCTTAATTTTATCGAAGGCCGGAATTTCCATAAACGTATCATAGGGTTTAAAGAATGGGTTGCTGGCATTTTGGCTGATGATCTGTGCCGACATGGCATTCGGTGCGACTTTCGCCTGCGCCGCAGCATCGCTATGCTGTGCACTGCAACTGCTTAAGGCGAGGGCGAGCGTGATAGCGCTAAAGGTTAGTGTGATTGCGCGTGGTTTGAGTGTTCGCGCGTTAAGGGCCTGTGATTTTAGGCTTAGTCCCTGCATGTCAATTCCCCGTTAGGTGATTATTATTCTGTCGGATTAATGGTGTTAACAACCATTAAGCTTATTTTAAGCTGACTGTTTAGCATGTATTCGCCTAAGGGTTCCATCGATTTTGTGTTTTGTTTGTAACAAATGGTTAGCCTGCGGTTTTTAACGGAAGAACTATGGCAAACTGAGCCCCGCACTAAGGCAATATTCGGCAAAGGATAAAGCCATTACTTTGGTGCGTTTGAATGTAAGTCCCTCATCATACAAATAATAAATAGGACCTCTATGGAATTGCCTCAGTTTGACTGTACGAGCCTTTGTCGTCGTTTTTCTTATTCCCTATTAGCCACTGCGTTGTGGACATCGCAAGCTGCAGCGTCATCCACTAGCCTTAGCCAAGATGCGCTTAAGGTGGCCGATTATGCGGTGAGCACCTATGACACGCAGATGGTTAAGAGTTTGGCGCATTTAATCAGTTTTAATACCCAAGCAGTGGAGGGGCAAACACCCGATACCAACCCCGCTTTTATTGGTTTTAAGTCGAGTTTAAAAAGCTTGAGCCAAGAACTCGGGCTCGATTATGCCGACCACGGTTATGTTGTATTGATTGGCCTCGATGCCAATGTTGTCGATGCCCAACGCTCACAGGTTGAGAAATTAGGAATCGTTACCCACGGCGACGTGCAGCCCGCCAATCCCGCGCTCTGGACTAAGAGCCCCTATGTGCTGGATACCGAGTCTGAACCTGGCAAGCTGATAGGTCGCGGTACCGAAGATGATAAAGGCGCGATTGTCACCGCCATGTATGCGATGAAGGCCATCAAAGATAAACAACTCAAACGGGAAAAACGCATTGAGCTGTTGGTGTATTTAGCCGAAGAGTCCGATTGGGATCCACTAAAAGCCTTTTTAGCCCATTACACTCCAGCGCAGATGAATATCACCATTGATGCCGAGTATCCAGTCGTCACCGCCGA
Source organism: Shewanella xiamenensis (assembly GCF_014647135.1). Lineage (GTDB taxonomy): Bacteria > Pseudomonadota > Gammaproteobacteria > Enterobacterales > Shewanellaceae > Shewanella > Shewanella xiamenensis. Next base: position 37,131 of record NZ_BMOP01000014.1, read on the forward strand.
AAAGGGTTGGAGTAAGATTGGCTTTACTGTACCGAATCTTGAGTCAACACAGGAGCAGGGCGTTGCAAAAGTTCCTAGCATAACGACATTCTCAGGCGGCTATTTTGCTAGCCAAGTGCCACAGCAAGCCGAGGCGCAAATTCATGCCATTACCCCAAGCTTGTTTGAACAATTACAGGCGAGCGCCGCAAAGCAGCAGGGGATGAAGTATCGATTCGAGCGTACTTGCGAGCAGGCCGTGTGCGACTTGCATATTCTTGCCGACGGTAAGGCGGCCCATTCCTCTACACCAGAAGATGGGGTGAATGCTGTGACGCATTTGGCCGCGTTACTGAAGCCATACACTTGGCCTAAAACCACGGCGGCACTCACTGTCGCCGCCATGAATGAGTTAGTGGGGTTGGGGATTTATGCCGAGCAGTTTGGCGAGCTGGCCTATAAAGATGATTTTATGGGCGCTTTAACGCTGGCCCCCACTGTCGTTGCGCAAACGAGTAAAGGGACTGAAGTCACCATTAATTTACGTCGACCAGTGGGCAAAACGCCTGAGTTACTCTCAGCCCAAGCCAAGGACGCGCTGAACAAATGGCAAACTGAGCATCAAGTGACACTCATCGACGTGGAAAGTTATTGGGGCGAGCCTATGGTGATGAAGGATGCACCGCATCAGCAGACTTTACTCGATGTATTTGCCCACTTTACTGGCATAGCATCACCCAAACCTGTGGCCATTGGCGGCTCAACCAACAGTAAATTATTCCCCAACGCCTTAAGTTTTGGCCCCGCCATGCCGGGCGTGGAATACACTGGCCACACCGAGAAAGAATTTATTACCCATAAACAGTTTATGCTGAATCTGAAAATGTACACCGCCGCTTTTATTGAGTTAACCGCTGCAAAATAGTGTGCTTTTTAATGGGCTTGATTAATTAAAGCGATGGGTAAAATACAACATAGGGTGAAAGGCGCTGATTTCACGCCAAACTCATCGGTTTATAAGATAATGGCGGCTAATCCGAAATAGCCGCCATTGCATTTAACCGTTAAAACAAGATAACAACTGTTTATCCGGCTAAAAGCTTTTGCCCCAAAGCGAGATAAGTTTGTCGTCAGGTGTGTAGGATGAATTGCCATTGTTTCCCCTGTGACACGCCATAAACTCATCCCTGAGGGCTCGACGGCGGCATCCATGCCGCCAACGATCACAGTTGCAACAATGGCAATCTTTACGATCATTGAACTGTNTGTGTTATGGCTCGAAGATCAGCCCTTTGTTATCTGATAATTTGAGATACATAAAATAATGGGCACCCAAAAGTAAGACCTGACCATGAGGGATTTCAAGCATCGTTACAGTGAATCAGACTTGCCTAGATTGGTTCTCGCGCATAAATCTGTCATTATGCGGTACGCTGACTTCGAGCTCGTTTATACATCATGACTCTGTTAGAGTGCTTATTAATCAATATTTTTGATTTTCTAGGCTTAAATAATAGGTTTGTTAAATTTTCATGCGCGTTCTCAAAATATATGCGCATTATACAAATTTTAGCACCAGAGTTACTCAGTAAAATCTTACTAAGATTTTAAATAATGAATTGAAAAAAAAGGAAAAAAATGAAAGTAATATCGGTTTTCAATAATAAGGGAGGTGTGGGAAAAACGACGTTAACTTACCATATTGCACATGCTCTTGCTGAAATGGGTAAGAAAGTACTAGTGATTGATGCCGACCCGCAATGTAATTTAACAATTTATTCTTTGGATCAGGAGTATATACATAACCTGTGGGCTGCAGAGGACCAATTTATTGATGAAGGCTATGAGTCTTCAAAGAAGAAATGTAGTGTTGATGAATATGAAAAAATAACATCGACTCCCCGTAGCCTCCATTTTCTACTTAAACCCACTGAAGAAGGTACTGGTGATCATGAGCTGCTACCTCCTCCAGCCATTCTTACAGAAAATTTAGATATTATACCTGGTAGGTTGACTCTACATTTATACGAGGAAAAAGTAGCTAGCCGCTGGACTGATATTTATAGAGGCGAGCCCCTTGCCATTAGAACCATTACTAGAATTAGAACTTTGGCAGAAAAATATGCTGAAATTTATGGTTACGAATATGTGATTATTGATACTTCGCCAAGCTTAGGCTCCCTAAACAAAGTAATAATATCCACGGTTGATGGTTTTTTTGTTCCAGCTTCACCAGATTTATTTAGCCTATATGGCATTAAGAATATTGGTAAAGCATTGGCTGCATGGAAAGATGAATTTAGTATTATTTACAAGCTAATCTCAGAAGAAAAAAGGCATGTATTTCCAGAAAATTTTGTTACATTCTTAGGATACACAATATACAACGCAAAGAAATATGCAGGATACAAGAACAAATGGGATTTGGCTCATGCACATTTAAACTATGCAAATCAGATTCCTGCAACAATTGAAGAAAATATCCAGAAGGATATGAGATCACATTTGACAGATGAATTGATGGCAAGCCCTATCGGAGAAACATCTGTCATGCATACGCATAATACATTTCCATCAATGGCCCAACACTACAATAAACCAATGTGGAAAGTACCAGATTTAGATAATATTGAAAAAGAGCATCAGAATACTTTGCGAGGTGCTGGCAATAAATATAGGCAAACAAAAGATGGTTACTTTGAATTCTGTAAAGACCTTTTATCTCGCATTGAGTTGTTGGAGTAATCAATGAATAAGGAAATTATTGATCAAGTTATCCAGCCTTATATTGATGAAAAATATCTGTTCGAGCGATTTATGAATGCAGTAGTCGATACATTTCGACTAGAGCCTGAACTAAATAAATATGGGAATCCAATAATTTACACAATAAAAAAACGCCTAAAAGACGTAGATCACTTAAGGGAAAAGGTTGAAAGAAAGTGGGACGATGAAGACCCTTTGACACCTGATAACCTTTTTGAAAGAGTTACAGATCTGGCTGGCGTTAGAGTTCTTCATCTTTACCAAGATCAGTTTTCATGTTTACACAGTCTTATACAGAAACAACTTGATAACGGCGATTGGTTTTTACGTGAGAATCCAGTGGCGTATTCATGGGATCCTGAATCAAGAAGTTTCTTTGAAGGACTGGGGCTTGAGCCAAAAATTAAAGACTCTTACTATACAAGCATTCACTATGTAGTTAAGCCAAAGAAGGATTCTAATATATGTTGTGAGATTCAGATTAGAACCTTATTCGAAGAAATCTGGGGCGAAATAGATCATACAATAAATTACCCACAACCTACTAAAAAAAACTCATGTAAAGAGCAGCTGAGGGTGCTGTCAAAATTAGTATCGACGGGTACAAGGCTTGCAGATTCAATATTTAGAACTCACAATGAGTAGGAATAATGCTAACAAGGGCATGTAATCTGACTCAGCAACCAGTCACACAGCACAAAACTGATAAGCAATTGATGGCGTTAGCCATAGATTTCCTAATGGTCGTTTTAACTTAAATTGTGCCCGTGAATCACTCTAGGACAGACTGATTCACGCCACCCGCTAAAACCCGTCCCAATCCCCCGTTTGCGGCTATTCTGGGGGCGGTTTTTTCCCTTAAGATGAATCAAATCTCTAGAGAACTGATTCATGTCCGCGTTATGCCCATTACTACTAGTTATATCGAGCGTTGATTAGTTTGTAGTCAAAAGAGGCGTTACTAATAGAATAACTAATCCGAATCTGGAGAATGAGATTGAATAATCTAACAAGGTTTTGTCCCAATGCGAGTCAGTATCTTCTTTAAGATCGACATCCGAAATGACAGTTGAAACCAACACAAATCCAACTGTCTCTTGAAGAGTGCTTCTGGCGAAACAACTCATTACGATAATATTTTCGCTCTAAATTAACTAGAGCTTGTGACTATTCCTGGGGGATGCTCGGGGTTGTGATATCAGCTTTTAGCACTAAGACAATCAAGAAAATAACGCCCAATAACGGAAACAATCCCAGTACTGCACCTAGCATCCCTGTGAGCTTAGGATTTGTCGTTTTTTTGCGACCGAGTGAATAACTCAATATGCCGAAAAACATCATGCTAGCGAAGAGCAACAGCAAAATCAGCAAGAACATTGACACAATAAATTCCTTTTTAATTCATATGTTAGAGCTGGATAATATAGAGTGAGTGAATGCTAAGTCAATCTTATTCATAAGGATTGAACGCATGGCGGTAAGCAATAGGTGAGTTTCATCTATTGCTGAGTGAATCCTAAAGGCCCGTAAAACAGAGGGTATCGAATAAGATCTAGATGGCGATCTAGCTAGCCATGCTACATAAACCAACATTGAGGCCCGCCTTCAGCATGTGATGTTCCCAGCATTTTACGAATTTCAGAGTGTAAATGTAATGAGAATTGTTATCAATTTTGTGTATTGATAATTATTTTCAATTAGAATACATCTCTCAAACAACAATGATGGGGAATCATGATGCAAAAAACGCTGTTAGCTACACTCATTGCGAGTTTTTTATTCGCACCAAGCACCTACGCAAGTGAAGACAAGTCCGCGACTAATATTGAGGTCATCAGTATCAAGGGAAGTCGTTTAGATAAGGCCGCAACGGCAACAGGGTTACCTTTAACTCTGCGGGAAACGCCACAATCCGTTACCATTATCGATCAAGAGTTTATTCAAAGTTTCTCACTTAATAGTGTCGCGGACTTAATGTTTTTAACCCCTGGCATTTATGCTCAAAAAGCTGAAACCAACCGCTATTTCTTTAGCTCTCGTGGTAATCCCATTACTAATTTCCAGTTTGATGGTGTGCCCGTTAACTATTCGAGTTTCTTTAATGACGCCTCAACTGACACTATATTATTTGACCGCGTCGAAGTGGTCCGTGGAGCAACGGGACTCTTAACAGGAGCGGGTGAACCATCGGCGGCAATTAACCTTATCCGCAAGCGTCCTAAAGCGACACCTGGCGGCTATGTCAGCGCAAAAGTCGGTTCATGGGATAGCTACCGCGTTGAAGGCGATGCCTCTGTTGATGTGACGGATAGTGGTGCTGTGCAGGCTCGTTTTGCCGCGGCCTATGAGAAGTCAGATAGTTATATTGATCTTGCCAAAGATGAAAACCTCCAAGTTTATGGCGTGATCACGGCAAAACTCAGTGACAGTACCTTATTTACCCTAGGTGCTGATTACAGTGACCGTGATCCAAAAGGCTCAACTTGGGGTGGTCTTCCTCTATTTTATGCGGATGGCAGTTTGGCCAATGATCTACCTCGCTCGACCACAACCGCAGCCTCTTGGTCGAGTTGGCAACGTAATGGCGCGAATGTCTTTGCCACGCTTGAACATGATTTTGATAATAATTGGGACCTTAAATTTGACGTCGAACATCGTGAAGATGAGATGGACGGACACTTGCTGTATCTCTATGGCGCACCGGATAAAACGACAGGGTTAGGAATGGGGGCATCGGCGATGATCTATCAATCGACCCGTAAACAAGATGCAGCGCGACTATTTGCTTCAGGGCCATTTGAGCTCTTTGGTCGCGAGCATAAATTGACTGCGGGTTTATTGTATTCTAAGCAAGACACAACCGCAGATTCCTATTACCCATTGAATAGCATAAGTATTGGTAACTTCTTCGAATGGGATGGCTCAGTTGCCGAACCTAATTATCCGTCGACGCCAATCTATCAAGAAGGTGAGGAAATTCAAAAAGGGGCCTATCTCGCGACCCAAATTAATTTACATGATCAATGGATGTTGTTACTGGGTGGCCGCATTAGCCAATATAAGTTTGAATCAAACGCGGCGGCTGACTACAACAATAGCGATGTTTTTACGCCCTACGCGGGCCTTATATACAACCTGAACGATAGCATCTCGATTTACACCAGTTATACCGAAATTTTCCAGCCACAGGATGCAAAAGACGCGAACAATAAGCGCTTAGATCCCATGACCGGAAATAATATAGAACTGGGTGCGAAAGGGGATTTCTTCGATGAGAAACTGACCGCCAGTATTGCCGTATTTAAAGTGCAAAAGGAAAATGTGGCAGAACGTGACCCAAATTATCCCACACCTCTACCAGATGGTAGCTATCCAATGCGTGGAGTGGACGGAACCAGTAACCAAGGTTATGAAGTTGAGTTGAACGGTAGACCAGTAGAAGATTGGGATCTGTTTTTCAGCTATACCCATAGTACATCTGAAGATCAAGACGGGGCAGCCTTTAGCACTCATTTACCGAAGGATCTGATTCGTTTATCCTCGCTTTATCACTTTGATGGTGCACTCGCGGATCTTACAGTCGGTGGTAACTTAAGCTGGCAGAGTAGAATTTACAAAGATGACGCAGGTCCCAATGGCGAGCGTTCCGAGCAAGATAGCTATTATCTAGTCAATCTGATGACAAGCTATCAACTGACAGATGATGCTAAAGTTCAACTAAATATCAATAACTTATTTGATAAAAAATATTACTCCAGCATTGATTTTTACAACCAAGGTTTCTTCGGTGAACCACGGAATATTGAGTTAAACCTAAGCTATAACTTTTAAATAATCATTCCTGTAAGTTAGAGCTGTGAATGCCGTGTCTATTACGACACGGCATTCACATCACTAAGTGATAGGAGATTAGCGAATGTAAAGCCCGACATTTGCTAGTAATAATCTGCTTTTGTCGTTTGCTTGACTCTTGCTGAGAGAGCCGTTATCGCGGCTTAGCTTGAATGCTCAATATCCAGCAGCTTTGCGCTTAGCCTTATCGCTCCAATCCATGGCTTCCTTGCCTTTTTACATATCACTTGTATCAATCAGCTATTAGTAACCGACGGCTTCGCTACCTGAATGACGGGGATCGGTGGCGCCAAATATCCCTTGGTCTGTCACCATAATGGATTGAGTGCTACCCATGGCCGATTGCACTTTCACCTTATGGCCTTTGGCTTCGAGTAATGAAATAGTATCGCGGTTCAGGCTGGTTTCGACCCGCAGTTCATCGGGGAGCCATTGGTGATGTACCCGCGCAGCATTGCTGGCTTCGGCAATGTTTAAGCCGTGGTCAATTACGTTCATAATGATTTGCAGCGTGGTGGTAATGATGCGTGAACCGCCTGGGCTGCCCGTTACTAAGAAGGGTTTGCCGTCTTTCATCACTATGGTGGGGCTCATTGAACTTAATGGACGTTTATTACCTTCCACCGCGTTGGCATCGCCACCCACTAAGCCATAACCGTTAGGGGTACCTGGTTTTGCGGAAAAATCATCCATTTCGTTATTGAGTAAAATCCCCGTGCCTTTGGCGACTAAGCCCGAGCCGTAGCTGAAGTTTAAGGTGTAAGTGTTGGACACCGCATTACCCCATTTATCGACCACCGAGTAGTGCGTGGTTTGGTCACTCTCATAGGGCGCTAGATTACCGGGTTTGATTTCTTCGCTTGGCGTTGTTTTGTTCAGGGCAATTTGGCTGGCAATTTTTTGGGCGTAGTCCTTATCCGTTAGTTGCTTGACGGGCACTTTATAAAAATCGGGATCGCCTAAATATTCGCTGCGATCGGCGTAGGCATGCTTCATGGTTTCAGCCATCACATGGATAGTTTGCGCCGTATTGTGACCGAATTTATCGATAGGGAATTGCTGCAACACATTAAGCATTTCAATAATATGCACACCACCTGAAGATGGCGGTGGCATCGAAACCACCTCATATCCTCGGTATTGACCACGAACGGGTTCACGCTCAACCGCTTTGTAGTGTTTTAGATCTTCTAAGGTCATGATACCGCCAGCTTCTTGCACGGCCTTAACCAGCTTTTCTGCAGTTTCACCTTCGTAGAACCCCTTGGTGCCTTTCTCGGCGATGAGTTGCAGGGAGTGGGCGAGTTCTGGCTGCTTTAAAATATCATCCACTTGGAAGTCGCTACCGTCGGCCTTATAGAAGATGGCTGCTGTGCTTGGCCATTGACTCATGCGGCGCTTTAAGCCTGCAAGGGAAACCGCCAAATCTGGGCTAACGCTAATCCCTTCCTGTGCCATTTTGATGGCGGGCGCTGTGACCTGTGCCATGGTCATAGTGCCATATTTTTCAAGGGCTAAACTCATGCCCATTACGGTGCCAGGTACACCGACAGCAAGGCCATGTTCACGGCTTAATTTAGTCACCGCATCGCCATTCTCATCGAGGAAAATGTCTTTTTTTGCCTTTGATGGCGCCATTTCCCGATAATCGATAGCGATAGTTTTATTTTCTTTGGCCAGATGAACGAGCATAAAGCCACCGCCGCCAATATTGCCAGCACGGGGTAAGGTAACCGCTAAACTGAATGCCACCGCCACCGCAGCATCGACGGCATTACCGCCTTGTTTCAAGATTTCAACCCCTGTGCGACTGGCCAAGGTTTCTTGGCTGGCGACCATGCCATGTTTTGCCCATACGGGTTGTGCCGTGGCCATTTGGCTGAAAATCGAAGGCTCTTCAGCATGGAGAGTGGGCGAAGACAATAAAGGCAGTGCCATGGCGATGGCGAGAATTAGAGGTCTAAAAGGTACTGCGCGGCGCATATTCAATCCTGAATTTATTTTCATTATGACTATGCAATGTGCCGAGAATTAGGCTTAATTGCAACCTTGGATCTTGGCTTAGTGTGTTTAACGGATAAGAATTCAACTCATGAGACAACTCATTTTCGCTTTTGCCAGCGCGGTGCAGAGTATTGACGCCGATAATTGGGATAGCTTGATGGGGAGGGATAATCCCTTTGTCCGACATGCCTATTTACTGAGCTTAGAGGAGAGTTTGTCGGCCTGCGCCGCCACGGGGTGGCGTCCACATCATCTGTGTGTATTCGACGCCACTGGCAGTGAGTTTGCACAAGAATTAGCGTCGGATACCGTAATCATTAGTCCAAAAGATGCCGCAGATTTTATGGCTTTACCGCTGCTGGCATTGATGCCGCTTTATCAAAAATTTCACTCCTATGGCGAATATGTGTTTGATTGGGCGTGGGCGCAGGCCTATGAGCGTCATGGCCTTGAATATTATCCTAAATTATTAAATGCCATTCCGTTTACGCCGGTGCAGGGGCGGCGGTTGGGGTTATCGCCTACGCTTTTGGCAGAGGAAGCGCAGCAGCTAAGTCGCGTCGTATTTACGTGTTTAAATGAGCAATTAGCCAATGCGGATGCGCCTATGTCTTCTTGGCATAGTTTATTTGTCTCGTCTTCGCAGCAAGCGCTATTTGCAGAGGCATCTAATCACACCGCACTTCGGCGTTTAAGCACCCAGTTCCATTGGCATAACCGTGGCTATAAGGATTTTGAAGCCTTTTTAGCGGTGCTGACTTCCCGTAAGCGTAAAAACATCCTCAAGGAGCGCGCTCAGCTCCAACCCTATGGATTGCAATATCAATTTGTCGCGGGAGCGGATATTAGCAGTCAGCAATGGCAGCATTTTATTGAATGTTATCAATTAACTTACCTTAAGCGCTCCGGCCATAGGGGCTATTTAACTCCAACATTTTTTAACATGATTGCCGAGCGGTTGGCCGAGCAAATTGTCTTGCTTGTTGTGAGTGATGCGAAAGGGCAGATGTTAGCGGGCGCGCTGTATTTTACGGGGCGCAACGAGCAGGGGCAGACATGCCTGTTTGGTCGTTACTGGGGCAGTATTGTTGAGCTTGAGGGATTACACTTTGAGGCCTGTTATTATCAGGGCATTGAATACTGCATCGCCCATGGGATTGATGTATTTGATGCTGGCGCGCAGGGGGAACATAAAGTGCTGCGCGGTTTTGAGCCTGTAGCACTCTATTCCTATCATAATATTGCCCATCCCGACTTTAAGCGAGCGATTGCTCATTTTACCGAGGAGGAAGCCGCGCAAATGCAAGTGTATATGCAGCAGATGTGTGAACTGTTGCCCTATAAAAAGGGCCAATAACCACCACAAAAGTGAAGCGTCGCGTCAACAAATGCGTTGCTGCGACGCTAATGGGTCTACATAAAAGAGTGATGTGCTAAGTACATATCACTCAAGAGTGAATACTTGATTAGCTCACAGCTAACCAGATCCCAACGCCAATCATTAGGCTACCGGCGATACGATTTAGCCAACGAATATTATCGCCGCGACTTAAAAATATTCTCAGACTCTTACCGCCACTGGCGTAGGCCAACATGGAAGTAAACTCTGTCACCATAATAATGCTTAGGAGGGCAAGAAGTTGCGGCGCAACCTCGCGTTCGGCATTAATAAATGGCGGCAGAAGTGACACCATAAACGCCCAACCCTTAGGGTTAGCAATGGCGGTAATAAAACCCTGTGAAATCAGCGTAAAGTTACTGGCTTTTGGGTTAGTGTCATCATCGCTAAGCATGGCCATCTTGCCTCGGGCGCGCCACATCTGCACGCCGATATAGCCTAAGTAGATGCCGCCCACCCATTTAAATACCTGAAAGACTTCTGGATAGTTAAGCATAATGCTGGCCACTCCCATGACCGCAGCGGTCGCGACCAAGGCTACCCCAACAAGCTCGCCGAGCATCATCCACAGGGTACGGCGCACACCAATGCTCATCCCAAGCGTCATGGCAAGTGTCATACACATACCCGGTGTGATAGAAACAAAAAAGAACGTCGGAATAAAAACAGCGAGTAAGGCAAAGTCTGGCATGGTCTAAGCGGTCTATATTAAATTAACTGGAACGCTAGTGTAATGAAAATGCTTAAGTTAGCCAACGTAGACAGGATGATGTTTCTTTTTCTATGGCTGAATGGGGTTACTTACCGCTAACTCTCTGTTTCGAACGAGGGAGGAGTGAACCATCAGGATGATTGCCAAGAGCTAGTTGTCCAATTTACAAAAAGAACGGTTATGGCTTGTTTAAATAGGATTTCCTGTAAACAAGTCTCTTGTAATCGTATCGTTTAAAGATGAGCAGGCTATGCTCGCGTTTTTACATGTGATTAACCGTGAACCCAATTAGGCTGATATTGATATAAGACTTTTAAAACAGTGCTTTTAAAATAATCAATTATGTTTAAATGAGCAATTGTGTAACTTCAGGTTCGCATTCGGTATCAATTAAATATACGCATTCTTGGCTAACAATATAATAACTGTATAACTGAGTGTAAATGTGTTTGCCTAGCTCACCATAACAATCAAGCCGGGTATTTTTTACCGACTTCCATATCGGCCATGGCAACCTAAAATATTCACTGCTTTTTGCGCTGATGTTTAGGTCTTCATCTAACGGAAAGGTAATATTACGATTACCAACATGACTCAAATAAGTCTGATAGCTTGATTCATCAACTACCTGTAATCCCGCAATGGTATCGAAATGGATTGTCATGGTCACAGAGTCTTGCTGCCAACTAAGTGTTAATGAAAGATTATCTAGTTGGCAATGTACAAGTGGATAGAGCTTTAGCGGAGTATTAAGTGGAAACCAAGGCTGATACATGGATTTTTCCTCATTTTTTGAATAGAAAGCAGCTGAATAGAAAGCAGCCTAAGCATAAAGGTCATATTAAGTGGCATTGCAGTTTTATGGCAGCGAGATACGGTAAATTATGTTGATGTGATTTAGTGATTAGAATGCAGCATAACTTATTCAATTAAAAAAAACCTTAAGAGATTATCTAATAATTTTTGAAACTAATATCAATAAAGCGTGACTTATCAAACTAAGAACTCAGGTTATGCTTGTTCACAATTCTATTTCTATAGTGAGTGAATACGATGATACAAGGATTTTCTACTGCTTATTTGTTTCAATTGTCTCTTATAACCAGTGCTATGTTATTAAGTCCGGCAAGCATGAGTGCGCAAGATAAGCCCATTAAAACGACTTCATTACATAGCGCTACAACGTTTAGCTTGCAGAGTAATTTAGCACCTAATACCTCTATTCCGGCCGATTATTATTGGAATCAATTTGGTTGTTCGGGTGCCAATCTGGCTCCAAAGTTAACCTGGGAACACGCCCCAAAAGGTACTCAAAGTTTTGCGGTCACTTTTTATGATAAAGATGCCCCCACTGGTAGTGGTTTCTGGCATCGAGTGGTTTACAACATTCCATCACAAATCAATCAATTGGAAGGTGGGGTAAATGGAGGAACATTACCCGCTGAGGCGATTGAGGCCAATACGGATTTAGGTAAGCCAGGATTTTTTGGCCCTTGCCCACCTAAGGGACGTGAACACCGATATGTATGGACAGTGCATGCCTTGGATGTTGCGAAGTTACCGATTGACGCCAATGCTAGTCCTGCCTTAGTGGGTTTTTATCTATGGCAACATCGCTTAGCTGAAGCGAACTTGACTGTATTAGCGGGTTCAAAATAGGAGCAAGCTTATGAAATTTAATTCTTATCACCCCCTCATCGCTTCGCTCGTCATGTTAACAGGCCAAGCATTTATCTCACCTAACCTGATGGCTCAGCAAGCTGCAATACCACAGGCACAACCTGAGGTTTATGCCACACTTGATGGTGCTGTTGGCGGCATTAGTTTTACCTCAACCGATAGGCTTATCTTTAGTTATCACCCTTTTTATCAACCTAAAGTCAAGGTGGGTGAATTGTTGGCAGATGGCAAAGTAAACCCATTTCCTAATTCAGATTGGCAACAATGTCATGATCCTCAAGGAAAACCGAAAGATCCTAATACTTGTTTAAATTGGGTTTTAGGTTTGCGAACCGACGATCGGGACCGAGTATGGTTGCTCGATTCTGGCCAAGCTGAACCCCGAATTGAGCCTAAGTTGGTGGCATGGGATACCCGTAAAAATCAATTAGACCGGATTATTCCGTTGCCATTCCCTGTGTCTATTCCTGAATCGCAGCACAATGACTTTGTTATTTCAAACCGTCATCAAGCGATTGTGATTGCTGATGAAGGTATTGCAACGGGTCCTGTTGGTGATAAGGCTGCCTTAGTTGTCGTGGATTTAACCACGGGTAAGAGTCGGCGTGTATTACAGGGGGATACTAGCGTGATGCCTGATCTGAAGCGACCACTGATTATTGATAGTACCAGTGCCAATCCAAAGCGTATTGACGTGTTTGTTGGCGCCGATGGTATTGCCTTAGACAGTGCCCAACATTGGCTTTATTTTGCGCCGATGAATAAGGACAAAGTCTATCGTGTCGCGATGGCAGATCTACTTAACCCGGATCTCAGCCCGAAGGCGCTATCCGCCAAGGTTGAAGAATACGCGGATAAGCCAAATAACGGCGGGTTAAGCATTGATTCAGCAGATAATCTTTATCTAACCGATGTGGGTGAGCGCGCTATCGGCATTATCCGTGCCACGGGTCGCCAATATCAAACCTATGTGCATGACGAGCGCATGGTATGGCCTGATGGTGTGAGCTTTGGCAAAGAGGGCTACCTGTATACTGGCGCTGCCCAACTGCCGCTGTCCGCTGCATTAAACAATGGCAAAGCAGAAAATCGTCCACCTTATTATATCTTCCGCTTTAAGCCATTAGCTGCCGGTGTTCCGGGTAACTAACTGTTAAAACCAGGAGTAAATCACATGAATATTGTTGGATTAGACCACTTTACGATCCGTACCCCGATATTGGCTGAAACGGTTCAGTTTTATCAAGTCATCCTTGGATTAACGCAAGGTTGGCGGCCACGGTTTGGTTTTCCTGGTCATTGGCTTTATGCGCAAGAGAAACCTATTTTGCATTTAGTGGAAGTTGGCAGTCGAGCGTTAGATGCTTATTTGGGCGAGAGCAGTGCACTGTTTGGTTCGGGTCGGGTTGATCACCTTTCTTTTCGGGGGACGAATTTGGCCCAAATGCAGCAGCATCTATGTCGACAACAATGCCCATTTAGGGAGCGAATTGTCCCAGAGATTGGAGAGCATCAATTATTTATTGAAGATCCCAATGGCATTACGGTGGAAATGATTTTTCCCTATGCAAGAGATAACGCCATCGTGGGTGTCGCGATGGAAAGACTGGCAATTTTGCCTGAGGGATCAGCCTAAATGTCGCAAGTCGATCTCGCACGATAGCACAATTGATAACCGTGGGCGTGTTGCCTCATCTAGCTTGTTTTCCCTTGGAGCGATAGCAATGAACTTAATCGATGATCTTCAACAAAAACAATTATGTAATGACCAACATGCCCATCATCACACAATGCCAATTCGTTTAGGTGTAACGGATTTAAGCTTTCATCGGGTAACGGCGGCAGTTGTTGCCCAAGTAATGCGACGGATGGGCAAACAAGTTGAGCTAAGTTATGCCCTGCATGAGGCCAATTTTAATCGGCTCAAGCTTGGGCAGATAGATTTGCTTTGCTCGGCTTGGTTACCTCACAGTCATGGCGTGTATCGGCAGGAGGTTGAGACTCAAGCCGCAACGCGTGAATTAGGGCTACATTATGAGCCTTACGCACTTTGGGGTGTACCAGATTATGTGCCTGAAGATGCGGTTTCACGCATCGAAGACTTGCTTAAACCTGAGGTAAAACAACGGATGCGGCCGATTATTCAAGGTATTGGTGAAGGTGCAGGTATCACCCGTTTTTCTAAAAATATCATGGCGCAATATGGATTAGCTGCGGCAGGTTATCAGTTTAGAACGGGTACTCAGGCCGATTGTGTGGCGGCATTTGAATCGGCAGTGTCAGTACGGGACTGGGTCATTGTGCCATTGTGGCATCCGCAATTTTTACACCATCAATATGGTATTCGTGATCTTCAGGACTCAAAAGGGTTACTCGGGGGAAAAGATAAAGCGGTTTTGCTCGCCCGTGAACGCGAGTTAGCGATTAATTTCTCGCCTGCACAAATTCAAGTACTTGATAGCATAGTGTTATCGAATCAAATTGTTGCAGAACTCGATTATGCGGTTAATCGACAAGGAATGACGGAAGATGAGGCCGCTGCGAACTGGCTGGAAGCCAATCCTTCGCATTTGACGACGTGGTTAGCTCCGCTGCTTAATCCTTCGAATGTCACATCTCAGGAGGTGACATTATGATGAACACTCCCGAATCGCGGTTAGTGGCTGCTGGGCTTGAATTACCTGAAGTTGCAGCGGCGCTTGGAAATTACGAACCTTATTCAATTGTTGGTAGCCAATTAATGACTTCGGGTCAGTTTCCCTATTTACAGGGGAAGCTTAAGTATCAAGGACAATTGGGCGCAGATCATACTGTTGCTGAAGGTTACGCGGCCTGTCGTCTTGCTACCCTAAATGCCATAGCGCAATTGAAACAGGCTTGTGGTGAGCTGTCGCGAATAAAACAAATTTACCGCTTAGAAGGGGTGCTAAATGTTCATCAATCTTGCTTTGAACATCCCAAAGCACTCGATGGCGCTTCGGATTTATTGCTCGAGATTTTCGGCGACGCTGGGCGTCACAGCCGAATGATTTGGACTAACCCCGTCATGCCGTTAAACAGTTTGTGTTTGGTCTATTTATTTGCCGAGTTACATGAGGATTCTCAACTCGCGCAGCAGACGGCATAAACCTAACCCATGTTTGCGGTTAAAAAGCTTAGCGATAAAAATGCCGCTCGCAGTAAAGCGAGCGGCATCATTCAATCTATCTCACTCACTGTTGTTACAGTACGCCGCGGCGCATTTGATCGCGTTCAATCGATTGGAACAGGGCGGTAAAGTTACCTTCACCAAAACCTAAGTTGTTCTTACGTTGAATGATTTCGATAAAGATTGGGCCAAACAGGTTCTTAGTGAAGATCTGCAATAAATAGCCTGATTCGTCACCGTCCACCAGAATTTGGTGATGCTTGATACGTTCACGATTTTCGGTCACTTGCGGGACTTTATCGAAAATGGTGTCGTAATATTCGGGAATAATATCCAAGCATTGGATTGAGCTGCCTTCCATCGCATCCAAGGATTTTACGATATCACGGCTTCTAAAGGCTAAGTGTTGTACGCCAGGACCATTGTATTCCTTCAGGTATTCATCGATTTGGTTCTTATCGTTGCCTTTACCTTCGTTAATCGGAATGCAGAAGCTGCCATCGGGTGAGCGCAGGGCGTAAGACACCAGTGCGGTTTGTACGCCGCTGATGTCGAAGTAGCGGACTTCGGTAAACCCAAAGATGTTTTTGTAGAAGTTGGCCCAATGTTCCATGGTGCCTTTATAGACGTTATTGGTTAAGTGGTCGACTTCAATAAAGCCTTTCTCTTGGGTGATAACTTGTTCACTTAAGTCTTCAAAGTCAGTGGCATAGATATTGTTGTCGGCACCGAAGGTGTCGATAAAATAAATTAAGCTATCGCCAATACCATAAATTGCAGGATAGGGCAGATCCTTGGCCGAATCGGCTACGGCTTTGGCGCCGCGCTCCACCGCTACGCGGTGAGCAAAGCTTGCATCTTCTACACGCCAGCCCATAGAGCAAATTGCAGGACCGTGGGATTTGGCAAATTCTGCCGAAAACCCTTCGCGCTCCTTATTGAGCAGGAAGTTAATATCATTTTGTTTGTAGTACAAAATGTCTTTATTCTTGGCTTTTTTCAGCAGTGAAAAACCAAAGTCGATAAACACTTTGTGCATAAAATCGCTGTCGGGGCTGGCGAATTCGGTAAATTCGATACCGAGTAGGCCCAATGGATTAAGTTCGCTTGCCATGATCTGTTCCTCTTGATTAATTCAACACGCAGTCACTCTTTTTGCCTTGTTTGCGGTGGTGACTTACGGCTAGTTGCTTAGTTAATAAACCCTTCACTAGTTCTGCTGCGCAGATTTAGTTTTCTAGCCAGGAGCGGTTGTAGTCTTTACTCATGCAATTTTGCACATGTTCGGTTAGTTTCAGTGGGGCGAAGGTGTCCACCATCACTGCATATTCATAGGTTTCTTTTTTGCCAATCGAGGCTTCGGTGCGGCCGGGCTGCGGGCCGTGCGCTACGCCTTTTTGGTGTAGGGTAATGTAGCCAGCTTCAATCCCGGTGCGGCTCATAAAGTCGCCATCGACGTAGTACAGTACTTCGTCACTATCGATGTTGTTGTGGTAGTAAGGCGCGGGAATGGCGCGCTCATGGAAGTCATAGGGGCGCGGCACAAAGTTACACACCACAAAGTTGTGGGCGGTAAACACTAAGTGATCTGAAGGGGGTAAGTGAATTTTGCCGACTTTAGGCGCGTATTCGGTGATGTTAAATGCCCAGGGGTAAACACAACCGTCCCAACCTACAAGGTCAAAGGGATGCCACTCTAAGGTGGTCAGTTGGTACTTATCACCAAATTTACAGACTAGCGGGAAGGCGCCACGCTCAACCACAGCAGCTTGTAATACGGGTGTACGCAGATCGCGTTCACAATAGGGGGCAGACTCGAGTAACTGACCGTATTCATTACGAAAATGCTTAGGCACTTCCACCATTGAAAAGGCTTCAATCACGAATAAACGTACATTGCTGTAATCGTTAAATTTGAGCTGATGCGTAGTGCCGCGTGGGATCACTAAGTAGTCCCATTTTTTAATCTCTAGGGTGCCGTATTCACTGTAGAGCGTGCCTTCACCTTCGTGCACAAACACCACTTCATCGGCGTAGGCATTGCGGTAAAACTCAGCGGTGTCTTGGGTGACTTTCGCGGTGTAAAGTGCCACATCATTGTTATAGAAGATTTTATTGCGGGCGCTAAAGAAGTTGCCTTCACGATCGGCTGTGCGCGAATCCAGTTTATAGTTTTGGACTAATGAATCTTCCCATTGGGCACCGTGACCGAGGTGGTAGGGCGCGACTTCCAAGGCCTTCGTCGGCATATTGTGGTGATATTTATTCGAGTAAATATTGGAAAAACCATGGGTTGAAAACAGCTCCTCACGGTATAGCTCGCCGTTTTCCTTCTCAAATGCGATATGGCGCTTATGGGGTACTTGGCCTTGTTTCACATAAAATGGCATGGTGGATCCTTGAGTTTTATGCGCTGTGAGCTGTGCCTACAGTGCTTATTGTTATGTTGCAAGTTGCATTACTGTGATCTTCTTATCAATTTAGTTGCTTAGATGAACAAAAAAAAGAATAATAAATCTGTCATCTCAATCTAAAAAATAGATGGTATTAACTACTTTACGCTTCGTAGCGATTGCGTGACATTTTTATTCGGCTAAGGAGTCCCCATGCGCATCGATATTGATGCTTTTAATGTGCTGCAAGTGCTGGTGGAAGAGGGTAGTTTTGCTAAGGCTGCCGAGCGTTTGCATAAGGCGCAATCGGCGGTGAGCTATCAGGTTAAAAAGCTAGAGGAACATTTAGGTGTGCAGCTTTTTAGCCGTGACCAATACCGCGCCGAATTAACAAGTGAGGGACGGGTGATCTTGGCTGAAGGTCAAAGATTGCTGCAACACCTTGCCAATATTGAACATCTAGCCAGTCGTTTTAGTGAAGGTTGGGAACCTAAGCTTGAGTTAGTGATCGATGGCGCCTTGCCGATGGAGCCGATTATGACGGCGCTGAAACGAATGGCTGAGCATCAAATCCCGACAAAAATTCAGCTTAATATGGAGTTTTTGGGCGGTGTGCAGCATAGATTCGAACGTGATAATGCGGATCTGATGTTAGTTAAAGATTATCGCACCGGCCCCTATTATCATCCACAGCCGCTGCCAGCGATTACTAGCGTGCTGGTGACTAGCGCGTCACATCCGTTGGCGCAATTAAACAAAATCAGTTTATCCGAGTTACAGCAGCACGTTGAGTTGACTATCGAAGATTCCTCTCCCAATAAAACCTATCGAGATGAGCTGCAATTCGGCGGCGATAAAGTGTTTTATCTTTCTGGTTTTATTATGAAAAAGAATGCGTTATTAAAAGGACTCGGCTTTGGCTGGCTGCCAGACTTTTTAGTGCAAGAGGAACTTTTGAGCGGTGAGTTGGTGGAGGTCGACTTTGTCGGTGGCAGTCGTTATACCTTTATCCCCCAATTAGTATCGACCCTTGAGCGGCCCCTAGGGCGTGCGGGTAAGCTATTTACGGAGTTGATTTTAGAGGAATTTGCTAAAGCAGAGCAGTTTAACGGCGTTGGATTAGGATAAACCTCATATTACGAAATGATTTGAAACAACGAGAACAATAAAAATAATCGCCTTTTGACATTTTATGTCATAAAGTGACTCACAGAAGTGGGCGATGTGGATGTAGTACGCCCAGTCAATAAGGACCGACAGAATAAAGGGGAATCGTATGTCTAGACGTTGTCATGAAGTGGATTATGAAATCATCGGCCACAGTATGCAGTTGGTTGAGGTAGAACTTGACCCAAACGAAACCGTAATAGCTGAAGCGGGGGCAATGAATTATCTGGAGCAGGACATTAGCTTCGAGGCTAAGATGGGCGATGGCTCCGAGCCAGAGTCAGGCTTTTTTGGCAAATTAATGGGAGCGGGTAAGCGGGCGTTGACCGGGGAGAGCATCTTTATGACGCACTTTACGAACCTCGGACATCAAAAACGCAAAGTCGCCTTTGCTGCGCCTTATCCTGGTACGATTTTGGCGATAGATCTTGCCCAATATGGTGGCGAGCTGGTTTGTCAGAAAGACAGTTTTCTCGCTGCGGCCCTCGGAACTCGCGTTAGCATGAAGTTTAACCGCCGCTTAGGTACAGGCTTTTTTGGTGGTGAAGGGTTTATTTTGCAGAGTTTACAAGGCGATGGCATGGCGTTTATCCATGCAGGTGGCACGCTGATTAAAAAGGAACTAAAAGGTGAGACCTTAAGGGTCGATACCGGTTGTCTCGTCGGTTTTACCCCAGGCATTGACTATGATATTGAGCGTGCAGGCTCATTAAAATCGATGTTTTTTGGTGGCGAGGGGTTATTTTTAGCGACCTTAAAGGGCCATGGCACGGTATGGTTGCAGAGTCTGCCGTTCTCGCGTATGGCCGATCGTATTATTGCTCACGCCCCTTCTGCTGGCGGTAGCGACCGCGGTGAAGGTTCAGTCCTCGGCGGTCTTGGTCGTATGATTGATGGCCGTTAAGTTATCGGTCAAATCGACATAAACTGCACACTCGAGTAATCGCGCTTTCTATTGGTCTGGCATCCCAAACTAGCTTATGGGATGCCTTTTTATTGTCGTTTTTGGTTTGATTAAGCGGGTTTTATTTGTGTTTAAGACCTTGCTGAATGCGCTTTTCAACCTGTCTCGATATCAAATACATCATTAAATAACCTGTGCCTAAGGCCAAAATCACCGCCACAACATTTTCTGTATACAATCGATAAGCGTAGAAAGTGCCAATCAGTACGACGATACCACTAAGGCGTATGAGTAGGCTTTGGGTAAAATAGCCATGGGCTTTGAGATTGGCTAACTGATAGCCATTAAGCATCATAAAGATAAAGAACATGGAGAAATGCATTAATACCGGAGCGGCTTTAAGGTATTGCTCAGGAAACAACCAAGCCACCAATGGCTTACTTGCGAATAACATCATCACGAAAAATATTCCGCTGACCCACAACGAAACCTTTGTCAGCCATGATTTGATTTGCTGAACCTCCTCAAAGCGTTTTTCTCGCACGCACACTGCGACTTCGGGTAGTACAAAACGGTAAATGGGGAAGACAAAAAGTAGGGTGAGGTATGTGATCATCGGCCGCACTACCACTTGGAAATCACCCAATTCGTCTATGCTGAAATAAGCAATAGTCAGTAGTACTGTAATGTAAATCATCAAGATACTGGCACCCGCTTCCATTGAGGCGGTCAGACTTTTCTTCATAAAATTGCGTAAATCCGTATCAAAATGCACCGCAGTTAAGGGCGGTGTGGCGATATCCTTGCGCCGTTTGAAGTACATATAGAAGGCAACGATGAGTGATGACAGTGTCATACTGTAAAAGAGTGATGCAATGGCAGTTTGTTGTAACCCATAAAAACAGAATAAAAAGCTGGTGACTTGCGCGAGTGGCTCTAACCAAGTGACTCGATTGGAAATGGCATATAGCCGGTACATGGCAATTTGATTGGTAAAATAGACCTTGAGCCCCATACTCAAAATAATCCCAACCAATTGAAAATATTCTACATTAAGCTGGAGTTTGTGTTTGATATAAGGCAACACAACGCCCCACGCGAGTAGCACCATTGCGATTAAGCTGTAGCGGAATATATTAGTGATATCCACATCTTGCTTGGTTTGAGAGTAGGTTACTACCATAGAAGAGCGAAACCCTGTCATCAAGATCAGTGATAACGAAATGATATCGATAACAGTGTGATAGAGTGCAAGATCAGCTTTGACTACCCATTGTGCTAACCAAAGTTTAAATAGAAAACCCACGACAATACTGGCTAGCGATGCCCAAAAACCTGCAACAATCGCTTGCTTAACCCGTTGAAGTGAAGTTTGTTCCATATTCAAAATCCAGCGTTAGTTTGCGATCATTATTAGGATGGGATGCATGCAATTCGGCTTATGCTTCAAGCGCATCATCCCTTTAGATTGGCGACATAACGGCTTTTTTGATGCTTGTTTTATTGAGTTTAAGCTGTGTTGTACGCGAAGGTTTTAAGATGCTTAGCATCGATACGGCTTCAGTTATTGCACGCCACGGCAGCCGTTTCATCTTATATTTATGCGCAGCTTAATATTTGCAGAGTCTAACATCCTACCGATTTTCGACCAAACAGCAGAGCGTAAAGATATGATAAATATCAGCATGTTGCTTAGATGTAACACTTGTTATTAATGTGCCGATAACGATGTAGTCATCGGAATCAACTTAAGGTGAGATAAAAGCATTGGCTAAAATGTTGGCACTCTCAAAAATAGTTGAGCGTGCCAACGAATGATCTGCACTAATCAGTAATGATATTGACGATATCGAGGATCTTGCGACTCTTTTCATCCAATTTAATAATTGCCCCCTCGACTTGGATACTGATCCTTCCCTCTCTATCTAAGGGCACAACAATACGTCCGCGGTCATAAATATCGTAATCTAAGATATCACCACGGTGCAGTTTTTTCTGCCAACCTGGAGGGAGAGGCTGACCCTTATCTACTTTCTTCTGTAGGCCAGGAGGTAAGCCAGTATCTCTCTTGTCATGTTCAGGTTTCGCCAAAGTGACCGACGGGGCTAGCAGACTGAGCACGACCCCACCCATTAGTGTTGCAGTTAATTTATTCATACTCACTTCCTTGGGTATTGCATTGTTAGGGCCAATCTAGCTTAGCTTAAATGAACTTTAGCTGAATATATGCCATTAACATCTGAGCATCAGTACGGCTTGCCATTGCTCGGCGGTAACGGGTTGAATACTTAGCCGTGAGCCTTTCGATACTAGGTACATATCAGCTAATTGCGGCAAGCTTTTAATTAAACTCAGTGGAATGATTTCTTTAAATTGTTCCACAAAGCGAATATCGACCCTTAGCCATCTTGGGTTGCTAGGATCTGACTTAGGATCAAAATACTTTGATTCTGGATCAAAGGCCGAACTATCGGGGTAGGCGCTCGTGACGACTTCAGCAATGCCGACAATACCGGGTACTTTGCAGCTTGAATGATAGAAGAAGACCTGATCGCCTATTTGCATGGCATCGCGCATAAAGTTACGTGCTTGGTAGTTACGGATCCCAAACCAAGCTTCGGTTTGATTAGGCCTTGCTTTAAGATCTTCGATACTAAATTCGTCGGGTTCCGATTTCATAAGCCAGTAATTCATTTTGTGTCCTTTTACTGAAATAACAGTCTTATCGCGTTAATTCCTTGAGTTTATCTTAGTTTTTACTGACCTCCCAGTTAACTGTATTGATGGCTGCGTGTTTCGTACCGTTAAGTCAGTGTTCAGTTAACACCGCTTACCCTGTCATCCCTATCAAGTCTGGTATGACTGATGCTGCAATTGCAGCAATGCAATATCACAACTCAATACAAGCAAAGTTGACGAGTTTAGGTTAAACCCAAGCGAATTTTTCAATCCCTGACTTATAAACAAAAGTAATGTTGAAATCAGTGAGGTGTGCTATGGAAGCTTCAAAAATGACGACAGACTGTGGTTTATACACTAAATATCTTAAGGATTTCACCGCAGGTGATGCGAGTTTACACCGTGATCGCATGTTGGAATTTATTAGCGATTTAACCGCTCAGGGCTGGTTACTTGCTAATTTTACTTGGGATTATTGGTATAATAACAGTTACTTGGTGGATAAGCCTGCTTATATCCGTGATGCCAGTGTGGCCCAATGCCGCCTATTATTGACCGCAATGACACGTTTAGAGGTTTTTAGCCCAGGGGTGTTAGAGAATATGCGCCGCCAAGGGGTGCTACTGGCGATTATGGAGCGTCTGCAGTGCCTAGAGGCACCAACATCCAATAACCAGGATGTATTTATGAGCCGTTAATCGGGCTTTAGGGAAAGGGGATGACCTTACTCTTTAGTCTAATACTGGATTTTTTTACTTGTGACATGTTCCGTGGATTGGTTAGTTTGGACCACGCTAACCATAATAAAAAGCACGGAGGCCTTAATGTCTGCTTCAAAGACTCAAGTAACTAATCAAGCAACTAATCAAACCATTAGTCCACTTAAATACAGTGAGTTCCGGGGGCCTAATGCCCCAAAACTTGTTGAAAAAACCATAGGACAATACCTTAACGATATTGCTAACACCTATCCCGAACAGTTAGCCGTTGTCGTTAACCATCAAAATATTCGCTGGAATTACCGTCAATATCTTGCACAAATCGACGCGCTTGCAACAGGTTTACTCAAATTAGGCATAGGTCCAGGGGACCGCGTCGGTATTTGGTCACCCAATAATATTGAGTGGTGTTTAACCCAATTTGCTACTGCCAAAATTGGCGCCATCATGGTGTGTATTAACCCCGCTTATCGCCCTGAAGAATTACAATATGCCTTGACTAATGTGGGGTGTCGCGCGGTGATCTGCGCTGATAAATTCAAGTCCAGCAACTACTTGCAGATGCTCTACGAGCTTGCGCCTGAACTTAAGCAGTGCGCTGCGGGTCAATTGCAGGCTAAGGCATTACCAGAGTTGCAATTTGTGATCCGCATGGGAGCTGAAAAGTCTCCTGGCATGTTGAACTTCGATGACTTATTAGTCGAGGTGAGCGAAGATGATAAAGCAATGCTTGCGCGTATTGCCAATGAACTCAGCCCCTATGATGCGATTAATATCCAATTTACCTCTGGCACAACGGGTAGCCCAAAGGGGGCGACCTTATCGCACCATAACATCTTGAATAACGGTTATTTAGTGGCCGAAGCAATGAGGTTTACCTGTGATGATAAGCTCTGTATCCCCGTACCTTTATACCATTGTTTTGGTATGGTGCTAGGTAATCTCGTTTGCTTGGCTAAGGGCGCAGCAGCCATATTTCCGGGAGATTCTTTCGATCCTCTCACTACCTTAGAAGTGATTGAGCGTGAGCGCTGCACCGCACTACATGGTGTTCCCACCATGTTTATTGCCGAGTTAGAACATCCTGAATTTAAACGTTTTGATCTTAGTTCGTTGCGTACGGGCGTGATGGCGGGGGCGACTTGTCCTGAAGAGGTTATGCGTCGTGTACAGCAGTTGATGTATATGCAGGAGGTGTTAATCGGCTATGGCCAAACCGAGTGCAGTCCGTTAAATCACATTACTGAAATCGATTCTCCAGTGGAGAAGCGTGTTCTCACCGTTGGTCGGGCGTTACCCCATACTGAAGTGAAAATTGTCAATGAGTTTGGCGAAGTGCTGCCGATTAATCAGCCCGGTGAAGTCTGTAGCCGAGGATATTGCATCATGCAATGTTATTGGAATGATCCTGAAAAAACCGCCGCCACAATTGACAGTGAAGGTTGGTTACATTCGGGCGATATTGGCCAAATGGATGAGCAAGGTTACGTGCAAATTGTGGGGCGGATTAAGGATATGATTATTCGCGGGGGCGAGAATATCTATCCCCGAGAAATTGAAGAAAAACTCTATACCCACAAAGATGTGCAGGATGCCGCGGTGTTTGGCGTCCACAGTGATAAATATGGTGAGGAAGTCTGTGCGTGGATTAAAGTCCGCTCAGGGGCGTCGATTACTGAGGCGGATATTCGTCATTTCCTTACCGAAAAGTTCGCCTATTTTAAAGTGCCACGTTATATCAAATTTGTGGACCAATACCCGATGACCGTTACGGGTAAAATCCAAAAATTTAAAATGCGCGAGCTGATGTATCAAGAGCTGTACGAAGATATTAATGCCTAAAAGGCATAAACTTTCAAACCGACCCAAGCCTAAACGCTTGGGTTTATTTTTATATGGCCATCTGTGCTTAAGGAAAACATTGTCGCATGACCATCAGGTTTTCCTCAGTCTTCCCCTTGTCGTAAAGATGTCGTTTTTGGCGGCGATAGTTCTGCCTACTCCGAGCATTGCTGTCTTAGCGTGGTTCTACAAGGCTAAACAGATAACAAATATTCGCTGTACCTATAGGTATGGCTGATTATACTGAATAGAGTTAAACCGATGAGCTATTTGTTTTTTTAGCGATTAATAGATGAGTCTTTGATGGAGGCATTATGATCCGCTGGTGCCCACTGATGTTTAGTTGCCTATTAACCGTGGCAAATACGACATTTGCTGACACGCTGAAGCTAACGTCATTACTTTGGCCGCCGTATTCCGGCTATCAACTCCAGCACCAAGGCGCGAGTGTTGCGGTGGCTAAGGCGGCGTTTGAGCAAATGGAACAACAACTTATCGTGGATTTTTACCCTTGGAGCCGTGCGATTAAATTAGCCGTTATGCCGGGCTCTGACTACATTGGCTATTTTCCAGAATATTATTTTGAAACCGATAAGTTTATTTTTTCTAAACCGATTGGTATTGGCCCATTAGGTATTGTTGAGCAAAAATCCCGTCCCATTAGTTGGCATCATTTAGCCGATTTGAATCGTTATACTTTAGGTATTGTGCAGGATTATGTGAATACCGACTCGCTGGATGTAATGATTGCTTCAGGGAGTCAACCTGTTGAAGCGGCAACATCCGATGAGCAAAATATCAAAAAGGTGGCGGCTGGTCGTATTGACGGCGCTGTGATTGATATTAATGTGCTGCATTATCTACTTAAACAACCCCACCTTCAGCCGCTCGCAGATAAGTTACAGGTCAATCGACAACTGATTGCCAATAAACAACTTTATGTCGCGTTTCGTAATACAGAAGAGGGGCGGCGTTGGCGGGATATTTTTGATCAAGGTTTAGCGAAGCTCGATATTGATAGCATTATGGGCGATTTGTTATTTCAACAAGAAGCCTTAAGTCAGTAATGCTATTTTGCACCTAACCAAAGCTGTGAGAAGGCAAGTTTTTCATCATTTTGTCTAACACCGCGAGTAATCAGTTGTGGGCGGCATTTCATTATCACTGCTCAGCATGTTTGTGTGTGCCAGTGAGTATTTTGTCGGGTGATCGCGATGGGTTAGTCAAGATCCAAACCAGCAGGGTATTGGTACAATATTTTAAGGTCGACTTAGTTGTGTTGGCCTATTGTGGTCATGACATCACCATAGATGCGCCAGCTAAACTGGCGCATTATCTCTTTGAAATCATCAGCTCACCGGAGCAGGATGCGGGTGAGCAGTTTGCTGATCGCGCTGATTTACTCAATGAATAGCAGAATTAGTGCAATTGCTGCCGAACTATGCATCAGCACTACCCACCAATGCTGAGTAGTGCTGAGTGATATGCCTTACGCCTTGGCGATCATGGTTATTACGCTTTCGCTACTGTGGTTATTACGCTTTCGCTACTATGGTTTGCCCAATCGGCGTTAGGCTTAACAGCGCCAGCTTAAGATGTTGGATCCCGAAAGGGATACCGATAATCGTCACAAAGCAGGCAAGAGCATGGGCCAAATGACCTATGGCCAACCAAATCCCAAACAGTAAGAACCAAATGATATTGCCCACCATGCCAAAGGCGCCTGTTCCTAAATCTTCACGGCCAGTTAAATGACGGCGATTCATTTGTTCTTGTCCAAAGGGCCAGAAGGTCAATTCACCAATCACAAAGCAGGCGCGACCAAAGGGAATACCGATAATACTGATAAAACACAAAATCCCCGCAAGCCACCAGGCTAGGCCCATCACAAATCCACCAAGGACAAACCAAGCAATATTGAAAATTAACCGTAGTAATGACATTGAAAACTCCTTATCTAATCCAAAATCTGTGCGACAGAAACAACATCAACACTCGAAATTATTAATTGATGCTTAAATGTCATAAGCGAGAATTATGCCAAAAGTTTTTTCATTAATAATCAATGGTATATTATAGTTTTTACCTCTATGGATTGTGAGTTAAGCTAATATTTCGTGAATTTCCTTAATTCTTAGGAAGAATTTAGCCAAGCCCGCGTTACACTAAACACCTTATCTCCCCTTGAGTAAATAAATGCTAGCTAATAGTCCCGTCGAATCATTTTCTTTTGCAGGCAGAGAGATCTTTCTTAAAAGAGATGATTTATTACATCCTGCTTTTAGTGGTAATAAGGCGCGTAAGTTTGCCTATTTTCTAGACCATGATTTTGCTGGTGTGACTAAGGTGATTGGTCATGGCTCCGCGCAGGCTAATTCACTGTATTCGCTGTCGGCGCTCGCCAAACTCAAAGGCTGGCAGTGTGATTTTTATGTGGACCATATTGCTAGCCACGTACTGACTTTACCGACAGGGAACTATGCCGCAGCTATCGCCAATGGTACACAGGTTATTGATTTATCAAGCCTGATAGCAGCTAATCCTTTTCTTCAGCGTGAGTCTAAGTGGACTTGCCATGACTATATTGAGCATCAAGTTTTGGCTGCTGAGCCTGACGCTTTGTTTATTCCGGAAGGCGGGCGCTGCCAGTATGCGGAGTATGGTGTCAGTCTGTTAGCCGTTGAAATTGAAACGTGGGCAATGCAACAGGGACTGACTGAACTGAAAGTGTTTTTACCCGCGGGAACGGGAACCACGGCATTATTTTTAAACCAATATTTTGTGCGTAAGCAAAGTCACATTCGAGTGCTTACCTGCGCAGTGGTGGGCGGCGATGAGTATTTAGCGCAGCAGTTTTATGAGTTAAATCCTAACGCTGCTGAGCATCCACAGATTTTGAATGTGGGGAAGAAATACCACTTTGGTAAACTCTATCCTGAGTTTTATGCCATGTGGCAGCGGATTTGCGCCTCAGGTATTCAATTTGAATTACTCTACGATCCCTTAGGTTTTATGGTGTTAGAAAAATATTTACCGCAGTGGGGCGCAAGCCCTGTGATGTATATCCATCAAGGTGGTTTGCTTGGAAATGAAACCATGTTGCCACGTTATTTGCGTAAATTTGGTAAAAGTCGTACGACCCTATAGAGCAGATGATTTACTTAGTGACGCTAAGACATAATATGTTTGAAGCGACGTAATCTCTAAGTTAAGCTTACGACGTCAAACGATGGAAAATACTCATGACTGAAGCGGAATATCTCGCCAATTACGATCCTAAGGCTTTTAAGGCTCAGCTACTGACGGTTGATGCCGTATTGTTTACCTATCATGATCAGCAACTTAAAGTACTCTTAGTACAACGCTCAAATCATCCCTTTTTAGGTTTTTGGGGATTACCCGGAGGATTTATCGATGAACATTCCGATCAATCCCTAGAGGAAGCGGCGTTACGCAAATTGCAGGAAAAAACGGCGGTAGTGCCACCTTATATTGAGCAGCTTTGCACTGTCGGTAATAGTCACCGCGATGTGAGAGGCTGGTCGGTGACCGTGTGTTATACCGCGTTGATGAGTTATCAAGCCTGCCAAACCCAGATTGATTCAGTGAGTGATGTTAAGTGGTGGCCGTTAGAGGATGTGTTACAGATGCCCTTGGCGTTTGATCATCTGCAATTAATTGAGCAAGCGCGGGAACGTTTAACTCAGAAAGCCTTATATTCTTTAGTGCCAGGCTTTGCGTTGGCTGAACCTTTTACCTTGCCAGAACTACAACATGTGCATGAAGTCTTACTGGGTAAGCCTATCCAAGGTAAATCGTTCCGTCGACGGGTTGAGCAGGCCGATTTATTGATTGATACGGGCTTAAAACGTACTGAACGTGGCCGTCCAGCCAATTTATACCGTTTGAAGTCGGATACGGCATCGTATCGATTCTTAAGAAATTTAGAATGTTAGTCAAAGTGTTTGCCGCTTAAAGTGGTTACCCATAGCAATAATAGTGACAGATTATGCGGTACATACAGTTAGCTTGAGTTATCAGGGTTTATGTAGCCGTCGATGTAGTCGTAATACGTCCATTCTTTGCTTTTCGATATCTATTTCCCCATTATCAAAGCTAAATTGCATATAGTGTCTTAAAGACATTATATGCAATTTAGGTATATTCCTTAGCATTATCCGATAAAAAATAGTCTAAAAATCAACTTTACACAATAGTGTCTATAAGACACTATTGATTGCAGACAACAAGATTGCTGTATATCACAGCGATCTTGCACAGACAGGAGGTGAATATGTCTCTAGGTATTCAAATGCATCAAGGCACAGTTAACTCACCACATCAGCAAGCTGATTTTTATCGACTTCCCGCCGCTAGCGATGAGGCTAATTACCGTTTATTTCAATTTGGTGCGGGGGAGAATCATGTTCAACTGCGGGTTCCTCCAGCGAAACGCGTCACACTCTTTTTCGGTTATCGTGGCGATCAATCCATCATGCAACTCTTATTGTTAACTGATGCATTACGCCGCAGCGGTGCAGAGCAGATCGATCTGTTACTGCCTTATATGCCAGGCGCCCGCCAAGATAGAGTCTGTAATGTGGGCGAGGCCTTATCGGTAAAAGTCTATGCCAGCCTGATTAATCAGCAGCAATATGCTTCAGTCAGTATTTTTGACCCGCACAGCGATGTCACCGCGGCATTATTAGACCGAGTGCAAGTTATTGACAACCACAGCTTTGTCGCCGCGATTGCAGCTCAATTGACCGGTGATCTAGTGTTAGTTTCGCCTGATGCGGGGGCGAATAAGAAAGTATTCGGCTTAGCTAAGGCGTTACAGGGAATGCCGGTGATCAGGGCCGATAAACATCGTGATGTGGTCAATGGTCATATTATCGCTACTGAAGTGTTCTGTGATGATTTATCGGGTAAAACCTGCTTAATCGTCGATGATATTTGTGCTGGTGGCAGAACCTTTATCGAACTTGCCATCAAGTTAAAGCAAAAAGGGGCCCAAAGCGTCATTTTGATCGTGTCACATTATGAAGATAAGGCCAGCGAATCGGCTCTGCGTGAGGCGGGCATAGACAGATTATTTTGTACCGATAGTTTAGGTGTCCCCACACATATTTCGAGCGAGTTCTGTCATTGCCATGCTGTTTTGCGTTTTATGAATCATTAAGGAAAATATGATGTACTTGAATCCCGTTACCGCCATTGATGGCTACAAAGTCGACCACCGTCGTCAATATCCTGATAATACTCAAGTGATTTTTAGTAACTTGACCGCCCGTAAATCCCGTCGTGGTTATACTGAGCAGATGGTATTTTTTGGTCTGCAATATTTTATCAAGCATTACTTAATCGACAGTTGGAACCGTGATTTCTTTCAACAGCCCAAAGAGCAAGTGATTCGCCAATTCTCCCGCCGCATTAATAACTATCTTGGACCAAATAATGTCGGTACTCAGCATATTGAGGCGTTACATGATTTAGGCTATTTACCCATTAAAATCATGGCATTGCCTGAAGGCTCAGTGTATCCCTTAAAAGTGCCTTGCCTGGTTTTGTACAATACCGATGAGCGGTTCTTTTGGTTGACCAATTATCTCGAAACGATGCTTTCTGCCAATGTGTGGGGAATGTGTACTAGCGCCACTACCGCGCTGCAATACCGCAAAATATTTGAGACTTACGCGCTAGAAACCGATGGTGACATCGCATTTGTTGATTGGCAGGGCCATGATTTTAGTTTCCGCGGCATGTATGGTGCAGAGGCTGCGGTAATGAGCGGCGCCGCCCATCTACTCAGTTTTACGGGCACAGATACCATTCCCGCGATTGATTTTCTTGAACAATATTATCTTGCAGACAGTGATAAGGAACTCGTTGGCGGCAGTGTGGCCGCAACGGAGCACAGTGTGATGTGTGCGGGTGGTATGGAGAATGAATTAGAGACGTTCCGCCGTCTGATTGAAGATATTTATCCTAGCGGCATTGTCAGTATCGTTTCTGATTCTTGGGATTTTTGGCAGGTGATGACAGAGTTCACCGTTGCCTTAAAAGACCGCATTCTTGCCCGTGAGGGCAAAGTGGTGTTTAGGCCTGATACGGGTTGTCCGGTGAAGATCATTTGTGGCGATCCACAAGCAGCTGTGGGGAGTCCTGAGTATAAAGGCGCTATCGAGTGTTTGTGGGATGTCTTTGGGGGCAGCACAACTGCCAAAGGTTACAAATTACTCGATAGCCATGTCGGACTGATTTATGGCGACTCAATCACCATTGAACGGGCTGAAGCCATTTGCGCCGGTTTGAAGGCCAAAGGTTTTGCATCAACTAATATTGTGTTTGGAATTGGCAGTTTTACCTATCAACACGTGACCCGAGATACTGACGGGTACGCGGTGAAAGCAACCTTTGCGAAAGTGGATGGCAAAGACAGAGAAATATTTAAAGATCCTAAAACCGATGATGGCACTAAAAAATCCGCTAAGGGATTGGTTGCAGTATTTAAAGATGAGCAAGGTCAATTTTATCTTAAAGATCAAGCAAGCTGGCAAGATGTTAACCATTGCGAGTTTGTCCCCGTATTTGCCGATGGTGAATTATTAACTGAATATTCTTTGGCTGATATTCGCGCAAGATTGGCAGCGTCTCGTTGTTAACGATGTAAATCCCATTTCTACAATGAGATAGAAATTAGGCTGGCAATGCGGTTTTTATGTGAATACGCTTGCCAGTCAACTTAAATCATACTGGATGTCATGACGGCTGTTATTGCTAAATGCGCTAGTCACATAATAAAACGGTGAGAACAAAAGGCTAAGAGACTAGCTGGTTTCGTTTAAGAATTTTATAGGTGCGACGGCCAATGTTTTCGAGGTTTTTTAAATCTTTTAGGCTGGGTACCGCATCGGAATATTGCCAATAGCTGATTTCTGCATCGAGCATTTCAAGCATTTTTTTCGAACAACCTAAACATTCGCCTTGGCACATTTGTGCTTCATCTAAATTCAGCGGAATTGTTTGCTGGATTTGAGCGATAAGCTGTTGCATAGCGGTTTTGGTATTCGGTTTTGACATAAAAATACTTCACAGTCAGAAAGTGTGAACATATTAGCAGAAGCGAAAATTGATAGAATTGATCTAGATTAATACACATTTGGTTCAGCGTGTATCCATGTGAGCTAGATACTGGCTGAACCAAACGAGTTCGTCATATCGACGTGAAGGGATAGCAAATCGTGATATTTGGCTATCGATAAAGGCGAGTTGATTTCGGTATGGCGAGGAAAATGGGACCGAATAAACCAACATGCCATTATGTGTACTCGATGAGTACTTAATTCAGACTTATTTATTTGACGACAAAAGCCATTTCATAAAGTTTAAGGCTTCGGTACGTTTTGAAAACGTCTGTCTGTTTTTACCTTGTCTATCGGTAAAAGCAATTGAAGTTTTGTTGACTGAAATTGAATCTACAGGGAAGTTCACTGTGATTTCATGTCCGTTAATTTTGTATGACATAGGCCACACTCCTTTTAATTAAATTCACCCTTAGGTGAGCAAGTAATAACGATAAAATATCCTTAGCATAATTGCGAAAGATGATACTAATGAGTCTTGAGGTTACCCATTCCACCATGATTAATCAAGAGATGCTGTATTGATAACTAATGCAAATCAGCGATTGTGTCAATGGAATATCCCAATTAGACCAGTTAAACATAGTCAAGTGACAGTACTATGACATTGGCCGAATTAAAGAGTTCATTTTTTGAGTTAATGTTGAAAATCATTAACCCATTATTTTTGCAGGACTTACTTGTAGTAGGCTTTCTTTGTGAGGATCAAGTTTGATACAAGTCAAACTGATATAAAAAGGGTAACAACAAGATACTTCTCAAAACGCGGTGCAGTATAACAGTAAATTACCCGCTGGCAAGTGTAATTTTTGCTCAGCGAGTAATGTTTTTATATTGTTTCTTTTGTTGCTATTTTGTGGGTTAACTTTTTGGCTATTTTTCACTATTCGATGCGTAACTGACTTTAGTAAATCAGCTCACCAATAGGGTTTAATAATTTGCTTAATCCCTTAGTGAAATAGAGCGGTGCGTCCAACACTGTGTAACATAAACATCCCGTTTGAGTTGTGGGAGAATGCTGTGTATTACCATCTAAGAGAATAAAGTCGCCAGGAACATAATTACCTGATGAGTCCGAAAATTCGCCCGCCAATAATAACGTCAACTCAATCCCTTTATGGGTATGCTGTGGGATTTCACCTAGCGCTTCAATATGCAATAAACTGGCGCGAGTATTTTTTTCATCTAGGTCGAATCGCATCCGACTGACTTTACCAATTTGTTGCCATGGCTGTGCAATATGCTGCCGAAACACCCTAGGCAGTTCGTAGCGGATATTTTTATGGTTAACACTCACTGAAGATTCTATGTAAGGTTCATGCATAGTGCTTTCGGGAAGCGCCATAATGTTCGATAACATTTGTTGCCAGGGATCATTATCGACGGCATCAATCTCATTTGACGTGTTGTATTGAACCGCATTATCACTGGGGGAAATAAAAGCGAGTTTGGCCGCTTCTTCAGTCAATTTAGCTACTTGAGTTTGGCATTCTTGGCATAAGGCACAATGCGCAGCAACAGCGATAGACATCGACAAAGGGAGCTGACCTTGTGCATGGGCCTGAAGTAATTCTGCATGGGGGTGATGTTTAATCATGTTGTGTCTCCAAAAAGCTTTTAAGCTTTTCTAACCCCAATCTGAGTCGCGATTTAATGGTGCCAATGGGGACTTTTAAGGCATCAGCCAATTCTTGCTGGGTGAGTTCTTGCATATAAATGCCTTGTACTACTTGACGTTGAGCAAGGGGCAGGGCATCTAAATGAGCGAGTAACTTGGCGGTCAATTTATGGTCAGGGTTGTTATCTTGGCTAACCGCAACGTCATACAGTGGCCAGATATCATCGCCAAATGCATCTTCACGGTTGTGCTGTACTCGTCTAAGCATATCGAAGCATTGGTTACGCATAATGGTAAATACCCACGTTGCGACAGAACCTTTATCTGCATTGTATAAATGAGATTTAGTCCAAACGATGGTCATCGTTTCTTGAACTAAATCCATGGCGAGGCCTTGTTGATTTAATCGTTGCAGACCAAATGCCCGAATTTTGGGCATAAAGTGACTGAACAAATAGCCAAATGCCGCTTTGTCCCGTTGATTAGCAACTTTGATGATGGCGCTCACTAAGGGATCTGCATCCGTTTTATGCTCATCGGCAATCAAATTATGGTTATCGTTTTCCATAGCTATTTCGATAGGGGGCGATAACTGCCTATCATAGCGATTTTGCGCTGAATGTGATTGAAAATTTTCCATTATTGAGCTCTTCATTTAAGGTTCAATCCCGTTCGAACATGGCTTCAAATCCCGCTTCGCTGTCAATGTTCGATAAGCATGCAGACAAATACGCAGCGCCCTAGAAATTGGATCACTGAAAATTATTTTATAACGGTTTTTAATAAATCCAGTGTGAGCTGGTGGTCGAGCGCATTAATGCAGGTGTACTTTTCGGCTGAACGTATGGGTAAAATTTCAAGCCAGCGTTGGCAAACCCATGCGATATCATTAAATTGTGCCGCTTGATATTGTTGTAGGTGCTTTGGGTACTCTTTCAGAATATTTTGCAGCATATCACTGAGATAACGCTCATTTTTTTGAATCTTTGCTGCTGGCCAGTTATCGATTAGACTGATTTGCGCGCGCTTTAAACCATCGGACTCCACATTGATGTCGCCGAGAGTAAATCGTTGTTTCCCTTCAATGCTGACACCTAACATGCCATCAGGTAAGGTCTCAAAGTCAATGATATGAACTAGCGTTCCAATAGGATAAAGCGTGCTATTTTCCTCTGAGGTCATACACAGGCCAAAACCATCGCCTGATTTAAGTGATTCAGCCACCAAACGTTTATATCGAGGTTCAAAAATTCGTAATTGAGTATATCCCTCAGGTAATAAACAGATGGGTAATGGAAAAAGAGGTAATTTCATAGTGGCCTCGAGTGAACTTAAGTTTCTATCATTACGTACCATCATCAGAATTTGATCAGTGTTTCAAGCAACAGCCTACTCATTTAAGGGGATATGATGAAGTTAAATCCATTCGAGAAAAAGCTGGTTCAGCATCCGCTGCGTTTTTGGTTGCAAAACCATATTGAAGCACCATTATTGACCTCAATGATGCCTAAACCGCTTGTGTATATTCAACAGGCGCTCGAAATTGGTTGTGGTTTTGGCAATGGTATTCATTTGATCCGTGAGCATTTTGGTGCCGAGCATGTTACCGCGGTGGACCTCGACCCTGAGATGGTGAGTGCTGCTAAGGCCCGCTGGCAGTCTTCAGCCCATGGGCTCGAACAGCTCGACTTTAGTGTTGCCGATGCAACCGCATTACCTTTTAAGGATGCACAGTTTGACATCGTGTTTAATTTTGCGGTGTTCCACCATATTCCTGACTGGCAATCCGCGATTGTTGAAGTCGCCAGAGTATTAAAGCCGAACGGGTATTTTGTGATAGAAGATCTTTACCGTGCCGCGATTTGTAATCCATTGAGTCGCCGGTTGTTTGAGCATCCGCAGCAGAATCGATTTGACCATCAGCAATTATTGCATATGCTTCGCCAAGCGGGGTTTAAGATTGTATGTGACAGGAATCTGTTTAATTTGAGCGGTATGGTGCTGGCTCAAAAGGGTTTTGCTTAAACCTTAAGGTCTTTATATCGCTGAATATTGAATTGAGCATGGGTTGATTGTTTGTTCTGTAAACTGCTTGCCCGAGAAATGAGCAGTTTTCGCATCAGAGTGATTGTAATTTTTAGATAAAATCGACATATCACATGGTTCTCATTGCGAGTTTGCCGCTATAATTTAGCTTAATCCTTAGCAGCTGAGGGAAGTTCTTCCTCCCCAGAGTAGAGAAGTCGCATTATGGCAAATGTCTTGGCAACGGTAGATCAACGCACCAATCTCGTCGGTGAAAATCGGCTTGAACTGCTGCTGTTTCGCATTAATTCGATGCAGCTATTTGCGATTAACGTCTTTAAAGTTAAAGAAGTCGTTAAACTACCACACCTTAACGCTATGCCTGGGAGCCATCCGCATATTTCTGGTGTAGCCAATATTCGAGGAATGTCTATTCCGGTGATTGATTTGCGTTCGGCCATTGGCTTCAAACCTGTGCCGCCAGATGATAATGCCAATATGATCATCACTGAATATAACCGCAGTGTGCAGGGATTTTTAGTCGGTAAAGTCGAGCATATTATCAATATGACGTGGAGTGATATTATGCCGCCGCCGAAAACGGCGGGTCGGAATAATTATCTTACCGCAATCACCCGAATCGAGTATCAAGGCCAGTCGCAATTGGTTTCAATTATCGATGTGGAGAAGGTGCTGGCTGAAATTGTCCATTACGATATTAGCCTATCTGAAGGTGTGTTAGATGAGAGCTTGTTAGACAAAATGCCCGGCCGGAAAATATTGATTGTAGACGATTCATCGACGGCAAGGCGGCAAGTGCGTGAAACGCTTGGCCAATTGGGTATTGAAATTATCGAAGCCTCCGATGGGTTGCAGGCGTTACATTTACTGCAAAAATGGCGCGATGAAGGTAAGAATGTCGCCAAAGAACTGCTCATGATGATCACCGATGCCGAAATGCCTGAAATGGATGGTTACAAACTGACCTATGAAGTCCGTAATGATAAGGCTATGGCGGACTTATTTATCACGCTAAATACTTCGCTGAGTGGTAGCTTTAACAATGCGATGGTGGAGAAGGTGGGCTGTGATCGTTTTATTTCTAAATTCCAACCTGATTTACTGGTCGAAGTCGTACAGGACAGGTTAAAACAAGTTCTCGGTAAATAACTTCATCTAAACGAGTCGGCTGCTTTTACAAACATAAGGTTTTAGTTTGGGTGGCTACTCGCTTAATTCTGCTTTGACATCGGCTAACACTTGGCGCTTCATTTCTTTCGCCGCGGCAATGTGGATACGTGCAAGCCTGAGTGCGTAGCTAAATCGATGTTTACCAACGAGCCTAAGTAATTCTGCAAAAAAGGCTGAATCTAAGCAAAATTGTTTGCTGTAGTAGTGAATGGCAGCAGGCAATGATGAATAGCTTACGCCATCGAACTCAAACTGAGTACTGTCTTGTTGACATTCGAGGTCAACCCCTTCAAGCAGAATGGGCCATCCGGGAAAGTTGATCCTGTCGCGGGCAATTTGATACATCATCCAAGCACTTTTTTTAAAGCCTTCAAACACTTTGCAGGAAAACTCAGACTCGGCGAGTTCCGCTTCTGTCCAATTAATGCCAATGGCTAAATGTTTAGCGTAAAGGGCCATTAAGGCATCTTTAACCGCCATTCGGCAGTCCCAAATTGAGGTTAAGGGATGTTGTTTCGCCAGTTTTAAGCATTCGCTGCAGCATGGTACGGCAAGGGAAGGATGGGGCGCATGCGGCGTTGCATGATATTCAAAAAAATCTTTACAAGGTTCGCCACAAAACCAGCAAAGGTGGCGCTTATCGAAGGGAATATCGATACAAGTAATAGGCAACATCAAGGCCAGAGTTCCTCTGGCCTTGATGTGTTAAGCATGACGCTGAGAAAATTAAGCTTCTTCAACATCAACTAAATTTTTGGCAAGTACGATAGGATCGAGTTCTAAACATTCTTCATCGCTTTGCCAATCAACGCCAATGAGCACGCCATCATCATTTAAATCGAATACCCAGTATTCAAGAAATTCTTCAAGGCTAATCGCAACGGCTTGGTAGTCTTTCCATTCTTCGGTGCAGTGGGATTTTGCCTGCGCTTCGCTTGACCACAAAGGCATTACATCAGTGTCTTCGAACTCGCCTGAGTCACAAACCACCCAGCCTTCGCCTGTTTCATCCATCAAACCCCACAGTGTTTGATGCTCTTTTACGTTTTCGATAAAGCCAGCTAAAGCCGCGTTGATTTCAGTCATGATAGGTCTCTTTGAAGTTGCTATTAACTCACCCATTATACGGCAACGGCTAGATAGACCAAGGGATTCTTTGTTAAGATTTTTTCGCTGTTGTTTAACTGAGCAATAAGCGAATTTATCCGTGTATTTATTGTGATGAGCATTGTGTTGACGGGCGCTATCGGTCAGGATGTGCGCTCTAGAGGCGTAAATCGGGTTAACCGGAATTACGCGCATCTGGAGGATTTCCAGTGGGGGAGAAAATACCTTTGTGGATTTTTAGCCGTTGTTCATTCTCGTTTATCCTTGAATTAAGCCAGCAACTGCTTTGTGGCTAAAAATCGTATCTCTCTTGGCATGAGTCGATCCCAACTCGTGTCTTGCTCAGCTAAGGCATACCTTAGCACTGAATTGAGGAGTAATTGATTTGATGAAAGCAAAAGGCATGTACTATCTTGCAGCGAGCATCACGGCCTGTGTTAGCTTAAGTGCTTGTTCTAGCGCGCCTACCGCTAATGCTACGTCTGACAATAATAGTCAAATTGCTATCGAACAGGCGCAAGCCGTGCAATTGAACGAGATTATCGCCAGCCATGCGGCCGCCTTTCCTACGTGTGTTGCAAACCTTCAGGCGCGCGCGCAACGTGAAGGTCTATCTGAAGAGACGATTAACAATACAGTGGCAAGCCTACAGTTTGTACCTAAGGTGATTGAGCTTGATCAAGCTCAGCCTGAATTTAGTCAAACCTTCACGAATTATTTCACCAAACGGGCAACGGATTGGCGAGTTAATGAAGGTCGACGTCTACTGAAAAAACACCGAGTATTGCTTGATAAACTCGCGCAGCAATACGGCGTACAGCCACAATACATTCTGTCTTTTTGGGGACTAGAGACCAACTATGGTTCTTATAAAGGCAAAATGTCCGTCTTAGATTCCCTTGCAACCTTAGCCTGTGAGCCTCGTCGAAGTGATTATTTTACGACTGAGCTGATGCAAGCGCTTAAGCTTAAAGAAAAATATGGCTTTGATAAGAGCACTATGGTGGGCTCTTGGGCGGGCGCCATGGGGCATACTCAATTTATGCCCTCGGCTTATGCTAAATATGCCATCGATGGCGATGGAGACGGTAAAGCGGATCTGTGGAATAGCACAGAGGATGCCCTCACATCAGCGGCTAACTTTCTACAACACTTAGGCTGGCAGCGTAACGAGCGTTGGGGCCGCGAAGTATTATTGCCAAACAATTTTAGCTACCAACATCTTGGGGCTAAAGAGGCGCAGCCTCTGTCACAATGGGCGGCGCAATCTGTGCGGCAAACGAATGGATTGTCTTTGCCCGCTATTGATATGAAGGCCGCGCTATATTTGCCTTCAGGTCACACTGGACCTGCGTTTTTAGGCTATGAAAACTTCAATGTGATTATGCGTTGGAATCGCTCGGAGTTTTACGCCATTACCGTGGGCCATTTGGCTGATAGAATTAATGGCGGCGAACCATTAAAAGTCGCGCCGCCCGAGCAGCCACGTTTGAGCCGCGAGCAAATCAAACAGTTACAAACCAAACTGAATGAATCCGGCTTTGATGTTGGTAAACCTGATGGTGTGTTAGGCCGCAATTCGACTGCGGGGATCCAAGCATTCCAACGCAGTAATAATATGATTGCCGATGGTTTCCCAAGTCCTGAAGTCTTTACTGCCCTAGGTATTTCACTCTGATAGACGCCTCGTTATAGGTCATCGCCCGCAGACAATGCTTGAAGCAACCACTGCGCTCCATTGGCGCAGTGGTTTTGTAGGGATAAAACAGTGGAGTGCAAAGGCCAGTTTTGTTAAGCTCGGCCGACATTTGAAATCGAAGCAAGTCAAAGGATATTCGATGAACATTAAAGACGATATGGTTGTGCAGTTTAATTACACCCTGCGCGACGAAAAAGGCGAAGTGATCGAGACGAACGAAGGTCGCGAGCCTATCGCTTATTTACACGGTCATGACAACATGATGCCTGGTGTTGAGAATGCGATTAATGGTAAAGCGGTTGGTGAAAAGTTCACAGTGACGCTGCCATGCACTGAAACCTATGGTCAACGTATTGAAGGTGAAGCGGCGCAGCAACGTGTATCGGTAAAGCACCTGTTAGGCGCAAGTGTTTGGAAGCCAGGTATGACGGCGGTAGTTCATACTGACCACGGTCAACGTCAAGTGACAATCGTAAAAGTCGGTAAATTTATGGCGACCGTGGATGTTAACCATCCATTAGCGGGCCGTGACTTAACCTTCGATATCGAAGTGGTTGGCGCCCGAGATGCGA
The DNA here is from genome assembly GCF_014647135.1 of Shewanella xiamenensis. Lineage (GTDB taxonomy): Bacteria > Pseudomonadota > Gammaproteobacteria > Enterobacterales > Shewanellaceae > Shewanella > Shewanella xiamenensis. Next base: position 77,732 of record NZ_BMOP01000014.1, read on the forward strand.
CCGATGAAGAAATCGCCCACGGTCATGCTCATGGTGTCGGTGGTCATCACCACTAATCGGTCAGAATGTGATGTTTGATAGCGCTGCTAGCGCATTTTAAGTGCTGCGATACAATCACCTGCCGATGATAAAGCAAAGCCCAAACCTAAGTTTGGGCTTTTTTGTTGGGTTATTATTTGAATTCTGCTTTAACCTCATTTCGTGACGGTAAATTCACCTCAAACCGCTCTTTACCGCGCTTACTGCGATGAATTGACTTAATTCTTCGTTTTCACACTCCAGATCAATCTTCACTTGCGGTTAATGCTCGTGTTCAATCGGGGTATCGCTAAACATCATATCTAAACTGGCTTGAGTCTGTGGATGGTAGCCGCTGCGCGCCGCAAGGTAGATGGCTTTAGCCCAGTCATAGTGCTCGCTGCTCGCCAGTTTTTGGTACAAGGGCACAATCAGCCTGCGCCGGCCAATCTCGGTTAAATGTTGTTTCAGTGCTGGTAAGACACTGTAGTATCCGTTATCGAGGGCGAGGGCATACCAAGCAAAGGCGATTTCATTATTGTGGGTGCCAGTAAAATGAAAGGCCTTATCTAACTCGGCTAATTGTTGCTCAGTGAGATTTAGCCTTGGCATTTCATTAATAAAGCGTAGCCATTGATGCACAGTCCAGTCCTGAGTGTTTAGGGCGCTGGCGGCACGCTTGCCTTCTAACCATGCTTGGCGCTGGGCATCGATATCATCGAAGGCGTGTGAGTTGGGGGGCACTAAAAAGCTAGGTAAACCTTGTCCCTCCACCCAAGTATCCACTTCGGACTCGCTGACGATATTGGGATATTTTTGCAATAACTGCTGCGTGAGGTAATTGCGGAACTGCTCCGTGGTAATGCTTTGAAACGCAAAGTGATCGAAGTAGCTTTTCACAAAGGTGTCGAAGCGCTCGCGGCCAAATTTTTGCTCGAGGAAGCGCAAAAATAATTGTCCTTTCACATAGGGGACGCCGCTAAAGGCATCGTCGGGATCGCGCTCGCCTAAGTCAATATGCAGTACAGAATCACCGGCGGGCAACTCGGCTAATTCGGCCAATAGCTCAGAGTAACCAATGGTTTGCTCCATCAGGGCGCGGTCGCGGCCATAGAGATCTTCCATAATGCGGTTTTCCACATAAGTGGTAAAACCTTCGTTAAGCCAGAGATCGCGCCAGGTGGCGTTAGTGACTAAATTGCCCGACCAAGAATGGGCCAGCTCGTGGGCGATTAAGCTCACTAGGCTTTTATCTCCTGCGATCACCGTGGGGGTAATAAAGGATAATCGCGGGTTTTCCATCCCGCCGAAGGGAAAACTCGGCGGAAGGATCAGTAAATCGTATCGACCCCAGCGGTAATCGCCGTAGCGTTTGGCGGCGATGGCGATCATCTCCGGCGTATCGGCAAATTCTTTGCTGGCCTTGGCAAGCATTTCGGGCTCGGCCCAAATGCCTGAGGTGTCGTCTAAGGCGGCAAATTGCAGGTGTCCTGCGGCAATGGCAATCAAGTAAGCAGGAATCGCCTGCGGCATAGTGAATTGGGTTTGAGTTGCAGACACGCTCTCTCGGTCTGCACTCATCACGACGCTAATGCCTTGCTTGGCTGTGACTGTGGCGCTGTAGGTTTGGCGCACTGCGGGCGTATCTTGCAGCGGGATCCAGCTCCTGGCATGGATGGCTTGGCTCTGGCTAAACATAAATGGCCATTGCTTACCTTGGGTTTGCTCTGGAGTCAGCCATTGAATGCCTGATGGATTCTTGGATGTATGGTAATTAACTTTGATCTTAGCGACTCGCTCTTGAGGCAGATTGATGGTGAGCGCTGCGCCTTTGACCTTATCGGCCGCACCTAAACTAAAGGGCACGGATTGCCATTGGCCGTTTGCATTTAACATGCTGACACTGTTAATCGTCAGGTCACGGGTATCTAACACCAGCATCTTGCCTGCTTTATGCCAATCTAGCTCGAGAATGGCGTCGCCCGAAAGTTGTTGCAGCTCAAAATCCACATTTAATGCGAGTTCAATGTGGCGAATACTTACTTGTTGGTAATTGGCAAAGGTCAGTTCATCGGTGGCAGTATGCAATTGGCTGGAGGCGACGCTAGCAACATTACTATTATGTAAGCTATTGGTTGCATTGGCATATTGTACTAATGGCATCAGTAGCAACAGGGCACTGCTAATGAGGGTACGACGGGATAAAAACATATAACCACCCAGTGTTGTGATTCTTGTATGGTGTAAAACGCGATCGCCGCGGGCGACTGTATTCGTTGGGGCGTGAGTTTACTCGAACTCAGTAGGTTTGGGGCTATTTAGCTGACACTAAAATGTAATCAAACTTAATTTGGGATGAGGTTGACGTTGAGGAAAGGTTACTTTTTTACGAAAACGCACGCCAGAGTGTGCTATTTAACTCTTGCAGGGGGATGCAAAGCGACTTGGCTCATTGAGGTTATCGGGTATGTAAAAGTACATCCCCAGCGATATAACTTTGTTATCATGACGCGTGTTCACAATGTCTTATAGCTACAACAGGACAACTATGGTACTGGATTTTTCACAGGGTAAGCTGATAGCAACAGAGTTTGAAGTACAGATCAGATTAAGCGTGGCCAATGTTGTGCTTCAAGCGAGTGCCGAAGATATTAGCCTTAGGCTTGACCCTCCAATGATCATCGCCAATGGTGGCGGCGTGCGTTGGAGCATGAAATTAGATAACGCGGAACAGCTCGATGCGTTACAAGCACTCCTCGGGATTGATTATTTGTAAGCACACTTGATTATTGCCAAATGTGCTTGACGTTTAACCTTAATTTTCAATGTGATTTAGAAAGGATATATCAGTATGACGCTCGAACGTATTGTGATTGAACCCCAAGTTGAGGCGACCGCGGTTGTGGTCTGGCTTCATGGGTTAGGCGATTCTGGTGCTGGTTTTGCCCCCGTTGTACCTGCGCTAGGGTTGCCAGCGGATCACAGTATTCGCTTTATTTTTCCCCATGCACCTGAGCAGGCGGTCACCATCAATGGTGGTTATATTATGCGTGCTTGGTATGACATTAAAAGTATGGACTTGCATGATAGAGCGGATATGCAGGGCGTGATGGCATCAGAATTAAGTGTTCAGACGCTGATTGATGAACAGATCGCCGCAGGTATTCCTAGTGATCGCATTGTGCTGGCAGGATTTAGCCAAGGCGGAGTGATGAGTCTTTTTACCGGATTACGCTATCCTCAAAAACTTGCCGGTATTATGGCGTTATCCTGCTATTTGCCAACGGGTGATGTATTGCCAAGCCAACTAAGTGTGGCCAATGCTGACACGCCGATTTTGCAGCAGCATGGCGAGCAGGATGATGTCGTTCCGTTATCGGCCGGATTGTTGGCAAAAGAGGCGTTAATTGCCGGTGGATATCCGGTGCAATGGCAAACCTATCCGATGCCACATTCAGTTATTCCAGTGCAATTAAAAGCGATTAGTGCTTGGTTACAACAGCGTTTTGAAATGTAGTTAAATCTAAATGCTTATAAAATCATCATGCGGTAAACAATTTTTTGCCGCTTGATGTTTTTTATAAAGAACAATGCGGCTGTCTGCGAAACTTCTGTAAGCTACTTAAATTAAAGCGTTTAAATTTACAATTATATTTTTAATTGTCATTAAATTCGAAAAGTGAAAATAAGTCGATTAGCTTATTTTTTATTTGAAACAAAACTGTATTAAAACTCGCCAAAAATCCCACATTAAAGTCACGTTTATTAATAAAAATGACACAATTCATCTTTATTCTTTGATATTATGCGTGACGCGAGAGTTGATGGTACTCGCACAATCTATCTATGATAAAATAATTAAAATCAAGGGGTTGATGTAATGACAAATAAGCTTATTAAAGGATTAATTGCCACTGCCGTGCTTGCTGCGTTAGCAGGTTGTAATAGTGATGATGACAAAGTTCCAACAACTTGCGCCGAAGCGGGTGCTGCCTGTAAAACATTTACGGTATTACATACAAACGATAACCATGGCCGTTTTTGGGAAAACAAAGATGGTGAATATGGTTTAGCTGCTCAGAAAACTTTGGTTGATCAAATTCGTGCTGAAGTCAGCAAGAAAGGTGGTCAAACATTGTTGCTTTCTGGTGGTGATATTAACACTGGTGTGCCTGAATCCGATTTACAAGATGCGATTCCTGACTTTACCGGTATGAACAAAATTGGTTACGACGCAATGGCGGTCGGTAACCATGAGTTTGATAATCCATTATCCATTGTGGACATGCAACGTAGTCTTGCTGAATTCCCTATGTTAGCGGCTAACATTTATAAGACTGATGGTACTCGCTATTTCGATGCCTATAAAATATTTGATGTTAATGGTGTCAAAATAGCTGTTATCGGTCTAACCACTGAAGATACTGCTAAGATCGGTAACCCTGAATACATTAGTGAATTAGAGTTCAGAGATCCAAAGACTGAAGTTGCCAAAGTCATCAAAGAAATCAAAGATGCTAAGTCGGCAGACATCATTTTTGCTGTGACGCATATGGGTCACTACGCAGATGGCCAAAATGGTAGCAATGCCCCTGGTGATGTGGCGTTAGCCCGTTCACTTAAGGAAGGCGAACTTCAAGTGGTGATTGGTGGTCATTCACAAAATCCCGTCTGTATGGAGCCAGGTAATAAGGCCTATGCAGCATTCAAACCGGGCGATGCCTGCGCACCAGATCAACAAAATGGCACTTGGATCATGCAAGCCCACGAATGGGGTAAGTATGTCGGTCGTGCGGACTTTGAATACTTTAATGGTGAACTTCACTTAGCCAGCTATAAATTAGTGCCAGTGAACTTAGTTAAAGAAGTCACTGATGAAGCGGGTAACAAGAAAAAAGTACTCGTTGGTGAAAAGATTGAGCCTGATACAGAGTTAAAAGAGCTGCTTTCTTACTATCAAGAGAAAGGTCAAGCTAAGTTAGACGAAGTGATTGCGACTACCGATGCGCTGCTTGATGGTGAGCGTGCAAACGTACGTAACAAACAAACCAACTTAGGCCGTATGTTAGCTATGGCACAAAGTGCTAAAGTATCTGCTGATTTTGGCGTGATGAACTCTGGTGGTGTGCGCGCTTCTATTAAAGCGGGTAACATTACTTACCGTGATGTACTCACCGTTCAACCTTTCGGCAACATGGTAACCTTAAACGAAATGACTGGTGCGGCGGCTGCTGATTATTTAGGGGCTGTGGGTAGTTTACAAATTGGTTCAGGTGGTTATGCGCAAATTACCGGCGTGAAGATGACCATTGACTGCGTGGCTAAAAAAGCGACAGTTCATGAAATCAATGGTAAAGAGTTCAGCGCTACAGCAAACTACAAATTCACTGTACCTAGCTTTAACGCTGCAGGTGGTGACGGTTATCCTAAACTGGCGAGCCCAATCCAGACAGGTTATGTAGACGCCGATTTACTTTATTCCTTCCTGAAAGAGAAACAATCCATTGTTGCAGCTGATTATAATCCAGTAGGTGACATTGTGTATGAAAACTCTGAAAGTGTAGAAGGTTGTAAGATTACTGCTAAGTAATCTACAGCGGTTAATAAAATGCCACTCAATTTGAGTGGCATTTTTATTTTGCTCGTTTATTTTTCCATCCGTTAGATACAGCCTAAAATCACCATAAAATAAAGCGATACATTTTGCTAACTATGTATATTAAATTGAGTAGATTGGTATTTCGTAACGCGAGGTGTTCAATTGATTCTATTTGTATCGGTTTATCAATAATCGCTTAAATTTGCTTAAAGACCTTTAACGCTATGTTTGGGTTTGATTTTTTACGTTTTAAACTCAAGATTTATTTGCTGTGTATGTATCAATTTGTTTTTTTGTTGTTATTTGTTGTTGTCGATATTCGTTTTGATTAACAGTATTGATACGTCAAGGGAACTTGAAAATTAACTAAAATAACAACAAGACGGGTTTATTCATTTAAGCCTCAAGGAGAGATATATGCATCATCTAACGTTAGCAGCTAGAGCTGTGCGCGCTAGTCTAATCACTATGGGTTCTGCTAGTGTTTTATTATCTGGAATAACGATTGCGGCAGAAGAAAATACCAAAGTTGAACGTATTGAAGTCACTGGATCACGTATTAAACAGGTGGATATGGAAACCGTTTCCCCTGTCACTGTGATTAATGCGGCTGATATTGCGATGACGGGTGAAAAAACCGTTGCTGATGTTTTGAATAACTCGGCAATCAATAGTTTTGGTTCATGGCGGGGCGTTTCTGGTTATGGTTCAGGCGCAAGCTCAACAAGCAGCGTTAATCTTCGCGGGCTAGGCTCGTCTGCAACCTTGGTGTTGCTCGATGGCCGCCGTATGCCTGGTACGAGCTCAAGCTCCGGCTCTGTTGCTGACACATCCTCAATTCCAATGGCGATAGTCGAGCGCATTGAAATCCTACGTGATGGCGCCTCTGCTGTTTATGGTTCAGATGCTGTTGCGGGTGTGATCAACATTATTACCAAAAAAGAATTTGATGGCTTGCAATTAGATTACAGTACAGAGCAGCCTAGTGTTGAAGGCGGTGATGCTAATCGTTTATCCATTGCGACAGGTTATAATACGGATAAAGGCAATATTACCTTAACCTATGAATATTATGATACCAAAGCCGTCATGGATCGTGATATTTGGAATATGGACGATCCGAGTTACGCAACCTACAGTGGCTTAAGCTCTGTGCCAAATGGTAAATATGGCACAGGTAATGGCAGTTGGTATAGCAATTCAGATATTTGTGACCAAACTGAAAATACCGTCGATACAACCGATGGAAATAATAATGGCCGCTGTTTATATGATTCAGGTAGAGTGACTAAATTATTTGGTGATCAGACCCGTAATTCCTTTTTATCCAATTTTACCTATGAAATTACCGACGGTATTCAATTTCGCGGTCGTGCATCGGCCTCGTTAGCTGAAACTGAAACGCGTTACGCAGGGACACCTGTATCAACAAATTATCCAGTAATGAGTGCTGATAATAAATTCAATCCCGTTGGGGAAGATATGACGCTTTATATGCGCTCTGCCCAAATTGGCGAGCGTGATACCTTAACTGAGACCAATAATGTCGATATTCTCGGTGGTTTTATTGGTACGCTGGATTTAGGCAATGGCATTGATTGGGAATTAAATGCACAGCATTCCCGCTCAACCACGAATTCATTTAATTACAATTTAATTAATGATGAGATAGTTCAGCAAGGAATAGATTCTGAACAGTACGATATTTTTAATACCACGGGCATGAGTTATGAGCAGTGGAACCAGCAGATGACTGAGCTGTATCGTAAGGCGGCTCATACGGGCGTGTATCAAGGTAAGTTTGAAAGCACTCAAATTGATGGACTGGCTTCAACGCTGCTTGTTGATAATGGCGATGTCTCTGTTGCTATGGTCGGTGGGCTTGAATATGAAATGATTAAGTTTAAGCAAACCAGTGATCCAGAGTCTGCTTCGGGCATTATCTCAGGTGGCTCGGGTGGCGATGATGTGGATGCAACCCGTGATCGAAGTGCAGCTTATTTAGAATTCCAAGTTGGCTTACCCGCGAATGTTGAGTTATCGGCCGCCGTTCGGTACGAGCGCTATGAACAGGAAGGATCGCTCACTGGTGCCCAAGGGCAAGTAGTTAATTCATCAACCTTTGATGCCGTAGTGCCTAAATTTGGTATTAGTTGGCGCCCCGTGGATAGTTTGTTACTGCGTGCCAGTTACGGTGACTCCTTCCGAGCACCCAATATGGGTGAAATGTTCTCTTCACAATCTTTAAGTTTTGAAAAAGCCGTCGATTCGCTTTGGTGTAATGAGCCAGGTAATGTGGATGCGGTTTATTGTGCAACCAGTAATCAACACAAAACTTGGTATGGTGGTAATCCCGACCTTGAGGCTGAGGAGGGTAACTCATTGACGTTAGGTGGCGTGTGGAATGCTACTGATAATTGGAATATCGAATTATCCTACTTTTCGATTGCCTACGAGAATAAAATTGAGTCGATAAGTGTGAACGACATACTGCGTGATGAAATTAAAAATGGTTCATCACCTTATGTTCACCGTGGTTCCGATGGCAAGATTGAATATATTGAAGCGGGTGTGCGCAACTTAGCGACGGTTGAAACGTCAGGTATTGATTTTGTCACAGCTTATAACCTAGAAACGGGGATCGGTGATTTCAACTTCAGACTCGATTTAACCCATGTTTTGGATTTTAAAAAGCAAGATAATGCCGAATCAGAAATGATTGATTATGCCGGGCTTACTGATTCGCCTGATTGGCGTGGTAATTTTGCAACCAGCTGGAAATATGACGATTTTTCTGCGGCCTGGACCGTAGTGTATATTGGTCGTCAATCGGCTGATTACTACAATCAGTTAGAAGAAACCGATGTTTACGTCGATTATTCAAACTACTTTAAACACAACATCCAGTTTGCCTATAACCATGCTTACAATGGTTCAATCACGGTTGGGGTGAATAATGTGTTTGATGCCGATGCACCAAACTTTTATACCTATGCTGATTACCGTGATGTAAACGTTGGACTGTATGATGTGTTGGGCCGTACTTACTATTTGAGAATTAACCAGAAGTTTTAAGTTATCCTTCTCCCTGGATAACTCAAACCTCCGCTTGCGGAGGTTTTTTTGCTTGTGGAATATAGAGATGCTGCTTAATGACTCAGGCGCAGTTCATGACGATGCTCATGCTGGTAATGCTCAGCGCAGCAACTGCAACGTTGTTCGGTAGGATCTTGCATTAAACGTTCAGCTTCGATTTCAGTTTCGCAATCGGAACAAAGGCCATAAAGACCTAAGTCAAGTTGGCAGAATGCGGCATCGAGGCGGTTTAAACGACAAAATAGCGGGTGATCGGCAAGGTGGCTCTGTGCCAGTCGGTCGATGAGTTCCCCTAGGCTGAGGTTGGCACAATGCATCCCAAGTATTTCAATAAACTGAGGGAGCGCGCCGATTTCCTTCCTTAGATTAGCTTCAAGCTCTGACAATTCTTGTCTGATATGGGTGGTGCTCACGTAAAATCGCCTGTTTTATCTGACTCTGGGCATTCAGTCTAATAGTTCCACTACCAACGACTATGATAAAGATCAAGTATCTGTACGATTTTTAGGGGTAACGTGGTGGTTAACATAAAAAACCACCACTTTTGTATGGGGTTACTGGCTAAGATGTTGTTGCGCTTGTTCTAGCACACGCACAATGTCTTCAGTAGTTTTATAGATCCTAAGTTCCCGAAATAGGGTATCTGCCTCGGGATATTGGCGATTGAGATAACTAAACCACTGCTTAATGCGCGCTGGATAATAATCACTCTTACGGCCACTAAGCTCCCTTTGGGTATAACTGAGCATTAATTGTAACGTGTCAGCCCAACTGTAGGGCGTTGCACCGGTTTTTATGGTGTCTGCAAGATTGGGGAGCGAGATCGCGCCTCGGCCAATCATGATACTGTCGCACCCCGTTACTTCCATACAACGTTTAGCGTCGTCACTATTCCAAATCTCACCGTTGGCAATTACTGGTATTGGCAAACGTTTGCGCACTTCAGTGATGTATTCCCAATAAGCGGGCGGTTTGTAACCATCAACCTTACTGCGGGCATGGATAGCAAGCTCTGTTGCGCCCGCTTCATAAACGGCCAGCGCATTTTCCATAAACAGGGATTTGTCTTCGTAGCCTAAACGGATCTTGGCTGTCACCGGATGCTCAGCGGGCACTGCTTGGCGCATGGCGCGCACAATATCGTGAATGGTATTAGGGTATTGCAGCAACACCGCGCCGCCATTACTGCGATTGACCATCTTGGCAGGACAGCCAAAGTTTGCATCTACACCGTGGGAGCCAAGCTCAATTGCGCGCATGGCGTTTTCAGCCATGCAATGAGGTTCTTGGCCTAAAAGCTGTACGCGGACTGGGGTACCTGATGGCGTATAGCCACCGCTCAGTAGCTCTGGACAGAGTTTAAGAAAGACCTTTTCAGGTAATAGTTGGTCAACGACGCGCACAAATTCGGTGACAAGCAAATCGTAAGGGTTAATCGACGACAAAATATCTCGCATTAAGTCATCAACCACGCCTTCCATCGGAGCCAAAATTACCCGCACTGCTACAAACCCATATAGAGGAACAAAGGGCGTGCATTCTATCCTATTGGCTTGCTGTTACAAAGTGCGCAGAGAGGCTTGGCAACAATGACAACTATTTATGGCTATTTAATTGGCCAAATTCAGCTTCCTATCAGCATATTTTGATAATTTCTGTGATTTGGTGATATTTTTTGAAATGAAACTAAAGCGGTGCAGGTCTTTTGCAGTAAGCCAACGATAACCCTATTGTTGGTCACCATTAATCAATAAAAGGAAGCAAGAATATGAAATCAGTTAAGCAAACCGCGGTTGCAGTGGCATTAGGTACAGTGGTGGTTGGTTCAGCGTTTACTGTTAACGCGCAAACAAATTTATTTGGTTTTGAAACCATGGAATCAGGATATCAACTCGTTGGTTCTGAAGGTAAGTGTGGTGAGGGTAAATGCGGTGCAGATATGAAAAAAGCGGCTGCAGAAAAAGCTAAAGAAGGTAAATGCGGTGAAGCAAAATGTGGCGCCGATATGAAAAAAGCGGCTGCAGACAAAGCTCACGAAGGTAAGTGTGGTGAAGCAAAATGTGGCGCCGATATGAAAAAAGCAGCAGACAAAGCTCATGAAGGCAAATGTGGTGAGGGTAAATGCGGTGCTGATATGAAGAAAGCCGCTGAAAAAGTTGACGCTAAAACTGAAGCCGTAAAAAAGGAAGTCAAATAAGTTCAGTTGTACTTAGTGAGGTACTGCCCTAGCACATGGCCAGCCTATGCTGGCCTTTGTTTAGCAGCATCCAAATTAAAGGGGTTAAAGCAATGCAAGATCGTGGATTAGTTGGATTAGGGTTACGGCGTGAAATGCTCAGTGAATTTTGCCAATCGCTGCCGAGTGCTATCGATTTTTTAGAGGTTGCCCCTGAAAACTGGATGACGCTAGGTGGAAAATACGGTAAACAATTTAGACAATTAACTGAAAAACATACCTTTTTTTTCCATGGTCTGTCGCTCTCAATCGGTAGCCCTGAGCCGTTGGATCTTGAGTTTGTTCGCCGTATCAAAGCTTTTATGGACTTACATCAAATTGATGTCTATTCAGAGCATTTGAGTTACTGCTCAGGAGCTGGCCATTTATACGATCTGATGCCTATTCCTTTTACCGAGGCCGCCGTTAAGCATGTCGCTCGGCGAGTTAAGCAAGTCGAAGATATTTTAGAACGACCGCTTATTTTGGAAAATGTCTCCTTTTATGCGGCGCCCAGTGCGCAGATGACTGAGCTGGCGTTTTTGACGGCAGTGCTAGAAGAAGCCGACTGCAAACTCCTGCTAGATGTGAATAATATTTATGTTAACTCTATAAATCATCAATATGATGCAGCGGCATTTTTAAAGGCGATGCCAACTGAGCGGATTGCCTACTTGCATATCGCGGGACATTTTAAAGAATCAGAAGAATTATTGATTGATACCCACGGCAGCGATATCAACGCCCCTGTATGGGCGCTCCTAGATAGTTGCTACGCCATGCATGGCGTATTACCCACCTTGCTCGAGCGTGACTTTAATCTGCCGGCAACGGCGCATTTATTAGATGAAATTAATCAAATTCATACTTACCAAGCCCAGGCCAAAAAAAATCTAGCGAAGAGGATTGCCTAATGGATTTTAAGCAAGTACAGCAATCCTTTATCGATTATATTCGTGATCCTAACAATTCCGTGCCGATCGGTGTACCCATTGAGCGGATGCAGGTTTACCGAGAGCTATTTTTTAATAACGTGATGGGTTTTGTCTCTAATGCTTTCCCCGTACTCAAAAGCTTATACACTGATGCGCAGTGGCAAACCTTAGTGCAGGCTTTTTTTAGTCGACATGATTGTAAATCACCGATTTTTATCGATATTGCTGGGGAGTTTTTACAGTTCCTGCAGTTTCAATATTCTCCAATAGACATTGATCCGCCCTTTATGTTGGAACTTGCGCACTATGAATGGCTTGAACTAAGAGTGGCAACTGCGCAGCAAGATAGCCGCCAAGCCCTGATTGGTAAAGAGGGAATTACGCATCAAAATCTATGTTTAGCCGCAACGGCAACCGTGGCGCAATACCAGTATCCTGTGCAGCAAATACGGCAAGATTATCGCCCAGAAGATCCTCTGCCGCAGCCAGTGTTTTTTTGCCTGTATCAGGATGAGGCAGGTGAGGTAGGCTTTTTGCAATTAACACCTTTAAGCGCACAAGTACTGGGTTATTTAGCCGAAAAGGGGCAGAGCACCTTTGATGAATTGATTCAATGGTTGGTGTCGACTTATCCGCAAATGCTAACAGAGACCTTAACTCAAGGTTGTTTACAGTTACTCGAGCAACTAACCGCTAAAGGTATCGTACGCGGAACATAGAAAGACATGGTGCTTAAGTACGCAAAATAATTGTAATAACCATACAGAAAAAGGGTTTTTGTTGGTGTGGCAAACCGCTACAATGACGCCCGTTTTGTGATCTTAATCACTGTATGATTCCCGCGCACTTATCTACGCACACATTTGAGGAGCTGTAATGAGCAGTCAGCCATTTAAAGACCCATTTAACGTTATGTATTTTATTGGTTTTATTTTAGTCTTACTGTTGCCGACACTACCAGCAAGCCTGACTTGGTTAAAGCAATTAGGCTTAATTTAAGCAGGTTTTAATCTCAAATTGAGTATACTACTGGCCACTCTGAGAGTGGCTTTTGTTTTTGAGGTTCGAGGCATTTACACACTATGATTATTTACAAACTATGATTATTTACACGCTATGATATTGAAACGCGGTTTGTTTTTATTGATAGGCTGCCTTGCGCTGGGTCTTGGACTGCTAGGTATTATCGTGCCACTGTTACCGACGGTGCCGTTTATTTTACTCGCCGCTTTTTGCTTCGCCCGTTCAAGCACTCGTTTACATCAGTGGTTAATGACACACCCTTGGTTTGCTGATGCGCTCACCCAGTGGCAAGAGCACCGAGCCATGCGCCCAGGCCTTAAACGCAGAGCTATGCTACTCTCTGGCCTCAGTTTTAGTGTCAGTATTCTTGTTGTGCCAATCCTATGGGTAAAATTGTTGCTGTTAACCATGGCAATCGGGCTTCTCTGGTATCTGAAAACGATTCCTGAAATCGAATCCTAAGTACATTTGATCTAAGGCACAAATTGATAACCAATTCGTCACTTGAATACGCTGCTAGTTGCAACTCAAACCAAAGCGGCATAAGCTTTGTGCGAATTATTAAAGCTCGTCCACACTCGCTGTGGACGTTTTGTTTTTACTGCCAGCAATAAGCGTGGCGAAACGATTAAGTTAAATTAAATGGCTATGAATACAGAAACCTTATCCTTGATAAAGAAAAGCATTAAAACCATTCCTAATTATCCTAAGGAAGGGATTCTATTTCGCGATGTGACCAGTCTGCTGGAAAATGCTGCAGCCTATAAAGCGACTATTGATTTATTAGTTGAGCATTACCGCAACAAAGGCTTTACCAAGATTGTGGGTACCGAAGCCCGTGGTTTTCTGTTTGGTGCACCTTTGGCGTTGGAATTAGGTATTGGTTTTGTGCCAGTTCGTAAGCCAGGTAAACTGCCACGCGCGACGATTAGCCAAAGCTATGAGCTGGAATATGGCCACGATAGCCTTGAAATCCATACCGATGCGATTACCGCTAACGACAAAGTGCTAGTGGTTGACGACTTGCTGGCCACGGGCGGTACTATCGAAGCCACGGTAAAACTTATCCGCCAACTCGGTGGTGAAGTGCAAGATGCCGCCTTTGTGATTTCGTTACCTGATTTAGGTGGTGAGGCTCGTTTAACAGCCTTAGGTCTTGAGTTGGTTAAACTTTGTGAGTTTGAAGGCGAATAATTCTTCAGCCAAAGGCGCCTAGGGATAGTTTAATGGCATGTCGTTAATTGACATGTTATCTTGCAACTATCTCGGGGCGCGATCCCCTTTTTTGTACCAACATTCTTGTCATGCACATTGGGGAGTTCCATGTCATATCAGGTGTTAGCCAGAAAATGGCGCCCTGCCACATTCGAACAGATGGTCGGCCAAAGTCATGTGTTGCACGCATTAACCAATGCGTTAACCCAGCAACGTTTACACCATGCGTATCTTTTTACTGGCACGCGCGGAGTGGGCAAGACCAGTTTGGCGCGTCTCTTTGCCAAAGGTCTTAACTGTGAGAAGGGCGTAACGGCTTCCCCCTGTGGTGTGTGTGGCAGCTGTGTCGAAATTGCCCAAGGCCGTTTTGTTGACTTAATTGAAGTCGATGCCGCCTCGCGTACCAAAGTCGATGACACTCGTGAACTCTTAGACAATGTGCAATATCGTCCGACCCGAGGCCGTTTTAAGGTTTATCTGATCGACGAAGTACACATGCTTTCCCGCAGCAGTTTTAATGCGCTGCTAAAAACCCTTGAAGAACCGCCTGAGCATGTGAAGTTTTTGCTGGCGACCACTGATCCGCAAAAGCTGCCAGTGACTGTGTTATCCCGCTGCCTGCAATTTAACTTAAAGAGTTTAACCCAGCAGGAAATTGGCTCTCAGCTACAGCATATTTTAACCCAAGAGCAATTGCCCTTTGAGCACGAAGCCCTAACTCTGCTCGCCAAAGCGGCCAATGGCAGCATGCGTGATGCTTTAAGTTTGACCGATCAGGCCATTGCCTTCGGTGGCGGCACGGTAATGCTTAACCAAGTGCAATCTATGCTGGGCAGCATCGATGAGCAGCATGTGCTGGGCTTACTCAAAGCCTTAACCGATGCCGATATTGGCGTATTGATGCAAAGCTGCGCCCAGGTGCTCGCCTATGGCGCGGACGCCCAAGAAGTGCTGCGCAGTTTACTGGAATTACTGCATCAGATTACCTTGACACAATTTGCGCCAGCCGCCGCGCAGCAATCCCTTTACAGTGCGCAAATTCAGGCCTTTGCTGAGCAGTTAGCGCCGGAACAAGTGCAGCTGTATTACCAGATTTTACTGACTGGCCGTAAAGACTTACCCCATGCGCCGGATCCTAAATCGGGCCTCGAAATGGCGCTGCTGCGAGCGGTGGCATTTGTTCCCGAAAAGCCAGTAAAACGTTGGCAAGTCGAAGACCCAGCTAAGGTAAGTTTGCCTTCTCAGCAGCCAATGTCTGCTTCGCCCACATCAAATATGCCCGCGGTAGAACAGACGGTTAATCAGGCTGTGGCTGAAAAAAAAACTTCGCTAACTTCCGCCGTTGATTCCCTAGCTTTGTCACAAGTTGCAGCAACGTCTGCGCTTGCTACGGCTTCACTCGTTGAAGCATCGCAACAAGCTTTATCCGATGAGGATGTTTTAGCTGTCGATGAGGATGATGAAGCGTTAGTGCTCAATGCCGCATTGATTGCCGAGCAGCAAGTGATTTTAAGTCAAGCCCAAAGTCAGGGCTTTGGCGCAAATGTGGATGTTGTATCGAATACTGAGACAGAAGTAAGTGCTGTTTCTATGCCTGCATCAAATACTGATGCTGAACATCATCAAGCCGCGGTTGTTGATACCGCTAGTGTTAACCTTAAGCCTTACGCCAACCAGTTAACAGAACCTACAGTGGCATTATCTAATGAAAATGATGTCGAGGAAGAAACTCAAACGAGTGTTAACGAAAGTGTAGATAAGTTAACGCTTGATGCTTATTCAGCTGAGTCTTACGGGCAATACGATTATGCCGCCGCGCCGCTGGATGCATATCAAGATGATTATGCGCAATTTATATCTGAGGAGCAGGGCGCATTCTCTGATATAGAAGATAATTCGTTTAATCGCGACAGTGCTCAGTCTATTGATCATAGTCATGTTGTGCATGAGTCCGCTGTTCATGGACATGCCGCTCAAGCGTCTGCGACACCAGCGCAAAAGTCGCAGTCTATTGCCGAAAGCTCTGCTTCAACAAGCCCTCTGGCTTCAACAACTCCTCCGGCTTCAACTACAGTATCCCTCGATGATGACGATATTTTATCGGCGGTATTAGCGGCGCGCGACTCTTTGTTATCCGATCTTGATGCGCTCAGCACCAAGGAAGGTGATGGAAAAAAGCTGGCAGCGGAAGTTAAGGTTAACACCCCGAGCCAGAGTGCGCATACTGCTCCAGTCTCTCACGCGCCAACACATAAAACGCCTTCAGTTGATGCTTCTATCGAGCCGCAAGTTGTCATTAATGAGTCCGATAACGACTTTGAGCTGCCCTTTGACGACGATTTCGAGGCCGAGTTCCATCTTGAGTCACTATCCAATGTCACGCAGACTCCGCAGTTTGATCCAAACGATCGCCCTCCATGGGAAGAGGTGCCTGTCGTGGCAATGGATGAGGCAAGCCCATTGGCTGCTAGCTCACACCTACAAAGTGGTGTGAGCGCGCCGCAAAAATCAGTTGGTGCGGCAGTATCTGGGCATGCTTCGGCTCAAACCTCGACAATCGATACCGAAGTGGAAGAGATTAAGACTGATCTGCAACGCACTGAAGCAAATACCGTGCTGCAACCGTCTCAGACACAGGAATTATCACAGACGCAGCAACGGACCCAACAGTCACCGCCAAGCGAGACGGTTTCATCGGCGTCATCCACCGCATTAGCACTGGCGCAATCGATTACTGGTCATCCGCTCGATTTGCATTGGTACAAGTTAATGGCGAGCCTCGATATTGGCGGCCGTGTGCGTCAGTTAGCGGTCAATTCGATTTGTCAGCAGCAGGCTAACCCTTTGCCATTACTGTTAAAACCCGATCAGAAACACTTGGCGGCGCAGGTGGCCGTTGAGCAGCTCGAGCAAGCCTTAACCGCAGCCCTTGGGAACCCAAGGCAAGTTGAGGTGGTCATAGGAACCGATCCTACACGGGAGACGCCCTTAGAGATGCGTAAACGTTTTCACCAAGAGTTACTGCAACAGGCGCAGCAGTCGCTAATAATGGATGACAATGTGCAATGGCTGGTTAACCGCTTTGGGGCTGAGCTTGAGAAGGATAGCTTGCTCTATCCGCCTGAACTGTTAAATCAGCGCAGCGGGCTTATTCCTGCGTTACCTGAGCCCGAGTAATATTTCCTCTATGTATATGCTGCGTGGAATGGCAGAGTTTGTTAAAAACGCGCTATCAAGATCATAAGTTTATCGATGGGATCGCGGCATTGATTGCCAATCCCATTTATTTCAGTAAGATTAGCCAGCTTAAAAGCTTGCGACTAACCCTAATAGAAGAGAAATGACTATGTTTGGAAAAGGCGGTATGGGCAATCTGATGAAACAAGCCCAGATGATGCAAGAAAAAATGGCAAAAATGCAGGAAGAAATTGCCCGCATGGAAATGGTCGGTGAGTCAGGTGCAGGTCTGGTTAAAGTGACCATGACAGGCGCACACACAGTGCGTAAAGTCGAAATCGACCCAAGCTTGATGGAAGACGACAAAGAAATGCTGGAAGATTTGATCGCGGCAGCCTGTAACGATGCAGCACGTCGTATCGAAGAGAATCAAAAAGCTAAAATGGCCGAAGTGACTGGCGGTATGCAATTACCACCAGGCATGAAAATGCCATTTTAATTGAGATAGACAATGAAATTTAGTCCACTGCTAGACGAGTTAATTCAGTCCCTACGTTGTTTACCAGGGGTTGGGCCTAAATCGGCGCAACGTATGGCGTTTCAATTACTTGAGCGAGACAGGAAAGCGGGGCTTAAATTAGCCTCTGCCCTGTCGAGTGCCATGAGTGATATCGGTCATTGTCAGTCTTGCCGAACCTACACTGAAGAAACGTTATGTCCGATTTGTGCTAGTCATAAGCGCGGCTCGTCTTCGACCATTTGTGTGGTCGAAACGCCAGCCGATGTGTTAGCCATTGAAGCAGGTGGACATTTTACGGGTCGCTATTTTGTTTTGCTGGGCCATTTATCTCCCCTCGATGGCGTGGGGCCTGAAGAGTTAGGTTTGGCGCTATTAGAGCGTCACTTAGCCTCTGGCGATGTTGCTGAGCTGATTTTAGCGACCAATCCAACGGTTGAAGGTGAGGCCACAGCCCACTTTATCGCCGATATGGCAAGGCGCCACAAGGTGCTGATCAGCCGCATCGCCCACGGCGTGCCCGTGGGTGGTGAACTGGAATATGTCGACAGCACCACCTTAGCGCTGTCCTTCAATGGGCGTATCCCGCTGTAGCCTGTGATGGCCTAAAGAATAAACCCGCTGGCTCTGTGCTCGCGGGTTTTTATTTTATGGCTGTATTTGTTTAGCGAACACGCCCTAGCGTGTCTAGGTCTAACATTCCTTTCTTCATTCTGACATAGGGATAGCGTAATTTCGGTTTGATACTGCCTTATTTTTCGCCATTTGATCTGTGATTTTATCTCCCCCCTTGAAAAGTGGATTTGCAGCCCCATTTTATAAAACACTGAGCGTTTGCTTTAACCAAATTGCGTAACAAATAAGGAAAATTTCATGTCACAACAAGAAACTCATGGTTTTCAAACTGAAGTCAAACAGCTGTTGCATTTGATGATCCATTCTTTGTATTCCAACAAAGAAATTTTCTTGCGTGAACTGGTCTCTAACGCTGCGGATGCGGCCGATAAGCTGCGTTACCTTGCGTTAACCAACGACGCGTTATACGAAGGTGACGGTGAGCTACGTGTGCGTATCAGCGCAGACAAAGAAAAAGGCACTGTCACCATCGAAGACAACGGCGTGGGTATGACCCGCGATGGCGTGATTGAGCATTTAGGTACGATCGCCAAATCGGGCACCGCTGAATTCTTTAAAAACCTCTCTGGTGAAGCCTCAAAGGATTCGCAGCTAATCGGTCAATTCGGTGTGGGCTTCTATTCCGCCTTTATCGTAGCGAAAAAAGTCACCGTTCGTACCCGTGCTGCCGGCCATAAGGCCGATGAAGCCGTATTGTGGGAATCGGAAGGTGAGGGTAGCTTCACCGTTGAAACCAGTACCAAGGCGAGCCGTGGTACTGAAATTACCCTGCACCTGCGTGATGAAGAGAAAGAGTTTGCCGATGAGTGGCGCCTACGTTCCATCATCACTAAATACTCAGACCATATTTCAATCCCAGTAGAAATGTGGCAGGAAGGCACCCCTGAGCGCGATGGCCCAGACGGTGAAAAAATTCCTGCAACCGAAGGCTATTGGAAGGTCATGAACAAGGCGACTGCGCTGTGGATGCGTAATAAGTCTGAGATCACTGACGAAGAATACCAAGAATTTTATAAGCATATTTCCCACGACTACACAGACGCTCTGCTGTGGAGTCATAACCGCGTTGAAGGTAAACAGGAATACACTAACCTGTTGTATATCCCTTCAAAAGCGCCGTGGGATCTGTGGAACCGCGACCGTAAGCATGGCCTGAAACTCTTTGTTCAGCGCGTGTTTATTATGGATGACGCTGAGCAGTTTATGCCATCTTACCTGCGTTTTGTGCAGGGTTTGATTGACTCAAACGATCTGCCGCTAAACGTGTCTCGCGAGATTTTGCAGGACAACCACATCACCAAAGCGATGCGCACCGGTATCACTAAGCGTGTGCTGGGTATGTTGGAAAAACTGGCAAAAGACGATGCGGAAAAATACCAAAAATTCTGGGCCGAATTTGGTCAAGTGTTGAAGGAAGGTCCAGCGGAAGACTTTGCAAACCGTGAGCGTATTGCAGGCTTACTGCGCTTTGCGTCTACCCATACAGGCAGCGCGGCGCCAACTGTGTCACTCGATGACTATATTAGCCGCATGAAGGAAGGCCAAACCAAGATTTACTATATCGTTGCAGATAGCCACGAAGCCGCGGCTAACAGCCCACACTTAGAACTGCTGCGTAAAAAAGGCATCGAAGTGTTGCTGATGTCAGAACGTATCGACGAGTGGTTAATCAACCACTTAACTGAGTACAAAGAAAAACAATTGCACTCAGTCACCCGTGGCGAGCTGGAATTAGGTGAGCTGGAAGATGCGGCCGAGAAGGAAGCGCAGGAGAAACTCGCCGAAGAGTCTGCACCACTGATTGAACGCATTAAAGCGGCATTAGGCGCTAGCGTGGCCGATGTGAAGGTGACTTCACGCTTAACCGATACCCCAGCCTGTGTGGTCACGGGTGAAGGTGAAATGTCGACGCAAATGATCAAACTGATGCAGGCTGCCGGCCAGCCAGTGCCAGAGGTCAAGCCGACGTTTGAGATCAACCCTGCGCACCCATTAGTGTCGCGCCTTAATGATCTTCAGGATGAAGCCGCCTTCGCCGATTGGTCGAATCTGTTATTGCAACAGGCGCAATTGTCGGAGAAGGGCAGCCTAGCAGACCCATCGGCCTTTATTAAGCTGATGAACCAAATGTTATTGGCAAGTCTGAAGTAACACATTCGGGGCACTTGGGTTAAGACACAAGTGCCCCGATTCACTTTTAGGCACCAAGAGTCGCATTACCCTAGGGCATTTCCCCGTAGAGGTGCCAGTTTGGGAGGAAGGAAAACCATGGACAATATCCTCGATCTAACCAAAGACAATATTCAGCAAGTGGTTGATGCTTCAATGCAGCAACTGGTGGTGATGGTGTTTTGGGCCCAGCCACAGCCGCAGAGTGTTGCCATGGTGCAAACACTCGAGCAACTTGCCACCCAGCATGCTGGCCGTTTTGTGCTGGCGAAAGTGAACTGTGAAACTGAGCTGGAAATCGCGAACTATTTCCGCATTCAAGCACTGCCGACCACCTTAGTGCTCGATAAGGGCCAACCAATCGATGGCTTTGCGGGCATGCAGGAGGCGGCGCAGGTGAGCGCTATGCTGGAGAAACACTTGCCTCCGTTATGGCAATTGCAGCTTGAGCAAGCCAAAGCCCTGTTAGCCTTAAGCCAAGTATCGGCGGAGGATTTAACCACTGCGGCCGTGTTGCTGAAAGACGCCTATAGCGCCTCAAATCATGCTGCTGAGGTGAGTTTGGTGCTCGCCGATGTGTATTTGATGCAGGGTGAACTGGCTCAAGCGCAGACTTTACTCGAACAGATTGGCCTTGCTGATCAAGACAGTTATTACCAGAGCTTAAAGGCGAAATTAACCCTTGCCTTGGATGCGGCAGACACGCCTGAAATTCGTGATTTACAGCAGAAGTTTGAGCATAATCCGCAAGATTTAGTGTTATTACTCGAACTTTGTAAAGCCTTGCATTCGGCTCACCGCGATGAAGAAGCACTTGCGCATTTATACGGTGTGTTATCTAAAGACTTGAATGCCGAAAATGGCAAAGTAAAACAAGTCTTTATGGAGATTTTAACCGCCCTTGGTCAAGGTAATAGTCTTGCTAACCAGTACCGTCGCAAGCTGTATACCTTGCTCTACTAAGGATAAAATTTGCCACAAAACGGCGATTTATTTGCGGTTTCTGAGGCTAAAGTCGAAGCTAAAAGCCTTCTCAATGGCGGTCAGATGTGCGAAGATCGCCGCCCTAAGAAGAATATCAATGCGAAAAAGAGGACTCTTGAGATGCGCATTATCCTATTGGGCGCCCCAGGTGCCGGTAAAGGTACCCAGGCCCAGTTCATTATGGAACAGTATGGTATCCCACAAATTTCTACTGGCGATATGTTACGTGCAGCTGTTAAAGCCGGTACTCCGCTGGGTTTAGAAGCGAAGAAAGTGATGGATGCAGGCCAACTGGTTTCTGATGATCTGATCATTGGACTGGTTAAAGAGCGTATCGCACAGGACGACTGTGCTAAAGGTTTCCTGTTAGACGGTTTCCCACGCACTATCCCGCAAGCGGATGCGATGGCGGCAAACGGTATCAGCATTGATCACGTGATTGAAATCGATGTGCCAGACGAAGAAATCGTTAAGCGTATGAGCGGCCGTCGCGTTCACCCAGGTTCTGGCCGTGTTTACCACGTGGTATTCAATCCACCTAAAGTGGAAGGCAAAGACGATGTGACTGGCGAAGACTTAGCTATTCGTCCAGATGACGAAGAAGCCACAGTGCGTAAGCGTTTAGGCATTTACCACGAACAAACTAAGCCATTGGTTGAATACTATGGCAAAGTGGCTGCGGCGGGTCACACTCAATACCATAAATTTGATGGTACTCAGTCGGTTGCGGCTGTGAGTGAACAGTTAGCCAGCGTGCTGAAATAAGCATCATTCACTAAATTCGAGAACAAGTTCTCATATTAAGAAAAAGCCTGCTATTGCAGGCTTTTTTTATTGGCAACTGAATGTTAGCCTGCCGAGGTATTAGGCTGATAAAAGGTAACACATTGACTTCTCCCTCTCCTGCGTTTGGCGTGTTATTGGTCAATCTCGGCACGCCCGATGAACCCACTCCCAAAGCGGTTAAGCGATTCCTCAAACAGTTTTTAAGTGATCCTCGGGTCGTCGATTTGTCCCCTTGGCTGTGGCAGCCGATTTTGCAGGGGATAATCCTTAATACCCGACCCGCCAAGGTGGCCAAACTATATCAGAGTGTGTGGACAGAGCAGGGCTCGCCGCTGATGGTGATAAGTGAGCAGCAGGCACAAAAGTTAGCCACGGATCTGAGCGCGACCTTTAATCAAACTATTCCCGTTGAACTCGGCATGAGCTATGGCAATCCTTCGATTGATAGCGGCTTTGCCAAACTCAAAGCCCAAGGCGCCGAGCGTATCGTCGTACTGCCGTTATATCCGCAATATTCCTGCTCAACTGTCGCCAGCGTGTTCGATGCGGTGGCGCAGTATTTTGCTAAAGTGCGCGATATTCCTGAGCTGCGCTTTAGCAAACAGTATTTTGACCATGAAGCCTATATCGCGGCTTTAGCGCATTCGGTTAAGCGCCATTGGAAAACCCATGGCCAGGCCGACAAGTTGATTTTATCCTTCCACGGTATTCCGCTGCGGTATGCCACTGAAGGCGATCCCTATCCTGAGCAGTGTCGCACTACCGCCAAGTTACTGGCACAGGCTCTGGGATTAACCGATGGACAATGGCAGGTGTGTTTCCAATCCCGCTTCGGCAAAGAAGAGTGGTTAACCCCTTATGCTGATGAACTGCTGGCCGATTTACCCCGCCAAGGCGTGAAAAGCGTTGATATAATTTGCCCAGCCTTTGCCACTGATTGCCTCGAAACCTTAGAGGAAATTTCGATTGGTGGTAAAGAGACTTTCCTGCATGCGGGTGGTGAGGCCTATCACTTTATTCCCTGTTTAAATGATGATGAGCTCCATATCGAGCTGCTCAGGCAATTGGTACAAGAACAAGCTCAACCTTGGATACGCGCAGAGTGACGGTAAATTTCTCCCGTTGAAACCTAAACACGGCCTAGTTTCATGCTGATTTTATGGTAGAATCTGCGCCCTTTGTGGCTCGGGAGTGGATTTTTTATCTCTCTAGCCTAGACTCATTATTTTTAGGACACAATGAGCCAACGCTCGTTGTAATGCCCATTAGCATGGATGCCAGGAAAAGAGAGCCACTATGAAGTTTCCCGGTCAGCGCAAATCGAAACATTATTTTCCGGTCAAAACCCGTGACCCATTGCTTGAGCAATTAACGCAGCAACCTCAACCTTTTGCGACTTATATCAGCGGTATCGATCAAACCTTAGTGGATATCGAAGCCAAGGTAGAGGATGAGTTGCTCGGCCGTTATGGTTTACCCAAGGGGAATTCGACGCTTATCAATGATGAGCAAGCGCACGCCCTGTATACCGAGCTGAAACAAAACGGTTTGATCAGCGATGAGTTTGCGGGCGGCACTATTGGTAACACAGTGCACAATTATTCAATTTTGGCCGATGACCGCTCTGTGTTGTTTGGGGTGATGAGCCAAAATATCGAAGTCGGCAGTTACGCCTACCGTTATCTTTGCAACACCTCCTCTAAAGTAGACCTTAACTTCCTGCAACCCGTCGATGGCCCCATAGGTCGTTGTTTTACGCTGATTTCTGATTGCGGTGAGCGTACCTTCGCGATCAGTAAAGGGGCGATGGATAAGTTAACCCCAGAATACATTGATAAAGACGTAGTACAGGGCAGCTCTGCCTTGGTATTAACCGCCTATTTAATGCGTGCCAGCGGCGGCGACAGGATCACCGATGCGGCCATGTGCGCGATTGAATATGCCAAAGCAGCCGAAGTCCCTGTGGTATTGACCTTAGGCACACGCTTCTTAATCGAAGAAGATCCGGTTTGGTGGCAAAACTTTATCCAAGAGCATGTGACCATTTTGGCGATGAACGAAGATGAAGGCGAGGCGTTAACTGGGTTTCGCGATCCGCTGCTTGCCAGCGAAAGAGCCCTCGAGTGGTGCGATATGGTGTTAACCACCGCTGGCCCAATCGGGCTTTATACCGCAGGTTATACCGATGATGCCGAAAAGCGCGAGACCACTCATACGCTGCTGCCAGGTGCTATCCCTGAATTTAACCGTTATGAGTTCTCACGTCCAAAGCTCAAGAGTGACTGTGAAAATCCGATTAAAGTCTATGCCCATATTTCCCCTTACATGGGTGGACCGGAGAAAATAGGTAATACCAATGGTGCGGGTGATGGCGCGCTGTCAGCATTATTGCACGACTTGGCGGCCAATACCTTCCATAAGACCAACGTGCCAGGCTCAAGTAAGCATAAGCGTGATGGCTTATGTTATTCATCCTTCTCACAAATTTGTAAGTACGCTAACCGCGTGGCCTATGAGGTATTAGCGCAGCACAGTCCGCGTTTGTCCCGTGGGTTACCCGAGCGTGAAGACAGCTTAGAAGAATCATACTGGGAAAGATAAACCAGCATAGGTTTCAGTTAATAAGGGCAATAGCGGCAAACCGTTATTGCCCTTGTTGTTTTTAGGCGCAAATAAATGATAACGTTAGGCGGTTTACCGCTCCCAATAACAGCGAATATTTAAGGTGGAATTTTCGGTGAAAGCGCAGATCTTAAGAGAAATGAAGGTACTCAAGGCGATTGAGCCTGAGTTTGAAGTGCAGCGCCGCGTGGCGTTTATTAAAACCAAGCTCAAAGAGGCCCGCAGTAAGGCGTTGGTATTAGGGATCAGCGGTGGCGTGGATTCATCGACGGCGGGGCGTTTATGCCAGTTGGCCGTTGATAGCCTCAATAGTGAACATCCCGAGGGCGGTTATCAGTTTATTGCGGTGCGTTTACCCTATCAAATCCAAAAAGATGAGCATGAAGCTCAGCAAGCGTGCCAATTTATTCAGCCATCCAAATTAGTCACAGTAAATGTGCATCAAGGTGTTG
Source organism: Shewanella xiamenensis (assembly GCF_014647135.1). Classification (GTDB taxonomy): domain Bacteria; phylum Pseudomonadota; class Gammaproteobacteria; order Enterobacterales; family Shewanellaceae; genus Shewanella; species Shewanella xiamenensis. The sequence goes on from NZ_BMOP01000014.1 coordinate 103,176, forward strand.
ATGGCGTGCATCAAGCCACCTTAAGTGCGTTTGTTGAGGCGGGACTGAGTATGCCGGATGAGGCGAAAGTGGATTTTGTGAAGGGCAATGTTAAAGCGCGGATGCGCATGATTGCCCAGTATGAGTTAGCGGGATTAGTCGGCGGCTTAGTGGTGGGGACTGATCATAGCGCCGAAAACATTACCGGTTTTTATACCAAATGGGGCGATGGTGCCTGTGATCTCGCGCCTTTATTTGGCCTCAATAAACGCCAAGTGCGCCAATTAGCGGCCTACCTCGGTGCTCCTGAGTCATTAGTTTACAAGGCACCAACGGCGGATTTAGAGGACAACAAACCGCTACTCGAAGATGAAGTCGCGCTCGGGCTGACCTATGAGCAAATTGATGATTTCCTCGAAGGGAAAGTCGTTGATAAGGCTGTCGAAGAGAAGCTTATCAATATCTATAAGGCCACCCAACATAAGCGCCAGCCCATTCCAACCATCTACGACTGATTTTTACCACTAACCTTGGCATAGGCAATGCTGTCTAGGTTTTCTTTTAAAGCACTCGGCCTATCCGGGTGCTTTTTTATGAAATTTTATCAAGCAGATACGTTTTGTATATGCGAGCGCGTAAGCGCAATCAGGGCATTAGAGTATTGGCGGTAATCTAAGTAGGGCGTGAGTAGCACTTGTTTCTTCTGTACTGAGGAAGTTTGCATTATTTCAGTGACATCTTGCAGCTTACCCTGTGACGCATGCATCAGCGGTTGATAGGCAGTTTGCCGGTTTGATAGTGGTTTATTGAACTGCTCAGCACTCAATCCCAAAGGCTTCGCGGCAGCTTGCCCACACACAATATGAATATTGGCATGGGGCGATAGGGCACTAGCACCTATCAAGAGCATTTGGTGTTTTTTGAGTAATAAGTTGTCGCGATAATTGCGCCAATCTTCACTGGGGGCGCAAATTTTGGCCATAATGGTGAAGATCTTACGCCAGTGGTTACCGTTTAAGGCGATGAGTTCTGCTATCGCGTTATCCTGCTCCCAATGCCAATATGCAGGTATAAGTGGGGGATTGGGGAGATAAAACGCATAGGACGCTGTGGCTGGACCAATATGCATAATAAGTAAAATTTGCGAATATCGAATAAAAGTAGAGCGGATATTAACCTAAATAGAGTAAACCGCCGAAACTAAAATGCCATCAAAACAAATCTTAAATATGAATATTGAGGTTTATTTTTATCTAACCGTATAATCTGCATGCGTATTTTATCGGAACCATGGGGCAGCAATGAAAGCCATTATCATAGGCTCAACTAAACATTTATTTTTCGCTGCCTTTTATGGCTGTTTAGGGATTGCTGTTGCCTTATTAGTGACTGGAATCTATTTTCTCAATGCTAAACCCGATCTGTCCCTCTGGCACACGACTGAGTTAAAACACGAATTCCACTACAACACTAAACTTGATAACTTTCGTGATTACATTGCCTTAGAAGATAAGCTCTTTGCCGAGGTTGATAACAAAGTACTCAAAAAAGTGTCGGCGGCAGATGCATCGCCCGTCAATCGTTATGTTAAAAACAGTCTTGCCGATCCCGCGAGATGGCCACAAAACGGGAATCGCAGTTTTGAATGGCCTAAAGCCAATGCGCCTTTTGGCTTATTGTTGCTCCATGGTATGTCAGATTCACCCTATGCCATGTCGAACGTGGCAGCACATTTTAAAGGCAAAGCCCATGTACTTGGATTAAGACTCCCAGGCCATGGCACCATTCCTAGTGGTTTGACGAGCCTGTACTGGCAAGACTTAGCCGCCGCAGTTAATTTGGCAACGGCGCACATGAAACAAGAGCTTAAAGGTAAGCCGTTATTTGTTATTGGCTTTTCAACGGGCGCCGCAGTGGCACTTAACCATGAACTTGAACTGATTAATCAAGATAAAGCGCCCGATTATGCAGGGATGATTTTTATGTCGCCAGCTATTGGGCTCGCTCCAATTGCGGCCGCGGCTCGCTGGCAAAGTTGGATAGGTCGTCTGCTCGACTTAGATAAGTTGCAATGGAATAGTATTCAGATGGAATACGATCCCTTCAAGTACATGTCTTTTGCCGTCAATGCCGGGGATGTCGTCTACCAATTGGCATTACGTAATCAGAGTTTGTTAAGCGGATTAACGCCTTTGCAGCGTGAACAAATCCCATCGATTTTAAGCTTTCAGTCCGTGGCTGATGCAACGGTGTCAAGTGCCGCGGTAGTGAACCTACTTTACCAAGTGCTGCCTGAAAACGGCCATGAGTTAGTGTTGTTTGATATGAACCGCACTGTGATCAACAGTAAATTGATGGCAGATGATCCGCTGCCAGCTTTACTACCGACATCTAGCGACAAGATTCAATACCGTGGGACGTTGATCGAAAATATCAATAGTGAAACAACTCAAGTTCAAGCGCGTGAGTTTGGGCTTATACCTCGAGAAAAGAGCATTACCGAGGTGGAGAGCTTATCTCTGCATTGGCCACAGGGAGTGTATTCCTTATCCCATGTGGCAGTGCCATTTGCTGAAGATGATGGTCTTTATGGCAATATCAGTAATGAGAAGTCAACGAGAATTCAGATAGGCGCCGCCGCATCCCGTGGCGAACGTGGTGTTTATAGTGTTCCAGCATCCGAAATGTTACGCCAAAAATGGAATCCGTTTTTCCCCTACATGTTGACGCGCATTGACCAATATTATGCACGTCATATGCCGAACAAAGCCCAATGAAAGGGCATAAAATTTTGAAAATAGAGTCATTCAGGCCAGAAACTAAGCAGTTAGTCAAACTCAGTTCACTAAGCACTTGCACAGAGGCGAGGCAATTGCTAAAGTCTGCGTCACTTAAGGTGAACCCCAGTTAATCGCACTTTGAGTAATAAGTGTTTAATGTTTAACTTAATAATCGATTAAACACTGACAATTTCGGTATGTAGCGCAGCCCGGTAGCGCACTGTCATGGGGTGTCAGGGGTCGGAGGTTCGAATCCTCTCATACCGACCAAATTCATAAACAATAAAGCCTGCAATCTTAATTAGTTGCGGGCTTTTTTGTGTCTGGAATTTGGTATTTTACTGCTTAGAGGTGGTGAAACGGTGGTGAAATGGGGGTGAAACGGATTTCAAAATAACAGTGGCAAAGTATGCTGGTTGCCTTAGTTTTATTTATGGCTAATTTTAATCTCAGCGTGTGGTACTTCGGTCCATTGCAGGCGATCCCGCACATTGATTTTGGTGGACTTGGCATCGGTGTGAGCCATCCGACCTTGAGGGTCAACACCCATATCAGAAAACAATCTGGCAGATAGCGCGCGGATCTCGTGGAAGGTCGGGCGCTGGCTCATTTCTAAATGGTCGCACAGACCTAACTCATCCCTTAATGCCGAAAAGGCTCTGCTAAGGTAATTAGGATCAAGCTGATAGCGGTGGTCTGTGGCCACACTTTGCTTATTGAGTTTGTCTGGTCGGCGATGAACCACATAAGGGCAAAGTAACCCGTCGCGGCTTTTATCAATAATGGCCTTTAATACTTCACCAATCGGTATGGCCACATGGCTGGCCTCTTTTTCTTCACAAATCCAACTGATGTTAGCTGTCGCAGGAGCCACTTACCCCGTATTACCAGAGGTCAAACGTGCCTTATCCGTGCGCTATTGCCCTTGTTGCCATCAAGCTATGCATTTTATGGGCGTTCATGTGCGTCATCGACCGACAGGCGCTAACATCACCGCCTAAGGCGAGAAGTATAAGGATAACGGGCTAACCAAACAGAATGAGGACTCGATAACAGCTTGATGAATAGGTAATAAAAATATTAGCTCGTTCGCTAAGGGCGGGTCATGTCTGCATAAAAGTCTCTTTCAAAATAAGACCTTCGCCAGTACACATTCTCAATCCGCTATTTGCATAATAAAGTGTCCACAACCAGCATCGGGCTTGTTCAACACTTGGGATAAGGTCGCGGCTACGCGCGGCCTATCCTTATTTGTTAGCCATGTTCTTTTTGTTTATCAATAAATTGCTCGTAAAGTTCTTTTTTCTCTTCAGCACAATATGAAGTGTCTGGCTGCGGATCTTTGGAATCAGTAGGCCGTCTGGCAATTCTTGCCTGTGTAGGAAACCAACTAGTCATACCTTCCTTTGGTATTACTTGCATAAGGTATCCATCACGAACTAGCGTAAGTGAGGCAAAGTCAGTTTTTTTACCACCAATAATATCCCAGGCTACGACTTCTGCTTGATTTCCGTTGACTTTACCTCGTAATAAAACAAAGTCAAAAACAGGGATTGATTTACATATTTTCTTCGTTGCTATAGTCCCGTCAATATTTCCATTGGTCGCATGTATAGTTATTTCCAAATCAACATCAGATAAATCTAAATCTGCCATATCAACCATACCTTCAGGAAAAGAAGACCAATGCCCTGTCCAATCTGTATCCTCTTTAACCCATGATTGGAACTGATCAGATGTTTCTTTAATTTCTTTAGGCAGTATCCGAGCATTTTTCAGCATTGTAGGACCTTGAATTAAGATCGTAGACACAAGTGCACTTGTTGCGGCAGCAACAACCCACACCTTCTTATACCAAGGAATGTGTTTCTTCTGCTCGATCGTTTGATTTTGCCTAATTCGTTTTTTTCGTTTCCTGACCACTTAAATCTCCATGACAGCCTCAATGGCTAACGCCCTGTTAAGGTGTGAGCAACGCAATACCGATGCTTCCGCATACCACCTTAAACACTAAACACAACGCATAGTAAAAATGTCACGCGTTGCGAATCACTCTTAAACAGTTTGTTGAACGAAGCCGCTTTGCGGCAGGAACAAGATAAAGATAAAGCCATCCTTTTGCCCCTCATCCTAAATACTTGCTAGACGCGACCTGCTTCGGTCGCAATCCTAGGAGTATCATCATGGAC
>NZ_BMOP01000015.1 GCF_014647135.1 Shewanella xiamenensis
TATCTAAACCGATTGTAGTAATCTTCATAGGTGGACCCGTCCTCTTTCTGATGAGTTTTAGCGACTACATCGTGGCCCATTGCGAGGCCGATTTAAAGTGGATGGGTCCATTCCATTATCCATGACCGGACTCACGCAATTTATTCCAACGCCATTCAGCAACTTCGCAGGGGAAGGTGAACACCCGTGATTGCAGCGTTAGCCATTAATCCCAAAAGAGTTCAGCCAGTCCAATCTTTGCACTTAAATATGGGCTGTTGCAGAAAAAATTTAAAACAAGCATTTCTCTTCTTTAGGTTTAACGCACAACCTCAGTTTGATTTGGCATTAAAGAATAATAAAATCTCTTTACATTCAATAGATAGGAAATATAGCATTATATTAATCAATAAGTTAAACGGTAGGCTTTATCGAGTATGCCGTTCAATAAGCGGTTAGGCTCATATATGGAATTAGATATAACCTTTGCCTGTAAATGCAGTGCGTTTCTTGATGAAGTTGTGTATTGCGATGGCCCAGATATTTCAGCCGCTACTGACGAAGAAAGTCTTCGCGAGTATTGGAAAACATTTATTTGTGATGGTTGTGGCCAAGAATATGATGCTCATATAGTATCCAAGATGTCAGAAACAAACGTTTTTATACCTAATATTATTGATTTAACATTTGATATTCTTGACCACTTAGAACAGGAAGAAGTCACCGCAGAAATTGAAAGTACGCAACAGCTCGATATATATAGAAAGGTTTCTGCTGACGTCATTGCACTGCTTCGTTACCCGCATCACCAAGAGCATAAAGCAACCCTCAATAACATGCTTTTCGCACAAGTAGTAACAGCAATTGAAGCCTATCTCGCAAGCTCCTTCATCTCAACAGTTGTTAATTCCGACCAACTAATCAGAAGGTTAGTAGAAACGGATCCTGAGCTTGCAAAGAGGCAGTTTTCATTGAAGGAAATTTTCACACAATGGGAAGACCTTAAATTCCTAGTTGCACGCTACCTCAAAGACCTTATCTTTCATGATATAAAGAAAATAAAGCCGATGTACTTTTCTGTGCTAGACATTGATTTTGGTAATGTCGCATGGCTTTTCAAGGCAATCCTCATTAGACATGATTGCATACATAGAAATGGCTTCGATAAAGATGGAAATCAGCATCAAATTGAGTCAGATACAATCATCGAATTAGTAAAGCAGTGTACGCATCTTGTTTCTCAGATTGAGGAGCACCTGAGTGCTAGGAAAGAAGTCTAACTAAAAGACCGGACAGGCATAACATTTATCAGGTATACGCAGGACTTAAAAGGAATTAAGCACTGTCATGGAAGTGACCGTTGACGGCATGGATGCCGTCGTCGAGCCCTCAGGGATGAGTTCATGGCGAGTCACTGAAATGACAGTGCTTAATTGATTGCAGCGGACAGAGTTTGAAATTTGAGCATGCAATCAAGCATAAAAAAGCCCCGCTAGTGCTAAACACTGCGAGGCTTTATTTATCTAGTGCGCAGCTAACATAACAGCTGCGCCACCCACCTAATTAGCTATTTAGGTCTTGGAAAAACTTCTTCACGCCATCGAAAAAGCCTTCAGCTTTTGGGCTGTGCTTCTTTGATTCGCCGGTTAATGTCGCTTCAAACTCGCGCAGTAGTTCTTTCTGACGCTCGTTTAGATTGACTGGCGTTTCCATCACCACTTTGCAGAGCAAGTCGCCAACGGCATGGCTGCGAACCGATTTAACCCCTTTGCCACGTAAACGGAACATACGGCCCGTTTGAGTTTCGGCTGGGATCTTCAGGCTGACTTTGCCATCCAGTGTTGGCACTTCAATCTCACCACCGAGCGCCGCTTTACTGAATGAAATTGGCACTTCGCAGTAGAGGTTGTTGCCATCACGAACAAAGATGGCATGTTCACGCACACTGACCTGAACGTATAAATCGCCCGCTGGGGCGCCAAACTCGCCCGCTTCACCTTCACCCGCTAAACGAATACGGTCGCCAGTGTCGACACCTGCTGGGATCTTAACTGACAATGTCTTCGTTTTTTCGACACGGCCATCGCCATGGCACTTAGTACAAGGATCTTTAATGATCTTGCCGCGACCATGGCAGGTTGGACAAGGCTGTTGCACGGTAAAGAAACCCTGGCGCATTTGCACTTGGCCTTGACCATGACAGGTTGTACAGGTGGTCGCCGACGTGCCTTTTTTCGCACCGCTGCCGTCACACACATCACAGCTGGCTAAGGTTGGAATACGCAGTTCTTTGGTGAGGCCTTTTACGGCTTCTTCCAGTGATAACTCTAGGTTGTAACGTAAATCTGAGCCGCGGGCTGCTTGGCGTTGACCGCCACGACGTCCACCGCCGAAAATATCGCCAAAGACATCACCGAAAATATCACCGAAATCTCCCGCGCCGCCGTAGCCACCACCACCGCCGCGATTGGGATCCACACCCGCATGACCAAATTGGTCATAGGCCGCTTTTTTGTTAGCATCGGTAAGGATTTCGTAGGCTTCTTTGACTTCTTTGAAGCTCGCTTCGGCAGTTTTATCGCCAGGGTTGCGGTCGGGGTGAAACTTCATCGCCAAACGCTTGTAGGCTTTTTTAATTTCACGTTCGCTGGCGTCACGACCAACGCCTAATACTTCGTAATAATCTCGCTTTGACATAATCTCATGCTTCTCAGCTTAAGTTGAACGAACGGGCGTTAGGGTTTCCCCGTAACGCCCGCCTAGAAATTAACTATTTGAAATCAATCAATTTGATTGAAAGCAAATGTTATTTCTTGTCGTCTTTCACTTCTTCAAATTCAGCATCGACAACGTCATCGGCAGTCGCGTTAGACTGTTTAGCAGCACCTTCTTGTGCGCCACCTTGAGTTTGAGCTTTAGCCTGAGCGATTTCCATCAGCTTAGCAGACGCTTCAATCAGCGCTTGAGTCGCTTTTTCAATGGCTTCTTTGTCGTTGCCTTTTACAGCAGTTTCAACCGCGCTCATTGCCGCTTCAATCTTAGCTTTGTCTTCGCTTGGCAGTGCATCGCCCGCTTCTTCAACTTGTTTCTTAGTTGCGTGAACTAAGCCGTCAGCTTGGTTGCGAGATTGCACTAACTCTTCAAACTTCTTGTCTTCTTCAGCGTGGGCTTCAGCATCACGTACCATTTGCGCCACTTCTTCTTCGCTTAAGCCTGAAGAAGCTTTGATGGTGATGTTTTGTTTCTTACCGGTTTTCTTGTCGGTGGCAGAAACATGCAGAATACCGTCAGCGTCGATATCGAACATCACTTCGATTTGTGGCATGCCACGTGGTGCTGGCTCAATACCGTCTAAGTTAAATTGACCTAATGACTTGTTCGCGCTCGCTTGCTTACGCTCACCTTGCAGTACGTGAATGGTTACTGCACTTTGGTTGTCATCGGCTGTTGAGAACACTTGCTGTGCCTTAGTCGGAATAGTAGTGTTTTTCTCAATCAGCTTGGTCATTACGCTGCCCATGGTTTCGATACCCAGAGACAGTGGTGTTACGTCTAACAGCAGAACGTCTTTCACGTCGCCTGACAGTACGCCCGCTTGAATCGCAGCACCTACGGCTACGGCTTCGTCTGGGTTTACGTCTTTACGAGGTTCTTTACCGAAGAAGTTAGAAACCGCTTCTTGAACCTTAGGCATACGGGTTTGACCGCCCACTAAAATCACTTCGTTAATGTCTGATACTGATAAGTCAGCGTCAGCCAGTGCCACTTTTAATGGCTCTAAGGTACGAATGATTAAGTCTTCAACCAGTGACTCTAACTTAGCACGGGTGATTTTCACCACTAAGTGCTTAGGACCTGTTGCATCGGCAGTGATGTATGGCAGGTTCACTTCAGTTTGGTTGGTGCTTGAAAGCTCAATCTTCGCCTTTTCAGCCGCTTCTTTCAGACGTTGCATTGCTAATGGATCTTTACGCAGATCTAAGCCTTGCTCTTTCTTGAATTCGTCAGCTAAGTAGTTGATTAAACGGTTGTCAAAGTCTTCACCACCTAAGTGAGTGTCACCGTTAGTCGCTAATACTTCGAAGGTTTGGTCGCCGTCGTTGCTGTCGATTTCGATGATAGAGATATCGAATGTACCACCACCTAAGTCGTACACTGCAACGATGTTGTCGCCTTGCTTCTTGTCGATACCGTAGGCCAGAGCAGCAGCCGTTGGTTCGTTGATAATACGTTTAACTTCAAGACCTGCGATGCGGCCAGCATCTTTAGTGGCTTGACGTTGTGAATCGTTAAAGTATGCAGGAACGGTAATTACCGCTTCTGTCACTTCTTCACCTAAGAAGTCTTCTGCTGTTTTCTTCATCTTTTTCAAGATTTCAGCAGAAACTTGTGGTGGAGCCATTTTGTTGCCACGTGATTCAACCCAAGCATCACCGTTGTCGGCTTGGATGATTTTGAATGGCATGATGTTCACGTCACGTTGAACTTCGTCATCTTTAAAGCGACGACCGATCAAACGCTTGATCGCGAAGAATGTGTTATTTGGGTTTGTTACAGCTTGGCGTTTTGCTGGCTGGCCCACAATAGTCTCATCGTCGGTGTAGGCGATGATAGACGGGGTTGTGCGATCGCCTTCAGCATTTTCTAATACGCGTGCTTTGCCACCATCGAGGACAGCTACACAAGAGTTTGTTGTGCCTAAGTCGATACCAATAATTTTACCCATGAGGTCCTCCGAAAAATTTCTGTCAAACTAAATTAATAAGTTGGTTTTGATATGGGGCCGGACGCATTTTTTTCAAGTCCACGGTGCCTATTAACTATCATCACCGCTGGCCACTTTCTTTGCCTTAACACCTATATTGGGACAGGGAATTTAATTACAAGGGCCATACAAAAAATTTTCTGATTTATCTTTTCGAAAAACTCAGCTGTATAAAATATTCAAAACGGTAAAATCCGCTTGCATATCAACAATAGCTGTTATTCAATCTGCGCACATTGAGTGGCGGTTTAAGTGCATAAGGTAAGAGTGTGAAATCTTCAAATTTGGCGTATGTGTACGGCATGGGTGCGGTATTCCTCTGGTCGACGGTGGCAACCGCCTTTAAAATTGCCCTTGGATTTTACACACCACTACAACTGGTATTTGTGGCGGTACTCACCTCTATCGTCGCTCTAGGCGCCATTCTCGCTTGGCAAAAAAAGCTACCGCTACTTAAAGCGCAGCTGTTGCGTCGCCCGACTTTTTATCTGATCACTGGGCTGATTAATCCCTTTCTTTATTATGTGGTGCTGTTTAAAGCCTATTCACTATTACCCGCCCAGCAGGCACTGTCACTTAATTACACGTGGGCGGTATTGCTACCGCTGTTAGCTGCGCCACTGCTAAAACAACATTTGCGTAAGAGCGATATGATTGCGGCACTGATTGCCTACTCTGGGGTATTTATTATTGCCACCGGCGGCGATATCAGCGGTTTTCGCTTCGATAGCCCCCTTGGCATTGGGCTGGCGCTGACTAGCACCCTGCTCTGGTGCCTATATTGGATTGTGAACACCAAAGATCAAGGCGACCCCGTCGTCAGCCTACTGTTGAGCTTTTTAATCGGTTTACCCTTTATTACCATCACGCTGTTACTTACCGATACGCTCCCTAGCTTTAGCATTAAAGCCGTAATGGCGGGGATGTATGTCGGCTTATTTGAAATGGGGATTACCTTTGTACTCTGGTTAATGGCGCTTAAAACTGCGACTCGTACCGCCAATATCAGCACCTTAGTATTTTTATCGCCGGTGATGTCCATTGGTTTTATTGCTTGGATTTTGCAAGAAACCATCGCCACCGCAACCTACATTGGCCTAGGCTTTATTTTAAGCGGCATGATGTTGCAGCAATTATTCCCGCGCTATCTGGAGCGCAAAACCAAACTCAATACCAAACTTGCGGACTAAGCAACGGATAAGGTGCCTTACTCGGGTATAGATAATTTATGCCCGAGCTAACATTTTAAACGCCAATAAAGAGCTACTATGGCGGACTTTTATTGCCCCAGAAATTGACGCAAGGAGTAAAGCATGACACCTGCCGTACAAATGGCAAAGAAAGCCAAAATCCCCTTTGAAATCTTAGAATACAGCCACGACCCACACTGCGCCGCCTACGGCGAAGAAGCCGCCAATGTGTTAGGCCTCGCTCCCGCGCAGGTATTTAAAACCTTACTGGTCGCGATCGATAAAGCTCATCCGCCGCTTGCAGTTGCGCTCGTTCCAGTTGATCATCAACTCAATTTAAAAGCCGTAGCCAAATGTTTAGGCCAGAAAAAACTGCAAATGGCCGATGCGGATTTAGCGCAAAAGTCTTCCGGCTATTTGGTTGGAGGGATCAGCCCGTTAGCGCAAAAGAAGCAACTGCCAACGCTGATTGATGAAAGTGCGAAGCAATTTGACAAAATCTATGTCAGTGCTGGTCGCCGTGGGCTTGAGATATGTCTCGCTGCAAATGACTTAGCGAAGTTGTGCCGCGGATCATTTGCCGATATTAAAACCCTATAACTTAAACTCGGTCTAGAAAATTCTTTTACACGCTATCCATAAAATCATTGAAAAGCCCCCCTTAACCGTCTATAAATTAAACAATCGGTTAAGTGACTAAGGATAGTCATATGGAAAAATCAACCCATTGGAATCAAGAAGATGGCATAACCCCTATCGGTTGGGTTGCCATGCTGGTGTGTATCGCCCTTTTTATCTACGAGCATTTTTGGGGGAATGGTTTTACCACCATGGTTGTGATGCTCTATTGCAGTTTTTTACTTCCGTCGGTATTACTGACTCGCAAAGTGCAAGAGAAGTATTTTCTCTATACCTTGGAATATATCCGGCCCTTTCGAAAATTCACCACAGTGATGTCAATCGCTTTTGTATGTTTATGGCTGATTGCCACCTATACCCCACTTATCCACTAAGATAAAGATTTACCACTAAAAAGCCGCTTTCAGCGGCTTTTTAGTGTACCAATCAGGCTATGAACGACTCGTATAATCGCCCCACGCTAACCACTTATAGGTGGTTAGCGCCTCAAGCCCCATTGGACCACGGGCATGGAGCTTTTGCGTACTTACAGCCACCTCGGCACCTAGGCCAAATTGGCCGCCATCGGTAAAGCGGGTACTGGCATTTACATACACAGCGGCCGAATTAACCTCATTCATAAAATACGTTGCAGCATGGATATCATCGGTCAGAATCGCCTCAGAGTGCCCACTGGAATAGGTACGGATATGGGCAATTGCTGCATCAATATCACTCACCACTTTAATGCCTAAGGTCAAAGATAACCATTCGGTCGCAAAGCTTTGCTCCGTTGCCGGGGAAATATCAAACCCCAACCCATCGAGCAGTGTATAGCTTTGTTCGCACACCGAAAAACGCACACCTAAACGATGTAAGTATTCGGCAATTTGTGGCACAAAGCGCTCGGCAACAGCGTTATCCACCAGCAAGGTATCCAGAGCGTTGCATACCGTTGGGCGCTGCACTTTTGCGTTGGCAATCACCTCAAGAGCCCGCTCAAGATCGGCATGTTTATCGACATACAGATGGCAGATCCCAATGCCACCTAAAATCACCGGAATTGTAGCTTGCTCGGCACAAAGGCGCTGTAAGGCTTGCCCGCCACGGGGAACAATCATATCGACATATTGGTCGAGCTTGAGTAGCCCTGTGACTAAGGCCCTATCGGAAGAATCAATCAATTGCACCGCATCGACAGGCAACCCTTGGCTTGCAATCGCTCCACGGATCACTTCACTAATCAGTTTGTTGGATTCGAGAGTCTCTTTTCCGCCACGTAAAATCACCGTATTACCGGTTTTAAGTGCCAACACCGCAATATCGACCGTCACATTCGGCCGTGCCTCATAGATAACCCCAATCACGCCAAGCGGTACGCGGCGGCGCGTGAGCCTTAAGCCATTGTCCAACACTCGGCTACCGAACTCTTCGCCAACGGGATCGGCAAGGCGAACCACATCGCTAATGTCACCGATAATCCCCGCTAGGCGCGACTCGGTTAGTAATAGACGGTCGATCATCGCATCACTCAAGCCATCAGCCTTTGCGGCTACAACGTCTTTGGCGTTCGCCGCAAGAATAGCCTGAGTGTTCTGCGTCAGGGCCTCGGCAATCACCTCGAGTAAATCCGCTTTCTGTGCGGCGCTAAGATTTGCTAAGGCATAGCTGGCTTGCTTAGCTTGACTACCCAGTTGTTGTAAATATTGCGCTTGATTAGTTTGACTCAAAACAGACCTCGCTTATAAGACGACCATGTCGTTGCGGTGCACTATTGCGTCACCATAATCGTAACCGAGTACAGACTCGATTTCGTCGGAATGTTTACCCGCAATCAACCCTAGCGCCTCACCACAGTAACGGGTTATGCCTCTGGCAATAATTTTGCCATTTTGGTCAACTAATTGCAGAGTTGCACCCCGTTCAAACTCTCCTTTGACGCCAATAATGCCCTTAGATAACAGGCTACGACCTTTTTCGGTCACTGCTTTAACCGCCCCAGCATCGAGTACCAGTGAACCTTGGGCCGCAGGCCCCGCTAAAATCCACTGTTTGCGGCTTTCTAATGGGTTTTCGATGGCGCTAAAATGGGTGCCAATGGATTCTTTGGCAACAACTTTCTTAATCACATCAGGATGATGACCTGAGGCAATCACCACTTCAATTCCCGCGCGGCGAGCTATATCGGCCGCTTCGAGCTTAGTCGACATCCCCCCGGTGCCTAACCCCGAGACCGAACCACCCGCTAACAGGCGCAAACTGTCATCAATTTTCTCAACCTGCGAAATCAGTTTGGCATTGGGATTGGTGCGTGGATCGGCATCGAATAAGCCCTTTTGATCCGTCAACAAAATCAACAGATCAGCATCACACAGCAATGCTGCGCGCGCTGACAAGTTGTCGTTGTCACCCACTTTGATTTCGTTAGTTGCAACCGCATCATTTTCATTGATGATGGGGATAATATTGTGTGCCAGCAAGGCATTAAGCGTATCGCGGGCATTCAAATAGCGCTCTCTATCGTGTAGGTCTGCACGGGTCAGCAGCAATTGCCCCACATGCAAACCGTAGATGCTAAAGAGTTGCGCCCAAGCAAGAATAAGCTGACTCTGCCCGACAGCGGCTAATAACTGTTTGTTAGCCATAGTATCGGGCAATACCGGGTATTGGAGATGTTCGCGTCCTGCGGCAATTGCCCCAGAAGTACATAATACGACTTCGACCCCTGATCTCATCAGTGCGGCCATTTGACGAGCAAGCTCAACCATATGGGCTTTATCTAGCTGTTTACTGCCAGAAGTCAGCACACTCGTCCCCAACTTCACCACCACGCGGCGATACGCTATCTCACTTAAGTTCATTATTCATTTGTAGAAAATAACCGGACAATCCTTATACCTAATCCGCTAGATAATTGGTAGTCAGAGGGCTGGATGCGGGTAGAAATTTTCAATTCTGCTTGGGATCGCGCATTAAAAAGGGCCATCGATTAGATGACCCTCAAAAAATATCCCTTAAACGGCAACTCGTTCTAAGTATCAGCCGTAAATAAATTTCGCAATAAACATCGCAGCGAGCACCAGCACACCGATATTTAAATCGCTAAACCGACCCGTTAACAGTTTGATGGCCGCATAGGAAATAATTCCCAGTGCAATCCCCGTCGCAATCGAGAAGGTCAGCGGCATCAGGATACACACTACGACTACTGGCGCAGCCTCAGTTAAGTCTTCCCATTCAACGTGAACCAACCCTGACATCATCAGAATAGCCACATAGAACAGCGTACCTGCCGTGGCATAGGCGGGGATCATCCCTGCTAAAGGCGATAAAAATAATGCCAAGATAAACAGCAAACCAACCACGACCGCCGTTAAGCCAGTTCGACCGCCCGCACTCACCCCAGCGGTACTTTCGATATAACTGGTGGTGGTAGAAGTCCCTAAGGCTGCACCTGCAATCGTCGCTAAACTGTCAGCGGTTAAGGCACGATTTAATCGAGGTAAACGGCCCTTTTCATCGAGAAAGCCACCACGCTGAGCAACCGCAACCAAGGTGCCTGAAGTATCAAATAAATCCACAAATAAGAAGGCAAACACCACTGAGAGCATCGTTACTTCAAACACTTGGGATAAATCCATCGCCATAAACGTGGGCGCAATTGAAGGCGGCATAGAGACGATGCCGTTGTAATGTACATCGCCAAATACCAATCCAAGCCCAGTAATGATCAGGATACTTAAAATCACCGCTGACTTCATGCCACGCTGCACCATAGCGATAATGAGGAAGAAGCCCAATACAGCCATCACCGCCGGAAACGCAGTAATATCGCCCATGGTCACTAATGTTGCAGGGCTTGCCACCACAATACCTGCACTCTTAAGGCCGATCAGCGCTAAGAACAGACCAATACCCGCAGCAATACCAATACGCAGCGACATAGGAATACTGTTAACAATCCACTCGCGAATACGCACTAAAGATAGGATCAGAAAGCAGATCCCCGATAAGAAAACCGCACCGAGTGCCGTTTCCCAGCTGTAGCCCATCTCACCCACCACAGTGTAGGTAAAAAAGGCATTGAGTCCCATACCTGGGGCGAGCGCGATAGGATAATTCGCCATCAGCCCCATCACGATACAACCTACGGCCGCAGCTAAACAGGTAGCCACAAACACGGCGCCATGATCCATACCCGCATCGGCTAACATCATGGGATTCACAAAAATGATGTAGGCCATCGTCATAAATGTTGTCAAACCTGCTATCGCTTCCTGCTTGAGGCTCGTTTGATTTTGTTTCAGTTTGAACAGCTTTTCTAACATGGAACTGGGTTCCTTTTATTTTTAAGTAGGTAGGGTCTAAAAATGTAAACACTATGTAGCAGTGTTTTTCGCAGGGGATTATAGGGAGTTTGTGCTGGTCAGGCCAGAAAATTGATAGGGATTTTATTGATAGAAATCGCTAAACAGAACAAAAAACCACCGCACTTAATTTATATTAAAGCTCACTATAAATAGGGATTAGCATACCAGTCTTGATCTAGGAAAACTCAAACGTCGTTCAGGATTAACAGAACATTGTTTTTAAAGCGAAATAATCACAAAACAGTACAATGGTTTTCCCATACAGGCATATTAGGCTGCATCTGCGCAGCCAATGGGATTGAAGTCGATAGCAAAAAGCCAGCGCCCTTAAGGGCACCGGCTTTTTGAGTTCAACGGGAAAAATGCTTAAAAGCGATAGTTAAAGCTGACGGTAAAGTTACGTGGAGCACCGTAGTGATACACACTGTAAGCTTCTGGCAAATAATTAGAGGTTGACATATAAGCGTAATATTTCTCATCCAGCAAATTCTCTACGTTAAACTGCAAATCCATGTTTTCAGCCAGATCGTAGCGCGCCATTAGATTCACCAAAGAATAGGCATCCTGCGTGATAGTGACATTGCCACCTGTAGAATAACTGTCACTTTGCCAATTCACCCCACCACCTATGGTTAACTCAGGCAATAAGTCCACAAATTGATAGGTGGTAAACAGTTTAAATTGCTTCTGCGGACTGGTAGTTGCGACTCGCTTACCCTCTGCATCTTCGGCATTAAATTGCGAGTAACCCGCAGAGATATTCCAGCCATCGGCAGGCTCACCAACGACTTCTAACTCAAAACCCTTACTCTTAGTGCCTTGTGCAGCCTCATAGTAATTCACGGGTTGACCACCGATAACAATCGTTCCGGCTAAGGTTGCCAAGTTATCTTGGTCAATTTGGAACAAGGCCACTGTGGTATGTAAGCGATCGTCAAGATAGGAACTCTTCAAACCTAATTCGTAGGCTTTGCCCTCTAATGGGTCTAAGTATTCTTGATTGGCATCGAAATAATTCTGCGGATTAAAAATCCCGGTATAGCTGGCGTAAATCCGGTGCTCTTTATTGATATCGTATAAAGCGCCAACATAGGGCACAAACACACCATCATCGCCAAAGTTAGTATCGGTACCATAGCTCACGCCTTCACGGTTCCAGCTTGAAATACGTCCACCGGCAATCAGTTTAAAATCATCGGTAATGGTCAAGCGGGTCGCCGCGTAGAAACCTTTTTGCTCGGTATCCATATTGAGCTGACGGTTCGCGTTGCTCGACCATTCAGGCTCAGCAAACTGATTTTGTTGCCATTCGTAGAAGTTATCGACCACTTGTGAGTCCCAACCCGTCATATTGTCACGGATAGGCTCATAGGTATCAGCGTAGGATTTTTGCTTACTATACAAAGCCCCCGTCACAAACTCATGGGTTTGACCAAAGAGGTCATAGTCGCCCTTAAGCTGCACATCAAAGTTATTCGAGTTACTTTCACCATGGCTGTGATAACGCTGACCACTAAGCCCCGCCCCCGTGTCTTTATCGAGTAAACCCGACATGTAAATCATCTTAGTGGTGGTTTCGTATTCCATGCGGTTGTAGTTAGCCACCAATTGCCAGCCATTGCTAAAGTAATGATTTAGGTTAGCAAAGTAGTTAATGTTTTTAGTTTCCCAGCGGCTCCAATCGGCGGCTGTAGTGGTCGATGTATCCCAATCTGTGGCAGAACCATCGCTAAAGACGGCGGGCAACGCGCCCCACATCGCCCCTTTAGGATCGTTGTGGTTATAGCTACCACCGACACGCAGTAAAGTGTTGGCGGTGATATCGCTATCGACAACACCATAGAGAATGGTTTTACGGTCTTGATATAGATCTTGATAGGAATCGCTATTCACATACTTAGCGACCAAACGGCCACGCACACTGCCGTCGTCATTCAGACCATTAGACACATCCGCGGTGACTTGTTTTTTATCCCAACTTCCAGTTGCGACATCCACATAACCTTTAAGATCAGAACTGTCAGCATGCTTACGCACTAAGTTAATCGAGGCAGAAGGATCGCCAGCGCCGGTTAATAATCCGGTAGCACCACGAACGACTTCAACGCGCTCGTAGATAGACACATCTGATACCGTTTCGCCAGCATCGCCGCCTAAACTCCAAGATAAAGGCACGCCATCAATTTGATAATTTTGCACGGTAAAACCGCGGGCCGAAAAACCGTTACGCACATTGTCGGTTTTTGAAGATGATAAACCCACAGTGTTGTTGACCACATCGACCACAGTATTTAACGCCTGATCTTCAATTCGATCTGCCGTCATGATGCTGACCGACTGAGGCGTTTCTCGTAATGTGAGTCCTAGACCTGTCGCGGTATCAATATTGCGACTCACAGTGTATTTACCCATCACTGTGATTTTTTCGATATTTTGATCTTGTGCCTCTGTTTTAGAAGAGGTTTGTTCTTCGGCCATCAATACCAAAGGATTCAAAGCTAGGGTTACTGCAGCAGCAAGTGGAAGTAGATTAAAACGCATAGTCGTTCAGCAAGTTTCGTCAAGGCGCGCATACGGTAACACCATTGATAACGATTTGCATTTGTATTTATGTGGCAAATGTAACAAATTCATCATTCTTAAGTCGTACAAAAAGATGAATAGATTAATGACAAGGTTTTATGTTTTAAAAACAACTAATTAAATTAACTATTGCGAAGAGTACTCATCGCAAGATGGCCGCAAAAAATTTTACGTTTATGGGAAGGAATGAGAGTCATTGCGTCATAACGACAGAAAAAAGCTAAAAAAAAGCCTGCTCAATGAGCAGGCAAGACATGTTTCAAGCGTCCCTTTCGGGGAAGTACATTACCGCGCTAGCGGGAAAAACCTGGCATACCCATGCAAAAACACCGATATGCTACTTGAGTCTAAACACGCCCAAAAAAGGCGATACAAAGGTTGATGGATGATGGAAACTAGATTTAAAGGGATAGTTAGCCCTTAAAGCTCATAGCGAATAAACCGCCACGCAAAACATCAGTGTTAAACCAAGTATTTTGCCAATAAAAATGGTTGTTGCCTGTATAAGACATAGTCAATTACTCCTAAGTAAAGTTGAGATTAAGTACTCTAGTAAAGCTTGGCTCGGTTCCTTGGAACTAGAGATTCTCAAATCCGTTGAGACGACTTGTCACTCGGGTCCTTGGAGAAGGGTATCCATCCTGGATAGACTAGAGGGGAAAGGCTTAATGCCCTGTCCACGAAAACCATTATATGTTTTCGTAGTTTTATTACAAGCTTTTTTTGTATTTATTTTGATTAAGGCTTTTTAATGTAATTAAATTACACAAACTATCAAAAATATTGGCGACCTGCATCACATAAAAACAGAAATAACCCTGTAACCACCTAATAAATAAGATATTACAGAATTATTTCTATTTGTTACGTTATTTCGTTAACGATTGATCAGATATTGATACAAACTAACCAAGGGGCTGGCTGTGGGTTTACCGTAGAGCGGATCGCCCTCAGTTGCACTGCCAGCAATATCTAAGTGTGTATAAGCTAAAGGAATAGCGGCATTAACACCGTGTTCAAACAGACCTGACGCCTTAAGTAGAAAGGCTGCAGGATATTGATGCCCGCGGGCAGTTACTGAAGACGGCGCATTGTTTGAAGATAAAATATCAGCCGCCCCAGACACTTCGCGGATCTTGGCAAAATCCTCACGGCGTAATGTGGAAACCTCAAAGGGTTCGCCCCAGTGGCTCGCTTGTGACGCAAGTGTCTGCGCGCACAGTGCACCACTGGCGACCGCATTTTCAACCGCCGCGGGATAATTACCGTAGCAGCGCACCACATGTCCCGTGAGCGTCGCAACCGAAAACAGCTCAGGCTTAACAGCCGTTACCGCTTTAATACGCAGATGACTGAGCAAATCAGCCAGCACTAAACGACCTTCAGCGTCGGTATTACCAATGCGTACCCGCACGCCCCCATGGCTGGTGATAATTTCATCGGTGACAAAGGCTTCGCTGCCAATGCTATTACGAACTAAACCCAGTTCGGCAATCACCCGGATCCCTTTAGGCTTAAGCATAGACAAGGTTTTAAATAACCCAGCAACAGCAGCGGCGCCGCCTTTATCGCGGCTCATGCCTGCCATTGCGCCGCCGACTTTCAGATCGGCACCGCCCGTATCGTAGACCACGCCTTTGCCAGCAAATAAGAAGGTACGAGTAATCTCACCTTCGGGCAGATATTCGAGTTTCACCACCCGCGGTTGATGCCGACCAACCGCAAAGGAAGAACGCGCCACCGCACTTAACAGCGGATAATCTCGCTCGAGAATATCCCGATCTTCCACCACTGCGGTTTTAATCACACTGCCTTTAAAGGCTTGCAAACAATATTCAGCAAAGGCCTTCGCCGACATACGCTCAGGTTCAGTGCCACATAAATCCCGCGCTAATACGCGGCCTGCTTCTAATGCGTTGAGCAAATGACTCTTTTCAGATGATAACGACAATAAACCTATCGCTTCAAAGGCCGGCGTTAAGCCTGTCGCCTCACGTAACTCTAAGGTTTGCCATAATTCTTGACCACAGGCCAACGCCGCGACTTCGGTCGCAAAACCAAACTTAGGGGTTGCTGATGGAACAACATAAAGCAGCGGACGCTTAGCCCCCGCGTCTTTGGCGATAGCAATCGCGGCTCTTGCCGCATCGCCATAAATACGCACATCGGCATAATCATCAGTCACTTGAGTGACGGGCGCTATGATTAAACGGCCACCGGCTAAACCGGGGGCAAACAGTAACGTCGGGCTCTTACCAACCCGCTTATCGACCTTAGCACCGTGCTCGGCCAACAAACTGATCTCATCAATTCCGATAGAAACGAGATCAGGTGTGACCACCACAACCGCATCCCAACCTTCGCCATCAAAAATGGAATTTTCTGCTTGTACATCAATAAAGTTAACTTGAAACATGACCCATCCTTTTTCATTATTGTGCCAGCATTATTCCCGCTATAACGCTTAATTACCAATCAAAAAATCGCTTTGCCACTATCGAAAATACAGAGGGTGGCAACTTTCGCTGCCACAAACGCACACGGAGTTATCGAGATGATTAATCGCCCGAGCAGAATGTGTTAGGATTAGCCAAAATTTGCCCCATACCCACAAGACCTGATGAGGGACCTTCTGTGACAGCGTTAAGTCAGTTATACCCACAGCCTTTATGGCAATGGTTCGAACAAATCTGTGCGATTCCCCACCCTTCCAAATATGAACAAGCACTCAGCCAACACATCCAAGCCTGGGCTAAGAGTAAGCAACTCGATGTCGTGGAAGATGCTGTCGGTAATTTAATCATTCGCAAACCCGCAACGGCCGGAATGGAAGATCGCAAAGTCGTCGTGATCCAAGCCCATATCGATATGGTGCCGCAAAAGAATGCCGACAAAGTGCATGACTTTACCAAAGATCCTATCGAAGCCTATGTTGACGGTGACTGGGTAAAAGCCAAAGGCACTACCTTAGGCGCCGACAATGGTATTGGCATGGCGTCGGCCTTAGCGATTTTAGGTAGCGACGACATCAAACACGGCCCACTCGAAGTACTGCTCACCATTGACGAAGAAGCGGGCATGACAGGCGCCTTCGGCCTGCAAGCGGGTATGCTGGATGCTGAAATCCTGATCAACACCGACTCAGAGCAAGAAGGTGAAATCTACATGGGCTGCGCTGGCGGCGTCGATGCCCAGATCACTCTACCTATGGTATGGCAAGCCTCGGAGCAAAGTTACGCATCATTTAGCCTGCATTTATCGGGCTTAAAAGGCGGTCACTCCGGGGTTAACATTCATTTAGGTCGTGGTAACGCCAACAAGCTTCTCGCGCGTTTTCTGTTTGAAAGTGCCGATGAGTTAGCCCTAGAGTTAACCCAATTTACCGGTGGTTCACTGCGCAATGCTATCCCCCGTGAAGCCAATATCAGCTTTATGTTACCTCCAGAAAATGTCGATGCACTGAATGAAAAAGTACGTGCTTTTGAAGCCTTAGTCCGCGCCGAGCTGGCAATTGCCGATCCAGACATGCGTTTAGTCTTGAGCGAAATCCCAACACCAAAACGCGTGATGAGCGAAAACAGCCAAAATACGCTGATCGACCTGCTGCATGTATGCCCTAATGGCGTGATGCGTATGAGCGATGAAGTCGTGGGCGTAACTGAAACCTCACTCAACGTTGGCGTGATTAGCACTAACGATGAAGAAGTTAGCATTCTGTGCTTAATTCGCTCGCTCATCGATTCAGGCCGCAGCCAAGTTGAAGGCATGCTCAATGCACTGACCAACCTCGCAGGCGCTGAAATTGAATTCAGTGGCGCTTACCCAGGTTGGAAGCCAGATAACAGCTCACCCGTAATGGCAATTGTGCGTAAAACCTACGAGTCTATCTACCATAAAGAACCAGTTATCATGGTGATCCACGCGGGTCTTGAATGCGGTCTGTTCAAGAAGCCTTATCCAGAAATGGACATGGTGTCGATTGGCCCTACCATCCGTTATCCGCACGGCCCAGATGAAATGGTCAATATCACCACCGTTGGTCAGTACTGGGATCTACTATTAGCCGTGCTAGAGCGCATTCCCGCTAAAGGTGAATAGTCGCTACAGATGAATAGTCACTAAGCAGACTTAAATGACAAAGGCCGCAGAGAGTTCACCAATGCGGTCTTTTTGTACCTTTTATTTATGCACTGCGTAAGGCTTATTATCGCGTTAACTAAGTTAGGTTTGATTAGCGCTGAGCGAGATCCGCCCAGTAAGATTGATATTAAAATACCAAATCCAACTGCTTAGTCTCGCGAGCCATGATTGGCTGAAGCGTATCTTTACTCTCGGCGAGTCCAACAGAAATCCCGAGTAATCGAATTCCACGGCCCTCTTGCCTTGCCATTGCTTGGCTCAGTAACTCATAAAACATCACTATGGATACCTCGTCACTGCGATGCTCGATTGTGGTCTGTTTAAAGTCACTGAATTTAAGCTTCACCACCTGCTTATGGATTTGTCGATCCTTGGCACTACGACTTAGGCGAGTTGATAACTCATGTATTAATCCCGGCATTACCTGCTGGCACTGCTCGAGGCTGTAAATATCCTGCGCCAACGTAGTTTCAATGCCGACGGATTTACGCTCGCGACTCACTGATAACCCACGCTCATCAATCCCATGGGATCTTTCAATTAATACAGCACCAAATTTGCCAAAACGAGTAATAAGGTCTTGTTTTGGGTAAGTTTGTATATCACCACAAGTATTTAACCCCAAAGAGGAAAGTTTTTCTGCGGTGACTTTCCCCACACCGGGGATCTTGCGTAGGGATAAAGTTTTAATAAACTCAGGAACCTTATCGGGCGAAATAACATACAAACCATTAGGTTTATTTAAGTCAGAGGCCACCTTGGCGAGGAATTTAACAGGAGCAACGCCAGCCGAAGCAGTAAGCCCTGTTTCGGCCAAAATATCATGGCGAATCGCTTCAGCAATCAGAGTTGCAGAGCCCTTAAACAGCTTGCAATCGCTAACATCTAAGTAGGCTTCATCGAGGGAGAGGGGTTCAATCAATTCAGTGTATCGAGAGAAGATAGCGCGAATTTGTTGCGATACATCCTTATAGACCTGCATTCGACCGGGGACAAGAATTAAGTCTGGGCACAGTTTAAGCGCATAAGCCGTTGCCATAGCGGAGCGCACACCAAATCGGCGCGCTTCGTAATTACAGGTGCTGATAACCCCTCGCCGCTCACGGCTCCCACCAACGGCCAGCGGTTTACCACGGTATTCGGGAAAGTCTCGCATTTCCACCGCAGCAAAGTAGCAATCCATATCAACATGAATGATTTTTCGCACAAAAGGTTCCTCCAACACTCAAAATACTGTATATAAAAACAGTAATCAAGTATCTAGGACATATTTACGCAGTCGCGAAGTTCAACTATCGACTCAAGCATCCTTATCCAAGCATAACATTCCCAAAAACCAAAGGAGCGCTAAGGCTCCTTTGGTTTTAAAACAACAGCGTTTAAATTTTAAATTGACCAATATTACGTGTCAGTTCTCGAGTTGCTTGCTCAAATCCTTGTAGACTTTGGGAGAGATCTTGGCTTGACAATAGGGATTGATCGGATAAACCACGCACGCTCACCACGTTTTGCGCCACTTCATCGGCAACCACTGCCTGCTGGCCTATCGCCACAGTAATTTCCACCGTTTGCTGCTGGATAGACGTAATCGCACTGGCGATGTCGCTGAGGGCTTGCTCGACTTGCGTGGTTAAGTCTTGCCCTACTCTTGCCTGCTCAACCCCTGATTCCATCACTTGTTCAGCCTGAAGCGCACTTTGTTGCAGGGTTTGGATAATGCCTTGAATATTGGCGGTAGAATCTTGGGTACGCAAAGCCAGCGTGCGCACTTCGTCAGCAACAACGGCGAAGCCTCGACCTTGATCACCCGCCCGCGCCGCCTCGATGGCCGCGTTCAATGCCAGCAAGTTAGTTTGGTCGGCAATATTGCGGATCACGCTCAAGACTTCACCAATTTGCTCTGAGCTGCTTCGTAGCCGCTTAATCACATTAGCCGCTTCGATGACTTGAACCGATAATGCCTTCATCCCTTCGGTCGCACGGGACACGATTTGCGTACCACCAAGGGCCTGAGTCTGTGCCTTTTCGGCAAAATCATTTGCGCGTTGAGCACTTATCGCCATTTCTTGGCTCGTCTGCGCCATTTGAGTTGCTGCCGTGGCGACAGAATCGATTTGTTGTTTTTGCGATGACACCGACGAGACAGCTAAATCACACACTTGGCGCGCATCCATCACTCCAGTGCCGACCTCTTGGGTTAAGCTACGGGTATGCAGCAACATTTGCTGAACCTTTTCAGCAAAACGATTGAAAGCATCACCCAGTTTACCTAGCTCATCTTCCCGTTCCATTAAAATGCGTTGGGATAAGTCACTGTCACCCTCGGCAATATCTTCCATCGCATCGAGTAATTTGCTGAGCTGGCGTCTAAAGGGCAATAACATCAACCAAACAGTAATCCCCACTAACAGCATGATCCCTAATGCAACAAAACAGGCAATCCAAAAGGCTTTGGTAACAGGCGCTTCAATTACTTCATGGGGCAACATAAAGGCTAAATGCCATTTCTGCTTAGGATAATCACCGCCTACAGTCACAAAGGTCACTCGCTGTGATACGCCATTAAAACTGACCTCGGCAAACCCCTGAGGCTCGCGCTGCATTTGTTGCATTAATGCTGTAAAACCGGAGGTATCTTTAAATTGGCTATCAACCTGATTAGTAAGTGAGCCCGGCGGGAATTTATCCGAGAATCCAGGGAAATACACAAGCTTACCTTCATCCGTCATCAGGAAGGCTTGGCCATAGTTGCGGTATTTAATCGGTGCTAACAGGTTTTTACCAATGGTATCGATCAGAATATCCATACCACCAATGCCAATAAGTTCGCCATTAGCACTATAGACTGGGGTTTTAACCGTTGCAGAAATAGAACCATCGTTGGCATCGACCGCAGGATCGCCTACAAACAGGCCACGTTGATCAATCGCCTCCTGCCACCAAGGACGCTTATTGGTGTAATAATCAGGATCGCCATCGAAACGGCCATTAAGGTCAAAATACTCAAAGGTGTTTGCCGAACCAAAGAATACTGATTTCACATCGCTATCACGGTCGGAAAACGAGCGAAAATAACGAATAATATCTTGATATTGCTGATCCTGCGCCAGATTACTGCCTCGAGCATGATACTGACTAAACCAGTTGATAAGCCCAGGCTCGGCAAATACCGAGTGGATTACTTGCCCCTTGGCAACAAAGTAACCACTGATCTCATTGGCTTTTAAGGCTACAAGTGCCGAAATGTCGGCATCCACCTGCTTACGTGTATTATTACTTTCTTTATTCACGAGCAAAGCGGCAACTAAAGTAAGCAGTACAGCGAGGGCACCGACGATAGTTACCACTAACTGCAAACTTAGAGAACGTTTTATATATCTCATTCATCTTCCCGTCTGGTTAACCAACCACTTAACATAAAAGCCTGCAAAAACAGCCTCACACGGTAACAATTTTTACCCGCCAACAACAGCCAAAATGATGAGAAAAAACGTAAACAAGTATTTGTAAAGAATAGACATTAATGAAATAACAGGAATCGCTAAACAATCCACCTCAAACAGAACATCTCATTACTACAGCGAATTTTTACAGAGTGTTAGACTAAATACTCAAAATCCCAAAACAAAGGCCAGTCATAAAATGACTGGCCTTTGTGCTTGAGCCGCGCAATCGGATATTGTTACATCTTAGTTTGCAGATAATTCGCTAAACCAATGCGGTCAATTAAACCGAGCTGTTTCTCTAACCAATACATATGGTCGGATTCGGTATCATCGAGTAGCACTTCTAAGATCTCACGGGTTTGATAATCTTTTTTCTGCTCACATAACGCGATGACTTTACGTAAATCATCGGCCACCTTGTATTCATAGGCGAGATCGTTACGCAGCATCTCTTCAACATTGGAGCCGATGTTGAGTGCTTCCCGCGCGGCCACATTTGGCACGCCTTCAAGGAATAAAATACGCTGTACTAATTTGGCCGCATGGCCTTTTTCATCATCCGACTCGTGGGCAATGCGCTCATAGAGTTCGTTTAGTCCCCAGTCTTCGTACATATGGGCATGCACAAAATACTGATCCATCGCCGATAACTCTCCGGTTAGGAGTCGATTTAACGCATCGATGACGTCTTTATCACCTTTCATATTCAGCTCCTATGACTCACTAATTTGCGATTGAAGATAGTTTTGAATGCCGGTTAAGCTAATCAGCTCCTGCTGTGCCTCGAGCCAATCTAAATGCTCTTCTTCATCTTCAAGAATATCTTCGAGCAGATCGCGACTCACATAATCCTGCTCAACTTCGCAGAGTGTAATGGCATCCCGCAACAGCGTTAGTTGTTCCTGCACCATGGCTAAATCGCAATCGAGCATCTCTTGAGTGTGCTCGCCAATACGCAGTTTTTCGAGCTGTTGTAGATTCGGTAATCCCTCTAAAAATAATACCCGCTCAATAAGCTTATCGGCGTGCTTCATATCTTGGATGGATTTCTTGTATTCGACGTGGTTTAGCTTCTCCAGCCCCCAATGCTTGAACATTCTGGCGTGGAGAAAATATTGATTAATGGCCGTTAACTCACAGGTAAGCACCCGATTGAGTTGTCCCACCACTTTTGGATGACCTTTCATAAGTTACGATCCTTGATATGAGTGAAAGATTGATCTAAATCAAGCTTCTAGCCTAGTACAGTTTTCAAGCTAACTCAAATTTTCTTTATTTTTCACAAACTTAAAGATAAAAAGCATTCTCATTATCGCTTAGATTAGCCTGCTATCCTCCTCATAAATCAAGGATTAATGTTAACGATGCTAAATTTGAGGCAAAAAAATAGCCTCCAGAGGAGGCTATTTTAGTTGAAGCGGATAATTAAATGATCCGGTCTTTGGTTAACTTCGCTCGGCGCGCTTCTTCAGCGGCCATACGACGCTTACGCTTGTCGCAGGGATCATCACAATCGCAGGCTTTTTCAATCCCTAATACACCTAAACCGCCACAGCTTCCTTCCACGGCTTTGCGCTTGATGAGATAACCTATCGACATAAGCAAAAAGAACAGTAATAAAATCACAAATGCCGCGATAAAAGTGCTCATGTTAACTCCAACTACTTAAGGAAAGGCTTGAAGGCGTCACTGTAGTAGACTTTAAATCCTTCGCCTTGCTTTTCTATTAGCATTATCGCCAAGTGTTCTTTCTTGGCAAGCTCCAATGACGCTTCTGTGCCTAAAACCATCATCGCCGTCGCAAAACCATCGGCCGTCATACATTCTTTATGCAAAACGGTCACAGATGCTAACTTATGATTGATAGGCAAACCGGTACGCGGATCGATTATATGGGTAAAACGTTGACCTTCTTCCTCATAATAATTGCGGTAATCCCCCGACGTCGCCATGGCCATAGTGCCCGGTTCTATCACCTGCTGTACCGCCATGCCCTCATCGGTCGGCTTCTCTATGGCGACACGCCACGAACTGCCATCGCCTTTGGTGCCTTTAATGCTCAGCTCGCCACCAATTTCAACTAAGTAACCCGTTGCGTGATATTTATCTAAAATAGTAGCCACTTTATCAACGCCAAAGCCCTTGGCGATAGATGACAAATCCACGTACAAATGGGCGTTATGCTTGCTTAAGCGATTGCCTTCGATAGAAAGCTCACTGATACCCGTTTTAGCCTTAGCTGCATCAATCTCGGCTTGAGTCGGCACTTTGGTTGGGCGCTTATCGGGGCCAAATCCCCATAAGTTCACCAGCGGCCCTAAGGTAATGTCTAAGGCTTTGTCTGTCACGTGATACAAACGCATGCCTTCTTTAACCACTTTGACAGTATCCGGCGACACTTCGACACTTTGCTCAAGCGGTAACTGGTTGAAACGGGACAATTCTGAATTAGGTCGATAGGTCGACATCTGGTTATTGACTTGCTCTAGGGCTAAGTCAATTTCGGCCTGCAATAGCTGGGCCGTGGGCATTTGCTCATTAGGAACCACTTTAATGTGGTAGGTCGTGCCCATTGTGCTGCCCGCAAGGGAGATAACCTCATCCTGTTTGCTACAGGCTGAAATAAAAAAGGCTAGACCTACAAGGACCAGCCAGTTCACTGAATGCTTTAACACTGAGGTTTTTAACACAGGGGTTTTTAACGCTAGGGTTTTAAACATAGTGACTAACAACTCTTTTGGATGCCCTTTAATGCAAAAGTTGCAGATGAGAGCTTTACTCCACATCTGCAACTCTTCTCACCTTGGGCTAATTCACATTAGCCGCCGAAGTCATCCAACAGGATGTTTTCGTCTTCGACACCAAGATTTTTCAACATACCGATCACGGCCGCGTTCATCATTGGAGGTCCACACATGTAGAACTCACAATCTTCTGGCGCTTCATGGTCTTTCAGGTAGTTTTCATACAATACGTTATGGATGAAACCTGTGTAACCATCCCAGTTGTCCTCAGGTTGAGGATCGGACAGGGCCACATGCCATACGAAGTTGTCGTTTTCAGCCGCTAAGCCGTCAAAGTCTTCCACGTAGAACATTTCACGCTTAGAACGTGCACCGTACCAGAAGCTCATCTTACGCTTAGACTTCAGACGCTTCAGTTGGTCGAAAATGTGTGAACGCATTGGTGCCATACCCGCACCACCACCGATAAACACCATTTCTGCATTGGTATCTTTCGCGAAGAATTCACCGAATGGACCAGAAATAGTCACTTTATCGCCAGCCTTTAGGCTCCAAATGTAAGATGACATCTTACCGCATGGTAAGCTCAAGTTACGTGGAGGTGGCGTTGCGATACGCACGTTTAACATGATGATGCCGAACTCTTCTGGGTAGTTAGCCATTGAGTAAGCACGGATCGTTTCTTCGTCAACTTTAGATTCAAGATTGAAGAAACCAAAGTGCTCCCAGTCACCACGGTATTTTGCTGGTACGTCGAAATCAGCATATTTAACATGGTGTGCTGGCGCTTCGATCTGGATGTAACCACCCGCACGGAACGGAACAGATTCACCATCAGGAATTTGCAGCTTCAGTTCTTTAATGAAGGTCGCCTTGTTATCGTTAGAGATAACAGTACATTCCCACTTCTTGATACCGAAGATTTCTTCGTCAAGCTCGATTTCCATGTCGTTCTTAACGTTCACCTGGCAAGACAGACGACAACCTTTACGGGCGTCACCCTTGCTGATGTGGTCCAATTCTGTTGGCAGAATATCACCGCCGCCTGACTTAACCACTACGCGACATTGGCCACAAGAACCACCGCCACCACAGGCGCTCGACACGAAGATACCGTTGTTCGCCAGCACGCCTAATAGCTTGCCACCAGCACCGGTTGTAATCGCTTTTTCAGGATCGTCGTTGATGCCGATCGTGATGTCACCGCTAGACACTAGCTTAGATTTAGCAAATAAAATCACTAACACTAAGACTAGGACGATAGCAGTAAACATACTCACACCGAGGTAAACCTCAAGCGGAGTAGATTTAAAAATACCAAGAATATCCATTAACTTATCCTTAGAAGGTCCAATTCAAGAAGCCGTTTGGTGTCTCTTACAGAGACACACCAGAAAACGACATGAAACCTAAGGCCATTAAACCAGCGGTGATAAAGGTAATACCTAAACCACGCAGGCCATTGGGCACATCGGCATACTTCAGCTTCTCACGGATACCGGCCATCAATACGATAGCTAATGCCCAACCTACTCCAGAGCCGAAACCAAACACCACACTTTCGCCCAGTTTGTAGTCACGCTCAACCATGAATGATACCGCACCGAAAATCGCACAGTTCACAGTGATCAGAGGTAAGAAGATACCTAACGCGTTGTACAAAGGAGGAAAGTACTTATCCAGTGCCATTTCCAGAATTTGAACTAAAGCCGCAATCACACCGATAAAGGTAATGAATTTCAAGAAGCTTAAGTCAGCTTCAGGTGCACCAGCCCAAGCCAGTGCGCCAGGCGCTAACAGCCCTTGGTAAATAACTTGGTTAGCAGGAACAGAGATAGTTAACACTACAACTACCGCAATCCCTAGGCCCATCGCGGTAGTCACTTTCTTTGATACCGCTAAGAAAGTACACATACCTAAGAAGAAGGCCAGTGCCATGTTTTCAATGAAAACAGAGCGAATTAACAGGCTAATATAATGTTCCATCTCAATTACCCTTTTGCTTCAACTTGCTCTGGCTTATAGGTACGAATAATCCAAATCAGCATACCGATTAGGAAGAACGCACTTGGCGGCAGTAATAGCAAACCATTTGGTTGATACCAACCACCATCAGAGATCTTGTGCAGGATTTCAACACCGAACAGAGAACCGTTACCAAACAGTTCACGCACGAAGCCAACGGCTAACAGAATCGCACCGTAACCTAAACCGTTACCGATACCATCCATAAAGCTCATCATTGGTGGTGTTTTCATCGCATAGGCTTCAGCGCGTCCCATTACGATACAGTTCGTAATGATAAGACCCACGAATACCGATAACTGCTTAGAAATCTGATAAGCATAAGCCTGCAGCAATTGGTCAACCACAATTACCAGAGAGGCAATAATAGTCATCTGTACGATAATACGTACGCTGCTAGGAATATGATTACGGATCATTGAGATAAACAGGTTCGAAAACGCTGTTACCGCAGTTAATGCCAACGCCATTACCAGTGCAGTTTCGAGCTTGCTCGTTACCGCTAACGCACTACATACACCAAGGACTTGTAATGCAATCGGGT
Source organism: Shewanella xiamenensis (assembly GCF_014647135.1). Lineage (GTDB taxonomy): Bacteria > Pseudomonadota > Gammaproteobacteria > Enterobacterales > Shewanellaceae > Shewanella > Shewanella xiamenensis. The sequence continues at coordinate 26,405 of NZ_BMOP01000015.1, forward strand.
TGTTGTTGACGATAGGTCCAGTCAGAACCTGTTTCAGTTCTTTAGCGTCAGACATTAGCTGAGACCTCCATTGCGTGCTTTTTCAATGAAACTCGCAAAACCTTCTTTACCTAACCAGAACGTCAGAGAGTGTTGAACACCGTTACTGGTCAGAGTCGCGCCGGATAATGCATCTACACCGTATTCAGTGCTAGCAACAGCGGGGTTTTTGGTTACGCTGATCGCAATATTACCTTGCGCATCAAATAACTTTTTACCATGCCATTTCGCTTTCCACTGAGCGTTTTGGACTTCACCACCCAGACCAGGGGTTTCGCCTTGCTCGTAGTAAACTAAGCTTTGAATCGTGTTCAGATCAGCATCTAACGCGAGGAAAGCATACATAGTCGACCACAGGCCATAACCATGGATAGGCAGGATCACACTGGTTAGCTTACCTTGATCGTCGCGAACCAGATAAACCACTGCATCTTCTGAAACACGCTTAACTGAAGCGATATCGTTTTCAGGTACAAATGAGGTTTTCACATCGCGAGACGCTTTGCGTTGATCAAATGTATTGGCGTCAACACCTTCAACCCAATCACCGGTTTTTAAGTTAACTAACTTAGCTTCGATATGCTTACCGTAAGTTTCCAAAATTTGCGCTTTGGTCACTTTACCGGCTTTAGTGTCAATCAGACCTGCAGCTTCCAGAATGTACTTTTGCTTATCAAGCAGTTTGTTTTCTGCTTGAGTTGGGCGCAGTAATACTGCCGCAGTCGACACAAATATCGCACAAATTAGACATAAGCCAACGACGATAAATAGCGTTCTTCCGAACGAATCTCTATTACTAGCCACGAGCAATCCTCCGCTTGATATTTGCCTGAACCACGAAGTGGTCGAACAATGGCGCGAACAAGTTAGCAAACAGAATCGCTAACATCATGCCTTCTGGGAACGCAGGGTTAATCACGCGGATAAACACAGCCATTGCACCAATCAAGATACCGTATGCCCATTTAGCTTGGTTAGTGAATGACGCAGACACTGGGTCAGTCGCCATAAACATCATGCCAAATGCAAAACCACCTAACACTAAGTGCCAGTACCAAGGCATTGCAAACATTGGGTTAGTGTCGCTACCCACAACGTTCAGCAGCGTAGAAATGGCAATCATACCCAGCATTACACCACCCACGATGCGCCATGATGCGATACGGGTATAGATGATGACCAAACCACCTAAAAGAATCGCTAGCGTAGACACTTCACCGACAGAACCTGGAATGAAACCGAAGAACGCATCCCACCAGTTTTGGTTGAAGGCATAATCAAAATTGCCCGCAGCAGCTTGACTCAGTGCAGTCGCACCAGAGTAACCGTCAGCCACAACCCATGTAGTGTCACCAGACATGTTCAATGGGTAAGCGAAGAACAGGAATGCACGACCGGCAAGCGCTGGGTTTAAGAAGTTACGCCCTGTACCACCGAACACTTCCTTAGCCACAACCACACCGAAGGTGATACCTAGTGCCACCATCCATAATGGAATCGTTGCTGGCAAAGTTAAGGCGAACAGGATAGAGGTAACGAAGAAACCCTCGTTAACTTCATGACCGCGGATAGAGGCAAACAACACTTCCCAAATACCACCGACAGCAAACGTCACTGCGTAGATAGGTAGGAAGAAACAGGCGCCATACCACATTAATGCTGGCCAACCAGAGTTTGCTGTCAGTTCAGTACCGAACATGCCAAACAAGCTCACTTGCCATACATCTGGGGTCGCAAAACCGGCAATTAATGCGAGTTGTGCTTGTAAACCTACGTTGTACATACCGACGAACATCGCGGGAAATGCACAGGCCCAAACCGTAATCATCATACGTTTTAGGTCAAGGTTATCGCGAACATGGGTTTTTCCCTTGTTCACTTTACCTGGCGTATAAAAAATGGTGTATGCCGCTTCGAATAGGGCATAAAACTTTTCGTATTTACCGCCTTTCTCGAAGTCGGGTTCAATACGTTCGAAAAAATCTTTCAAGCTCATTAGCCTTCCCTCTCGATCGTATCTAAACAGTCACGCAGATATGAACCGTAGTCATATTTGCCTGGACATACGAACGTACACAGTGCGAGATCTTCTTCATCTAACTCTAACGCGCCTAGGGTAGCCGCACCGTCAAAGTCACCCGAAATCAGGTCACGCAGTAACATTGTAGGAAGAATATCCAGAGGCATTACACGCTCAAAGTTACCGATTGGCACCATTGCACGGTCCGAGCCACCAGTGCTCGTTGTCATATTGAACAAACGAGAAGAGCTTAAGTGACCAAGGAATGCGCGAGTGATAGAGAACTTGTTGGCGCCAGGCAATACCCAACCCAAAAATTCTTTTTCAGTACCTTCTTCAAGCAGACTGACCTGCATATGGTAACGGCCTAAATATCCTTGAGGACCAACTGCAGTACGGCCATTCAGCACAGAGCCTGAAATGAAACGCACGTTACCATCTAAGGTTTCGCCAGCAGTCAACTCAGTCATGCTTGCACCTAAAACAGTGCGAACCAAACGTGGCTTAGCTGCTTTAGGACCGGCAATTGCAACCACACGTTCGGTATTCAGTTGACCCGTCGTAAATAGCTGACCAATGGCTATTACATCTTGGTAACCGACATGCCAAACAGTACGTTTTGCAGAAGCTGGAAGTAGGAAATGGATATGAGTACCAACAAGACCTGCAGGGTGAACACCGGCAAATTCTTCAACTTGGGCATTAGCAGCAGGAATATCGGCGCCAGGCGCTTTGCAAAGGTAAACTTTACCTTCGGTTAGTCTTGCTAAGACTTTAAGACCATTAGCAAAATCTTCTTTATGCTCGCGGATCACCACAACGGGATCGGCAGCATGGGGTTGCGTATCAATGGCGGTTACAAATATACCCGCAGCAGAAGAATCTACGGCTGGCACTTTGCTGAAAGGACGAGTACGCAATGCAGTCCATAAACCTGACTCAATCAGGTTGTCACGGACCAGTTGCGAGTCAAGCGTATCAAGAGCAGTGGCGTCATACTTAGCAAAGGAAACGCTTTCGTTACCTTCCACTTGAATAACAACAGACTGCAGCACACGCTGGGCGCCCCGGTTAATGTCTAATATAGTACCACTGGCTAAAGCCGTATATTTTACGCCAGGATTTTTCTTATCTTCGAAAATCACCTGACCTTTTTGTACTTTATCGCCCACTTTGATCTTCATCGTTGGACGTAAGCCAATATACTCTTCACCCAAAGTAGCTACATGTTTAATGGCTGGGCCATTATGGATAACTTGCTCTGGTCCGCCTGCTATAGGCAGTTCCAATCCTTTCTTAATTGTAATCATATCCACAAGCACTACGTTTTGAAGGAAAGACAATGCGCCGCGTTCCTGCTAAATACGTAGGTTTTAAACAAAACCTACTGCATTGAGCTAGCGCAGATTTATCACAGAAATGCGATCGCAATCACGCTGGTCGCGCGCATTTTACCCCAATTGCCGTGCCATCGCCACGAAAATTATAGGTGTTTTCAAACCTAAAATAAGGATTTAAAAGAATCATGCACTACAGCGTTCACCTTCCGACCGAGTGAGGGCTCAGAAAGAGAGAGTATTACGGTCACTAAATACTATAACATTAATTTTAAAAGAATTAATTTAGCAAAAGGTCGATATATCAAGATAACCAGAAATATAAATACCTTTTCGCTTTCTTACTGAACAATCGTCAAACAAGATTTAACTCAGTTTAGAAACGCCATTGATAGCCCAAATAGCTGATCCGTCCATTTTCTACTCGAATTCCGCTATTTGATGCTGAGGTTACCAAGGACTCATCAAGTAGATTTTCGACCCGAACATACAATCGATGGTGCTTATCAATATCGTAATTAGCCGCTATATCGGCACGCCATTGACCGTCAACACGCTGCAACTCACTACCATACTGACTGAAATCACGCTCAGATTGATAAGCAGCGACAAGGTTTAATTGATATTGAGCGTATTCAATCCCCGCGCTCAATTGCAATTGATGCTCGGGTAACCAAGCCAGTTTGCCGCCCTCCAGGACGCAGCCTTGGATATCGGTGCAGGTGCTCGTCTGATATTCAGCGCTAAGATACTGATAACTTAAGCCTAAGGGCAATTCAAATTCACCCAGCATCCACTGATAACCTAGGCCGAGTTCAATCCCATAGCTGAGCACATCAGGAATATTCTCTTGGGTGAGTAGACGAGTATCAACACACATGGAATAGCTATCACAATCAACATGCAGATTATCAAATTCTTGCACATAGGCGCGCAAATCGGCCTTAATCCCCTCGCTCGCATATTGGGCGCTAACTTGATAATGGAGTGACTCCTGTGCTTCCTGAGTAAGATTGCCTGCACTCGCGGCTGCCCACGCTCGGCGGATATCAGTACTAAAGCGCCAATCGCCAGCATCATACAGTACACCAAATTGTGGCATCCAATCGCTATCGGAAAAGTCAGCCTCATCAAGCCCAGCAAAGACTAAGCTAATCTCACGATTGACACTGACATGCTCGTAAGTAAGCCCTAACTTGATTTGCATACCTTGCCAACGCCATAAAGAGTCGATTGCCGACGTCAGCGCAGTGGCATCATCGGTGTAGGCTAACACCGCATTAGACTCATCACGCACTATACTTCTGTCCGCTTGCCACAAAGCCGTTTGATCACCGAAACGCATTTCGGCTTTATCGGTATGATAACGAGCACTATAGGTAATTTGATGCTCTCCATATTGGTTTATCGCCTGAGTCTGAGCACCAAACGCACTGTAATCATTATCTTGTACCAACATATTGATATCGGCACCATTAACACTGGGATTTCGGTCAAAGGCGGCAATGTCGTAAAGCGTTCCCAAGCCAATATTTTGCCCATTAAACGCGCCAAGCTGATCCAGTTGTTGTGAATATGATTGATAGTAAAAGTCGCTAATCACTCGACTGTCACCCAAATCCACTTGATGTGATAACTGGTATTTATGCTGCCTCCCTTGGTGGTTATCTTGTGCTGTAGCGGAATATAGCTGTAATGGATCTTGCTGCCAGTCGGCAGCCGTTATCCCAAGCAATGAGCGATAACTATCGTCATCGATAAATTGATAGGTAAATTCAGTTTGCTGTGGACTGCGAGCACCAAGCAAGCTCGTGGCGTTGACCTTAAATAAGATATCCGTTTTTTTTCTGTCAGCATCACTGCCGTTTAAAAAATTCGCATCGCCTTGTTGTTTTAAATAATTGGCGGCAAATAAGGCTCCGTATTCTTTTTGCTTAACGCCCCAACGCAGGCCAGCATTTACATCGGAATCTGTTGTCCCCTCAATTTGAACACTGCCGGATTGCGGGCGCTCAATAATGTTAAGGCTTTGGTAATCCACAACCCCAAACGCTCCCTGACCACCAACAGCCATATTGGCCAGTGGTGTAGTCGTCACACTTTGCTGTAATAAAAGATGGGGTAAGAGTTGCAGTTGAGGGGCTGAGTAAGGCGCAGGTGAGAAATACACCCGATCTTGCATTACAGCGACACCTTGGCTGGCAGAACGCATACTGATATTGGCGGAATTGCCACTATGGTCGGCTCGAAGCAAGGTTAAGCTATTAAGATTGCTTAATTGCATCGCATCATCGCTGGAATGGTACTGATCATTGAGCTTGGCTAAATCGAGCGTTTGAGAATAAAGGGGATTTGCATTGAGTGAGTTAGCGTAAATACAGGAAACCGCCAGCGCGGTCAGCGACATGACAAAATAGCGACTTGGCATACCAAGCTCCCAAAATTTTTGTTAGCGTACGGCGTTTGTTGTTATTTTGTAAAATAGCGGAATTAGTTCGAAAAAAAAAGCGACTAATGTCGCTTTCTTGACGCTTTCGCGTTAAGCCCATATTTGCGGCTTAGAGTTTACCTAAAATCTCATCACTGAGTTTTAAATCATCGTTGCGGTTAACACTCACACCAGCAGCGATAATATTGCGTGCAATTTCCTGTGCTTGCTCCAAAGAGTGCATCTCGTAGGTACCGCATTGATATTCGTTCAGCTCAGGAATTTCAGATTGTTCAACGACTTTCAGCACATCTTCCATAGAAGCAAGCCAAGCATCAGCCACTTGATGTTCAGTGGGCACACCAATCAGGCTCATATAAAACCCAGTGCGACAGCCCATTGGCGAAATATCAATAATTTCCACATCATTGCCATTTAGATGGTCACGCATAAAGCCTGCAAATAAATGTTCCAAAGTGTGAATACCACGCTCGCTAAGGATATCTTTATTCGGCGCGCAAAAACGTAGATCAAATACTGTGATCGCATCACCTTTGGGGGTAGTCATATGTTTGGCGACACGCACAGCAGGTGCATTCATTCGAGTATGGTCAACAGTAAAGCTATCAAGTAATGGCATAGGGATCTCCAAATTATCAGGGCGATACAACGCCACTGTCGCTATCTATTTATATGAGTGCAAGCATAACACCAAACAGTAACAAGTTAACGCAAGATGAAATCATCTCATATCAGTAAGGTGCTAATATGAACATTTTGGGTAAATAGCCATCATTAATGCTGTCGTTGTTGGCTGTAGGCATCTTCAGAAATCTTATGGTATTCACGCACGCCTTGCTCATAAGCATGATAAGCCCTATAGACTTTGTCCATCATGGGATCTTGTTGCGCCTGCTCTGCAATCACCTGTTGTGAGATCCGTTCAAGTTCAGTTAACACCGCAGACGGAAACGCCTTAAGCTCTACCCCTTCCTCTTTTACGAGAGTTTCAAGTGCACTGACATTACGCGTGGTGTATTCATCCAACATATCTTGATTAATGGCACGCGCAGCCGTCTTAACGATGGCTTGCAAATCTTTAGGCAGATTCTCAAAAGCGTCCTTGTTAATTAAAAACTCCATATTGGAACCTGGTTCATGCCAACCGGGATAGTAATAATATTTAGCCACTTTATGTAAGCCAAAGGCGAGATCATTCACAGGCCCAACCCACTCAGCCGCATCGATTGAACCAGTTTGCAGAGCACCATAGAGTTCTCTTCCTGGCATATTGACGGGCACAGCACCGGCACGTTTGAGCACCTCACCACCGAGTCCTGGCATGCGGATCTTCAATCCTTTAAAGTCAGCTATCGTATTAATGGGTTTATTAAACCAACCACCCATTTGCATTCCCGTATTGCCACCAGCCAGAGGGATAATGCCAAAGGGACGATAGACTTCCTCCCACAGCGCCATACCACCACCATAATGTAACCAGCCGTTCATCTCTTGTGCTGTCATCCCAAAGGGAATTGAAGAAAAAAACTGGGAGGCGGGGGCTTTGCCCTTCCAATAATAGGAGGCTGCATGCGCCATCTGGATTTTACCTTGGCTAACGCCATCGAATACCGCAAAGGCAGGCATTAATTCTCCCGCGCCGTAGACGCTAATGTGCAATCGGCCGTGGGACATCTCATCGACAAGCGTGGCAAAACGCTCAGGGGCCATGCCTAACCCAGGAAAATTTTTTGGCCAAGAAGTGGCTAAACGCCATTCAATCACCTCTTTAACAGGAGGTCCTTCAGCAACGGAAATAGACTCCGCATGTTGAGATGAGGGATTACAGCCAGTCACGCCAAAAAACAATACCGCAAATAACAGCCCCCCCAAATAACGCATCACACACTCCCCGCAACAAAAACTGTTAACCACATGAAAAATAGCACTCTTTTTGTAGAAAATAGGCGCTTAACTCGATAAATAGAACATATTGTTAACACAGAATATTCGACAGGGGAACCTAAGAATGAGACCAATTTGACTTAAAACAAAAAGCCACTTTAATAAAGTGGCTTTTTGTTTTAAGCATGACCCGTCCTAAATAGCGATAATTAGCCGCGACAATTGGGGGTTTTAGGCACCTCGCCGTTCGTCGCCCATTCACTTTGAGTAAAGGTATGAATAGAAAGCGCGTGGACACCATTAGCTAACTCATCGGCTAAACAGTTGTTCACTAAGCGATGACGGGCAAGCAAACGGAGCCCTTCAAATTCATCGCTGACCACCACAACTTTAAAGTGAGTCTCTGAATTAGGAGGTACATGATGACGATGGCTTTCGTTTAGCACTTCTAAATAGGTTGGTGAGAAGCTCTCAGTTAACTTCTGATTGATGGTCTCAGCCACGGTGCTCTGCACTTGGGTATTGGACATATTCAACTCTCAATATGGGTAAATCCAGTGGCCGCAGAGTACTGCTTCAAGTATAAAAGATCAAATTTCAGCGCCCGTTTTGCAACTTAAAACCTAACAAATCCGACAACATTTTGAATTCAATAACCTTTCAATTATCCATGATAATTAACGATAAGTTGCCTAAATGTATAGTTCCAACGAGGCTCTGTGACCTTTAGGCGCTTAGGTACACTGTGCAACCAGTCACGTTGCATAGGCCAGTGCATAATTAATAAATCACCACTATGTAAACTAATCGTGTATTTAAGCTTGCTATGTTTATGTTTCATCACAAAATCACGAGTCGCACCTAAGCTGATGGAGGCAATATCGCTGCCGTGGGCAATTTCAGGTTCATCATCACTATGGGCCCCCATACAATCTTGGCCATCGGCGTAACGGTTAACTAACACCCCATTACTGCCAAGGCTAAAATCTCGCTGCAATTTATCGCGTAATTTTTGCAGATACTGAGGCCAAGGCAAGGCGCGAATAAATAGCCCCGAATACATATAGTCACATCCCAAATCGCCATACCAAACCTGCTGGCGAGGGATCGAATGATATCGTCCAAACACTTGAATTTGCGGGCGAGTAAGCGGATATGATTGCGCCTCATTAATCAACGCATTTTGCTGCGCCTTACCTAGATAATCCCGCACTAAGGTGATAGGTGGTTCGAGTTGTCCAATATCGAGGCTTTCGATGGCAAGCACATCATCAGGTGTATCCAAAGGACAATCCTCAAATTCGAATCCTAATTCAGCTTGTTTCATACCCCCACCTTATTCACAGTTCGCTCTTTCGACAATCAGCCTAACGCCAATGATAGTAGTGTTTTACGTAGGTTTGCGCAGCGTTGCGAGTCAACAGTGTATCCAGCCTCAGTCTGAGGATTCAAATTTGACCAGTAAACTTGGCTGCCATGGTACGGCATCAAAGACATACTTCAAGGTATACAAACTAAGGCAAACATCGCAAGCGGCCATGAAATCTGCGATAATCAGCGCCTTATTTTTATTGGCACAACACAACATGACGACACAATTTTCAGTAGCAGGAATAGAACTCGAACTATTTCGCTATCCCGCATCGCAGGAATCGAATCTTCAAGCGTGGGATGCCGCAGACGAGCATTTAATCAATAGTTTGATTGAAGGTGAACAACCAGCTGTGCCAACGGCCATTATTAACGATAGTTTTGGTGCCTTAAGTTGCGCCCTCTCGCGTATCAATCCCAACTGGCCGCTTCGCGTTGAAACCGATGCCAGAACCAGTTTTTTAGGTGCCGAACAAAATCATCATCGCAATCAATTGCCGATGGATAACCTGCAATGGTTTACCAGTCGCGACACCTTGCCTCAAGATGTCGCCTTAGTGTTGATGAAATTACCGAAGAATCTCACCTACTTTGCCCACCAGCTCATGCGCCTGTCGCAGGTATTACCCGCTGGCTGTCGCGTCTTAGTTGGCGCAAAAGCCAAATCAATCAACGCGAGTTTACTGGCATTATTTGCTAAACACTTGGGGCCAGCGAGCGCCAGCCTTGCTTGGAAGAAAACCCGCGTGATCACTTGTATTAGTGATGGTAAGCCAAGAACACTGCCAAATGAAATCATTTGGGATATTCCAGAGTTTAACCTGAAAATCAGCAATTTAAGCAATGTCTTTGCCGCCAACAAGCTCGATATTGGCGCACGAATTATGCTCGATAATCTGCCAAAAGGTGAATTTAACACGGTTGTCGACCTTGGCTGTGGTAATGGCGTGCTCGGACTTCGTGCCGCCCAATTATATCCCAATGCCGATATCCATTTTATCGATGACTCCGAAATGGCTGTTGCCTCGGCAAAGGCCAATTGGACAACCAATCAACTCCCCGAAGGCAAAGGACATTTTCATTGGGATGATTGCATGAGCCACTTTCCCGATAATGTAGAGCCTGATTTAGTGCTGTGTAATCCGCCCTTCCATCAAGGTGAGGCCATTACCGATCATATTGCTTGGCAAATGTTTTTAGATGCCCGTCGTCGGTTAAAAAATGGTGGGATTTTACATATAGTGGGCAATCGTCACTTGGCTTATCATGTGAAATTACAACGCTTATTTAAAAACTGCACCACCGTTGCCTCAAATGGCAAATTTGTCATCCTGCAAGCCCAAAAATAGTCCTTTCTACACCGCGAAACTGGCGCTAGCGATTAGCGCTGTTTTCGCAAAATTAGCTCAGATGCTCATCATCAGAATTTTCTGAACAGCGGCTTTTAACTAGCCGCCGCCCGAAGTTGTCAGTACAATCCGCGAAAGCAAATACATAAAACTAAACGACTTAGACTTTTATGTACCTGATTTATATGGATAGCGTATTTAGGATACTGATATGCCGTTAAAGGATGACGTAGAGCAACTCAAGGCAGAATTGACGCAATTAACGTTGCAGCACCTCGCGCAGCAATCTTCACTTGACCGCCAACTAGCTGAGTTCTCAGCCAAACTTGATACCTTAAGCTTAAAGCTTGAACAGCAAAATAATGGTTTCATTCACACGAGCAGCATAACTGAGCAATCTGCTGCCGAGTCATCCCCGATTGCGTTCACAACAGATGCCCACGCAATGGCGAGCCATGCCGCTCTGCAGTCCGAAACGGTTTCACATCCTATTGAGTCACAAGCCCCTGCCACGTCACCTTGGCAGGATGATCCATGGCTGCGCCAAACTAACCCGCGCTCTCGCGAGCAACATGATTCGCCACAAGCCACTGATTTCGAGCTGATAAAGCAAACTAGGGTAGAACTAGGTGTTCAAGCAACAAGCCAAGTTGAAGCCCAAGTAGAAGCCTTTTTATCGCAAGGCGTTGCCGCAATAATGGCGCCCTTTGTGGCCATAAAAGAACAGCTAAAAGGCTTCTATCAACATTATCAAGCGAAGGGCTTGGGGCCAGTATTTTTAATGACTGTCGCCGGCATTATTACCCTCACCCTAGGTTTTGGTTATCTGCTGCAATATTCCATCAATCACTGGTTTTCTGAACTCGGTAAAGCATTACTCGGTTTTGGCTGTGCAAATGCGATTATCGCTGGCGGCATTTTTATCCGTCAAAAACGCCAAGGTATGGCCGACTTTGGCTCTGGAATCGTTGGATTAGGGCTGATCTTAAACTACCTATGCGCTTATTTTATTGGCCCCTATTTTGAGATTATTCCCAACGGCGCCAGCTTTATTCTATTGCTATTGATTACCTTAGCGGGCTATGGCCTTTCAATGCGCCTCGATGCCAAAGTCATTGCGGTCATCGCCTTAATTGGTGGCTCAACGGCACCAATGATGCTGTTATCCCAAAGCTATGCGCCGCTGCTATATATTCCCTACTTACTGCTGATTGGTACTGGGGCATTAGCACAAAGCCGCAAATTGCAGTGGCCATTACTGCTTGAAATGACCGCCTTATTACATATCGCTTGTATTGAAGCCTTCAGCGATTTTGTCGATTTACCACTCCAGCAATGGCACGGCGAAGCTGTGCTGGCCGTTGTGAGTCTTAACGCGCTCTTTTATCTCTATGGGCTAGCTGGGCTTATCGTTAACTCATCGACAACATCACTAAGCCATAGGGTATTGGCACTGCCGATTGCGTTATTGGCTTTTGTGATCTTTGAACTGACACAATTTACTGAGTTTGCAGGGGAAATATTTGTCGCTAACGCACTAGTCTGCGTAGGGCTATACCTCAAACTTAACAATCGGCTCGCTAAATCCCAATCTAGCCTCTTGCTAGTGCTTGGCGGAAGCTTTGCCGCCTTTGCGGCACTTTATCTGGTAAGCCATGATTTCTTAGGATTAGTATTGCTACTCGAGGCAATATTACTGTTGTGGATTGGGCTCAACGAAAAACTGATTTCAGTGCGCGCCGAAGCCTATGTCTTGCTAGTGATGGGGCTGGCGCTCAATGCCTACAGCCTACTCTCGGGCTTGACCTTACTCGAACTCGGCGGCTTATTGCCAGTGGGTGCCCTTGGCTTCCCCCTTATCGCATTAGCCTTAAGTGCTGGCGGATTGTTATTTACAATCAATCAATTAAAAACTAATGAATCAACTCTCTCCACCTTAGAAGGACAACTCTGTTATCTGCTAAAAGAAAGCCTCAGCGGGTTTTATGTCGCGACGCTATTGATTACAGCTTATCTTGTTAGCAGTGATTACTACCTCGCCATTGTGCCACTCCTTAGCCTGTTACTCTTATATTTAAGTAGCAAAGACAAACTGGTGGTCGGTGAGTTTGCCGCCTGGCTATTGCTACTACCATTGTTATTCGCTGTAATCGAAGGCGTTACCCTCTCCGGCAGCATGAGTTTTAGTGCACAGCCACTGATGGCCAAACTCGCGCGGATTGAATTGTTCGCTGCCCTATTGTTGGGTCATTATTGGTATCGTAGATACTATCCAGAATCCTTATTCGCTCAGGCCGCTAAACAGATACAAATCGGCTGTTATCTTCTTTTACCACTGCTTTTATTACCTAAAGTCATCCGCAGTTATTGGGAGTTTACCGCAGCCGCATTCTGGCTTAGCAGCCTATTCAGCCTTGGACTTGCCTATGTGGTTAGACACAAAGCCCTTGAGATTGAAACTAAAATTCTGACCTGGCTTGCCATACTCACCACAGCGAGCTTATGTCTGATTGAAGTCTGGCAAGGGTTTATTGCGCTGCTGATTGGCATGCTTGTTATGGGATTTGTACTCATTCGTTATCGCACTCTCCCCGACAGGTGGCGGCTACTATTAACCCTTCAATGGCAACTGAGTCCCTATTACTTTGCACTGCCGCTGACTGTACTTGTCTATGGATTAAATCGCACTGATGTGGTGGCTTGGTCGATGACGGCTTTAGCGCTCAGTGGCTACTTTGCACTATTACTCCAAAGAGGGGCTAACCATACGGGTGAAAAGACCAGCTTATTCGGTCACATTGCCAGTGAAATCCAAGCCGCAGTGCGCTCAAGCTACAGTCTTGCCTACGGTCTTTGCCTTGGCTTAGCGTTGCTGCCTATCCTGCTGCATTTTGAGATATCGTTGAGAGTAGATTTGAATAATGCGTTACTGATCCTCTGCGAATTTACCGCCTTAGCATTGCTTGCCACGCTGATATTACGCCGCGGCGTTGCTATCCGTTTACATCGACGCTTCTTACCGCTGCAATGGTTGAAATGGGGTTGGCATGGGTTACTTGCGCTCAGTTATCTCACCTGGAGTTATGTATTTGATAACATGATTGCCGCGCCGCTCAGTGCGATTTTATTAGTGGTGCATGGCAGTGTCTTGATGTTTATCAGCTTAAAACCCCAACATACGGATATGATCCGCCTCGCCGCAGGACTCTTTACCTTAGCCACGCTCAAGGTGTTATTACTGGATATGGCGTCCTTCGAACTGGTGCAAAAAGTGATCGCCTTTATGTTAATTGGAGTCATTTTACTGAGCGTATCTTACTTCTATCAAAAAGCGCGTAACCGCCTTCAAGAAGCAAATGAGTAAGAGACGTTTATCCTTCAAACGCAAAAGGCCGCTTCTGCTAGCGGCCTTTTTCAAACACATACGATGATATGACAAACTTTACATCAAAGCTTTTTCCAGCGCCTGCGAAACATCGGCGATAATATCGTCGATATGTTCAATGCCGACGGAAATACGAATGAGATCTTCAGACACCCCAGCTCTAGCAAGTTCATTCGCATCGAGTTGTCTGTGAGTAGTGCTGGCAGGATGACAGGCTAACGATTTCGCATCACCAATGTTCACTAAGCGCAAAACCATCTTCAGGCCGTCGATAAACTTGCCACCCGCAATTTTCCCTTCCTCAGGTGTAGCCGCTTTAATGCCAAAACTGATGATCCCAGACGCTTTACCGCCAGTGATTTTTTCGCAATTCTCACGGAAAGGGCTACTTGGTAGCGCACCATAATTAACCCAACTTACCGAAGGATGCAGTATCAAATACTCGGCTAACGCGAGCGCATTAGCACAGTGACGTTCCATACGCAGACTCAGCGTTTCAAGTCCTTGTAACAACAGGAATGCACTGTGGGGTGAAAGTGCCGCCCCCGTATTACGCAGCGGCACCACACGGCAACGTCCGATAAAGGCCGCGGGGCCAAAGGCTTCGGTGTAGACCACACCGTGGTAGGAAGGATCGGCCTGATTTAGCAAGGAAAAACGTTCTTTATTCGCCACCCAATCGAATTTACCCGAATCAATAATCACACCGCCAATGGTTGTACCATGGCCGCCAATGTATTTAGTGAGGGAATGAATAACGATATCGGCACCATGCTCAAATGGACGACATAGGACTGGCGTGGCGACAGTGTTATCGACAATTAAAGGCACACCATGTTTATGGGCAATCTCGGCTAAACGTTTAAGGTCGACAATATTACCGGCGGGGTTACCGATAGACTCACAAAATAACGCCTTGGTTTTGGCATCGATTAAAGCTTCAAGTCCTTCAAAATCATCAAAGGCCGCCATCCGCACTTCGACTCCTTGGCGCGGAAGCGTATGGGCAAACAAATTGTAAGTACCGCCATAGAGCTGGCTGGTGCTGACGATATTATCGCCAACCTGAGTTAGAGCTTGAATCGCATAGGTAATAGCCGCCATGCCAGACGCCACAGCAAGCGCACCGATCCCGCCTTCAATGGCGGCAAGACGCTGCTCAAGTACGCTGGTCGTTGGGTTCATAATCCGCGTATAAATATTGCCAGCGACTTTTAAGTCAAATAAATCAGCACCATGCTGGGTATCATCGAAGGTATAGGACGTCGTTTGATAAATAGGTACCGCAGCAGCTTTAGTCGTTGCCTCAGACTCATATCCGTGGTGTAACGCCAGTGATTCAAGTTTCATTTTTGCTTCCTTCCCCTGAAAAATTCCCAACCATTGCGCCTAAGCCAACACAAACATTGGGGGCACTTTGCGAAAATAGACACTAAAACCGCACAAGATTTGTGCACTGCACCCAAGCTACCAGACGGCCATCTAGAAGTCTAAACATTTTTATACATAGTGCTTTAAAATTTAACAGCTGCAATTAAAGAACAAGTATTTTGAGTAAAATAAGTTTTACCCAGTTATCCGTTATTATATTGTTATTAATATGACAATCATTTTCAGGCTTGCTTTATTTTTTTAGTTGGCCTATGGTATGGACAGTTTATTAGTCATTAATCATTAACCCTGTTAGATGATTAATTTAATCTTAAATTTATATGGAGATGTAGCCTGTGTTAAAAAATGCATTTTCATTACTCAGACTTAAGTCAGCTTGGTTAACTCTGAATACACTTGATTATTTATCCCGCGCGGCACGCCTGTCTCTTAAATTCCCAGTTTAAGCCGAGTGCTACTCGCACTCGGCATCTGATTACCCACATTTCAATTTATTGCTCCTATTTTTATGCTGGGGCTTAGCTGTTATCTAGCTCATATTTGGGGTAGCTATGTTTTATTCTTTTTTTAGTAATCTATTTCAGTCTTTTATGTTGAAAACAGAAACCTATTACTTGCAAAACAGTTTTAATGCCTCATTACGCCCCACCGCACTGGCGGCGGTGATAGCAAAGCTCGATCAACTTAAAAGTGAAGAAACCCTAGATAAAGTAACCGTTGGGCGTGAAGTGCTCCTCGTTAATCAACAGGATCAGCAGGAGTATCGTATAGAACTGGTATACCCACCTAGACACAAACCAAGAGCGGGTCACTACTCTGTCATTTCCGATTTAGGTGTGAGCTTACTGGGCCGTACCAAAGGTGAATATGCTGAGGTAAATATTTTAGGTAAACCTGTGCTGTTTATGGTGAAGGATATTTCCCTTAGCAAGAGACAACCTAAAAATTAACGGAAAAAAAATAACAACTTTAGAATAAAGCATGTTCAAATTTCAGTGGCAACATGCTTTTAGGTCGCTATTTGCGGCGGCATCTAGCACAGGCATAAAAATATATTGGAGGATACGATTTTGAAGTTATTTACTGGCCGCGAAATGAATTAATAGCAGAGAGCTAACACTTACTCCTCTTAAAAACTTACTAAGTATGGCAGCGCTTATGTAGAAACCATAAAGAGGTCAAAGTGTTTTATCTCGCTCAGAATGCTTTAAATTATTCAAATTTATCGATAGATTAATTTGAACTAACTGTCGGTGAGAATGCGGCGCTACACTCGATAGTTTGACTTTACTTAATCTCATTTTAGTTAGGAGTATTTTCCATGAGTAAAGAAAAAGCGAAAAAACCGCCGATGAAAACCTTAAAAGAGAAGCGACAGGATAAGCGGAATCGCCAAAAAGCCTCCGATTAATGCCTGTTATAAAAATCCCTTAAATCCTCTCTTTTATGACATAGGGTGCGGCAATAGCCGCGCCCTATTTTTATGCCAGCTGGCGGCGATATTGCTCGGGTGAGTATTGAGCATATTTTTTAAACATCACAATATAGGGTGAAGTTTGGTTATAGCCCAATGTCAGGGCAACTTCTTTGATTGATAAGCCTTCACGTAGCAATTGCAACGAATAAATAAACTTATGCCGCTGACGCAATTCAGTAAAACTCATTCCAAGGCGGTCTTGGCAACGCCGAGCGAGTGTGCGTTCTGTGGTATGTAATTCACTCGCCCAGCTTTTAAGACTTATTTGACTGGCTGGCTCGAGTTCAAGTTGCTGCAAAATAGGTTGCAACAGTTTATCGGTACTCGAAGGCAAAAATTGTGGCTGCGCCTGACCTAAGATTAACTGGTCAATTAACACCTCAACCAAACGTTTATCCGCATCCGTTTGTGCAACACGCACCTGTCGCTGGCGGAGATCGTTCACTATTGCCTGCGCTATCGGCGTCACCACAAGTAAACAAGTTTCATCAGGAAAAACCTGCGCCCGACTGGCAACAATATTCAATGAGCAGTAATGGATACTGCGGCGGGTGTAACTCTCATGCTCTACGCCTGCTGGCACCCAAATCGCATATTGGGATGGCGACAAAAATCGTTGTCCAGCCGCATGCAACTCCATAATGCCACCGCTGATCAGCTGTAATTGCCCCCAAATGTGGCTATGTTTTGGTGTAATGGTATTGGGCAGAAAGGCTTCATAGTTGAAGAAAATATCTGCCACTGGCGCTTGCTCAGAATTAAGTGGATGGTAAATAGGGTGCATCGTACTCCTAAAACTCGACTTTACATCCAATCAAAACATCGATTGATGCGGTGGTTGTCTATTGAGGAACTGACATTGTCTTTTAAGCAATATTTATATCATAAAAGACCAGCAATAATAGCGACTATCTATGACAGCACGTTTGCCACTTGGCATCGGCTCGTTTCCCCCAATGAAGACTGACCTATGTTGTATTTATTTCCACTACTCGCCGTAATGATTTGGGCGGGTAACGCCATTGTTAACAAACTTTCCTTTGGAATTATCGCCCCTGAAGCCATTGCCTTTTATCGCTGGTTTTTTGCCATGCTTGTGCTTACCCCTTTTATGCTCAAACCCGTCTTGAAAAAACGTAGAACAATCATTCCTCTGCTACCGAAATTAGCAACCTTAGCCGCCTTAGGAATGGTATTAAATCAGGGCCTTGCCTATTTTGCCGCCGCGACAACAACCGCCACCAATATGGCATTAATCAACTCGATAGTACCTATGATAAGCCTGTTTTTGGCGGTACCTTTACTCAAGCAAAAGCTCTCGCCATTAGTTTTTGCTGGCAGCCTAATCTCACTGCTGGGCTTAGTGTTTATGCTAAGCCACGGGGATATGGCTAATCTGGCGATAGGGGTTACTGAGGGGGATTTATTATTACTTATCAGTGCGTTTGTTTACGCCCTTTATGGGGTACTGCTAAAACGCTGGCAGCTACCGATATCGACGTGGGAATCAGTGTATATTCAGGGCATTATCGCTGTGTTGATGTTAACTCCGCTGCTGTTTAGTGCACCAAGCGTCACGATTAGCAGCCAAGCTGCACCACTTATTGTGTACGCCGCCCTTGGTGCATCACTCATCGCCCCTTGGGCGTGGATTAATGGCATTAGCAAATTGGGCGCCGAACGCACCAGTATTTTCTTCAATCTAATGCCAATTCTGGCGGCTATATTTGCGGCGATAATCTTAAATGAGACCTTAGCCGTTTATCACTACCTTGGCGGTTCAATGGTTATCTTGGGGGTAATGTTAGTGCAGATAAAGCCCAAACCTAAAATATCAGCCCTAAGCGCCTGTGCTGATTAAATCGACTCAATAGCCCCATATCAGTGGGGCTTTCCTACGATGATTCTCCTTAATTTTCTGTTGTTACTGCAAACCACAAAATAGCGACTAAGCTATTTAATAAGCAATTTTGTCAGTACGTTATGGAGTACCCTATGTTTAATAGTATTCGAGTAAAGTTTTCGCTGATGTTTGCCATTATGGCGACCGCCTTGATCGTTATGGCAATTACTGATGCTATGCAAAGCCGCTCAACCCTTAAGCAAATGCAGGAGTTTAGTCAGTTATTTAATCCTGCGATTTCAGCCATTCTCAACGCTGACCGCGATCTCTACCAAGCACAGCTAAGTGAAGAAGTGTTACTCAGATCCGATCTGGGTAGTGACAGCCGTAAAAGCGAAATAGATAACTGGCAAGAGAATGTCGATCAGGCCCGCGATCGAATGGGGGAGTTTAAAAAACTCTTGCAGGATCATACCCAAGTATTGCAATCCACCAATGGCTTTGAAGCACAGTTTTCGCTCTGGTATCAAGCCTCATCTGACGTGATAAATGCAGTAAAAAATAGTCAGTTCGACCTAGCAAGACAACTACACGAAAGCAAATCCAAAAAAGAGTTTAAAGCCCTAAGAAACATCTACAATGCCGCAGGTGAAGCCGCCGACAATCGCGTTAAAGAACTGGATTTACAAGCCACCGAGCAGGCTACAGCCCAAACTCAAATGTCAGTTACGATAGCTACGCTTGTCGCTATTGTCGCCCTCGTGATTGCCTACTTTGGCCCTAAGATTATTGTCAACGCGATTCAAGACATTACTAATAGAATTAATGACATAGTCGATGGCGATGGCAACTTAACCCAACGAATTCCTATCACTCGCCAAGATGAAATTGGCGAACTGGCCAATGCTTTTAACTTGTTCGTTGCCCAGCTGCAACAGATGGTAATCGCCATTATCAGTCAAACCAAAGATGTGAGCCATACCGTTGAAAACCTAGCGACTAAATCAGCTACCACCATAGGGATCAGCCACGAGCAGGAACAATTTGTCGACACCATAGTTACAGCCGTAAATGAAATGAGTGCCGCGGTAAGGGAAGTGGCCAGCAACGCCCTGCATACTGCTACCGAAATCACTAAGGTCAATGATCAGACTATTGAGGGGAAAAAAATCCTGACGCAATCGGTGCATCATATTCAGCAATTGTCTGAATCGGTTAAAAATGCAGTCGCTGTTATCGAAAAGCTCTCCGTCAACTCCGCTAACATTGCCTCGGTACTGGATGTGATCCGCTCAATTGCGGAGCAAACTAATCTGCTCGCTCTTAATGCTGCCATTGAGGCTGCTCGTGCTGGTGAACAAGGGCGTGGTTTTGCGGTGGTCGCCGATGAAGTACGTACTCTGGCGAGTCGTACCGAAACGTCGACTCAAGATATTCAGAGCATGATCGAAGAATTACAGCGGGGCGTTAATGATGCGGTGAAGAGTATTGAATCAGGCGCCAGCCTCACCCATTCGACGGTTACCCTTGCCAGTCAGACACAAGATGCCTTAGATCAGATCCTAAATTCCACTTCTAAAGTCAGTGAGATGTCGACTCAAACCGCGACCGCAACAGAAGAACAAACCCACGTCACTGAGGAAATCAATCGTAACTTGACTGAACTGTCTGATAAAACAAGATATTGCAATATGGTGATCCAAGAAACACAGCAAATAGTGGTCAATACCCGAGCCATTTGTAGCAATCTACAAAAAGAAGTCTCGCGCTTTAAAGTCGCTTAAAGAGAGGCATTTGAGATACTAGCCAAGCCTAAAAGGATTGGCCAGTTTTTATTTAAAACAATGGCTTGGTACCGAGCATGTTTAAATATAACGGTTAACAGACTAACTGGCCGCCGAGCTGATTAATTTTATCTTTTGCAGCTTTAGCTGAAAGATAACCAGCCACCTTAGTTAGTGCATCTGCACGCCATGCGAAAGGCGCTTGAACGCTAACAACACGCTCATTAGACGCATCAAAGCTCATCATATCGACATTACCTGTCGGCAGTAATAATGCTGGACAACCTAGGCTCAATTGCTGCGAAACTCGTGAGCTTGCCAGAGCCATATTGCGGACTGTTATCTTCTGGCTTAATCCATTTGAGCCTCGACAAAGCACATCCAAGGAGGCAGAACCAAATACTCGCAAGTCCCCTCCCGCATTGACCCAACCACCAGAAACCCCTGCACGACGTAACTCACTTACTGCCATATCAACCGCATACCCCTTGGCGATACCGTCAAAAGTAACAATTAATGGCCGAGCTAACCGCGCTTGGTTCCCTTTAATTTCAATATCTTGCCAATCGCCCTGCAAAAGTAGCGGCATACCAAGGTAGCAAGGTAACGCCCCGCGAGACATCATTTCACCACCAATGGTGCAATTAAATAAGTTGTCGCTAGCTTTACCAAACCACTTGGCTAATTTAAATACCCTTAGACTATCTTGGCTTAGGGTGACCCAATGGCCAGGCTGACGGTTTAGAAGATTTAACTCACTATCTTGCTGATGAAAACTTAATAAACGTCCAATTTGTGCAATGCGAGAAAAAGCCGCAGTAATCGCAGCTTGAATGGCTTGCTCATCGAGTGTTGGTTGGCTGGGTTCTTCAACTACCGATTCGACTGCAATTTCAATTAACGTGCCCAGTAATGGCTTAGCTCTTCGTATCACGATGCTGCTGGCTATGTGAGGTGTGGATGAAGGATCACCGTTTTACCGCATCTGGTTACTAACAGCAAGAGTGGCATTAGTATGTTATGCGAAAAGATACCCGCAAAATTAAAATGTTAAAAACTAACATAACTCCTCACACTCTCAGCACGTAGTACTTTGTCAAAAACAACAGAAAACCCAATAACACCGAATCGTACACCAACTTAAGATCCACTAAACTGTATCAGCGGTGGAGGAAGAAATAGCCCTCTATTGCTATATTACTGAGTAATTCACATTTAGCATTGGCTAACAACAACCAGTAAATCATTAACAAAATAGTTTTAATATACTGTTTATTAAGATAAAAAATTAAGACGAACCACGATTTAAACCTCTTTTTAACGAACAGATTACAACGGAAGTAAAAACATCTAGACGTCTAGATTGACAGTAAATTGGCAATCCAATATGCTTGGCACCAAGTTGCTAGGATATGATGCCAAGGCGACATAGATTTAGAGCGAGTTTGACTGCCAAGGAGCACGCAGACAACCCGCCGAGTAAAAGAGAAATTACATTGAGTCAATCAACCCAAACCACTGCACCGAGTAACACAGCATCATTTGTTGCCCTGTTACCCTTATTCGTTTTTTTAAGTCTGTTTATTGGCGCAGGCGTCTATTTCCAAAGCCAAGGTGTGGACTTTGCTTTCTATCAATTACCGAGTGTGATTGCTATTCTGCCGGCCATTATTCTGGCTTTGGTGCTATCAAAGCAAAAATTAAATCAAGCCATTGATACCTTTATTGGTGGAATTGGCCATAGCAATATTATTGCCATGTGTTTAATTTACTTGCTGGCTGGCGGCTTTGCGGCGGTAGCGAAAGCCACTGGCGGTGTCGATGCAACCGTAGCCTTAGGTTTATCTCTTATTCCCTCAAACCTATTACTGCCAGGCTTTTTTGTGATTGCCGCCTTTATTGCAACGGCCATGGGTACCTCTATGGGCACGATCGCCGCCGTGGCACCTATAGCCTTAGGCGTTGCCGATCAGGCACAAATTGATTATGCCCTGATGGCCGGCGCCGTGATGTCTGGCGCACTGTTTGGTGATAACCTCTCAATTATTTCGGATACCACGATTGCGGCCACTCGAACTCAAGGCTGTGATATGAAAGATAAATTCCGCGAGAACCTGATTTTTGCTATCCCAGCTTCACTGCTGACCTTTGTTGCCTTTGTCATCGCAGGACAAGGACAAGCCGATCTAGCCGCTCAAGATATCGACTTTATTAAGGTGATACCTTACCTGACGATTCTAGTATTAGCAGTTGCAGGACTAAACGTATTTGTCGTCTTAACCTTAGGCATACTGCTTGCGGGTGCCACAGGCTTGCTAACGATGGACTATGGCGTAATCCAATTTGGTAAGGATATCTACGCGGGCTTTAGCAATATGCAGGAAATTTTTATCCTGTCGATGTTAGTCGGTGGTTTAGCCGCGCTGATGCAGCAACAAGGTGGTTTAGCCTTTGTGAGCAAACAGATTGAAAAGCTCATCACCCGTTTCTCAAAAGCCCAAGGCGAAGCCTCATGCCGCGCGGCCGAATTAGGGATGGCGGGAATTGTAGCCGTGACCAATAGCTGCGTTGCTAACAATACGGTATCGATTGTTGTCACTGGTGACATTGCGAAAGATCTCGCAGAAAAACACGGCGTAACACCTAAACGAGCTGCCAGTGTACTCGATATTTTTGCCTGTATTATCCAAGGGTTAATACCCTATGGTGCACAAGCGCTGTTAATCGCCTCGACATTTAGCATCACACCGCTAGCAGCCGTGTCCCATGCATGGTATTGCATGATCCTCGCAGCAGTAGCCATTGCAATTGTCATTTTCCGTAAACGCCACTGATGTAGTTAAGTATCACAAGGTTTATTGAAAGCAACACAAAACAAAGGGAGCCACTTGACTGGCTCCCTTTGTTTTAAAGGTTAAATGCAGCGCTATTTAGAATACTTGCCTTCATGAAGGGATTCAGGCAAGTTACACCCGATTATTCAACCTTGCCCCTTAACCCACACCACTATTCATTAAAAGCCAAATGAATCCAAGACAGCGTGAACCCAGTTTTTACGATTTACATCGCCTAATCACTTGGTTGATTGTGGGAGCCGCACTGCTCAGTGCGATAGGAGTGATGGTTGCTCTGTATGGACAATACCAAACCATGGGCGTTAGCGCCCTATTTATCCGCGCCGATTTTTTAGGGGACTATACCCACTCGCCCCTTGCCTATGTGTTTAATTTAGGATTATTGGCCGCAGGGATTTGCATGCTGATCTCTATGGCTGGGCTGTACTTACTCAAGCTCGATAGCTTTAGCCAATATATTGCACTCACAGGTGTTTGGGTTGGCACTTCGGTGATTTTGATGGGCATTTTTCCGATTAACTTTTTAACCATGCATAGACTGGTTTCCACTAGCTATCTCTTAAGCACGCTCACCTTGCATGCCTTAGTGATTATTGCCGGAGTCGTTCCTAAACTTATCTGCCCAAGGCCATTGTTTTACTTGAGTTTATTAAGTTTTATCAGCGCTATTAGCCTGAGTTTACAACTGGATTGGAGCCAACTGGATTTTCCGCCCTGTGATATAGACAATCATTTCTGTTTGGTTAGTACCAATATGTGGCTGCAAACGAACCTCAATATTATTTGGTGCTTAAGCCTTGCATTTGCGATGCGTCGTTTATCCAAAATCCTGTATTATCGCGCCCAAGTCCATCACCCGTTTTAACTTAATCATTTATGCGTCTAGCTAAATACCTTGCCCAATGTGGCATCAGTTCACGCCGAGAGGCCTGCCGCTTAATCGAGGCTGGACGCATTACGCGAAATGGTAAGATTGCCACACATCACGACCCAGTCCAGCTCGATGCAGATGGTCAATGCCTTGATAGTATTTGCTTGGATGCAAAACCTGTATTAGGCAGCGAAACTCCTACCTATTGGCTATTCAATAAGGCCGTAGGTACAGATTGCCGTTTACTCAAAGACGATAAATCCAGCTTGATCCACTTACTGCCGCCAACACCAAGACTCTACCCCGTCGGCAGATTAGATAAGGATTCCCGCGGATTATTGCTGCTCACTAACGATGGCGAACTCACCCACAAACTGATGCACCCCAGTTTTGCCCACAGTAAAACCTACCATGTGCAGCTAGAGAGGGCCTTCACCGATGAGTTTATTAAGCTAATGGCCAGCGGCGTAAAGTACAAAGAGGTAGATACTCTCCCCTGTAAAGTTCGTAGGCTTAGTGAAGATAAATTTGAAATAGTGCTGATCCAAGGCTTAAATCGGCAAATTCGGCGGATGTCCAGCGCCTTAGGTTATAAGGTTATCGATTTACAGCGAGTGGCCTTAATGACACTCAGCCTTGAAACAGTAAGCGAAGATAATTGTACAGAAAGCAAAGCAGCAACAAACACACTAAACAGTCTACCAGAGGGAGAAATGCGACCGCTAACACCCACTGAAATTACAACGCTAAAAGCCGCACTAGCGATATAGTCAGATGAAGTGTGGTAACGAATCTCAGACCAATGTGACGTTACGCCCCATAAACCATTTATTCAGCTAAAAGATTTTACACTGTGCAGCGCTAACGAGGTAACCTGAGCTCGGGATAAGTAGAGCCGCTGAATAGGCATCTTTTCGGGCCTCTGTGCGTTGCTCTGTCTAACCATAGCTCGCGATGCCGTACGACTGAGCGCCTTGATATACGCAAAAATCTGCGCACTCAGTCAGAAAGAAAAGATTTTTCCTTTCAAAAAAATCATTTATAGCATTGATTTAGTTTGTTAAATTTAGATTTTTTCGACACTCGTTACCCCGAGTTCAGGTAAGGTAAATTATTATGCTTTCAACATGTGAGTGGTTTATTGTGAATTTGGGTGATGCGCTTATTTCACAATCAACATTAAGCGCACATCAATATCACCTAACCAAAGTTTATCAACAAGCTGGTAGCCCTGAGAATCTGCTGGCAGTATTTAAATATGAATCCCAAGATCTCCATTGCCACATAAAGCTATTTCTTACTTCGGAATTTCAAGAATTAGCAATGTTAGATGGCGCCGTAAGATGCGTGAAACCTAATTTTAGCGGTACTAGCTATTTGGCGGGCAATCCGAGTTATATGCTCAAAAAATAGTGAACAACTACACATAGAGGCTATACAGCACCCGTATTGCCAGCAGAATCAATACCACACCAGAAAGTTTATCAATCAAGCCCGCTTTTTCCCGCAACTTAGGCAATATACTAGAATGGGATAACACTAACGCAATTAAGGTGTACCAGAGCCCATCAACTACCAGTGGTGTTAGTACGATAAGTGCTTGACCAGTAAAACTATCTGCAACCATCACAAATTGGCTAAACAGCGCTAAAAAGAACAGCATAATCTTAGGATTGAACAGGGAAATCGCGATACCATCGCGCGCCGCTGTAAGTGTATCCGTCGCCTCCCCCGCCGTAAGTTTTGCCTGCATGCCACCGTTTGAGCGTAATGCTTGGAGCCCCATCCATGCCAGATAGAGCGCGCCTAAAATCGCTATCCCATTAAAAACCAAAGGCGCATTTTTCAGCATTACCGCAAGACCAAGTAGCGTGACTAGCGCATAGACCCCTATGCCAATCGAGTGCGCCCAAGCACACACAATCCCTTTCCCGCGACCACCGCCTAAGGTATGACGCACGACCATCGCCAAACTCGGCCCAGGGGACATAGCGCCCAAGCAACAAATCGCCAATAGTCCCAACCAAGTACTAAAGCTCATTTTCACCCCTTTAAAGCATAAAAAGGCCCTCAAAAGGGCCTTCACAGGAGTGGCAGTTTAACACTGGCCTAGCAATACGGTCACTCTCATTTCACCCCGTTGGGATGATAAAAAGCGCGAATATCTTGCACCAGTTGCGCAAGCGATGCAGGCTCTACATACATCATATGACCCGCCTTGTAGTAATGCATAGTGACGCGGCTATTATCAATGCCGTTATCGGCAAAGGTATTTTCAGTCGCAAAGAAGGGCGTTGCGAAATCAAAATATCCGTTACCGACAAAAATACGCAAGTCTTTATTCTCGCGCTGCGCCTGTCCTAAATAGGGTGCCACATTCACATAATGCATTTGTTTACCGCTAATATTCCAGTTCCAGCCACGGTTAACATCGGTGGAAAGCACGTTGAAGGGGCGTGATAATTTAACCCCTAAATCCTCATACAGATATTGATGGATAGCCGCTGTATAAGCACCATCAATACCATATCCTGACGGGTCGTTATCGGTCGAGTCACCGCCACTGTCGTAATCTTTGCCAGTATAGCGACTGTCTAACCGCCCGATGGTCAAATCCTGATCCCTGAGCAATTCCTTGGTATAGCGGCTAGCGCTCACCCGTAAATTTACTCTGTCGAGGTAGGACTCACTCAGGCCCGTAAAACGCGCCAACTGTTTGCGTACAGCTTTATAATCACTTTGCGCTAAACGGCTGCCCTGTAATAGGGCTAAGGCGTAATCCTTAATAGCGAATTGACGCGCCTGTTCGACAAATGCTTCGAGCCCCAAGGCCTTATCGGCATCACTGACTTTATTGTGATAAAACGCAGTCGCCGCCATGGTCGGTAAAAAACCAATGTAGGGTTGGTTGTTACCCGGTTGATAGCGAGCGTGACTAAAGTCGAGAATCGATGAAATCAGCATCACGCCATTGACAGAGATATCGGTCCAGCCGCCTTGAAGTTCATCCACTAATGCCGCGGCTCGCGTCGTACCATAGCTTTCACCGGCAAGGTATTTGGGCGAATTCCAACGCTTATGTTCAATCAACCAACGGCGGATAAACTCGGCAATGGATTGGGCATCTTCTTTTACGCCCCAAAAATCGGTGCCTTTCTTCTCACCCAGGGCGCGGCTAAAACCTGTACCCACAGGATCGATAAACACTAAGTCAGATTCATTGAGTAATGAGTAATCGTTGGATTCAATCCGATAAGGCGCCGCACCATCATCTTTGGCATCAGCAGGCACAATCACACGTTTGGGCCCAAAGAGCCCCATGTGCAGCCAAAGCGAGGCTGAACCTGGGCCACCGTTAAAAATAAACGTGACCGGACGTTTACTGCTGTCCTGTACATCATCCCTTAAATAAGTAATAGAAAAAATACTGGCCTGAGGCTCACCCTTATCATCCTCTAAAATGGTCTCACCACTAATGGCTTGATAACTGATCTTCTGATTTTGAATCGTCATTTTATGCTTAGTGGTCACCACCTCTGGCACTAACTTATCCACTTTGGCTTCGCCTTTTTGAGCAGGCTCGGCATGGCCGACCATGGACACAGTAAATAACAAGGGCAGCAACATACTTGCCCATGTTAGCCCTGCGGGCGTTGACTTTTTATTTAGCACTCGCATCAATTATCCTTCCCTTCTGTAGTCATTATTTTGTGGTCTTTTTATTAGTGCACCAGCTTACAAAGACTGTGCTCTCGGCGCAAAAGCACAATTGCAACTGAATGCGTCAAAGGTTTAATCGGCTTTTAAAACATAAATTCACGCAGATTTAAGCTGTTAGCCGCTAAGATAGAATGGATTATCGGAAACTTATGTAGGCATCTATGGGCACTATCACTCTCATCAGTCTGGTCATTCTCGCATTACTTGTGGGCGCGATTGGTCTGTTAATCTGGCAACGTAGCAAAGGTAAGCGCATTCCACTGGCGGTGATTTTTGTGTTGGGATTTTTCGCCGTTGGCCTAGGCGGAATTATCGGTTTTGTGCATAAAGGCGAAGATTATCAAGCCTATCAAAAGCTACAGTGGCGCACGCTGGCCCCCGAAAAAATCGCCCCACTGGTCGCCCAAGGCTACACAGTGTTTGTGGATATCACCTCAGACTGGTGCAGCATTTGCCAAACCAATAAGGCTGAAGTCACCCATAGGGAGCAAGTGGTGAATGCACTGATGGCCGACAAGATTATTTTGATGCAGGGAAATTGGAGCGAAGCCGATTCCACCATCGCGAACTACATGCAACATGAAGGAGTACCGGGTACACCTTACAATAAGGTCTATGGTCCAAGGGCGCCTAACGGCATAGTACTACCGTCAAAACTCACCATCGATGCCGTGCTTAATGGCTTAGCTCAGGCTAAAGCCTTGTAATCTATTTTGCTTATTTGGCTTAATCTTCAAAAATGGAGTATTAGAGCGCAATAAAAAAGGCTGCATCGCAGCCTTTTTGCACACTTCAAATCAGTAGAAAGCAATTTTCCGGAAAGGTGGGCAGAAAATCACTCCGTACTCTCAACAGCCGTCTAACCCCAAAACACTATAAAAATAGTTTTATAACTAGCGAGTTACTTAAATAAATATCTTAGCGAAGTAATGCATATTCCCATATAAGGGTAAGCGCACTGGTCTATTTCAACCTTGCCAATAATATTTATGAAACATTTTTATAACAATTCAGCAATTTAAGCCAGCACTAAATAAAACTTTCTATTGATTAAAATATAAGCTTTTTATTATCAACAAGTTAATGGTCAGACCTCTAAGCTAGCCTCAAAACCATTCTATTCAAACATGACAAAGCAACTCGCGATATATCGCGACACGACTCAAGGGGTTATACTCTAGGCACTCATTCGTATTAAGGAATCAATGGAATGACATCAACACAGCCCGCCGCAATGCCCTTGGATAAACATTTTCTGCCAGAGAATCAGTTACTGCTCAATGCCGTGGGTGAAGGCATTTATGGGTTTGATTTAAATGGTAATGCTGTCTTTATCAATCCCGCCGCCGAGCGCATGACGGGCTGGAAGAATGAAGAATTACTCGGCAAAAATATCCATAATTGCCATCATCATAGCCATGCGGATGGCAGTCATTATCCCCAGGAAGATTGCCCCATCTACAACACCTTAAAGGATGGGATTGCAAGGGAAATTACCCACGATGTGTTTTGGCGTAAGGATGGCAGCAGCTTTCCCGTGTATTACAGCTCTACGCCCGTCTATCGGGACAACAAACTTATCGGTGTAGTCGCGATATTTCGTGACATCAGTATTCAAAAACAAACCGAGCAGTCGCTACGCCAAGCTTTAGCACAGGTTCAAGCTCTGTCGGAGCAACTAGCCAGCGAGAATCATTATCTCCAAGCCGAGTTAGCCGATAAGACTGGCGATGTGGATATTTCGGGCAGTAGCGCGGTGATCCGCCATATGATCCAGCAACTGCATATGGTGGCCAATACCGACAGTACCGTATTGATTTGTGGCGAGAATGGCACAGGCAAAGAGCTGGTTGCCCGCAACTTACATCAACTGAGTCGCCGCAAAGATAAGCCCATGATCAGCGTTAACTGCGCGGCATTTTCAGCCTCACTGTTAGAGAGTGAGTTGTTTGGCCATGAGAAAGGCGCCTTTACGGGTGCGACTCAACAGCGCAAGGGCCGCTTCGAACTCGCCCATCAAGGTACACTGTTTCTCGATGAGGTGGCCGAATTAAGTTTGGAGGCGCAATCTAAGTTACTGCGAGTGATCCAAGAGCAATCCTTTGAGCGACTCGGCGGCAGCGAAACCATCAAGGTCGATATTCGCTTAGTCGCCGCCAGTCATCATGATTTACTCAAACGCGTTGAACAGGGCTTATTTCGAATGGATCTCTATTACCGCTTGAATGTCTTCCCAATCCAAGTGCCACCGCTCAGGGCGAGACTGGAGGATATGCCCGAGCTTGTCAGCCATATACTGCACTCCCTTAACCGTAAGCTGGGTAAAAAAATCCGAGGGGTAAGTCAAAAAGGCCTAAAAAAATTAATGGCCTACAGCTGGCCTGGTAATGTACGCGAATTGCAGAATATCCTTGAGCGTGAGGCTATATTATCTCAAACGGATATTTTACATATCCATGCCATGCCCACGAATCACCTACAGACTCAAACCGCGGCTTCACCATTACAAACCTTGGCCGAGGCAGAAGCACAGCATATTGAGCAAACATTAAAACTGCTGAACTGGCGTATTTCGGGCGCAAACGGCGCAGCCAGTGTACTCGGCGTCCCGCCAAGTACCCTCAGATCGCGAATGAAGAAGCTCGGGATTACACGTCAAATCACTAATGATGAATAGTCTCAAAAACGCGATATATCGCCAATTGACGATATATCGCGACACACATAAAAACCAATCTAATTTAAATCAATAAATATCATATAGTTAAATGCAAATTATTTTGGCCTAACGCTTGCTATAGGGAGCCGAATCTTATTTAAGCCGTTAGGACAGCATATGCCCAAGAGTGACACCCAACACAGAGAGAACGCCAAACGTCCCTCTGCCGAGCAATTTATCCCGGTAAAAAATATCCAGGCGGAAGATAAGCCTGCACACAAAAGCAGTGGCCAGATTCATTTCCGAGAGCAGAAAGGCTATTTTCAGCGTCTCAGAACCACAATGAATAGCCTGTTAGTACTGCTGTTTTTTGCACTGCCGTTTATTTCATTTGATGGTCGGCAAGCGATACTGCTGGATGTGAGTCAGCAACAATTCTTCTTTTTTGGCCTCACGTTCTGGCCACAGGATTTCACCTTACTCGCTTGGGTGTTTATTGCCGCGGCTTTTGGCCTCTTTTTTATAACCGTGTTTTGGGGACGGGTCTGGTGCGGCTATCTTTGCCCACAAACCGCGTGGACCTTTATGTTTGTCTGGCTCGAAAGCCAAATTGAGGGTAACAGCAATAAACGTAAGTTGCTCGATAAGGCGCCATGGTCTGCGAGTAAACTCAGTAAAAGAACGCTCAAACACAGCCTGTGGGGATTAGCCGCCTTGATTACTGGCTGTGGATTTATCAGTTACTTCATCCCAGCCCGTGAACTCTACTTGGATATTTTTACCGGCAACGCCGGCTTTTGGACAACCTGCTGGGTATGGTTTTTCGCGATTTGCACTTACTTAAACGCTGGCTGGATGCGCGAACAAATGTGCTTACACTGCTGTCCCTATGCGCGTTTTCAGGCCGTGATGTTCGATGCCAACACCAAAACCGTGACCTATGATGCCACACGCGGCGAAGCACGCGGCCCCCGTAAACGCAAGCAACAAACCGAACTCGGTGATTGTGTTGACTGTAACTTATGTGTTGAGGTCTGCCCGACGGGGATTGATATTCGCCAAGGCCTTCAATACGAGTGCATTAACTGCGGCGCCTGTGTCGATGCCTGTAATGAAACCATGCAAAAATTCGACTACAAACAAAACCTAATTAGCTATGTCAGCGAGAATGAATTAAAGGGCATCACCCATTCCAATTTGCGCTCGCCACGCTTTTTAGGTTACGGCGCTGCCGTTGTTATTATGTTGGTTGTAATAGGTTTAGATCTCTCCAGTCGCAGTGAGATTCAGCTTAACGTCATTCGCGACAGACAGAGTCTGTACCGCGAAACCGCCGATAATAAAGTTGAAAATACCTACCAGCTGAAGATCCGTAACAAGACTCAACAAACCAAGCAATACCAACTCGCGGTCAACAGCGAAATGCCATTCAGCTTAATTGCCGACCCGGTAATCACCCTCGCGGCGGGTGAACAAGCAGATTACCCCGTGACAGTATTAGCCGATAAGAATGCTATCCCTGCGGGACGCAAACTTATCGAATTCTCGGTAACCGATGTCAGCGAACCCAAACAAAGCGTCAGCCAAGAAACCGGCTTCTTTAGCCCTTAATTCATAGCCTCAACGCTCCCATTTAGCTGTAGACAACCAATAAGACGCCATCGATTGAGCGTCTTATTGGTTTTTAAAATGGCCACATCCTATTGCGCGCCCTTTTCTTTCCCCCAATTCAGCTACCAATTGCTATAAAAATGCCCCTAAAACATCAACACGCCCTAATATACCCAAGTTAATAAAGACTTAACTCTACTCCGCCCATATAGAGTAAAAACACTATTTTTAACATAAAGATAGTAGCAATCTTTGGATAGAATTATTTGGCGATAAAGATTGACCTTATAGGTTGAATCCTTCTAATCTAAACACTCGTTTGATTTTAAAATAATAATAACGACTAAACCGATTTGAGGTAGTTAGGCATGGCATACGATCAAGAGTCACAACTCGAACTTGGCAAATACTCTTCACTCATAGACTTAATCGAACGCACTAGCCAACGCTTTGGCGATAAAACCGCATATGCTTGCTTAGGTAAAAGCAGTAGCTTCAATGAGATAGAACGCGATTCACGCTATTTTGCCGCCTATTTGCAGAATAACACTAACCTAAAACCTGGCGATCGGATCGCGATTCAATTACCCAATATTACCCAATTCGTCATCGCCGCCTATGGTGCACTACGAGCAGGCCTGATTCTCGTCAACACTAACCCGCTTTATACTGAACGTGAGCTTATCCATCAGTTTAATGACTCAGGCGCTAAGGCCTTAGTGGTATTGTCAGATCTGTTGCCAACCCTCGCCAAAGTGGTTGCAACCACACCAATTGAATTGGTGATTTCGACCCACCCGTTAGATCTTATCGATCCACAAGTTCAGCCCAAAACGGGGCTTAAAAATGTCGAATTCTGTCACGTATTAAAACAAGGTGCAGAGTTACCATTTACGCGCTTTGTGCCCGCCTTAGGCGATTTAGCCGCGCTGCAATATACCGGTGGTACAACGGGCCTCTCCAAGGGAGCCATCCTGACCCACGGCAATATGCTCGCCAATGCGGCGCAGGTAAAATCCCGCATCGGCAGTGTTATCACCGAAGGGGAAGATATTTTTGTCGCGCCACTGCCGATTTACCATATCTACGCCTTTATGGTGAACTTGGTGCTGTATTTTGAATGTGGTGGTTGCTCGGTATTAATCCCAAATCCCCGTGATATTAATGGCTTAATCAAGACGCTGGCGAAATACCCCTTCACCGGTTTTGCAGGGCTTAACACCTTATTTGTCGCCTTGTGTCATCAACCTGAATTTAAAGCGCTGGATTTCAGTCATTTAAAAATCACTATTTCTGGCGGTACAGCGCTGACCGCTGCCGCAGCCAATCTATGGCAGCAAACCACAGGCAATACCATCAGTGAAGGTTATGGCTTATCCGAGACCTCGCCAGTGATCTCGCTCAATGCACCGGGATATCAAAAGATTGGCACTATCGGTAAGCCCGTTCTCGGCACTGAGGTCAAACTGTTAGACGAAAACGGTAATGAAGTCGCGCAAGGGGAAGCCGGTGAGCTCGCCGCCCGTGGCCCACAGGTGATGCTAGGTTATTGGAATAATCCCCAAGAAACGGCTAATGTGATGACGGCTGATGGTTTCTTTAAAACGGGGGATATTGCGATTCTGAACGAGGAAGGCTTCCATCAAATCGTTGATCGCAAAAAGGATATGATTATTGTCTCTGGCTTTAACGTCTATCCTAATGAAGTCGAAAACGTGCTTGCTAGCCACCCAAATATCATCGAATGCGCCGTAGTTGGCGTAAAGGATGAGCACTCTGGAGAAGCAGTCAAAGCCTGTATCGTACTCAAGGATGACAGCCAAGACCCTGAACTGATGAAAACCGCCATTCTCAACTTCTGCCGCGAGCAACTCACTGCCTACAAACTGCCTAAGTTAATTGAATTTATGCCGCAGCTACCTAAGAGTACTGTGGGTAAAATTCTGCGCAGAGAGCTTAAAAATCAGCCTTAAACTTGGCTAAAAATCAGTTAATTTGAGCAGTCTTAAATCCAAAATAAAACCCCAGGTAGCACTCTGGGGTTTTATTTGAGCCTTTTTTAAATCCAAGTCTTACTCGCTCAATGGGTTAACCTCATCCGTTAGCAGCTGCAAACTGGCAAACTCGCGATATAGATCATTGGTTTGCATTAGAGTTTGATGCTTACCACTGGCAACAATTCGCCCCTTATCAAACACAATAATTCGATCGGCATTAATTACGGTTGCAAGCCTATGGGCGATGATCAGCGTAGTTTTACCCGACATTAACTCATCAAGCGCCTGCTTCACTTTTTGCTCACTCAAGGCATCGAGTGCACTGGTGGCCTCATCGAGTAATAGGATGGGTCTGTCGGCTAAAATGGCCCTCGCAATAGCAATCCGTTGTTTTTGCCCGCCGGATAAACGCACACCACGCTCACCCAAATAGGTTTGATAACCTTCATTAAATTCACTGATAAACTCATGGGCACGGGCCGCAATACAGGCATCAATCACTTCCTGCTCGCTGGCATCAACGCGGCCATAGCGCACATTTTCCAGCACACTGGTGGCAAAAATCACTGAGTCCTGCGGCACCAGCGCAAACTGCGCCCGCAAATCCTGTGGTGAAAGCGCAGCAATATCAATCCCATCCAATAAGATACTGCCCGATGAAGGCACATAAAACCGCTGTAATAACTGAAATAGCGTGCTCTTGCCGGCACCACTCGGGCCGACCAAAGCCACCCGCTCGCCGGCATTTATTACAAGGTCTAAGTCGCTGAGCACTAACTGAGTTTGCTCGGGATAATGGAAGTTAAGTTGTTGCAGTTGCAGCTCGCCGCATACTTTATCTGGCAGGGTTTTAGGCACCAGCGGCGCCGGAATATCGACCTCAGTTTCGGCTAATTCGATTAAGCGTTCTGCGGCGCCCGAGGCGCGTTGGATTTCCCCGACCACTTCACTAATGGTCGCAACCGCGCCTGCCACCATCACGGCATAAAACATAAAGGCTGAGAGTTCGCCGCCCGTCATCTTACCCGACATCACATCGTGGGCGCCGACCCAAGTCACTAGCGCAATGGCAGCAATACTGAGGAACATCACTGAAGAAATCAGCAGCGCGCGGTAACGAATGCGGCCGCTGGCGGCGGTCATCACATCTTCGACACGGCCGTTAAATAAAATGCGGTCCTTATCCTCATGGCCATAGGCCTGCACTGTGTGGATCTCATGCAAAGTTTCATCCACATAGGCACCGAGATCCGCCACCCTATCTTGGCTCTCGCGCGCTAAGGTGCGCACCTTTCTGCCAAAGAAACCGACAGGCCCCAACACCAAAGGCACGGCCAGTAACACCAGTAGTGTCATCTTCACGCTGGTGATCCCCATCATCGCCAGCCCACCAATAACCGTCACGCCGGAGCGCAGTGCCATAGAAAGACTCGAGCCGACAACGGTTTGCAGTAAGGTTGAATCGGCGGTAAAACGCGAAATCACCTCACCAGTGCGCACCTTGGCATAAAATGCCGGAGATAATTTAAGTAATTGATTATAAACCGCAAGCCGAATATCAGCACTGACACGCTCCCCAAGCCATGTCATCAGATAAAAACGGCAAAACACCGCAGTGCCACTCACTGCGGTGATGAGCAACACCAATAGAATAATTTCATTCAGCCGCTGGGCGTTATCCTTAATAAAACCTTCGTCCACCATCAGCCGCACGCCCTGCCCGAGGGATAGCCAGGCCAAGGAACCAATCAACAGAAATACAATCGCCGCTACCACCCGCAGGCGATAGGGCTTAAGAAATTGCCAAAGCCAGGGCAATACCGCCCGTTGGCGAATCGAAGAATTAGCAGCGTTGTGAGACATAGTGGACTCTGATAATGATCGTGGGGGAAGTGTACTCGATTCTGTAGGCTCAGTTAGCGATTTGTTCACCATTGATATCCTTAGGCTTATATGCTCATCAACCTTAGCACATGCGAGTATCAACAGAGCATACCCGAAAGCCCTCATGATAAACAAAATGACATTAGCAAGGCGGGCAATAACAAACGATAAAGGCAAAATGCTTTGAGGAATATAACAATAAACCCGCCTAGAGAGCGGGTTTATGCTTGCGCCTTAAGTCGGTCAAGCTCAAGGCACAGATTTTCAAAATATAAGTCTTCAAGACACAGTGTTTACGCTACAAGCACTTAAGCTACCTGCATATCTTCGGGCGCTTTAGGTGTGCCATGGTGGCCATCACGCTTCCAGTTAACATCGAGTAATTCACTGCCCGTCAGACTAAAGGCCTGGCCAAAACCTTTGACATACAATCCCTGATGGGGCGCTAACTTATATAGATTAAAGTCCGTCAGTGCCGCGAGATTATCGGACATTTCGCCAAAGCGTTTTGATAACAAGCTGACACCCTTACTAAAGGTGGGTGTATCCCGCTCAACCGCTTGAGCCAAAGCGTCGAAGGTGAGGCGTTTACGGGCGAATACCGACTTAGCTTCGGCTTCATCCTCCACCAGCATGACAGACACTTTGGTCGACTGCTTAAGGTTGTGGCCGTGACGCGCTAAGTCACTCACTAAGATGTAAAATCCATCGTCTGCTAAGGCAAATGGCGCGTAACTGGCATTAGGTTGACCATCGGTATCGACGGTGGCGAGTTGTAAGGTTTTACGTTGCTGTTTAAAGACCTCTATTTCAGGTAACAGTTTGTCCCTTAAACGCTGTTCTTGCTCGGAAATGTCAGGCTTCATATTGGTTTCCTCAATAAATTACGTTCATCAATGTTAATCAGCAAAGGTAGCGGCCAGCGCTTTAAAACGGCGCACTTGCTCAGGAAAAAGCACTCTTTGCTTGTCACGTCCTAAATAAACTTTAAATACCACTTCCCCCTGAGGTCCAAAAAAGTTAATGGAATGGCTCTCGCTGCCCATAAAAGGTCTGCTGATCAAAGCTATCGCCCGCATGCCATCCAATTTAAGATGGCCATGTAAGCCATCCCCTTTGCTGTAGAGGTTGTAGTAACCATGGGCAAATTTTCCTTGGGGAAAATCGCCTTTAAATTCAAATACACTGCCCGAAAGCATCACTATGGTGGTTAACGAACCCCACTCGGGTAAGCTTTGTAGTAACTCGTACATATGGGCCAAAGGTAAAAACACTCGCTGCGCTTTAGGTAAGGCGGTAACCACCTCAAGCTCGGCAATCCCTAACTCACTGGCCAATTGTGCAGGCATTAAATCTGGTTGAGTTTCAAATCGTTGCCGCAACATTTGCTGGGTTTCAGCATTTGAATCTCGGCGACTCAGCACGTTATCCGTGTTTTCAATGTCGACTGTTTGGGTCATTCCGAAAATCCTCTATCCCAAGGTTTAGAACATGTAGCGTGCAGACAGCTTCATATTACGGCCGGGCTGATACAAGGTTTGCCATGCCTGCTGATATTTCTCATCACCAATGTTTTCAATGGCAAAATCAACTCTCAGGCCCGACATCACGCCCATCGCAGGCTCCCAAGCAAGGTACACATCCCACAGGGTATAGTCGTCATACTTAGCAACACTGTAGCCTGTAGGTGTATTCGCTTGGCTGGCGACATAGGTCACTCGGGTGCCGAGTTTCATATCGCCTTCCATGATGCCTTGGGATAAGTCGACATTAAACTTATTGGCTGGCATCCCTTCGATATAATCGCCAGTGTTACGGTCTTCTCCGCGGGTTTGACCATAATTCATCGCTAAACGCGTTTGTCCGATGCGATAACGACCGCTGAGCTCAAAGCCCGTTAATTGAGCGTCTTCCACGTTGTTCCACGAGGTTGTTTGCTCAAGTCCTGGAATCCCACGATATGGATTAGAGACTTGCTGAACAATAAAATCGTCCACATCGTTACGGAAGATGTTTAAGGTAATCGCTAACTCATCATCACCCGCTAAGTCATTGAAGCGAAAGTCAGCTTTAAGCTCTTTATTACGCGCCACTTCAGACTTTAGGTCAGGATTCGTCGCAAAGGTGTTACATAACCCTTTGGGTAAAAAACCCGGTATTGGCGGAATGCAGTAATGGGTACCGCTAGAGAACATTTCCTCCACCGTCGGCGCTCGGAAGGCCTGATCATAGCGCGCACTTAAGGTCAGCCATGGCTGCGTTTGCCAACTTAATCCAAGTGAAGGAGATAGCTCAGTATCATCAGCAGATGCATTCAGGTTATGACTCTCGTTTTTAAAACTGTCATAACGCAAAGCAGCATCGAGGTTTACCGTTTGTGTCAGTTGCACATCCGCCCGAGTAAAAGCTCCCCATACCGTTGTTTCGCCATCAATATCCTCAGGACGCTGCCCAACCTGTCCCTTATCGTCTCTAACGGTTTTAAGGGTATCGCGATAGCCATCCACACCGTAGGTCAACTTAGTGTTACCGAGTTGAGAACTATTGTTCACATTAACGCCAACGGTGCGGTATTCAGTGCTATCTAATTGGCCTTTAGTGACGCGGTCTTCATCGTAATCTGTGCTATTCCAATAAACCTGCACATGAGTATCCAAATAAGGATTATTGGCTGGCGCTAAGCTGTAATTGAGGGTGATATTTTGATCGTCCGTTTTGCGGCGCACTAAAGGCACTGAGCTACTCACAGCCGCAGAAGGATTACTTGGCACCAATTCATTAATCTTGTTAACTCTTGCCGATAACGCTAAGCGCGAGGCTTCATCAGCCTGCCAGCCGAATTTAGCCAATCCACTGCTTCCTGAAGAAGCACTGTTGACTAAGGTTTCATCATTGCCGGTATTAATATTATTGGAATCAACATAACTGCCATTGAGCAACCAATCGACTGTTGCTTGCTGGCCATAGACTGCGGCGCTGGTTTTAGTGCGGTCGCCATTGGTGTCATAGCCTTGCTTGACATAACCACCAAAGGTTTCATTTGGCGCTAAAAAATCCTGAGCAGACTTAGTATTTTGTGCAACAACACCGCCGAGGGCACCACTGCCCCACAAACTACTGGCAGGACCACGGATCACCTCGATAGATTTAAGTAGTTCAGGGTCCATAAAATAGGAACCGCGATGGCCCGAACTGGTATTTTGCCTCGCACCATCGATCGTTTGTAAAACACGATCACCGCTTAAACCACGAATTTCGACGCCCTGAGAGGTCGCTCTTGGGCCATTTGTTAAGTTAATATTCGCTTCGTTTTTTAATACTTCGGCAACCGATGAGGCCTGTGAAACGTTAAGCTGCTCTTCTGCGACAACAGCAACACTTCGACTGGTTTCAGACACTTTCTCACTCAAACGCGTCGCACTCACTAACACTTCATCAAATTCAGTTTCGACCACCCCCTGTTCAGCACTCTTCTGCACCGCAGTGGGTTTGACGCCTTCTTCAGCCGCTAACGCAAAACTTAGCGCCGTACTACTTAGTGCCATCGCAACGGCGATCACTAACGGCTTTTTGTTCATATTATCTTCCTCAAATTATTAATTTTATTAATCAATTAGTATCTAAAAAGACCCGTAACAGTCATTCGCCTACCTTGGCATTTTGCTAGTTTTTTGAGCATTCACTTTAGCAATTGCAGGCACTCTAACTGAGAATATAAAATTGATCAAATGAAAATCATTATCATTTGCGATCTTATTTATATTTGTGTATCTTAATTAGCAATGATTGATGAGTGAATGCTTTGGGAATGGGAAGGTTTGCCGTGACACCAAAACGATATTTAGCTTTTGGCGCATTAACTGTTGCGATTCAAACGGGGGTTATAGCTTCGCAACCTACGCCTGCTCAGCTTAAAATAGTCAATTCACCGACCATTCAGGGTGAATCACATCAACGTGTTACCTTAAACCCTGTTACCTTAAACTTTGCTAAACCCCAAATAGCTGCGGCATCGGATGCTGCTGGTAACACTGTAAACAAAACCCATCACGCATCATTGGTACAGACTGTTACTACACCATCGACACGAACTGCTCAACCAAAGCTGACAACATCTACACCTAAAAAAAACGTTCAAAGTAAGACTGAGCAAAAACAAAGTATTACTGCATCAATTGATAAAAAAACCATCGCGCAGCCAAAGTCTAAACAGTCGCAGGAGCATCACTACACCGCCAACACTGACAATCTAAAATCCACAGAAAAAATGGCGCCACACGCCGAGTTAGTGCCAACCAAACCAACACCAAGCTTGAATGAGCAACAGAATTCAATGGATAGCAATATGGCGCCTCATCAAACCGTGGTTGAACTCACATCCCCCACTTTTGCCAGTCAACCACCCCAACCAACATACCCGCGTATGGCGCGCAAAAAAGGCTTGGAAGGAACCGCAACAATTGAAGTGATGTTTAACGAATTTGGACAACAGCTCGCCCTCACGTTAGTCAAAAGCTCTGGTGTCAGCCTGCTGGATCAAGCGGCACTAGAGGCGGTAGAGACTTGGCAGTTTGAGGCGCCAAGCCCAAAACTGGCGAGCCATTACAAGGTGAGGGTACCGATTCGCTTCGCCTTAAATTGATCCTGTGGCGATGCAATCGCTTAACCACGCTAATCCTATTGCAACGAATTTGGCTGAATGCTTGATAACAGATCTAACTATAGAGACTCACCGCTTATGACTGACTTTTCTACCCTACATGGCCAGCTCGGTTCACTCACCTGGCCTTTGCTGATATGTGCATTCCTTGCCTTGATGATTTGCCTTGAGCGTAGCGCACTGTTTTTACAACAATCCGTAGCGTCAATCTCCCCAAAAAAACAAGCTTGGGTTAAAGAGCTACGCCACTCTGATGCCCAACCGACAAGCGAAAACATTCAAGCTTTACTCTCTAAAACCAGCCATCAGCAGGATTTACTGGCCCGTGGCGCAACACTGCTGTTAGCGCAAGCACATCAACCCAAACCACTCAGGGAAGAATTACTCAGTCTATGGCTGAATAAACAACAAAGGGAGCTGCAAGCGGGCCTTAAGATTTTGCAAGTGATAGGGATTATTAGTCCGCTACTGGGGTTACTCGGTACGGTACTTGGATTAATTGACATGTTTGCCCAACTTGGCCAGTCCCAAGGGCCAGTCACTCCTGCGCAACTCAGTGCGGGGCTTGGTCTGGCGATGAATACTACCGCTGCAGGTCTTATCATTGCGGTGCCGACCATTACCGCCGCCCATTTATTTGGGATCTGGGCGCATAGCCAATGCTTAAAAGCGAGCCATGTGCTGAATCAAATTAACTTATTGTTATCCGGTGTAGACAAGCTACCACTTGAGCAGGACTTATATCAGGCATTCGCTCTAGGAAATCAGGCTAATCAAACACCTAATACTCCACACGCCGCATCTCTTGAGTCTCAGCCATGATAAGCACTCACCACACGTCGTTACCCCAAGCAGGGATCAGTGCCTTAGAGCCACTGCCCAGCGTCGATCTTACGGCATTGATTGATATTATTTTTATTGTTTTAGTGTTTCTGTTACTCACCGCAAATAGCCGTTTGCTGAGCTTACCCGTTGATGTACCTCAAAGCCCAAGCAACGCCATTACTGCACTCGAGCATAAGCAATCGATAGCCATCAATATTATGGCGACTTCACCCTACTGGGCGATTAATGGCGAAAAATTTGCTGATTTAACCGCATTTAGTACAGCCTTTGAAGCGCTGTTAACGGCTCAACCACAGGCCACCGTCATTATTGCTGCCGATAAGGCCGCGCCAGTTGAACCGCTAATGCAGCTACTGGCACTTTTGCAGGGCAACGCCATTAATCAAACCCAAATTTTGATGGAACATTAACCCTAAACCTTAACTCAATCGTGTTTTAGCCCGTTTACCCTGCAAGGTTGATAACACCTCGACCTTGCTTTTAGATGGATCAGGAGTTTACCCATGTTGTTTCAAGCTGTGCGTTATAGATTTAATAAACTCAGTCAACCGACCGATAGCAATACATTCAATAAATGGTTGTGTCTACTCCCCGCAGTCACAGCACTCTTTTCATTTAATGCTTGGAGTGCAACTCAGGACATAAAGTTGGTGAGCGCAGGAGCGGGGGTCACCGAGTTAGTGCTGGCGTTAGGGGCGGCCGATGAGTTAGTGGCTGTCGATGCCACCAGCTATGTGCCTGAGCAATTAAGCTCTGTCGCCAAACTGGGGTACCACCGCATGCTTTCCGCTGAAGGCATTATGGCACTCAGCCCTACACTGGTTGTAGGGTCCGACGTCATGGGCCCAGAAACTACCCTTAACGTAC
This sequence comes from Shewanella xiamenensis, assembly GCF_014647135.1. Lineage (GTDB taxonomy): Bacteria > Pseudomonadota > Gammaproteobacteria > Enterobacterales > Shewanellaceae > Shewanella > Shewanella xiamenensis. The sequence continues at coordinate 68,705 of NZ_BMOP01000015.1, forward strand.
TAAAACAAGCCAATATCAAGGTAGTTCAATTACCCTCAAGCGCCGATGAGCAACAATTAATGAGCAATATCGATACGCTGGCACAATCGCTTAATCGAACAGACAAAGCTGCCCCGCTAAAGCAGGAGTTGCATCAAAGGCTAGATAAATTAAATAAGCAAAAACAACAACTCAGCCAACATAATGCTCAGCCAAACATCCTCTTTATGTTATTACAGGAAGGACGAGGAGCCCGAGTCGGTGGCAAAGGTACCGCTGCCGATACCATTATTGCGCTATCGGGCGCAAAGAATATTGCGGACTTTGAAGGCTACAAGACATTGTCCCAAGAGGGCATTCTCGCCTTACAACCGGATGTGATTTTACTGTCTAACCGCAGCGAGCAGAGTGATGCACAAACGGATGAACAAGCCGCGCAAGCACTACTGAAGGAGATGCCGCTGCTAGCGCATACTCCCGCAGGCCAAAATGGTCATATCCAAACCCTTGCCCCGCAAGCTTTACTGGGAGGTTTAGGTATTAGCGCCATTGGTGCTGCCGAAACGCTTGCAGATACCCTACTCACTCAAGGTAAAACGGCGGGAAAATAACCATGTTACAGTATCGCTGGCTTTGGCCCACAATGATGATGCTCCTCATCCTGAGCAGTATACTCTCGGTGAGTGTAGGTCCTGTAAGCATTAGTCTTATGGACTCCCTCAGTGCGGTATTTAATTGGGCAACCCAGCAAAGCATTGGCAATCTTGCACCCCATGAGCAACTGGTGGTAAGTAACGTGCGTCTACCCAGGACCTTGTTAGCCCTTACGGTAGGCGCAATTCTTGCTCAATGTGGCGCTGTGATGCAGGGATTATTCCGTAATCCACTGGCAGACCCAGGTATTATCGGGGTGTCATCGGGAGCCGCATTAGGTGCGGCCATCTGTATCGTGTTATTTCCCGACGTGGGATCTTTTATGATTTCCCTTGGCGCCTTTCTCTGTGGGTTAGCCACAACCCTGATCGTTTATCGTCTGGCGAGTAACGGTTTAGGCACATCAGTGGTGTTATTGCTGCTTTCCGGTGTGGCGATTGCAGCGCTAGCAGGAGCGGGCATAGGCGTACTGACTTATCTCGCTAATGATATGGCATTACGTGACTTAACCCTTTGGCAAATGGGCAGTATTGCCGGAGCTCAATGGCAATATGTCGGCCTGTGTTTACTGGTATTAGTGCTGCTGAGTTGGCGTTTTCAGCGTGATGCCATGGCACTTAATGCCCTGCTACTGGGTGAAGCTGAAGCCAGACATTTAGGGATTGATGTCGACCGTCTTAAGTTAAGACTCATCCTACTCTGTGCATTAGGCGTAGGCGTAAGTGTGGCCGCAACAGGGATTATCGGTTTTATTGGTCTAGTGGTTCCCCATTTAGTGCGGATGATTTTGGGGCCAGATCATAAACGACTTTTACCCATGAGCGCCCTCTTGGGCGCTGCGCTTTTAGCCTTAGCTGACATAGGTGCGCGGGCATTTTTACCCCCCGCCGAATTACCTGTCGGCTTAGTCACAGCGCTTATCGGTGCGCCATTCTTTATCTTTTTACTCCTGCAACAACGCAGCAAATTAATCTAAACGAGAACTTCATGGCTATGAGCTTATCGGCTGCGCCCGTCGCTAAACAACATTTTGAACGTACCCAATTAACCGTGGATAGGCTCAGCTACGCTATCGGCGATAAGGCGGTGTTGAACAACATTCGCGTGCAATTTCAACCGGGCAGTGTCACCGCACTTTTAGGGCCTAATGGGGCAGGCAAATCCACACTGTTAAAGGCACTGTGCCAAGAGATCCCCACTGCGCAAGGCAGCATCAAGCTTGGCCACTGCCAACTGGTGGATTGGCCAAGGGCTGAACTGGCAAAATCCCTCGCCGTTCTGCCTCAACATGCCAGCTTAACCTTCCCCTTTACCGTGGATGAAGTGGTGGCAATGGGGCTTTATCCCTTAACCTTGAGTCAAAAAGAAGGCCAGCAGTTAGTCACAAAATGGCTTGCCGAAGTGGGTGTATTGCATTTAGCCCGACGCAGTTACCCCACGCTTTCTGGGGGAGAAAAACAAAGGGTGCAACTGGCGAGGGTGTTAACGCAGTTAAGCCAATCCCCCTTCCCGCCGATTTTACTGTTAGATGAGCCAACCTCAGCACTGGATCTGGCGCAGCAACACAAAGTATTAGCGCTAGCAAAAAATCTCGCCCACAAGCACGCCTACACTGTGATTGTGGTACTGCACGACCTCAATCAGGCAGCCCGTTACAGCGACAGAGTTATCGTCCTCAAACAGGGTGAAATCGTCAGTGAAGGTACACCTAACGACGCATTATCGATTGATATAATTCGCCAAGTGTGGGATTACGAACCTGAGTTTATTCCTGCACCACAGGGTGGTTACCCATTGATTTTTTAATGCAAAATTGACTTCACTAGCGCCTTTAGCGGCACAGTTGTGGGTATAATCGCTGCAATAGACACCTAAAGTCACAGTGTGAACAGATGAAAACCACTATCTCAACCGAAACCCAGCAAGATGCCTTAGCCATGGCGAAGGCCACTCAAAAACCAGGACAAACCAAAGAACAAACTAAACTGATTGCCCAGGGGATTGAAAAGGGCATTGCCGAATATAAAAAACTGCAAAAAGCTAAAGCTCGCGAGCGGGATAAACAGAGAAAGCAACAGTTAAGGGCAAAAAACCAACAAGTAAGCGCGGCTGGCGAGATGGATGATGGCGAAGATTTTTCGCTGCCACAGACTCAATTTACTCCCATTGCTTGGGCTGCCATCGCCCTGTTAGTCCTTAGCTGGCTGGGTTTTGGGGCATATATCTTCCTTTAACGGGGGAGATTCGCGCGTATCGTATCAAAGTAGCCAGTTAGTTCCTGTGGTAGAAACTCTTGTATTGTTAGTGCCTTAGCGTCGATATTGCCAGCCCTTAGCTGGACTCGCCCCGTATCGGGCAAAAAGGCCAACTCAAGCCAGTTGGCTCTATCGGGGTAGCCATCGAGAGTTAGGCAAAGCGCGTTATCCCGCTCAATAGCAGACTGACAATCCCAGCATTGGCCGATAAGATCGAGCAGCACTTGCCCGCTTTTCATATCGGTTAATCTGGGCGCGTACACCCAATGGGACATGCGCATTTCGTGGGGAATCGTCTCAAGCTTAACGCGGCCCTGTAGGAAAAACTGTTCGGTTAACATATTCGGATCATCAAAGTAGTTATCGTGTATGAATAGATCGTGTATGAATAAAAATGACTCGGTAATGGCCTGATTAACTCTCTGGTTTACTGATTAACCCTCTGGTTTATAAGTAGATTAACTCATTAAGCCTTCTAATCGATTCGCAAGCCGCTTGGCTAAGCCTTTTTGCCAAGCTGCACTCTTTGGACGGCTGTAAAGCCTATCTTCCCATGCAAAAATCTTGTTCATGCCATGATAAGCGAGCCACGGCAAAGGTTCAGGTTCCCAAGGCGTTAATACTTGCTGAACCGGGGCATTAAACGCCCAAGGCATAGTGGTAAGCGGCGTATCACGCGCTAAGATCAAGTCCACCAGCGTGCGGGCAAAAAGATTGGCAGCCCCAACACCTTCGCCGCCGTAACCACCAATAAGCCCCAATCCTACATTTTTATCGTAAATAGCGTGGGGCGCAAACTGCCGTGCTAAGGCTAAGGTACCGCCCCAACCATGAGTAATTTGCACATCCGCCAATTGCGGAAATAACGCCAACAATAGCTGATAGCGAAAACCAAATTCCCCTTTAAAAGCCGATTGAGGATGGCTAGCGGGAGATTGAGTATTAAAGCACTCCGGATTAAATCCAAATTCAGTCCGCACTTTAGCGCCAAATCCGTAGCCGCCACGGGCGCCAAATATCAAACGGTTATCAGGACTTCGCTGACCATAGGTAACGATGCGGCTAGCATCACTAAAGGTCGCGCGATTAGCTAAACCAATGTCCTGCCACATTTCATTCGTTAACGGCTCAGTGGCGATCAGTAAACTCTGAACTGGTAAGGTAAATCGACCCAATTCACCCAATTGGCGAAGATAGCCTTCAACGGCGGGCACCAAAATCGCCGCACGAACATTTCCTTGTGGCGTCTGTAATTGGGTTTGCGCATCACCGAGATACGCCATGTGATTTACTGGGGTATGCTCGTAGATCTTCACCCCTAAACTTTGCACCAGATCAGCCAAACCACAGACGAGTTTCGCCGGATGTATTCGCGCACAATGGGGCGTAAAAAGCGCCGCTTGGCCGTAGGCCATGGAGACTTGTTTATCGAGTTCAGTTTTATCTAGCCAACGAATATCTTCTTCACCAAAGCCATCTGCGCGCCACTGTGCTAATTCGGCTTGAATATTAGCTAATTGCTCAGGATAACGGGCGGCCACCCGTAAATTGCCGCCATGGTGTAAATCACAGTCGATATGATGCTTGGCGCAAACTGCGGCAACTTCAGCAATAGTTTGTTGGATCAAGGCTTTTGCTATTAAGCGCGACTCACCTTGAAGCTTATTAAGATAGGCTACATCGCCACTAAAACCGCCCATCAACCAACCGCCATTTCGCCCCGAAGCGCCTTGGCCAATGGTGTCAGCCTCAAGAATCACCACGGATAAATTGGGCTGGTATTGCTTAAGATAATAGGCCGTCCATAGTCCTGAATAGCCCGCGCCAATAATGGCGATGTCTGCGGCAATATCATGTTGTAGCGCAGGTAAAATAGTTCTTTGACTTAATTTAACTTCGGTATCAAACCAAAATCCGCGTTCTTTCACGCCACGGATTCACTTAATGGACTGATACCGATAATTGAGGCAATTTCCTCGAAATGTGTATCAACCCACGCACTGCTAATTGGCCCCCAGGTCAAAATGCGATAATAACCTGCATTGTTTCGACTGCCATCTTGCACAAATTCGACGCGAATACCGATATCTTCAAACGCGGCGATAGCATCCTGCAACGTTCGCCTCGGCATTCCAGTCAACTTATTGAGTGATAACAAGTTATGCCGATCATCGTCCATTAAATGCGCTAAATATAGCTTACGTAAAAACGCCTTATGTTGTTTCGATATTGACTGAGTAGCAGATTCGAGGGGCATAAAAAATCAATCCAAATATTGACCAAGTGAATATAAAACTACTTGATATTCAGTGAATAAGAAATAGCCTCCATTCAAATTATTCGAGCAAATTGACCCGTTTGACATCTGTTCCCACAGATACATTTTCGCATTTGCTTGTATAAGCTCTCCATCACTGTTATTTGTAAAAAAGATTAATCAATGGGAGAGCCAACGATGGGCCAAATGATGACCGCACAGCAAGTGCTACATTTCTGGTTTGAGGAAATCTCACCTCAATCTTGGTGGATAAAAGACCCAACATTCGATGCACAAATCCAATCTCGCTTTGAAGACCTATTAAAACAAGCCAAGCGCGGTGAGCTTGCGCATTGGCGCGTGACACCTCAAGGTCGTTTAGCCGAAATCATCGTACTGGATCAATTCTCGCGAAATATCTATCGCGACACGCCAGCAGCGTTTGAGGCCGACACCATTGCGCTGGTCCTTGCCCAAGAGGCTGTTGCACTCCAAATTGATAAGGAGCTTTCTCCCAAACAAGTACCCTTTTTGTTTATGCCTTTTATGCATAGCGAATCCCCTGCCATCCATCAAGTTGCTGTAAAATTGTTCAATCGAGAGGCTGCAATCGCTAATCTCGAATTTGAACTAAAACACAAGGCTATTATCGACAGATTCGGTCGTTATCCTCATAGAAACAAAATATTAGCTAGAGAGTCGACAGCAGAAGAAATCGCTTTTTTACGCCAGCCGGACTCGTCATTTTGAATATAAACAAGCTTTATTCAGATAAAAATAACTGTGGCTGTAGATTAACAAACTACACTTACAATGATATGTCAGGGGACAACTCTGGGCATCATGAGATGGCCAATGGTGTGAAAGGTAACAGTGCGTAATGAAACAAACTAACCATATTTCCTGCGTCTCTAGAATGACCTGTATTCGCTACCCATTGCTAGCAGTAATTGCATTATTGTATCCCCAATTAATCCAAGCGGCGGAACTGAAAATTGGCGTGAGCCTCTCCATTCCTCCCTATGTCATCCAAGAATCTGATAGCGGCCTAGAACTCGATTTGCTGTATCAAGCACTTGCAGTCAAAGGGCATACCGCCAATATTGAATATTTGCCTTTAGCACGCACTTTCCATGAACTTAGGGAGGGCAAACTTGACGGCATAATCAACGTAAAAGAAGGCATGATCGAAAACGTTTTCTACTCTAATGTGGCGATTCGTTATCAAAATTGCGCAATCAGCCTAGAGAAAAATAACTTTTCGATTAATAGTATTAAAGACTTAACGGATAAAAAAGTCGTTTCCTTTCAACGTGCAGCAAGCTTCTTAGGTGATGAATTTACTCAAATGACTAAAGCTAATCCTAGTTACCAAGAACAAGCTCGGCAAATACAGCAGGTTTACATGCTGATGAAACACAGGGCTGATGTAGTGGTTATGGATAAGAACATTTTCACTTACTATCTTAGACAGGCATTTATTGAGGGAAAACTCACCGAAGTAGAGAGTAAACAGGTGGCGGTATGTCATCGCATTTTTCCACCGACTGAGTATAAATTTGCGTTTTTAAGCGAGCAAATCCGTGACGACTTTAACCTTGGATTAAAACAAATTACCGAAGATGGGACACTGATCGCCTTACAAGAAAAATATCGGCAACTCATGTCCCTAGAGAATGAAGCTGAAGCCTCAAATACCATTGTGGAACAATCAAAACTTAAGCAAGATCCTTTATAAGTTAACTACTTAACTACTAATACTGGGCATTTCGCCAATCTAACAACATCTTGACTCACATGGTGCTTTAAAAAATCCACTAAGCCGCTGCTGCCATGGCTTGCAATCACAATCATACCCGCATCGGCTGACTCAGCTAAAATCTCTTCGCTCGCATCACCATGACGAACAATACATTTAATCTTTAGTCCAGCCGCTAATCCCTGCTGCATTTGCAGCTGTAGACTCTGCATTTTTGTCTCCACAAACTCGGCTAACTGTTGCTCAAGTGTCGCGGGAGTATCTACCGCAATACCATAACAATGGGCACTTCTTGCAGGGCTGACGACATGCAGCAAACGGATATCTACGTGATATAGATTAGCCATTTCAACCGCATAATTAAGCGCATGGGCGGCAGTTGCCGAAAAATCCGTAGGGCATAACACTTCTTGAGTACGCATAATTTTATCCATCACTTAGGTTGTTGTGCCCAATATTAGGGCAAATGGCATTGCTTATAATCTGTATTTTATCGCAGTAAATCGGGACAAGCAGCTAGGCCGTAAAATTAATTATGCTTTAGCAATCAAAAACAAAGGGCGCCTTAGCGCCCTGTAATCTACCCAATACAGACTATTTCACGACCAATACAGGGCATGCCGCGCCATTGGCAACAGCTTCGGCAACATTCGTATGTAAAAAGTGCGAAATTCCGGTTCGTCCATGGCTAGCAATAACCACCATACCCACATCCTTACCATTCGCCTCCTCGAGGATTTGATCGACGGGGTCGCCGCGGCGGATAAGGGTGGTAATCGGTAATTCGGTCTTGAGTCCCTCGAGTAACGCCTGCATTTTAGTTGCTGCGGCCTCCTCCATGCTTTTAGCGAGCTCCTCAGGGGTAATCGCTAAAATCATAAAGTTTTCATCACCAATAGGTTGCTCAACAACGTGTAAAATCTTTAGCCCTACATGGTATAGATTTGCCATTTCAATAGCATAACGTAGCGCATGGGCCGCAGTTTCCGAAAAATCTGTGGGCCAGAGTATTTGACCTGAACGCATAATCTGTTCTCCTTAATGGCTAGTCATCGTGAAGCTCATCTTTGAGCCAAGTAATGGCATCCAGTTTGTCGACAAAAAACTTAACCTCGGCCGGAGTAAACCAGTTTGCCAGCTTTGCCATCACTTCCTGTAGAGTCGTTTTACCGACAATAGCAATCCGTTCAAAGTGGCGAACATGCTTAACCCCTAGTTTTAGATCATCCCAAGCGGCTTGAAGTTCCCAACCTTCAAGCTCAGTCACATCGACTAAGGCATAAATATCGGGATCTTTCACCCCAGCTAACGCGGCTTCGAGCACGGGTACCATCACCTCATAATCTTGATGAGTTAAGGTACCAATAGCTTTAAAGGCAACAAAAAAGTCATCATCACCATAACGCTCGATCCCAACTGAAATTCCATGCTTTAACAAAGTCATACATACTCCTTGTCTAACAAATGTCCTGTTAAGTGTAAAAGCTAAGTCTCTATCAGGCCGTGATCTTGCTCATAAATGCATCAGTATGCTTGCGCAAAATCACGCTAACCGCTAGGATAAACCGACTAATCAGTCGGTTTGTGTATTGAACAACAAACGGCTTTATTTTTTAAGACTTGCACTCAAGGGATCACGATGAACATGGCAACAGACCCAGCAACAATCTCGCCGTTAACCGAGTTACTCCAACGTCAGCGTGCAAGTTACTTAGCCGCGCCCAACCCTGATTACGCCATCCGCAAAGAGCGTCTAATGCGTCTAAAGGCTGCCTTACTCAGTTATCAGCAGCCGCTAGTCGAGGCGTTATCACAGGACTATGGCCATCGTTCGGTCGACGACAGTCTGATTTCCGACATTATGCCTGTGGTCAATAACATCAATTACAGCTTGAAAAACCTCAAAAAATGGCTCAAGCCAAGCCGCCGCCATGCGGGCATCTTACTCGCCCCCGCCCAAGTCAAAGTGCATTATCAGCCACTAGGCGTTATTGGGATAATCGTGCCTTGGAACTTCCCCGTCATGCTCTCCATTGGGCCATTAGTCACGGCGATTGCTGCGGGCAACCATGCCATGCTCAAACTTTCGGAATTTACTCCAGCAACCAACAGCGTTATCAAACAATTGCTCGCCGAAGTATTTGATGAATCCCATGTTGCCGTTGTAGAAGGTGAAGCTGATGTCGCGGCGCAGTTTTCAGCACTGCCCTTCGATCATCTCCTATTTACTGGTTCAACCACGGTTGGCCGCCATGTGATGCGCGCCGCGGCCAATAATCTCACCCCCGTTACCCTTGAACTCGGAGGTAAATCGCCAGTAATTATCGCCCCCGATATACCACTAGAGATAGCGGTAGAACGAATGATTTATGGTAAGTGTTTGAATGCTGGACAAATCTGTGTAGCGCCTGATTATGTGCTTTGCCCTAACGCTAAAGTGAGCGATTTTATTCAAGCCTATCAAGCAAAATTCCAAGCCATGTACGGCGCAATTGCCCAAAATAAGGACTACGGCAGCATTATTAATGCCCGCCAATTTGATCGTTTATTGGCTGTACTTGAGGATGCCAAAACCAAAGGTGCCAAGATTATCTCTGCCTCAAATGAAGCAATAGACAGCCAGAATCGTAAACTCGCCACTCAGCTGATTACTAATACCACTGAAGATATGCTATTGATGCAAGAGGAAATCTTTGGGCCGCTATTACCCGTTATCGGTTACGACTCTTTAGATGAAGCCATTAGCTACGTAAACCGTCGTGCCAGACCCTTAGCACTCTATGTGATGAGTTTTGATGAAGCGAGCCAACAAAAAATCCTCAAGCAAACTCACTCTGGCGGTGTTTGTATCAATGAAACGGTATTCCACGTAGCAGCCGATGATGCGCCCTTTGGCGGCATAGGCCCATCAGGTATGGGGCATTACCATGGTAAAGAAGGATTCCTCACCTTTAGCCACGCCAAAACCGTGCTGAGCCGTGGTAGCTTCAACACGGGTAAGTTTGTCCATCCTCCCTATGGCACTTTTATCCAACGTATGTTGATGAAGCTGTTTTTACGCTAATACGGGCCGCTTAGGAGTGGTTATGTCGAGCTTATTACCAACAGATACAGATACTAAGCCAATGACAGATAAACGTCAGGCGATACTCGATACCGCCTTATCGTTATTTGTCAGCCAAGGCTTTCATGCCACCTCGACCGCTTCAATTGCCAAGCAGGCTGGCGTAGCGACAGGCACACTGTTTCATCATTTCCCAACCAAAGAAATGTTGATGGAAAGCTTGTTTCTCACGATTAAACAAGAGTTTGCTAATGCATTATTGTTAAATATCAAAGAAGGGAGCGATCTTAAAGAGCATGCAGAAATCCTCTGGCAGAGCGCGATTGACTGGTCGATTGATAATCCAATCAAGCAATTATTTTTTCAGCAATATTCAATGTCACCTATGATTGCGGCTTCTATCCGCGAACAAGCAATGAATAGCATCTTAGGGTTTATCGCCCAGTTGATAAAAAAAGGGCAGCTAATGGGATTAATTGCCCACTATCCCATTGAATTAATGCTTGAAAATTGCCACGGACAATACTTAGCAGCCACGCGATTTTTTATCGATAACCCCGAATTGGGCAGAGATAAACATTATCGTGATGCCAGCTTTGCGCTGTTTTGGAAGGCGTTACGGGCCGACTAAACCTAAAAGCAATCGAGCCAGACTTATATCTGGCTCGATTGTGGCGATGTTTAACTGAATGAACAGATATTTAATACGATTAGTATAATCAGCTTTGGCTTAATTCAGGTTGTTTTTCTATAGGTTGCGACAACTGCGAAGCACTCCAATAACCTTGTTTTACACCCTTTTCGATAAGCTCAGCGACTGCTAACTCAATGGCTTGTAGTACACAAAACTGCACTGGTTCATTGGTGGTAAAACCGACTTCGGCTTCGGCCAAACGATTCAAACTGGTATAACGGAACAGGCCTGCACGCATTTCCTGCGAAAGTACCCTTTTACTCGTAGATACAGACATCATCACTTTGCCCGTGTGTACATCGACAGCGCGCAGATAGATAGTCACTAAATCCTCACGGTACATTTCCGAGGCGCCGATACCATAATACTCAACCCCTGTACCGCCTGTACTGGTGTTGGTCTCGTAACTGATAATGCCACCTTCTAATAGCAATCTCGCCGTCGATAACACGGGGATATCATCGCCCTTTGAGCCGTTTTGCTTATTACTGATCTTGCGCTCGGTTAATAAATTTTGCAGGCCTTCACGCTCAACGGGCGTAAACCATTTAGAGTCAATCAAGGTTTGCATCAGCATCGATGTTGCCCCTTGAGTGACCGCAGTTGAAAATGAGCTGACGTTAGCTTGAGGTTTATATTGCCCGGTTTGGTCTCGGAATGAATATACCGCAACTGGGATCGGAAATTTTGGCCCAGGCTGACTCTGTAGCTCCTTCATCACCTCACTCATTGGATTAACTTGAGCAGGAGTAATATTTAAGTCAGGCTTGGGGATCAAGCTACAGGCGGACATACTCAGCAGCATAGAAGCGATAAAGATGGAACGTGCCATTAGTTTCCGCCTCCAAAAGTTGGCATTTCAATCACCGTCACTTCGCCGGTTTCGATGTTAGTGATGGTTAACATCACTCCGGTGCCAGTAGAGGCGACTTCGATACGAAAATCGCCAGTATCGTACACCCCATCTTTGATCTCACCATCAGCAACGCCGCGAGTGATGGAGTTAATGATGTTACGTTCCAATGACTCCTTAAAACGGGTAACAAAGTCCTTCTCGGTCGAGCTGGCTTTATTATCGTTTTGAGCCTGCGCTTTATTGAGTAAAAAGGAGCCATTCGCAGGATTGCCCCCAAAGCTTGGGTTGACGGGGGTATAGATTAATTCGGTTGCTTGGCTGGTGTGAGCTATGCAAAACACAGCAAGAGAAAGTAACGTCCTGAATGTCATTATTGTTATCCTACAAATCGTCCGATGTTCCTGAAAAATCACCCGTAATCGCATTAGCCCTGACTTGAGCTAAGTAATCAATCGTCAACAAAATAGCCTGCTCTGCGCTCTCCTTAATCGGGTTCGCCCGACGACCAAAGTGCGTGGTATAAATACGAGTTCCATTCACTTCTAAGGTTAAAACGGTTCCGGCCTGCGGAAACACCGTCTCATACAAGGTCACGTTAAACCCTTGAGTAAACGGCAATTCGCGCCAATAACTTGAATAGTAAAACCCAAAATCCTTACCAAAACGCGTTAAGGTTCTATCTATCACAAGCCCACTGATTTCAATATCATCATCGGCTAACGCGCCAGGAGCGCTTATAAACAAGAATGGACACAAAATACTGAACAACAACCGCTGAATTAACGATTTCACAGGTCCCTCCTTACCTACAATGCTCAAAACTTCAGATACAGCGACAGCGTAAAATGCACACTTTGCCATGTTGTGCATGTAACATTTCACGCTTATTTTTATTAAAGGAAGGTTAACAGGATTAAAGATCGCTAGTCATTAGACTGAGACCTAAATTAGCCCAAAAAGCTAAGGTAAAAACCGCAAAATAGCCCATTTGGGTAATACGTTAGAATGAGCAATGAAAACTCTTGATACACTCTCAAACGCAGATTATTGCGGTAACCAGAGTTGTACTGACAGCCCGCCATCGGTGCGATTATGCATACTAATGCTGCCTTCATGGGCCTCAATGATTTCGCGGCAAAGTGGTAAGCCTAAGCCCGTGCCCGATTGCTTGGTTGAGTAAAAGGGCAATAGGGCTTGCTCTAACACTTCCTCGGACATGCCACTACCACGATCCTCGATCTTGATAATAAAGCCTGTGCCATCAACCAGCGTTTGAAAGCGAATGGTAAGCGTGACCTCATCGGGATTAGAACCTGATTCATGGGCATTTTTCAGCAGGTTTAGCAGAACTTGCTCCATTTGTCCTTGATCGAAATAGCCCATTTCAGCGGGTAATTCATTGGCTAAGGTAAAAGGATAATGCTGGGTTAAATGTTCGATAAGCTGCTGCCACGCGACTTGACGTCGCTGCGGTAAAGGCAGTTTAGCAAAGCGAGCATAGTTGAAAATAAACTGACTCAGGTGATTCGTGCGACTCTCTATAGTGTCGAATATCAGCTTAAGCTTTGGATTATCGAGATCTTTCGTGAGTAAACGCCCCGAGTTCACCATTGAAGCAATGGGCGCGACAGAATTATTTAGCTCATGGCTGATAATACGGATCACCTTCTTCCACACCGCCACTTCCTGACGATTAAGCTCTCGGGTCATCTGCTTAAGCAAGATTAAATTATGCTGTTGGTTATTCAGCAAAAATTGGCCGCGACTCAGATACCAAGTCTCAGTATCATCCTCACCCATAGTAAATAGGCCGCTCTTTTCCTGCTTAAGCGCCAAGGCAAGCGCTTCGGGTAAGTCTTGCAGCAACTCGTCGAGGCTCAAGCCTTCCATTTTGCCTTTAATATGGAAAAGATGCCGCGCCGCATCGTTGGCATACATGAGTTTTTGATGGTCGTTAAACAGCAGCATCACATTCGGAGAGCTTTGAATCACCTTATCCAATAGCAATTCGCGCTGGTAAATGTATTGCCGTTCTTGGCGCAGCTTAGCCGCCGAATCATTGAATAACTCAGCCAATGCTTTCAACTGCCCCTCACCATTTGCTGGAATGCTGACACTAAAGTCATTGTCATTAAAGTTGAGTAAACCAACCTCTAAGGCATTGAGGCTACGAGCTAAATGGCGGGTAAACCAAGCCACACCTAAGGCACAGATTCCGCAGGCAAACAGTAATATGAATAGCCATTCAGTGATTGGCGGTGTGGACATAGCCTCGTGTTCTAACTTCAACTTAGGTAGTGAGATAGATTCAGCGGGTGGCGCTATGGGGGGCACCTCAGGATGGACTGAAGGACTAAAAAGCCCCTCTTTAAGCTGCTCGAGTTTAAAAAGCTTAATTTGCAATTGTTCTTGCTTGAGCTGCTCTAACTTTTGCAGCTCATGCTTAATCTGCTCGGCCCTTAAACGCTCCTGCAATGGCAGAGTTTGTTGTAATTGCTCGTTATTTTTTATCGCCGCCTCGACAGTCTCTTGCAGCTTATCTATATCTAAGGGCGGTATAGTTATATCGGGGAGCTTGATCGGAGCTGGCACTTCAACTGACGAGATAGACGGGCGATAGCTTACAGCACCTAGGGTCAATAGCACTCCTAAGGCGCAACAAATGGTTGAATAGATGATTAATTTTGTTCGCAGTTGCACCTAAAACTCCACCTAATACTCAGTGTTTATCATGCTATGACTATTTTTCTAGACCAAACTTATCCATGCGGCGATACAGGGCTTGCCTACTTAGGCCAAGGGATTTAGCTACTCGTGCAATCACGCCCTTGTGCTGTCTTAAGGCCATTTCAATCTGCTCACGGCTAACATCCATAGCGTCGCTCGAATCCAGTTGAGCGGACACGTCTTGATTGGCAACTTTTATCTGTGATTCAATCGGGGCAACTTCGGTTATGGTTCGCCCAAACGTCATCGTATTTGTCGTGTGAGTGTTGTTAACATTGACTGGCGGTAAACCAAAATCAACTTCGGTTAACACTCGACTTTGCGCCAATAGCGCCGCACGTTTACAGGCATTTTCTAGCTCGCGCACATTACCTGGCCAACGATGCTGTAATAGCGCCTGTTGGGCGGGTTTACTCAAACTAAAACCCTCACCGACAAAATGTTTCACTAAGGGCAAAATATCGTCAATACGCTGATTCAGTGGCGGTAAGGCCAATTCAATCACATTTAAGCGGTAGAATAAGTCCTCACGGAAACGCCCCTCGGCAATATCTTGGGCAAGATCGGCATTGGTCGCACTGATCACCCTCACCTTCACCTTTAAGGTTTTATGGCTGCCTAAGCGCTCAAACTCCCCGGTTTGTAATACCCGCAGCAATTTCACTTGGCCCGAGAGCGGTAAATTGCCAATTTCATCTAAAAATAAGGTGCCACCATCGGCCGCTTCAAAACGACCAATGCGCGCCTTGTTAGCCCCCGTAAACGCCCCCGCCTCGGCACCAAAGAGTTCGGCTTCGAGCAACTCCATTGGCAAAGCCCCCACATTCACCTTAATAAAGGGTTTGTTTTTTAAGGGAGAATTGGCATGGATAATATCGGCAAGCTTATCTTTACCGGCACCGTTAGGCCCTGTGATCAATACAGATACATCGGAGCGTGCCAGTTGTAAGGCTAAGTCAATACAACGCTGCATCGAACCACTACCAAAAACAATCCCGCACAGATCCGCATCGGCAATCGCGACTTGGCGTTGTGAATTAACTCGCTCGAGCCGATGATTTGTACGTGCAAGCTTATAGAGAGCAATTAAATTCGTAATGCTGTTTAGTAACTTAGCATCATCCCACGGTTTGCCCATGTAATCAGCGGCGCCGGCTTTAACCAACTCAACAGCGGTTTCGAGCTGCGTCCAAGCCGTCATTAAAATGATCGGCAAATCCGGCTGCCTATCACGCAATGCATAAAACAACTGCCGCCCTTCTTCCCCAGAGGTGGTATCGCGGGTGAAGTTCATATCTTGGATAACAAGATCAATATCATGGGTCGCGATCAGACCAAGGGCATCATCTGGTGTATGGCAAGTTAACACCTGATAACCATTGATCTCCAGTATTAAGCCCAAGGCCTGGCAGATGGCGTGGTTATCGTCGACAATCAGAATTGTGTCCATGTGGCAAAGTATATCCCGAGTAAAACGATTAACCTTAAAGTAACAAAAAGTGCAATAACATCCTACTGTTATCGCACTTTATGCCGCTCAGCTTATGTTACACAGTACGCGTCGCTGTCGCCGGAGATATCTTGGCAGCCTTGCGTGCAGGTAAGTACACCGCAAGGGTGGTCACCACAAATAATCCAACAACGGTGAATAATGGATAGGAAAGCGCCAACATAGGTAAGCTATACAGGCTCATCAATTGCTGGCCTAACTGAATCGCTAACAGCACACCCAAAGTGCCACCTAACAGACATAGCAGATAGTTTTCCACTAAGAAGTAGCTGATAATATCGCGCTTTTTAGCACCTAACGCGCGGCGAGTGCCAATCTGCTTGGTGCGACGCTGGATATTGAACATCACCATCCCTGTCACCCCAAGGGATGTGATCAGCAGCAGTAACACCACCATCATGGTTAGTACGGTTGCCATTAATTCATGGTCACGATATGCCTCGATACGGCGCTCGCTCATGGTTGTAAAGCCTTCGACTACCCGGCTAGGATATTCTTTATGCAGGGCTTCGGGGATGACCTCTTTTAAGCGCTCAATATCAGCTGGCTTAGCTCTTACTAAATAACGTTTATAGTCAGCGGGATAATTCACCGACAACACAGAACTAAACTCAAGGTTACTATTATCAACCCATGCCGTTTGTAAGCGCTCCAGCACTCCAATCACCACAAAGTGCTGTGTGCCCATATATACGCTCTTGCCAAGCGCTGATTCATTCGGCCACACCTTATCGACAAAGGCTTTAGTGACGATCATCTTGCCCCCATCTTCCAGCAACTCTGTGGTGATTTCCTGGGGATAAAAATTACGTCCTTCAACTAACTTCAGCCCTAAGGAGTCGATAAAATGCTCATCACTCATATACATGCCGGTATTGGGCGTAGATTTAGCGCGCTCCTCAGGCCCTAGGGTAAAGTTACTCGACCAACCGCCGCCGCTCAGGGGAGCCATAGAGGTAGGTGCAACATCGATAACGCCAGGGATCGCACGAATGATCTCTAAATCTCGTTTATCCTGCGCGACTAAATCTGTCGATTTATCAAAATGATAAATACTGAAATCAAAGACTTCACTTTCAACAATCCCCGACTCACGCGCCATTAAATTTAATCGTTCGGCGATAATAAAGCTGGCATTTGCGACGATAGCCACAGACAAAATAATCTGTAATAACAGTAGCAAGGGGCCGCTTTTACTGCGTAATAAACTGCTGAGAATAGGTTTGATATGTAACATATTGCCCCCGATTATTGGCTCTTAAGATAAACACTTGGGTTAGTGGTACACACACGCCACGCAGGATAAATACCCGCCACAATCGCTGCAAAAATGGCAATAACAGGCGCAATGAGCCACATGCTGGCATCGAGATGAGTAATCGAAGCCTCAAGTTGAAACTTCTTTGTGAGCAACGCAAGTGAGCCCCAAGCCCAAGCCAAGCCGAGTAAGCCACCGAATAGTCCCATCAAAGACACTTCCACCATATGTTGGGCAAAGATCTGCCCTTGGCTGGCGCCGATGGCGCGGCGCACGCCAATTTCGGGAGCTCGGCGTAAAAACTTAGACAGCAACAGACCTAACATATTGACTAAGCAAACAATGAGGAAGAGTGCACTGAGGCCCACCAGCACCTTGTTATCCTCTGGCACCACTTTATTAATGACTAGCCATTGGTCAATATCGGACAATTGCACATCGGCCTTAGGTGAGCTAAAGCGACCTAATTTCTTTTGTTGTTCAATATATTGGCGAACCCACTGACGGTACTCAGCAACTTGTTCAGGCGTATCGAGTTGCACCCAAAATTGTGTCCAATGCTTTTCGGAGGTTAAACGCTGCGCGTAGTTGTTGATGCTCTCATAGTTCCAGCCATTGGTATTTCCCCAACTGCCATATTCCTCAATCGGCGCTAAGCTGTAGGGCACAAACAAGGTATCCACATTGCCAAAGGCGCCGTTGTTAAGGTCATAATAGTTTGGACTCGGCGCCCAAGGCTTAAGCACGCCAACCACCTGATAGGGCTTAGCATTGAAATAAATCGTCTTGCCGACACTATTTTGGCCCGCAAACAGCGTATTATTCAGCTCATCGGTGAGAACCACTTCGTAGCGAGCATCCTGATCGACGCTGTCATCCCATGCCTGACCGTATTGAAACTCAAGTCCAAACAGTGGGAAAAAGTCGTTATTGGTCACCCTAACCCGAGATTGCAGTACAGGTAAAAAAGCCGGATCTTCGGTTTGCACCGCGCCGCCCGTGCGAAACATGGGGGTTTGCAGGCTCGGAATATCACTCTTAAGTAAGTTCATCCCGTCTTGATAGGTGATCTGTTGATCGAAGCGATCCCAGGCATCTGGACCTTGGCTCCACAGTTGCACCGCAAACAATTGGCTGGACTTCTCCCCCGCAGGGTTAGTGGACATCATTTTGTAAATGTTAAGAGTGGTAATCGTGATGCCTATGCCGATGGAAATCGCCATGATCATCAATGCCGACAACATGGGCGTTTTTTTAATGCTACGCCAAGCTAAATCTAAGTAATAGAAGAACATAACCGCTCCTAGCCTTGGGCGTTAGCAACCAGTTTATCGACACTGCCGTGGCTTGCACTGCGGGCCACACTGGGTTGATACATGGTAAAGTCGCAGACTTGTCCATCGACAATTTGAATATTGCGCTGGGCACGGCGAGCCAGTTCAGGATCGTGGGTCACCATGATGATGGTGGTGCCAGATTGGTTAATATTCTCTAATAATTCCATCACTTGGCGGGCCATTAAGCTGTCGAGGTTACCCGTAGGTTCGTCGGCGAGCAGAAAACGGGGTTCCCCCGCTAAAGCACGGGCAATCGCTACCCTTTGCTGCTGACCGCCGGATAATTGAGTCGGCAAATGCTTCATCCGCGCACCTAAGCCCACTTGCTCTAATGCTTGCTCCACACGGCGTTTACGCTCCTTGGCACTAAAACCACGGTAGCGCAGCGGTACTTCAATGTTTTCCGCGAGGTTAAGATCGGGGATCAAGTTAAAGCCTTGGAAGATAAAGCCAATCTTCTCATTGCGTACGGCGGCACTCTTGTTATCACTGAGATTGGAGACATTAATCCCATCTAAAAAATAATCCCCATGGGTGAAGCCTTCGAGCAAGCCAGCGATATTTAAGAAGGTGGTTTTGCCTGAACCCGAAGGGCCTGTGACCGCCACAAACTCGCCCTCGTTTACCTCAAGGTTGAAATCCCGCAGTGCGTGGGTTTCTACTAAGTCCGTTTTAAAAACTTTACTGATATTCTTCATTGATAACATTTTAATTTCCTTAATTAATTTTTATCTTTGCGCGTAAACGGCTAATAAAACGCGCGGGACTTCAATGTAACTTGAGCATGTAGAAGACAAAGCAGATAAAGCCACTTATCAGCCCAGAAAAGCACCCATAATGAACTCACTCAACTTACCGAACAGCCCATTTAGGCAAGAGAATATCAAGCTCACACTTTCCATCGAGACATCACCAATCTGGCGCATTTCGTCTAAGGGATTGGTCCATTCCAAAATATTTAAGCCAAGGAAAAACCAACTATTAGCCTCTCCAATCCCCAGCTCTACCGCCACAACTAACAGGGCCAAAGCGAATACGCCAAACAGCTTGGAGGACATCAACACACTGATATCAACATTTTTATGACTCATTATTGGCTCCTATTTACTTATCGCCGCAGTATTTTCAACCACGGCAATTTCCAATCCATCAATTTGATTAATAAGTTTTTTCAACCAAATAACATCAATGCATCTTAACCTGTTCGGCATGGTTGAAGGGCTCAACACTCGAGATCACCCATTCGTCACCCGCTTTACCGCCTTCAATCACTTCCACCTGGCTCATACTGGTGCTACCCAGTTTAATCTGGCGGCGGGTAGCGATATCGCCTTCGACTTGATAAGCCTCCTCCCCGCCACCGCTGGTCATAAAGGCACCACGTTTGACCATCAACACATTTTCCCGATGTTCGAGTAGCACTCGGGCAGAGATACGTTGGTTTTGGCGCAGCTTAAGGCTTTCGCTCTGGGCAAATTGCACTCTGGCGGTCACTTCACGGTTACGCACTTCGGGAGAAATCGAGGATAACTTGCCCATGAGTTTGACTTCGCCAAAGCTCAGCTCAACCTCCATGCCAAGTCCAAGTTCATCGGCGTAAGACTCTGGCACCGCAAGCTCGGCCTCATAGGCACTTAAATCGACCACAGTTAGAATCGGTTGATTGGCACTCAAACGCGTTTTTTGCTCTGTCAGCCAGTTGCCAATAATGCCGCCAACCGGCGCTTTAATATTTAAGGCTTCAACTTGGCGCTCTAATTCACCTACCGCTAACTGCTGGCGTTCAACTTCAAGCGCTTTATTCTTTACTTCAAAGGTCAAGGTATCCTTAGTTAATGCAGCGTCTTGCAACGCATGCTCAAATTTAAGCTTGGCTTTATGCAGATCATCTTTGCCCTTTTCATAGTCAATCTGCCCAATCAGCTGACTTTGAATAAGCTGCTCACCACGGCGACGTTCACGCTCGGCCGCCTCGAGATCGACCTTGGCCATATCTAAGGTTTGGTTGACTTGTAATTGGTTGCGTCTAGCGTCCAGCTTGGCACGCTCAAGAGCACCCTCCAAACCCGCTAATAAGGATTTCGCCTGTTCTAATTGATTGGTCAGTCTTGGACTATCTAGCTTGGCTACCACATCGCCTTTATTAACTGTATCGCCAGGATTGCTCAGTAGCGTCACTGTCCCTTCTTCAGTGCTGTAGAGGATCGGTGCATTGGCCGCGACGATTTTACCTGTAGTCGCGATATCCCGAGTCAGCGTACCTACATATAAAGTCGCAGTGGTTAACTCACTACGGCTAATGGATTTGCTCACATTATCGCTACTGAAACTGGCCCACACTAAGGCGCTCACTAATAAGGTGCAGCCGCCAATAATCAAGGGCACTTTGAGACGTTTAGCGTTTGATGGCGCAAGGAGAGTATCTTGGCCGCTGGTATCTTTAATCATGGCGTTTCTCGCTTCCCTGTCGGAGGGCTGGATATGCCCATCGCTACGGACACTATTAAAAATCGATATCCAGTAATAGCAACGCCTATGCCAATTCCATTAAAGAATTTATTTTCATTGTGTTAGATAAGATTTAAGATAAAAGTGTCCGCGGACACCACAGTTGAAAACTAAAAGTGTCCGCCTAAATTTAGCAAAAGTGTCCGCTTGATATGAGAAAAGGCTGCTTGTAGGTGTACGGTACTCAGCAAAGAACAAGCCAGCAGTCGCTCAACATGCGCTAACACTTTTATTCGCCAAATGACAGAGTTTCCCTTTACAGCTAAAACCTTGCCACATAAGATCCTGCCACCCTCGCAGCAGACATATCCAATAAGATGAATCGCCCTATGAAAACACTCACTATTACGCGTCCTGACGACTGGCATATTCACCTAAGAGATGGCGCCCAATTAACAGATACGGTTCGCGATATCAGCCGCTATATGGGCCGCGCTATCGTCATGCCTAACCTGGTTCCTCCCGCTATCGATACCGAAACCGCCTTGGCTTATTACGATCGCATCAAGGCGCAAGTGCCCGCAGGCTCGCAATTCGAACCCTTAATGGTGTTGTATCTCACCGACAAAACCAGCCCAGAGGAAATCCGTAAAGCTAAAGCCTCGGGCAAAATCGTTGCAGCTAAGCTCTATCCCGCAGGCGCGACCACCAACTCGGATTCTGGCGTCACCGATTTGAAGAACATCTACCCAGCCCTCGAAGCGATGCAAGAAGTGGGCATGTTGTTCCTAGTGCATGGTGAAGTGACTGATTCATCGATTGATATTTTCGACCGTGAGCGCGTGTTTATTGAGAATATCCTCAGCAAGATCGTGGCCGATTTCCCGAAGCTTAAAATCGTTCTCGAGCATATCACCACTAAGGATGCGGTCGATTTTGTGACTCAAGCGTCTGACAACGTGGCCGCCACAATCACCGCGCACCATTTACTTTATAACCGCAACCATATGTTGGCTGGCGGTATTCGTCCGCACTTCTATTGCCTGCCGATTTTAAAGCGCAATACCCATCAGCAAGCACTGTTAGCGGCTGCGGCGAGTGGCAATAAGAAGTTCTTCCTCGGTACTGACTCGGCGCCACACGCAAAAGACCGTAAAGAAGCCGCCTGTGGCTGCGCGGGTTCTTATACTGCCCATGCCGCCATAGAGCTTTACGCCGAAGCCTTTGAATCGGTTAATGCACTGGATAAATTAGAAGCCTTTGCCAGCTTCAATGGCCCAGATTTTTACAATCTGCCCCGCAACAGCGATACCATCACCCTAGTGAAAAAATCTTGGGATGTGCCCGTCAGTTACCCACTTGGCGACAACAACGTTGTGCCAATTCGCGCTGGCGAACAAATCGATTGGCAGGTTGAATAACAGGCCTTTTGATGCGATAAACGGTGAGCCTACCGTTTATCGAGCTCGAAACCGTTAAGAGTCGCCTTAGGGCGACTTTTTTATAACCAACACGTAAAACCATAACCTATTATCTTTTAAGAGAAAAAGTATGCATACACGGAAGTTACTAACGCTATTGTCCTCAAGCCTATTAATTACCACTACACTGCCACTCAGCACGTTTGCCGCCGATGAACTCACAGGCGTTTGGCAGGGACAACTGGGTAAAAGCAAGATAAGAGTCTGCTTTAACCAATATGGCACCGGCAGTTATTACTATCAAAAATACCTCACCCAAATTCGACTCGAACAGCAAGACGGCATCTGGAAAGAAGAGAACAACACCGGAAACTGGCAGTTTGATACCGTAACACCACAAACACTGAGTGGCCAGTGGTTTAAAGACAGCGCCAGCAAGTCACTGCCAATACAACTTGAGCGGCAAATAAGCCCAGATAACAATGATGATTGCAGCGCCGATGCCTACAATCTGCCGCTTGAAACTAAGCCTTCGGTGAGCCGTGGAAAATGGCAACGCTTTCAGACTATTGAATGCCGTCCGCTGACCTTTGGCACTGATGTTGGTATCGAATTTAACGGCCCACAAAAAGGCATTTCGGCAATTAATCACTGGCTTGAGAGAAAGCTCACCGATGATGCGCAGCTGGCACAAACCTTTGAGACTCGCCGCAGAATGTTGGCTCAAATGGGCAGCTTTGTGACTGACGAAACCTTTGCAGAACCCATTTTCCTTAATCAGCATTGGCTTAGTGTGCGCTTGTATCGCTGGGCAGCGGGTTATGGTGCCAATGGGATCAGCCAAGAGTTTGTTAGCTTCTCGCTTGCAGATGGAAAACCTTTCCATCCTTGGCAATGGTTTATCGAGAATGAACAGCCTCAAGCCATGCCGGAGAGTATGAGTTATCCGTTACCACAAGCACTTAAGCAAAAGCTGTTTGCCGATATTCCGCCAAACGCAGAATGCCCCACCTCCGACGGCTCTGGCTATTATCAACTGACTCTTGAGGCAACTGGAATGAAGTTTTGGGAAATGCCCCGTGGTGACGGCTGCGAGCAGGAGTTTACCTTAACCCCTCAAGAAGCCATGCCCTTTGCCACTCAATGGGGTAAAACACAACTTAAACTATTGGAATAAATTACGTATTACAAAACTACGGTATTGGGAAAGTAGGCTGTAATGGTGATAAATATGATGACACCAAACGCGCTTTCCCATCCAACACAGCAACGCATTTCAAACTTACCCGTTTCAGTAAGGGATCATCCTTGAGCAATTTAACCGTAAACAGCGTGACACCCGAAGCCTTAGTGCAAGCCCAGTTAGTTGCCTATAACCAACACGACCTTGCAAGCTTTGTGGCACTCTTTAGCGACAACGTTTGTATTTACCGTCCACCCGCCACAGAGCCCGTTATTCGGGGTAAAGCCGCATTTCGCGATTTCTATCAAAATGAACGCTTTAACTTGCCGCATTTACATGCCGAAATCCTCAATCGTATGGTTGTTGGCAATAAGGTCGTGGATCACGAACGGATCAGCGGCATACACGACGAACCTTTTGAAGTGATGGTGGTATTTGAGGTAATCGATGGGCTAATCCAAAATATGTGGAGTTTTGCGACTAACTGATGGGTTATCGGGCTTTATTTGATGCAAGATTGAACCGCTATATTCACTCCGCATCTTCCGAGTAAAGCATTGCCTGAACAGCATCGTATCTCAATACGTCAACATGCCCGAGTAGAAAATGGCTAAAGACCCACTACACTTAACCATCTAAATTCGCCATAAACAAGGCACACTTCAATAGCAACGAGGGAACACATGAACGCTAAAATCATCTTCACAGCCAGTATTGCACTATTACTATCCGCAAATTGCCACGCCATTAACGATGAGTATCGCAAGTTACTTGAGCGTTCAGGCTGTACCCAAGTGTCTGAAATGCAAGGGTGCGATATCCACAAAACCAAAGAAGAAAATGCCAAAGCAATGGCTTCTCCCAAAGCCGCTGCTGACGCCATCATTCCCAATGCCCAACAATGGATAGCAACAGCCAGCTCAGGAGCAACGGTTGCAAATATTCAAATCGATGATAAACATCAGGTTTGGGTTAACGGTAAACACGTAAAATCCAGTCAAAGTGGTGGAGCCATCAAATTCAAAGACGGTATGGTGGAATTCACCATTTATCCCGATGCCAGCTCGAATAAAGAGAGTATGTGGATTGATAACGATGCAGGATCAAAAGGCCCGATTACGGCCAAGTAACGCCTAGTAACAACCTACACTTGCCATCCCGCAAAAATAGGGGCTTACGCTTACAGCAGATAAAGTTCGCTAGCATACGCGATGAGCCCTTTAATACTATGGTCGTTTTGAAAGTATCGAATGGGCTCATTCAAGCGAGACTGCCTTTACAGCCAACAGAAGACATTTCATATCCCTGAACCTCAAAACGCCCTTTACAGCATGAATCAATCACGGGCTTCTAACATTGGCCTATGATGCTTACACAGGCCCGTTAACCCTATTAGGATTAACTTTACTAGAATGGTTAACCTACCAATGTTTATCAGAAAAGTGTTACACCTATCCCAGATTTACTTTCGACAACTCATTTTAACGTGAAATCAACGGATTCTGTGAGATGGATGACTGTCCCTTGGCCGCAAAATGCCTTAGGGTTAGTAGCAATTGCCAAAAGGGTAAAGCCAAGCGCCCTTTTTCTTTAACCATTTTGCCTAACAACAGGAATTGCTGATGTCTGATAACCAAAATGCCTTTTACGCCCGCGCCACTGAGTTGATTAAGCTCGCTAACCAGCAAAACCAAAACACTGAAATCCAAACCGGTGAAGTCAGTGCTTCATTTATGTGGGCCCTCGCCCGCTACAACGCTTGGTTTGGCTCCACCAGCTTTGAAAACAAAGAGCAAATGCAGGCCAAAAAACAAGAAATGATGGACTACTACATGGAGCGTTATAAAGAAATGCTCGACGCCAATCTCGAGGACTATATCGAAAACTTCGACCACTACCGCGCAACGCAAAAGTAATCGTTTACGCAACGCCCGATAGCCTAAGGTTATCAGGGCGTCTGATTTTTAGCTTAAGTGGTGATGACTCTCATTCCTCAACACTTAGCTACATCGTTATCCAATATTGATTAATTCTCGTCACGACAAGCCAGTATTTGCGACCGAATGTCTGCCTTAAGCACTAACATCTTGCTGTCAGTTGAATACTTAACAGAAATATTAACATAGGCTCTTTTTAGCTACTCATGTTGGTTTTAATCCATAAATAAGCAACATAGATAACCACCGTAGTATATCCAGCCGATATCACTAGATTACATTTCCAAAGAGTTAACCAAAAAGATCCTCTGAAATAAGTACGCTTTCTGACCTCATGATTAAACAATGCAATTGAAGAAAATATCAACATCAGTGCGGAGCATCCCAGCATAGGTAACAACAGAAACATAATACCCAAACCTGCCGCTCCTAAAGATGCGTTAGATGTTTCATTACCAATGGGGGCGAGCATCATAAAGCCCAAAGCTATCCCTGCTATTGTAAGTATCAATCCCAAAAGTTGGAGTGTTCTCATCATCGTCCTTAAGATTAAATCCGCACATACTAGGGCGTATTGACGTTTCGAGATTAGAAGGACTATGTATGCAAAGAACGCCAACAACATCCTATCTACGCTCTCTTTAACAATCCCTAATTTATATCGTCGTCTCTACGATTGTTAAATCTACAAAATGGCTCTTGTAACAGTGTGTAAGCGGAGCAACTAAACCCAATCTCATTTTAAACATGAATTATTAGTGGGTTCTTGTGAGCAAATGCAACGGCATATCATCATCTAAATAGGCCTCATCTGCCAGATAGAGCTTATTAGTACGGATCATCTTCTGGATCATCTCAACATAGGCGTAGCCGCGCTCTGAATATCGATCCAAGGTACCAGCAAGTGCAACACCCGTAATTGTTTGATTGGCTTGCCTTGATTCGGCACGAAGCTGACGCATTTTGTGGTAAGCACTATGGGTATTTAAATTCAATAAGTATCCTTCAACGGAGGCTAAGGGAGTCTCAAATCGCGCCAGCCCGTACTGCCCCATCCCCTGGCGCTTTTGCTTAGGCTCCATACCATTACCATTAAAATCCCACTGACCAAACAAGGCATTCCCCTCAAGTGTAAAGCGCGATGTCCCCCAACCACTTTCCTTTGCCGCCTGGGCCAATACTAGAGATGGAGGCAAAATATCTACCCGTTCAAGCAGGGCTTGCCTGTGGGACGGTGATAACGACAGTATTGGATTACTGATAACTTTGTACTTAATCGCTAAAGCGACCAAACCAGTGTCGTTGAGGGGCGCAGAGATTACCTGTTGCCGTTCTTGTAACACTTTTTCATTCGCTAATAATACTAAGGGGGTCATCAATCTAAAAAACACCATCTTCTTTTGCTTCACAGGCAATTGCTCTGATACCGACCGCCATCCTTTACCTACGGCATCAAAGGTTAATCTCGGAACCGATTTATTCCCCCCGTGGAAATTTTCAGCAGTGTAATTAAGGGATTCAAAAAAGAGCATCAGTTCATCAATTGAATTAATACTCACAGTGACAGGTTTAAGCTCCGCAGGCTGCAAAGATTGCGGCTCACCAGCCAATTGAAATCCAACACCATTCCCCCAGTGAGAACCGACTATTCCTTGAGTATTCGCTTGCATATGTGAAGGCTGAATTAAAGAAGATAATCCCATAATAGCCGGCATTGTTGCCTGACAATTTGCCAAGGGGTAGCAAACAGCATCAGAGTGGGTAGCTAATCCACTGGTTAATATCTTATTAATTTTCAGATTGTTGCTGCCAAAGTCGGTTGCCGCCAGTTGAGGCGACAATATAGACAATACCATCGACATGAGCATTGCTAAGGGCAATTTACACTTTAGCAACATGAAATCTCTCTGGAGTAAATCAATCGCAATCCGACTAGCCAAAATACAAGGGGGGAAAGGTAACAAGAAAAACCTGACAATTTGCTTAATAGATAGGCAATTTATCTAGGGCGTGTTGATGTGTAGAGATTAAATTTTGTTCGTTCTAGCAAGCCCATGCGAGCAAAGCGAGGAATAAGGCTAGGCCATGTTGACGTTTGGAGTGTGCAAACGCACTTGAGTGGCACTTATAAACAATGGGATGAGTTTAAACCTAACTAACCTCAGGGTTTTACCAACCACGACCAAGGACAGAAACTCAAAGAGGGGCAAATAATCCTATTTGCCCCTCTGATGCAGTGACACTGTGGCGAATCAGTTGCTTACTTATGCGCAGCAAGAACAAACTTGATACATCGCCATTATTGAGTACATGTTTTTGTCGTTTGGCAATCAACCTGCTGCTTAAGTTGCTGTGCATATTGCTCCGCTGCTGCTTTTGCCTTTCGGGCTTCCACTTTTTGCTGCACATCCTCAGCTAATGCCTTATCAAAGGTCTCCATGCCAAAATAGTCGGCAACATCCAAATAAATAAACCAAGCGGCAGCGGCAACGAGGCCATAGGTCAGTAGACGTAACATGGTATTTAAACCTCAATAATTGTATCGACATCTGCAATATAGCTGAGGTTTTTGATAAAGAAAACTGTCAATTTAATGACCAAAAAATGTCAAATAAATACCATTAATCAATGAGATACAAAAAACACAAAAACCTTAAATTACAGAGTTTTAGCAGTTTAAGATAAAAGTTGGTTCTAAGCTGTCAAAATTAACAGTTTACCAAGAAGAATGATCGATTATTTGACAAGAGCCCTTAGGTGACAAAAAATCACAACTCACTTAACTAACGTCAGAAAATCGGCGATAAAATCATCAATTCATATTTTTGACATAACACGCTAACGCCAAAGAGATCCTCTCTCGGCTTCATTGCGGTAATAGCCTTTGCGCCAATAACCAAAGCTAAATAACCTGAGCTCCCCCCTTGCTTATTGGCACTTTTTAAAAACTGGAAAAGTAGCTTTGCGCGGCATTTATAGCTTAATGATTGAGCAATTCACCTCGATTTACTGTGGCGAATAACACCATCAATTGCTACTCAAAGGCTTAAAAAGCCTCAGCACCAAAATGTTCGACTGATTAAAGCTTACTCACTCGCGTAATTAACTAACCTAATATTCTAAAAACAGTTTTTTGAATTATTTAGTTTGTTAATTTATCGTTTTTTAGCCTTAAGACGCGCGCTACTGAATCTTCTTAAAAAACAACTGCAACGGCCTTTAACATCAAAATATGCTTATATTTCAATCGGCTCATCATCTTGAACATAACAATTTACTCACAGTCCCCTTGTTTGTTCCACAAAGTGAGGATTGCTAACATTCCCGCACCGCCCCTTTTTAAAACATCAATATGCAAAATCCCCTACAAGTATCAGCCAGCAATACAATTTCCCCTATTTTGGTTCAAGGAGCGATGGACATTGAAGTTGAGACCTTAATTGCCGCTCTTGGCAAGGTCACTATCAACACGTTTGGATCATGGACGTTCTGGGAGGGTGAACTGAGTGGCCACCCTGTCGTGGTATCCCGCACTGAAATAGGTTTAGCAAACGCGGCGGCGGCGACCACACTGGCCATTGCCCACTATCGACCCAAACTAATCATCAATCAGGGCACCGCTGGCGGCCATGATCCTAAGCTGTATCGCGGTGATATCGTCATCGGTGAAACCAGTTTTAATATGGGTTCGTATCTCACCAAGTTAACGCCAAAGGGTCAGGGTATTCACCCTACCCAATGGCAAAACTTCGATATGACCATGTACCTGCGTGAACACGGCGAAGTGGTCAAGCATAACCACTTTAAAGCTGATCCAGCCTTAGTGGAGGTGGCATTATCCCAAGCACATCAATACACCAAGGGAAAAGTTGTGAAGGGAATAATAGGTACTGGTGATGAATGGAATCGCGAGCTCGACCGTATCAATTGGCTACACCACACCTTCGGCACCGCAGTCGAAGAAATGGAAACGTCCGCGGCGGCGTTAGTGGCAGAGGCTTATAAACTCCCCTTTGTCAGCATTCGCATATTGTCAAATACCGATCAACACAATCAGGACTTTGACCCGCAGACCGCAGTGGATTGCCAGCAATTTGTGCTGAACATCATCCAACAACTGATAGGCACTACTAAATGAGTGACTAGGGCGGGATAAAGCCAACGCTAGCTTATCGCCCATCCACAGTGAGCTTGGCCTGCGCTTTTGCATCGCCAAGCCTGCGTTTGTTTCGCAATTCCAATGTAGATTAAATCCATGCAAATCTTAGTTAGCCTCTTAGGCATCATCACCTTACTTGCTGTTGCATACCTGGCCTCGGAAAACCGTCGAGCCATTAACTACCGCACTGTCGGCCTCGCCTTTTTACTGCAATTGGCCCTAGGGGCATTTGTGATGTACTCCGCACTGGGGCAATCGATGATCTTCTCGATGGCTGCAGCCGTCTCCAACGTCATCAGCTACAGCAATGACGGCATGTCTTTTATGTTTGGCGGCCTTGTTAGCGATAAAATGTATGAGCTATTTGGCGCAGGCGGTTTTGTCATAGCTTTTAAGGTATTGCCAATTATTGTGTTTTTCTCAGCATTGTCGGCGGTGCTTTATTATCTGGGGATAATGCAACTGGTGGTCAAAGCCGTTGGCGGGGCGCTGCAAAAACTGCTCAACACCAGTAAGGCAGAATCCATGTCAGCCAGTGCCAACATCTTTTTAGGGGTAACTGAAGCGCCACTACTCATTAAACCCTATATGCCGCGTATGACTCGCTCAGAGTTATTTGCAGTAATGTGCGGCGGTTTAGCCTCCATCGCGGGCACTATGCTCGCGGGCTACGCCCAATTAGGTATAAAGATGGAGTACCTGCTCGCGGCCTCGTTTATGGCGGCCCCCGGCGGCCTTCTGTTTGCAAAGCTTTTGATCCCACAAACAGAAACAATCAACGATGCGCATCTACAGCTCACAGAGGAAAATCAACCTCGCAATCTGCTTGATGCCGCCACCACAGGCACCATGAGCGGACTTTCACTCGCCCTCGCGGTAGGCGCAATGTTGTTTTCATTTATCAGTTTAGTTGCCTTATTTAATGGGATGCTCGGTGGTATTGGCGCTTGGTTTGGCCTCGAAGGTCTCACACTACAACAAATCCTTGGCTACCTATTTGCACCACTGGCTTGGTTAATGGGCGTCTCTTGGGATGAAGCCATGCTGGCGGGCTCTTTCATTGGCCAAAAGATTGTGATCAATGAATTTTTTGCCTACATCAACTTAGCGCCTTACCTGTCAGGCGATACCTTAGTCGCAACCACTGGGCTGCCAATGTCTGAGCGCACCCAAGTGATTTTATCTTTTGCGCTGTGTGGTTTTGCCAATATTGGTACTGTGGCCATCGCAATTGCCGGGATTGGCGGCCTAGTGCCAGAGCGCCGCTCCGAAATCGCCTCACTGGGCCTAAAGGCCTTGGCGGCAGGGGTTTTATCTAATCTTATGGCGGCGACTATCGCAGGATTATTCATGAGCTTAAGCTAACGCGGCCATCAATGCGGCGGCCCTAGCTACCGCATTGATGCCAAATGGCCTCGTGACCAAGGCTAGGGAGATAGAGGAAAATTGAGCACTTATCAACAAATGCTTGTCAACCAATCACTTTTAAGATGTTAACGCTGAGCTGTTAATGCTCTGCGGCGTCCAGTACTTATTTGTAAAATGGCGAGCATTAAAAAGCTTGAAAGAAAATCCCAAAGGCGCTGAAAATCGCCACAAACCAAGAGAGGGATCGTAAGGTGCCTTTATTCAATAGATATAAAATCTGATACGCAAAGCGAGCCACAATATGCACAATGGCTAACCATTCGGCAGTAGGTGTCACCTTGCCGGTTGCGATTACAGTCAGCACCGCCAAGCCAAATATCAGCAGTGATTCAAACGCATTTTGATGCCCCGCTAACGCCCGAGCACCAAATCCAGTTAACTGCGCCTGCTGGCTGCGAGGATGATGGTTATCATAACCACCCGCTTTGGCCATCGCCCACGCCACAGGACCTTTGGCTAAATACGGCAATAACATGGCGATAAACAAACAAGTCAGTAGTGTATTCATAGGATTTCCTTATTGCTTAGAACAATAAATGCATCTCAAACAGTGCGTTGTAGCGCTTATAACAGTGAATTTACCAGCAAAGGGCGATTGATTAACGTGCCTTATCTAAGGCATCGCAAACGGCCTTTACACCAAGTAAAGCTCTAGGCGTCGCGCGGTGTAATAAATCGGCATTTAATTGATAAATATGTTGGTTTTTAACAGCAGGGATTTCGGTCCATTTACGCCAATCAATCCCTTTAACATTGCCTTCTTCTTCGCTTTGTAAAATCACCTCGGGCAAGGTCAGTAGCACATTCTCAAGACTCACCTGCGGATAATCACTCGCCGCATCATAAAAGACATTTTGCCCATGGCACACGCCAATAATCTGCTGGATCCAACTGTTTTTCGCAACCGTCATTAAGGGCATCGACCACAACTGATAAAACACTTTAGGCTCAGATTTAGCGGCGTTTTCATTGCGGAGTCGAAGCAGCTCGCGGCGATAATCCGTTGCCACTTGATTAGCCTGCTCCACATGCCCCGTTAATTGGCCTAACTCTTCAATTTCTTTGGCAACATCTTCAAGCGTTTGTGGGGAACTGCTGTACAGTTTAAAACCTAAGCTTTTGAGTTGATTGATATCCTCGGCTTTATTGCCCGTATCCCACACCACAATTAGATCGGGATTAAGCTCTAATACGCGCTCAATCTGAATACCATAATAACCACCAATACTAGGGATTTTTTTCGCCGCTTCGGGATAATCCGCATAATCTGTGGCGGCCACAATCGCCTCTCCCGCACCAATGGCATAGAGCATTTCAACCGCGTGGGGAGACAACGCAATAATACGTTTTGCTGGCTCTGCCATAGCAGATATAGGTAACAGGGCAAGACTGACACCTAGGATAATAATGCGTCGAATTAACATGAAATTCCTTATGATTTAATCGATTAACTGTTCTGGCCAGCCATATTTTTCAAGGTAGGTCTGCAAGTTTTTAGGACGATACTGAGGATCTTGATCCCAACGCACCTTGACCGAATGATGCAACAATACCGGCGCAACATTCGGGTCAAGCGGCCGCAAATACGGCTGCTTAATCCGGTAAAAACTACGGCGTGAATCGTGCAGCGTCGCCAAGGGATTAGGGCGTAAACTGGCCATTAAATGTGGCTCGAGACTTAAATTAAACCGCTCAGCCTCAGCGATCATCCACGAAAGGGCATTATCCGACAATAAAGAGCCATCTTTATCCGGCTGATAACTGCCGCCAATATTGCTATGGGCCCCCGCAAACCACACTTGCTGCATATCCATATTGTCGCGCAATTGCCAGATAGTGGGCTCAAAGTCGCTGCGATGCTCGTCTATCGCCAAGGCATGGCGGGCAACACGCACATTGCGACCGATTTTAGTGTCGTAAAACTCATCTTTATCTTCAAATAAGCCGAGGAAGGAAATCGGGATCCCCATAGCGCCCACCGTATCCCACACCCCAACAAACTTAATCTCCCGTGATTCGTGGCTGTGCTTTTGTCTAAACTCAACGGATTTATCGCCGCTTGGAGCAAAGGGCGCGCTGCTTTTTTTATAGTGGTCAAAGGCTTGTTGAATAAGCCGAGCATCGGGGCGCTTAAGAATGCCGCAATTATTGATAAGACCACACAAACAGCGCACTGTGTATGCGCCTCGGCTAAAGCCAAAGAGATAAATCTCATCGCCAGGGGAGTAGTTCTGCACGATATAGCGGTAACCATCCATGATATTTTTATGCAGCCCACGCCCTGTCGCGCCGCCAATCACTTCATCGTAATAGGAGCCAACGCCCCAGTCGTAAAACACCTGCTGGGGTTTACCATCGGCCGCCATCGGGCTAATGGCCCGCGCCAGACGTAGCACATTGGTGGGAAAATCCACCTTAAGGTCTTTCTCGGGTCGATTCCAAGTCCCGTCAGCACAAATCACAATACGTTTATTCATCGCATCATCCTTGAGGCACTGATGCCCAATCTCGATGGTAAAAAGCTGTCGATACAGACGCTAACGGGTTTTACCAAGGGATCACCGCCTCGATAGCCTTGTTTACGGGCGATGTAAGACGGAAAAACTGACCTTGCTTTACATGCTCACGTCGCAGCAAAAAACCTATACTGACATAAAACCCTCAGCTAACAAATTGGAACAATAAAATGCAGCGACAGTTTGCATGTGCAACCTTCATACGAAAGCAAGATTAATGCAGCCTTTAACAAGGTATTGGACAAAAGCGATTAATCTTTTTATCTATTTATGGAGTTTATTGTCATTGTTTCCCCAGTGACTCGCCGTGAATATATCCCTATAGGCTCGACGGCGACATCCATGTCGCCAACGGTCACTGGTGCCCCAATGCCAATTTTAACTACCCATTTGCGATATGTACGTTAAAAGCAAATGGACAAAAGCGTGTCAGCACGTCGACTGTATCTGGTGAATTTCGGATAAAAATTTCTATGGGTTAACGCCCAATTAAGTAGTGAGCAACGCAATACAATAGCTACCGCATTGCGCCTTAAACACAAAACTCACTGCAAACCAAAACTGCCACGCGTTGCGAATCTGCTTAAATTGTTTGTTGAACGAAGCCGCTTTGCGGCAGGAACAAGATAAAGATAAAGCCATCCTTTTGCCCCTCATCCTAAATACTTGCTAGACGCGACCTGCTTCGGTCGCAATCCTAGGAGTATCATCATGGAC
>NZ_BMOP01000016.1 GCF_014647135.1 Shewanella xiamenensis
CTTACGCGATGATTAGGGCTTTGAACAAACTTACTGGGCTAGGCATGCCTGTAACTTACCGTGTAGTTTGATATTTAGACGATTATGAGGGGCTTTGTTCGCTGAATCGATTTAGGAAACAAAGCCTTGCTGAGCTAGTAATCCAGATATTCCAAGGCTTATTACCCTTTGATTGGTTGCATTTTCCACAAGCCGGAACCAAATTATGGATTTCTGAAATATAGCCCGTTGGCTTTTTGTTAAGAACCAAAGGGCGCAAGTGATCCCACTCCGAAGCAATGGCACCACAATAGGCGCATTGAAAGCTATCGTGATCCATGCCAAGAATTTCCAATGCCTCTTTCACTTGCTCACTTGTTGGAACAATTATTGGGATAATTGAATTAATAAATGAGTTCGTGATGCTCGACGACCGCCCCGTGATTTTCATTGGGGTTGGCATTCTGAATAGTGATAAGTAATCCATAACTCTCATTGGCTATAACATTTTATTCGTGTGCATGCGCGTTTACCTCGTTGTACCAGTGAAAACGCGCACAGTTAACTATCTGTATGCAAAGAACTTATCAGCTTTCTGCCAAATACACCATCAGGAAAAACGCGCATGCGCGTTTTCCAAACCTATTAACTAAAATTCAGTTACTATATTCACCTGATTTTATAGAGTTTTATTTATTGCGGATGGAATTAGTGCGCACTGATTTTGTCTAAAAATCATACCAAAACACCTAAATTTAAATATGACTGTATAGCCATACATTATTAGCCGTTTAGCGGTAGGGCCAAACATGGGTAACTAGATGAAAATTTGTATGGCAACAAGAGTAGATATTTTCGATTGAGATAACGAGCTGAAACACGAAAAGGGGTAAAAAGCTTTTAGCCAGATGAACAGTTCAATGGTCATTAAAATTGCCATTGTTGCAACAGTGACCGTTGGCGACATGGATGTCGCCGTCGAGCCTATAGGGATATATTCACGGCGTGTCACTGGGGAAGCAATGGCAATTAATCCTACACACCTGACGACAAACTTTTCTCGCTTTGAGGCAAAAGCTTTTAAAGGGATGCATATCTTCCTAACTCACCTTCCCTATCTCACTAAATAACCCCAACTCAACTATTCTCGGCAGATAGTTAAACGGCGAAGCGCAAATATGCCCAGTAGCGAAAGAATTAATAGGGATAAACTGCCACCGCCGCTATAACCTTGTTTATGTTCTATGGTCGCAATATGTTCTTCTTTCACGCGGGTTTTAAAGCGAGCTAATTCGGCGTCTAAATTAGTGATCATATCGTTTACCGCTAGCTCAAAGCCTTCGGCGGATTTTTCACGTAACACATTGGTGACGTTCACCGCGGTTGAAGTGTCGGTAAGTTGGTTGATGCCGGGCGCCCTAAACAGCATTTTTTGGCTGCGCATATCAAATACGGCGGTATCGACAAAGGTTTGGATCGCGTTTTCATTGCCGGGCACCATATACATGCCGACTATGGTCCAATACAGCAGTGAAGCCTTATTCTCGCTGCTTTGTAACAGTTGATCGTAAGACACCAGTGCCATTACATCGACATCATGTAAGCGGGCGACCTGCTGTAAGGTGCTAAAACCTTTGCCATTTTTAAGATAAGTGCTGGGGATTAATTCGATTCGATCAATAAAGTCATATTTAACAAATGACTGTTTCACTTTATCCAGCAAGGCGATTTGCGAGCTGCTATCGAGGGCTTCGTATTGCCAATGGGTGGAAGGTAAAAAGGCGATACCAACCGTGATGGGAAGACGCAGCACTGGGATACTAGGCTGCTGCGCCTCACGCTGCTTATCGTCGGGATAGAGATATTCAACCAGACTGCTGGAAACGACGTTTTTTTCGGTGGTGTTACCGTTAAAAAAAGCACTGCAACCACCAAGCATGATGCTAATCGATGCCAGCGCACCCACAAGCGCTATGAATTTTGTCTTCATCTGTTTCCCTACCGTATCCTTACTGCGCACAGGCCACGCAACCCGTACATATTGCCGCTACCTTAGCGAGTCACTGCTGTAAAAACAAGCCGTTAACTTCACATATCGCGCTTTTGTTTGGCTTTTTAGAGGCTTAAAAACAACAAAGCCGCATCGAAATGCGGCTTTGGCTTTGATAACGACATAAATAACATCACAAACTAATCATAATGATTATGCTGCAACCACATGCCGCTGTGCGCGAAGTGGGTGTAAACGATTATGCATTACTTTAATAGTTTCAAACTGCACCATAGTTTTAGCACCGGATAACACACATTCAGGTGATAGCAACATCACTAACGCCGATTGTAAGGTGTTTTCGACGACTAACACTAATGCACGTTGTTTTTGGCATTTAAGCTCAAAGACTTTACCTACATCACTGTAAACGCATACATCACTGGTATCAAAAAACCAAGATTTAGGCATTTGGGGAGTCAGCATAAAATGGGCCGCTGTCGCATTAAGGGCAATTTGCACTATTGCGGCATCGGTTAGAGATAAGTTTTTTGGCAACTTGTCGAGTAAGCTCATATAGAATTTGGCGTGCGCGATATTAAATTCCATGCTTGATAAGGCATCAGGAATTAATGATTTCGCTTTATAAGCCGTCAGAAATTCTATCTCGGAACCTAACGAAACGCCTAATACACCATACGAATCGTTATATTTCCAGTGCCAATCCTTTTGTGGCAATAATAACATAACGTTTACCTACTATTTGAACACTGCCACATCATAGTAGATATTTTATGCAATATCAAAATAAAAATAATAAAATACAAATTAATTAACAATTACTTAGAAGATCTATTTAGAGATCATAACCGCGATCTGATGATCGTTTTAGATCGCGGTTATGATAAAAGATCTTGTTTTAGATCCTTAGTGAGATTTAAAGATCATTATTTTAAGCGATAAGCTTCAACTATCTCTTTAATTAATTTTGGACCTTGATAAATAAAACCAGAGTAAATCTGAACCATTGTCGCACCGGCATCAAATTTTGCTAAGGCATCTTCAGCACTATTAATCCCGCCCACACCAATAATTGGGAGTTTTCCCTGTAAAGAAGTCGCCAATTGTTTAATCACTTTTGTTGACAGTTCTGTTAAAGGTTTACCGCTTAAACCACCGCTTTCATTAGCATTGGTAAGCCCGCTAACACCGTCACGAGTTAAGGTTGTATTGGTCGCAATTGCACCATCAAACTGATTTTTAATTAATGCTTGAGCAATATTTTCAATTTCTTCTGTGGTTAAATCGGGAGCAATTTTAAGGGCTATTGGTACATATTTTTTATGTTTCTCAGCTAGCTCAAGTTGCTTGGTTTTTAATGCGCTTAATAATTCATCTAATAGATCGCCATATTGCAACGATCGTAATCCCGGCGTATTGGGTGATGAAATATTCACCGCAATATAGGCGGCATAAGGATAAACTTTATCCATGCAGATCAAATAATCGTCTTTCCCCTGCTCTACTGGCGTGTCTTTATTTTTACCTATATTGACCCCAACCATGATATCGGTTTTCTTTGCGATCAAATTTTTGACCAGATTATCGACACCTTTGTTATTAAAGCCCATGCGATTGATAATCGCCTTGGCGGGTTTTAATCTAAATAAACGGGGTAAATCATTACCGGGTTGTGGTCTTGGAGTAACAGTTCCCACTTCCACATGACCAAATCCCATCGCATGAAAAGCATCGATCGACTCACCATCTTTATCCATACCTGCGGCTAAACCCACAGGATTTGGAAACGTCAGCCCCATAAAACTCACTGGCGCAGGAGCAATATGCTGAGCATAAAAAGCATTCAGAGGGCTATTACCTGTCAGTCTCAGGCTACCAATGGCTAAATTATGCGCTCGCTCAGGATCCATCTGAAACATGACTTTCTGTGCGATTTTATAAAACATGTACTTTCCTCGACCTAAAAAAAGCCCCGGCGATCGCCAGGGCTTCTGATTGTTATAAAAGTTTACTTTTGCCCTTCGCAGTGAAGGATCAGAAGGTTAAGTTCACGTAGGGCGACAGAGAACTTAGCAAACTCATGGCTTTGCGACGTTTTAAAGTCAGCTAGCATATGGAACCATCTTTCCAGTAAGGCTTGATTAGTATCAATCCACTGGGAAATCACGCTCTGTGCGTTACAGGTTGCACTGCACGTTCTTAAAACCACTGACGTCAACGCACGTTGCTGCCAATCCAGCTCTTCCCTAAAGGCTGCACGGGCCAGTGCTTGCCAATGGTTAGTAACTGGTTGCGCACTGATCTGTTCTAGGAACCAGTGCAGCTCAACACGGGCACCGAGTTTGAAATAAGTCTCGGCAACAAGCGCAACTGTCTTCTCTTCTGTCTGCGCAATTTGCGCAATATCAAGTGTAGAGAACAGTGTGCTCATATTAGCAACGGTAGAGGCAACATCCTGAGGCACATTCTCTTTAATCAGAGCATTGATCTCAGCTTGGATACCTGCCGCTTCTTCTTCGACTAAGTATGAATGAACATTCGCTTTGAGTTGTTCAAATACAGGTTTGAAGAAAGCAACAGTTTGCTCAATGCTCCAACTACGGTTACGGTGACGCAGGAACCAGCGGCATGCACGACGCATATTACGACGTAACTGGTGCAACATTTCACCTTGAACCACAGCAGGTACAATACCGTTTAAGTCAGTGATTGATTTAGTTAGTTCAGCTAAACCAAAGACTTCGCGAGCCATAGTGTAACAAATCGCCGCATCGGCAACTGAGGCACCTGTCTCATCTTGCATACGTTGAACAAAGTTAAGCCCCATGTCGTTGACCAACTCGTTGGCCAGCGATGTAGCAATGATTTCACCGCGCAATGGGTGCGTAACCATTTTATGACTGTACAGTTCCTGAAGTTTTTTCGGGAAGTATGCAATCAACAATTGGCTCAACAATGTATCTTCAGTGATTTCAGGGGTGAGTAACTGCTCTTTCAGCACCATCTTAGCGTAAGCCACCAGCACTGATAGCTCTGGACGCGTTAATGCACGGCCATTAGCTAGACGTTCTGCGAGTTCTTCTTCCGAAGGTAAGAATTCTAACGCACGGTCTAACTTGCCTTCTTTCTCCAGATACTGGATAAAGCGAATTTGCTCTTTTAGTTGTTCTGCACCACGGACTTGAGTCACCGAAATCGTGCGAGTTTGGTCTTTACAGTCTTGTAGAACAATTTGACCCACTTCTTCGGTCATCTCTTCCAGTAAACGGTTACGTTGCTTGAGTGTCAATTCACCCTCAGCCACTAACGCGTTTAACAGAATCTTGATGTTTACTTCGTTGTCAGAACAATCTACACCACCTACGTTATCCACGAAGTCAGTGTTGATACGACCACCGTTGGCCGCGTACTCAATACGACCTAATTGGGTACAACCTAAGTTACCACCCTCGCCCACGATCTTGGCGCGCAGTTCACGACCATTGACGCGCAGTGCATCGTTAGCGCGGTCGCCGACTTCAGCATTGGTTTCGCGGGAAGACTTAACGTAAGTACCGATGCCACCGTTCCAAATCAGATCGACTGGCATTTTCAGCAGCTCTTTCATCAACTCGGTTGGTGTCATCGACGCCTTTTCAGTTTCCAGCATTTGTTTCATTTCAGCAGATAATGGAATCGACTTAGATGAACGCAGGAAGATGCCGCCGCCTTTAGAGATCAGTTTGCTGTTGTAGTCTTCCCAACTTGAACGTGGCAGTGCGAACAAACGGGCACGCTCTTCATAACTGGCAGCAGCATCCGGATTTGGATCGATAAAGATATGCATATGGTTGAATGCGGCCACAAGTTTTGTGTGCTTAGACAACAACATACCGTTACCAAATACGTCACCCGCCATATCGCCGATACCTAAACAGGTAAAGTCGGTAGTTTGGCAATCGATACCCACTTCGCGGAAATGGCGCTTAACAGATTCCCAGCCACCTTTAGCCGTGATACCCATTTTCTTATGGTCGTAACCGTTACTACCACCCGATGCGAACGCATCACCTAACCAGAAATTGTATTCTTGGGAAATGGCGTTAGCGATATCTGAGAAGGTCGCAGTGCCTTTATCCGCAGCCACAACGAGGTATGGATCATCCTCATCATGACGCACCACATCTACTGGATGTACGATTTCACCGTTAACGATGTTGTCAGTAATATCGAGCAGTGCACGAATAAAGATGCGGTAGCACTCTTGGCCTTCAGTGAAGAACGCCTCACGGCCCCCTTCAGTTGGCAGCTGCTTACAAACGAAACCACCTTTTGCCCCTACAGGGACAATAACGGTGTTTTTCACTTGCTGTGCTTTCACTAAGCCAAGCACTTCGGTACGGAAGTCTTCACGACGGTCAGACCAACGCAAACCACCACGAGCCACTTTACCACCACGTAAATGCACACCTTCAACCCGTGGCGAATAAACGAAAATTTCGAATTTCGGTAGTGGGCGTGGCATTTCAGGGATCATCGAAGGCATAAACTTGAAGGAGATATAGCTCTTCGGTTCACCCTTAGCATCTAATTGATAGAAGTTTGTCCGCAGCGTAGCGTTAATCAGATCGAGGTAACGACGGATAATACGGTCATCATCTAAGCTTGATACTTCGTCTAAACGTAGGTTGATCTGCTCCATAAACTTGCCCAATGTGCGGGTTTTCAGTTTTGGATTGAACTTACGGATAAACATTTTTACCAACAAATCAGCGATTTGTGGATAACGACCGAAGGTTTCTTCAATATAGGCTTGGCTGAATGTCGCATCGATTTGACGCATGTATTTAGCGTAAGCACGCAGTACGGATACTTCACGGCCCGTTAAACCTGACGCCAGAATGATACGGTTAAAACCGTCATCTTCTAATTTCTTTTGCCACACTTGAGACAGTGCCGTTTGGAATCTGTCTTGGCTATCGGCGATATTGTCAGTATTGGCGACTTTGACCGTCATTAAGAAGTCTAAGATCCAGAAGGTTGAACCGTCTGAGGTCGTCACTTCATAAGGGCGCTCGTTGATCACGCGCAGACCAAAGTTTTCCAGCATTGGCAGTACGTCAGAAAGATGGATTGGTTCATCTTTATGGAACAGTTTTAAACGCACTTTGTTGTCGTTCAGCGCAGCTTCCTGCGGTTGATAGAACAACATGCCTAATTTGTGTTCGTCATCTAGCGCTTCAAGCTGTTGCATATCCACAACGGCCGAGCTTGGCAATACATCTTCTTTATAGCTTTGTTCGAAGGCGTTAGCGTAACGCTTCATCAGATGAGTACCGGCTTCTTCACCTAAGGCGTTATTTAGCGCAGTATTTAACTTATCTTCCCAAGAACGTGCCGCTTCAATTAAATTGTTCTCTATGGCAGCCACATCTACATCCATATTATTGTTATCAACTTTGACAATGTAGTGAGTACGGGCCAGGGTTGACTCGGAGAAATATGTCGTAAACTCTACATCTTCTTTGCTGTTGAAATGCTGGGCCAGAATACGCTGGGTATCTTGGCGAAGTTTAGTGTTGTAACGATCTTTAGAAACATACACTAAACAGGATAAGAAACGCCCGAAACCATCTTTACGAACAAAGAGTTTCAGTTTATCCCTGTCTTGCATCTCGAGCACACCGTGCGCTGTGTGTGCTAAATCTTCCACATTGGCTTGAATTAGCTCATCGCGCGGTAAGTTTTCGAGAATGTTCAGTAGGGCTTTGTAATCGTGAGAACGTGGCGTTAAACCTGAGCGATCTAATACACGTTGAACTTTTTCGTTCAGCAGCGGGATCTCACGTGGGCTGCGGTTATACACGTTTGAAGCGTATAAACCGATGAATCTGTCTTCACCAACCACATTGCCTTTTTTGTCGAAGCGTTTGATACCGATATAGTCAACATAGGCTGGACGGTGCACACGGCTCTTGGCGCTGCTCTTAGTCAGGATCAACAAACTGTGATCTAAGGCTTCTTTACGCGCACTATCAGAGAAGCTTGATAGCAACAAACCTTGCTCTGGTTGAGCCTTATGGTGCTTGTTCATTAAGCCTAAACTCGAGGCCATATTCGGCACCAACTCAACATCCCCTTCAACACGTTTTAAATCGTATTGACGGTAGCCCAGTAAGGTAAAATGATGATTATTAAGATAAGTTAGGAAGTTAATCGCTTCTTCTAACTCTTGCTTCTCACCGGGGAATGGACGCTTAGGCAGGTCTTTAATAGTCTCACTCAGCTTGGCTGACATGGCTTCCCAGTCATTAACTGATGCGGCGACATCGCCAAGCACTGATTGGATTTCACGCTCAAGGGCTTTGATATCCGCGCTACTGTTTTGACGATCGATTTCAATCAGGAAAACCGCGACCTGCTCAGTGCTGTCAGGGCTTTGCTTCAAGTAAGTTACTTTAGTGACTTCTTGCGCTGAACGCTCAATCGCCAGCGGAGTGTGTAACATCATATGGGCCGTAATACCCATGCGATTCAATGCCATACCAACAGAATCAACCAAGAATGGCATATCAGGTTGGATGACTTCAATGATCGAATGGGTCGATTGCCAGCCGTGTTTAGACTGACTTGGGTTGAATACTCTGAGGTGAGTTTCCCCTTTCGGGGTTTTATTCAGTGCATTCCATAAACTGAGAACGGCACCGTACAGATCGCTGTCATTACGCGCATTGAGGTCGTCTTTCGACATGTGGGCATAAAGGCAGGTCGCGAACTGTTCAACTTGCTTGGCTTGTGAATTAGGGACTTTAGCGTGAATTAAACTGACTACATTTTCAAGTAGTACTGAAGGCATTGCATCTTTCAAGGCCATGTTGCTGTTTCCTTAAGCGTCTATGGCAGCGCTTTTTTTCATTATTTGGATGCTTCGGCTTAACAATCTGAGAAAAGCGAGTGTGATCTAGATCGTCGCGCGAAGTTTATTACTAAATCCTCTGTATTTCGAGGAAAATTTTAGTGGTACATCCTCTTGAAATCCAGTCGCCACGCGATTAAAGCACACAAAATGACCAAACAATCGTAAAAACAGACTATCTATGCAAAAGAAAATGGGGAGTTAAACTCCCCATTCATTGATACTACTTAGCTTGTCGCCAAAACACTGCCGACAACGCTGGCAAGATAATTATTGCCCCCAACATATTTACCACAAACATGAAAGTAAGCAGGATCCCCATATCCATTTGGAACTTTAGCGCCGAGAAAAACCAAGTGCTTACCCCAATCGCCAAGGTTAAGCCGGTGAATATCACTGCACTGCCCCGCTCGACTAAGGCTTCATAGTAGGCTTGTTGAACTGGCATCCCATTCGACAACTTGGACGACATGGTCGACAGGATATAGATACCATAGTCGACCCCGATGCCTACACCAAGGGCGATAACGGGTAAGGTACTAACAGCTAAGCCAATATTGAGCTGAGTCATCAACGCTTGCGCCAGTGTTGAGACTACATAAAGTGGAATAATCACCGCTACCGTTGCCTTAAATGACTTAAAGCTGATAAGGCAAAGTACAAATACTGCGCCATACACATAGATCATCATAGGTAATTGGGCTTCAGCAACGGCTTCATTGGTTGCGGCCATCACTCCCACTGGGCCAGAGGCTAGCTTAAATTGCAGCTTATCATTATTCATTTTGGCCGCGACCGCTTTCACCTTGGCAACCACAGTCTCAATGGTTTCTGCTTTATGATCCTGCATAAATAAATACACTGGCATCACCGAGCAATCACCATTTAACAACCCTGACGTCGTAGGAATTTGACCAATCGCCTGCACTAAACTCGCCGTTGTACGCGGCAACACTTCCCATCTTGGATTGCCTTCGTTAAAACCTGCGTTTACCTTTTTCGCCACGGATGCCAAGCTAACGGTTGACTCAACGCCAGGAGTATTACGTACCAACCACTCAAACTCATCAATCTGGGTCAATACATCGTGATAGGTACAAGCTTCTGGAGTAGCTTCAACTATCACAGTCATTACATCCGTGGTGATAGAGAAGTGGTCGGTAATAAA
Source organism: Shewanella xiamenensis (assembly GCF_014647135.1). Lineage (GTDB taxonomy): Bacteria > Pseudomonadota > Gammaproteobacteria > Enterobacterales > Shewanellaceae > Shewanella > Shewanella xiamenensis. The sequence continues at coordinate 10,054 of NZ_BMOP01000016.1, forward strand.
GAAAGTATCTAGGTTATAACGTGAATCTTGGTGCAGAGCAGGCGCGCCGCCTTGTAGATCACCAATTTTCATCTGGTTTGCCTGTTGCAGCCCCAAAAAATACAAGGCTATCGTTGCCACTATCACTACCATCGCATATTTAGGCGTAGCAAATTTTGCTAGGTAGCGCCAAATCGCCTCGGCACGCACTTCATCCGATGATGGCGCAGCACCTTGTGGCGCAACTTTGAGCTCAGTAAAGGAAATCACCAGCGGTAACAGGATAAGGTTAGTGAAAATAATCACACCGACACCTAAGGATGCCGAAATCGCTAGCTCTCTAATAATACCAATATCAATAGAGAGTAACGTAATAAAACCCACTGTATCAGACAGTAATGCTACGCCACCGGGGACGAGTAAGCTACGAAACGCCGAAGCCGAGGCCGCCTTGGTCGTTTGTCCATCCATCACCCGACGTCTTACCGCGTTAATAATCTGTACACCGTGACTAACACCAATCGCAAACACCAGAAATGGCACCAGAATCGACATCGGATCGAGACCGAAACCAATTACCGTTAATAAACCAAGCTGCCAGATCACCGCAGTTAAGCTACAGACGAGAGGGAATATTGTCAGAATAATCGATTTAGAAAACAGATAGACCATTACAGCGGTGATAAAAATGGCAATCACGAAGAACAGCAATACGCCTTTGGCACCATCGGCCACGTCACCCGCCATCTTGGCAAAACCAATGATATGGATTTTCACCTTGTCGGTTTCATACTTACCGCGAAGCTCCTTCTCCAACTGAGCGGCAAAGGCAATGGTATCTAAGGGTTTACCCGTTTGTGGATCAAAGTCCATCAACTGGGCCGACACCATAGCAGCACTGTAATCATTGGCAATCAAACGTCCCACAATGCCTGCTTTTTCGATGTTATCGCGCACCGTATTTAAACCCGCTTCAGTGGTCGTAAAATCGGCGGGGATCACAGGGCCGCCAGCAAAACCATCTTCGACAACCTCAGTAAAACGAGTCGAAGGTGAAAACAAGGATTTCACCTGCGAGCGGTCAACACCTGGAATAAAAAATAGCTGATCATGGACATTTTTAAGGGTATCAAAAAAGTTAGGGTTAAAAATATTGCCGCTGGTGTCTTCCACCGCCACCATAATGCTATTGGCGCCACCAAAATCTTTTTGGTGTTTGAGGTAGGTTTGCATATAGCTATGATTGAGCGGAATATTTTTAATGAATGCCGCATCCATTTTTAATTGGCTTGCCTGGTAGCCCAAAAAAAACGTCAGCAAAATAAAAATGCTCACCACCCAAGCACGGTTGCGGAATAAAAATGACTCAAATCCGTTGACCAGTTTTTCTAACATCTTATCGGCCCTGTTATTGTTGTTTTATCATTTATGGCTTCAGAGTGAGTAGCCCTTGGCTACCCGATAACCACACATTCCCTTGGTTATCTTTGGCAATTGAAACTAAGTTTTCCCCTTGGCGACGAGTGACAATACTCGAACTATCATCCTTATTTAACTGGATAACCACGCCAGCATTTCCCACTAGATAAAGGCTAGTGTCCGAGCTAACCATGGCGCCGTTGATGGATGATTTAACTGGCATCTCAATCTCATCCCATTGGCCAAGACTCAAATCCGCCTTAAAAACATGCCCCCTAAGCCCCATTACGTAGACTGAATCCTGCAATTGGATAGCATTGAACATAGAGCCATCGTAATCAAACCCTGTGCGGGTAAAGGTTTGGCCTTTATCAGCCGACACCGCCACTAAACCAAGCTCTCCGACTAATAATAAGCGGCCATCATTAAGCTCAATCATCCGATTAAAATGTGGCAATAATGAGGCGCGCTCGGTCAGATAAGCGTCTTGGTCGCTATTTTTTAACTCAGCTAAATAGGACACATCTTCTTCGGCCAGTAACTCTTCATGGAATTCCTCAGCCCAATTTGCGCCACCATCACGGGTGCGATAGAAAAGCCCGTAAGCACCAATCGCTATGCCCTCTTGTTCATTTAAAAACAACACATCAAGGAAAGGCTTTTCAATTTCAGTCGACTGCATTTGTAACGACCAAGTTTGGCCGCCATCTTGAGTGTGCAAAATGGTGGCATCGTGACCAACAGCCCAACCGAGTTTTTCAGTTAAAAAGAAAACCTTTGTTAACTGAACCGAAGTTGGCGTCGGAACTTGTTGCCATTTGTCATTTAACACTAACACATGACCACGCTCACCCACGGCAACCAAATGCTGCCCAGCGTGTGCAATATCGAGCACTAAAGAAGATGCGGCCAACGGCTGGATTTGTGGAAAACGCTCTGGCACAGCAGAAAACAACGGGGAAGAAAATAAACAACCAACACTTATCGCAGCGACACATTGAAGGATGCGAAACGACATACAAACTTCCTTAAACTAATGAGGGGCGCTTAGCGCCCCTTTTACCGTGGCTGATTAACGAATACCTTCGCGACGCAGCGCATCTGGGGTGAAGTTCGCTTCACTCAGTTTGGCATCGAAATTATACATACCGCTCTGGTTGTCTAAGCCCATAGCTAAGTAACGACGGGACTGCAAATCATGGAACACTTCTAAGGTATCCCACTGGGTAGGTACTTCGTAATAGTTCAAACCATGAGCAACCGCCACACGATAAAGTTCATTACGGTTGTCATACAGATCGGCAATCGATACCTGCCAAGAGTCTTCATCAAGATACATCACGCGGGTTTTATAGATATGGCGCATACCGTCTTTCAGTGTCGCCTTAACTTCCCACACGCGGTGTTTTTCCCAACGGACGAACTCAGGATTGATATGACCGGGTTTTAAAATTTGGTCATATTTCAACTTATCTGAATGCAATTTGTAGTCATTGTAAGGAATATAGATTTCTTTCTTGCCCACAAGCTCCCAGTTGTAGCGCACGGGTGAGCCGTTAAACATGTCGAAATCGTCAGTGGTGCGCAGACCATCGGATACGGTACCCGGTGTATCAAACGCAACGTTGGGAGCCTTACGCACGCGGCGCTGACCAGTGTTATAGGTCCATGCTTGACGTGGTAATGCTTCTTGATCCATGGTTTCTTTAACTAGCAGCGCAGTACCCGCTAAACGTGCAGGTTGAGTCACTACTTGTTTAAAATAAAACAAGGTGTTGCTCGCTTTTAACTGATCTAAAGTAATCTCAGGACGAGAATACTCGAAACGGATTTCCTCGGCAGTTTCCACTAAGGTGAAACTACCATCAGCTGTCGGTGCCGCTTGGCTACGTGAGGTTTCAACATCCACACCACGGAAGCGTAGAATATGGTTCCAAATGGCTTCTAAACCGTTAGCCGGAATAGGGAATGGAATACCTATCGATGCACCCGAAATACCATTACCTTGCGCCACCAATTCGGCACGGGTCGCATTGGCTTTGGTCGCATCGTAGACAAATTGCGGTACGGAAGCACTACGACGAGTCTTGTACACATTCATCTTGTAAGTATCAGGATAAAGCTCAAATAATTTCATCTGACCTGGGGTCAAAAAATCTTTATATTGCGCTTTGTTTGCATTGGTAATGGTAAATTCAATCTTATCTTCAGGGAAAGGATCAGGATGATGCATCCCCTTAGTGTAACCCGCTACTGGCTTAGTAATACCACCATCCCATGCGGGGATAGAACCATCAGCATTTCCAGCCTTTTCAGCACCTAATGGGGTTAATTCGTTACCCAGTTTTGCGGCCTCGACTTCGGATACTTTAGCCATCGCTGCTGGTGCTACAAGTGCCATAATGACCGCACTTGCCAATATCGACAGTTTCTTCATTGTTATAGTCCTTTAGATCGAATACTTGATATTGAATGAAATATAATCACGATCTGCCATCGCGTTGGTTGTACCTACACCACCAAAGAAGTTGTTGTAGGACAGATCGGCCCCCCAACGGTTTTGGTATTCAAAGTTCAGACCCAAAGCGACTGACTTGCGTCCCTCTGTGAAGAGGAACATAGGATCTGGTGTAATACCATCAACATCGTGCGAGAAAATCATCCGTGGAGACATGTTCACACCCGCAAACAAGTTGTTGAACTCAGCTTTAGCTACAAGGCGATATCCCCATGCGAAATCGGTTGGGAATGGGTTAGTTTCAGGGCCGTTATGCAACGCTTGAATAATGCCTGGCATATCAGGATTACCTCCAGAACGCGCCGTTCCAGGACCATTTAAGCGCAATTCATCAAACCCAGGCATATCATGGATCCACACCCCGCCAACTTCAGCTAACATCGTCAGGTTATCTAGGCCCAATGTAGGACCAAATAGGTGAGTGAAAGTGACTTGCGCCTGAGTCGTATCTAAGCGGATAAAGCCGTCAACGGTATCACCAGGCTTTACTCCATCAATTTGTGAAATACCGTCGAAATCGGGGCGAATACCGGCATTTGCTAACTGCTGAGGCATACCTGCGAACAGTAGTTCTACGTCATCAATTTGCAGCGGTTCATCTTGGCGGTGGGCAATTTCAGCACCGACTGAAGTATCGCCTAGTGAAGTGTTAAAACTGAAGCCATAAAGCTTGATGTCTTCAGGGTACACAATTTGCGCTTTAGAGAAACTCTTTAAGCTGAGCAGTAATTCGCGGTTGATATCACCCGCATTTTGCCCCAGAACCGCTAAGTCAGATAACAGAGCACCGGTGCTAAAATCGGCGGCTGTACCGCTGATCAGCGGACGGCGGCTATGGTAGTTCATAAAATAGAAACCAAACTCGGTATCGCCCAATTCAGGCGCGTAATACCCCAATTTGACACCATATTGGCCATCATTACTTGGCTCTTGTTCATCTTGCACTAAAGTGACTTTAGTTGGATAAGCTAATGCCATCGCGACGAGCTGTTGCGTTGGAATTGTCTGACCACTGGCAATCATCCCTGCTAGACGTTGATATTCCTGCATCACAAAGTCTAAGTTGATATCAGGGTTGGCGTTAAAACCTAACTGTGCGTTTTGATTGTAGCCACCAAAGCCAGCAAAATCGTTAGTCGCAAAAATTGAACCGGGCGTTGGCACCCAAATAGGTTCCCAATCATATTGATAGAAAGCTTCTACCGATAAGTTTTCTGTGATCCCAAGAGAAGCCCACACCATGCCCTGAGGTCTAAAGGCTTCTTTCAGTTCTGCACCGGGAGCATTAAGGATGTTCAAATCAACAGGGTTAATCTCACCAATACCATGGGCGATAAGAGTACTTTCCCCCCAAGAAACCACTTGGTTACCTAAACGGATAGAGAGTGGATTGGCACCGTCATTTAAATCAAAATTCGCATAAACAAAGGCATCTAACAGACGGATGTCCTTACATTGCACTTCTGAAGCACGATTATCCTCACAAGGATCGAATTCTTTGCCTGTTATCGGATCATTGAAGTCATAGTTACCATCGTTTAATTTACGATCGTAAAAATACATGCCACGAGCAAACAGACCATAGTTCTCATACTTCAGGGACAGCTCATGTAATCCTTTAACAATCTCAGAAGTAGTATCACCCTGAGAATAAAGCAAATTACTTAAATCGTTATTGCTTGAATAGGAACCTGGCTGTGCCCAAATCTCAGCAGATGTGTATTTAGTATTGCCAAACGCAGTATAATTCGACCAATCAAATTGTGGCTGGTTAACTTTACCAATTTGTCCATCCCAATCGCGCTCACCGACACGCCAACTGGCACCCGCAGTCCACGTTGAGTCAAACGTGCCTTGTACCTCCCCCCAATCGAACGCAACCGCATTAACATTCGATATCATCAACAAACTCAATGCCGACGCCACCCCCAAAGCAAGCGCCGACTTGTTAAAACTTTTTTTAACAATTTTCATTTTAGCTCTCCGTACCCTGCTGGATTCTTTGTTTTAGGAATTACAACCAACATCTTGTTAGCTCACAGGTAACATCATTGTTACAGCAATTAATCCCTATGAGCAAGGCACAGTTAGAGAAAATTTTCTAAAGAATTAAGCACGTAGACACATTTATGTCATCGAGTACAAAGATGGGATTTAAATTAGTAAAGCAGAAGATTGGAATACTGAGGCAAAACAAGATAAAAAATCATAAATTTCATTAACATAATCACAAAGAAATTATCATGTTTTATTAATTGTAATTAGTCGACCGTTTAAAGTAATTACTCTAAGATAAAATCAACAATTTGTTTCTACAACCGCTCCAATGACACAAATTGACCTTTATCGTCGAGCACGAGTTTAAACTGCCCATGAATACCATTTTCAGTTAAAAAACGCCTAAAATGTCGCCCGCTAATCCAAAGGATCCGCCCTTCACGTTCACGCACTTCAACTTTATCGGCCAGCCCTTGATAGTAAGGTAAAAAATCTTGATAGCTAAGGGTTAACTTAAAATACAATTCCATATTGATAAGGGCAGCAAAATGCTGCCCTCCTCCTCTAATTAACCTGAACTCGGGGTAACGAGTGTCGAATAACCTAAATTAAATAAACTAAATCAATGCTATAAATGATTATTTTGAAACGAAAAATCTATTATCTGGCTGAATGCCAGATTTGTGCGCATATCAAGGCGCTCTTCGTATGCCATAGCGAGCGATAGTGAAACAGAGCAACGCAGAGAGGCTCGAAAAGAGCCTATTCAGCGGCTCTGCTTATCTCGAGCTCAGGTTAATGACGACTTCGCTAACGCTTTGGACACTTTTTCGAATAAATCCTTAGAGAGTCCAGGTAAGTCTAATAAACGCGTTAAACAGGCCTTAATCTTACGCTGACGTGTTTCATCGAATTTACTGAATTGGATCAGCGGTGTCACCATTCTGGCGGCAACTTGTGGGTTAAGCTGATTTAAGTTGATAAGGCACTCAGTTAAAAACTCATAACCTCTGCCATCGGCGCGGTGGAATTGATAAATATTCCCAGCGGCAAAACTACCAATAAGCGAACGTACCCGATTGGGATTACTCATGCTAAAACTCGCGTGTTGTTGTAATTGACGTAATTTATCAATCACATCATCGCTATCATGAGTCGCCTGTAACATAAACCATTTATCCATCACTAGCGGCGTATCACGCCAGCGCGTCTCAAACTGAGCCATTAACTGGTCACGGCAAGTTAAAGAGCCAACATTGGCTGCCGTTAATGCGCCGAGCGAATCCGTCATATTACAAGCCTTAGCAAACTGCTCTACCACAAAGGTTTCGGCATCATTGCTAACTCGGCTAAGCCAATTTAGACATTGGTTTTTAAGGGCGCGGGCTTTAGTGCAATCCAAATTAACTAATGAGCGATAAAGTGCCGTTAATTCATCTTCGCAGTAAGCAGCAAGCTCGGTGAGCACAAATTCACGCGCGAGCGCTAACGCATCAAGGTCAACAGTATCAGTTTGCTCAATCAAAGCGGAAGCCGATGGAATCGCTAAAATCTCAGCCATTAATGCCTGATCGAGTTTCTCATCGAGTAAAGCCCCTTTAAAACTATCCTTCACTCTTTCATCTAAGGTCATCGTCTGATGTTGCTGTAAATGATCAACATTTTGCCAAATTGCTTGGCTAACGAGAGTAACGGATGCCTCCCAACGCGCCACTTCACTCGAAGCAAAACGCATCAAATGAACAAGTTGGTCAACTTCGAAGGGATAGTGCAATTTAACTGGCGCAGAGAAATCTTGCAGCAATGACGCCACAGGTTTATGGCGGAGTCCTTCAAAAGTAAATACTTGTTCGGCTTCAGTAAAACTGAGCACTTGGTTGACCAGTGATAGTCCCTTATCATCCAACAGCTCCAGACTAAAAGGAATATGCAGCGGCGAGGTGCAGCCTGTAAGAGTCTGTTTAAGTGTTAACTGATAACGCCCTGATGCAGCATCGAAACTGTCGCTTGCGGTTACTACCGGCGTACCTGCTTGGCTATACCAGAGGCGGAATTGGGTTAAATCGATACCACTGGCATCTTCCATCGCCGCAACAAAATCATCGCAGGTCACAGCTTGGCCATCGTGGCGTTTAAAGTATAACTTCATCCCCGCTTGGAAACGGGCTTCACCAAGCAAAGTGTGCATCATGCGAATAACTTCGGCGCCCTTGTTATACACTGTCACCGTATAAAAGTTATTCATCTCAATCACGGACTCTGGACGAATTGGATGTGCCATTGGGCCTGAGTCTTCAGCGAACTGCTGGTTTTTGATGACTTTAATGGCGTGAATTCGATTTACCGCGCGCGAACCTAAATCCGAACTAAACTCTTGGTCGCGAAAAACCGTTAAGCCTTCTTTGAGACTTAATTGGAACCAATCACGGCAAGTGACACGGTTGCCCGTCCAGTTATGGAAATATTCATGGCCGACTACGGATTCAATACCATGGTAATCCTCATCAGTCGCGGTCAAAGTATCGGCGAGGACATATTTGGTATTAAAGATATTTAAGCCTTTATTTTCCATCGCCCCCATATTGAAAAAGTCGACAGCAACGATCATGTAGATATCTAAATCATATTCAAGGTCAAAACGGGACTCATCCCAAGCCATAGACTTTTTAAGGGATGCCATAGCATGGTGCGCCTTATGCAAATTCCCTTTATCAACAAAAACCTGTAGCACCACTTTGCGCTGACTGCGGGTAATAAACTCATCCCGTAACAGATCAAAATCACCTGCCACGAGGGCAAAAAGATAGGCCGGCTTGGGGAAAGGGTCCTGCCAACGTACATAATGGCGTCCGCCATCGAGCTCACCTTTGTCAATCAAATTGCCGTTACTGAGCAGGAACGGGAACGCCAGCTTGTCGGCTTCAATACGCACAGTATATTTAGCCAATACGTCAGGACGGTCGAGGAAGTAAGTGATACGTCTAAAGCCTTCAGCTTCACACTGGGTGCAATAGGCACCGTCAGACATATAAAGCCCTTCGAGGCTTGAGTTGGCTTCAGGATCCAGTTGGGTGATGATGGTCAGCTCAAACTCATTTAGGGTCGTTTCGATTGTCAACTGCCCTTCACCAACTTGATACGCTACCTGTTGACCATCAATCGCCACGCTGACTAAGGTTAATCCTTCACCATCAAGCACTAAAGGATTAGCGTGGGAAGAGCTACGTTTAACCTTGCTAATAGCCTTAACAACGGTATTTTTACCGTTAAGATTAACATCTAAGTCGATGGATTCAATCGTGAACTGGGGAGCTTGGTAGTCTTTAAGGTATTTTGCTTGAACTTGTGTCATTTCGTTCCCTTTAACACTGATTTAAATAAGAAAAACGCGCCATAAGCGCGTTTTAAGGTAAGGTAAACAGACGTAACTTCCGCCTATTTAGTGCCAGCGTTAGCTAGCTTTTTCGCATCCACCATATCTAGAGTGATATAAGCCGTTTCATCTAAAAATGCATCTGGCGCAGCAACATCATCTTTAATATCTTCCATAGATTTAACTGGCGCTAAACCATTGGCTACGCGACGCTCATTGGTTCTATCGAGCACTTTCTTCTCATCAGCTTCACGTGATGCAATACGCTCACTTTCCACTAAGGAGACAGTTTTCTCTTTGTGATGCTTTTTAAAGTCAGCAATATCTTGATTGATATAGTTAAACTCAACACTGTTTTGAATACGGGCAAGGTGCTTTTTCTCTAAACTCGCCACCAGTTCAGGGGTGATATCATTTAGCGTACCGTATTGCGCCATCGGGACTTTGTCCCAAGGCAAAGCATTCTTCTCTTCAGCTTCACCATACTCACCAGGCTCTAACGCACTTGGATACGCAATATTCGGCGTCACACCTTTGAGTTGTGTACTACCACCGTTAATGCGATAAAACTTCTGAATGGTATATTGCACATGGCCGATAGGCTTCTCGTACATATCGTAGATCCGACCTAGGCTCTTATGCTGTTGTACTGTGCCTTTACCGAAACTGGACTCACCAACAATCAATGCACGATCATAGTCCTGCAATGCTGCTGCAAAAATCTCAGAAGCTGATGCGCTGTAACGGTCAACCATCACGGTCAACGGACCTGCGTAGGTAGTCTTGCCATCGTTATCGCGGTGAGCTGACACACGGCCATCGGCATCACGGATTTGCACCACAGGGCCCATGTCAATAAAGAGTCCGGTCAGTAACACGGCTTCGGTTAATGCACCGCCGCCATTACCACGTAAATCGATAACGACACCTTCGACTTTCGCTTCGTTGAGTTTAACGAGTTCCTTTTCCACATCCTGGGATAAATTCATATAGAATCCAGGAATTTGGATAACTCCGACTTTACGATTGGCGTATTCACCGTCTTTAGGCTCGATGATTTTAGAAGTCGCGGCACGGTCTTCTAAGCGAATCTTGTCACGTACTAAAGTGACATTAAACGGCTTAGCATTTGAGCCACCTTTCTTCGGTAAAATCTGAAGAACGACTTTACTGCCCTTAGGTCCTTTGATGAGCTCAACCACATCGTCTAAACGCCAGCCGATAACATCAACGATCTCGCCGCCCTCTTGGCCAACACCAACAATCTTATCTTCTGGTGACAGTTTTTCACTGCCAGCGGCAGGACCACCCGCGATTAAACTCTTAATCACAGTGTAATCATCTTCGAGCTGTAACTGCGCGCCAATCCCCTCTAGGCTCAAGTTCATTTCCATTTGGAAACGCTCAGCATTACGGGGGGATAAATAGCTAGTGTGCGGCTCAATGCTGCGAGAAAATGCATTCATCACCGCTTGGAACACATCTTCACTATTGGTCTGAGTCAGACGTTTGATGGCGTTGTTATAACGTTTTTGCAGAATCTCAACAATTTCAGGCCATTTTTTGCCAGTAAGCTTGAGATTCAACGCATCGTATTTCACTCGCTGACGCCAAAGCTCATTGATTTCAGCTTGATCTTTTGGCCAAGCGACATCTTCCCTATCGTACTCGTAGGCATCACCAGGAACGGTAAAATCCATTTCTTTATCGAGCAGAGAAAGCGCGTACACAAAGCCTTCGTAGCGACGTTTTTGAACCAAATCAAACATTTTGTAGGCAGGGTCGAGTTCACCTGAACTCAGCATATCGTCAAACTGATTGATATAAGGCTTAAAACTGTCGACATCGGCTTGGGTCAGCACATTGCGACGGTAATCAAGTTGCTGTAAATAGCGGTCAAAAATCTGCGCAGAAAACGCGTCATCGAGCGCAAATCGATGGTAATGCGAACGAGTGTATAAATCTGTCACTCGTTTACTGGCCACTTTATGCTGCGCTTCCTGCTTGAGAGTGGGTAACTCGCTGATTTGAATCGTAGGAGGCACAGCCCAAGCCGAGAATCCGACAAAAACAGTGGCGATGGATGTAGCCAAAATGAGTTTTCGCATCAACAAGTTACTCCGTTAGATTAAATGATTACAGCAGAATATGTTCTGCTTTCACTTTTATCGTTAAGCCGCTATCAAGCTGAACATGAATGTCTTCTTTGTTAATGTCAGTGATCACGCCGGCTACTGGCGTCATACCTAACTTAACATTGACACGCTGTTTCTTAGCTAAATCGGTCAATTGCGCTTGGACTAAGTTAACAGCAGGTTCAGCCTTAGGAGCCACTTTGGCAGGACGCTCAGTCTTGCGGGCAGGAACAGCTACTTTCTTAGGGGCCTTTTTCGCTGGAGCTTTGCCAGCCGGAGCCACTTTGGTAGCTTGAGCAGCACGCTTAGCCTTGGCTTTTTCTTGGCTTTCTTTCAACATGGCTTGAGCATGATCGATATGTTCTTGCTCTAGCTCGCCACAAGGTTGACCATCAAGATCCACACGCTGGGCACCAGCTTTTACCGATTTGAGGTAACGCCAACTGCTAGTGTAGCGTCTTAACGCCACGCGCAATTGAGTTTTACTGACTTTAGAATCATCAGCCAACCTTTCAGCCAAATCTTGAAACAATCCGATTTTTAATGGCTTAGTTTCACCTTCAGCAATAAAGCACAAAGGAAATGTTTCATACAAATACGCCAAAATTGCGTTGGTGTCGGTCAACTTATCTGTTGATTCCATCATTACTTCCACAGTTAAAAAGGGACATCGAATTCGAGGTGATATAAATCAGCTTCTTACGTGTCGTTTATCTTGGTTAAGCTCACAATTGAGCCAAAGTACAAATTAACATTCTCGCCGAGTTAACTAAAGTTAAAAAATATCAGTTAACCATTTTTTACGGCTAAACCTCTCAGGTTTATTCGGGCCATGCCCAAACAAGCCTTATCAGGGCATGCGCTATTATAAGGCGCACGCCACCGATTGCGACTATGAATTATGCGTTATTGTACGCAAATTAAGCAAATAGGCAGTTTTCGAAGCTTTTTACCAATAATTCCAAGCCCTTTTGGTCTTCTTCGTCAAAGCGGTCAAAAATAGGGCTATCAATATCCAGTACAGCAATCACCTGACCATTAGCGCGAACAGGGATAACAATTTCGGAATTACTGGCCGCATCGCAGGCGATATGTCCATCGAATTGATGCACATCGGCAACCCGTTGAGTTTGATTAGCCAGTGCTGCAGTGCCACACACGCCTTTACCCATCGGAATGCGGGTACAAGCCACTTTACCTTGGAATGGGCCTAATACTAACTGTTCGCCGCGCATAACGTAAAAACCTACCCAGTTTAGTTCGGTTAGGTTGTCATTAAGCAGGGCTGAAAAGTTAGCCATGGCAGCCACTAAATCATCTTCGCCTTCGAGTAACGCTAACGCTTGACGGTTCAGTGATTCATAAAATTGCGGTTTCATATGCTTCCTAAAAATTATTCAGCAGCATCGTCCTTCTTAGACGCTTTTTTGGCTGTGTTTGGTTTTGTTGGCGTACTATTAACTTGAACCACACCTTTAAGCAAGTTTGTTAGCTCATCTTTATTGTTAGCAAAATAGAATGCGAGCTGTTCGGTTAGACTTTCATCAATCCCAAGTTCCGCTTTCTGAATAAATGGAATGAGGTTATCAGCGATGTCGAGCATCTTATCGTAGGCATCAGCCTCCTTTTTCGATGTGAATGTCATCTTTTCTACCCCTTCTCTTACCACGACAAACTGTGTAATAACTGCCATGACCGCCCTCGCACTGTTTTTATATACAGTAACCAGAATGACATAAAGTGAACTAGTGATGCAAGTGTTCTGATTATTCTGATATTATGACTGCGCTTTATGTTGTGGAGATGGGTCAATCAATTTGATATCTCACCTTATAATTTGTTGTTTTCGGATTATTTGCTCAATCTCAGTGGCTTTGGGGCTAATATAATATTTTTATATGCATGACAATACAGCAGAAAACTCTGTAATCCTCTGTCGTTCCTGCGACTTGGCCATTCGGAAACGTGCCCTCCCAACTGGGGTCAGAGCATTGTGTCCGCGTTGCAACACCGCACTTTATGACACTCCATACTGTTCAGTAAATGGCATGTTGGCACTGTGCATTACCGCGTTGGTGTTCTATTTTCCTGCTAACTTTTTTCCTGTGCTAGAAATCCATTTTCTGGGCAGTATTCGCACAACAACGGTATTTCAAGGCGCTTTTGCCGTCTTCGAACAAGGTTATTGGGTGGTGGGATTAGCCGTACTTGCTGCCGCAGTGGTTGGCCCTGGTTTATTGATCCTATCGATTCTTGCGCAAATTTTGATTATAAAATGGGGGCTTGCAAGCCCATTTTGGCGCCATAGTCTCAAACAATTACTCACATTTCAGGGGTTCCTTTCGCAGCTGACGATGCTTGAGATTTATGTGATTAGCTTCCTCGTCTCATCATTTCAATTATCTGATTTTTCGGATATTTATTTTGGAATGGGTACCTTTTGCTTCACCATGCTTTTTTTAGTCACCCTGTTTTTACAGCGTGAATACGATATTGAGCATATGTGGGGTCTTCTTATGCAGGAACATCACTGATATGAAGCAGCAAGGAAAGGATTTAGGCCTGTGTTTGTGCCGCGTTTGTAGGCAACTCAATAGCAGTGAGGATAGCCACTGTAGTCGTTGTGAGTCAGAATTACAGGTCCGCGATTACAACAGCTTACAAAAAAGTTGGGCGCTGCTTATTACTGCCGCCATTTTATTGGTTCCAGCCAACCTCTATCCCATTACGGTGCTCACCAATCAGGGAAAGGTACGTCACGATACGATCTTTTCCGGAATTGTTCATTTAGTCCAATCGGATATGTTACCCATCGCCATTATTGTGTTTATTGCCAGTATTTTAGTGCCTTGGGTAAAGATTATCGGCTTAGCCACTTATCTGTGTGCTATCAGTTTCAACCTGCCAATTTCAAAGCAAAAACTTATGGTGGGATTTCATGTTATTGAGTGGATTGGCCGCTGGTCGATGCTCGATTTATTTGTGATCTCGCTGACCGTTGCCCTGGTGAATATGGGGCAATTACTCGATGCAAAGCCTGCACCCGCGGCCACGGCATTTGCATTGGTGATTTTACTGACGCAACTTGCCGCAAAAGTTTTAGACACTCGTTTACTCTGGGATCGACTGGAACCTCAAGATGACACAAATTGAATCGCCAAAAGTTGTGAAGAAAAAGCTCTTTTCGCCGATTTGGCTGCTCCCGATTGTGGCGCTCGCGCTTGGCGCATGGCTGGGTATTAAGAGCATCAAAGAATCGGGCATTGAAATTCAAATCCACTTCCCCAGTGCCACTGGGATCGACGTTGGCAAAACCTTAGTCAAATACCAAGGCTTAACCGTTGGTAAGGTAAAAGATATCGGTATTGATGATGATCTTAAAGGCGTTAACGTGAAGGTGATGATGGACTATCGCGCTAAGCCTTTCTTAAATAAAGAAACCCTCTTCTGGTTAGTTACCCCAAAGGCCAGCATCACAGGCGTTGAAGGTCTGGATGCGCTGTTTTCAGGCAACTATATTGCAATCCAACCAGGCAAAGGCAATGCCGCCACCTTGTTTGAGGCAGAACGCCAACCGCCACCAATGCAAATTGGCTCCGAAGGGGTAATGATTGAACTGACGGCCGATAAACTCGGCTCATTAGATGTGGGCTCGCCAGTGTTCTTCCGTCAAATCCCTGTGGGCAGCGTGGTCAGCTATCGTTTAGATGGTAATGCCAGAGTCATTATTAGTGCGTTTATCCAAGAGCAATATGCGCGTTTAGTGAAGAAAAACTCTCACTTTTGGAATGTGTCAGGCGTTAAAGTCGATGCTAGTTTAGCGGGCATTAAAGTCAACACTGAGAGCCTTGCTTCTATCCTTGCGGGTGGCGTGAGTTTCAGTTCCGATGAAAAAGCGCCTGCGGCACAAAATGGCGACAGTTTTGCTCTCTATGATTCCGAAACCAGCGCCCTTGGCGGGATTGAAGTCAGTCTGACCATGAGTGATGGCAATGCTATTGATAAAGGCACTCGCATTGTATATCGCGGCATCACCATTGGTGCAGTTCAAAGCAAGCAACTCACCGCTGCAGGTGTAACTGCGGTGGCAAAATTTGAGCCTGAATACGCCAACCTATTAACTCGGGACGGCCAGTTTTGGCTTGAAGGCGCCGATATTTCGCTCTCAGGGATCAAAAACCCCGAGCGTTTACTCACAGGAAGCGTGATTAACTTTTTACCCGGCACCCATGCTAATTCGGCACTGCCAAGTAGTTTTGCCTTGCAATCCTCTGCTCCTGATGTGCTACAAGCGAAAAAACTTAAGGCAACAATAACCTCGCCCGAAAACATGGGCTTAACCGCTGGCGCCGAAGTGCGTTACAAGCAATTACCTATCGGTCAGGTGCTCGAGGTGAAATTAACCAAAGATCTGTCGGCCGTTGAATATCTACTCGAGCTGCAACCTGAATTTGCCAGCTTAATCCGCAGTGATAGCTATTTTGTTCCCGAATCAGCGTTGAGCGTCGATGCGTCTCTTGATGGTGTATCGGTCAAAGCACGCGATCTAGCGACATTAACTAAAGGCGCGGTGAGTCTTATCCCTGGTACCAGTAATACCCCGCTGGCGGCAAATGCGCGTTTGCCACTATTTAGCTCAATGGATGAAGCTAAGCAATTCTTTGTCCGTCAACAGCGTTTATACTTTACTCTCATCAGTGCTGATGGCGCCGATGTTAGTCAAGGATCTCCGATTTACTATAAAAAAATGCAAATTGGTAGCGTGGAGTCGGTCAACTGGCAGAGTAAAACCGAAGACTTTGCGATTAAGATCGCTATTGATAAGCAGTTCCAACCCTTAGTGCAAAAACCTAAAGTCTTTTGGCGTAACAGTGCCGTGGATGTCAGCGCCAGTCTTGCGGGTATTGATGTCGCCGTTGCTCCACTACAAGGCGCGTTAAAGGGCAGTATCAGCTTAGGTTTATTGGACAGTTCAACGACTGAGCCTAATGCGGCACTTAAACTATACGAAAGTAAACAGCTCGCCTTAGCGCAGGCTCAAGCAATCAAACTCACCTTACCCGCCTCGGCAAAATTGGCTGCAAAAGCCGCCATTCGTTACCAAGGTCATCAGGTGGGTGAAGTGACGCAAGTTAAGCTCAATACCGATTTAACCACCCTTACAGCCACCGCCTATCTCTATGGCGACTATGCCGAGCATTTCAGCCGCAGTGATACTGAGTACCATATGGTCGAAGCGCAAATATCTTTAGCAGGCATTAAAGCGCCAGAAACCTTAATCACTGGGCCATATATTGGCGTGTTACCGGGTAAGAGCAAGCAAAAGGCGAGTCAATTCCAGGCCAAATTGGTTGAGAGCAGCTACGCCAACGTGGCCGAAGATGCGCTTAAGTTTACCTTAGAAGATAGCAACCTTGGCTCGATGAAAGTCGGCACGCCTATTTTCTTCCGCGGCATTAAAATCGGCCAAATCGATGGTTATAGCCTGTCGTCTCAAGGTAACAGTGTACTCATGCAAGCGCACATTGAGCCCCAGTACAGTCACTTAGTAAATCAGAGCAGTCAGTTCTGGGACGCCTCAGGCATTAAAGTCGATGTAGGTATTTTCTCTGGTGCACAAATTGAAGCCGGTTCGCTCGAAACCCTATTAGCGGGCGGCATTAATGTTGCAACCAAAGAAACAACTCAAGAGAGTAACCGCCTCAGCGAAGGCGCAGTGATTAAACTGCAGCATAAAGCCGAGCGTGAATGGCAAGAATGGGCTCCGGCGCAATAGCCTCCCATGCAATAAATAATCGCGCTATTGATGTAAGCTAAAACGCTAAAGTATTTAAACGCGACATTAACATCAGGTGCATTTGGTCAGTTCCAATGCGCCTGATTTTTTCATATAACGCTGCTTAGCCATAGAACCAATAACAGACCGCAATAGCTGCACTAATCCCTGCAAAATCCGCCGTTAGACCACAGGCGAGCGCATGGCGCCCATGACGAATACCCACTGAACCAAAGTAAACCGCCAGCACATAGAAAGTCGTTTCAGTGCTGCCTTGGAAAATCGCCGCCAATCGACCAGCAAAGGAGTCCACTCCGTGGTGTGCCATGGTTTCGAGCATCATCGCTCGCGCGCCCGAACCACTAAAGGGTTTCATCAACGCCGTAGGCATAGCATCGACGAAGCGAGTATCAAACCCGAAAAGACTCACGCAACTCGCAATCAGTTGCAGCAGATAATCCAACGCGCCCGATGCCCTAAGTAAACCAATCGCCAGCAGCATGGCTAGAAGATACGGGATCAGTTGTATCGATTGGTTAAACCCCGCCTTAGCGCCTTCGATAAACTCATCATAAATCGCCACTTTTCGCACGCCTGCCACCAGCACAAAACTGAAAACTAACAGTAGTAATACCCCGTTGCCCAAGGCAGTCGACACAGTGCCAATCGCGTCAGCCGTTAAGGTCATCAAATAAAAACCACTGGCAACTAATGCCGACAGCAGCACTGCGCCATATCCGAGTACCACGGCATTGAGCAGTGAAAGCCGCTGCACAACAGCAACGATCAGAAGCCCTGCTAATGTCGAGGCAGAGGTTGCGAGGAGTATGGGTAAAAAAATGTCTGCCGGAGCCGCCGCGCCCTGCTGAGCACGGTATAAAAACACCGTGACAGGCACTAAGGTCACCGAGGAGGTATTGAGCACTAAAAATAGAATTTGTGCGTTGGTGGCAATGGTTTTGACCGGATTAAGACTCTGCAAATCCTGCATTGCCTTTAAACCTAATGGAGTAGCGGCATTATCCAATCCAAAAATGTTGGCCGTTAAGTTCATCGTCATACTGCCAAATGCGGGGTGTCCTTTAGGCACTTCGGGCATTAAGCGGCGCAGCAGTGGCTCAAATACAAAGGCAATCGCCCCAACAACACCGGCTTTTTCACCAATTCGCATTAATCCCATCCACAGAGACAACACACCCACTAAGCCTAAGGCGATTTCAGCGGCGAGTTTAGCGCTGGCAAACAAGGCCTCAACCGCGTTGGCAAGCACATCGATATGCCCATTAAAAAGCTGTATTGCCATCGCCAACAGCGATGTGAGGAAAAACACTAACCACACCCGATTTAGCACTCTGCCCCTTCCTTATTGTTATTCAAACTGTTTATTCGTGTCGCTTTGTTTATTTAACGCAAATCTGAACCAACGATAGTAGAGGGATAAAATCCCAGCCCCACTAAGGGATTATGATATACTTGCCGCAGTTGATACACAGCCAAATTCCGTTATGGTTCAATTAAATCAAAATTTTATCAGTACAATTGCCCAAGAATTGCCCGCCCATCTCTCAATGGATGACTTTATTGCGGCCTGTTCAAGACCACTACGTCGCTCAATTCGCGTCAACACCTTAAAGATCAGCAGCGAAGATTTTAAGCGTTTGATGCAGCCGAAAGGTTGGACCTTCGAGCCTATTCCCTGGTGTGAGGATGGTTTCTGGATAAGCTATGATGAAGAAGACCAGCTCGGCAACGCCCTGGAGCATATTCAGGGATTGTTCTATATCCAAGAAGCCAGCTCCATGCTGCCCCCTACAGCGTTATTTACCCCGAATGCAGATTGGCAATGTGTCTTAGATTTAGCCTCGGCGCCTGGATCTAAAACCACCCAAATGGCAGCGTTAATGAATAATCAAGGCTTATTGGTTGCCAATGAATATTCCGCTAGCCGCGTCAAAGTACTCCATGCCAATGTGCTGCGCATGGGCGTGAGTCACTGCGCTCTAACCCACTTCGATGGCCGAGTATTTGGTGAGTATCTGTATGAAAGTTTTGATGCGGTATTAATTGATGCGCCTTGTGGCGGTGAAGGCACGGTCCGTAAAGATGCGGACGCGTTAAAATCTTGGTCGCTCGATGAGGTTCTTGCGATTAGCGAAACCCAAAAAGCCTTAATCGAATCCGCATTTTTGGCCTTAAAACCGGGTGGCAGTTTGGTTTATTCAACCTGCACCCTTAATCGGCACGAAAACCAAGGTGTATGTGAATATTTGCAGCAAACCTATGGCGATGCAGTGCTATTTGAATCCTTAAGCCAATTGTTTGATGGCGCCGAAAAAGCCACTACGCCAGAAGGCTTTTTGCACGTCTGGCCGCAAATTTACGACAGCGAAGGCTTTTTTGTCGCTAAGTTGACTAAAACCCGTTCGGTACCACGCCTACAGCCTGAGCCGAAATTGCAAAAGAATTTCCCCTTTACGGAGGCGAGTGCCAAACAAGCCAAAGCCATTCAAGCCTATTTTACCGATGATCTGGGTATCGAACTGCCCGATGATCTCATTATGGTGCGCGACGATGAGTTTTGGCTATTTCCCCATGAATTTAAAGACTTTATTGGTAAAATGCGCTTTCAGCGGATTGGGGTTAAGCTTGCCGATCACAGTAAACATGGCTTTAAAGTGCGCCATGAGGCGATTATTGCTCTAGCGGGTAAAGCGCTTAAAGCGGGGGCAAAAAATGGCGCGAAAGTCGTCGAAGTGAGCGATGAGCAGGCAAAAGAGTATTTGATGGGACGAGATATTCCCCTCGATACGGCTGGCAAAGCTCAGGGTGAAGTGATTGTCTGTTATGGCGGCGCGCCCTTAGGCATGGCTAAACACTTAGGCAATAAATTAAAAAACAACCTGCCCAGAGACTTAGTGAAAGATAAAGTGTTATTGCTACCACCGCAGACATAATGGTTATAAATAGGTGATTTTTTAGCGAGAAATAACCTAAAAAACGGGGCAGAGAAAGTGTTACTCATACTAAACTCAACTACACTGAGTCTATTGTAAAGTGCTCTCTATGGCACTTTCGTCTGTAGCGCACGGCTCTTCAACGAGCCATTCCCCTAGGCCCAAACAGCTAGAATCGTTTTGGGCCTTTTTTTATGGGCTTGCGTTTTAACGAATATGAGCAAAATTGTGCTCACAAGAGAGGGGCAAACCGAAATCAACGCCCAATCAAGCGCGCCGCATCCTTAAATAAGCTAAAGAAGTTATCACTGGTGTACTGCGCAAGATCTTCGTAACGCTCTCCGCGCAGCTCTGCCACAAACTCGGCCACATCACGCACATAGGCGGGTTGATTTTCCTGTCCACGGTGTGGAATAGGCGCAAGATAAGGCGAATCGGTTTCGACCAATAAACGCTCTTTCGGCACTTTGCGGATCACCGTTCTTAACTCACCAGCATTTTTAAAGGTTACAATGCCTGAAACGGAAATATAAAAACCTAAGTCAATCGCCGCCTTGGCCATTTCCCAGTTTTCGGTAAAGCAATGCAACACGCCACCGACTTTGTCCGCCTGCCCCGCTTTAAGCATGTTGATGGTGTCTTCACGGGCATCACGGGTATGTACAATCAGCGGCTTATCCACTTCAACCGCCAAGGCAATTTGTTGCTCAAAACATTGCTGTTGCAGGGCTTTAGTTTCATCGGCATAAAAATAATCTAACCCAGTTTCACCAATGGCCACCACTTTG
This sequence comes from Shewanella xiamenensis, assembly GCF_014647135.1. GTDB lineage: Bacteria > Pseudomonadota > Gammaproteobacteria > Enterobacterales > Shewanellaceae > Shewanella > Shewanella xiamenensis. The sequence goes on from NZ_BMOP01000016.1 coordinate 30,994, forward strand.
GGGTCCATTGCAAAACGGCGAATTTGCTCCACATCGAGGCCGTCTTTCACATCCAGCGGATGCACGCCCGAAGATAAAAACACCTGCTCGAAACCCGCAACCTTGTCGCGCATCGACTCAAATCCCTGCTGGCGCACATTGACACAGAGCATATAGTCGACACCGCGCGCCTTAGCGTTGGCGAGGATGAGTTCTAGGGAGGGTTGATCGGGCGCCGCTTTCAGGCGATCGAGATGGCAATGTGAATCGATAAGCACAACAATGTCCAAGCAGAGAAACAAAAAGGAGCACAAGGATACTCAGCGATGGGATCGAGGTCAAATTTCGCTAAGGCTTCACTCAGCACTTAATACTCAGTGTCGACCCTAGCTGACCACTCTATGCATTACATCGTGCAGGTTAAGTCACCAGAGGCGAGTTCACGGGATAACAATTTTTCAATATGGTGTTTATGGCTGTCGGGCTCTGAGACTATCTTGATACCAATCCCAGCAGGACGTCCACCCGATGCTCCCAAAGGATTGATCCACACAACGACGCCACGAAATTCGTTTGAGGTGGTCGCGCCGGGTAAACGATAGGCGATGGTTAAGGTCTCACCGAGGTAATGGGTTTCCCCGGTGGCGACAAACAGCCCTGCCGGTTTGATAAACGGCATATAGGCGCGGTAAAGCTGATGTAAGGTATCAAAATTGACGACAAGATCGACCATGGCATGTTACTTATTTGTTATTTCTTTATATTCTAAGACATAACTTTGACACAAGCCTAAATAATTGACACTCGGCATTGCACTTAAGCTATGACACATTCCCATGATTTTCGCCGCCAAGTTCCCTATTTGCGCTTGCACAAACGCATCTTGGTCGCCGTACTTCAATAAAACTTGTCTCAGGAGTAAGTATAAAACCTTAAGAGCATCAATGATTTGTTGTTCACTTATCGTTAACAAACTAGCACACAGATGGCCCGACGACAAACTTTGCGCCCAATCTTTGCGAAACCCTAACAAGGCTTGATAACGACTGGGTTGCGTACCGTCAGATTGCAAACTTTCGGCCAACTTTAATGGGCCACCGACCACACTCAAGCACCAAGTCACATCCTCTTGGATCTGGCATTGCTGAATTAACCAGTTTTTGATCAACATTTTAGACGGCGTCACAAAGGGAAGCCGCTGACAACGACTACTGATCGTGGCCATTAAACGTGCGGGTGTGTCGGAATGTAATAGTAGTAAGGTGTCTTTACCCGGCTCTTCGAGCGTCTTGAGTAGCGCATTGGCAGAGGCTGAGTTTAAACGCTCGCTATGGTGGATAATGGCTACACGGCGGCCACTTTGCTGGGCAGTCGCACTTAAGCGGCTACAAAGCTCACGAATTTGATCGACTTTGATTTGATGGCCATCGGCCTCGATTTGATAAAAATCAGGATGATTACCCGCATCAAATAACTGGCAGGACTTACAAAAACCGCACCCGCCCGCGGGAGTGGGTTGTGAACACATGGCGGCGCGCGCCATAAATACACTCAAAAGTTCACCGCCATAGGCAGAATCGATACCCACGAGTTGCGCGTGGGGGACTTTTTGAGTTTGCAACTGGGTTAAAAACGCCTGCCTTGGCGCATCGAGCCAAGGCAGGGTTAATACATCAAATCCGCTTTGCGTTACCATGCCATCGCCTGTAACACGGCCAGAATATCTTTATGGACTTCGGCCATGGTTTGGCTGGCGTCGATAACGACAATCCGCTCATCTTCGCTGGCAAGCTTGAGGTAAGTTGCGCGCGCCCGTTCAAAAAAGTCGATGGCTTGCTGCTCAATTCTATCAAGTTCGCCCCGCTTTGCTGCACGTTGCAGTCCAAGCTTAGGGTCAAGGTCAAGATAGAGGGTTAAATCGGGTTTAAACCCTTTGAGCGTTGCGTTACTTACGGCTTCGACTAAAGGCATTAAGCCACGTCCGCCGCCTTGGTACGCTAAAGATGACAGATTGTGTCTATCCCCCAACACCCACTTGCCTTGTGCCAATGCAGGTTTGATGACATTGGCGACGAGCTGGGCTCTGGCGGCATAGATCAATAAACATTCAGACTCATCACATAAAGGATCGTTTGGGTCGGCAATTTTCACTAAATCACGAATGCGCTCGGCCAGCGGCGTGCCGCCTGGCTCGCGGGTGCAAACAGGCGCAAGCCCGGTGTGCTTTTCAATAAAATCGCGAATAAGGGCAATCGCACTCGATTTACCGGCGCCTTCCAGTCCTTCAACAACGATGAATTTGGCGGATGCTTGGGTCATTTTTTCTTTCTCTGATAAATATCGACGGCGCGGTTATGTTCTTCCAAAGTGGTCGAAAATACATGGGTACCATCGTTACGCGACACAAAATACAAATAACTGACCTTGGCGGGTTTCGACACTGCCTGTAATGAGGCCTTGCTCGGTGCCGCAATCGGTGTTGGCGGTAAGCCGAAAATCCGATAGGTATTAAACGGTGTCTCTTCGAGTAAATCTTTACGGGTGATATTGCCTTTAAATCTGTCTCCCATGCCATAAATCACCGTGGGGTCGGTTTGCAGCTTCATGCCTAGATTCAGTCGATTAATAAAGACGCCGGCGATTTGATCACGCTCAAAGGCTTGACCAGTTTCTTTTTCGACAATCGATGCCAAGATCAGCATTTGGTAAGGTGATTTAAGCGGTAAATCGGGCACACGCTCTGCCCACGCTTTGGCGAGTTCTTGCTCCATCATTTTATAACTTTGGGTCAGCAGTACCTTGGCATCACTGTCAGCGGTGTAATGGTAAGTATCGGGGAAGAATTTACCTTCGGGCAATGCCGAATCGTCCCCCTGCTCCATTAATACCGCACTAAAAACCTCTGGGGTCAGTTGTAAATGAGGCGCACTTGCCAGTTGTTGTTCCCACTCGGCAATGGTTTTGCCTTCGACTAAGGTCAGGCTAAAAGTTTTCACCTTGCCATTGACTAAATCGTTAAGTAAGTCGGCAAGCGTCTGCGAGGGTGACATTTCGTACAGACCAGTGCGGATCTTCGCCAGCTCTGGGCGCAATCTCAGTAACCATTTGAGTTTCCATTTGTCTTGGATAACGCCATCGGTTTCTAACTGCAGCGCCAACTGGTGCACACTCGTACCACGGGCAATGGTTAATTCTTTGGCTTCGGTTAACGCTAATGGCGTTTGGCTGTAATCAATAATCGTACGGTAACCCCAATAACCCGCCAAGCAAGCTAAGGTCAGCAAGGCCAATAAGGTAGAGCTTGCGATCAGAATGAGTTTTTTCATAGTGAGAGTGAAAGTGTGTGTCTAAGATCGGCAGTCAAAGGAGAAGGCTTGAAACTGTGCGAATCGATCGCCAGTACATCCACCACGCCTAAGATGCTGTTAGTGATAAATGCCGAGTCAAACTCCACTAAACGCTCGGCGCCAAAGGGCAAACAATCAATATTCATCTGCCGTGCAAGTAAGGCTAACATCACTTGCTCGCGCATGACACCCGCAACGCCGCAGCGCGCCAAAGATGGGGTAATCACTCGATGGCCTTTAACAAAAAAGATATTCGCCATCGAAGATTCAATCACCTGCCCATTACAATCCAGCACTAACCAATCATCAAAACCCTGTGGTAAGGGTTGGGATTTGATTAACACTTGCTCGAGGCGATTAAGGTGTTTTATCCCCGCCAATAAGGGTTGATGACCTAATTGGACTGCGGAGGTTTTAAGACGAATACCCAGTTGTTGCCACGCAGCATAATGGGTAGGAATGGGATGAACAGAAACGATCTCCGTAACATTTACCTGCTCAGGCGGGGCATAGCCTCTGCCTCCAACACCGCGTGTGATCATCAATTTAATACAGTGATGCGGGTACTGTGCAGCAAGTGTATTGAGCTGCTCGGCAAGGGCTGAACTCATTTGCCAGTCAAACCCAAGTCTTGCAGCGCCAGCCGTAAGACGGGCTTGATGCTGCTCAAAAAACAAAATACCACACTCGCTACTTCGCATCGTAGCAAAGAGGCCATCACCATAGGCAAGTCCCCTGTCCATAGGAGCAATGCTTGCCTGTGAAACCCCATTAACCCAAATCAAGGGTATTAGTCCTGACTGATACGGCTAGCAACCGCATCCTGTTGATCTTTATACTTGGCATTTTTGCGCTTGTTATACGGACGCGCCACTGGGCCACTTAAACGTTCAAAGTTTAACGCACCAATGGTCATCCGTGGGCGCAGCGCTAAAGGCAACTTACCGCTGTTGTAAAACTCGAGCACGATTTTGCCCTGCCAACCCGGATCAATCCGGTGCGCAGTGACGTGCACCATCAAGCCTAAACGCGCCAGAGAGGAGCGGCCATCGAGCCAACCGACGATATCGGCAGGCAGTGCCACACTCTCATAGGTCACGGCGAGCGCCAATTCACCGGGATGCAGGAAGAAGGCTTCGCCGTCGGGGATTTCGATGATTTCGCTCATCACCCGATCGAGCGCCGCCTGCACTTCAATACTCGGACCACTGAGGTCGATAAAAGGCGCAGTATGATCCTTAAAGACGCGAAATTGCCCACCTAAGCGCACATCCACACTGACGCCAGAAATCGCATCTATGCTTGGGCGAGGTTCTATAACGATAGTGCCGTTATCAAGGGCCTGTTCAATTTCGATATCGGTTAAGCGCATCTTGCCTTTTACTCCCTGAGTTTTAGTCGTTATTTTGCCAGTAAATGTTGAATACGAGTCTTCAAAATATCGGTCGCGATACGGTTTTTACCGCCGCGAGGCACGATAATATCAGCGTATTGTTTAGAAGGTTCAATAAATTGCAGGAACATAGGACGCACTGTCTTCTTGTACTGTGAAATCACTGACTCCATCGTACGGCCACGCTCGGCCACATCGCGGGTTAAACGGCGCAGGAAGCAAATATCTAGCGGCGTATCCATAAACACGCTCGCATCCATCAATTCACGTAATTTAGGGTCTGTTAACAGCAGAATGCCCTCTAAAATGATCACTTTTTTCGGGGTCATTTTAACGGTTTCGGCCATACGCGTATGTTCGGTATAGCTATAGCAAGGGATATCAACAGCTTCGCCAGACTTTAGCAACTGCAAGTGTGTGCATAGCAGCTGATGGTCTAACGCCTTGGGATGGTCGTAGTTAGTTAACACACGCTCATCCATGGATAAATGACTCTGATCGCGGTAGTACGCGTCTTCGTTAATTACCCCAATCTGATCTGTGCCTAAATCGCGGCGAAGTTCGTCAAAAATCGTCTTGGCAATTAAACTCTTGCCCGATGCTGACGCGCCAGCAATTGCAATAATGACACACTGCTGAGAATTCATACCCTTAAACCTTACTCGTCATCTGATACGCTAATAGAAACTGTTTTCTGGCTCTGTTTAAGTGCCAATTCGGCGCCCACTTTACGGGCAATTTCCCGATAAAGTGCCGCCACTTCACTGTCAGGCTCGGCCACCACCGTCGGCGCACCCACATCCATGGCTTCACGGATATTGATATGCAACGGTAAGGCGCCTAACAGTGGAACTTGATAACGCTCGGCCATTTTACTGCCACCGTGCGTACCAAATGGGTGTTCTTTATGACCACACTCGGGACATAAATGGAAACTCATATTCTCAACAATCCCGAGGACGGGGATATTCACCTTCTGGAACATGGTGATGCCTTTCTTGGCATCGGCCAGCGCGATGTCCTGAGGGGTGGTCACAATCACAGCGCCACTTACTGGCACTTTTTGTGACAAGGTCAATTGAATATCACCAGTCCCCGGCGGCATGTCGACCACCAGATAATCCAATTCAGGCCACTGGGTTTCATTGAGCAACTGCGCAAGCGCGCCCGCCGCCATAGGGCCACGCCATACTGCGGCTTCATCACCACTTAACATAAAACCAATCGATTGAGCGGCAATGCCATGGGCACTGGCGGCGCTCATGTGTTTACCATCGAGGGAAACGGGTCTGAAGTTGGGGATCCCGAGCATTAATGGGACGGAAGGACCATAAATATCGGCATCTAAAATACCGACCTGGGCACCTTCTGCTGCCAGTGCTAAGGCAAGGTTAACCGCCGTGGTCGATTTACCCACACCGCCTTTGCCTGATGCGACGGCAATCACTTGCTTCACATTGGCAATCGGTGCAATAGAGGCAATCGCCGAATACACTTTTGGTTGGAAATCGATTTCGCACTCAACTTCGTCGATGGCATCCAGCACCGCGAGTTTGTTGGTGAGTGCCATAACAGTATCACGGTATTGGGTCATACAAGGGTATGGATAGACTAAGCCAAGCTGCAAACGCTTACCTTCAATCGCCAATTTATTCACGCATCCTGCGCTCACTAACCCCTTCGCTAAATACGGGTCGATATATGCATCGAGAATGGCCAGAACGGGCCCGAGAAGATCGTCACTTAAACGATAATCAGTTTGAGTTGAAGACAAAAGAATTACCCCCACCAATAAATTTGCCCAAGTGTACCAGATAATGACAAAAACATTAGCGCAGATTTAACCCAATCGACTCAGGTTTTGATGAAAATCATCCTGTAATCGGTTAGTATCTCTACCATTATTTTTGGCCCACCACGATATTTGAGACAAGATGGCAACTTCACAACGTAAAATTCTCGTGACCAGCGCACTTCCCTACGCGAACGGACCGATTCATTTAGGTCACATGCTGGAATACATCCAGACGGATATCTGGTCGCGTTATCAAAAGCTTCGTGGACATGAGTGCCACTATATTTGTGCCGATGACGCCCACGGCACACCGATTATGCTTAAGGCGCAGCAATTAGGCATGGCGCCTGAAGAAATGATCGCTCAAGTCAACAAAGAGCATCAACAGGATTTCGCCGATTTTAATATCGCCTTCGATAATTATCACAGCACCCACAGTGAAGAAAACCGCGTGCTGGCGAGCGATATTTACTTAAAACTGCGCGCTAATGGCTATATCAAGAGCAAGAGCATTTCGCAGTTATTTGACCCTGAAAAGTCGATGTTCCTGCCAGACCGCTTCGTAAAAGGCACCTGCCCTAAGTGTAAGTCACCGGATCAATACGGCGACAACTGTGATGCCTGCGGCGCAACTTACAGCCCAACTGAGCTGATTAACCCTAAATCGGCAGTATCGGGCGCGACGCCTGTGATGAAGGACACTGAGCACTTCTTCTTCGACTTACCCGCTTTCGAAGACATGCTCAAAGAGTGGACTCGCTCGGGTGCGCTGCAAACCGAAATGGCCAACAAACTCGACGAATGGTTCGAACAGGGTCTGCAGCAATGGGATATCACCCGCGATGCGCCTTACTTTGGCTTTGAGATCCCAGATGCACCGGGCAAATACTTCTACGTATGGTTAGATGCGCCTATTGGCTACATGGGCTCATTCAAAAACCTCTGTGACAAACGCCCTGAGCTAAGCTTCGATGAATTTTGGGCGAAGGATTCTAAAGCCGAGGTTTACCACTTTATCGGTAAGGACATTGTCTACTTCCACAGCCTGTTCTGGCCAGCCATGCTCTATGGCTCGGGCTACCGTCAACCTAACAGCGTCTACGCCCACGGTTATGTAACAGTAAACGGCGCTAAGATGTCTAAATCTAAGGGCACCTTTATTAAGGCGCGTACCTATTTAGACCACTTAGATCCTGAATACTTACGCTACTACTACGCCGCCAAACTGAGCAGCCGTATCGACGATCTCGATCTGAATTTAGAAGACTTCGTACAACGCGTAAACTCAGACTTAGTGGGCAAACTCGTTAACCTTGCGTCTCGTACCGCTGGCTTTATCACTAAGCGTTTCGAGGGCAAGTTGGCCAAGATTGCCGACACTACGCTCACGGATGCGTTTTTAGCTAAGCAAGAGCAAATCGCCGAGTTCTATGAAACCCGCGAATACGGTAAAGCGATGCGCGAAATCATGGCACTGGCCGATATCGCCAACGGTTTTGTCGCCGATGCCGCGCCTTGGCAGTTAGTGAAACAAGACGATCAACAGGAAGCGGCGCACCAAGTGTGCTCGAATGCTCTGAACCTGTTCCGCATTCTAGTCACTTACTTAAAACCTGTGTTGCCACGTTTAGCCCAGGACGTTGAAGCCTTCTTCCAACAGACCTTAACTTGGGATGCGCTAAACCAAGATATGGCGGGACATGAAATTGCACCATTCAAAGCCATGATGCAACGTGTTGAATTAGACAAGGTTAACGCTATGGTGGCCGACTCTAAAGAAAACCTGCAAGCTACAAGCGAGCCTGAAGCGCCTAAGGGTCCACTGGCGAGCGATCCGATTAGCGACACCATCAACTATGAAGATTTCGCTAAAATCGATCTGCGTATTGCGCGTATCGTCAAAGCCGAGCATGTGGCCGAAGCCGACAAACTGTTAAAACTGCAATTGGATATCGGCGGCGAAACCCGTCAGGTATTTGCAGGCATTAAATCAGCCTATTCGCCAGAGGATCTCGAAGGCAAGTTGACTGTGATGGTTGCCAACCTTGCACCACGTAAGATGCGTTTTGGCATGTCAGAAGGCATGGTATTGGCAGCTGGCCCTGGTGGCAGCGATTTGTGGATTTTAGAACCCCATGAAGGTGCACAGCCTGGTATGCGGGTGAAGTAAAACACAGAGCACGACCCAAGCTACTGCTAAACCGAGATAAGGCCGCATAAAATGCGGCCTTATTTGTTGGTAAAACATCCCGTTACGCTTTTCTGGAAGTGTAACGGGATGCGCTCTCGACAAGCGACTCACTGTGGGACACTATCGCGCCTGTGGCTAAGTGACTGTGGTTAAGTGACTTTAGCTAAATTTATCTAAATGACGGTGTAAAAGCCACTCTATCTAGCCAGCGATAAGTTAACGGTAATAGCTAAGCGTGAATCGACCGCTAACACTAAGCAGTCATGGCTGAGCTGTAATTGCTGTTGAAATTGCTGTTGTAATAGCCAAGCCGCACTGTGTCGCGGCAACGCACTATGGAATTTTCGAGGAGAAGTTATGGGCAATATCATTGAGCAGCTGTTGTTTTCTGCTTCAATAACCGGTCCCATCTGTTTAATGTTAGCCCTAGGCGTGATACTTAAACGCACTCAAGTGATTGACGAGCACTTTATTGATATCGCTTCTAAGCTGGTTTTTAATGTCACCCTGCCGGCGCTGTTGTTTCTCAGCATCATCAGCTCGCATCACGATCTTGCCGCCAGTGCGCCATTAATCGGTTATGGCTTACTCGCCAACTTACTGTTTTTTATCCTCTCGACCTACGCGACGAAACGATTTTTCCCCGAGCCGAAGGATCAAGGCGTTATTATTCAAGGGGGATTTAGGGCCAATACCGCCATTATCGGCTTAGCCTATGTCTCTAATGCCTATGGCGAATCAGGCGTTGCTTTAGCGGCCGTTTATGTCGCGTCCATGACGCTGCTCTACAATATTCAAGCCGTAATTTGTTTAAGCCCACGGGGAGAGGAATCGAGCCGCCGCGCCTTTGCAGTGATCATTAAAACCATCACTAAAAACCCGCTGATCATTGCCATTATGCTCGGCATGCTGTTTTACCTGCTGGCGATCCCAGTACCGAAAATGATCCTCGATGCCGGGCAATACTTTGCCAATATGACACTCCCCTTAGCACTGCTGTGTACAGGCGGCTCATTGGATATTGGCTCGCTCAGACATGAAAAGTATGCCACTTGGTTCTCAACCGCCTTAAAACTGATCTTTGCGCCACTGTTTATCACCCTAGGCGCCTTGATACTTGGCTATCGCGGAGTTGAACTTGCATTAGTGTTTTTGATGAGCGCCGCGCCCACAGCGGCCGCAAGTTATGTGATGGCGCGGGCCATGGGGGGAAATGCCACGCTTGCGGCCAATATTATCGCCTTAACCACCGTTTGCTCGCTGCTCACCTGCACCTTAGGCATTTTTATCCTGTCGACCCTAGGGCTTATTTAAACTTAGGACTGATTTGAACTTAAGGTTGATTTACATAAGACAAAGGCGAGCATGGCTCGCCTTTCATTTACAAAATGTCGATAAAGCAACATTGTTAAACAGGGTTAGCGATATCTACAAAATGGTGTACCAAATTAAATTCGCGAGCGAGATGACGCCCCAGCGCCTCAATGCCAAAACGCTCGGTCGCATGGTGACCCGCCGCATAATAGTGAATTCCCTGCTCCACGGCGCTATGGTAAGTACGCTCTGACACTTCACCACTGATAAACGCATCCACACCAAGACTCGCGGCAACATCGATATAATCCTGCGCACCGCCCGTACACCAAGCTAAATATTGGATTTCATCCGAACTCTCGCCAATATGCAGCGGCGCTCTGCCAAGCACTTCGTCTAAGGTCGCGGCAAATTCACTGGCAGTGACGGGTAAATCGAGCTTTCCACGCCACACTAATCCCTGTGCCACATCTTCTACTGCTTCAGCATCGATGATCCCCAGTTTGCGGCCTAAGACCGCATTATTACCTAACATTGGATGGGCATCTAAGGGCAAGTGATAACCAAACAGATTGATATCGTGGGCGAGTAAGGCTTTGATTCGGCGCTGCTTCATGCCGGTGATCACCTCAGGCTCACTCTTCCAGAAAAAACCATGGTGAACCAAAATCGCATCGGCTTTGAGGCGAATAGCCTCATCGATTAACGCTTGGCAAGCAGTCACACCTGTCACTATGGTGCGGATATCTGCTTTACCTTCAACCTGCAAACCATTGGGGGCGTAATCTTTAAAGGCCGATATCCGCAAAAAATCGGCTAAATATTGGGTTAGTTCTGTCCTTGTCATTCCATCACCGTTTAACGTTCTTTATTAATGTTTGGCAGTTAAGCTTAATTTCCTCGCGTTAGTTGCATGGCTTAGTTACATGGCTAAATCAACGCGAACCCCACCTTGCAGGTACACCACACGTACCCTATCCCCCGCATTGAACACCATGCCAGGGTCATAATCTTGGATCACCATGACTTGCGTGCCGTCTTCCTGAGTGATCATCAGCTCCACGAGCTTGAGCGATTGCACCGTTGTGCCACTGCCATAACGATTGCCAACCCCAGTACCAATTAAGGCGCCTAATATTGTCGCAATATCTTGGCCAGAGCCACCACCAAATTGATGGCCGATAACACCACCCGCTAATGCGCCACCGAAAGTTTTCCAACCTTGGTTTCGGTCTTCAATTAATTGGGTTTCGGTGATATTGCGTACTGAGTTGATATCGCCATAGAGGACTTTTTCGACCGGCACCGCCTGATTACGATCGTAACCTGCTTGCACCGGAGAAATCACTAAAGCACAAATAAACATAAAGCTCGCTAGTGTAGGTTTCCACATATCCGAATTTCCGCTAACTTAGTATAAGGGTCTATTACTGAATCATACGCAATTGTGAACTCACTGTCTTTTCTGAATCACGAATTTGAAGCTTTTCCTTCACCCGAACTCGCCCTCACCGATCCAAACGGCTTATTGGCGATAGGCGGTGACCTACGCCCAGAGCGTTTGTTGACCGCCTATTATCACGGCATTTTCCCTTGGTTTAACGCCGAGGATCCTATTTTATGGTGGTCACCCGATCCCCGCGCCATTTTTATTCCAGGCCAAGTGAATATCAGCACCAGTTTACGTAAATATTTAAAAAAACAGCCTTGGTGCTATACCATCAATCATGCCTTTACCGATGTGATGGCGGGTTGTGCTCAACCTCGGCGTAAACAAGCTGGCACTTGGATAACCCATGAAATCCAAATGGCCTACCGTGAGCTACACCATAATGGCCATGCCCACTCAATCGAAGTTTGGCACGGCGAACGATTAATCGGTGGGCTTTATGGTCTCGCCATCGGCCAAGTGTTTTGTGGCGAATCCATGTTCCACCGCGAAACCAATGCGTCAAAGGCGGCCATGGCGGTGTTGCAACAACATTTAATCAAAATGAATTTTAAACTTATCGATGCACAGGTAATGAATCCCCACCTTGAGAGCTTAGGGGCAAAACCCGTTAAACGTGCGAACTTTATACAACTCTTAACCCAGTTTAGGGATAACACGGTCAATCCTGCAGCTTGGATACCAAGTGAGGTCACACTTGAACTCTAACGCGAGTAACACCCCAATCGCCATTGGGATCAGCCAAATTTTCCCCTGCAGTTACCTCGATGGTCAGCAGGAGCAACTGTTAGTCATTCAGGAGGAAACCCTCGACCCAATACTATTTGAGCGGCTACTCGCCATAGGTTTTCGCCGCAGTGGCAGCGCCATTTATAAACCCCGTTGCCCCCGTTGCAGTGCCTGTCAGCCGATTCGGTTACCAATTAAAGAATTTACACCGTCTAAACGGCAAAAGCGCACCCTAGCCCATAACCGTGATTTAACTTGGCGCATCACCTCAGAACATACCGAGGCTCAATATGCCCTATATGAAAAATACATCCGTGAGCGCCACTTCGATGGCCCAATGTTTCCGCCAAGCAAAACCCAATATGAACAATTTTTATTCTGTCATTGGCTGCCCCCCACGTTTATTGAAGTCTATGATGGCAATAGACTTGTGGCTGTAGCAGTGACAGACACTCTGCCCAATAGTTTGTCAGCCATTTACAGCTATTTTGACCCCGATGAAGAACGCCGCTCCCTTGGCGTATTGTTGATCTTACTCCAGTGCAGATTGGCTAAAATGCAGGGTAAAGATTTTCTTTATCTGGGATATCAAATTGATGCAAATCGGAAAATGTCCTACAAACGCTTATACCGCCCTTATCAGATTTTAACCCCCCAAGGCTGGGAGTATTCCCAAGTTTGCTAGGCACATCCCCTTTACAGCAAGGTGAATTTGCGGCATGATACGCCCGTTTTTTATATTCGAAGGCTAATGGGATAAATAATTAATGGCGAAAGAAGATAACATTGAAATGCAAGGCACTATCCTTGAAACCTTGCCAAACACAATGTTTCGCGTAGAGCTTGAAAATGGTCATGTGGTGATAGCCCACATTTCAGGCAAAATGCGCAAAAACTACATCCGGATCCTGACTGGTGACAAAGTAACAGTTCAGTTGACCCCTTATGATCTGACCAAAGGTCGTATTGTCTTCCGCGCACGCTAATATTCCCCTTTAGTTGAAAAACCCGGCGAGGCCGGGTTTTTTTGTTGGCGTGAGATTAGAAAAATGGCTGCAATTGCAGCCATTTTTATTGGGTTTTCGCGAGAGATTAAGCCTTAGTGGTACTTTTCTCGTGGCGTTCGGTGTGGATCACGATTTCACCGTCTTTGGCATCAACATGAGCAACACCGCCATGTTCCAGTTCACCGAAGAGAATAGCATCCGCTAATGGACGTTTAATAAGCTCTGTCACCACGCGGGCCATTGGCCGTGCGCCCATGCTCTTATCATAGCCTTTCTCGGCGAGTAGGGTTCTGGCCTCATCACTGACTTCAAGTAACACATGTTTCGCATCAAGTTGTGCTTGTAATTCCACCAAGAATTTATCAACCACCTTGGCTATGATAGTCATATCTAAATGATTGAACCAAATGATGGAATCTAAGCGGTTGCGAAACTCTGGCGAGAATACTCGATTGATTTCCGATAAGGCATCTTGGGTATGATCCTGCTGAGTAAAGCCAATAGACTTACGGATCGTTTCCTGAACACCTGCGTTTGTCGTCATCACTAAGGTGACATGCCTAAAATCCGCCTTGCGACCGTTGTTATCGGTTAAGGTGCCATGATCCATGACTTGCAGTAACAGGTTATAGACATCGGGGTGAGCCTTTTCGATTTCATCGAGCAACACCACGCAATGGGGATTTTTAATTACAGCATCGGTGAGTAAACCACCTTGGTCGTATCCTACGTATCCAGGAGGAGCACCAATCAAACGAGAAACCGTATGGCTTTCCATGTACTCCGACATATCGAAACGCACCAGCTTCATTCCTAGGCAACTAGCTAACTGATTGGTCACTTCTGTCTTACCTACCCCAGTTGGGCCTGCAAACAAAAAGCTACCAACAGGTTTTTTATCTGTACCTAAACCACTGCGCGATAATCGAATCGCCGAGCTTAAGGATTCAATCGCCTTGTCTTGACCAAAGACCACCATCTTGAGATTGCGCTCAAGGTTACGCAGTAAATCTTTGTCGCTGGCGGAGACTGATTTTTCTGGGATCCGAGCAATCTTCGCTACTATGGTTTCAATCTCGGCCTGACCGATGGTTTTCTTACGTTTGCTCTGTGGCAACATAGCCATGCGCGCACCCGCCTCATCGATCACATCGATGGCTTTATCGGGTAAATGCCGGTCATTAATGTGTTTTGCCGACAGCTCTGCCGCGCTGTTAATCGCCGCTTGGGTGTAACGCACACCATGATATTCTTCGTATTTAGACTTTAAACCCATCAGAATTTTAGTGGTTTCAGCCACTGAAGGTTCATTAATATCGACCTTTTGGAAACGGCGCGCCAGTGCACGATCTTTCTCAAAAATACTCTGATATTCTTGGAACGTGGTTGAGCCCATGCAACGCAAATTACCGCTCGATAATAACGGCTTTAGCAGGTTAGAGGCATCCATCACCCCACCCGATGCGGCGCCTGCACCAATAATGGTATGAATTTCATCAATAAATAAAATGGCGTGTTTATCGGCGCTAAGTTCCTTAAGCAGACTCTTGAAGCGTTTTTCAAAATCGCCACGGTACTTAGTGCCAGCAAGCAAGGAGCCTAAGTCGAGGGAGTACACAGTCGCCTGCGCCATCACCTCTGGCACTTGATTATTGACGATTCGATAAGCCAAACCTTCAGCAATCGCAGTTTTACCCACGCCCGCTTCACCCACCAACAATGGATTATTTTTACGGCGACGACATAAAGTTTGGATGGCGCGTTCGATTTCTTGATCACGACCAATCAGCGGATCTATCACCCCTTGTTTTGCAAGTTGGTTTAAATTGCTTGCAAACTGCGACAACATGCTACGTTCTTCGTTCGCTTCGCTTTGATCTTCGATGCGTTCTTGATCTTGATGAGCGTCGCTGTCCTCATTTTTTGAAAAACCATGGGAAATATAATTCACCACATCTAAACGGCTGATGTCGCTGCGACGCAGCAGATAAACAGCTTGGGATTCCTGCTCACTAAAAATGGCCACCAGCACATTAGCACCAGTGACTTCATTGCGGCCCGAGGACTGCACATGGAAAACGGCGCGTTGCAGTACCCGCTGAAACCCGAGCGTTGGTTGGGTTTCTTTATCATCATCCATATCCGCAATGATTGGGGTGGTTTGTTGGATAAAGCTTGCTACTTCATCTCTCAGTTTATCTAAATTCGCTCCACAGGCGATTAGCGCTTCTTGAGCCGCAGGATTGTCTATCAGAGCCAATAACAGATGTTCAACCGTCATATACTCGTGACGTGCCTCTCTGGCTTGCTGAAACGCCAGATTTAAGGTGACTTCCAGATCTTTGTTCAGCATAAGCACCCCCAAAATTAACAACTGACAACAGAGTAAGCGCTGTTAAGCCTTCTCTAACGAACACAGTAACGGATGTTGGTTTTGTCTTGCAAATTGATTTACTTGTATCACCTTAGTTTCTGCAATGCCGTAGGGAAAAATCCCGCAGATACCCTTTCCCTGGTGATGAATAGTCAACATGATATCTGTGGCTTCCTGCTCATTCTTGCGAAAGAAGATTTGCAGCACTTCAATCACAAAATCCATTGGAGTGTAATCGTCATTATTGAGGATCACCTTATACATTGAAGGTGGCATTAACTCAGATTCCACACGCTCTTCAACGTGTTCTATGTTTCCTGTCTTACCCATTTTTTAATACTAGCCTCTCGTGTTGTCCTCTTCCAATTGCTATCTTCAAATTAATCAGTTGTTACCTCTTTGTTAATTTTAGCTTGACTTCCGCTTTTACTCCTTACATTCTGTAGCTCAGACGGTGAAACAATCCCGTCTATACAGGTTTTACTATCTTACTGGTAAGTAGACAACAGAAGGAAGTGGAAGTATGGCAAGCGGAACTGTTAAATGGTTCAACAACGCCAAAGGATTCGGGTTTATTTGCCCTGATCAAGGTGGCGAGGACGTTTTTGCACACTATTCTACCATTGAAATGGAAGGCTATAGAACTCTAAAAGCAGGCCAACCAGTTCAATTTGAAGTAGAACAAGGTCCAAAAGGAATGCACGCTTCAGCCATTTCACCAACAAAATAATGTATGGTGAGGCCAATGATCTAAAAGGCAGGGATTAATCCCTGCCTTTTTATTTTGAGTAAAACAACTACACGTCATGCCTCATTTTGCGAGCATAAGTGTACCGGAGCGAATACATTTTCATCTCTAAACGTTAACTCGCTCTGGTTAATTTACAAGCCACTCCTAAATTTAGTGCAATAAAAAGGCCTGCAATGCAGGCCTTTACAAGTATCAATGCTGTTTAAGCAAGTAATAGCTTGTTCAAAGTTTCACTTGGGCGCATGGCTTTTTCAGCCTTGATAGCATCTAAACGATAGTAACCGCCTAAATCCACTGGTGCACCTTGCGCATTGTTGAGCTCAGCCACAATAACTTGCTCATTTGCAGCCAGTGCGTGAGCCAGTGGAATAAAGTGAGCTTGTAACTGCTCGTCTTTGGTTTGAGCGGCTAATGCTTGTGCCCAGTACATCGCCAGATAGAAATGGCTACCACGGTTATCCAGCTCTCCAACGCGTCTTGATGGCGACTTGTTGCTATCTAAGAACTGACCGATGGCTTGATCTAAGGTATCCGCCAGTACCTGCGCTTTAGGGTTCCCCACAGTTTGGCTTAAATGCTCTAAAGAAGCCGCTAATGCCAGGAATTCCCCTAGAGAGTCCCAACGTAAGTGACCTTCTTTTTCAACCTGTTGTACGTGTTTAGGCGCACTACCGCCCGCACCCGTTTCGAACAAGCCGCCACCATTCATTAATGGCACGATAGATAGCATCTTAGCACTGGTACCCAGTTCGAGGATTGGGAACAAGTCAGTCAAATAGTCACGCAGTACGTTACCAGTAACAGAAATAGTATCTTTACCTTCTTTGATGCGCGCTAAAGAGAAACGTGTTGCTTCTTCTGGCGACATGATGCTGATGTCTAAACCGCTGGTATCATGCTCAGGCAGATATTGCTTCACTTTAACAATCAATTGCGCATCGTGGGCACGATTGGCATCTAACCAGAATACCGCAGGAGTATTGCTTAAACGTGCGCGGCGTACGGCTAATTTCACCCAGTCGCGAATTGGGGCATCTTTAACTTGGCACATTCTCCAAATATCGCCCGCTTCGACGTTGTGGCTCATTAACACTTTGCCACTGGCATCAATCACGTTTACTACGCCATCAGCTGGGATTTCGAAGGTTTTATCGTGGCTGCCATATTCTTCGGCTTTTTGCGCCATCAGGCCCACGTTTGGCACACTGCCCATAGTGCTTGGATCGAATGCACCGTGTTCTTTACAGAAAGCGATAGTTTCTTGATACACACCTGCGTAGCAACGGTCTGGGATCAGCGCTTTAGTGTCGTGCAACTTGCCATCTGGCCCCCACATTTGGCCAGATGAACGAATAGCCGCTGGCATAGAAGCATCGATAATAATGTCGCTTGGGACGTGTAAGTTGGTGATGCCTTTGTCAGAATCCACCATCGCCAGCGCAGGACGCTCAGCGTAGACCGCCGCGATATCGGCTTCAATTTGGCTACGTACATCGGCAGGTAAGCTGGCGATTTTCGCATATACGTCGCCAAAACCGTTGTTCACATCAACGCCTAATTCAGCAAATAATGCTGCATGTTTATCAAATACCGGTTTGAAGAACACTTTCACGGCATGACCAAACATGATGGGATCAGACACTTTCATCATGGTGGCTTTAAGGTGCAGCGATAACAACACGTTTTCAGCCTTGGCATTGGCAATTTCACGCTCAAAGAAGCTGACTAAGGCTTTTTTGCTCATCACTGACGCGTCGATGATTTCACCCGCGAGCAGTTTCAGACCTGATTTAAGGATGACTTCTTGACCGTTTTTTTGTGCCAGAACGATGTTAACCGTGTCTGCGTTAGCCAAAGTCACTGACTGCTCGCTACCGTAAAAATCACCTTCGCTCATATGAGCAACGTGTGACTTAGAGTCTTTCACCCATTTACCCATAGAGTGTGGGTTCTTTTTCGCGAAGTTTTTCACTGACAGCGGCGCGCGGCGATCAGAGTTACCTTCACGCAGGACGGGGTTTACCGCACTGCCCTTGATCTTGTCGTAACGCGCTTTAATTGACTTTTCTTCGTCAGTTTTTGGCTCGTCAGGATAGTTTGGAATGTCATATCCTTTCTGTTGCAGCTCTAAAATACAGGCTTTTAACTGTGGGATTGACGCACTGATATTAGGCAACTTGATGATATTAGCTTCTGGTTGATTCGCTAAATCGCCAAGCTCAGCTAAGTGATCGCCAATCTTTTGCGCGTCAGTCAGTTTTTCTGGGAAGTTAGCAATCACACGGCCTGATAAAGAAATGTCACGGGTTTCAACCGCCACACCCGCCGCATTGGTAAAGGTCTTGATGATAGGTAACAGAGAAAGCGTTGCCAGTGCTGGCGCTTCATCGGTTTCGGTATAAATAATTGTTGGTGAGTTATCTTTCATGTTACATCCTACATTATTGTAAAATTTAGTATTTTTATAATAATTTTATATCATGACGAACAAACATTGGCACGAAGGAATTCTCTATCGAGGCAATCGTAAACGCCCCTATAAAACCTATAAACCCGCAGCAACATCCTCTTTACGTTCGCCAACGAGGGTAAATCGACTCATTAATACCTAACAAACATTTAGGCGTAGATCACATTTTCAGGCCGACATCATAGAGCATTCACAATAATATTCAAATTCCACTAACGGCGAATGCCAAGTACACTGTGTGCAGATAAATAACACGTCTTCTTTCTGACGTCTGCTAACGGATAGGTTCAGTCGTATATCATCGGCGACGACGTAAAATGACTAGACTGTCTTAAGCGACTATTCGCCACGGTATGAACAACAATTAGTTACTGCATGAACAAAAATAACCCGCTAACTTCTCAGGCAACACCTCGCACTCGCGGCCAGAGCGCATCCACCACGCACCCGCAGCATAGGGCAGATAACCGCAGCAAAGGAAGTAAACCAAGCTCCTTCGCCAAATCTGCCAAGGCAAGTTTGCAGCGCGATACAGGGTCACAACAAAATAGTCCCAAAACACGGCTTCAAAAACACTCATCGGCCTCACGCGTCAAGCCTCAAACTGCGCCTATCATCGTCTTATTTAACAAGCCCTTCGATGTTCTGTGCCAATTTACCGATGAGCAAGGCCGTAAAACCTTAAAAGATTACATCCCTATTCCGGGCGTTTATGCTGCTGGGCGATTAGATCGCGACAGCGAGGGACTGTTGCTGTTAACCAATGACGGTCAACTCCAAGCCAAACTGACTGAGCCAAAAAAGAAAACCTTTAAAACCTATTGGGTACAAGTGGAAGGTGTGCCATCGGAAGCCGATTTAGCCAAACTGCGCCAAGGGGTTGAATTAAAAGATGGCATGACGCTGCCCGCGAAGGTCTGCATCATGGCGACGCCGAATGTGTGGCCGCGTAATCCACCAATCCGTGAGCGAAAAAACATCCCAACCACTTGGCTGGAAATTCAAATCCACGAAGGACGCAATCGCCAAGTTCGGCGGATGACGGCCCATATTGGTTTTCCGACCTTAAGACTTATTCGCTATAAAATAGGCCAATGGAGTCTAGATGATTTAGCGACAGGTGAGCATAAATGCATACTGGTGGCTCAAAAGACCGAATAGTCTTACGCCAACAAGCAATCTAATATCCCTAATCTAGCCGCTCAAAGGTAATCACTGTGACAGTAAAAGCAAGATATAAACCCAATGTAACAGTTGCTTGTATTATCCATGCCTCTACCGAGGATAAGTATCTATTAGTGGAAGAGTGGATTGATGGTGAGCAGCGTTTTAATCAACCAGCAGGACATTTGGAAGCGAATGAAAGTCTTATCCAAGCCTGTGAGCGCGAAGTCTTTGAGGAAACAGGCCTTCAACTCAAGCCACAGGGATTGGTCGGGATTTATCAATTTAGCGCCAATCAGGACCTCGCTTTTGTGCGTTTTACCTTTTTGGTGCAAGTCGATACGCTACTCACACCTAAGCCACAGGATGTGGATATTTATGCCGCCCATTGGTTGAGCTTTGAGCAAATAGCCGCGAGAGTACACCAGTTGCGCAGTCCGTTAGTGCTCGATTGCCTCAACGATTACCGCAAACAGTTGCAACAAGGGCAAATTCATTCGCTCGAATTACTCAATAGTCAGCGTCTGTAGGGATGTCAAAGATAGCCCCAAGCAACAAGGCGTGATAGAATACGCCCCCGCGTAAATGCGCGATTCGATAAGGTATTTAACTGCGCTTTTGGGTTAAAAATTTGGGGTATTTTAGCATCATGCATCTTGTGCTTAATGATGTTGGGCTGATGTATCTCAGATGCTAAACGGATCACCAATAAGCCTGCCCTAACTACGCAGCTAATATAAACGCAGATTTAAAAGTGAGTCATGCACTAATGACAACGGTTCAAGCCACGACTCGCTAACACATATACTCAATGGTTTTAGGATCTATGACATCAATCGAACCCACTCATACAGGTAAAAAAGTCATTGTCGGCATGTCCGGCGGTGTTGATTCATCCGTTTCAGCCTATTTGCTTATGCAGCAAGGCTATCAGGTTGAAGGCCTTTTCATGAAGAACTGGGAAGAAGATGACAACGACGAGTACTGCGCGGCCGCCGAAGATTTAAAAGATGCTCAAGCCGTTTGCGATAAGCTTGGGATAAAACTCCACACGGTCAACTTTGCTGCCGAATATTGGGACAATGTATTTGAGTATTTTCTTGCCGAATACAAAGCAGGTCGTACCCCAAATCCTGATATCATGTGCAACAAAGAAATCAAATTTAAGGCCTTTTTAGAGTTTGCCGATGATATTCTCGATGCCGACTACATCGCCATGGGTCACTATGTGCGCCGCCGCGACAATGCCGATGGCACAACGCAAATGCTGCGCGGGGTCGACAATAATAAAGATCAAAGCTACTTCCTATACACCTTAAGCCATGAACAAGTGGCACGCAGCCTGTTTCCGGTGGGTGAACTCGAAAAACACGAAGTGCGAGAGATCGCCAAACAGATGGGCTTAATTACCCATGATAAGAAAGACAGCACCGGCATTTGCTTTATCGGCGAGCGAAAATTTACTGAATTTTTAGGTAATTACTTACCAGCGCAACCTGGCAATATCGAAACCGCCGAAGGCGAAGTCATTGGCACGCACCAAGGTTTGATGTACCACACCTTAGGCCAACGTAAAGGTCTGGGGATTGGTGGCATGAAAAATAGCAATGATGACCCATGGTACGTGGTGGACAAAGATCTCAAACGTAACGTGCTTGTTGTTGGCCAAGGTGGTCACCATCCGCGATTGATGTCCAATGGCATGTTTGTCAATCAACTACACTGGGTCGACCGCAAAGGTCCCGCCGATGGCAGCCAAATTGTGGTGAAAACCCGTTACCGCCAGCAGGATATCCCTTGCACCCTTACCTATCTTGATGACAATACCCTCAAAGTGGTGTTTGACGAGCCCGTTGCCGCCGTGACGCCTGGCCAATCAGCGGTATTTTACGATGGCGAAGTGTGCCTCGGTGGCGGAATTATCGATCAACTGATCAGAGGATAAACCGTGAACGAACAGCTCCATGATCGTACTATGGCCTTTGCAGGAATACTGCAGGCCATTGCACAAGTTCAGTATTTAGCCCGTCATGGTGAAAGCGACACCGATGAGCTAGCTGCCAGTTTACACACCATTTTAGTGACTAATCCAGAAACCCCCGCCGATGTCTACCAAGATAAGGCGGGCCTGCACAAAGGCTACCAATTGGTGTTAAATCAACTGGGGGATAGCAGTCAAAAAGATGTGGAAATTACCCGCTATCTGGTGGGAATTTTAGCCCTTGAACGTAAATTAACCCGTTCAAATACCGGGTTAGCTATGCTTGCCGAACGAATCAATCAAGTGAATCGTCAGCTACATCATTTTGCGATCACCGACGAACAAGTCATTGCCAATCTGGCCAGTATTTATAGCGACATTATCAGTAATCTTGGACCTAAGATTCAGATCTCAGGTAATCCAGTGTGTCTGCAACGTCCAATCGTGCAACAAAAAATCCGCGCCTTGCTGCTTGCAGCCATGCGCAGCGCAGTGTTATGGCGACAACTAGGCGGCAAACGTCGACACTTAGTCTTTGCCCGTAAAGCCATCATAGACACAGCCAAGAAAAGTCTTACCCTATAATAAAATAAGTTTTCATCAAGGAGCTTCACATGGATCTTTCCGCACTAACTGCTATCTCTCCGGTAGACGGCCGTTACGGTAGTAAAACAGCGTCATTGCGAGGGATTTTCAGCGAGTTCGGTCTTACTAAGTACCGTGTTCAAGTTGAAATCAACTGGTTAAAGTTACTCGCTGATTGCCCAGAAATCACCGAAGTGCCACCATTAAGCGAGTCAGCGATCGCGCTTCTCGATGCCATAAAAGACAATTTCAGTGAGCAAGATGCGCTTCGCGTGAAAGCCATTGAAAGCACCACCAACCACGACGTGAAAGCAGTTGAATACTTTATCAAAGAAAAAATCGCAGACAACGCTGAACTCGCCGCTGTCGGTGAATTTGTTCACTTTGCTTGTACTTCTGAAGATATCAACAACTTAAGCCATGGTTTAATGTTGACTGAAGCCCGCGAGCAAGTGGTACTGCCTTATTGCAATGAACTGCTCAGCGCCATCAAAAAACTGGCCGTTGAATACCGCTCAGTACCTTTGATGTCACGTACCCACGGTCAGCCAGCCTCGCCTTCAACCTTAGGCAAGGAAATGGCTAACGTAGCCGTGCGTTTAGAGCGCCAAATCAAGCAAATCGCGGCAGTTGAAATCATGGGGAAAATTAACGGCGCCGTAGGTAACTACAACGCGCACATATCTGCATACCCAGAAGTGAACTGGCATGCACTGTCTGAACGTTTTGTGACAAGCCTTGGCCTGCACTGGAACGCATACACCACTCAAATCGAACCGCATGATTACATTGCAGAGCTCTTTGATGCGATTGCGCGTTTCAACACTATTCTGCTCGATTTCGACCGTGACGTTTGGGGTTATATTGCCTTAGGTCACTTCAAGCAACGTACCATTGCCGGTGAAATTGGCTCATCAACCATGCCACACAAGGTCAACCCTATCGACTTTGAAAACTCTGAGGGTAACTTAGGTATTGCCAATGCGTTGATGCAACATTTAGCCGCAAAACTACCCGTTTCAAGATGGCAACGTGACTTAACCGATTCCACCGTACTGCGTAACTTAGGTGTGGGTATCGCCCACTCGCTGATCGCTTACCAAGCGACCTTAAAAGGCATCAGCAAGTTACAAGTGAATGAAGAGCATTTACGTGCCGAGCTCGATCAAAACTGGGAAGTATTGGCTGAGCCAGTACAAACCGTGATGCGTCGCTATGGTATTGAAAAGCCATACGAGAAGTTAAAAGAATTGACACGCGGTAAACGCATCGACGCCAAGCAACTTGCCGAATTTATCGACGGTTTAGCCCTGCCAGAAGACGTGAAGGCTGAGCTGAAGAAGATGACGCCAGCCAACTATATTGGCCGTGCAGAAGCATTCGTTGACGAACTTAACTAAAGTTCAGTTTACGGCTAACGCTTCGTTTAACGCTAAGCTGACATGCTTAGCTTATTATCTAGCCTAAATAAGGATTGAGGCGGTTACATTGTTAAGGATGTAGTCGCCTTTTTTGACACTATGTATAAACTCAATCTCGATATTGCTCAGTTCCTCAAGGATTACTGGCAACAAAAACCTGTGGTCATCAAAGGCGCTTTTCCTCACTTTGAAGATCCAATCAGTGCCGATGAGCTGGCCGGCCTAGCCTGCGAAGAAGAAATCACTTCGCGCATCGTCGTTACCCAAAAAGATAACTGGGAAGTGATCCAAGGCCCCTTTGAGGATTACGACAATTACGGTGAAACCCACTGGCAATTATTGGTGCAAGCGGTTAACCATTGGTATCCCGACTCACAACCCCTCGTTGAGGCCTTTCGTTTTCTCCCCGATTGGCGATTCGATGATTTGATGGTGTCATTTGCCACTCCAAGTGGCGGTGTCGGTCCCCATATCGACAACTACGATGTGTTTATTATTCAAGGCGAAGGTCAGCGCCGCTGGACCGTAGGTGACAACACCCCACAACAACGTCGTGGCGGTAATCCTAATTCACCTCTGGTTGAAGACTTTGATCCCATTATTGATATGGTGTTAGAGAAAGGCGATATGCTTTATATTCCACCAGGATTCCCGCACTGCGGTGAAACCTTAACCTTAGCCTTGAGCTATTCGATTGGTTACCGCGCACCCAGTCAGCAAGAATTAGTCAGCGAAGTGGCCGACTATTTACTCGACAAAAATTTGGGTCAACAGCGTTTTACCTCCGCATCCGAGCCAGCAAATCCGGGCATTATTAGCCAAGATCATCAACTCGGCATTATGTCGCTGTTAAGCCAGCTTGCCCAAGATCCTGCGAGTTATCAGGTTGTGCTAGGTAAACTGCTAAGCCAAAACCGATTTGAATTAGATATTTGTGAAGGCGAAGAAGCCTATAGCATCGACGATCTGCAAGATGCCTTTGAACAAGGCGCTGGTGTAAATCGCATTGGCGGTTTAAAAGTACTACGTTTAGAGAATGATGCTCACTCGCGCTTATTCATTAATGGCGAAATCTATGATCTGCCCAATACACCCGAAGCGGTGCTTGTACAGTTAAGCGATCATGTCAGCTTTGATAGCGAAACGGCTCTCGCGTTATGCGAACATGATGAAGTACAACAGCTATTGCTGGAACTGATTAATCAAGGTTTATACTATTTAAGTGATGAAGAAGCGTAATCCTTTAATATGGAATGAAACCGTCGGTATGCTCAACGTAGGACACAACGCTTGAGACAGACTTAAACAACAAAGGCACTCAATCGAGTGCCTTTGGTTTTATGACTTAACACAAGGAAGTCTAGCTATTCCAGAGTTTTTCATCATTGTGCATACGATATAAACTCTCTGCACGGGAGACTAATAACTGGGCAAATTTTGCCTGGGTTGCATCACGTCTGGTTGCGCCTGAACGGATCAAATTTTCAGCCTGCATTTGCCACATCATCGAGAAATGACGAACCGCATCACGCGCCGTTTTAGCCACTTTGACATCCACAAAATCCGATGGTAAATCGCCTGACATCACCCAATAGGTTTTGGTCGTAGGACGTTTGGATTCCATCTTCCAAATCGCTAAATAAGGTGCAAGATAACGGCTCTCATCGGCTAAAACCTTGCTGGGGATGACCCCTTTTTCCGCTAAAAAACGGTTCGCCTTTTGGAATTGTGTTCTGACCCACTCTTGGCGCAATTTCTCCATTTCTTCAGGAGAGATTGTTGGTTGAGCTTGATCGACAGCTTGTTCAGTCATACTTCCGTCCTATCTTATTGTTATAGCGCGGCTCTCATTCTTGGGACAGCACGCGAATCATACTAATGTCTGAAAATATCATCAGTTAAAATTGGTTTCGCATCTCTAAGCTTACGTTTACGTAAAGTGGAAAGCTAGATTGCCACAAATAATCTATTTATTCGGTCATTATGCATGGTTGAGAGTATCGCTAAATGCTATGGTTCTGCAATAAATATAACGAGCTGTCGATGGGAAGTCGTTCCATCGACGTTTTATTGTGTATAGCGGAGAACTTCACGTGGCTGTATTTAATCATGTATCCTTTGATGAACATGAACAGGTCGTATTCTGTCATGATAAAGAAAGTGGCTTAAAAGCCATTGTTGCCATCCATAACACCAACTTAGGTCCAGCTGTGGGTGGATGCCGGATGTGGAATTATCAATCCGATGATGAAGCCCTGACAGACGTATTACGCCTCTCCCGTGGTATGACTTACAAAAATGCCCTCGCCGGTTTAACCATGGGCGGTGGTAAGTCAGTGATTATTGCCGATCCTAAGCGTCCTGATCGCGAAGCCCTTTTCCGTGCCTTTGGCCGTTTTATCAATAGCCTCGGTGGACGTTACTATTCTGCTGAAGACGTGGGCACCACGACCGCTGATATCATGATTGCCCATCAAGAAACACCTTACATGGCAGGGCTTGAAGGCAAGAGTGGCGATCCATCACCATTTACAGCATTAGGCACCTATTTAGGGATCAAGGCTGCAGTTAAACATAAACTCGATTTAGACAGCTTAAAAGGCCTTAAGATCGCCGTTCAAGGTGTGGGCCATGTAGGTTACTACCTGTGTAAACATTTGCATGAAGAAGGTGCACAGCTGATTGTTACCGATATTCACCAAGCATCACTGGATAAAGTGACTACCGACTTTGGCGCCATCGTTGTTGCTCCACAGGATATCTATGCCCAAGACGTGGATGTCTATGCGCCATGTGCACTAGGTGCAACTCTAAACGATGTTACCCTACCACAACTCAAAGCTAAGATTGTTGCGGGTTGCGCCAACAACCAATTAGCCGAAGTCCGCCATGGCGAGCAGTTAAAAGAAATGGGCATTCTGTATGCGCCAGATTATGTGATTAACGCTGGCGGCATTATCAACGTGTCATTTGAAAAAGATTATGACGCAGCAAAATCAGAAGCTAAGGTCAGAGAAATCTACAACACGCTGCTGAAGATTTTTGCTAAGGCCGATGCTGAAAACCGCACGACAGGTGCAGTAGCTGACGAAATGGCCCGTGCCATTTACCAAGCGGCCAAAGCTTAATCATGCAGTAGGCGGACAACGAGTCGTTGTCCGCCTCAACCACTTCCCTCGCTCCACTTATCCATCTAAAAAATAAATTCCTCTCAATACCAATCAGATACCAAAACGCCACGTAAAATTCACTTTTCTGTAGTGGAAAACCCTATATGTCTCTGCTTGAATTAACTACTCGTCAGTCACGGAGAAGGTGCCACTATGGTCAGTTTCAAATATGAGCTGGGGAAAGATTCACTTGAATTACAAGCAAGTGATTGGTCGGGTTTGGAGAGAGTCTATATCAATGGCCAAATGGTTTCGCGCAAACTTAATTTTAGCCATCAAAGTGAACATTTGATCAAATTGAAAGATGGTGGGCAATGCCTATGTAAGTTATTTATTGACCCCTTCACAAATGAGTTAACTTGCCGTATTTATAAGCGTAATCAGCTAATCACTAGTCTGAAACAGGGAAAAAATAGCTTAATGCAGCGGCAACGGTTACTGCAGCAAGGGTTATTACTGGGGTCAAGTTTAGTGTTACTTTTTATGCTACTCCCACTGTAAATAACCGAAAGAAGCACAATAAAACTTACGGATTAGATGACAGTTTATTTATTTTATTCAAAAGCTTAATAAAATAACTTCGTTCATCTTCAGTAAGATTAGCAAGAAACTTTTCATTGACGCGCTCGGCCTCACGGATCAAATCCTGCTCCAGCGCCTTGGCCTCATCGGTGAGAAAAATCTGGAAAGCTCGGCGATTATCGAGTTCTTGATGGCGGGTGATGAGGCCTTGCACCTGCAACTGATCGAGCAAACGGGTCATGGTATAGTTCGCTACATCACAACGTTTGGACAACTCGGTCTGAGTAATCCCCTCCTCCTGCCAAAGCGCGAATAATACTGGCCACAACTTAATGTCGAGCTGATAGCGTTTCAACTGCAAATCGAGTTCATTTTGCAGCTCAATATTTAAGTGCGAAACAAGATAGCCTAAGCTTTCATAACGGTTCAAACAGCACCTCCGAAAACAACATTTAGACCCATCGACACAGACCTAAACCCGAGTAGGATTGGCTAAGGTTAGTTTTAATACTATCACTTAACCCATAATAAACTAGTCAGCCTCCCCAAGTTATTACAATCAAAATCTTTAAGCACTGAGGCCACCTTCATCGGTTAAATTGAATTCATTAACAAAATTGTAGTAGCAGGCACGGCTCAATTTTCCCCATAGGCCGCGCTCTAGCGGCAGATAAATCCCAAAGTCGGTGAGCTTTAAATGATGGAGTGTCGCCAGAGAATGCTCGGTGCCAATACTACTGCGCAGCGTTAAACCCGATGCAGTCTCATCCTTCACATAATCGACAATCAACAGCGGCACATCATCCACCTCGACTCGCACCTTTTCGACTGGTGTGATCAAAAAATGTTCGCCATCGATGCCATGTAAAATACTGGCAAACAGCTTAGCAAACTTAGTCGGTAATGGGCTGTCCTGATATAACCAGTCACCGGAGAGTTGAATACAAAATAACGCGACTTCACTACACAGCGCTGTTGGCAGTGTGGCGACGTCATCCGGCGTTGGCTTGCTGGTGAATGCCTGTAGCGTATCGATAACATTGTCCGTGTGTTTTTCCATAGCGTCTCCTCAATAAAAAAACCAGCCTGACGACTGGTTTAGTGTGGCATTGCCTTAGGGATTATCCAATCCCTAATAAAAAATTGCGTTAAGCCTTAACGAGCTCCAATAAAGCCTCTAGTGGATGTTTTGGCTTGTAACCGGCGAAACGTTTTACTTGACTGCGACATGAATAGCCAGAGACTAGCACCTGTGACGCGTCTATCTTGCTTAAAGTGTCTTTCCATGACATATCAAACAAGGTCTTAGAACGCTCAAGATTCTCAGCCTCATGGCCGTAGGTACCCGCCATGCCGCAACAGCCCAGATTCACTGCCGTTAATTTAGCGCCAAAGTGAGTGAAGATTTTGCTCCACTCATTGGCGGTATTAGGCTTCGCCGTAGACTCAGTACAATGGCTAAACCAAGTAAATTGTTTATCTTGCATGGCCTTAGTAGGAATATCCTGAAGTATGTCAATCAGCCATTCGTTAGCCAGTTTAACCTCAAACGCGCCGCGGTTAGCCCCTAAAATTTCTTTATATTCATCGCGATAACAGAGCACTAAGGCGGGATCGATCCCAACCATTGGCATGCCTAACTTATGCACTTGGTTTAAGAAATCCGCACTCGACTGCGCCGTTTTAGCAAATTTACCCAAGAAGCCCTTGATATGGGTCGGTTTACCGTTGGGCTTAAATGGCAGTAGAACGGGTTTTAATCCTAAGGTTTCAATCAATTGGATAAAGCGATACACCAAGCCCGCATCGTAGAAACTGTTGAAGGGATCTTGTACAACTAATACAAATTTTGCCCTCTCATCGGCAGGGATGGCCTGCAATGCCGCCAAATCATAGCCGCGGCTCGCATGGCCATCGAGTCGTTGTTTTAAGGTTGGCACCGACAGCGCTGGCGCATCCACATAGCCAATAGCCTTTTTGATAACCCATTGACTGAGTGGGTTTTGCGAGGCGAAATTGGTCAGCCTTGGCGCAGCAGCCATCAGAGGTAAGCTGTCTTCTATGCCCGCAACCAGGTAATCCTTGGCCGGACGCAGATAACGTTGATAGTAAATATTAAAGAATTGCGCCCTAAACTTAGGTACATCCACTTTAACCGGGCACTGACTCGAACACGCCTTACACGCAAGACAGCCCTTCAGCGATTCCATCACTTCGTGGGAATAATCGTAATCGCGCTTCGCATTGATGGTATTTTGCATCCGCTGCAAAATGCCTAAGGGTTTGGCTTTCGCCAGCGCGTTCACATCCACCCCTTCCGACTCAAGCAAACGCAGCCACTCACGCATCAGACCCGCACGGCCTTTGGGGGATTGCACCCTATCGCCAGTCACCTTAAATGACGGACACATGGGCGAGTAACTACTGTAATTAAAACACAGGCCATTGCCGTTACAATTCATCACATCGGGATAGGCATCGCGTACTTCGACGGGAATTTGTCTGTCAAACTTGCCGCGCTTGGTACTATCCACATCAAATGCCAAGCTGCCGACTTGCTTGGGCGCCACTAACTTGCCGGGATTAAGCCTGTTATCAGGGTCAAATAGACCTTTAATGTCTTGCAATACGCCATAAAGTTCATCGCCAAATACCGATGGGCCGTATTCGCCACGCACGCCCTTACCATGCTCGCCCCACATCAGGCCGCCGTATTTGAGCGTCAGTGCTGCAACTTGATCAGAAATCACCCTCAGCAGTTTTTCATCTTCGACATCGCACATATCCAGCGCAGGCCTTACGTGTAATACGCCCGCATCCACATGGCCAAACATACCGTATTGCAAATTGTGACTATCGAGTAGCGCACGAAACTCCATAATATAATCGGCAAGTTTTTCAGGCGGCACAGCAGTATCTTCGGCAAATGCAATGGGTTTGCGACGTCCCTTGGTAGCACCGAGCAATCCAACGGCCTTTTTACGCATGCCATAGATTTTCTCAATGCTGGCCTTATCTTGAGTGACTTGATAACCAACGACACCACATTCACCGCGACCAATTTGCTCGGTCAATACAGCCTCAAGACTCGCGAGTTTTTGCTCAACTTCTGCCGTATCACCAGCAAACTCGACCATATTCAGGCCATCGATGACTTTACCCGGCACTTCTTGAATAAGGTCGGAAACCGAATGCCAAACAATGTCCTCGCGGGCAAGATTAAGCACTTTAGAGTCCACGGTTTCGACCACCGTTGCCCGCGCAGCCACTAAGGAAGGAGCATGACGCAGCGCAGACTGGAAGGAATCGTACTTAATATTCACCATCGCCCGCTCACTGGGCAGTGGTGTAATGTTGAGTTTCGCTTCGGTGATAACCGCCAGCGTGCCTTCAGAGCCTGTTAAAATGCGTGAAAGGTCGAACTGAGTTAAGCCTTCATTCCAGACATTCTTTAAGTCATATCCGGTTAAAAATCGATTGAGTTTTGGGAATTGTTGCTCAATGAGCGCGCGCTTCTCACGGCATACCTTTGCAATTGCCGAAATCAGTTTTTGTCCAAGCGGATTTTCACTCACGTTATCGGGATTACATAACAGACCCGCATCGAGGGGACGAGTATCTAACACACTGCCATCTATCAATACGCTACGCAGCGCCAGTACATGGTCGGAAGTTTTACCATACACCAAAGAGCCTGCGCCCGAGGCGTCGGTGTTGATCATACCGCCAATAGTGGCGCGGTTTGAAGTTGAGAGATCGGGACTAAAGAAGAATCCATGGGGACGCAGCGTATCATTTAGCGCATCTTTAATGACCCCTGCTTCAACCCTAACCCAGCCCTGCTCAGGATTCACTTCCAACACACGATTCATATAACGAGACACATCGAGGATCAAACCGTGGGTCAGCGACTGCCCATTAGTGCCTGTTCCGCCACCTCTAGCACTAAAAGTCACACCCACAAACTCTGCTTTCGTAGCAAGTTTAAGCGCTATCTCGATATCCTTTTGGTGTTTAGGATAAAGCACCGCCTGGGGCAAAAATTGATAGACAGAGTTATCCGTGGCTTGCACTAAGCGCGCGCTGTAGCGCTTATCAATATCACCTTCATAGGCACTTTGTTCTAAAGCATCAAGATAGGCCAGATAAACAGGTTCTAAGGTTTGTTGATGTGATAACAGAGGTAACATGGGCGGCTTCAGTCAATTATTGTTATGCGGCCCATTATAAACAAAAAAAAGCCGCTAAAAAGCGGCTTTTTTAACACCTTGATAAAATTACGGCCTAGATCAAGCGTGCGCTTCGGCTAAATATAACCAAGTATCAATTACGGTATCAGGGTTTAACGATACGGTATCGATGCCTTGTTCAACTAACCAAGCCGCGAAATCGGCGTGATCTGAAGGTCCTTGACCACAAATACCGATATAAGCACCCTTGGCCTTAGCCGCTTTAATGGCCATAGACAGCAGGATCTTCACCGCTTCGTTACGCTCATCAAACAAGTGGCTGATGATGCCTGAGTCACGGTCAAGACCGAGTGTTAACTGTGTTAAGTCATTTGAGCCGATAGAGAAACCATCGAAGTGCTCAAGGAACTGATCCGCTAACAGCGCATTTGACGGTACTTCACACATCATGATGACGCGTAGACCATCTTTACCACGCTCTAAGCCCTGCTCTTTCAGCAGTTCAATCACTTGCTCAGCTTCTTTCACGGTACGGACGAATGGGATCATGACTTCAACGTTCTTCAGACCCATTTCATTACGCACGCGCTTAATCGCTTCACATTCAAGTGCGAAACAATCGCGGAATGATTCAGAGATATAACGGCTCGCACCACGGAAGCCGAGCATTGGGTTTTCTTCCTCTGGCTCGTAACGGTCACCACCGACTAAGTTAGCGTATTCGTTAGACTTAAAGTCTGACATACGTACGATCACTTTCTTCGGATAGAAAGCCGAACCAATAGATGCGATACCTTCGACTAAGCGAGCGATGTAGAACTCAACAGGAGAGTCGTAACCGGCGATCATCTCGTTGATTTCTTCCTGCAAGGCAGCGTCCTGTTGGTTGAATTCAAGCAACGCTTTCGGGTGAATACCGATCATGCGGTTGATGATGAATTCTAAACGCGCTAGACCCACACCTTCGTTTGGTAAACGAGCAAAGTCGAAGGCGCGATCTGGGTTACCCACGTTCATCATGATTTTCATCGGTAACGCAGGCAATGCGTCAACGCGGTTAGACACTACTTCGAACTCTTGCTTACCTTCGTAGATGTAACCAGTGTCACCTTCGGCGCAAGAAACAGTCACTAACTGACCATTTTTGATACGGTCGGTCACGTCGCCACAACCAACTACCGCTGGTACACCTAATTCACGGGCAATAATCGCCGCGTGACAGGTACGACCGCCACGGTTAGTCACGATGGCGCTGGCGCGCTTCATGATAGGTTCCCAATCTGGGTCAGTCATGTCGGTCACTAACACATCACCTGGTTGGATTTGATCCATATCCGCGATAGAGGTTAGTACCTTAGCCACACCTGAACCCACTTTATGACCGATAGCACGACCTTCAGAGATCACTGCGCCACGGCTCTTTAAGTGGTAACGTTCAATTAATTGTACGTCTTCACGGCTACGAACCGTTTCTGGACGCGCTTGAACGATATAGAGTTTGCCATCGTTACCGTCTTTCGCCCACTCGATGTCCATTGGACGACCGTAGTGTTTTTCGATAACCATTGCTTGTTTAGCCAGTTCCATCACTTCGGCGTCGTTGATGGAGAATTGACGACGTTTTTCAGCAGCAACGTCTTCAATTTTCACTTGTTTGCCGTGAGCAGCATCATCGGAATACACCATCTGGATGAGCTTACTACCGATATTACGGCGAACAACGGCTTTATGACCTTGAGAAAGGATAGGTTTGTGGACATAGAATTCGTCAGGGTTTACCGCACCTTGAACAACCATTTCACCCAGACCGAAAGATGAAGTGATAAACACCACATCGTTGTTGCCTGATTCAGTGTCCATGGTGAACATCACACCTGATGCCGCTTTGTCTGAACGAACCATGCGTTGTACGCCGGCAGACAGGGCAACACCGTGGTGCTCATAACCTTGGTGAACACGGTATGAAATTGCACGATCGTTAAAGAGTGACGCAAACACGTGCTTAATCGCCACGAGTACAGAGTCAAATCCTTTCACGTTTAAGAAGGTTTCTTGCTGACCAGCAAAAGAAGCATCTGGCATATCTTCTGCGGTAGCAGAAGAACGTACTGCAAATGATGCATCGCTAGTTTCAGCGGCAAGTTTATCGTAAGCTTCACGAATGGCTTGCTCTAAAGCTGGTTGGAATGGGGTGTCAATCACCCATTGTCTGATCTGTGCACCTACTTTTGCCAGTGCATTGACATCATCTACATCCAGTGTGGCTAGAATGTCATAAATCTTCTGGTTTACTCCACTTTGTTCAAGGAACTCATTGAACGCATAAGAAGTAGTCGCAAATCCGCCAGGTACTTGAACACCGGCATTAGCTAGATTGCTGATCATCTCGCCAAGAGAAGCATTTTTACCGCCAACCAAGTTGACGTCACCCATGCCTAATTCCTGATACCAGAGTACGTATTGCTGCACAGTTCTATCTCCGCAAGTTTATTTCAGTGGCCCCTTCACACGAGGGCAGCGGCATTTTACACTCCCGCTGAAGAAGCGTAAATCTATAATTTTATTTGTAATTTTATTACTACAAGAGGTCAGTATGGCACCAAAGGTATTTTACATCTCCGACGGCACAGCGATCACAGCAGAGGTTTTTGGGCATGCAGTTCTCTCGCAATTTCCATTAGAATTTGAGTCACTTACAATTCCATTTGTTGAAACATTGGCAAAAGCTGAAAACGTTAAACGACAAATTAATGATTGTTTTATTACAACAGGCGAACGCCCCTTAGTGTTCCATTCAATCGTTAAACCGGAAATTCGGGACATCATTTATTCGAGTGAAGGTCTCGATTACGATTTTTTAAATACCTTCGTCGCTCCACTTGAACAACATTTAGGCGTAAGTGCATCGCCTGTATTACACCGCACCCACGGTAAAGCCAATCAGGGTTATGAAGCCCGTATCGATGCCATCAATTTTGCGATGGATAATGATGATGGCCAAACCATGAAGCATATGGATCAGGCCGATTTGATCCTGCTGGGCGTGTCTCGCTGCGGTAAAACCCCGTCCAGCCTCTATTTATCGATGCAGTTTGGTATTAAAGCGGCTAACTACCCGTTCACCGAAGACGATATGGATAACCTTAAACTGCCCGAAGCCTTAAAACGCAATAAGAAAAAATTGTTTGGGTTGACCATCGATCCGGTACGCTTACATGAAATCCGCCAAAGTCGGATGGAAAACAGTCGCTACTCTTCCTTAAAGCAGTGTCGTTTAGAGGTAAAAGAAGTCGAGATGATGTTCAAACGTGAACGTATTCCTTATATCGACACCACCAACCACTCGGTCGAAGAAATCGCCACTAAGATTTTAGATGTGACGGGTTTAGAACGTCATATGTTCTAATCTTGATGATTTCGAACGAGACAATCGAGTCCCTCGATTTAGGCTAAATAGGTCTAACTTAAATCAAATTCATTGCACAGTTGCCGACAATTAACACAATTGGCACTGTGCAATGCTGTTCGATTCGTTATAATCCGAGGCAATCTGGCGAAAAGCGCCGCACGCAAGCTCGGTATTTTGAATGACCATTAAAACAGACGAATTACGCACTTCCTTATTAGCTAAAGTCATCTCACCTGCACAACTGGCATCTGAGTACCCGTTAACCCAAGATGCAGCCGATTACCTCGTTCAGCAACGTCGTGAAGTTGAAGCCATTATTATGGGCGAAGATCATCGTCTACTGGTGATCATTGGCCCTTGCTCTATCCATGATACGCAAGCTGCCCTCGACTACGCCCGCCGTTTAGCTGTGCTGCATCAAGAGTTAAAGGACGATCTCTGTATTTTAATGCGGGTGTACTTTGAAAAGCCGCGCACCATTGTTGGCTGGAAAGGGTTAATTTCCGATCCTGACTTAGATGGCAGCTTTGAACCCAATAAAGGATTGCGTATTGCCCGTCAGCTACTACAGCAAATCACTGAGCTGAAATTGCCGATTGCCACCGAGTTTTTAGATATGGTGAACGGTCAATATATTGCTGATTTAATCACCTGGGGCGCTATCGGCGCTCGCACCACTGAAAGCCAAGTCCACCGCGAAATGGCCTCGGCACTCTCCTGCCCTGTGGGTTTTAAAAATGGAACCGATGGCAATATCAATATCGCCGTTGATGCCGTTCGTGCCGCCAAAGTGCCACATATTTTCTATTCACCAGATAAAGATGGCGCTATGTCAGTATATCGTACCCATGGTAATCCTTATGGGCACATTATTTTACGCGGTGGTAAAAAACCTAATTACTTTGAGCAGGATATTGAACAAGCAAGATTAAAACTTGAGTCTGTCAATGTAACGCCGCGTGTGGTGGTTGATTTTAGCCACGGTAACAGTGAAAAAAATCACCTAAAACAACTGGTCGTTGCTGAAAATATCATGGCGCAAATGCGCGCGGGTAGTACGGCCATTGCCGGCATCATGGCAGAAAGTTTCTTACAGGAAGGCAATCAAAAAGTGGTTGAGGGTCAACCTTTATGCTACGGCCAAAGCATTACCGATGCCTGCTTACATTGGGATGACTCAGAAAAATTACTGCGAGATCTGGCTAAAGCCTCACGCGATAGGCGTGAACTTCTCGGTAAATAAGTCAATGACCAAACGCTAAAGGCTTCCACTGGAAGCCTTTTTACTTTTCGTTTTGTCTTAAAACCTAACGATATAGTCGTTTTATATCATTCAAATTGAAAACTCACTATAATCGCGCCTCTTGAAAATGCATAACCTCAGGTTGCCGTATGCCACATTCACTCGACTCTACTCGCCCTGCTTTTTCCGATGCCATCGAACAACGAATCAATCAATCCGAAGCGCGGGTAATCAAAGCCGTATTTCCTTCTATCACCAATCACCACAATACCTTATTTGGTGGTGAAGCCCTAGCATGGATGGATGAAACCGCTTTTATTGCTGCGACTCGTTTCTGCCGTAAAGCCTTAGTTACAGTCAGCTCTGATCGAATCGACTTTAAAAAACCTATTCCAGCGGGTACCTTAGCAGAGCTTATCGCCCGCGTGATCCATGTAGGTAATACCTCGTTAAAGGTCGAAGTCAATATTTTTGTCGAAGACATGTACCAAGATCACCGTGAGCATGCGATCCGTGGCGTATTCACCTTTGTTGCGGTAGACGAACAACGCCATCCGACCCAAGTGTGGACGGCTGAATAAGATTTATACTACGTAATAACGTACTCTAGCCCTTTAACAGCAAGGTTTTAGGGCTAATTTATTCATTCATTTAAGCGAGACAAAAGTATAACAACCAGAAACATATAAAAATTTTGTCCTTCTTGCTGCATAAACCAATAGGATCCTCGATTACTTTTCTGTTACATTGGGTTTAATCTTCACGCGCCACGAACATAATCAAAAAAGCCATGAAGCTAGAAAACTTAAATATAATTATTGCCGACGACCATCCATTGTTTCGAAATGCACTACGTCAAGCACTCAGTAGCGCCTTTGAGCGCACCCAGTGGTTTGAGGCTGACAGTGCCGATGCGTTGCAGTCTGTGTTAGATTCACAAAGTGTCAGCTACGATTTGGTTTTACTGGATTTGCAGATGCCAGGTTCCCACGGCTATTCGACGCTTATCCATCTGCGCTCTCACTACCCTGAGCTGCCTGTTATCGTGATTTCGGCCCACGAGGATATCAATACCATTAGCCGTGCTATTCACTACGGTGGTAGCGGTTTTATCCCTAAATCAGCGTCGATGGAAACCTTGAAAGAAGCCCTAACCGCTGTTTTATGTGGGGATTTATGGCTACCTAAAGGTGCTGATATTATACCTATCGAAGATGACAGCACTGATAAAATGGCCAGTAAGCTCTCAGATCTCACGCCGCAGCAATATAAAGTACTGCAAATGTTTGCTGAGGGCTTGCTCAATAAACAAATCGCCTATGACTTAGGTGTTTCTGAAGCAACCATAAAAGCGCACGCCACTGCCATTTTCAGAAAACTAGGCGTTCGTAATCGCACTCAAGCGGTTATTGCTTTAAGTCAGCTTGAAATGGATAAAGTCGATTTGTCATAGTCATACGTGTCATTTCAACTCTCAACACAATAAAAATGCCGCAATTGATGCGGCATTTTTATTAATTTCACCAATAGCGTAGCTTAATCAACGCATAGGCAGATTTTTATCTGCAAACATCTCATCAATTAATTGCTGATCACGCAATGCGACGGCCTTTTCAACCACATCACGAGTTAAATGTGGCGCAAAGTGTTGAATAAAATCATACATATAACTTCGTAAGAAACTACCCTTCCTGAAACCAATTTTAGTGGTGCTATGGGCAAATAAATGGCCAGCATCGATGGCAACTAAATCTTTATCAATATTTGGATCAATCGCCATAGAGGCAATCACTCCGACACCTAAGCCTAAGCGCACATAGGTTTTCAGCACATCAGCGCTGGTAGCACTAAAGACAACCCGCGGCTCAAGGTTTGCACGATTAAACGCTTTCTCAATTTCCGATGCCCGATCAAATCCAAACACATAAGTCACTAATGGAAAACGGGCTAAATCTTCAATACTAATATGAGTTCGTGTCGCCAAGGGATGATCTTTTGGCACAACGACGGAGCGATTCCAGTGATAACAAGGCAACATAATCAAATCGGAATACAAATGCATCGCTTCGGTCGCAATCGCAAAATCAGCATCACCTCGGGCAGCCTGCTCACTGATCTGCGATGGCGTCCCCTGATGCATATGTAGGTTAACTTTGGGATAACGGTCGATAAACTGGCGAATGATATGGGGTAAAGCATAGCGAGCTTGGGTATCCGTTGTCGCAATATTCAATTCACCTTGATCCGGTTTTGTATATTCCTCAGATACTTTTTTAATACTTTCAACTTTACCTAAGATGTCATTGGCGATATTAATCACCTGCTGTCCCGCTGGCGTCACATGGGTCAAATGTTTACCACTGCGACCAAATATTTGAATACCTAATTCATCTTCCAACATGCGAACTTGCTTACTGATCCCAGGCTGTGATGTGTATAAATTTTCAGCTGTGGCCGATACGTTAAGGTTATGCTTTACGACCTCAGCAATATACCTGAGCTGTTGCAGTTTCATCTTATGTCCTTGTCTCAAACAGGCTGAAATGGATTGGTTAAAATAGCACCACTCAGTATCAGCTATAATCAATCGTTATAGTATATAGTAAAAATTAAAGCAAATAGGAATATAGAGCACAAGTCTTATGTTTCAAACGACAGAAATGATAACCTAGGCTAAGATAACTATGCTAGTTTATTGATTTATTGTAGCATTAGCTCAATTGGATAAATAATGGAACAGCTATGACATTCACCTTGGTTCTGATCCTCATCGGTGCACTATTACTGCTTGTTATCGGAATTAACGTAATACAACAACAAAAAGAACGTGCAGAGGCTGAACGTAGGATTGAATTTGCCCGCCAACGTGCGATTCTTGATGAAACAGAAACCGTATTATCCAATACAGGGATGATACCTTGTAGTACACATATAATGTTAGTGCTCTATCGCCGTGTTCAAGATGCTTTGGAAATGGCAACATCACTGAGCACAAGCCAACAACAAGCTGATTTTCAACGTCGACTTGCCGATATCAAAAATCAAATTGATTCATTACAAGCTAACCCACCTCAAGTCCCGCCGATTGAGAATTTTAGATTGCCTGATAACGACAAACAAACTTTGGTGTTAGTACAAACGTTAAAGAAACTAAAAGCCATTTTGCGTGCAGAGCATAACAAAGGGAGAGTCGACCCAGCGGTGTTTGGTCAGGAAGAAAATCGTATTGATAGTTTACAGCTCAGAATTAACGTTGACTCTATGTTGTCACGTGCTCGCGCCGCAAGTTTTATGAAGCAATACGGATCTTCAAAGCAAATGGTGACTAAAGCATTAGCCACTTTGCATGCGATTAAAGCGCAGACGCCAAACGATCCCTTCATCGCCCGTAAAGTCGATGAAGCCAAAATGCTATTAGATGAAATTATGGGCGCACAAAAACTCACTGCACCCAGTGCACCTAAACCCAAGAATGAAGAAGACGATATCGATATGCTGTTTCAACCGAAAAAGAAATGGTGATCAATCTTTAAAACACAAAAGCCAAGTCAGTGACTTGGCTTTTTTATTGGTTGAAATCTAACTTAAGCAGTAACACCAACCTAGAGCATATTCACAAAGCGTTCATCCTCAATGACGATTTGTGAACATGCCCATAAGCACATGTTTATTTCTTCGCTTTCTTCGCTGATGATTCACTTACCCATTTACCATTAACATAATGGGCGGACCATCCAGTGGCTTTACCGTCGACTTCAGTCGCCACATATTGCTCTTTGGTTTTACGGCTAAACTTCACCGCCGCCTTATTGCCGTCATCATCAGCGATAGGTGCATCTGCAAGATACTGATACTTAGGCCATAAGAGTTCACGGTATTTCACTAATTCTTCAACCAGTGGCGCACGGGTTTCCCTCGATTTAGGGAAGGTACTGGCCGCTAAGAATATCCCTGCCGCCCCGTCACGCAGCACAAAGTGCGCATCCGACTTACTGCATTTCAGCTCTGGTAAGTAAATAGGATCTTCTTTTGGTGGCGCCGCTTCACCGTTTTTCAGTAATTTACGGGTATTCTTGCATTCCGCATTCGTACAACCGAAGTACTTACCAAAACGACCGTTTTTCAGTTCCATATCATGACCGCAGCGGTCACATTCGATTAATGGGCCTTCGTAACCTTTAATCTTAAATTGCCCTTCTTCGACTTCATACCCCTCACAAACAGGGTTATTACCACAAACATGCAGTTTGCGTTTTTCGTCGATAAGATAACTGTCCATCGCCGTGCCGCAAATACCACAGCGGTGCTTGGCACGCAATGCATCGGTTTCGGCATCTTCACTATCGCTGATCGCTTCAATGCCTGGCGTTAAGTTCATGGTGGTTTTGCAGCGCTCTTTTGGTGGCAACTCGTAACCAGAACAACCGAGGAATACCCCTGTTGTGCCTGTACGGATCCCCATTGGACGACCGCAAGTAGGGCACTTAATATTGGTCATCACCATTTGATTGAGGCGCATACCGCCCTCTTCCGGTGCTAATTCTGCTTTCTCTAATTGTTTAGTGAAGTCAGCATAGAAACCATCGAGCACTTTTTTCCAATCCAACTCACCCTTAGCAACATCGTCGAGGGTCTGTTCCATACTGGCGGTAAAGTCATAGCTCATCAACTCGGCAAAACTATTGACTAAGCGTTCACTGACTATTTCGCCCATTTTTTCAGCGTAGAAGCGGCGGTTTTCCACTTTCACGTAGCCACGTTCTTGAATCGTCGAAATAATGGTGGCGTAGGTTGACGGACGGCCAATACCGCGCTTCTCTAACTCTTTAACCAATGACGCTTCACTGTATCGCGCTGGAGGCTTAGTAAAATGTTGTTTAGGCTCGAGTTCAACGAGAGATAATACATCCCCTTCGTTCACTGCCGGTAGCGTATTGTCTTCTTCGTTTTTCTTCTTGATTGCAGTTTGAACACGGGTCCAACCGTCAAAGCGCAGGATGCGTCCTGTTGCTTTAAGTTCGTAGTCGCCTGCTTTCACCGTGAGTTTAGTCGCATCGTATTGGGCAGGTGTCATCTGGCAGGAGACAAACTGACGCCAAATTAACTCGTAAAGGCGCTGCGCATCACGTTCCATATCAGTTAAGGCCGCAGCTTCAACATTGACATTTGAAGGACGAATCGCTTCGTGCGCTTCTTGTGCGCCTTCCTTAGAACCGTAGCGGATAGGCTCGGCAGGTAAATACTTGGCGCCGTATTCCTTGCTGATCATCTCACGTACGCTGTCTAAGGCCTCTTGGCTTAGGTTTGTCGAGTCGGTACGCATATACGTGATGTGACCCGCTTCGTACAAGCGCTGCGCCATCATCATGGTTTTCTTCACCCCAAAGCCTAAACGAGTACTGGCCGCTTGTTGCAGGGTGGAGGTAATAAAGGGGGCGGAAGGTTTACTTTGAGTCGCTTTGTCTTCACGGGCAATCACTTTAAAGCTAGCCGAAGATAAGGCCTGCACCGCGGCTAACGCTTGTTGCTCGTTGGTTGGCTCAAAAGCTGAATCTAAATACTTAACCACTTCCATGCGCAGTGCTTCGCTGGCTGGCGTATTAAGCTCAGCATGCACATCCCAAAACTCTTCTGGCACAAAGGCTTTGATTTCGCTTTCACGTTCCACCACGAGACGCACTGCCACAGATTGTACCCGTCCTGCGGATAAACCACGGGCAACCTTCTTCCACAACAGTGGTGACACCATAAAGCCGACGACACGGTCTAAAAAGCGTCGTGCCTGTTGGGCATTAACCATATTGGTGTCGAGGGAAGAAGGCTTACTAAAGGCTTCTTGAATCGCAGATTTGGTGATCTCGTTAAACACCACGCGCTGATACCGTGAAGGATCGCCACCAATCACCTCTTGCAAATGCCAGGCGATGGCTTCCCCTTCACGGTCTAAGTCCGTTGCGAGATAAATTTGGTCAGCAGAATCGGCTAAGGCTTGCAGCTC
Organism: Shewanella xiamenensis; assembly: GCF_014647135.1. Taxonomy (GTDB): domain Bacteria; phylum Pseudomonadota; class Gammaproteobacteria; order Enterobacterales; family Shewanellaceae; genus Shewanella; species Shewanella xiamenensis. The sequence continues at coordinate 73,477 of NZ_BMOP01000016.1, forward strand.
TTTAACCACTTTCTCTTTACCCGGTAGAATTTGATATTTAGCCGCCCAGCCCTTTTCAGGGTTAACGCCCATACGCGATACCAGCGCTTGATGATCTTTCATCTTTTTGTATCGCGCCTTTTCTTCTGGCGACATCTTCTTTACTTCGGCGGCAGGTTTCACCTTATCGGTGCCGTCAGATATAGAAGATGTAGGCAGATCACGGATATGACCTACGCTCGATTTAACGATGAATTCTTTGCCAAGATATTTATTAATGGTCTTAGCTTTGGCCGGTGATTCGACAATAACTAGCGATTTACCCATAGTTTGATTTGCGCCAAAAAATCTCAAGAAGGTGGAAATTGGCTCCATATATAGAGGGTTGCATTGAGAGTTTCAAGCTAATCCCTCTTTTATATGTACCAGCGAGTCACTTTTTAATCAAAGTTGAAAAAATGTAAAAAAAATAATATTGCGTAATTAAAAACTAATATTTCATTATTTGCCAGCAAGCAAGAAATAGTTATGCATTTATCGCGAAAAAGTCGCTTTGAGCACAAAACCGTGCGCTTGTGCCCACAAAAACCTTCAGTATACTGGGTCGCTTCAGGGACCATTTGAATAAATAATAACCTTCCCTATCACAAGGATATGCAATGAAGCACTTTGAAGCGAATTTCGACGGACTCGTTGGGCCAACCCACAATTATGCCGGTTTGTCTTTTGGCAATGTGGCCTCACTCAACAACGCCGCTTTAGTCTCTAATCCTAAAGCCGCCGCTAAACAAGGTTTGCAAAAAGCCAAAGCACTCGCTGATTTAGGGATGATCCAAGGCATGTTAGCGCCACAAGAGCGCCCCGATCTTAACACGTTGCGCCGAATTGGTTTTTCTGGCAGCGATGCCCAAGTTTTACAACAAGCCGCTAAAACCGCGCCTGCACTACTTAATGCCTGTTGCAGTGCTTCAAGCATGTGGACGGCTAATGCGGCTACCGTGTCACCCAGTGCCGACACCCGTGATGGTAAACTGCATTTTACGCCCGCTAATCTGGTCGATAAGTTGCATCGCAGCATCGAGCCCATCACAACGGGGCGCATCTTAACAGCAACTTTCAATGATCCCCACTATTTTCATCACCATAATCATTTACCTGAGCATAATAGCTTCGGTGATGAGGGCGCAGCGAACCACACTCGCCTGTGTCAGGAATACGGCCATGCTGGGGTTGAACTCTTTGTTTATGGACAAGAGGCGACAAATCCTCATGCTCCTAAACCACTGAAATATCCGGCAAGACAAACCCTCGAGGCCTCGATGGCGATAGCAAGATTGCATCAACTCGAAGAGGATAACTGCGTTTTTATTCAACAAAATCCCGACGTGATTGATCAAGGCGTATTTCACAATGATGTGATTGCCGTGGGTAACCAAAATGTGCTTTTTTACCACGAGCAAGCATTTTTAAATACACAGGCAAAATTGGATGAAATAAAACGCAAACTCAATACCGAGTTATATTTTATCGAAGTTCCAACCGCCAAAGTGGCGATTAACGATGCGGTGAAAAGTTATCTATTTAATACCCAAATCATCACTCTCCCCTCAGGAGAGATGGCGATCATTGCCCCAACCGACTGCCAAGAAAACCCCGCTGTTTATGCTTATTTAAATGAGCTACTCACCTTAAATACGCCAATCAAACAAGTGCGGTATTTCGATGTGAAACAAAGCATGCAAAATGGCGGCGGCCCAGCCTGCTTACGTTTACGGGTTGCCATGAATGAGCGCGAAGTTGCCGCAGTAAATCAGCACACTTTACTTAACGATGCTTTATTTGCACGTTTAAACGCTTGGGTAGATAAGCACTATCGCGACCGTTTATCAACTCAGGATTTAGCCGATCCGCAATTAGTTATCGAATCACGCACCGCACTAGATGAGCTCACTCAAATCATGAAACTCGGGAGCGTATATCCATTCCAGCGATAGTGTTTCAGTAAAAAGTAACGTTAGTTAATCGCATAATGAGGCCCCCAATGTTGGGGCCTCATTTTTTGAGTGCTTCGAATTTATCAGGAAAATAATTCAACTGGGGGGTCATTAGGCGTTAGCTGCAACTCGGTTTCAAACGACATGCCCAATTTTTTCAACAGCGACTTAGAGGCCTGATTATGTGGGCTGACAATCGCGACAATCCGTTCAATCCCTAAGGTTTTACCGAATTCCAGTGATGCCCTAGCGGCTTCAAACGCATAGCCTTTGCCCCAATATTGAGGCAAAAAAGCATAACCTAAATCCACATCCTTCAGCGTGGGTCTTTTAATTAACCCGCAGATCCCAATCGGAAAACCATTTTCGGCCAGTACCACTGCAAATAACCCAAAACCATGCTCGCGATAGCTGATAGCAGGCCCATTAGCGATATAATCCTTGGCGTCCTGCAAGCTACGCACTCCTTTATCGCCAATATTGTCGATAAATCCTTGGGTGTTGAGTAGCACCAAAATAAATGACGCATCATCGGGCGTTAACTGCCGCAGCAGTAATCTTGGGGTTTGGGCAACTTGCATACTAAGGACTCCCATTCAGAGGGGATAAACTAGGTTATAGGTAACGGACGTACTGGCTGCCATCCTTTTGCGGTTTTTTCGGTGCGGCTACCGCTGGGGTGCCAACATATAAAAAGCCGACGATTTGATCCTCTGGCGCTAAACCTAACGCTGCATTCACATTGGCATCGAAGGCAAAATCTCCCGTGCGCCACACTGCGCCTAATCCTAAGGCGAATGCCGCTTGCTGCATTGCCATCGTAGCGCAGCCCGCTGCAATTTGCTGCTCGAGCACTGGCACTTTAGGATGTTGTTGGGTTTTCGCTACAACCGTAATCACCATGGGCGCACGCATCGGCATCCCTTTGGCTTTGTTGATAAAATCTTCATCTGCGCCGCTGGCTTTGGCGGCATTAACATAGATATCCGCTAAGGTGTCTAAACCCTTCCCCGTGGCAATAATAAATTCCCACGGCGCTAACGCGCCATGATCCGGCACTCGAATCGCCGCATCTAAAATGATTTTAAGCTCATGCTCATTGGGTGCTGGCGCGGTTAATCTTGGAGTAGATTGGCGGGTGAGTAAAAGTTCGATAGCGTCCAAGTGATTATCCCTGTTCTTATAAATGGGTGCGTATAAATTGGCTCAAGCATAGCAAATTGCGGCTAAAGAGGTACAAAAAATCCCACGTAAAAGTGGGATTGAAAGCGTTTACAGGCAACGTCGCTCGGCTTACTTTACGCCATAACGCTTAGCGATAACGTAATCAAGACTGGTATAACGCCCACCACCTAGGCTTAAGAGTGCCAGCAACATAATGAAATAGGTCACCGCAAACTCAATGCCATTATTCAATACAACCAAGTTACCTGAACTGGTTAACCAATCGTAATTGCCGTATTGCTGCAACAGGGATTTGGCCTTATCCAGCTTGTCACCCGCTTCGAGCACCCGCTCATTTGCCAGCCATGAACTGCCATCGGCAATTGCCAACCAACCATTAGGCCAATGCACGGTAAAAGCGGCCACCAGCATAGTGATCATCAGCGGGATAGAAATCAGTCGCGTGGCTAATCCGAGTAATAACAAAATCGCCCCAAAAAACTCAGTGCCCGCCGCCAGCGCGGCCATTAATGTCGGCATTGGTAGACCCAGCCCCCAGTCGGGATTCGCAAACCAAGCGACGGTGTCTTCAAAATGTGCGAGTTTGTTATACCCAGCCTGCATCAGTACAGGTGCAAGATAGAGCCTAAGGGCCAAGGGTGCGAGTCCATCAAACAGACGGCTAGCATTGAGTGATTTTTGATAAAATGAAACGAGGGACATGGGCTATATCTTCAACAAAATGACGTTGTTCAATAGACCTTGTCACCAGGATTAATCTTTCATAGTCTTAACAGCCTTTTCGATTCCCTCTTGATTTAATTCGCGAAGATCTTGAATAAGCTTGTTCAGCTTCTTATAAAAATGTTTCGACTGCTTAGGTGTCAAACTAGCATTAATGGCCAGCAATAACGCCCCAAAGGCCTCGGTGTTTTGCCTTAAAATAGCGCGGTGTTTTTCTGATTTAAGCTCGTCTGGCTGTGTCATCAGCAACGTCAAACGCTCGGTCAGCAGCGGAATATCGCTGCGCTGCCCAAGGGCAACCTCAAATTGGCGCAGCCATTCATGGCGGTAGTCGAGCCACATATCTAGGGTGGATAGCCGCTGTTGATTATATTGATGGATAAGGGCTTTTTGATCATCCGTTACGCTCCCCAGCCAGTCATCGAATTGCTCGATAAGATTCTCATCGGCCTCTTGTTGTAACTGCTCTGGAGTTTTACCGGCAAATTCCTTAATCAATTCCTGCTCGTCTTTTCGAGACTGGGTAAGAATTTGCTTTACCTGAGAATCCGTTAATGATGCGATGATCGGCAACATGTCAGGTAGCGCAAACTCAAATAACCTAAACCAATGCCGCTTGGCGAGTGTGACATGCTCAGCCCAAAGCGCAGGGGTTAAGGTATTGGTTTGAATGAGATGTTCAACTTCGGTTAACTGCGCCACATAGTGAGCAAGCTCTTCAGATTGATGCCAACGCACAAACTTTTCGATAAGCCGATCCATACTCTTTTGCTGAGTTTTATCTAAAGTGACATAGTCATCAAATTCCCAACCGATAGCCCAATCCAGAAAATGGTAACTAAACTTAGTCGAACACGCGGATACCCCAAACACCAATACCAACAGCAACAAGGTTTTTTTCATCAATTTGCGTCCTTTCTCTCTTTGTCATCCTACGACACCCAAGTTAACAAAAAGTTGCATCAATAACATAGCAGTAAACATCACGCAGTGTTTGACCTTAACTGTTTTGCTTAAGTGGTTTTACAGAGGATTATGGGTGCAAGCATCTTTGACTAAGTGTGGTAGCGTAAAGATGTGTTTAAGCGTCTTGGCTTACCAGCGGCCAAAAGCTATCAAACCAAGCAAGATACGCCTGCTGACGCTCTACATCGGTTTGCGCCGCCATCAGTAGCGCCCAGTAAAGCGCAAACACCCAATACATTTCAATTGCAGCTGGAATCGCCGTTATTGCTGTGGATGTGAGGCCTGGATGTTTTGCAAGATATTGCTGCACTAAAATATGCCGCTGTGCTGGCGTTAATCTGTGGGTCGCCAGCACAGCGGCCAGCTCACATAAAGGATGAGAGGCAGTCGCGTATTCAAAGTCGATACAATACAGCCGGTTATCCTTTAGCAGCAGATTATGGGGATTTAAGTCTCGATGGCAAAATTGCGCCGCCACCAAACAATCGGCTAACGTGTTTGTCCAACGATGAATTTGCGGTTGTAAGCCCAACAATGAGTCCAACCGCGTCTGCCAAGCGCTACCTTTATCGGTTTCAGCAAAGGCTAATAACTGCTGATGATATTGCTGCCACTGCTCTGTCACGCTGATGTGATAAGGCCCAGCGGATTGCAAGCGTAGCTGTTGCAATAATTGCTGCAATAGAGCATGTGCATAATTTGGGCACTGGAATTCAAGTAATGTCAGCGGTGTGAACTCTGCGGCGAAAGACTGAGGCGTGGGAGTCTCGTATAATGCGCACTCAAGATTTTCAGCATGCGCTTGCAGCCACCTTTGCACCCACAGTTCTCCATGGATGAATTCGGCCGCACTACACTGATATTCCAAGTCGCTCCAGTTAACCACGTGATAAAAATCAGCCCCGTCGCCGAGCATTTCCGGCGTCCGAGAAACGTTAACTCGACAGGCAATCTCCTGTGATTCGATAAATGCACTTACATAGTAACGATGATCGCAACTTGCCCATATCAGCTCAGGCGCAAGCTTTGCCTTAGCTAGATTACGCCAATAAAACAACTCCTGCTCTCGAGAACAAAACCGGTCGGCGGCATCGGCATTAAGACGTAATACGTATTGTGCCGCAGATGTTTGGATATGATAGTTATGATTACTTAATCCACCCGCCAACTCGTGGATATGCGTGATATGGCTTAGCCCTGCCTGGCGTAATATCGGAACCAGCCTTGCAAACACCTCAGCAGATAACGGCTGCATTAACGGCTTACCACTGATGTTGCAGTTAAGATCTTAGGTGTTGGCAGTTGATCCATATCAGTATTTGTCATCACTTAACCAAGTAACTTAGCGGCACGTTCGCCATTAAGATTGAGACGACTCTCGGCCAGTGCGGTGCGCCATAGGAAATAGCCCACAACAGCTAACCCCACATAAAGCACAAATAATAATGAGGTCAGCATAAGGCCTTTACTCAAGTAGAGGTAAATCGACACCAGATCGATAACGACCCAATACAGCCAGTTCTCCAACACTTTTTTGGCGACTAAATAGGTGGTCATCACCGCAAAACAGGTGGTCGCAGCATCGAGATAAGGAAAAGAAGCTTGAGTAAAGGTCGCCATACCATGACCAATACCAAGGGAGACTAGCGTCGTTGCAGCAATCAACTTTAAATGTGTTTTCAGCGGCCAAGTGGTCACCTTAACACCTTGATGTTTATCACCACCTTGAGTCCAGAGCCAATATCCATAAAGTGCCATGCCCATATAATAGATATTGAGCATCGACTCCATCAGCAATGCTACTTTCCAAAACAACACAGTGTAAATGGCCGTGCTGGTAAATGCCGCCGCCCAGCACCATACGCTTGCCTTCATAGCCAGTAGCAAATACGCCATGGCTAATACCACAGCAAGTGCTTCCCACGCGGTCATCACATGGACTTCCCCAAGGGCGGCATTAACACTATTGACTAGCGTTAACCATAAATCTGTCATTGCCTTACTCTCACGATAAATCGCATTCTAAAAACCTGTAGGCTTGAGCCGTAACTGAGTGAGCGAGCCTTAGCTTAACCACTGATATCGCGCAGTGGCTTAGCTCATTAAAGGCGTTACTCGCTGTGGGCTAAATTTAGCTCGCCACCAATAAACTTACACACAAACACGGCTTTGCCCCACTTCTCATGGGCGGCTTGCATTTCGGTGGCCAGCATCGCCATCACGTCCGAATAGTCGCCGCACACTTGGGTCGCCATCGCATTGGTAACACGTTGAATCGTTGGATAACTGTCTAAACGATGAATAAACCATTTAATTGGATCGAGGTAGTTTTCATTAAAGGGATACATGCTAATTTCGGCGGTCAGTTTCATCTTCAATCCTTATTTCAAATACTTATTATAAAAATAGCCGCACCGTGAAAAGGTATAGCATGAAGCCTCAAGTCTCTCTCCACAGCGCGGCTAGCTTGGGTACTACATAAACTTAACGTTCAGTGTTACCCCAATTTGGCGTGGGTCGCCGTAGCGGATATATTGTTTTTCCGCCCAGCCATTATCAGGCTCATTACCAAAATAGAAGCCACGAACGCCATATTCTTCATCAAATAGGTTGCGGCCCCATAAATATGCTGACCACGCACTTGCCTCATAACCTAAACGCGCATTCACAACAGTATATGGTTCGGAACGCGAATCGTTACTGTCTGAGTAGTAAAACTCGCTCTTACCACTCATATTCAAGTTGGCAAACCAACCCGAGTTCGCACGATAGGTGCCGCCTAGGCTATAGGTTAAGTGCGGTGAATGGGCCAGATCGCGCCCCGTTAAATCTACATCAGTACCGTATTTATCTTGATATTGGTAATTACCGTAAGCAGTCTGTAACCAACCAAGGCTTGAGTAAAACTGGAGATTATCCGTGGCATACCAAGTTGCATCCAGCTCGGCACCGTAGTTGTTTGAGCTACCCGCATTTTCAGTGTAGAGAATAAACCGTTGTGGCTTATTAGGATCTTGCTGGGAAGCCGCCACTTGCTGATCCTGTCTATCCATATAGAACAGTGCCAGATTAGTATCGATAAGCCCTTCAAACCAATGGGATTTTAAACCTATTTCGTAGTTGTATAAGGTTTCGGTATCAAACTCTTTTTTATCATTGAGTTCGACTGGCAAAGTCATGTTGAAACCGCCCGCCTTGTAACCTCGCGCCACACGGGCGTAGACATTGTGGGACTCATTGAGCACTTTACTCAGCGCAATATGGCCGCCCCACATGGTTTCACTCGGGTCAAAATTATCATTATTGGTGTCTGAATAATGGCTATTGCGACGCTCAACACGCAGCCCCATAGACAAGGCATAATCGGCGCCTAAATCCGTATCCAGCTGACCAAATACGGCGTAATTGGTTGCTTCATATTCGGAATCTAACACCTCATCAGGCCAAGTATTATATTCAGAATACAGTTGGTTATCTTCTTTAAGGTTCATCGCATAAACCCCAAGTAACCAGTCGGTTGAGCCAGCAAAAATACGGCCTTGGTCGGTCGAGCTTAAACGGAACTCTTGGGATAAGGTTTTACGCTGACCGGTTTTGTCCCAGAAGTAATCGTACTGACAAGGCGATACATTACCGCCCTCTTCACATTGTTTAGATGCCCAATACTCAGAATTGGCCCAATCACCATCGTAACTATAATGATGATCGGTATTGGCAAATGAGGTCAGCGAGGTCAACTCAAACTGCTCTGCCCCCGAATATGTCGCTTTAAAACCTGCGCCGGTGGTGCGCTGGCTATCGACACCCGGTTGATCAGATAGGGTGTTTGTCGGATCGTTGGTCAAACTCCAGACATCATAACCGTTATCAAAATCGGCATGCAGCAGGGTTAAATCGAGTTGCAGATCATCGGTGGCATACCAGCGCAATTTAGCGCGGCCAGTAAATTCATCGCGGCCATTGGTATCTTCTTTATTTAAATAGATATTGTCGCGATAACCGTTTTGCTGATGTTGCTGCAACGACACGCGGTACAACAATTTGCCTGAATCGGTTAACGGCCCTGAGCTAAAACCACTGAAGGTTTGTAGATCGTCATTACCTAAAGAAACCTCGGCGCCATGTTCAAACACATCGGTTGGGTCATTACTCTTAAGGTAAATTAAGCCCGCTAACGCATTGGCGCCATAACGGGTCCCCTGCGGGCCGCGTAACACTTCGACCTGTTGCAGATCGTACATGCTCGACACCATGCCGATACCGGATAAATCAATATCATCAACAATATAACCAACGGATGAGTTAGGTGCGCCTTGATATTGCTCCTGCTCACCCACGCCACGGATCTGAAAATACTTGGGGCGAGAACTACCACCTGACCAGTTAAAGTTGGCGATGGAGTTCATCACATCTTCAAAGTGCTGGGCGCTTTCATCTTGAATTTGCTGGGCATCGATAACGGTAATGCTTGATGGCATTTTTTCTAAACTGGCACTGCGAAAATCCGCCGTAACCACCATGATTTCCATATCATTATTGGGATCAGGTTTGTCGATAGCATCGGTTTGCGCCCATGCCGACGCACTTAACGCCGCAGAGACGGCCAGCGCTAATGGTGCACGAGTTAACGATATCGTGAAGACTGAAGATTGGTTGTTAGACTTTTTGTTAGACATAGGACCTCAAATACATGTTTGAGATCCGGCAACGAATAAGCGATTCAGAAGTGTGCTGTTGATTGGCCCATTCCTACGCCGGTATTAGCCGGATCAGGTTCTAAGGGTTCGTCTGATGACATCTCAGTCTGCCGAATGTTGGCAAACACCCCTTGGCGGCGCTTAGTATACATGACGAAAATAATAAAGTAGACACACTTGTGCCGGCGATATCCTTAAATATCACTAAAACCTTGTCTTTCTACACAATGTTAAAAATCTTATGCCAAACGCCCGCAATCCCAATGCCTAAAATCGCCAGTCAACTCCTTTGGCCCATTTGACCGTTTATCACGATAATGTTATAGAAGGCCGCCATTTTACATAGGATAAGAGGATCATACTCAATGCAGCTAAAACCGTTAGCCAAAGGACGTTATAGCCAGCGATGGGAGCAAGACTATCCCCTTATTGAAGCGGTGATACTCAGCTGTATCAGCGAAGTTAAAATGCTTAAAAAAGGCGCCCATCTAATGACACAAGGTGAAGCCATGACCTCACTGGTGTTGGTAAAACAAGGGCGCGTGTCGCTTGGCCATACCGCCAGAAATGGTCGATGTTTTCAATTGGGGACTATCGATTGTGATTCGCAACTCTTTGGTGAAATGGAGTTTTTTACTCAGTATCACTGCCAGTTGGATATTATTGCTAATGAAGCCTTAGAAATCATGGTCATTAGTGCCGAAAAACTGCAGTACTCCCTTGGGCAACATCCACAGCTAGCGTTATTTTTTGCCAGCGCCATTGCCATTGACTACCAAGACACCGTCGATATTTTTACCCGGCGCCTGCTGTATCCCATCAGCTATAACGTGGCATATGATATTTACCACGAATATTTAAATGATTTACCCGTTGATGGCTTTAGTAAGCGTTATTTAGAAGCGGAGCGATTTGGTACAACCGATCGCGTTTACCGACGGGCACTACAGTTGCTTGAAGAACGTGGCCTGATTGAACGCAATAAAGAAGGCATAAGGATTAAAGATCTCAATGCCCTTAAACAATTTGTTGAAGCTGCGATATAACCAAATTAAAAAAGCCCACTCTCGAGGTTATTCATTCGCAAGAGTGGGCCAAATCAATTAACGTCGCAAATGAACTTTAGGCCGCAGCAGGTTTCATTCGGCCTGAAACAATCAGCATGATAAATATCGCAACATAAAGTAGCGGGATAACATACATCACCGTTTGCAATCCAATAATACGTTCAAAGAATGAGCTAATGGCGGGACTAAACATCGCCCCCGTGCTGCCGCTGATCAGAATATAAGACACATTTTTACTGCTCGCCTTTTTAACAAAAGACACACCATAAGCAATAAATGCGTTGTAAAGAGCTGCGCACACAAAGCCATAACCATAGGTTAAATAACCGATCCAATTAAGCTTATCGGTCGTCACAATCATAAAGGTGATGACCATAGCCAGGCCGATAATTGTGACTAAAAAATGGTGGATTTTTACCCGAGTCACAATCAGCGTCGAAATTAACGCACCAATCAGTGCAGCTGACCAATATTGAGTAATAATATTGCCCGCATCTTCAAATGGAATATCAAATTTTTGCTTAACAAATAAAGGGGCCCAGGTTAAAAACGTATACAGCGCCAACATGCCTAAAAATAACCCAATGCCACCGCTAATAATGCCGAAATTCCATTCAGATTGTTGCTTATCTTCCGTATTCGATGATTGCTCACATAGCGAAAAATTAGTGAACAAAGTAATAATCACGGTTCCTAACGCGACTAAACCTACGGCTAAGTAACTGTAACTCCATGACAATGAACTTGTGAGTGCGTAAGTTGTAATTAAAGGGAAAATAACCCCTGCAATATTAAATGTGGCATCTTGCACGACGAGCATGGTGCTTTGTAATTTCTCTTGCCACACTGATACCACTATCGTACCCGCAATACATAGCCCCACACCGCCGCAAAAACCAATCAAGGTCATGGCTATCATCACCACTTGTAGCGAAGTGGTAAGATGTAACGCGACAGCACACAATGCCACTAGGCTGTAACTAATTAAGGTAATTCGCTTGATACCCAATTTTTCAATAAAGAAAAAAGCGGCAATAGTCCCCGCCAGTGCGCCGCCATTAAGCAAGGAGAATATTGAAGCAACGTCATTCACATTTGCTGCAAATTTATCCGCTATGGGTTCAATCAGCATCCCAAATTGAGTGGCAAAGCCCGCCATTATAAAATTAGCGAGAAAACTAATTGCGGTTAAGGTGATTTTATTATTCATTTTGTCATTCCATCAGTGAAATGCTAAGGGTACAAAGGATAGCGTTAACCCTAATTAAGCGCGGTTTCTAAGGCGAGCTCGATCATATTATTAAAGGATAATTGACGCTCTTGCGCCGTGGTTTCTTCACCGGTTAAACAGTGGTCAGATACCGTCAGAATCGCTAAGGATTCAATTCCCTGTTGGTGTGCCAAGCCATAAAGTCCTGCCACTTCCATATCAATACCTAACACCCCGAAACGCTCAAGCGCCGGGATCATATCTTCGTCGGGATCATAATAAAGATCGCCACTAAATACGTTGCCAACTTTCACGCTAATGCCTTTTTCATTGGCTTTGGTATAGGCTTTGTGCAGTAAGGAAAAGGTGGCTGAGGTCGCCATTTGGTAGCCACTGCTGCGTTTAGCATTCGTTGGGGAATCCGTACCAGCGGCTTGAGCTAAAATCACATCGCGCATTTCGACATGCTGTTGGGTCGCCCCTAAACTGCCGATACGAATAATACGTTTAACGCCGAAAAAATTAATCAACTCATGGCCATAGAGCACCATAGATGAAATACCCATACCATGTCCCATCACCGAAATGCGTTGCCCTTGGTAATAACCTGTGTAACCCAACATATTGCGAACGTTAGTCACTTCTACGGCATCGGTAAGATAGGTTTCTGCTATATATTTAGCCCGCAGCGGATCGCCGGGCATAATAACAGTTTCTGCAAAATCAGTAGGTTGCGCATTAATATGAGCCGTCATAGATCTATCCTCATGTGGTAATATGCAGATAGTAGTGCTCAACCGCGAAATATTTTTAGGACTAAAGTCCGGATCTTCTGTTGTAATCCCCCTTTTTTGTTAAAAGTGGATGATTTATCGCAACGTTTACACTTAGCATCATAAAACTTAATAACAAAATCTCATTTAACACATTGTATTTGATACAAATAAAAAGACTTACTCCCAAAAGAGTAAGTCTTTTTAAATATAGAGAACCCGGCACAGACTCTACTAAAACAAACACCAATCTAGTTTGAATGGGTCTCGCGCACATAAACGTCAAATTTTACCACTTGCGCATTTGGGGCCACGGCAGACACTTGTAGCTGTTGTTTACCGTGTAATTTCACCGATTTCCAACTGGTGGCTTCATCTTCGATGGTAAAGCCGCTGGCGTCGTACCAAGTGAACTTGTATTGCACTCGCATATCGCTTGAGGACTTGCTGACAATCAACGCCGAACCTTGGATAAGATCGCCAACACGGCGTGCCTCAACCCCTTCAACACTGATATCACGGGCAAAACTTTTGCTATCGACGCGGGTTTCTCCCAGTGAGTTCACCGAAATGCCCGCCGTATTAGTACAGGCACCGAGTGTCAGTGCTGCAGCCAAGATTAATCCACTGTAAATTGCTTTCATTTTGTTTTCCCTCACTCACAAAAACCTAGGTGCCGAACAACGGATGGGCAATGACACTACGCGACGCCAGCTGAACTTATGCTTAACATAGTCATCGGCAAAACGTGCTCATCCTGCCCCGCCCTCGCGATTAATCGATTAAAAAGTGCGCCCTTGCGGTTGCGATCAACTGCTTACGATTGGTTTGCCAACAATTGATATTCACGTTGGCGACCCGTCGCCCCTGACGGGTGATACGACATTCGGCAAAACTGTCCTTATGCAGGCCTGCTCGCAGGTAATCAATCGAGAAATCGACCACTTTTGGCACTTTTGCCGTTTGCATAAACACCATTAATTGCACTATGGCTGACATTTCCATAAAACCAGCAATTACCCCACCATGAATCGCGGGCAGGATGGGATTACCGATATTGTCATCCTTAGCGGGGAGTTTGAAAATCAGCTCGTCGCCAAAGCGCTCGACCTTCATGCCAATAAATTTAGCATAAGGCACATGTTCGAGCAGATGACCAAAGTCGTTCAACTCGGTAGCGCGTTTTACAATCCCCTGCACATCGAGAGTTTTCGGCTCGGTCGGCTTATTTGAGTTCATCTGTCTCTCCTAAAGACGGCACGGCTTCTCCCATCAAGGCTTGCCTAAAGGCATCGCCCACCATTTCAGGGCTGATACGCATAAAGGAGCCCACCGCATGGGCGATAGGATCATCAATGCTGTCCTGATAGGCGATGGCGCGGGTAAAGGCGATATTGGATGACAATTTATAGCACTCGGCAAAGCCATAAACCGATTTATGGGGCTGCGCGGGCTTCATATAATCGACGCGTAAGTCGAGGGTGGGCGAAATCTCTAAGGATTGATATTTTTGAAAAATAGCACTCACCACCGCGCTGCCACAGGCGGTGTCCATCAGGGTGGTGATCACCCCGCCGTGGATAACGCCAGTATCGGGATAACCAATTAACTCAGTGCTGTAGGGCAACTCAATCAGTACATGGTGCTCACTGGCTTCGAGCACGGTTAACCCTAAGCGACGGCACTGGGCGAGCTGATCGACAAACCGCTGCGCCATTTGAGTCAGCGGAAAAAACTCAGGATTTACCTTCATTGACCTTGGCTCAACATAGGTCCCAGTGGCTCTCCGCCGACGAGATGAATGTGGATATGGTACACTTCCTGTCCGCCATGTTTATTGCAGTTCATGATCAAACGATAACCGTCTTTGGCAATCCCCGCCTCTGCTGCCAGTTTGGCTGCCACAGTCATCATCCGGCCGAGTGCTGGTTCATCCGAGGCTTTCATATCATTTGCGGTTGGGATCAAATGATTCGGCACAATCAGAATATGGGTTGGCGCCTTTGGCGAGATGTCTCTAAAAGCAGTCACCAGCTCGTCTTGATACAGAATGTCGGCGGGAATTTCGCGGCGGATAATTTTGCTGAAAATGGTTTCTTCGGCCATGGGGAGTCCTCCTTGGGTTAATTGGGATAGTATACTAGCAATTCAACACTTTGTGTCTCCAGATATTTTGCGTTTCATTTGCCTGTTGTGCGCATTTTTGGCAGCATGACACCCATTAAAACGCAGCGGTTTTACAGGATAAATTATGATCCACTATCACATCATGCCCGTCGATCCCAAGGCGCACTTGTTCGCCGTTACCATGACGGTACAAAAGCCTCACCCTAAGCAAGTTTTTAGCCTGCCCGCGTGGCTTCCCGGCAGTTATATGGTGCGGGATTTTGCTAAGAATATTATCGACCTTAAAGCCACTGGCGATAATGGTGAGACGCTCCACCTCACTCAACTGGATAAACAAACCTGGTCGGTCGAACATCAGTCCACCCAACTGGCCTTAACCTATCAAGTTTATGCTTGGGACCTGTCGGTACGCACCGCGCATCTGGATATGACCCACGGTTTCTTTAACGGCAGCAGTGTATTTTTAGCCGCTCATGGCTTTGAGGCAGGCTTACACACAGTGACGATGGTGGCGCCGACCGAGCCGAGCCTAAATGAATGGCGCCTTGCCACCAGCATGACACGCAAAAACGGTGATGAATTTGCCTTTGGTGAGTTTTGCGCGCAAAGCTATGACGAACTTATCGATCATCCAGTTGAGATGGGCCTATTCACCCACGCCAGTTTTGAAGCCTGCGGCGTAAGACACGATATCGTACTAAACGGTCGCCACCGCGCTCACATGCCTAGACTCTGCCAAGATTTAAAGGCGATTTGCGAGTATCAAATCAAGCTGTTTGGCACGCCAGCGCCCTTTGAGCGTTATCTGTTTATGACGACAGTACTCGACAATGGCTTTGGTGGTTTGGAACATCGAGCATCGACAGCACTCATGTGCTCGCGCAAGGATTTACCGCTGTCGATGGATGCGCCGATCAATAATGACTACCGCACCTATTTATCGCTCTGTAGCCATGAATATTTCCACAGCTGGAACGTCAAGCGCATCAAGCCTGAATGCTTCTTACCCTATCAACTCGGGGCGGAAACCTATACGCCGCAGCTGTGGGCCTATGAGGGCATCACCTCCTATTATGATGATTTCCTCACCTATCGCGCAGGCTTAGTCGATGAGCAAAGCTACTTAGATATGCTGAGCGAAACCTTTACCCGGGTATACCGCAGTCAAGGCCGCTTTAAACAAAGCATTAAGGACTCGAGCTTTAACGCTTGGACTAAGTTCTACAAACAGGATGAAAACGCCCAAAACGCCATTATCAGTTATTACACTAAGGGCGCACTGTTTGCCCTGTATCTGGATTTAACCCTCAGAAGCGAGACTCAAGGAAAATACAATCTCGACGATCTAATGACCATTCTGTGGCAGGAATATGCCCTGCAAAATCGCGGCACCACAGATGAAAGCCATCAAAGGATTGTTGAACGCTTATTGGGGCGTGATTGCCAAGATCTCTTCGCCTATTTAGACAATACCGACGATATCCCGCTGGCACCACTACTGGCCGAGTTTGGCGTTGAATTTACACTGAGAGCGAGCCAAGGCGCGCAGGATGTCGGCGGTGGCTCGGCCAAAGGGTATGAGATTGCCTTTGGCGCTAAGACGCAAGCCGCACCAATCGGCCTTAAAGTAACCACTGTCGCCCAAGGCAGCCCTGCGCACCTTGCGGGCTTAAGTGCCGGAGACATCTTAATTGCGGCGGATAATCTACAGGTAACAGCCCAATTTGAAGCGCAGCTTCAACAATACCCACTCGGACAACGCTTAAGCCTGCATTGGTTTAGACGCGATGAACTGATGACAGGAGAACTGATTATTGCAGAGGCGCCTAAGGATACGGTTGCCTTAAGTATCACAGATAAAGACAAACTGCAGGCTTGGTTAGGTCGTTGATCTTTAATCTATTAGCCTTTAATGCACTAATTTTTAATGCATTAGTTTTTAATGCAATAGTCCTTAACCCATAAAGCACAAAAGGGGCAATCGTATCGACGATTGCCCCTTTTTATTTGATTCTTAAGTTGTTCAATTGAATATTGGCTTCGCGGCCCCATCAACAACGCGTTACACCACCACATCGTGTAAGTAGGTTTGCGCCCATGCAATGGCTTGCCCACGGCTTGACACACCAATCTTACGGAACACACGGTACAAGTGAGTCTTAATGGTGCTCTCACTCACAAATAATTGATTCGCGATATCGAGGTTAGTGCTACCAGACAGCAGGGCTTGTAACACTTCGCGCTCACGGATGGTTAATGGCTCAGTGTCTTCGAACAATCCAAAGTCATCATTTACCCCATTCACCAATTGGATGGGGATCACTCTGTGTCCACGCAGGATGTTAGACAGGCCAAGGCTGATTTCAGTCAGTCCTGCATCCAGATAAAACACCCCTGCCGTAGTCGAGGCTTGCATTAAAAAACGGGCATCAACCTGTTTAGGGAATTGAATGTAGACGACTCGCACACTCGGGTGTTCACGGGCAAGCAAGCGTTGAAATTGATAGGCTTTTTGAAGATCGACGGTGGAAAGGTCAATCACCACCATAGAGGCTTGGTTATCTTTGATTTGATCGCACATTTCATCTGGACTGACTTGCGACAGCTTCACCAGAAACTCCTGCGGCCAGCGGCCTGCAAGCAATTCCATCAGAACTTGCGATCTTGACACTACAATCCAATGTAATATTTTGAACATCCTGCTCACTCCCTGTCTGGTTAACGATTATTTATTTTGAGAGGAGAAACATCTCTCAATACCACTTCAACATCCGTTCAATAGACTTCCAAGTCTATCGTGCACACGATATTAGCATTAGATAAAACAGATTCAAAAGACTTACGTAAAAAATATTTACCGTACGCAAATCAAAAACTTCTACAACTTTAGGACAAATCATTGTCAAGCAAAAGGCTTAATTTAAACTGAAAATAATGCGCTATTTTTAACAGAAAGGCGTAAGATCAAATCAATACAAAACATAAGGAAATACCATGTCCAGCCAGCAACCAAGCCCTATTGAAATACAATCCTACCCCGTCTGGGACAGACCTACGCGTCTGTTCCACTGGATTAATGTCATCCTCGTACTCTCCCTGCTTATCGTGGGCGGTATAATGATGTTTCGCAGCGACTTAGGTATAACCGAACTCTCCGGTAAAATCGGGCTTAAGACCCTGCACGTCATCATTGGCTATGGCTTTGCGATTAATTTACTGATCCGCTTAGTGTGGGGTTTTATGGGCAATAAATACGCCCGCTTTAGCCATATGTTCCCCAATGCCAATAGCAAGGCCGAGTTACAAACCTATAAAGCAGAACTTGCCGCGGGTAAAAATCCCCAGTATCTAGGCCACAATCCTAAGGGGAAATTCGCCGTACTCGCTATCATGCTCTTATTAGTCACAATTATGATTACTGGGCTGATCCGCGCCGGTACCGATATTTACTATCCACCCCTGGGAAGTGCAGTCCAACAGTACCTTGCGGCCACCAATGTTGATCCGAGTAGCCTACAACCCTACGATGCTACGGGCGTCGATACCGATAAAGCTAACGTGATAAAACCCATAAAAGGTCTTGTAGGAGAGGTACATGTGTATGCAGTGTATTTATTGATACTGTTGATCATGCTGCATGTTTTTGCCGTAATCTACACCGAAGTCAAACGCCAACCTGGCATTATCTCAGCCATGTTTTCAGGCAAAAAGCTTATTCAAGGACAACCGAAGGACGAATGAGGTCAACTCAATGAGCATAAAAAACGCCAGCATTTGCTGGCGTTTTATCAAGCTCAATCTGAAGTCAAACTTACTTCTTCAGAATAGATGCAGGAGTACGGCCATCGTCGTGACAGCTTTCACAGGTAGGTTTTTGACCTACGTTCATATCGTGTGGCGCATGGCAGTCAGCACAGACTAAATTACCATCGTGTGGCTTATGTACTGCGTCCATTTCAGAAAGCTTACCATGGCAGCTTTGGCATTGTTCAAACTCATAGGCACCATCAGCAGATGGCGTACCATCTTTATGACAGCTTTCACAACCACCAGATTCAGCGTGGAAGTCAGATAATTTTTGATCCGCGGCAAATGCGGTTGGCGACAGCGCTAGCGCTGCAAGACTTGCCCCGAAAAGCACACTTAATAGTTTTTTGCTCACAATTGTATCCTCCAATGGTGATTGACAGTGGAAATTCTTGTCAGGGGTGACTTCCATCTTGCAACCAATATAAATAGCACGACTCGATTTAACTTAGCTAAGGATTGAGTAATAAGCAACACAATCTTATGCAAAGTAACTTTATCAATATACTCAAGGGTAAAATGTGCGCTGCATCATGTAACCACATGCTTATATAAGAGTTTTACATTGTCACAACCTACCAATTACAACTAAAAGCCTCCCTAGCTTAATCATCAGCAAAAGAAAAGCCCTAATAAAAAAGGAGACCCTAGGTCTAATGCCGATCAGTTAAGACAGATCGCTTGACGATCTCGCTGAAAAGATCAAAATCCGATGACCTCATGTCATCGGATTTTTTATGCAACTCTCAGAAGCACTCGCCCGTACTCATATTACCCGCC
>NZ_BMOP01000017.1 GCF_014647135.1 Shewanella xiamenensis
ACGATGGTATTTCAGTGGCACAAATCGCAGAAGGCGCGATGCAAGAGCAGACCAACATGTTACAGCGTATGCGTGACCTGTCGGTTCAAGCGGTAAACGGTGCAAACTCTACTAGTGACCGTGATGCATTACAAGCTGAGATCGATCAATTAGCATTAGAAATCACAGCAATTTCTAACACTACTGCATTCGGTGATACTAAGCTGCTAACAAGTGCTTTCAATGCGAAAAACTTCCAAGTAGGCCATCAAGAAGGCGAGAATATCTCTATCTCGATTTCTGCTACAGATGCGTCAAGTTTGGGTATTAATGCATTAGCATTATCTACTGACGTACTAGCTTCTACTGCAACAGGTGCAATTGATGATGCAATCAAAGCGATTGACACCCAGCGCGCTAAGTTAGGTGCAACACAAAACCGTTTAGCTCACAACATTAGCAACAGTGCTAACACTCAAGCTAACGTGGCCGATGCGAAGAGTCGTATTGTAGATGTGGACTTTGCGAAAGAGACTTCGCAAATGACGAAGAACCAAGTATTGCAACAAACAGGTTCAGCAATGCTGGCTCAAGCGAACCAGTTACCTCAAGTTGCCTTGTCATTACTGTAATATAGTTTTTACGGTGCAAACTGATAAGGGAGGTTCGGTGACGGATCTCCCTTTGCTGCATTAATATGGTCGAATGTTTAGGGGGCTTGTAAGAGAGCACCTAATTGATGAGGTATCGCTATGGACATCAATATAGCAAGTTTACCTACTATGGTTCACAATAGAACCGATACTCCACAAGCACCTGCGAAGGAGCCTGTAGTAGGTGAGGTTGAATTAAAAGATAGGAGTATTGCCTCTGTTGCTGAGCAAGTTTCGGAGCAAAAAACATCTGATAATGAGCAAGATCCGAGTAAACTTACGCAAGTTGCGACAGAATTGTCGGATATGATGTCTATGATGCGAAAAGGGCTCTCATTTAAAGTTGATGAAAATTCGGGTCAAGCAGTCGTGACGGTTTTAGACAAAGATACTGGAGATGTCATCAGACAAATGCCTAGCGAAGAAGCATTGGCACTTGCTGAGAAACTATCAGAAGTAACAGGTTTATTGATGAAAACTGAAGCTTAGCTTTGAGTTTTAAGCAAATACTTAAGTTGAGGACATTATTATGGCATTAACGGCTACAGGCATGGGTTCAGGCCTTGATATCAGCAATATCGTAACGGTATTAGTTAATGCCGAAAAGGCTCCCAAAGAAGCAATCTTTAATAAAACTGAAGATGCAATCAAAGCTAAAGTTTCGGCAATTGGTACGCTAAAAAGTGAATTATCCAAATTCCAAGATGCGCTTAAGAAGCTCCAATCTGGCGATGCACTAAACCAGCGTAAGGTGACAACAGGTGATAGTAAGTTTATCAATGTGACCGCTGATAAAACGGCCAAACCCGGCTCTTATGGTATTAAAGTTGAGCAATTAGCGGTTAATCATAAAGTTGCAGGAACAAACGTTACGGACCGAACTCTGGGGGTAGGTGAAGGGACATTAGATTTTGCCATCAATGGCAGCTCATTTTCAGTGTCTGTAGCTGCAACAGACTCTCTCGATGAAATCGCTAAAAAGGTGAATGATGCATCTGGTAATAATGCTGTTACCGCAACAGTCATTACCAGTGATGCGGGTAGCCGCCTTGTGTTTAGTTCAAATAAGACTGGTGAAGATAATCAAATCAGTGTTACTGCAAATGACACCTCCGGAACTGGTTTAAATGATATGTTTGGAGCCAGCAATTTATCGACATTGCAAGCTGCTAAGAATGCAATTGTTTATATTGATGATCAGAAAGTCACCTCACAAAGCAATGAAGTCAAAGGGGCCATAACTGGTGTTACGATCAATTTAACAGATGCTGATGTAACTAAAACTTCAACGCTAAAAATTGAACAAGACAATGATGCTGTTAAAGAAAATGTCAAAGCCTTTGTAGATGCATTCAACAGTTTGAATACTGCAATTGATAAAATGTCTTCTTATGACAAAGACAAAAAAACGGCATCCGCTTTACAGGGTGATTCAATGATACGGTCGATTGAATCACAACTTCGCAATATGATCAGTGAGCGAGTAAGTACTGCAACAGGTGATATTGCTTTATATGATATCGGTATCAAGACTGATAAATATGGTAAGTTATCTATCGACGATACAAAACTCGATAAAATGATTTCTGAAGATATGTCGAGTATTGAGTCATTGTTTGCGACTAAAGATACGGGCTTAGCGAATAGACTTGATAAATTGGCGAATGGCTATGTAAAGAGCGATGGCTTAATCGCGAGTCGTCAGAATGCTTATACAAACCAGCAAAAACGACTTGATGAACAAAGGGAAGCTTTCTCACTTAAGATGGAGCAGCTTACTGCACGATTGACAAAGCAGTTTAATAAAATGGATTTAGTGGTTGGAAGCCTCAATCAACAGAGCTCAGGCTTAGCTGATAGATTAAACTCACTTCCTGGAGCTGTTGCTAAGTAGTTACTCGAATGAGGTTAAGGGGATAATGTGGAACAGCTAGATGAACTAAATTCCGAATTATTGGAAACACTTCAACTGTTGGAAAAAATTGCTGCTGAAGATGAGGCCTCTGATGATTTGGTATCAAAATTGCTTGAGCAAGTTGAGCGACGTCAGGTTTTGCTTAATACACTCGCAGTCGAACCGACAGAAGAATGTCGAGTTTATCTAGAGAAACAATTTGATTTAACTAATGAATTGATAGAAAAATCGAAAATTGTACAGTCAGAACGTCAAGTGTTGTTGCAAATGGCAAACCGAAATAAACGTCAAATTAATGTATACAAGGCAATAGATTTAGACAGGTAGGTGTTTATGAGAGGGTCACTGCAATCATATCGTAAGGTTTCATTAGACAGTGAGATTGGAGTTGCGTCGCCACATCGTATTATTCAATTGATGTTTGCTGGTGCTCTGCAACGCCTTGCGCAAAGCCGTTATGCCATTGAACAAAATGATTTAGCGAGTAAAGGTATTTATATTAGTAAGGCTGTTGGTATTATTACGGGATTAAATAGCAGTCTAAACATGGAAGCAGGTGGACAAATTGCAAAGAATCTCAGCGATCTTTACGATTTTATGCTGCGAAAAATCACTGAAGCTAACCTGAACAATGATGTAAAAGCGATTGATGATGTGTGCGATATTTTGCGTACCATCAAAGAAGGTTGGGATGCAATTCCTGCGGATAAACACAATATCTCTTCCCATTCAGAAGCTCGTTAATTGTGTTATAGATCAACAGGAAAAAGGACGCACTGAGTGCGTCTTTTTTTTGGCTTTCGTCAATTTATTGACATAATTGACTAGAATCATGGGATAAATGAACTAAAATCAATTCAGTTTGGCAGAATCGGCATTCGAGGCTTGCTTCTCGACTGCTGATAATACAATATTCATCACAGTAGTGATGGTGGCACAGATTGTTACATTGAATTTGTTAAGCTTTTACAGCAACTAATCATAAATAATTAATGCGAATTGATACCTAATTAGCGCTTTACGGCCTACTGAATGATGCAAACAGATCAACGAATTTTACTTGTCGGAACCCCATCAGAGCGCTTAAGTCGCCTGTGTTGCATTTTTGAATTTTTAGGTGAGCAGATTGAAATCATCTCCGCCGAAAAGTTGAGCTCTTGTCTCCAAGATACCCGTTATCGTGCCTTAGTGCTGACGACAGACAATATGTCTGTAGAGGCATTGAAATCACTCGCTAATCAGTACCCATGGCAACCTATTTTATTGTTCGGCAACGTCGGTGATCTGCAAGTATCGAATGTGCTTGGTCAAATCGAAGAGCCATTAAACTATCCGCAACTCACTGAACTGCTCCATTTTTGCCAAGTGTATGGTCAGGTTAAACGTCCGCAAGTACCAACCAGTGCGAATCAAACCAAACTATTCCGTAGTTTAGTGGGTCGTAGTGAAGGCATTGCCAATGTGCGTCACTTGATTAGCCAAGTCGCCACCTCTGATGCCACTGTATTAGTCCTGGGTCAGTCGGGGACGGGTAAGGAAGTGGTTGCTCGGAACATTCATTATTTATCTGAGCGCCGAGATGGTCCTTTTATTCCGGTTAACTGTGGCGCGATTCCGCCTGAGTTATTGGAGAGTGAATTATTTGGCCATGAAAAGGGCTCTTTTACTGGGGCAATTAGTTCTCGAAAGGGCCGTTTCGAACTTGCCGAAGGTGGCACGCTGTTCCTCGATGAAATTGGCGACATGCCTTTGCAAATGCAGGTAAAATTGCTGCGTGTGCTGCAGGAGCGCGTATTCGAGCGTGTCGGTGGCACTAAGACGATCAATGCTGATGTGCGTGTTGTCGCTGCAACCCACAGAGATCTCGAAAGCATGATCACCAGCAACGAGTTCCGTGAAGATCTTTATTACCGCCTCAACGTTTTCCCGATTGAGATGCCTGCGCTAAGCGACCGCAAGGATGACGTTCCTCTGCTGTTGCAAGAGTTGGTAAGCCGAGTCTATAACGAAGGACGTGGCAAAGTTCGCTTTACCCAACGTGCGATTGAATCGTTAAAAGAACACGCTTGGTCGGGTAACGTCCGGGAATTATCTAACCTTGTTGAACGCCTAACGATTTTATATCCGGGCGGTTTGGTCGATGTGAACGACTTACCGATAAAGTATCGTCATATTGATGTGCCTGAGTATAGTGTCGAACTCAGTGAAGAGCAGCAAGAACGTGATGCGCTCGCTTCGATTTTCACCAGCGAAGAGCCAGTAGAAATTCCTGAAACGCGTTTCCCCAGTGAGTTACCACCTGAAGGCGTTAACCTCAAGGATCTGCTGGCAGAGCTTGAAATCGATATGATTCGTCAGGCGTTAGAGCAGCAGGATAACGTGGTTGCGCGTGCTGCAGAAATGCTCGGTATTCGTCGTACTACTTTGGTTGAAAAAATGCGTAAGTACGGAATGACGAAAGAATAGTCATATTCACGTTGTTTATCTTATTGTTTTACCTATCTAAATTCATTTCTTAATTTGGCATAGAATCTGCAAACACTCCGTCAGAAGCAATTTTTTGACGGAGTGACTATGTCAGCCCATCCACTAGCGCAACTTGAAACATTCAAGCACACTAGCAAACAATGGAACCAACTGCGTGAGGCCGCCAATATGTCCAATCGGATGGAGCATATTTTACAGGCTATGCCCTCTGGCGTGGTGATTTTGAACGGTGACGGTATTGTTACTGATGCAAACCCTGTTGCCGTGGAATTGCTGGAGCAGCCGTTATGTGGCGCCCGCTGGATTGATGTGATCCATACGGCGTTTGCGCCACAGGATGATGATGGTCATGAAGTCTCATTACGCAATGGCCGCCGAGTCAAATTTGCGATTACCCCATTAACGCCCGAACCAGGCCAATTAATTGTGCTGACGGATCTAACCGAAACTCGTCTACTGCAAAAGAATCTTTCCCATCTGCAGCGTCTGTCAGCCCTCGGCAAAATGGTCGCGACGCTGGCGCATCAAGTGCGTACGCCACTGTCGGCGGCACTGCTCTATGCTGCGAATCTGGCCAGTCCTAAACTATCGGAATCTGCTAAGGCAAAATTTCAGCAGAAGTTAGTGGATAGACTCAATGAGCTTGAACGCCAAGTTAACGATATGCTGCTGATGGCCAAAGGGCGGCAGGATGAATTGGGTGAGTTAGTTAACCTTGATGAGGTGATCAATACTGTCATTGCGAACTGTGAGCCGATTGTGGCTCAGCGCGGCGCAGCATTGACTGTCACCAATGCGTCCAACGGTTTAATGCTGGCGAATGTGAACGCGCTCAGTTCAGCCGTGAATAATCTGGTGATGAACAGTCTTGAAGCAGGGGCAACGCAGATCCAAATCGTTGCTAATGATAGCAATGAACAGTTACATCTCAATGTCATCGATAATGGCAAAGGATTGGATGCCAAAATGCAGCAAAAAGTGCTGGAACCTTTCTTTACCACTAAAGCTCAGGGGACAGGTTTAGGCTTAGCCGTTGTGCAGTCAGTGGTTCGCAATCATGGCGGACAAATCCAATTGAGTTGTATGCCTAATAAAGGTTGTACTGTGTCGCTAACCTTCCCGCAGGCGAAATCGGCTGCAGTATTGCCGCTGGAGAAACCCTATGTCTGAAGCCAAATTACTCTTAGTCGAAGACGATGCGTCCCTGCGTGAGGCTTTGCTCGATACTTTAATGTTGGCGCAATACGACTGCATCGATGTGGCCTCCGGCGAGGAAGCCATTATCGCATTGAAGCAACATCAGTTTGACTTAGTGATCAGCGATGTGCAGATGCAGGGCATTGGCGGCTTAGGCTTATTAAATTACTTACAGCAACATCACCCCAAGCTGCCAGTGTTGCTGATGACGGCATATGCCACCATTGGTAGTGCTGTCAGTGCAATTAAATTGGGCGCCGTCGATTATTTGGCTAAACCCTTTGCTCCAGAAGTATTGCTCAATCAAGTTTCCCGCTATTTACCACTCAAACAAAATAGCGATCAACCTGTAGTTGCCGATGAAAAGAGTCTTGCGCTCTTGTCTCTGGCACAGCGGGTGGCAGCATCCGATGCTTCTGTGATGATCCTTGGGCCAAGCGGCTCGGGTAAAGAAGTATTAGCCCGTTATATTCATCAACATAGCAGCCGTGCCGACCAAGCATTTGTGGCCATCAACTGTGCGGCCATCCCCGAGAATATGCTCGAGGCGACCTTATTTGGTTATGAAAAGGGCGCCTTTACCGGTGCTTATCAGGCATGCCCCGGTAAATTCGAACAAGCACAGGGCGGAACTTTATTACTCGATGAAATTTCAGAGATGGATTTAGGGTTACAGGCCAAACTGCTGCGCGTATTGCAAGAGCGTGAAGTAGAGCGGTTAGGCGGCCGTAAAACCATCAAGCTGGATGTGAGAGTGCTGGCAACCTCAAATCGTGATTTAAAAGCCGTGGTTGCCGCAGGGCAATTCCGGGAAGATCTCTATTATCGTATTAACGTGTTTCCACTGACGTGGCCTGCACTGAATCAACGCCCTGCGGATATTTTACCCTTAGCTCGGCATTTACTCACAAAACACGCAAAGGCACTGAGTATCATCGACGTACCCGAATTTGATGAGGCCGCATGCCGCCGTTTACTTGGCCATCGCTGGCCAGGTAATGTGCGAGAGCTCGATAACGTTGTGCAGCGAGCCTTGATTTTGCGATCAGGTACGGTGATTACTGCCAATGACATTATTATTGATGCTCAAGATGTGCCGTTATCATCCGATGATGCTGAATATTGCAGTGAGCCAGAGGGGTTAGGTGAAGAGTTAAAGGCGCAGGAACATGTGATCATTCTCGAAACCCTAGCGCAATGCCAAGGCAGCCGTAAGTTGGTTGCCGAAAAACTTGGGATCAGCGCACGCACCTTAAGATACAAGATGGCCAGAATGCGCGATATGGGGATTCAATTGCCTAACTAAGTCGAGTTTTGCAACCTTTCTAGCACCATTGCCACTGGTTACCCTTTGGCAATTTCATATCTGACGACTCCCTCAATTCTTTTTAACACGGCTGAGTAAAAACTTGGCCGTAGTTTTGCATATCCTCGTTATCTTGAGAGTTTAATCGTCAATAACTCGACGATGGGGAGCACGACATGCAAATTGGCGCGAATTCATTACTGCAAGAAATGCAGTCACTTCAAGGTGAAATCAAACCCTCTTTTGGGATTTCACCTAATAATATTGTGCAGCAAGTGAATAACACCAGTGGTGCTGACTTTGGCCAGCTACTTTCACAAGCCATTGGTAATGTGAGTGGTTTGCAGTCAACCTCATCTAACCTCGCGACTCGCTTAGAAATGGGTGATACCACCGTGAGCTTGTCTGATACTGTTATCGCCCGCGAAAAGGCCAGTGTTGCCTTTGAAGCCACTGTCCAAGTGCGCAATAAGCTCGTTGAAGCTTATAAAGAAATAATGAGCATGCCTGTTTAGGCCTTGAATAACGCAATTAGCAGGTACGAATCGTGAGCACAGAAATGATTGTCGGATCGAATGCCGGCGTAATGGACCAAGGGGTCCAACAGGAAAATAAATCCGGCGTGCTGGGGAGTCTCGGTGGCGTCGATATGATGCGTCAAATCACCATGATTTTAGCCCTCGCCATTTGTTTGGCGTTAGCCGTGTTTGTCATGATCTGGGCACAAGAACCTGAGTATCGTCCATTAGGTAAAATGGAAACTCAGGAAATGGTGCAAGTACTCGATGTACTTGATAAAAACAAGATCAAATATCAGATCGAAGTTGATGTTGTTAAAGTGCCAGAAGATAAATACCAAGAAGTCAAAATGATGCTTAGCCGTGCAGGGGTTAATAGTCCTGCTGCATCGACCCAAGACTTTCTTACCCAAGACAGTGGTTTTGGTGTGAGCCAAAGAATGGAACAGGCTCGCCTCAAGCATAGCCAAGAAGAAAACCTTGCCCGCGCGATTGAACAGTTACAAAGCGTAAGCCGCGCTAAAGTGATTTTGGCACTCCCAAAAGAAAACGTATTTGCCCGTAATACTTCTCAGCCAAGTGCAACAGTTGTAATTAACACTCGCCGTGGTGGCTTAGGCCAAGGTGAAGTTGATGCCATTGTTGATATCGTCGCTTCTGCGGTGCAGGGATTAGAGCCTTCTCGCGTCACGGTAACCGATTCTAATGGTCGCTTACTAAACTCCGGTAGCCAAGATGGTGTTTCTGCTAGAGCTCGTCGTGAGCTTGAGTTGGTACAGCAAAAAGAAACCGAATACCGCACCAAGATTGATTCGATTTTATCGCCTATTCTCGGGCCTGATAATTTCACCTCCCAAGTGGACGTGAGCATGGATTTCACCGCCGTTGAACAAACGGCCAAACGGTTTAATCCAGATTTACCGTCACTACGCAGTGAAATGACGGTCGAGAATAACTCTACTGGTGGTTCGAGCGGGGGGATCCCTGGCGCATTATCGAACCAACCTCCGATGGAATCTAATATTCCTCAGGAGGCTGATAAAGCTACCGAAAGTGTTACCGCAGGTAACTCGCATCGCGAAGCCACTCGTAATTTTGAATTAGACACCACCATCAGCCATACCCGTCAGCAAATTGGCGTAGTGCGCCGCGTGAGTGTGTCAGTTGCGGTGGACTTTAAACCGGGCGCTGCGGGTGAAAATGGCCAAGTGGCACGCGTTGCCCGTACCGAGCAAGAATTAACCAATATCCGCCGTTTACTGGAAGGCGCGGTAGGCTTTAGCGCGCAGCGGGGTGATGTTTTAGAGGTAGTCACTGTTCCCTTTATGGATCAATTGGTTGAAGATGTGCCAGCCCCTGAACTTTGGGAGCAACCTTGGTTCTGGCGTGCGGTTAAGTTAGGTATCGGTGCCCTAGTGATTTTAGTGCTGATCCTTGCTGTGGTGCGCCCAATGCTCAAACGCTTAATCTATCCTGATAGCGTTAACATGCCAGACGATGCAAGATTGGGTAATGAGCTCGCCGAGATTGAGGATCAATATGCTGCTGACACCTTAGGGATGCTCAATACCAAAGAAGCAGAGTATAGTTATGCCGACGATGGCTCAATTCTTATCCCTAATCTGCATAAAGATGATGATATGATTAAAGCTATCCGTGCGCTTGTGGCCAATGAGCCCGAGCTTTCAACCCAAGTCGTGAAAAACTGGTTACAAGACAATGGCTGAGAATAAATCAAAAGACGCCGCTGAAACCTCAAGTTTCAATATTAAGGATCTCAGTGGCATCGAAAAAACGGCGATTTTACTGTTAAGTTTGAGTGAAGCCGATGCCGCCTCTATTTTAAAGCACTTAGAACCTAAACAAGTGCAAAAGGTCGGTATGGCGATGGCGGCCATGGAAGACTTTGGGCAGGAAAAAGTCATCGGGGTACATAAGCTGTTTCTCGATGATATTCAAAAGTATTCTTCCATTGGCTTTAACAGCGAAGAGTTCGTTCGTAAGGCGTTAACGGCGGCTCTAGGTGAAGACAAAGCCGGTAATTTGATTGAACAAATTATCATGGGCAGCGGCGCCAAAGGTTTGGATTCCCTCAAATGGATGGATGCGCGCCAAGTCGCGACTATCATCCAAAACGAACATCCACAGATCCAAACCATTGTTTTATCGTATTTAGAGCCAGATCAAGCCGCAGAAATTTTCGGCCAGTTCCCTGAGAATACCCGCTTAGACTTAATGATGCGTATCGCCAATCTTGAAGAAGTGCAACCTGCAGCATTGCAAGAATTAAACGACATCATGGAGAAACAATTCGCCGGCCAAGGTGGTGCGCAAGCGGCGAAAATGGGCGGCCTAAAAGCGGCAGCCAACATTATGAACTACCTCGATACGGGTGTTGAAAGTCAGTTGATGGAAACCATGCGCGAAACCGACGAGGAAATGGCGCAGCAAATCCAAGACTTAATGTTTGTATTTGAAAACCTTATCGATGTGGACGATCGTGGTATTCAAACCTTGCTGCGTGAAGTGCAGCAGGATGTATTGATGAAGGCGCTGAAGGGCGCAGACGATCAGCTCAAAGATAAGATTTTAGGCAATATGTCTAAACGGGCAGCCGAATTGCTGCGTGACGATTTAGAAGCCATGGGCCCAATTCGGATCAGCGAAGTGGAAATCGCCCAAAAAGAAATTCTGTCAATTGCACGTCGGTTAAGTGACAGTGGTGAAATCATGTTAGGCGGCGGTGGTGGCGATGAGTTCCTCTAATCGGAGCGACAATAGCGACAATAAATTGTCCCACAGGGTGGTCAGCGACGCTGAGCTTGAGTTTAGCCATTGGCAATTGCCCGATGTGACCCAAACCGAAGAGGTGAGTATTTCAAACCTCTTTGGTTATTCGCCGCAGCAAGCGCCGAAGGCGGTGGCCGCCGAAACTATTGCGCCACCCACCATGGCGGAAATTGAAGATATTCGCGCTCAAGCCGAAGAAGAAGGCTTTAACGAAGGTAAGACACAAGGTTATGCCGAAGGACTGGAGCAGGGCAGACTTGAAGGTTTAGAGCAAGGCCATACCGAGGGCCTAGCCCAAGGTCATGAGCAAGGGCTTGAGGCTGGGCTTGCTGAAGCCAAGGCATTAGTCAGACGCTTCGAAGGGCTGTTAAGCCAATTTGAAAAGCCATTGCAAATACTCGATGGCGATATTGAACATTCCTTAATGACACTCACTATGGCGCTGGCTAAATCTGTGATTGGTCATGAACTTAAAACTCATCCAGAACAAATCCTGTCGGCGCTACGTTTAGGGGTCGAATCTCTGCCAATCAAGGAGCAAAGCGTCAGTATTCGCATGCATTCCGATGATGTTGCCTTGGTTGAAACCTTATATTCCAGTACCCAATTGAACCGTAATCAGTGGCAATTAGAGGCCGATCCTAGCTTAACGGTGGGGGATTGTATTATCAGTAGCCAACGCTCGTTGGTCGATTTAACCCTTTCCTCACGGATTGATGCTGTGTTTGAATCACTGCGTAATCAGCAATCTCACTTAGCGTTACAGCAACAACAGCGACAAGCTGCACTTGATGACGAAAATGCCGCTAAAATCGTCCCTAAATCGACACTGGACGATAATGAACTGTTAACACAACCGCAAGCTGATGGAGAGCAAGATGCACAATCGCCGCCATCAACTGCTGAATAAACTGAATCATTGCATCAATAAAGTGCCACCATTTCGCGCCGTTGCCTGTGGGCAATTGGTGCGCGTGGTCGGCTTAACCTTAGAAGCGAGTGGCTGTCGAGCACCCGTCGGTAGTTTGTGTTCTATTGAGACCATGGCTGGAGAGTTAATTGCCGAAGTCGTTGGTTTTGATGATGAATTATTATATCTCATGCCAATTGAAGAGCTGCGTGGCGTGTTACCTGGTGCGCGGGTTGTTCCCCTTGGAGAGCAGGCGGGTCTGAATGTGGGCTTATCCCTGTTAGGGCGCGTGCTCGACGGTAATGGTGTGCCGTTAGACGGCCTCGGCGCGTTATCTACCGAACAGCAGGCGCCAAGACACAGTAACGCCATCAACCCACTTTCTCGCCGTGCGATCACTGAACCACTCGATGTGGGCGTACGCGCCATCAATGCCATGCTAACTGTTGGCAAGGGACAACGTATGGGCTTGTTTGCGGGCTCCGGTGTGGGTAAGAGTGTGCTGTTAGGTATGATGACCCGAGGTACAACGGCCGATATTATTGTGGTGGGGTTAGTGGGGGAGCGTGGCCGCGAAGTTAAAGAATTTATTGAAGAAATCCTAGGTGAAAAGGGTAGAGCGCGTTCTGTTGTGGTGGCGGCACCCGCCGATACTTCACCGCTGATGCGCCTTCGCGCCTGTGAAACCTCGACTCGTATCGCTGAATATTTTCGTGATTTAGGCTATAACGTATTGTTATTAATGGATAGTCTGACTCGTTACGCCCAAGCGCAGCGTGAGATTGCCTTGGCTGTCGGTGAACCTCCAGCCACTAAAGGCTATCCACCGTCGGTATTTGCTAAATTGCCGCGTCTGGTTGAACGGGCGGGTAATGGCGGGCCAGGACAAGGTTCTATCACCGCATTTTATACTGTGCTGACCGAGGGTGATGATCAACAGGACCCAATTGCTGATGCTTCTCGGGCGATCCTCGATGGTCATATTGTGCTGTCACGATCGCTTGCTGATTCTGGGCACTATCCTGCCATTGATATTGAGGCTTCTATTAGCCGTGTGGCACCTATGGTGATTTCCAATGAACATCTTGAGGCCATGCGCCGCGTCAAGCAAACCTATTCCCTTTATCAGCAGAATAAGGATCTGATTTCGATTGGCGCTTATGCACAAGGAAGCGATCCTCGTATTGATAATGCGATACGTCTACAACCTGCAATGAACGCTTTTCTGCGGCAAACCATGCGTGATGCCTTTAGTTTTGCTGATAGCCAAATGATGCTCGGGCAACTCGCTGCGCAATGTAAATAATTGAGGCCGTTATGGCGAATGCCGATCCCCTATTACTCGTATTAAAGTTAGCCCTCGATGCTGAGGAACAGGCTGCGCTGCTGCTAAAGTCGGCACAACTTGAGTGCCAAAAGCGCCAAAATCAGCTTGATGCGCTAAATAACTATCGCTTGGATTATATGAAGCAGATGCAGTCGCAGCAGGGGCAGGCCATCAGTGCGAGTCATTATCACCAATTCCATCGTTTTATTCGGCAAATCGATGAGGCTATTGCTCAGCAAAATCGTGTTGTAGCCGATGGTGAAAAGCAGAAACACTACCGTCAGCAGCACTGGCTAGAAAAACAAAAAAAACGTAAGGCTGTAGAACTACTGTTAGAAAATAAAGAGAAAAAGCGCCAAGCCATTGAGCTCAAAAAAGAGCAAAAAATGACGGATGAATTTGCTTCGCAGCAATTTTTCCGTCGTAAGAAGTAATTAACCAATCCGACAGTCAATAATACTCGAATTTTTAATATCCATTTGTTGGCATTTTATTTGCTTGATTTATGCCAGATATAGCCAAAGCCGTATAAATTGACGTTTGCCCACGCTCTTTTTCCTCTGGGCGGATGTTTAGGAGCTTTTATGCAACAAATGAACAATATCCTATTAGTATCTAATGCGAAAAATAGTGCTGGCTCAAGTAAAATATTGGGGCAAGATGCTAATAGTGAAGACTTTTCTGCCGCTTTGGCTTCAGTGACATCTATTAGCTCATCCTCGACTAACACCAATGTTTCTCCAGATGTTTCTGTCAAATCGACAAAACAGAAAACAGATATTGATGATACTAGTGCAGATGATGAAGCTGATATTAGCTTGATTTTTGCTCAAATAGGCATGGCAAACGAGATGAAAAAAGCGGCCGCTCCGAGCGACTCTTTGCCGCTTGAAGCTCAATTAACGACAGAAGATGCCGCTAGCATCTTAGCTCCTGCAACAGAGGATGGCGCTTTACCAACGGAAGAGACTATCAAGCCAACTTTTTTAGATGAACTAGCGAAATTTGCACAGTCAAATGAAGTTACCTTAACGAATGACTCATTAGATGAAACAATAGGTGAACAAGTTTTAGATCAAGCTAATGTGGTCGAGCATCTGCAACAATTACCACAAAATCAACCATTGGGATTTCAGCAAGATGAGATATCTGGTGATCAAGAAAATATAGCCTCCTCTCTGCAAGATATTGCACCTAGGCAGGCACCCCCTATTAATACTGTAGGTTTGATTGCAACGGCGAATACTGAAACTGTGGATAAGACTGGCACCTCGACTGACGATACGCTGATAGCCGATGATGCATCAATGCTTGCAGAGATGCGAACTGAAAAATGGGTTAAACCGCCAGAAACCCCCATTTTACCGATTGAAGGGGAATCTATCTCTGAAGCTAACAAGTTAGAGGCGAAAGAGGTTGAACTAAGCAATAAGTCGATAAATCTGTCGCTCCCATCAACAGATAAAACGACTGCGCCAACGGTTGGACAGTCACCGTCAATCAATACAGCTAATGTGTCAGTTACCGATGCTGATGCTGTGATATCAAACTCGGCGACTAAAGAGCTTAATACCTTAGGGGCGGTTTCGGTTGAGCCTAATGCTATTGACGACAATCCTTCACGCGCCGAAATTTCGGCAGGATTATTGTTAAAAGATGCCAAGTTAGCCGTCACACTGGATTCGCGGCAAGAAAACGCTTTATCTTCGCTCGATACTGGCCATGAAGAATCTGTTACAGAATTTAAGCCTGTTGATTTTAAAGCGGTATCGATACAACACTCTTTAGTTAACCAGCAAATTCAACGCCAAGAGATACCACAGGTTCATCTTTCCTTACGTCAAGGCGTTGAAAACCAAAATCAGATGCAGGAAATGATCCAGCGCTTTTCTCCTGTGATGAAACAGCAGTTGGTGACTATGGTAAGCCAAGGTATTCAACAGGCCGAAATTCGCCTAGATCCACCCGAACTTGGACATATGATAGTGAAAATACAAGTTCATGGTGAGCAGACGCAAGTGCAATTCCATGTTGCTCAGGCGCAGACCCGCGATGTGGTTGAGCAAGCGATTCCTCGTTTACGTGAATTATTACAAGAACAAGGCATGCAGCTCGCTGACAGTCACGTCTCTCAAGGTGACCAAGGACAACGCCGTGAGGGAGGATTTGCAGACAGTGGCGGTTCAAGTGGTGGAAATGTGGATGATTTCTCGGCAGAAGAACTCGATTTAGGTTTAAATCAAGCAACTAGTTTAAATTCGGGTATAGATTATTACGCTTAAGCAGGTAACCTATAGTAACAAAGTGGATTATAAACTGAGCCTTAATCCCATTCCCAAATTTAGCCTATTAAAGAGAACAGAAAATGGCCAAGGAAGAATCACTAGAACTTGAAAGTACTGAAGCACCAAAAAGTAAAAAGAAGCTATTTATTTTTATCGGTGTGGGTGTCTTTGTTGCGCTATTAATTGGTGGCGCGCTTTGGTTTTTCCTTGGAAGTAGTGAAGAAGCTCCTGTCGAGGCCGAAGGTGCTAAAACCGAAACGGCTGCTCCGGCAGCTGAGCCAGCATTAGCAGCTTATGTGCCGATGCCTCGCCCATTTTTATTTAACCTTCCAGGACCGGATCGCGCTCGACTTGTCGAAATCAAAGTGCAACTTATGGTCAGAGGTCAAGATGATGATGTGTTGACCCAAAAGCACATTCCATTGATTGAAGATGCGCTGCTAACCACTTTTAGTGGTGCCGATGTGCAAAAGCTAAGTACACAGGCGGGTAAAGATGAATTACGACAATTAGCCCTGTTGAGCGTACAAAACACGTTGCAATCTGTAACGGGACGTAAAGTCGTTGAAAAAGTGCTCTTTACTGGTTTTGTCATGCAATAACCTTTCATCTTCAGCACCTTAAAGAGGCGAAGACAATACTGTGAGTGATTTATTAAGCCAAGACGAAATTGATGCGCTCTTACACGGGGTCGATGATGTCGAAGAGGATGATGAGCTTGATGCCGCTGGGCAGGAGGCTCGTTCCTACGATTTTTCTTCCCAAGATCGGATTGTGCGTGGTCGTATGCCCACGCTCGAAATTGTTAATGAGCGTTTTGCCCGTCACCTGCGGATCAGCATGTTTAACATGATGCGTCGCGCGGCCGAAGTGTCGATCAACGGCGTGCAAATGCTCAAGTTTGGTGAGTACGTACATACCCTATTCGTCCCAACCAGTCTGAACATGGTACGTTTCCACCCCCTAAAAGGTACTGCGCTGATTACCATGGAAGCGCGACTGGTATTTATTTTGGTGGATAACTTTTTTGGTGGTGATGGCCGTTTCCATGCCAAGATTGAAGGCCGTGAATTTACCCCAACCGAACGTCGCATCGTGCAGCTGTTGCTTAAGATTATCTTTGAAGACTACAAAGATGCTTGGGCACCCGTGATGGATGTGGAGTTTGATTATCTAGACTCCGAAGTTAACCCAGCGATGGCTAACATTGTCAGTCCAACTGAAGTCGTTGTCATTAACTCCTTCCATATCGAAGTGGATGGTGGTGGCGGTGATTTCCACATCACGATGCCATATTCGATGATTGAGCCAATCCGCGAATTACTCGATGCGGGCGTACAGAGTGATAAACAAGATACCGATATGCGTTGGTCGCAGGCGCTGCATGACGAGATTATGGACGTTAAAGTAGGCTTTGATGCCACAGTGGTTGAGCACGAACTCACACTCAAAGATGTAATGAACTTTAAGGCTGGGGATATTATCCCTATTGAATTACCAGAGTACATTATGATGAGAATTGAGGACTTACCGACTTACCGCTGTAAAATGGGACGTTCACGAGATAATCTAGCACTTAAAATTTACGAAAAAATCCCTCGTCCTGAGACGGTCAAATCCGAATTACAATTAGTGACGCGTAAAGGCAAAGCTAGAGACATATCAGAATTATAAAGGTGGAGTGAGATGAGTACAGATGATGATTGGGCAGCAGCGATGGCCGAACAAGCTCTGGAAGAGGCTAATGCCGTTGATCTTGATGAGCTAGTGGATGACTCACAGCCGATTAGCAAGGCAGAAGCGGCTAAGTTAGATACCATTTTAGATATACCTGTGACGATTTCGATGGAAGTTGGTCGCAGCTTCATCAGTATCCGTAACCTGTTACAGCTGAACCAAGGTTCAGTGGTTGAGCTCGATAGAGTTGCAGGTGAACCGTTGGATGTGATGGTTAATGGCACGCTTATCGCCCATGGTGAAGTGGTGGTGGTAAACGATAAATTTGGTATTCGCTTAACAGATGTAATTAGTCAGACTGAGCGAATTAAAAAGCTTAAGTAATATCACTCATTAAGAAAAAGCCTGAAGGAGCGAGATGAGCACATCGGTAATTCTCAATGCTGCGTCAGCAGCTCAGGCGAGTGTCGCTGAAGTGGCCACCCAAGGTGCAGTGGCGACAGCAAAAGTGACTGAGCCATCACAAATGGCAGCAGCGGCGAGTATGCTCGGTGGGCTTATTTTAGTTCTATTGCTTATTTTCGCCTTAGCTTACCTGCTAAGGCGATTTAATTTAGTGCCAACCAATCATAGTGTGCTGAAAACCCTTGCAGTAACATCCCTTGGTCAGAAAGAGCGCCTTGTTTTAGTTCAAGTGGGTGAACAGCAGTATTTACTTGGCGTGAGTGGGCAACAAGTTAATTTAATTGATAAATTAGCTGAGCCTATCGAAATTGAGTCCGTATCTTTTGCGGACAAGCTACGGCAGGCGAAATTAAAACAATGATGAAGTACATACTCACTTTTACAGGGATCAGTGCACTGATGTTTGCGACCTCGGTAGGCGCTGCCGATGGTGTACTGCCTGCGGTAACCGTAAAAACCGCCGCCGATGGTTCGACCGAATATTCGGTTACCATGCAAATCCTATTGCTAATGACTTCGCTGAGTTTTTTACCCGCCATGGTCATTATGTTGACGTCCTTTACCCGCATCATTGTGGTACTCTCCATTTTGCGCCAAGCGATTGGTTTACAGCAGACACCGTCTAACCAAGTCTTAATCGGTATGAGCCTGTTTATGACCTTTTTCATTATG
Source organism: Shewanella xiamenensis (assembly GCF_014647135.1). GTDB lineage: Bacteria > Pseudomonadota > Gammaproteobacteria > Enterobacterales > Shewanellaceae > Shewanella > Shewanella xiamenensis. The sequence goes on from NZ_BMOP01000017.1 coordinate 18,182, forward strand.
GCGCCAGTATTTGATAAAATTTATGACCAAGGGGTAAAACCTTATATTGATGAACAGCTTACTCTGCAGCAGGCCTTCGATAAGGGCAAAGAGCCATTACGGGCATTTATGTTAGGGCAAGTGCGTACCACGGATCTCAAAACCTTTATCGATATTTCGGGTTACCAGAATATTAATTCACCCGAAGAAGCACCAATGAGTGTGCTTGTGCCTGCATTTATCACCAGCGAGCTCAAAACGGCCTTTCAAATTGGTTTTATGTTGTTTGTGCCTTTTTTAGTACTCGATTTAGTGGTTGCCAGTATCTTAATGGCCATGGGGATGATGATGCTCTCGCCTATGATTGTGTCATTGCCCTTTAAAATTATGCTGTTTGTACTTGTTGATGGCTGGGGGCTTGTGATGGGCACCTTAGCCAATAGCTTTGGTTAGACAGGCGGAGTACTGAGATGACGCCAGAAGCGCTAATCGATATTTTTCGCGAAGCTCTAGCCGTTATTGTGATGATGGTTTCGGCTATTGTTCTGCCTGGGCTCGGCATTGGCTTAATTGTGGCGGTATTCCAAGCTGCGACCTCAATTAACGAGCAAACTTTAAGTTTTTTACCTCGACTTATTGTGACATTGCTTGCTTTGATGTTAATGGGTCATTGGTTAGTACAGACCTTAATGGATTTCTTTATTGAAATGGTTAACCGTATTCCTCAAGTGGTAGGTTAATCCCATGGAGTTGCTGCTTGATACGTTAATGCAAACCATTGCTTCGTATATGTGGCCACTGTTTCGAGTCGCCAGTATGCTGATGGTTATGGTGGTGTTTGGCGCGGCAACAACTCCCACTCGTGTGCGTTTACTTCTTGCTATTGCCATAACCCTCGCAATAGCCCCCGTGTTGCCGCCCGTTAAGGATGCAGAACTCTTTTCCTTAAGCGCCGTTTTTATTACTGCGCAGCAAATTATTATTGGTGTTGCCATGGGTTTTGTGACCCAAATGGTGATGCAAACCTTTGTGTTAACGGGTCAGATTATCGGCATGCAGACCAGCTTAGGTTTTGCCTCTATGGTTGATCCGAGTTCAGGACAACAAACTCCAGTGATTGGTAACTTCTTCCTGTTGCTCGCAACCTTAATTTTTTTAGCTGTTGATGGTCATCTGTTGATGATCCGTATGCTTGTGGCCAGTTTTGATACACTGCCGATTTCTAATGTGGGATTAACGTTGACCAGCTATCGCGCGTTGGCGGAATGGGGGTCTTATATGTTTGGCGCGGCATTAACTATGTCGCTGTCAGCAATTATCGCGTTATTGGTAGTCAATTTATCCTTTGGGGTTATGACCCGCGCTGCACCACAGCTAAACATTTTTTCGATTGGTTTTCCGATTACGATGATCGGTGGATTGTTAATTTTATGGTTAACCTTAACTCCTGTTATGGCTCATTTCGATGAAGTATGGTCATCGGCACAGCTTTTGCTGTGTGATATTTTAGGGCTTCAGTGTCAAGCTGATGGCATACTTTAACCGGATAGGAACGCGTAATGGCTGAAGAAAGTAGCGGCGAACGCAGCGAGGAACCCACCGGGAGGCGCCTCGAACAGGCGCGGGAAAAAGGTCAGGTTGCCCGTTCCAAAGAATTAGGTACGGCCACAGTTCTGCTTTCGGCTGCAACAGGACTGTATATGCTCGGCCCTGGTATTGCAAAAGCACTTTCCAATGTGTTTGAACGTGTGTTTACCATGGATAGAGCTGCAATTTTTGATACTAATCAAATGTTTAATGTCTGGGGCGTTGTCGGCGGCGAAATTGGTTGGCCGTTACTTAAGATTATGTTGCTGATTGTGGTGGTGGCATTTATCGGTAACGTGTCCCTTGGTGGAATGAATTTTTCTACCCAAGCAATGATGCCTAAAGCCAGCAAAATGAACCCGATTGCGGGTTTTAAACGGATGTTTGGTGTGCAAGCCTTGGTTGAATTAACAAAGGGCATTGCTAAGTTTTCTGTTGTTGCGTTGGCGGCATATTTTCTTCTAAATCATTACTTTAATGATATTTTACTCCTTTCTGCCGATCATCTTCCTGGGAATGTCTACCACGCCTTAGATTTACTGGTATGGATGTTTATCCTACTTTGCTCTTCCGTATTATTCATTGTAGTGATCGATGTGCCATTTCAGATCTGGAACCATAATAAACAGCTGAAAATGACTAAGCAGGAGGTTAAAGACGAGTATAAAGATACCGAGGGTAAACCTGAGGTCAAAGGGCGAGTCCGCCAAATGCAGCGTGAATTAGCGCAGCGACGCATGATGGCCGAAGTTCCCAATGCGGATGTGATTGTGGTGAACCCTGAGCACTATGCAGTGGCGATAAAATATGATGTTAAGCGCTCTGCAGCACCTTTTGTGATTGCTAAGGGTGTCGATGAGGTTGCCTTTAAAATTCGTGAGGTAGCAAGGGCGCATAATATAGCCATCGTTACTGCACCACCACTTGCGCGGGCTATTTACCATACAACGAAACTTGATCAACAAGTCCCTGAAGGTCTATTTACCGCGGTAGCACAGGTACTCGCTTATGTATTCCAGTTAAGGCAGTATCAAAAAGGGCGTGGCCGCAAACCTATCCCTATTCCCGTTAATCAACCTATTCCTGAAGATCTGAAGTACTAGGGCGTGTTGACTTTTATGGTTATTTTTGCAGCCAAATGCTGCCCGAAGGATTCGTCTGGCAAGCCCTTGCTCTTACTTTCTGTCATAAGAGCCGCTCGTCATTTGAGTAGAATAAACATCATTCCTCGTTTCGCGAGCACGTGCTTGCCAGAGCGAACAAAATCTAATCTCGAAACGTCAACAAGTCCTAGTAACGAGTAAATAGTGCTCTAACGTAAAGTTAGCTAGCTACATATTAGCTTCACTACCTGATTGTCAGTTGTTGGCGTGCTTTTTGCTTTTAGGCTGTTATACGTCAAAGTTTAGGTATCTGTGAATGGATGTTAAAGCCTCCCTAGGCCAAGTAAAACAGTTGAAGCTAAGCTCTTTTAAGGGCATTGGTACGCCAGCGCTAGTGCTTGCAGCATTAGCGATGATTGTACTGCCAATTCCCCCGTTTCTACTCGACATCTTATTTTCCTTTAACATTGCTTTAGCCTTGATTGTGCTTTTGGTCGCGATTTATACCGATAGACCTTTAGACTTTGCTGCCTTTCCAACCGTTTTATTAGTTGCGACACTGCTTCGACTTGCACTTAACGTGGCATCGACCCGTGTGGTATTACTCGAAGGTCACAACGGTGGTGATGCGGCGGGTAAGGTCATTGAAGCCTTTGGCTCCGTAGTGATTGGTGGTAACTATGCCGTTGGTCTAGTTGTATTTATCATTCTGATTATTATCAACTTTGCTGTTGTTACCAAAGGTGCTGGCCGGATTGCTGAGGTGAGTGCTCGCTTTACCTTGGATGCGATGCCCGGTAAGCAAATGGCAATTGATGCTGACTTAAATGCGGGCATCATTAATCAAGATCAAGCCAGAACTAGGCGGGCTGAAGTCACCCGCGAAGCTGACTTTTATGGCGCAATGGACGGTGCGTCTAAGTTCGTTAAGGGCGATGCTATCGCGGGTATCATGATTTTAGTGATCAACATTCTCGGTGGTTTTATTATCGGGATTGTGCAGCATGGTTTGACATTCTCTCAAGCGGTTGAAATTTATACCCTCTTAACAATAGGTGACGGGTTAGTCGCCCAAATCCCAGGCTTATTACTGTCAATTGCTGCGGCATTGATGGTAACTCGCCAAAATGAATCTGGCGATATGGGTCAGATGTTGATGAGTCAGATGTTTGACAGTCATAAATCGCTAGGGATTGCTGCTGGCGTATTGTTCGTTATGGGGATTGTGCCTGGGATGCCGCACATGGCGTTTTTAAGTTTCGCCGTTTTAACGGGATGTGCGGCTTATTTTATATTTAAACGTAATGAGGCTAAACGTGCCAAAGCCCTCGAACAAGTCAAAACGGGCCCAACGGAAAGAGCCGAAAGAGAGCCTAAGGAACTTAGCTGGGACGATGTGCATCATGTTGACACTATCGGTCTTGAAGTGGGTTACCGTTTAATCCCCTTAGTCGATAAAGGTCAAGGTGGAGAATTACTCAGCCGGATCAAGGGCGTACGTAAAAAGCTTTCGCAAGAATTGGGATTCTTGGTTCCTGCGGTTCACATACGTGACAATTTAGACCTTTCGCCTAATGCCTATCGTATTTCTCTTATGGGCGTTGTTGTGGGTGAGGCGGATATTCGCCATGACTGCGAGCTCGCCATTAATCCGGGACAAGTGTACGGTAAGTTAGATGGCATTGAGACCCGTGATCCAGCCTTTGGTCTAGAAGCCGTGTGGATTGCCCCTGAGCTGCGTGAACATGCCCAAACCTTAGGGTATACGGTAGTGGATGCCGCGACGGTAGTGGCAACTCATATCAGCCAAATATTGACGAATAATGCAGCAAAACTTTTAGGCTACGAAGAAGTGCAACAACTGATGGATATGCTTGCTAAACACTCGCCTAAGTTGGTGGATGGCTTTATTCCTGATGTGATGCCGCTCGGAAATGTCGTAAAAGTGATGCAAAACCTATTAAATGAAGGAGTTTCTGTCAGAGACTTGCGTACCATAGTGCAAACTTTGTTAGAATACGGCACTAAGAGTAACGATACTGAAGTGTTAACGGCGGCGGTGCGTATCGCATTGAAGCGCATGATCGTTCAAGAGATCTCTGGCCCTGAACTCGAAATCCCCGTCATAACTTTGGCGCCAGAGTTGGAACAGATGTTGCATCAATCAATGCAAGCAACGGGTGGGGATGGTCCCAATATCGAGCCAGGTCTTGCGGAGCGTATGCAACAATCCTTAGCGGATGCCGCTCAAAAGCAAGAAATGGTCGGACAGCCTGCCATTTTGCTAACGTCTGGTATGTTACGTGCGACCCTGTCTCGCTTTGTTAAATATACTATTCCTAATCTCAGAGTGATTTCTTACCAAGAAATCCCCGATGAAAAGCAAATACGCATCGTATCTGCCGTCGGCCAGTAGAGGACGCATAAGTGAAGATTAAACGTTTTTTTGCCAAAGACATGCGTGCTGCACTGGCCCAAGTGAAGGACACGCTCGGCTCCGATGCGGTGATTATGTCCAATAAAAAGGTGAACGGCGGTATTGAGATTGTCGCTGCCGTTGACTACGACGAGCCAAAAGCGAAAGCGCCTGCTGCGACTCCGACCTTTATGGATGTGAGTGATGACTTAGTTTCGCTCGGTGCCAAAGCGCCTATCCGCGCTGAAACTAAGCTAAAACCCTCGGCGCCAGCGGACTCACTCCAAGCCTTGCTTGAGAAGCAACAAAATCGTTTAAACCAACAGCTCACGCATCAACAACAAGATGCTGAGCTTCCTGCATGGGCTAAAGGATTACAAGCCACCGCAGCTGCGCCTAAAGCTGAGCGCCATGATATGGGCAATCCCTTCGATAAAAAGTCACAGAGTTCGCAAAAGCAAAATGCCGATCTTGAAGCCATGCGCGACGAGTTATCATCCTTACGTAATTTGTTGACCCATCAGGTTTCAGCATTGATGACTGAGCATAAAAAGCGTATCGACCCTGTCGGTGCCATGCTGGAGTCAAAGTTGTTGGAGGCCGAGTTTTCACCAGCGGTGGCAAACAAATTAGCTGCGCTGAGCCAACACTATACTCCTGCAGAATTAGTTCGTGCACTGCCGCAAAGTCTTGCGAATATGCTTGATAATCAAGGTGATGATATTGTTAAGCAAGGCGGTGTTGTGGCATTAGTTGGTCCCACTGGTGTGGGGAAAACCACTTCCTTGGCTAAACTGGCCGCACGCTTTGCTGCTCACCATGGTGCTGACCAAGTGGCATTGATTACCACAGATCATTATCGTATTGGCGCCTATGAGCAATTGGCCACCTATGGCAAAATCATGGGCTGCCCAGTCAAACAAGCCCATGACCTTGCTGAACTAGAGCAAATTCTGTATCAGTTTAGAAATCGCAAGCTAGTATTGATAGATACCGCGGGTATGGGCCAACGAGATATGCGGCTTTACCAGCAACTTGATAATTTAACTGCAAATAGCAGAATACCTATCCGCAGTTATCTGGTACTGTCTGCCACAGGACAGCGCCGCGTGCTGCAAGATGCTGTAAATCACTTTAAACGCATTCCCTTATCTGGTGTTGTACTCACCAAACTTGATGAATCTGTGTCTTTAGCGGGCGCATTAAGTGTGTTGATCCAAAGTGGATTGCCATTAAGTTATGTTACGGATGGGCAGCGAGTGCCCGAAGATATGAAAGTTGCTGATACTTTGATGCTCGCTGAGCAAGCATTAGCGGCCTTAGAAAACACAGAACAACAATCGTTACCAGACACAGCGTGGTCAGATAATATGACCTGTGCATTTGAGTAGAGTTATGACCCTGGATCAAGCAAGTGGTTTACGTATGATGAATCAACCCTATAACGAAAAAGTGAAAGTAATCGCGGTTACGGGTGGTAAAGGTGGTGTGGGTAAAACCAGCGTATCCATCAATACTGCCGTAGCATTAGCCGAGAAGGGCAAGCGTGTCTTAGTGCTTGATGCTGACCTTGGCTTAGCAAACGTCGATGTCATGTTAGGGATCCGTGCTGAACGTAACCTTTCCCATGTATTGTCTGGCGATGCTGAGTTAGATGACATTATTGTCCGGGGGCCTAAAGGTATTGGGATTGTGCCAGCCACATCGGGTACTCAGGGCATGGTAGAGCTAAGTCCTGCGCAACATGCGGGCTTAATTCGTGCTTTCAGTGAGATGCGCACCCAGTTTGATATTCTCATCGTGGATACTGCCGCGGGGATTTCTGACATGGTACTCAGTTTCTCCCGTGCGTCACAGGATGTGTTGGTTGTTGTTTGTGACGAACCAACGTCTATTACTGACGCCTATGCATTAATCAAAATCCTCAGCCGTGAACACGGCGTCTTCCGCTTTAAAATTGTTGCAAATATGGTGCGTAGTTTACGCGAAGGTATGGAATTGTTTGCTAAACTCAGTAAAGTGACCGACAGATTCTTGGACGTGGCACTTGAATTAGTTGCGACCATTCCATTTGATGAAAATTTGCGTAAATCGGTTCGCAAGCAAAAGTTAGTGGTTGAAGCTTATCCTAAGTCTCCCGCTGCAATTGCTTATCAAGGCCTAGCGAATAAAATTATGAGCTGGCCAGTACCACAGCAACCTGGTGGGCATTTGGAGTTTTTCGTTGAGCGCTTAGTTCAACGACCAGATTTTCAAGAGGAAAAAACGAGTGAATAAAGCCGCAGCGTATACTTGTTTAGACAATAAAACGTCAATCGTTGAACAGTATGCACCGTTGGTTAAAAGAATTGCACATCACTTGCTCGCCAGATTACCTGCCTCTGTGCAGTTAGATGACCTGCTACAGGCGGGGATGATGGGATTATTAGAAGCATCATCTAAGTTTGATGGCGGTAAAGGTGCAAAGTTTGAAACCTTCGCCGGCATAAGGATCCGTGGCGCCATGTTGGATGAAATCCGCCGTGGCGATTGGGTTCCTCGTTCTGTCCACCGAAATAATCGTCGAGTTGCCCAAGCTATTGATGAATTAGAGCAAGTGCTAGGTCGTGATGCGCGCGACACAGAAATTGCAGAAAAACTTGATATGACGCTCGATGAGTACCATCATATTCTTAACGATGTTTCTGTTGGTAAAATCATAGGGATAGAAGACTTAGGCGTATCACAGGATATACTCACTACAAGTGATGATGTTAGCGATGGTACGTTTGAGGTCTTGGCAGAAACCCAGTTTCATTCTGCACTTGTTGAGGCGATAAAATTATTGCCCGAAAGGGACGCGCTAGTGCTATCGTTATACTACGATGAAGCATTGAATTTAAAAGAGATTGGCGCCATTCTTGAGGTAAGCGAATCGCGTGTTAGCCAGATATTAAGTCAGGCAATGTTGCGACTCAAAGGCAAACTCAAGCATTGGACATAAGTATAATTATTAATTGAGCACTGAATGTCAGCTCACCGGAGGAAACCTTGGACAAGAATATGAAGATTCTCATCGTTGATGACTTTTCGACAATGAGACGTATCATCAAGAACTTGTTGCGAGACTTGGGCTTTAACAACACCCAGGAAGCGGACGATGGCTCAACCGCCTTGCCAATGTTGCAAAAAGGCGATTTTGATTTTGTCGTTACAGACTGGAATATGCCAGGCATGCAGGGTATCGATTTACTTAAAGCCATTAGGGCCGATGACTCCTTGAAGCATCTACCGGTATTAATGGTCACTGCCGAGGCAAAACGTGAACAAATTATTGCTGCTGCACAAGCGGGTGTGAATGGGTATGTGGTAAAGCCTTTTACCGCAGCAACATTGAAAGAGAAGCTAGATAAAATATTTGAACGACTCGCTTAAGCAGGGATGAGCTATGAAGTCACATACATCAGGGCTCATCACGCTCGAGCATGCTCAGCGTTTAGTCGAACTGTTAAGCGCGAATGAACAAAATCAAGCTGATGATTTATTAAGAGAACTGGCAGCTCCTCTTCAGAGGGAACTTTTTGATGAGGTAGGCAAACTCACTCGCCAATTGCATAGCGCTCTTATGGATTTCCAAATCGATAATCGGTTAGTTGAGTTAGCCAATACAGAAATACCCGATGCTAAGGAACGGCTAAGTTATGTCATTGACATGACTGAACAAGCTGCAAATAAGACTATGGATGCTGTTGAGGAGTGCTTGCCGTTAGCGAATGCATTAACCGCGAACATCCAACAAGTGATGCCATCGTGGGACAAATTAATGCGTCGTGAAATTGCCCTCAGTGATTTTAAGGTGCTTTGCCATAACGTTCAGCATTTGATGTCGCGAAGTGAATTGGACTCAAACCGATTACGCGAATTGCTCAACCAAATATTGATGGCGCAGGATTTTCAAGACCTGACTGGACAAATGATCCGCAGGGTAATCGATCTAGTGATGGAAGTTGAAAGTAATCTGGTGTCTATGCTGACGGTGTTTGGTGAGCAGCCAATAATTGAGAGTCAGATTACTCAGAAAAATAATATTGAAGCTGAAGGGCCGATAATGAATGCCGAGCTTCGTCAAGATGTAGTAACAGGTCAAGACGAAGTGGATGATCTGCTATCGAGTCTGGGTTTCTAACTGGGAGTCAATTTGATGGCCTTTGATGTAGATGAAGAGATACTCCAGGACTTTTTAATCGAGGCGGGGGAAATATTAGAGTTGCTTCAAGAGCAGCTTGTTGCCCTTGAGAATAATCCTGATGATACTGACTTGCTAAATGCCATTTTTAGGGGGTTTCACACCGTAAAGGGCGGCGCAGGTTTCCTAAGTTTGACTCCTATGGTTGATGTCTGCCATGAGGCAGAAAACACATTCGATTTATTGCGTACTGGCAAGCGCAGTGTCACAGCAGAATTAATGGATATTATTCTTCAGGCTGTTGATGCGATTAACACCATGTTTGCTCAAACCCAGCAGGGAGAGCAACAAGATCCTGCTGATGCTGCATTACTTGCAAAATTAAAGTTACTTAGTTCTGGTGAGCCTCTGCCGTCAGAATTAGGACAAACTGCGTCAGAGCCTCAATCTATTGCTGAGCCCGAACCCGTTATTGAAACTGTTGTTGACGTTGTCGCAGTTGAAGAGATGCCTGTTGAGGCTGTGAGTTCTTCAAACTCAAGTATTGATGAGATTAATGAAGCGGAGTTTGAGGCTTTGCTTGATGCACTGCACGGTAGTGGAAAAGGTCCCGGTGTGACTAACACTACTAATGCTGATGTTGTGGCAGTACCCACTGCGTCAACTCCCTCTGTATCAAATATAGCCAAGCCCAAAGTACTACAAGCTACCAGCTCGGGTGATGATATCACTGACGATGAGTTTGAAGCCCTGCTTGATGAGCTTCATGGTTCAGGAAAATTTAATGGCAAAGTAGATACACCTATATCACCTCAGCCTAAGGTTGAAACTGTTGCTGTGCCAGTGTCAACACCAACTGCTGTTGCTGTCGATTCAGACGAAATTACTGACGATGAATTTGAGCGTTTACTCGACGAACTTCATGGAAAAGGTGGGGCACCAGCTAAAGCTGTTGCAAAAGTGGAATCTGCGAAACCAGCTCCTACTCCTGCCACATCTGCTGCGGCTCCTGCTGTGCCTAAAGCCAGTGTTACTCCTGTAACCACTCCAGCGGTTAAACCTCAGGCCGAAGTTGCGCTCGCCGAGAAGGCTCCTGTTAAAGCTGCCGCTGCCGCATCAGCAAATGTTCCTCAAGGTGAAACGACCGTTCGCGTAGATACTGCACGACTCGACCAAATCATGAATATGGTGGGAGAGCTAGTATTAGTACGTAACCGTTTGGTGAGTTTGGGCATTAGTCGTGATGACGAAGAGATGTCTAAGGCGCTCGCGAATCTAGATTTAGTGACTGCTGATTTGCAAGGCGCGGTCATGAAAACCCGTATGCAGCCTATTAAAAAGGTTTTTGGCCGTTTCCCTCGCGTTGTTCGTGATTTAGCCCGTACGCTCAATAAAGAAATTGATTTAGTGTTGGTTGGTGAAGAAACAGACCTTGACAAAAACTTAGTTGAGGCGCTGGCGGATCCTTTAGTGCACTTGGTCCGTAACTCGGTCGACCATGGTATTGAAATGCCAAATGACCGTGAAGCCTCTGGTAAACCCAGGACGGGGACGATTACTCTATCGGCAAGCCAAGAGGGTGACCATATTCTGCTAAAAATCGAAGATGATGGCGCAGGTATGGATCCTGAAAAGTTAAAACAAATTGCCATTAAACGTGGCGTGTTGGATGAAGATTCCGCTGCGCGTATGACGGACAATGAAGCTTATAACTTGATCTTTGCCCCAGGCTTTTCGACCAAGGTCGAGATTTCAGATATCTCTGGTCGTGGCGTGGGAATGGACGTGGTTAAAACCCGTATCACCCAACTCAACGGTACTGTGCATATTGACTCGATGAAAGGCAAAGGCACCATACTTGAGATTAAAGTGCCGTTAACTTTGGCAATTATGCCAACACTTATGGTTGATGTTGCGAAACAAGTTTTTGCATTACCTTTATCCAGTGTTAATGAGATTTTTCATCTCGATCTTACCAAAACCAATATTGTTGACGGACAACTCACTGTCATCGTTCGCAACAAGGCCGTGCCGCTCTTCTATCTAGAGCATTGGTTGCATCGAAATAAAACTACCTTCAAACATGGTGACAAGAAACATGGTCATGTTGTGATAGTGCAGTTAGGTATGATGCAGATAGGTTTTGTTGTGGATGCACTGATTGGCCAAGAAGAGGTGGTGATTAAGCCACTGGGAGCCTTGTTGCACGGTACGCCAGGTATGGCTGGGGCAACGATTACATCCGATGGTGGTATTGCGCTCATTTTGGATGTTCCTGGGTTATTAAAGCATTATGCGAAAAATAAAAGTTAGTTCCCAAGTTAAGGAATGGAATGGCCATTAAAGTATTAGTCGTTGATGACTCAAGCTTTTTTAGACGACGTGTTAGTGAAATAGTCAATCAAGATCCTGAACTGGAAGTGATCGCGACGGCTGCTAACGGGGCTGAAGCGGTGAAGATGGCTGCTGAGCTTAATCCCCAAGTAATCACTATGGACATTGAAATGCCTGTCATGGACGGTATCACCGCCGTCCGTGAAATCATGGCAAAGTGTCCAACCCCGATTCTGATGTTTTCATCATTAACCCATGATGGCGCTAAGGCCACCTTAGACGCCCTAGATGCGGGTGCGTTAGATTTTTTACCTAAACGTTTTGAAGATATCGCGACCAATAAAGATGAAGCGATTTTGTTATTGCAGCAAAGAGTCAAGGCTCTTGGTCGTCGTCGAATTTTCCGTCCAGTGGCGCGCCCTAGCGTTGCCCCAATTCCCCCAAGACCAAGCACTGGCTCGGTATTAGGGAATGTGGCCACTCCTGTTCAAAATGCACCTGCACCAGTGCGCACGTCACCTTTATCGTCCATTCGTGCTAGTGGTAAGCAATACAAATTATTGTTAATCGGTACATCGACGGGGGGGCCTGTCGCTTTACAGAAAATTTTGACTCAGTTTCCAGCAAATTATCCGCATCCTATTTTGCTGATCCAACACATGCCAGCCGCTTTTACCCCAGCATTTGCAAATCGTTTAAATGGTTTATGTAAAATCGAGGTAAAAGAAGCGGCAAATGGCGATATTTTGCGTCCAGGTTGTGCGTATCTAGCGCCAGGTGGAATGCAGATGATGGTAGAGCGTACAGGCGTCACAGGCCGAATAAAAGTGCTCGCTGGTAGTGCTGAAATGAATTATAAGCCTTGTGTCGATATCACTTTTGCTTCAGCCTCAAAAGCCTACGGTGGAGATGTGCTTGCTGTAGTGTTAACTGGAATGGGAGCTGACGGCCGAGAAGGAGCACGCATGCTTAAAGCTGCCGGTGCGACCATTTGGGCGCAGGATGAAGCGAGTTGCGTCGTTTATGGCATGCCTCAAGCAGTGGCCAGTGCGGGAATTGCCACTCAATCCATTTCACTGGAGCACATGGCTGAATCGATTTTAAAAGAGTCTGCACGTGGCTAGTAGCAAGTCACAGATAAGCACAAATATTGTGCTTATTATGGTGCTAATGATGATGACGATCGTTTGTCTTGGTGCCTTAAGTTTCGATTATCATCGAAAAAACGTAAAATTGCTTGCTGATGTTAAACGCTTAGCATCGACCCAAGTCGTGCTCATGGTGCCTGATGAGCAAGCTAAGGTCATTGCTGATTGGCTTGCCACACATCCAGAACAAACTAAGGCTATGCTAAAAATGGTGGCGCCTGGTGAACATAATGCAGTGACTCTTGGGCCTGAAATGCCAGCGGCGGATGGTAATAATATTCCGCCTTTACTTGAAAAAGTGCCTGAGATGGATAAACAACAGTTATCCTCTCAGTCACCTGCTGAATCATCAGTCTCTTTGCGTTTGCAAAATGAAGCAGCATTGACAACAGAGGTTCGACAGGAGTCGACTCAAGTTCCTGTGGTGATTTCGGAAAATGCCGACGGTGTTAAGGTGATAAGTCTGCCTAACGGTGGCATAAGAGTCACGACAAGGGAAGAAGAGTAACGTGGTGGGCCGCGTAATCATTCCACTTATAAATGGCACAGAATCAACATTTAAGAGGTCAGTGCTTTGAAAGTCTGGACCATAGCGAATCAAAAAGGTGGGGTCGGTAAAACCACTTCGGTAGCAAGTTTAGCGGGAGCCCTCGCTAAACGGGGGAAGCGCGTCTTGATGATTGATACCGATCCTCATGCTTCACTCGGTTACTACCTTGGGATTGACTCAGAAGAGGTGCCTGGTTCTCTTTTTGATGTATTTGTTGCGCACAATCATCTTACAAAAGAGCTGGTTAAATCGCATATCGTACCAACTTTGGTGGATGGTTTAGATTTATTACCGTCGACTATGGCGCTAGCAACACTGGATAGAGCTTTAGGCCATCAAGAAGGCATGGGACTTGTCTTGCGTAATTTGCTTGCCCTTGTTGCTGATGAATATGATGTTGCCATCGTCGACTGCCCGCCTGTCTTAGGTGTGCTGATGGTAAATGCGTTAGCCGCGAGCCAACATATTGTCATTCCTGTGCAAACAGAGTTCTTAGCGATTAAAGGGCTTGAGCGCATGGTCAAAACTATGGAAATCATGGGGCGGTCAAAGAAGACTCGTTACAGTTATACCGTAGTCCCAACCATGTTTGATAAGCGTACTAAGGCATCTCCTGCTGCGTTGCAGGTGTTGAGTGAACAGTATGGTGAGAGTCTATGGCGTGATGTTATTCCTGTAGATACTAAGTTTAGAGACGCAAGTTTAGCGCATTTACCCGCCTCCCATTATGCAAGTGGTTGTCGTGGTGTAAAGGCCTATGAAAGATTATTAGATTTTCTTTTAGCTGGGGAGTTTGGCCATGTCAAAATCGGTTGATGAAACTGTTTTTGATTTTTTTGAATTATTATTGCACGAAGACGATAGTGCCTTTGGTGCTTCCCCCATTAAATCTCAAGAAAATGTTGCGACCGCTTTTGATAGCAGTAAAAAAACGGAAACTCAGCAGCTCAATAATGCCATTTTGGCAGAGCATGAGCGGTCTAAAGCGGATGTTAAAGTTACTCCAGAACCTGAAGTACAACCTATTCGGGCAAAAAGCATTGTTACTGTCTCCTCTAAGGAGAGTGCTGAGCCGTTAGTGAATAAACAGTCGCTAGAGCGCCTGCTTGCGCCAGTCCTAAAAGTGGAAGCTACAGTTGTTGATAAGCCAACGGAGGTTATCGAGCAACCTTTACCAGCACCCAAGCAACCTGTTGCAATAACGGTTGCTGAAGTTGATGAGACTGCGGATGTTGCGCCGACGCAAGTCGATAACTTATCGACTGTGCCTGACACTCAAGTCGGCTTTGCGCCTCCAAGTGTGACAAAAGATCTGCAAGAAGTACTCGATGATGAGTTTCAAGTACTATTCTTTAAGGTAGCTGGGTTGACGTTAGCGGTTCCATTAGTCAGTCTCGGTGGTATCGTCAAAGTAGAACGGATTAATCATATTATTGGTCGTCCTTCTTGGTTCCTTGGTGTACAAACTCATCGAGAAGAACAGTTAAATCTAGTGGATACCTGTGCGTGGGTTATGCCAGAAAAATACACAGATAAACTGGCGCAATCGGTAAATTATCAATATCTTGTATTATTAGAGGGCAGTAATTGGGGATTAGCTTGTGAGTCCCTGCTTAATGCAGTAAAAATTACCAAATCGCAAGTAAATTGGCGCAGCAAAGCAGGGAAACGTCCTTGGCTAGCTGGTGTGGTTAAAGAACAAATGTGTGGCATTTTGCACGTACAAGCCTTAGTTGAAATGCTTGATGCGGGTTTAGGCTGTCAGGACTCCATTGGTTGAGGTAAACATGAAAGATACAAGAAATGTCGCAGCCGTGGCTGCAAGTAAAGATGATGCAGTATTGCAATGGGTTACCTTTAAGTTAGACAACGAGACTTATGGTATTAATGTCATGCAAGTGCAAGAAGTGCTGCGTTACACCGAAATTGCTCCCGTACCTGGTGCACCACACTATGTTTTAGGGATTATCAATTTACGCGGTAATGTGGTTACTGTTATTGATACCCGCTCACGTTTTGGGTTGCAATCAGCAGAAGTGGATGATTCGACACGTATCGTGATCATTGAAGCAGAAAAGCAAGTCATTGGTATTTTGGTCGATAGTGTTGCTGAAGTCGTTTACTTACGCCGCTCTGAAATTGATAACGCGCCTAACGTTGGTACAGAAGAGAGTGCGAAGTTTATTCAAGGCGTTAGCAATCGTGATAATGAGTTATTGATCTTAGTTGATTTAGACAAACTATTATCCGATGAAGAGTGGGCTGAATTAAATCAACTCTAAATATTCATCGGAGGCGGCAGATAGTGTCTATCTGCCGCTTTGCTTTTTGTTATGCGAACGATTCATTTGGCTTTAATTTACTCTTTTAGAATGCCACTTGATGAGTCGGTGCTGATTTCAGCTGATTGTGATGCGTAGGGATGATGAATGGGCGATGAATTTTTAATCGCAGCCTTAGTTTATGTGATTGCGTGTTTAGGTTTAGTTCTTTACCTTCAGAAACAATTAAGTAAGTTGCGCAGTAAAGTTGAAGCGTTAACCGTATTAGTGAAAGAGGGCGATCGTCAGCGCGAGGGCTTTAAGCGTGAAATGCAGGAGCTTCGAAGCGGTACCATTGGTATGGGACGTCGTGTGATTGAGCTTGAAAAACGCTTACATCAACAATCTGAACGCATTGAAGAATCTACTCAACAGGATCCCCAAGCAAAGCTTTATACGCGTGCGATGAAGATGGTGGCCCTCGGAGCCGGTGTAGATGAGCTAATCAAAGAGTGTGAATTGCCTAAAGCTGAAGCTGAGTTGTTAATTCGTTTACACCGTAAATAGGCGAATAATTTGGGACGCACTTCGTGACTCTCGGCCGCAGCAAAGTGCTGCTCTAGAACGCTACGTTGTGGCTCTAGGAGCTAGCCACCTTTGCTTTAAGCCTTATCAACAATCTTCTTATGCATATTGCTCCATTGTTCTGGGAATTTTCCGTCCAGCATATACACAAATGCGATTAATTCGGCGATAAGCAGATACAGCTCTCTTGGAATTTCTTCGCCTAATTCAAGCAATCGAAGAAAGTTACTCAGGTGCGGATCTTGGTGAATATAAACGCCTGAGGCTTTTGCTAGAGCGATAATTTCGTCAGCGATTAGCCCTTCACCCGATGCGACTACTTTAGGCGCATGTTTTCCGTCATAACTCAAGGCAACAGCTTGCTGGGTTTTATATTCTTCCGCCATAGATAGACTCTTTAATTATGCTCTTGTTTTCACAAGAAAATGATCACCAGGCAGCAATGTTGCTGGAACTGGTGCTAATTGGGTGGATAATTCACCCGGTGTAAATCCTAATTGCGATAGTTTTTGTCCCAGTGGAGCCAGAAAGTTATCTACTCGGCGAAGTAATGACTGACTGTCACCTTTGAACTGAATATCTAGTACTTGTTGGTGAAAACGTGCCGATATCAGTAATGGACCCTGGGCGAGATTAAACTTCAATTGTAAATTCCAGCCTTTATGATGTTGCTGTTCATCGCTATCGGCTTCTCGCTCGAATTTACCTTCTAATTGTTCATGACGTTGATTAATCCCATAGGGAAGGGCAAAAAACCACACTAAATTGCCATTATTTTCACTACTGGCTTGTTGATAAAGCTGTAGGCTTGAAGCTAGTTGTACCATGCTTTCTAGGCCGCCAGCTTTACTAAATTGTCCCAGCTGGTGGTTAGATAATCCGATTTTAGTTTGGAGTTGCTCTAAGTAATCAGCCAATTTAGCACTCATTTTACTATTAGCATTATTTGCCATAAACCCCAATAACAACTGAAACAATGAGCTAATGGCTCCCGCATTGAATAGCATTGAGGCTTGACCGAGCTGCGGCGTTGCTAAATTTAAGGTTGCGAGACCAAGGATGCTGTCTTTTAGTTCGTTTGGATCGCTTAATTGGCCTAAAGGATGTGGGCCTAGATGAGGCAGATGTTTTAACAGCTCGGCAGCTAAGTTTGTGCTAGCTCGAGAGACCATCTGCTCGATGGGGAGAGCACCGGCCTTGGTAAAGGCTTTTTGAAGCACTTGATTAACATTGATATTGGCTTCGTTGAGCTTATTTTGTTTATCAGCACCTAACGAGTCTGATGGGGTTTTAAGATTTAGCGGTGTTTCATTACTGGACAAATTTTTGGTCATCGCTAACTCATTAGCGAGGACCTGTGGTTTAGTCTGTAAGCTGCTAAAGTCCGATTTTGCATGTTGACTTTGCAAAGTATTTGATGCCGTTACGGTATTTTTTACATCCGATGCGCTTGCATCTTTAGTCAGTGCCTTAGGTTCAGGAATAGCCGTTTTGGGATCAATTTGTTGATTGGTAGTTTGTCCTGTCGTCAGCTTTACTTCAGTAGTGGATTGTAAATTGACGCTAATAGCAATCTTGGATGGTGAGTTTTTTACGGATGTCACTTCATCCGCAATAGAACCCGTTTGAGTCTGGGATATTTTTATGTCGGAAATTGATCCACCTTGGGTGCTAGACGTATTTACTTTTGCAGCAGTGCTATCCGTTTGGGGGACTAAGCCCTCAAGTTTCCGTAAAAAACTCGCAATAATCTGAACGGGTTCCATTTTGCTTATCACAACATGACTCGCTTGCTTGTCAATAATGGGAAGCTGAGTTTCATTTATCGGAGCGCCAATTTGGATTTCGAGTTTGCTCAGTATTGGGGTCAACACTAAAATAGGTTTCCCTTGTAAAAGGGTAATTTTTGCTTGATATTCACCCGCATTAAGTCGTGTTCCTGGATCCTGTGGCACAACAGTTCCATTCGTAAATTGGAATTCTTTTGCAGTAGTAATGACATTAGGGAGGGGGTAGCCCTGTGGGCGGGCAGAGAGAGCGTATAATTTTGTCTCTGAAATCCCATTTTGTTGTGCAAGTAATGTGATCGCTTCTGGGAGCTTAAGGTTGACTGTCGAACCCAAGGCAATCAGTTGCGAGGTTTGTGTCATAGCACTCGATTCAGTGGGGCTATTCACGACTTGATTGACTAAAAATTGACTAGCAATAATTAATGCTTGGCGCTGCTGAGCATTAACGAGCTTTAAATTATATTCTGTACCGTTTAGAATAATACTATCGCCTTCAGGAGATAGTTGGACTTCAGCGGGAATAGGACGCGCATTGGTGCTCAGGGCAGTGTTCTGAGTCCCTGAAGTGATTAATGGTGCGTTGGTAATCTGACTAAGTGGAATCGACTCCATACTAAACCTTTGTTGGAATAACTCGCGGTGCGTTATTTAAAAAATTAACAATTGACCAAACTGTTTTGCCAAGTATGCTTATGCGCTTTGTAAAGTCAGTGGCATTTTGTCTGTCATACTTAGTATACGACTCGGATGACTAATCTTTTATCGTCACTTGTTGATGGTCACTTTAACGAAAACTCGTGAACTCGGCAGTACATTTATTTAAGAGAGCAATATGAAGTTGAAATGGATAGGGGTACTTTTAGGCTTTGCATTACTGCCCAAGGTTTATGGCGCAGAGGTAGCCGTACCCGATAGCACTCCAAAGGACGGGGCTTCAGCTGTAAAAATTACTTACGAAGATCCAAGAGATCCCTTTGAAGGGTTCAACCGGGCCATGTGGGACTTTAACTATCTGTTTCTCGATAGGTACCTATACCGGCCAGTTGCACATGGTTATAACGATTATATCCCGTTGCCTGCTAAAACAGGGATTAATAACTTTGTGCAAAACTTGGAAGAACCCAGCAGCGTGGTAAACAACTTATTGCAAGGCAAATGGGGTTGGGCGGCGAATGCGGGTGGTCGTTTTACGGTTAACACGACGATAGGGTTACTAGGCG
This sequence comes from Shewanella xiamenensis, assembly GCF_014647135.1. Lineage (GTDB taxonomy): Bacteria > Pseudomonadota > Gammaproteobacteria > Enterobacterales > Shewanellaceae > Shewanella > Shewanella xiamenensis. The sequence goes on from NZ_BMOP01000017.1 coordinate 37,320, forward strand.
TTATTGATGTGGCTGATATGATGGGAATGCCACGTAAGCAGGACGAGTTTAACGAAGTGTTGGGCTATTACGGTGTACCTAATGGTCCCTATTTTATGGCACCCTTTGCTGGTCCATATGTTGTTCGTGAACTCGCATCAGATTGGGTTGATGGTCTATACTTTCCACTATCTGAACTCACAGTGTGGCAATCCGTGGTTAAATGGGGCCTTAAAAGCTTACATGCTAGAGCCTCGGCAATTGACCAGGAAAGACTTGTTGATAATGCGCTCGATCCCTATGCCTTCGTGAAAGATGCGTACTTACAACACATGGACTATAAGGTCTATGATGGCAATGTTCCTCAAAAACAAGAAGATGATGAGTTACTCGACCAGTACATGCAGGAACTTGAGTAAGCTCATGCGCTAACTTGGCTGCAGGCATGAATATGCAGCCAAGCCAATGCCGTATAAATGATTCTTCCCATGTCATCATTGAATGATTGCTGTTGCAGTAAACGTTACGCGGGAATCTTTATGGCGTTAAATGGTGTTTCAATTCTGTGGGTTGAAGATGACCCAGTATTCAGGCAAATCGTTGCTACCTTTCTAAATGGTCGCGGTGCACAGGTAGTGCAGGCTGGCGATGGAGAGCAGGGGCTGATTCATTTCAAGCAACAACGTTTCGATATCATACTTGCCGATTTGAGTATGCCAAAGCTTGGTGGCTTAGATATGCTTAAGGAAATGAGCAGGTTAGAGCCATTAGTGCCTTCTATTGTTATTTCAGGTAACAATGTTATGGCGGATGTTGTCGAGGCGCTGCGCATCGGTGCGAGTGATTATTTGGTTAAACCTGTTGCCGATCTCTTTATTATCGAGCAAGCCATTCAACAAGGGCTGCAGCGAAATCATCCCGATGATATTACTCAGGCAGACTTTGATGCTTTATCTCACCAAGAGTTGAATGATAATTTAGCCTTATTAGAACAAAGTGTTGAAGCGGCTAAGCAAGTTCAGCAGCAACTTTTCCCTGCTTCAAATATCAGTTATCCCGCCGCCAAAGTTGATTACAGCTTATTTAAAAGCAGTGATATCAGTAGCTACTTTATTGACTCAACAATGGTGGGCAGTGATCATTTGATTATGTATATGGCCCACCTCTATCCCGAAGACAATCGCGCGGCGTTTGCTTGTGTTTTGCTACGCAGTTTTGTCAACCAAAAGCTGAAAAGTTATCGAAGTGGTCAGAGTAAAACCATTATCGAGCCGTTCAATATGCTGAGCTACTTGAATGAGCGTTTGGTAAAGTCCGGTTTGGATATCACAGTAGATATTGTTTATGTCGCAATCGAATTAACACGTTATCGTGCTGCCATTGCCCTAGCAGGCAAGGGACTGAGGTGCTATTTGCGTAATGACAAAGGCTTAAGTCCATTGGCTATTTCAGAAAGTTTACCACTAGGGGTATTAGATTGGGGTAAACCGAGTGTTCAGTTTCGAACGATTCTGCCCCAGGAGCAACTTTGTATCGCAACCAATGAGCCTGAACATAAGCAGCAGTTATTAGATAATCAATTTAAAGGATTAGTCTACAATTCAAACTTGCCTGCGGGTGGTTTTATTCAATTAAGTTTATAAGAAGATAAGGTGCTAGGACGCAGCCAAAAGCGCTACAGCTAGGCCATTGCGTAGCTCGAGAAGCCTAGACTCTAGCACCTAGAACCTAGAACCTAGCACCTAGAACCTAGAACCTAGCACCTAGAACCTAGCACCTAGAACCTAGCACCTAGAACCTAGCACCTAGCACCTAGCACCTAGCACCTAGAACCTAGCACCCATGTTCTAATTTGTCAGAGTGCGAAACATCCCATCTCTAACCTCAACGTGTTTTGGGAGCAAAGCAATAAAAAACGCTGCATTTCTGCAGCGTTTTTATCGAATATTGAATTATTCAGGATGGTAGAAGCGTTCTATCTGGGCGAAGCCCAGTCTGCTTTTTCTCGCAGCGAAGCACCCTAGAGCAGTGCATTTGGCTGCGTCCTAGCTTCTAGCTGCGTTATCTTTTAATAGCTTCGTGTTCAGCGGTTACCGCAATTTCATCTTCTAATGCTTCTGCTTCATTGTGATGCTTGCTTTCCGCACCGTGCATCCAATCGACTAATTTGTCAGCCATAAAGTATAAGATCACACCAGAAAGTGCTGCGGTAATTGCAATACCCGAGAAGATAGCCATTGCATTGGCAAGTTGTTCTTCTTTTTCGCCGCCATGGCCAATAAAGGAACCCACCACACCACCAATTTTGTTAGCAGCAGCCACAAAGAGGAACCAAGAACCCATCATTAACGAAGCGATGCGAAGTGGAGCTAACTTAGTGACCATAGATAAACCAATAGGCGACAAGCAAAGTTCACCCATGGTATGGAAGAAATAAGCGCCAACCAACCACCACATGCTTGATTTAGCTGTAGCGTCACCGCCCATTTCGACAACGGCACCGATCATAAATAAGAAGCCAACGGCTAACAGCACTAAGCCTAAAGCAAACTTAATCGGGGAGTTAGGTTCGTTTTTACCTAAACGTACCCAAATCGAAGCAACAACAGGAGCAAAAATAACGATAAACATTGCGTTTAAGGATTGGAACCAAGTGGTTGGTACTTCCCATGTGCCGATCATACGGTCGGTAAAGTCGTTAGTGAACAAGTTCATCAGGCCGCCAGCTTGCTCGAAGCCCGCCCAGAAAATAATAGTAAATAAACCCATCACCATGATGACTTTAATACGGTCACGTTCAACCTTCGTCAGTGGTTCTTTACGGACTTCTCCTTTTTCTGCTGCTTTTTGCTTTTCAAGCTTAGCAGCAGGAGTTCTACCGATATCACCAAGTAACTTTTGTGCAAACACAAGCTGGATAATTAACGACAGGATCATACCGATACCTGCGCAGATAAAACCAGCTTGGAAATTACCATCATAAGCGGCAACTACTGAGCCTACGATAATACCTGAGAGGAAAGCACCAACGTTGATCCCCATATAGAAAATGGTGAAAGCACCGTCACGGCGGTGATCTCCTTCTTGGTACAGATCGCCCACCATAGTAGAAATATTCGGTTTAAACAGGCCGTTACCTAAGATTAACGTGCCTAAGCCGACGTAGAATACTTCGGTTTCCATCCCAGGCACCCAAGCATGGGGCGTACCTAAAATAAATTGACCAGCCGCCATTAAAGTACCGCCAATCATAATGGCGCGACGTTGGCCCAGAAAGGTGTCGGCTAACCAACCACCAAGAAGTGGGGTCAAATAAACAAGCCCAGTGAAGGTGCCATATAACGAAATGGCATCAGCTTGGCTCCAACCTAAACCGTGTCCACCTTCGCTTTGCACTTTATCAACTAAGTACAGTACCAAAATGGCACGCATTGCATAATAACTAAAACGTTCCCAGAGTTCTGTTGTAAACAGTAGGAACAGACCTTTGGGATGGCCAAGCATTGTCCCTTGTGGTTTTGCTACGCTCATGAAGTTTCCACCTTAAGCTCGTGATTGCCTGTGGCGCCCCTGAAACAGGATGATGTCACCACAGAAAAATGATTGTTGCTCTTCTCATTTATCTTGAGTCAATTCGATATTTAGCTCTAGCTTAAAAGCATGAGTAAATTGTTGAATTGCTGAGATTTAAGTATGAGTTATTGTTACGTTCTTATAATAAAAGTAATATTTTAAGCGTTAATTAGGATATTTTCGCTAAAATTCCCACCTTATATACCCTTTAAAAGTCACTAAAGTCAATTTTGACTTGCTAACTGGTGAGATTATCTGCAACTCGCCACCAAATATCGATTTATGTTGATTTTCCTAATATATCGGCACTTTGTTTAGATACCGAACAGCAAGGGTTTTAAGGCAAAAAACTGCTTCCATCCGTCTTGACAACTTTGTTATGATTGCGACCCGTGAATGGACGTCACTTAACATAGGGTAGTGAGATTAATCGATGAAGGCATGGTACCTTTTGTACTGTAAACCTCGTAGTGAAGCGAGGGCACAACAAAATTTAGCTCTTCAAAATTTAGAGACATATTTGCCAATGGTCTCTGAAGAAAAATCTCAACGCGGTCAGAAGCGGATCTGTCGTGTGCCTTTATTTCCAAATTATTTGTTTATCAATTTTGACCCAAGCCAAACTAGCGTTAAGCAGGTCCACTCTACTCGCGGTGTGAGTCGTATAGTCAATTGTCAGGAAAGAATGACACCCATTGATGACCGAGTCATTCACGCTATTCGCATGAAAGAATTAACGCCTTCCCAATCTGTTTTAGACAGCGAATTTGAACTAAAAACAGGGGAAAAAATCCGCTTTAAAGACGGTCCATTTGTTGATTTAGAAGGTATTTTTCAAGAAAAATGCCCAAACAAACGTTGCCATGTTTTATTTAATATTATGGGGCAGATCAACACCTTATCTGTACCAGAACACTCAGTTGAACGAGTGTGATTTGTTAATGAGTTCACTTTGCTAAGTAGGATCTTTGCTTAGAGACGTGTAGGACATTTGCTATAGATTGAGTTTTTTGATTTTAAGTAATATTAAGCCGGAATAAAAAATTTATTTTATTTCAGTGTTTTACATGATTTATTTGTTTTTACATTGTTTATCAAAACAGGTTTTGCACAATAAGTAACCAAAAACAATTTATGTGCCCGTTTATTAAACAAGCAATGTAGTGGTTTAGCAGTACAATTTGCGACTCATTTAAGTCGCCAAAACCTGTTTGTACAACTAAAGTTTTACTTGGTTTTTATGTTGTAGCAGTATGAGGTTTTAGATTTTCGCTAAGTATTGGCCTTTGGTTTATTGAATCACATAGAGTACTTGATGTGTTAATCGTAAACTTTAATGGCTTTAGACTTTAATGACTTTAGATTGATGGTAGGTAAAATCTCGTCATCCTAAAATCTTTAACCTTTTGAAAAATTAGAATATTCGCAGCGCGAAGGGCAATATAGAGGCCGCAATCTATGGGCGGTAGCGTGCCTGAAAGGCATCGAATGAATAGTTTCATTCGTTAAGCTAACGCTGTTAATAATTGTCTGGAACAATTATTAACAGCGTTAGCTGATCCGAAGGATGAAGTGCTGGATGCACTGAATAAGGCCTCTGGCCGCCACGCGATAGAAGTGTCAGGAACACTTCAAAATTGCTTTAGCAAGCCCTCAGGGTGGAGTATATGGATATACGGAATAATCGTTAGCGTGTCTGAAAGAAAAGAAGGACGTTGCTTCGCAACTGATAGGACGCCACTACGTGGCTCTAGAATCTAGAAGGAGCGTAGCGACGCTCTGCTGTATCATTGTTTTCCATCTTTAACCCAATCGGAGATATCTGGTGTTACAACAAATCAAAAAATTCATCATAGTGGGTTTAAGTGCCACGATATTGATGGGCACTCAGGCGCAAGCCGTTACGCCCTCTCCGCAGATGATTGAACAATTCAAGCAATTACCTAAGTCAGAGCAAGAACGTTTAGCTCGCCAGTACGGTATTGATCCGTCAATGATAACTGGAGCCTCACCAGCCGCTACGGTTGTTGAAAATCCAACCGTGGTGACGCCACGAACGGAAAACGGTAACAGTGTCGTTGATCAATCAGAAGACGATAAGCTTAATCAGGCAACTAAAACTGAAGCGAATGTCGAAGCAATTGAAAGCAAAAAAGAAAATGAGCTAAAACGCTTTGGCTACGATCTTTTTGCGGGCTCACCCAGTACCTTTGCCCCCGTTTCAGATGTGCCAGTGCCCGCAGAATATATGATGGGCCCTGGTGATACCTTAAACGTGCAACTTTTTGGTAAAGAAAACAATCAGTTTACATTAACTGTTGGCCGCGATGGCGCAGTGCAATTCCCGAATTTGGGCCCAATTTCACTTGTTGGTTTAACCTTTGCTGAAACACGTGAATTATTACAGCAAAAAATCAGCCAAAGCATGATAGGTATTGAGTCCAACATCACTATGGGTGAGTTGCGTTCAATCCGAATTTTTGTGGCCGGTGACGCATATAAACCAGGTTCTTACACCGTATCGAGTCTATCAACAATTACTCAAGCCTTGTTTATCTCTGGTGGGGTAAATGAAATTGGTAGCTTGCGTAATATCCAATTAAAGCGCTCAGGTAACACTATTGGCCGTTTAGACTTGTATGATTTATTGCTGCGTGGCGATGCTTCAGGTGATATGCGCTTGCAATCTGGCGATGTAGTGTTTATTCCATCAGCGGGTGGCACCGTTAGCGTGATTGGTGAAGTGCGTCGCCCTGCGATTTACGAGCTTAAAAATAACGAGACCATGGCAGATGTGATTAACATGGCCAGTGGCTTAAATCCTGGCGCTTATCCCAAAGCCAGTACTATCGAGCGCTATAGTCGTGATGCGGTAAAAACTGTTGTTACCGTTGATTTAACTGAAAACTCAGGCCTAAGCACGCTGGCTAAAAATGGCGATCTACTCAATGTGCGCTCAGCCTCAAGCCGTATTGATAATGCAATCACCCTTGCTGGTGCGGTAATTCGCCCTGGTAAATATCAATGGACTAACGGTTTAACCGTTGCTGACTTATTGCCTTCAATTTGGGGGGATCTAACCATCTCCGCCGACTTGGATTACAGTCTACTCGTTCGAGAGATCAACCAACGCGGCGATATTGAAGTTGAGCGGATTAATCTTGGCCGTGCCATTGGAGAACCAAAATCCCATTACAACATTCCGCTAAAACCACGGGATTCAGTCATCGTATTTGACTATGCCGACCGTGAAGAGCTGCTTAAGCCCATCATTAAAAAGCTAAAAGAGCAAAGCCGTTTTGGTGATGCCGCCAAACTGGTCAATATCAATGGAAATGTTCGCTTCCCTGGGCAGTATCCAATAACGGTTAATGCGGATGTTAAAGAATTACTCATTGCAGCAGGTGGTTTAGAAGAAGGTGCATACACTTTATCTGCTGAACTGACTCGCCAGCAAGTGTCAGAGCAAAATGGTGTCACAGTGGAGCATGTGCAGTTAAGCTTAGATCGCGTTATGCAAAATGATCCTGCCGCCAATATTAAACTGCAAAGCCGTGACATCTTAACTGTACGTACGTTGCCTGACTGGCAAGAAACCCGCTGGGTGACTATCAAGGGTGAAGTTAAATTCCCTGGTACTTACAGCATCCAGCGCGGCGAAACCTTAAAAGAGGTGCTTGCCCGAGCAGGCGGTATGACAAGTGATGCCGCACCACGTAGTGCAGTCTTTTTACGTAAATCTATCCAAGAAAAAGAACAGCAAGAGATTGCCAAACTTGCCGACGAACTGCGCCGAGAGATTGCTGCTAAAGCCTTGACCAAAGATACTCCAACAGTGGGTTATAACGACGCTCAAATGATGTTAAATCAGTTGGAAAATGTAAAAACCGTTGGCCGTTTAGTCGTTGATATTAATGCCATTGAATTAGGCATCGAAAGTGCCAATTTAATGTTAGAAGACGCCGATACTCTTTATATTCCAGCAACTAACCAAACCGTATCAGTTATGGGCCAAGTACAACACCCAAGTACTCATCGCTATAAACCGGGTTTAACCTATGAGCAATACTTAGCCTTATCCGGTGGCCCGCGTAAACGTGCTGATGAATCACGTACTTACATATTAAAAGCCGATGGCGCGGTACAAATGCCAGAATCTTCAATGTGGTTTACTGGTGGCAGCTCAATGGAGCCAGGCGACACTATCGTTGTACCATTAGATACCGAATACAAAGATAACCTCACGCTATGGACGCAAGTGACCGGCATTATCTATAACACCGCTGTGGCTGTATCCGCGATATCGGGGATATAACGCCACGGTGTGGCAAGAATCTAGGGCGTTGCTTCGCAACTGCTAGGACGCAGCAAAAAGCGCTGCTCTAGAACGCCACTGCGTGGCTCTAGAATCTAGAAGTCGCGTAGCGACGCTCTGCTTTTCCTCGATTCTCGCGACTGAAAGGAGCTCTCATGCGATTCGAACAACTGGATGTTTGGAAACGAGCTTCGAGATTATCTTGTCAAATATATCAAGTGACAGAATCAGTAAGTAATTGGGGTTTTAAAGATCAAATAACCCGTTCAGGATTATCTGTCCCTTCAAATATTGCTGAGGGTGAAGAGCGTGAAACACTAAAAGATCAAATTCGCTTTTTGTACTATGCCAAAGGCTCTCTAGGAGAGCTAGTCACCCAACTTTATATAGGTATTGAAGTTGGATATTTGGCAAAGGAACCCACGTTACTTATGGTTCAAGAAGCAAAAGAATTAGCCAAAATCTTAGGTGCAATTATCAAACAAAAGCAAAGTAAGAGTAAAAGCTAAGAAGAACGCAGCAAAGAGCACTGCTCTAGAATGGCCTTCGGCCTCTAGAACGCCACTACGTGGCTTTAGAATCTAGAAGTCGCGAAGCGACGCTCTGCTCTTTCTATAAGGGCGCAGCCCGCTCTGCTTTAAGCTTTTTGCCTTTATAGAAGCGCAGCGCTCTCGCCGCGCAGCGTACTAGAATCTAGAATCTGAAGAATCAATGAATACACAAATTACTCAAAATCCAAATACATACCAATCCGACGCCAGGTTTCCTCAAGTGCAAGACGACGAAATCGATCTTCGAGAGCTTTTTGCCGTCATCTGGCAAGGTAAATGGCTCATTATTGCCGTAACCGCTGTTTTTGCGATTGCCTCTGTCGCCTTTGCTATTTTGCAACCCAATATCTATAAATCCGAAGCTTTGTTGGCGCCAGCATCAGAGGAGCAGGGCGGTGGCTTAAGTGCCTTGGCATCGCAGTTTGGTGGTTTAGCCAGCCTTGCTGGGGTTAACCTCGGCGGTAAAGGTGGTACTGATAAAACCCAGCTTGCGATTGAAGTATTAAAATCTCGCCAATTTACCAGTGATTTTATTCAAAAGCACAATATACTTGCCGATTTAATGGCCGCAAAAAAATGGGATAGGGATACGGATAAAATTATCTACGACCCTGAGCTATATAACGAGCAAACCAATACTTGGGTGCGTGAAGTTAAAGCGCCATTTAAACCTGAGCCATCAATGCAAGAGGCCTATAAAGAATTCAGTAAAATCATCGCAGTTAATAAAGATAAAGAATCTGGCATGGTGACCATTTCAGTAGAGCATTTATCGCCAACCGTTGCCCAGCAATGGGTCACTTGGTTAATCCAAGATATTAATAAAGTGATGAAAGAGCGCGATGTCGCTGAAGCACACCGGAGTACTGAGTTTTTAAATCAACAAATCGCCTTAACCAATGTCGCCGATATTAAAACTGTACTTTACAAATTGATTGAAGAGCAGGCAAAAACCATCATGTTTGCCGAAGTTCGCGATGAATACGTATTTAAAACTATCGATCCCGCATTAGCGCCTGAGGAAAAGGCCAAACCCAAACGTGCATTAATTTGCGTTTTAGGCACCATGCTCGGCGGCATGTTAGGTGTAATGATAGTGTTGGTAAGGCATTTTATGAGAAAAGAACAAAACTAGAGATTTAAAAAAAAAAAAAGGGCCTATTGGGACTGTTTAAGGAAAAGCAGTAAAACTTAGGCTTTACAAGAGATGGCTAAGATATAGCTGTCTCAAAATGGATGAAAAGTGTCTCAGCTTGGTTTTGAAGGCTGAGATAAAAATGTGAAAAATTTCTCTGTTTGTCCCCCTTTATTGACCATATAAATGGTTACATTCAACAATTATTGGTAGTAAATAATGAAAATACTCGTTACTGGCGGCGCAGGTTTTATTGGCTCAGCAGTCGTTCGTCATATCATCAACAACACTCAAGATAGCGTCATTAACCTTGATAAATTGACTTATGCAGGCAATTTAGAATCACTTGTGAGCGTGGCGGCAAGTGAGCGCTACACATTTGAGCAAGTAGATATTTGTGATCGCGCTGAGCTTGATAGAGTCTTTTCACAACACCAACCTGACGCAGTAATGCATTTGGCGGCAGAGTCCCATGTTGACCGTTCAATTACCGGCCCTGCAGATTTTATTCAAACCAATATTGTAGGCACTTACACGCTACTCGAAGCCGCCCGCCAATATTGGACGCAACTTGATGCTGAGCGTAAATCAGCATTCCGCTTTCACCATATTTCAACAGATGAAGTGTATGGCGACTTGCCACATCCAGATGAACAAGAAGGACAAGCAGTCAATCAAGAGCTGCCTCTATTTACCGAGACCACGCCTTATGCACCTAGCAGCCCATATTCTGCTTCTAAAGCTTCTAGCGACCATTTAGTTCGCGCTTGGCTGCGTACCTATGGCCTGCCGACGATTGTGACTAATTGTTCCAATAACTATGGTCCGTATCACTTCCCTGAAAAATTAATTCCCTTAGTGATTTTAAATGCCCTCGAAGGCAAGCCATTACCCATTTACGGTAAAGGCGACCAGATCCGCGATTGGTTATATGTCGAAGACCATGCCCGCGCACTATACAAAGTGGTCACCGAAGGCAAAGTCGGCGAAACCTACAATATTGGTGGGCATAACGAGAAACAAAACCTAGAAGTGGTGCAAACTATTTGTAGCATATTGGACTCATTAGTCCCTAAAGCCACGCCTTATACAGATCAAATCACCTATGTCACAGATAGGCCTGGCCACGATCGCCGCTATGCAATCGATGCGACCAAAATGAGTGCTGAGCTAAACTGGCAACCACAAGAGACCTTTGCGACTGGCCTGCGTAAAACCATTGAATGGTATCTGTCTAATCAACAATGGTGCCAACATGTTCAAGACGGCACCTATCAGCGTGAGCGTTTAGGCATCTAATCTCTTTAACAACTTTATTTTAAAGGCCTAGTTTTTACCTAGAGCCTATTTAATTAGGAACTTTTTTTTAAATGAAAGGAATTATTTTAGCCGGCGGTTCAGGTACACGGTTGTATCCACTCACTCGAGGTGTGTCAAAACAACTGTTGCCAATTTATGATAAACCAATGATTTATTATCCTTTATCTACGCTTATGTTAGCGGGCATTCGCGATATATTGGTTATCACTACCCCAGAAGATAACGAAAGCTTTAAACGCTTATTAGGTGATGGCTCCGATTTTGGTATCCGCTTGCAATTTGCAGTACAACCTAGCCCTGATGGCTTGGCGCAAGCCTTTATTATTGGCGAAGATTTTATTGGCAACGATGCAGTCTGTTTGGTGCTGGGCGATAACATCTTCTACGGCCAATCATTCAGCAAAACCCTGAGAAATGCTGCGAGCCGACTAACAGGGGCAACTGTTTTCGGTTATCAAGTGAAAGACCCAGAGCGTTTTGGCGTGGTGGAATTTGATGCAGAGATGAAGGCGATTTCTATTGAAGAAAAACCACTAAAACCAAAATCCAATTATGCGGTGACTGGACTCTATTTTTACGACAACAAAGTGGTTGAACTAGCAAAGCAAGTTAAACCTTCTCACCGTGGTGAGCTTGAAATCACCACCCTTAATGAGATGTATCTTAATGCGGGTGAGTTAAATGTAGAATTACTCGGTCGTGGATTTGCTTGGCTAGATACCGGCACCCATGAGAGCCTGCATGAAGCCTCATCCTTTGTGCAAACCATTGAGCATGTTCAAGGCCTTAAAGTCGCGTGTCTTGAAGAGATTGCCTATCGCAATGGTTGGTTAACCGCTGAACAGTTACTTGAACTCGCAAAACCCATGCTGAAAAACGACTATGGGCAGTATTTGGCACACTTAAAGTAGTCTTGATTACTTTGTGTTGAATGTTGAGTTTTCTGTCTCAGCATTCAGCATTCACCTCATAATTAACAATTTGACACTATGAAAATATTAGTCACCGGAAGTAATGGCCAAGTAGGTAGCTGCGTAGCAACATTCTTAAACCAGATGCCAGAGATTGAATTTTTGGCTGTAAATCGTGAGCAGCTGGATATTACTAACAGCGCAGCGGTAAGCAAGCTTGTTAATCAATTCAAACCTGATGCGATTATTAATGCAGCAGCGCATACGGCTGTTGATAAAGCAGAGCAAGAAGTCGAACTTTCCTATGCGATAAATCGTGACGGCCCACAGTTTTTAGCTCAAGCAGCTAACCGTGTTGGTGCAACAATGTTGCATATCTCTACCGATTATGTATTCGCCGGTGATAAAAAGGGCGAATATCGAGAAGATGATGCGGTTGCACCGCAAGGCGTTTATGGTCAAAGTAAATTGGCCGGTGAACTAGCAGTGGCCGTAGCAAATCCACGCCATATAATCCTGCGAACTGCTTGGGTATTTTGCGAAACTGGTAATAACTTTGTAAAAACCATGCTTCGATTAGCGCAAACCCGTGATGAACTAGGTGTGGTGAGCGACCAATTTGGTGGCCCCACCTATGCCGGTGATATTGCTGCTGCGTTAATTGTCATGGCCAAGGCACTCTATGCCGGTAGCGAGCAATATGGGGTGTATCATTTTTCTGGCATGCCACATGTGAGTTGGCAGAAATTTGCCGTTGAGATCTTCAAGCAAGCTCAGGCGCAGCAGCTATTGAGTAAAGAGATGCAGGTAAACGCCATTACCTCAGATCAATACCCAACTCCAGCTAAGCGTCCTGCAAACTCGAAACTGGATTGTAGTAAGATTGAGCAAACCTTTGGTATTAAGCCCAGCGATTGGCAGGCTGCACTAAATCAATTGACAAGCTATCAGTAAATTAATTCAACATTAAGCATTCAACATTATGTTAATCATCAATACAAAAATCACCGACGTAAAAATTATTGAACCAAAAGTCTTTGGCGATGAACGTGGCTTTTTCTTTGAAAGTTTTAACCAACAGCAATTTGAAGCCGCCGTCGGCTACCCTGTTAATTTTGTCCAAGATAACCACTCCAAATCTTCAAAAGGGGTATTGCGTGGCTTACATTACCAACTCTCACCCCATGCTCAGGGAAAGCTGGTACGTTGTGTTGTAGGTGAAGTATTCGATGTGGCAGTAGATATTCGAATGAGTTCCCCGACTTTTGGACAGTGGGTTGGTGTGCATCTTTCTGCTGAAAATAAACGCCAACTGTGGATCCCGGAGGGCTTTGCCCATGGTTTTGTCACCCTGAGCGATACAGCCGAATTTTTGTATAAGACTACTGATTTTTACCATCGTGGCAGTGAAGGTGCTATTAGTTGGAATGATCCTGAATTGAACATTCAATGGCCTGTTAATGAGACATTTCTATCAGAAAAAGACCAACTGGCACAAACTTTTTCTCAATTCAAACAGGCATTTGAACATGCAAATTAAGCTTATCCCTCTACAAGCCCATGGTGATGATCGTGGGTCATTAATTGCTTTAGAAGAGGGTAAAAACATCCCGTTCCCAGTTAAACGGGTCTACTACCTTTTTAAAACCAAAGAAGGCGTGAGCCGTGGTTTTCATGCCCATAAAACTCTTAAGCAAGTTGCTATTGTCGTTCGCGGCTCTTGCCGCTTTGTGCTCGATGACGGCAGTGAACGAGTTGAAGTGTTGCTTGATAATCCCGCCCAAGGTTTGTTGATTGAATCTTTTATGTGGCGGGAGATGTACGATTTCTCCGAAGACTGCGTGCTGATGGTGTTAGCTGATCAACTTTATGATGAGTCGGACTATATACGAGATTATTCACAATTTATTGAGGCTGTAAGTAACTATGTTTATTCACCCGCTTAGTGATGTACAAGCCTGTCAAATTGGTGAAGGCACTAGAGTATGGCAGTTCGCTGTTGTGCTCAAAGAGGCCACCATTGGCCGTGATTGTAATATTTGTGCCCATACCCTGATTGAAAATGATGTAGTACTAGGGGATAACGTCACCGTTAAATCGGGTGTCTATATTTGGGATGGCACCACCATTGGTAATAACGTCTTCATCGGCCCCTGTGCCACCTTTACCAATGATAAAATGCCGCGATCCAAAGTATATCCTGAAGCGTTTGCTCGTATCACGATTGAAGACAACGCATCTATTGGTGCCAATGCGACCTTATTACCGGGCATTACCATTGGCAAACATGCCATGGTGGGTGCGGGGTGCGTCGTAACGAAAGATGTACCAGCTTACGCAGTGGTAGTGGGTAATCCGGCAAAAATTATTAAATATATAGAGCAGTAATATGATTAATTTTTTAGATTTAAAAGCCATTAACAACCAATATCAGCAAGAACTGAAAGATGCTTGTGCACGGGTTATCGATTCTGGTTGGTATATTATGGGCAATGAGCTGACCCAATTTGAAACTGAGTTTGCTGCTTATTGCGGTACTAAACATGCGATTGGTGTGGCCAATGGGCTGGATGCATTAATTCTCACCCTGCGTGCATGGAAGGAATTAGGTAAACTGCAAGCCGGTGACGAAGTGATTGTTCAAGCCAATACCTATATCGCTTCTGTGCTGGCCATCACCGAGAATGATTTGGTGCCAGTGTTGGTTGAGCCAAACCCTGCCAGCTATAATCTCGACCTGGCCATACTGACTGCTGCTATTACCCCTAAAACTAAAGCCATTTTGCCGGTGCATTTATATGGCCAGTTGTGCCCGATGCCAGAAATTATGGCAATTGCTAAAGAGCACAACTTATTAGTGCTTGAAGACTGCGCCCAATCTCATGGTGCAGAGATCAACGGTAAGCGTGCCGGTAACTGGGGCGATGCCGCTGGCTTTAGCTTTTATCCAGGCAAAAACCTCGGTGCCCTTGGCGATGCTGGTGCGATCACCACTAATAACGATGAACTAGCACAAACCCTCAAAGCACTGCGCAACTATGGTTCTCATAAAAAGTATGAAAACCTTTATCAAGGCGTAAATAGCCGCCTCGATGAAATGCAAGCTGCAATGTTACGAGTTAAGTTGCGCCATTTAGAGGCCGAAACCGTCCGCCGCCAACAAATCGCTGCTATGTATTGTGAGGGTATCAATAACCCGCGCATCGCATTACCACTTAACGTCGCTTTCACCACTAACAATTCACAACTAACAACTAACAACTCAACACTCAGCATTCAACATTACAAACAACACGTTTGGCATTTGTTTGTGGTTCGTTGTGAAAACCGTGAAGCATTGCAACAGCATTTAACAGACAATGGGGTTCAAACCTTAATTCATTATCCGATTCCTCCGCATAAACAGCATGCGTATCGCCAATATGCCGAAATTCAGCTGCCGTTGACCGAACAGATCCATCAACAGGTGCTCTCTATTCCGCTTGACCCCACCATGAGTGATGAAGCTGTGAAGCAAGTAATTGCGGCAATGAATGAGTTTAAGGGATAACGATGCTAGCTTTGCTAAGAAAAATATTGCCGATACAAGTAAAAAACGCTATCAGACCAGTTAAAAATAATTTTATAGATCCATTGTTAAAAACAATTTTATTTCATTGGATGCAAAAAAAACATAACGCCTTGATAAAAAGTAAAAAGGGGAAGAAGCGACTGCGGGTTGTCTTTTTGGTTATCCACCGCAGCGTATGGAAAGTTGATAGTGTTTTTCAAAAAATGCTAAGTGACCCACTGTTTGAACCGATAATTTTAGTTTGTCCATATACTAATTATGGCGACGATCGAATGTGGGATGACTTAAATGAAACATATGAGTATTTTAACAACAAGGGTTATAAAACAATATCATCTTACGATCAAAACACTGGTACTTTTTTGGATTTGGCTGAGCTTGGACCGGATATTGTTTTTTTTACTAATCCGCATAAATTAACTATGCGGCAGTACTATGAAGATGCATATCTAAAGTATTTGACATGTTATGTACCTTATAGTTTTGATGTATCTAGATATGAAAATTACCAAGCGCAGTATAATCAATGTTTCCATAATGCAATGTGGCGAATTTTTGCACCTCATAATGAGGGGTTAAATATATTTAAACAATACAGCCAAGCAAAGGGGAAAAATGTTATTTTAACTGGTTATCCATTTATCGAGACAATTGCAAACGCTAAAGATGACCGTTTTGTATGGAAAAAACAAAGTAAGATAAAAAAGAAAATCATCTGGGCGCCTCATCACACAATTGATATGCCAAGCTTGCCATATGCTAGCTTTTTAAAAATTGCCTGCTTTATGCAACAAATGGCTATTAAATTTTCAGAAGATGTACAGTTTGCGTTTAAACCTCACCCAATATTAAAGTCAAAACTTTATAATCATTCTGATTGGGGGAGAGAAAAAACTGATTTTTTTTACTCATTTTGGAACACTTCAGAAAACACACAATATTGTGAAGGTGAGTATACGTCTCTTTTTTTTCATTCCGATGCAATGATTCATGATAGTGGTTCTTTTTTAGCTGAGTATCTGTTTGTAAAAAAAACAGTTTTATATACGTCTAATTTAGAACCTAGTTACATGCGGGGATTTTATAATGACTTTGGATTGATAGCCCTCGATTCACACTTTATTGCCGCAGGCTTGGACCAACAAAACGAAATTGAAATGTTTATAAAAAAAATAATAGATGGGCATCTAGAAATAAATAAAAAACATAGTGATTTTATTGACGCTAATCAGATGAGCTATGATGCGAGTGATCGAATTTTGAGCTCCTTAAAGAAAGCTTTTTAAATTAGGTCTCTCTCACTAAAGGCAAATTATATTTGCAATGAATTTATTGAGGTTTTACTGATGTGTGGTTTTTTTATTTCAAACAGCTCGAAAATAAATAAAGTTCATGAACCTATAATAGAGCGTTGCCTGCGCTTCAGAGGGCCTGATGGTTCATCTGGATTAATAGAATACAATGGATGGAAAGCATACCATTCTAGATTATCTATTATCGACCTTGCTGCGGGTGTAAATCAGCCGATGAAAGATGAGCTTGGCGGTATGCTTGTCTTTAATGGGGAAATTCTTAATTACAAAGAGTTAGGTTATAAATACTTTGAAACTGAATTTCACAGTGATACAAAGTTGTTAAGTGAGTTGCTTAGCCAGCAAAAATTATCAGTTGCGGAATTAGATGGTTTTTTTGCATTCGTATATATAAATGCGGAAGGAAAATTAATACATGCGGTTAGGGATCAGTTTGGTGTAAAACCACTTTTTTTTCATGAAGATGAAAATGGTATTTCATTCAGTTCTGAGCCTAGTGTTTTCAATAAGTTATTTGAATGTGACGTAAGTAGTGATGCGGTTGATGAGTATTATGCCACTAGAGCACCAATATTTTCAGGCTCTTATTTTTTAGGTGTAAGTTCACTTGAGCCTGGTTCGTGTTCTGTTACTGGTCAGTATTTTGATTGCGCTAAATATTTGAATTCAGCATATGAAAATTTATCAATTAGCAATATTGAACAAGCTTTGACAAAAGGGGTTTCAAGCCGCTTAGTGTCAGATGCCCCAGTTGGATTGTTATTGAGTCGGGGAGTTGATAGTAATTTACTACGCCATATAGGTAAATTTTCAAACTATTACACCATCGGATTTTCTGGTGATGAGGATATTGAATACTTGAAAAGCCAAGATATTCAAGGTTTGACTGCTGTCGAGTGTTCACCAGAGGAGTATAAGGTGGCATTTGAATACCTACTTGAATTACGCGGTGAACCAATGTCAGTACCTAATGAGGTATTGCTATATATAATAGCGAAAAAAGCAGCAACGGATGGTGTTAAGGTTCTTTTGTCTGGTGAAGGTGCGGATGAATTTTTTGGTGGCTATGACAGAATTTTCCAGTGGGCGTTAAATGCTAAAGAGTTTAATTTGGATGAATTCCTAAGCAGGTACTGTTATATAAAACCAGAAAAAAAATCAAAACTTTATAATAGATTCTCTTCATTATTTGAAGAAGTTGAGTTTAACTCTGTGTTTGAAACTGTACGTTGGTTTTTTATAAAGTACCATATGCCTGTTTTGTTTAGGCGGTTAGATTTTTCCTTAATGGCTGCGGGCGTTGAAGGTCGGGAACCAATTGCCAATATGCATACATTTATTGAAGCTGTGAAAATTTCACCACAAGAGTTAATGGGTGAAACATTAGGTAAATTACCATTAAGAAATATTTTAAGTAAATTCATGGGGCAGGCGTTTGCTTACGAGAAAAAAGTTGGCTTCCCTGTTGATTTGACAAAAGTATTTGATAACTACGAATCATCAACATCATATGAATTGTGGTTTAAAGAGAACTTAAAGGTGCTGAAAAAATGATAATTGGATATACAAGTGGGGTTTATGATCTGTTTCATATAGGTCACGTTAATATTTTGCGAAATGCAAAAGCTATGTGTGATAAGTTAGTCGTAGGTGTGACAGTTGATGAATTGGTTTCATATAAAGGAAAGCAGCCTGTAATTCCATATCACGAACGTATTGAAGTGGTGCGTGCATGTAGGTATGTAGATGTTGCGGTGCCCCAAAACAATATGGATAAAGCGGCTGCGGCAAAGAAAAATCATGCAAGTTATTTATTTGTAGGTGACGATTGGTATGAAACAGAGAAATGGAAACAGCACGAAATGGAATTAGCTGAGGTAGGCTGTAAAGTAATTTACTTTCCTTATACACAGGGTACTTCAAGCACTTTAATCAATAACACACTAAAAAGCTTAAGAGAATCAGAACTTAAATGATTACAACCCCAAATCATAAATATTTTAGCCAAACAGCATGTCATTAAAAGCAAAGGCATTATCTGGTCTAGTCTGGAGCGCTTCAGATAAATTAATAACCCAATTTGGCTACTTTGCAGTTACCTTGTACATTGCAAAGCAAATTGGACCCGAAGCGTTCGGCCTAATTGGTATGTTGACCATTTTTATGCTGTTGACGGAAAGCGTGATTAGTAATGGTTTTTCACAAGCCTTGGTACAACGTAGCAAGCAACTGACGGAAGCGGACGCATCAACGGTTTTCTATATTAACTTAGTGTGGGGCGTGTTTATTTATGCGGTGCTGTTTGTCACAGCACCGTTGATTGCACAGTTTTATCAAAAGCCTGAGTTGGTAGATATTGCTAGATGGCTATTTCTTATTGTGATCATCAACTCATTAACCGTTGTGGTTAGAGCAAAGTTAACTATCAAGGTGGATTTTAAAAGCCAAGCAATCTCTGGTTTATTTGCCACATTGTTGAGCGCACCGATTGCGATTCATTTAGCACAACAAGGTTATAGTTATTGGTCATTCGTTTGGTTACTGTTGATTAAAGCGGTTGTATTAAATATCAGCTTATGGTGTTTTTCACGTTGGTATCCACAAGCCATTTTTTCTAAAGACTCTTTTTATCGTCTTTTTAAATTTGGTTCTAATTTAATGCTTGCGGGTTTTATTGCTACGTTGGTTAATAACTTATACATCGCATTGATCGGGCGTTATTTCAATGCCGCTAATGTAGGTTACTTTACTCAAGCAACAAACATCACTAACTTTTTGTCGCAATTTATATCATCTACTTTACAGGGGGTGACCTATCCAATCCTCACTTCTGTTAAAGAAGATCGAGAAAAATTAATAAGAATTTATAAACAGCTGATTACTGCTACCTGTTTGATATCATTACCAGCGCTAGTTGGATTCTGTGCTGTAGCAGAAGATTTCGTATTATTATTTTTAGATGAAGAATGGTTATCTGCAGTGCCAGTGATTCAATTATTGTGTATTGCTCGGATGATAACACCTATTAGTGCTATCAATATGAATATCTTGAATGCAGTAGGGCGTTCAGATCTTTTTTTAAAGATTGATTTGAGTAAGTTACCAATGACTTTAACTGCGCTGTATATTGCTATACCATATGGTATTATTGGTATAGCATGGGGCATGTTAGTAACTAGCTTGGTTTCATTTTTTATTAATGCATATTATCCGGGAAAATTGTTTAGTTTTGGTGCTACAAAACAACTAAATATTTGTGTAAAAATCTTTATTTCAACAATAGTTATGTACTCTGTAGTCATTTTTATAAATCTAGATAGTTTAGCGATTAGTCTAATACTGAAAATTTTAATAGGTATAATAGTTTACCCATTGACACTGTTACTGTTACGAGAGCCGACGATGTTATCTTTTTTTCATAAGTATATAAAAGTAACTTGATTTATCAATCTAATGTTACTTTTTAAAAATTTTAACGAAAAAATCATTATATCTGGCAGTAGTAATTTTTATCTTGGTTATGTCATTGCTTTAAAAAATTTCATATGATCACCTATAAAATGGAATTAAAAGTGATAATTGTTAGTTCTTTTTGCAAATTATTATTCTTCCTGTTGGCGCGTTTTTAATTTATTAAAATAAAAAGCTTAGTAATATAATATCTTAATCTTGGTGCTTTAAGCTTTAATTTTAATATGAAGAATTATTAGGTTTTAGAACTATATACTCAGATAGATCACATCTTCTTAGTTGTATTATTAGAACTCCATCTATCAGTCATCTATTATGATGTAGTATTAAAAGGGTGGTGTGTGATACTGTCATTATGCGAATATTAAGATCTGCGGTGTAATAGACTTTCGTCCTGCTGTGATTTTGTAGAGACACTGAGATTGACGAAAATATAAATAAAATGATCTACACAATAAAATAAGAAACTCGAGATCAATTGTCGGTGTAGAATACATACGTACTGGAATGGAAAATTCCACAGCTAATTTTAATTAGCCGTTTGATAGACTATTTTAAATAAAACTTTACTGCTTGTATTGATGTTTTCTCCATGTTATTCGATATGTTGAAACTATAAGTTTTTAAAAAAACCTAATGATTTATTAAGTTAAATTATGACTTTAATATCCGGCGATGTCACTGTGTGAGCAAATAGTCAAAGTATCTTTTAGGTCGTAGGGTTATTTTAAGTTGCATTCTAATGTATTTTAACAATGGGTTGGTGAATGTTAGAACTAATTGATAAATGTAATAGCGTAAAAGACAAAATAAATTTAGCAAAAATTTATGCTAATATGATGACAAATAATATTAAAAAAATTTATGATGCTGAAGAGTTAGAAGAGTCTATTGCTTTATTTATATTAAGGGTAGGCAGTTTTGATATTCCTACTGTTGAATTAAATGCGAAAGATGTACTTCATTTAATTACTGAGCCATACGATTATGGCGGTCACACTCGTCTCTGTGAAAGAATTAGTGCAATGGATGTGTTTGATTCTCATCTTCTAGTATCTCAATATAATGTAAATCCCAATATTATATGTCGCTTAAGTGGTTTTTTTGATAAGATAACAATATCTGATAATATTTTTTTCGAAGAAAAAATATTGTTCTTATTTAATGAAATCATGAAGTATGAAACTGTTGTATTACATATTCATCCATCTGATATTGAGTCTGCTATTGCTGTTCGGCTTGCAAAAATGTTTAGCCCTAATACTAAAGTTTTTTTTGTAAATCATGCAGATCATATTTTTTCTTTTGGTCGTACAATATCAGATGTTATTTTGCAAATATCATTTCGAGGTTATGAGGTTGCAGCTGCTAATGCTAACCCTTACAAGAATGTTAGCTTTTTAGGGATACCTTTGAACGTAGATGTAAAACCAGTTTTTAAAAATAAAATACGCCACTATATAATGGCTGGTTCTTCATATAAAATGAAACCAAATAAAAAATTCTCGATTCAAAGTAAGATATATGACATTTTGTCAACAGAAAAGGAAAGTGTTATATCTATCATTGGCGTAAAAAAAACGGATTATTGGTGGTATTATTTGAAGCTTATTTTTCCGAGAAGAATTATATTTTATGGTACTTTATCATACGATAGATATCTAGAGGTTGTAAGAAAGGCCGATTGCTGTATAGATACTGGCCCTATAACTGGTGGTACCACTTTTGTTGAAATGTATTTGCAATCTTTATTTCCTCTTGGTTTTCACTCTGGAATTTGTGGATATACACCTTTAGACCAAATCAGAGTTAATAGTTTTTCTGAGTTCATTAATCTGGCCAATATGGATCTTGAATTTTTATTTCATGATGTAAATCGAGTTCATGGTTTTGAATCTGTAAAAATACGTTATCTAGATGCCTTGAGTTTTAAATTCCACCCTATCGATAACTCACTAAAAAATAATAATAATGATCTTAATTTGTTTTCAGAAAAAAAATATGCAGTTTTAGATTTTTTTACATTGTGTACTGTATTAAAACTTCAAGGTATAACATTTAAGCAGAAGTTTATTTTCTTGTTTAGGAATTTTTCTTTTTTAAGTTTTATATATACTTTTATTCCAAAGGTAATTAATAAAATTTCTGTTAATTAGTTTTGCTTAATTAAGTATTATTTGTTAAGCAATTAGTATATGAATTAAATTTTTACTTAAAGGTTTTTAGTTTTAAATTAATTTTAGATTTTCTACTGATTTCAAAGTAAGACTTTCATTGTTTATGAAGGTTCTACTTCTTTATATTTATAAATTGTTAGCGGGTTCCCTCCTAACTTAATTTTATATCATAAGTGAGTTTTAATATATGAAAAAAATAGCTTTTTACCTACCTCAGTTTCATGAGATTGAAGAAAATAATGAGTGGTGGGGTGAAGGTTTCACTGAGTGGACCAATGTAAAAAAATCAAAGCCTTTATTTTTAGGCCATGATCAGCCAAGAATTCCAATGAATAATAACTATTATGATTTAAGTAATATACATGTAATGGATGAACAAGCTAAATTGGCTAGATCTTATGGCTTAGATGCTTTTTGCTTTTATCACTATTACTTCAAAGATGGAAAAACTCTTTTAGAAAAACCTCTCGAAAACTTCTTGTCTTCTGATATTGATATTGATTATTGCTTTTGTTGGGCCAATGAATCTTGGACTAGGAATTGGGATGGGAAAAATAAAAAAGTTTTGATGCTGCAAGATTATGGTAATCAAAATGATTGGTCTAAGCATTTTGATTATATGCTAAAATATTTTCGAGATGATAGATATATTAAACTTGAAAATAAGCCTGTTTTTTTAATTTATAAGATCGAAGATATTCCCAATTTTAACGATTTTTGCCAGTACTGGAATAAGCTTGCTGTGCTAAATGGGTTTGATGGTATTGAATTTATTGCAGTGAAAAGACAAAAAAATATTTCTTTTTCTGAACTGAATTTAAGATACAGTGTTGCCTTTGAACCATTTTACTCTTTATCTAGCACAGATTCTTTATCAAAGTACTATAAGTTAAGTGGTGGTGTATTCAAAACCCTTGCTGTTAAATCATATGATTTTTTTACGAATATATCATATAAGTTGGGGTTTAGAGACTCTTTTGCAATTGACTATCAAAAAATTGTTGTAAAAAGTATTAATAACCAGAAGAATCAGTCGGATTCATTAATTCCAGGTTGTTTTGTGGATTGGGATAATTCTCCAAGAAGAGGTGTTAAGGCGATTATTTTTAAAGGTTTTACTATTGATATTTTTAGTGATTATGTCAAAAGTATTTTCAAAATAGCAAAAAATGAAAATAAACCTTTCGTATTTATAAATGCCTGGAATGAATGGGCAGAAGGAACGTATTTGGAGCCTGATGTAAAGCATGGACACAGAGTTTTGGAAGCTGTGCATAGGGCTTCAATTGAATGCGAAGGGAAATAGTTTCTAATGGGAAAGGTTCGCAGTATACTGTTTAAACTACTTGTGGTCACAATGCTCTTAGACCCAACAAATACTGTATTGGGTATTAAGTTACCATTATTTTGCCTGTTTTTGATACTAAGTGTTAGATGTTTTAATTACAGTATAATTAAAACATTGCCTATATTTTTGTATTATACCGCTATTATTGCGGGTACTACTTCTTTATTTTTACAGTCTACAAGTTACGACCCCATTTTCCTTGCAAATTATTTCACTACAGGTGGTGTATTATTAATTTTGCCGTTACTTAATGAAGCTTACTTTAAATATTTAACCGATGCTTTCCTTTTGGGCTGTTTTCTTATATCGCTATTTACAATTGGATTGTTTGTTTTTTTTAAAGTTAACGGTGTAAGTTTGATATATGACTTTGATTTTAAAAATACGTTTATAGTAACGCCTAGGTCTTATGTAGGTATACCATTTTTGATGGTATACCATAAATCTGTATGCGCTTTGTTAGTAGCAGTTGGTATAGTTTTTAATCGAATGGTGAATGATAAAGTTAATTTCGTTTCAATATCTCTAATCATTATTTTTGTTCTTGCCTTATTTATAAGTGCTACACGTGCAAATATGTTAGCCGCTCTATCACTTATAGTGGCCTTTTTATTTTTTTTATTTAATAAAAATCGTCATTATGTGCTTTCAGTAATTATTTCAACGTTAGGTGTTTTTTTTATTTTTTCTGCTTTAATCATTGCGCTAAATTTTGCTACGGATGATTCTAATAGTATTAAGTATGGACATATGGTTTCTATATATGAATATTTGTCTGATAATTTGGTTTATTTTTTTTGGGGGATGGGAACTGGTAGTTTATATTATTCATCAGGATTCGGAGCAGTTGTACCAATAACTGAGGTCACTTATTTCGAGTTTATTCGCAGTTTCGGAATACTGATTTCTCCACTACTTTTTCTTATGTTCTTTTTTCCTCTTTTTTACTCTGTTTTAAAGAAAATGAGTGATCAAAAAATGTTTTTCACTTCATACTTTGTATTTTTAGTCGTTGGTGGAACAAATCCTTTGCTTATTGGAAATTTGGGATTTTTGATTTTAATTTTAAGTTATTCAGTATTGGTGTTAAAAAAATATGATTAAAGTTCAAGTATTACTTTCTAGCTATAATGGTGGAAAGTTTATACACCGTATGCTAGATAGTATATTGGCTCAAGATTATAAATTTTTCTCTATACTTGTCAGAGATGATGGTAGTAAAGACAATACAGTTGAAATATTGAAAAGTTATGAGTCTCAGCTATCTAATGTAAAATTAGTTGAGGGCGATAATGTTGGTGTAATAGATAGCTTTAATATACTGGTTGCTTCTAGGGATTTATCATGTGATTTATTCATGTTTTGTGATCAGGATGATTTTTGGTTTAGTAATAAGATTTCTAATTTTGTTGCTAAATATGAAATGTCTGTTAAACCCATTGAGCCTTTCCTCTGTGTTGCTGATTTAATTACGACTGATGTAAACCTGAAAATTATATCTGAGAGTTTCTGGAGAGAACGCAGATTTAATCCAAACGATTATAGATATGAAGGGTTATTTTTTGAAAACCACTTTCCTGGTTGTAACATGTCATTCAACTCAACGTTTTTATCTATATTAGATAGGATGCCTCCTTGTTATGCATTCTTAATGCACGATATTTATTTCATACATAACGCTTTGGCCCTAGATTGCTTATATTTTATAGATTCACCTCAAATGTTTTATATTCAGCATGAGAACAATGTGATTGGAGCAAAAAAGAGCTTTCTAGGTAGTCATATTTCTACTTACCTTACTACTTCCTACTATCACTCAACTTATAGTAAATGGTTATCTGTATGTCTTTATGTTAATTCTAGGTTTACTTCTAACAATCGCGTCAAATTTTTATCTGTTTTTGGAAAAAAGTTTCTTCCAATAAGTTATTTCAAATTAACTAGAAGAATCAGTTCTATTAAGTTTTATTTTGTTTATTCTGTTGGTTACATTATTTCATTGATTAAGTTGAAGTTTAAAAGATTCTTAGGTCACTAATTTTTATTTATCAAAGAGTTAAAGAGTTGAGTAATGAAGAAAGTTAATGTTGTTGGAACTGTTGGTATACCTGCTTGTTATGGAGGTTTTGAGTCATTAGTTGAGAATTTAACTAGTTATTCAAGCAGTAATGTAAAGTATCATGTGTTTTGTTCAAGTAAATCTTATACTAAAAAGTTAACAGAATGTAATGGGGCGAGCTTAAGTTATATCCCGTTAAGTGCAAATGGTGTCCAAAGTATTCCATATGATATCTGTTCTCTAATCTATTCTCTTTTCAAGAGACCTGATGTTACGCTGATTTTAGGCGTTTCAGGTTGTTTGTTTCTCCCAATATATCGTTTATTTTCAAGTTCTAAAATTGTTACTAATATAGATGGCTTAGAATGGAAACGTGAAAAATGGGGTTGTTTAGCTAGAAAGTTTTTGAAATTATCCGAATCGTTTGCAGTGAAGTTTTCTGATGTGATTATAACTGATAATAAAGCTATCGGTGATTATGTTGATTCTGAATACTCCAAAAGTAATGCTGTTATTGCCTATGGCGGTGATCATGCGATTGTTAAAAATATTGATGTTGGACCAACTGGAGATTACTTTTTATCTTTATGTCGAATCGAACCTGAAAATAATGTTCAGATGATCTTAGAAGCATTTTTGAATAGCCAACAGAAATTAAAGTTTGTTGGAAATTGGGATGCTAGTGATTTTGGTCGAGATCTGAAAAGGAAGTTTGCAACTAGCCCTAACATTCAAATACTTGACCCTATATATGATATAAATCAGCTGTATAAGTTAAGAAGTCAATGTAAGGGGTATGTTCATGGTCACTCCGCAGGCGGGACGAATCCATCCTTAGTTGAGGCTATGCACTTTGAAAAACCAATTTTTGCTTTTGATTGCGCATTTAATCGATATAGTACTGAAGATAAGGCTTTATTTTTCGCTTCATCAAAAGACCTCTATGATAAACTGAGAACAATAAATGAAAATGAACTTACCGTGATTTCGATGAATATGAAAATGATTGCAGAAAGACGATATACATGGAAAGTTATTACTAAAATGTACGAAGATACTTATCAATAATATTTTATTTTCGTATTCTATAAACTGTAGAGTTTATGGGGAATTGAAATTGTGTTGTTTCTCTTTCCTTTTATATGCAATTTAATAGATGTTTTGGTGTTGGTTAGTGTAGCAATTATGTTTCATATTGCTTTATGTTTCTTTTTTTTACTAGCTAGTGGTTTTTATGTCAACAAACATCGCTGTTTTAGTTGTTTTTTTAGTTTCTTTTATCAGTTTGTTTGTATTTCGCAAGGTTGCTCAACGGATTGGTTTGGTTGATAAACCGAATGAGCGTAAACATCATACTGGCCAAATCCCCTTGGTCGGTGGGGTGAGCGTATTTATGACCATGATGTTGGTGTTGTGGCTTATTCCTACGCTGTTAATTGAACCTGTTTTGTATGCGAGCTGTGCCTTTATTCTTGTGGTTATTGGGGCGATTGATGACCGCTTCGATATTAGCTTTAAACTTCGGCTAGTGGTGCAGGCGCTTATATCACTGTTAATGATCGTGATAGGAGAGCGCAGTTTATATAATTTAGGCTACCTGATGGGCAGCGAGGCGATATATTTGCCTGAGCCTGTTAGTATTTTGCTGACTATCTTTGCGGTTATTGGTGCGATAAATGCTTTTAATATGGTGGATGGGATTGACGGCTTGCTGGGCGGTTTAGCGTCTGTCACTTTTGGCGGCTTAGGTATTTTATTTTATCTCCATGGTATGTATGGTTTTGCTATTTTTTGTGGTTTGCTGGTTACAGCGATGCTGCCTTATATCATGCTCAATTTAGGTTTTCCGTTCGGGCGGCGGTTTAAGGTGTTTATGGGCGATGCGGGGAGCATTTTTATCGGTTTCACGGTGATTTGGTTGCTGATTGTGGCCAGCCAAGGTGAGCGAGCTACTGCTATTCGTCCGGTAACCGCACTCTGGTTAATTGCATTACCGCTGATGGATATGGTTTGCATCATGATCCGTCGTATTCGTAAAGGCCAATCGCCCTTTAAACCTGACCGCGAGCATTTACATCATATCTGCCAACGCATGGGGCTATCCTCCCATTCATCACTGATGGTGATTTGTACTGCTGCAGCAATAATGGTTGCCGTCGGTATTTGGTCTGAACTTGCCAAAGTTGATGAAAATATTATGTTTTTAGCATTTTTAGCAACATTTGCGTTGTACTTTGGTTTAATCAATAACATCTGGCGTATTACGGCATTTTTGCGTAAAGATATAAAAATTTCTAAATCTATTTAATGCCTTAGTAAAATATTTATCTATTTAATATAAGTGGAGTTATCCGTTGTAGTTTCAACTGCTATAATCCAATGCCATTTTTTAAATAAATTTGATTGGCTTCACTGTAATCATGATGTATCTAGCTTAAGGAAGAGAGTGATGGAATACCTCATACTGCTTTTAAGTGTATTTTGTTTAACTTGTGTTGCAATTAAAGTCTTAAATCCTATCGCACAACGGGTCGGTCTAGTCGATTTACCTAATGAGCGTAAGCTACATGTAGGTGCTATCCCATTAATTGGTGGGATATCTATCTATTGTAGTGTGCTATTGGTCTCCAGCATTGTTATCCCGCAAAGCCAAACCTTTAATTTGTATCTTATTTCTGCTGCGTTAATTCTTTTTCTTGGCGTACTTGATGATAGATACGACTTGTCGGTTCGTGTCCGAATGACTGCACAGGTGATTACCGCCTCGATTTTGATCTTTGGTGCTGGATTACATCTGACTACATTTGGCCATATTCTGTATTTTTTTGAGCTTAAGCTCGGCTATGCTGGCATTTTTGTAACTACTATTGCGGTGATTGGTGCTATCAATGCCTTTAATATGGTCGACGGTATTGATGGTTTAGCGGGCATGCTAAGCCTTGTGACTTTTTCTTCGTTAGCTTTTCTATTCTATTGGGCTGGTAATAGCTGGTTTTTATTACCTTTGTTGTTTATTGGTGCAATCATTGGGTACTTATTATTCAATTTGCGTTGGCCGTTCCCTTCATTAGAAAAGATATTTATGGGGGATGCTGGCAGCATGTTGATTGGCTTAACGGTTGTTTGGTTATTGGTGCTGGGGACTCAAGCTGATAGTAACCATTTACACCAAGGGCAGGTGTTCTCGCCAGTTACTGCATTGTATCTCATCGCGATTCCATTAATGGATATGGTGGCAATTATGTATAGAAGGATTAAAAAAGGCATGTCGCCGTTTAAACCTGACCGTGACCACTTGCACCATATTTTTGAACGTGCGGGTTATAACCGTAAACAAACCTTGATCAGGATATCACTCGCCTCACTTTTGTTTGCTGCGATAGGTATTGGAGCTGATATAGCTCAAATCCCCGAATCAATTATGTTCGTGTCTTTTTTAGCTATTTTTGCTGCCTATAATTGGGCACTTGCTAATGTGTGGCAAATCCTCACTTGGGTTAGACAAGATTAATTTTTAAGGCCCTTTTTTCAAAGCCTACTAACTATTTCAAAAGCCAGCTAATTCAAGCTGGCTTTTTGTCTTTTAGCGTTTTTAAGGATTTTGCATGTCTAGGAAGTATTTTGGTACTGATGGTGTGCGTGGCAAAGTAGGCGAATTCCCTATTACGCCTGATTTTGCGATGAAGCTAGGCTGGGCAGCAGGTACTGTGCTGGCGTCCACTGGCACTAAAGAAGTGCTGATTGGTAAAGATACCCGCATTAGTGGGTATATGCTGGAATCGGCAATGGAAGCGGGTTTTTCAGCCGCAGGTGTTAATGTGGCATTAATTGGCCCCATGCCAACGCCCGCAGTAGCGTATTTAGCTTCAACTTTTAGGGCCGATGCTGGTGTGGTGATTAGTGCTTCCCATAATCCTTTTTATGATAATGGTATTAAGTTTTTTTCAAACACAGGCACTAAGCTGAATGATGCACAAGAGATTGAAATTGAAGCGCTATTAGAGCAAGCACTTGAGCATAATGCGTTGCAATGTGTTGCTTCTGAAAAACTGGGTAAAGTGCGCCGCATTGATGATGCTGCTGGTCGTTATATTGAGTTTTGTAAGGGAACCTTCCCGAATCATTTAAGCTTGGCGGGATTAAAGATTGTTGTCGATAGTGCCCATGGTGCTGCCTACCATATTGCCCCGAATGTGTATCGCGAGTTAGGGGCCGAGGTGATTAGCATTAATGACAAACCCAACGGCGTGAACATTAATGATCATTGTGGCGCAACACATTTAGATAGCTTGCAAACTGCGGTGATGATCCACGAAGCGGATTTAGGTATTGCGCTTGATGGTGATGCTGACCGAGTCATGTTTGTTGACCATAATGGCCATGTAGTGGATGACGATGAGATTTTGTTTATTTTGGCACAAGCGGCATATCAAAAAGGTGAAATGCAGGGCGGGGTGGTTGGTACGCTCATGTCGAATCTCGGATTAGAACTGGCACTTAAACAAATGGATATTCCTTTTGTGCGGGCTAAGGTTGGTGACCGTTATGTGGTTGAACAGCTCAAACAAACGGGTTGGAAACTGGGCGGCGAAGGCTCTGGGCATATTTTGAGTTTGCAGCATGCTTCAACTGGCGATGGCATTGTGGCATCTTTGCAGGTTCTCAAAGCCATTCTAGAGTCAGGTAAGCGTTTGGCCGATATTAAAGCAGGCATGACTAAGTTGCCACAAGTGCTTATCAACGTACGATTAACTTCTTGCTGCCCTGATAGCATTTTGGCTAAAGACTGTGTTAAACAGGCAGTGCTAACCGCTGAGGAAGTTTTAGGGAATAAGGGGCGAGTATTATTGCGTAAATCGGGTACTGAACCCTTAATTAGAGTGATGGTTGAATCCACTGACATAGCCTTGACCCAACAACAAGCTGAATATATCGCAGAGGCAGTAAGAGCGGCATAAGCCAAGAGCGAGAATCTAGGGCGTTGCTTCGCAACTGCTAGGACGGCCTTCGGCCTCTAGGACACCACTACGTGTAGAACCTAGAAGCGAAACGCTCTAGCAGGGTGGAGCCCGTTCGGCTTTTGTTGTAAGCGAAGCGTTCCGTCAACCGTCAGCATCTTTGGTCTACTTTTATCACTTCAATAAATTGCTCAAAATCCTCAAGATGATGATGTACAACATGCACAACGATATCGAGGTTGAGTTCTTGGTAGTCATGTACTGCGATGTTTCTAAGTCCGACCATTTTCTTTAAGTTATCAGCTAGTGGCTGAGTAATAACGTTATTTTGTGCGAGTAATGTAAAGCTATCACGGCTACTCTGGGGGATCCCCAGTTGTTGTTGGCGGTTAATATGATTGGCTATGTCGATACTGGCTTCGCAGCAGCGTTGTAAATTGAGGATAACGCTATCTTGCAAGGTGAAGTCTTGTTTGAACTTGCTGCCATCACCATAGACTTGTTGGATACGTTTTATACAGCGCTTGATGGTGGTTATTTTATTGATAATAATGTCATTCAAAGTGACTTCCCCTGTGATCGTTGGCTGTAGTGTTGGCCGTTACGTCATCAATAATTGCCTGTCTTTCTGCTTGTAGATGTTGGTACATTGAGATGGTCTTCATTGCAAAAAGTTCATCATCTTGTGGCCTTCCCCAAAGTTGCTTTCCTTGGGTGACGACCTGCTGGCATAACACTGTGGATGCCGTGCGTAAATCAACAAGATCAACATCAGTATCTAACGCTGAAGCGAGTTTTTGGGCAAGTTGCCAGCGAGCGATATTGTCTAAGATGACATCGGCGAGTACCGCGATATCGATATCGCTGTTGCAGTGTTGCGTACCCTGTGCATAGGAGCCAAACAGGTAGATCAATTTCAACTGCGGAATGTTGTCTCGCAGTAAGTTGATGATAATGTTTTCATTTAGTTGTTGCATAGGCTCATTGCAGGATTTGATGAATACGGGGTGAGTATATAGCATATAAGGCGCTGTCTCTAGGGCGGCCCTTGGATGCCACTACGTGGTGCTAGAATCTAGGCCCTAGAATCGAAGCGTTCCGTTAACTTCTTCGCTCTGCTTTTTCTTCCCTCCTATTTCTGCGCGTTGTAAGTGTCATTAATTGAGGTTTTCTTGATTTTTGAGTGCCAAAGGTTGCATTAATTCGCTATTTTATCTATTTTTGAGTGCTATAGTGTTCATTAATTGTCGTCTGCTTTTGGGGATAGGTAATGCAAATTTTAACGGTGCAGATGAATATTGCCGGAGAATGGCGTGATGTTGCTATGGTGGGGTTTTATGCGCCAGAGAAGGGTACTGGTGGGCCATGTGTATTAAATTATGATATCGAACATGTCACGTCTTACTTCCATCAATTTGCGTAAACTGCAGTGTGTGTATCGTTACCCGTTGATAATATCCCGTTGCGAAGCCCTCACTGGCATCGTTTTTTAGAAGATATTATGCCAGCAGGCTCCAGTCGGGATTATTGGGTTAAGCGGCTTGGATTGCAGGATTTGCCTAATTTGGAACGGGATTTCCAATTATTGAAATATGGAACTATCGCGCCAATTGGCAACTTGCGTATAAAAGAATCGGTGCCTGAAAAGGCTAAAAGGTCATTACCTGTTACCTTTAGTATCGCTGATGTTAGTGAGTTACAGATTGATTTTATTGAGTATGCACAATCTCGAAGTGCTGCTGCAGGTGGCGCCTCCGGTGCAGGTGGGGCTGCACCTAAGCTATTAGTACGATTAAATGAGCAGCATGGTGTTTGGATTGATACCTTTCAAGATGATCCGCACAATCTCGATCAGCCTTATTTAGTTAAATTTCCAAGGGGTAAAACCACTCTGGATAGCGATATTTTGCGTGCAGAGTATCATTTTTATCATGAACTTACACAATTGGGCTTTGAGACTATTTCCGTTGAGTCGATGAAGCTTATTGAAGCTGAGCGTGGCCCTTCTTTATGGTTGCCACGCTTTGATTACGGTGTTGAGGCGGGAGCAATGGTGAGTTATGGCATGGAGTCGGTTTATGCCATTTTAGGTGAGCCGACAGCAAAGCCTTTGCTACATGCTGATGTGATTAGACGGCTTTTGGCCGCGTTTAATAAAAAAGAAAACTACGGTAATACCAGGACGTTACTTGATGTTGGGGCTGAGCTTGAAGGCAAGAGTGGCATTGAGGCGTTTGTGGTTGAATGGGTGCGAAGAGATTTATTAAATATTGCCTTTGGAAATTCAGATAATCATGGCCGAAATACCTCTTTCATCAAGTATGGAAACCGTGTCCAGCTGGCACCCATTTATGATTTTGCGCCCATGAAGGCAGATTATGAGATGATCACTCGGACCTTTACCTGGGGCGAGGGGATGGAGTTAGGTGGCGTGTATAACTTTCCTGCAATTGCTGAACATTTATCCGATTTACTGTCGCCTAATGATTTGATGAGCGCTTTGAATGAAACTGCCGTGCGTTTGCTTGGTTTGGAGCAGCGTTTACGTCAGCGTGGTGTGCCTGAATCGATTCTTGCGCATTCGGGAATTGGTTTTGCCACGTTAGAAGCGAGAATGCAGCAGTGGGGGCTATTATGACGGTTTCATCTAATGTCGCAACGGATTCGATTGAAACAAAAGGCAGAGGTGGTCGAAAAAAAATTTCGGTTAATCGAAAGCCTTTGACCCTTAAAGATAGGGAAGATTTATTATTAGCCGCTACATTGGATCTCTTTTCGGGGAAAAAGACTCAAGGTCAAGTACTTAAATGGCTGAGAGTTGAGTTGTTAGCACTGAGCCAGGACCAATATGCCAAAATGGTAGGCGTTAGCCGTAAAGCATTGTCTGATGTAGAAAGTGATAAAGGTAAAAACGGCGTTGAGTTGATTAATCGAGTTTTTAGCGGAGTCGGGTTTCGTATTGCATTAATGCCAAAGGATAGTGTAGTGCTAAAAATGGCGGTAGAGGCGATTTAGAAGCTAAAATCTAGAACGCCGCTAACTAGACTACTCTAGCGGCGAAGTGCTCTAGTGTGCTTCGGTTGCCGCTTTGCTAAGGATTACAGCAGGTTCAAAGCGGCTACTGGGCGTCACTACGTAACTCACGGTTTACGGATGACGGTATAAAAGCGGGATCCCCGTATTGATGGCAGCACCTGTACTCTTTTTTCTCAAGTGTTCTATCTACTGCATCTGACTACCACGGAGGGTGGAAATGTCAGATTTTGTATGGCACAAAATTGACCACACGGTTGTTCGCTATCTGGCCATCTTACAATAGATGAGAACGATGGTTACTCAAGCTAATAGGTCTACAGATTGTTACTTATGAGGTTACAATCTGTAGACCTATGCCTTGCTTGAGCTTAGCCTGAGGTCTTCACTAAGTTACTTATCTGGTAATTTGGTTTAGCTCTGTGGAGCGGTAACGCTGTTACTCATTTGATGTAAAATAATCGTCTTGGCGTCAATTCAAATTGCTTTTCTGGTATTTCGGTGACCACATCTGTTAATCGATTTTAGCGTTGTGATCACCGACTGCTACCGATGATTTCGGGATTTCATCCAACATGTGAATACTTACTTATGGCTCAGAATGTTTTACAGCATGTTTTCGTTGCGCATGAGTTTATCAAACGCGCTGCCATCGTTTCGGGATGCGTTTGCAACATAAGGTGCGTAGACATCAAATAATAACCGTGTATCACTGTGGCCAAGCATTTGTGAGATATACAGTGGATTTTCTAGCGCTGCGATATGCAGCACTGCCGCGGTGTGGCGAGTTTCATAAGCTCGTCGACGTTTCAGTCCCGCTTTAATGAGTGTCGGGTACCATAATTTTTTGCTAACAAAATGGGTATCCAGTGGCGCATCTGATTTGCCCGTAAACACAAAGCCTGATTCTGACAGTGCCAAATTTTTAATGCGTTTAAAGGCATCGTATACCGTGTCACACATCTTAAGATCACGCCGAGATTTTGGTGTTTTCACATCACACACTTCCCCATTCACCCAGTTTTGCCGTATGCGAATTAAGCGGTGATTAAAATCAACATGTTGCCACTCTAATCCATGTATTTCACAGCTGCGCATGCCGGTCCAAAAGCGAATGATGAAGTAATCTTTCCATTCCTGAGGAATGTGGGATAGAAAAAGTTTAACCTCCTTTATGGTCATGGGATGAGACTCAGCCTTTTCTTCTTTAAGTGAGCGATAGCGTCTCAATGGGTATTCAAATTTATATTCTTCTGCAGCGAGGCTCACCATTGAGACGATGGGCCACAGTAAGTTATTAATGCGTCGATTAGATAATTGACGGGTATTATCTGCTTTCAGCATTTGCATTAACTGCTGGCGATAAAAATCAACCTGCGATAGGGTGATCTCATTCATCAATGTATTGCCAAATTGTGGGATCAGATACTTATCTAAAACGTTTTGCATGGTGTTTCTATAGCTATTTTTCCACGTCGCCTTTTTGCGTTCAAACCACTGATAAGCAAAATCATTGAAAAATGGATATTCACGATCAGGATGTTTTTCACGCTGCAACTGCTCAAATTGAGTGACTTTTTTACTTTTGGGAAAATAGTCACGGTATTGAAAGCAGCCTAACTCTATCTCAGCGTTCATTTTTTTGAGCGTAGTTTTGGCAGTAGCAAGATTTTTAGGTGTGGCCAGCATTTTTGTGCCTTCACGAAAACGGCAGCCATAAAGATGCATGTCGAACTGAATACGCCCATTTGGACGTACACGAATATGAGCCATAGGTGGCCTCCATCAAATAGCACTGTCCCTATCCGATGGAATTCGTTAGAATTTCGCCATCGGCTGGGGTTCGGTTAATAGCGGTTCGCAGCCGGTACGGGGGAGAGTGGTTGCCGCCACTCTCTCCCAACTGCTTGTTTATTCGGTTAACCGCACTTTTACATCGCGCAACTCAACCTGAAATGTCCCTTTCCCAATAGTTGCGGCTTGCCTACTATTGGTTAAAAACACACCTATCAATATAACTAATACTGTTTGTTTGTCCAGTGGTTTGTTTTAAATTGCTGCGCTTTTTAAATTGACCATTTGCCAATGAAAATTGTTGAGCACTCTTACGGAAGCTTGTTGCCGTCATTTACCTCCCCCATACACAACCACACATAACCGTATTCAGTTTAAGGTTTGGGACCTGACTTAATCATCGGCAAATCCATATTCATCGATAATGGCTAAATCGCCACTGTTATCTGTGATGTTTTTTGAGTGCTTATTGTTCGGTTTAGGTGCTAAATCAGGATGAGTCGTTGGCGAATAAACACCAGCGTTCTTGAGTTTATCTTCTGTTTGGGTTTCTGTCGTGTCGGTGTATTGCGCATGCGACTCCATGTCATTAACTGGGGCATCAATTTCTGCTGGCACATCGCTTGGTTGTTCGGCAAATAAATCAAGTTCTCCTTGGCGCGATGGCGGCAAAATGTACCGGTCATCGTAAGTGTTTAGGTACTCGTTTTTCAATTTTAGGTATGCAGATAACAATGATTGTTCTGATACTAAGTTAAGGCTATCAAATGGTGCCATATCTTCTGGCTTGTCATAGAAATTGAGTTTCAGTTCACCATTTTGATTTTGAGTTAACGTAATGCGGATCTCGCCTCCTTTGGCGAAAATTTTTAACTTCATGTCTTTGAGAGTGCGAGGTGAATAAGAAAACAGCAATGCGTCGTGATGATGAAGGTGCTTGACGCTCACTTCGCGTATGAATTCCCTGCGTCCTGGCAGCATGCATGAAAATAGTCTGTTGTTGTCAAACAGTAGCATCGCAGTATTGAGCGATCTAACGCTGGTTTCTTTTAAGATCATATTATTTAACTGTTTGAAATCGTATAAATTAGACGCAAATTCAAGGAGTAACCTGCTCTCCTGCGTTATTTTTTGATGAAATTGATCTATGCCTTCCAGAGAAATACTTTGCGTGTGTTGGTCAGTTTTAAACGTGAGTAGTTCACCCTCTAAACAAAACGCTATGCTGCCTGTTTCAGAGTTCATATACAGCGTTTTAAGTGTTTGGCTCGCGGCCTCAGTCAAGGGGAGGGTATGAGGTAAGTCGATATTATCTTGTAATCGTTTGGTCGTGACTTCACCATTTTTCTGAAAGCGGATCTCTTTTTCATTTTTTCTAAATTCAACAAAATCAAAGGGTATGAGTGAATTGGTTGAATTGATAATGTCAACAATCGAGCGTCTGTTCAGCTCATGATAAGCACGTTGAGTATTGGCCACCTGATATTGAATATGATTTTCATGAGCATCGTCTAATTCAAAACGGGACATTGGGAAATGTATCGAATCATCAATCTTTTTGTCGTCTCTGAGTAATAAACAATACTCGATATTGATGTATTTACCATTTTTGTACCTGAGTTCAAAAATATACTGATTGGCTAGGGTATTAAACTCTTGCTGCTGCTCTTTCATGCACATGAAAAAATCGAAAGGGATCGAAAATTCGGCGTTCTTCAAACCATGGCCTTTTTCGAGAGGTATTTCGATTTGTCCGTATTGACCAGGGGCACCACCAATAAGGAGCATACGGCTGTTATCGCTGTCGATAAACACACTGATACATGCATCCGAATGATGTTTGTCTAGTGCATTTATCATGTTGATAAACAAGGGGGATTTGCTTTTCGAAATTATTAATTTTGACATAATACTCCTAGTTAGTCTGTTGAAAATGTGAGAGAAACAGCTGTGTTTGTTGAATGACAAATTGCAGATCCGCTAACTTAGCGTGCTGCTTATGAGGGGTTAGTTTGGTTTCACTCAATTTGGGCGTCAGAGTGATGGTCAGTTCGCTTTGACCAACAGGTTGTTTTTGAAGTGTTATTGTTTCACCCGATTGAGCAAAATTGTCTTTTAACCTGTTTAATAGAATGTCGATTTTTGTTTTTCTGTTCACAGTCAACACAAAGCTGGGCGTTAACCAGCGCCAGAGTGGCTGACGAAATACTGCTGCAAAATGTCGTGCATTTTTGACATTACACGCCAAGGTTAATGTCAATGCTGGATGTATGCCGTTGCTTAGCACGATTGCTGGCAAATTACTGAGCGCTGTGATTTGCGCTTTGGTCATCGGCAAGGATTGATATTTGCCTGGAGATTGCGAGATTTGGCTTAATAACGGCCAGTTAACCTCTTTTACTTTTCGCATTTCAAGAAATAGATATTGAAGAAAGTCATAAGAAATTTTGTTGGCGTTACCAAGCCATTTTTGATGATATTTGACTGTGTCTTGTGCAATCGAGACTGTATGAAAATCGCTGAGCGGCTTTTGGGCGACACTATTTTTATTCGTCTTAAATAGATGTTGTCTCAGTGCTGTCTCTGTGAGTAAGACGTGGTTTTGACGCTTCTGGTTAATGCTTTTTGATTGGTAATCAGTGCTGATTAAAGCGAGTTGACGTGATAGATCATTTGAGTCGTGTTTTAACCCCAGTAAATATCGCAATTCACTATGCGAGAATGCTCGAGGCTGTGATTCTCCAAAGCCTGGCCGATAGAATGGGTAAAGCCAGTCTATATCGTGCAGATAGGACCAGCGAGTTGTTGCATAGTACTCGTGTCCGATTTGACGAGTTATTTCATCGAACAAAATCCCATCATTGCACAGTGAAAATGGTTGCCCTTCAAGCCAATAGTCAAATCGCGCAGCAAGCACGTCTCCATGCAGTAAGCGCTTTATTTGCTCAGTATTCGTGGTTTGCTGTGGCGGCAGATTGTATGCAAGGTGTAGTGCTTGCAGCATAAATAAATGTACACCGCTATGACGCAGGTGATGAAACCGCGCTTGCTGGCCGCATATTGCTTTGATGCATTTAGTGACAGGTAATAAGTATTGCAACTGCCGTGAATGGTATGGCTCTTCTGTGAAGCCGATCAAATGCTGGTGAGGTTCACAAAGTTCACTGTTTTTTATCACAATTCTGACTAGAATCGCGAATTCTTCCGGTATGACGGTATAAACAACGCGTGAATGTCTGCTTTTAGTCTTCCCCTCCTTAGTATTTGTGATATTGAAACGAAATAGTTGTTTATTAGCGGGATCAACAAATACATCCTTTAAACGAAGACGCAGTAACTCTCCTCGGCGCAACATTGCGAAATAGCTGATAATGACAGTGACTGCGCAAAATAACCTCTGCAATAACCCCCCGTAGGGCGGCGCGATGAGCTTTGCGACGATTTCATGCAACTGTTCTATTGAGATCCGAAACGGATCAACCCCGGGAGGGCAGAGTGGTGGTTCGAATTGGCTAATGTCTAAATGGTCTGTGAGTGATTGGTGACGCATAAAGCGAAAAAAATACAGCATGATCAGTTGCTCTGTTTCAGTCGCTAAATTGTCATAAATGTTGTGGCTCCATTGTTGTAGTAGCTCTTGGTCGATCGCTTGGTCATAACTGAGCGGGCTCGTGAATTTTAATTGAATATTGCAGTATTTTTTGATTGTGCTGTCTGCGAGTTTTTGCTTTTTTACCCCACCGAAATTGATGAGCTCTAAGGTGTATCGATAGAGCATTGTTGGCAGGATATTGTCTACAGGCCAATGAGTTAGCTCGTGGGCACATTCTGTAATCGTATTGCGATTGTTTTGCAGTTCGAGATGCGGCCATTTCTTCGATGCTTGATGGGCTTTAGGTATTGCGGTAACTGCCATTTCGTCATAATCGATGCCATAAATTCTCGCTAATTGTCGTTGTTGGTCCTTATTGTCAACCGAGACTAAAGGGGTTGCGACATGACGTTCTGGGTAACTAATATCTTTTAAGAATGTGGGAACGACATTATCGCGATAGTGCCAAACGGCTTGAAAAAGGTGCTGGTAATGACGAGAAACCTGAGTTGATATGGAGAATGACGTTAATAAGTTATCTAATCCTTTTAGCAATTGCTTTTCAGTTAGCTGGCTATGCGAATATGCTTGATATTCCGTCAATGATTGATAGACAAATAAGGGCAGGTGATACCGGCTTGATTGTGGTAAACCGTCTTGGTTTGATGGCTTGTCTAAGTGATTGATATTAAGATATGTTTGTCTTTCAATACGCTGAATACTGTCTTTGTCGTTAATGATGTTGACGAGATGAGCAATCGTTAGCGGCGCAATTTCAAGTGCAATAATCAATGCCATAAACTCAGCTGACAGTGCGGATCGCTGTTTCAAGAACTGAGCTTTGAAGTTTTCATACTCTGTTTGCAGTTTAAATGCATCATTTGCTTGAGCAGTGATGCGTTCATACCATCTTAAATCAGGATCAGGCCAAGGCAGCTTTTCAACCTCAGGAGTTTGCCATTTCAGTGCTTCTTTGAGGTAGACAATAATGGCTTCTAGCGCACTTTTATATTGACGTTGCTTGCCTGTCGGAACCGAGCTGATGATTTTGTTGATGACCTGTAAATCTTGAAGAGTGATTTCACGCCTTTGGAGTTGGCAGATTGATATGTGATTCGGCTTTTGAGCTGAAAGGCTTGAGACTTTGAGTGTTGGGTTAGGCCACTGGTTGAGCACCCTGGCAATGGCATCTATGCTAGCGTTAGACAAACCATGACGTTGGTGATAATTATAAACTTCAACAGGGTTTAATTTGTTGAATAAACTAGACATATTTCAACTCCTTTAACCCGTAACGAGCTGGCAGACTATCGAGAAATAAGTCTTGTTGTTTCATGCTTGCTGGAAATACATGGTCACTGCCCAGATGTTCACCGTACTCCGCGTGTCCCATTAAGCGATCAATTTGGTGTGTTGTCAGTTTGTGGATAATGCTGGTAGCTGCACTTTGCGCAAATTGATGACGCAACACATAGGGGACAATGCCATTGGCTCTTTGATATAAAAATTGTCGCAGCGATTTTGCTGATATTGCAGTCGCTTGATTATTTTCATCATATAAACTCCATGCCCAGGGAAGATCATTGATCAAATTCAGCTTGGAACTGAGTTGTTGTTGCAACGAGATGTAATGCAGAATTTGTTGTCTAAGATAGTCACAAATTCTGATTTCGCGTTGAAAGCCTTTATCTGATACTGTCGTTCGGCGGTAATCATAGTGTGATTGTTTATTGATAGATATAGCATGGGTAGGGCGCATGCCAGTAAGCAGTATAAATAACAGCGCAGTATGGTTAGCGCAGAGATTGTGATAATGAATTAAAGCGGCTTGACCGGCTTTGTTTTCAGGTTTAGATGAAGTTATCTCGTCATGAAGATGACTAAAAATCGCAACAATCTTACTCTCGGGTATAAGTCGAGTACTGCCGTAGCACACAGACTCGTCTGCGTATTTTTCTAGGTCTTCACCAACCCATTTACTATGAAAACTCACACCCACTTTTGAGCTTGTAATGTCAGCAGGAATGTTTCTCTTGGCGTTATCATTTAATAGTGAAATGTTGGGCAGTGTGGCTTTACCTACTGTAGAACTCGACGAGAATGTGAGTGTCAGCAGTTTGCTCACACCTAGAGAGTTTGCATGAGTGAATAATCGGCTGAGATACCGATCTTGTGCGTGAAATAGCTCTGCTCGAACTTGTTCACTGTTTTTTTGCTGATAAACCGCGGCATGGCGATGGTGCCGTATATCTGTAGGTAGTAATAATGATTTAGTTAAACTGGAAAGTTGATTATCTTTTTGAATACAGTGAGTTATGTACTTAAAAAACAATTGCTTTCTTATCGCTGGAAAGTGTTCGATCTCAGCAGGTTTTCGCCATTTGGCCATGAGCAGATTAAGCAATTGTTGTTTTTCAGCTGCCGTTAGCCACGGCACGTTATAGCTGTGATTGCTAATGAAGGGTTTGAAAATGTGGATTAAGCTATTAGGGATGGGTTGCCATTCGAATTTTTTATCGCCTTTTTGAGTAATGGTTGCACGCGCGTAATAGGTCCAGGACTTGCCATCCTCAAACTTGTGATTTTTGAATCGATGTGCTTCGCATGTATCACTATTTTTCACTTTGTGACAGTCGGGAATATCATCTACTGTGAGAGGTTTTTCATTGGCGTGCAGGAGAACGTCATCTAACTGCTGAGTAAGCCACAAATACAACAAAACAACTAATAACTTGCCTGAGTTGGTTTCATGACTCTGTTTTTCGGCTTGGTAAAACA
Organism: Shewanella xiamenensis; assembly: GCF_014647135.1. Taxonomy (GTDB): domain Bacteria; phylum Pseudomonadota; class Gammaproteobacteria; order Enterobacterales; family Shewanellaceae; genus Shewanella; species Shewanella xiamenensis. Next base: position 79,198 of record NZ_BMOP01000017.1, read on the forward strand.
TCTTCATTAACGCTGTGTTAGTACCGAGTCTATCGGGCATGACACCGCCGGAATTTTTTAGCCTATGACTTTTAGCATTAGCTTGTAGCTTTCCCATTACTCATATCCTTTTCTGATATCTGAGGTATGAATCGCGCTGGGAGAGAGTTGCGCTAAGTGAGCTAGTTGCATTTTAAATACAACTGGGGATTCTGCTTGTTTTGCCGCTTGAATTTGATGAGCCTGCGTAATACGGCATCGTGTAGACTTTGGGTAAGATAATGAGGGTGTAAGCGTGTTTAATGTGCTGATGACATGTGGAATAGTGCTTTCATTTAACGCTATTTGAAGTGCAACAAAGGAGTCGGAGGTGCGGTTCTGCGGGGCGCACTGTTTAACCTTTTCATTTGCCCGCAGTCTCACAAGTGCTGGGTGTTGGTGCTGTGAAAATAAATTGGGCAGTACTTTTTTAGATTTCTCGATACTCATAACCAAGCTCCAACGTCCAAGCCTTTAGATTAAATCACAAAAAAATGGTAAATATCTTCAATTCATGAGCTAGTTTTGTCACAGGAATAGTTTTTTATTTATGTTTTTTTAATTTTAAGTTTTTTAATTGGCCTATTGAGTGCATTTAAGCAGTTGCATTAATCATGTTGCTTCCAGTTGTTGACACTATTTATTAGTTATATTCTGGTTGTAAGGTGACTATTTATCCCGTTATTCCATAAAATCCTGCCCATCAGAAGAATAAGATGATAAGTACGGCTTTGGTAAGCGTATTTGTGCATCTTAAATCATCAGTTCTATCTTGGGAATAGGTTGGAGTGCGTTTATTGGTTAGAACTACAGAGGCAATTTGCTAACATTGAATTCTACTCTTTGTGAAAATTAAATTGGACTGTTATCTATTTTGTTGTGGCTTTTGTGAGATGAAGTTTTTTAAGGTTACAAAATAAAGTTTTCTATGGTTACAGAATAAAGTTTTATAAGGTCACAGGATAAAGTTTTTTAAGGTTTCAAAATAAAGTTTTCTATGGTTGCAGAATAAAGTTTTATAATGTCACAAAATAAAGTTTTTCAAGGTTACAAAAAAATTTTTAAGATTGTAGGATTTAAAGTGTCACTCTGAAATTTTAAAGAACATTAAATGTAAAATGCCTAATAGTGTTGAGATGGACTAGGTTTTCGTGAAAACGCTAAAGAAGAAAGGGTAAATTTAGCGTATAACAAACTGATCTATATGGCTCATAACTATCTTGAAGTCATTGATATTTCTGTTGAAAATGACATCTATTGGCCTTGTGCCATTAAAAGGTTCATTATGGTTGACCATGTTCATAAACCCATAAATATTTTCAGGGTTACTAAAAAACGCACTTAACCCAGCGTGAATATTCAGTATATAGCTGATCCGTACTATTTGGTCTTGACTGAAGTTCACCTTTTCAATATCAAGGTTGTTATACTTTTCTGGTAACTTTAGCAAAGTCTGAATTTGCTGCTGGTTGCAGTTCCATTTTTCCAATATCAGCAAGGCAGCTCTCATTCCAACCCTTACTGAGGTGGATTCGTTACAATTTATTCTTTGCATACTCTTTCCTCTGTATTAATCTAATAGCTTGTTACGTTGTAAAATTGAATCTTAAGCTTAAACCGATGTTTAGAGTTCTAGTTCTTAAGTTCCTATACCGCAAACCTAATGAAGGAATGCTCATTTTTAACATGAACGACTAGATTGAAGTCAGTTTACATTGATATCTCATACATAGAGAACGTATGTCAATGTTTGCTTCATGAATTCAGTGTTATACTCTAAGCTCAAAGAGTATGTTCACGTGACTGAGCGTAAAACACAACCATTTATATAGTGTAATTTGTATATGTAAGAGCTAGTCTTATTATTAACAACGATAGCTTTTATGCAGGTTAAGTATGTGTGTTGAATATGATAAGTTGGTAGAGGAAAAAAAGAGACGGCAGTTGGTTTATGCAGAGCTTGTATTGAGTGGAGAGAAACCTTCATGTTCACGGCCAAAATCTAGCTCAGAAAGCCCTAGAAAAAACAAAAATTTACTAAAAATCCCTAACTTTAAATTTTAGTCAATGGAAATGAACTAACTAGATTGCCGAATGCCCTCTGCGTGTTGGAATAATGCAGTTGTTGAGCGTTTCTTTGGTAGTTTGAAACACGATTGAATTTTTAAAGTTGCTCAACCAACAAGGTAGTTTATGAAGCAAGATGTAACGGCTTACATGAAATATTACAACTTGGAGAGACTTCATTCTGCTAATGACGATCTGTCAGCTGTAGAGTTTGAAAATTCTCAACTAAAAGTGTCTAGTTTGGGTTGACCAGTACAAGGTGAAACGGTCTCCATAAAATGGCCTACCTTGACGAGGAGTTATCGGATGTTCCTGCAACTATATATTGATATTGCAAGTCATCGTTACATGCAGAGCAAGCTATAGCAGATCTATTTTGTTGACTCACTGTGAATATACTGGTTGAACAGTAACCTGAACTTATGCAATAACGCCCTTTGAGGACGTAAAGTTTGCTTTGTTCGCTCTCTGTAGCAAGTTCACACATTCATCTTTGGGATCTTAGTTCCAAAATTTAAGATTGGTTTGAATTGAAGGTCATAACAGCTCAATGTAAGATGTATAGTTAATGCATCTTATCTCACGTCTGCTACTAGGCTGAAAACTATGCTAAATATTGATGATCCTACACAAACCGAACGAACTCATGCGTTATGGCGACTTGGCTTTAGACCTTTTTTTCTTGGGGGAGCAATAGTAGCTGCGTTATATATCCCTTTGTGGTTAATAACTTGGTTTACTCCTCAATATAGTTTTTTTCCTTCGTCTTTTTGGAGTAAAGTATTGCCCCTATGGTGGCATCCACATGAAATGTTGTTCGGTTTTGCAATCGCAATTGTCTGTGGTTTTTTACTTACTGCTGTTCAAAATTGGACAAATCAACCCACATTAAAGGGATGGCCACTTGCATTGACCTTTAGTTGTTGGTTGCTGGCAAGATTATTACTTTTACTCCCTATTCAAATTCCACTCATCTTACCTGCATTGTTTGATTCATTGTTTCTTGGCTTGGCAAGCCTTACCCTATGGCGCTGTATTTATAAGGTTAAGCAATGGCGTAATATTGGTTTTCCAATTATGTTGTTTGTTGCACTCGTGATTAACAACATCAGCTATTATGCTCTATTTGAACGTGACTTTATCCTTGCCAATCAAATTTGGCAGGCCATGTTATGGTGGTTAGCCTTACTTATCACAATTGTTGGTGGGCGCGTCATTCCGTTTTTTACTGCTATGCGCATTAAGGCAACCAAAGCTGAACCCTTAACTTGGATTGAGTACCCACTTATCGTGGCTATGATCTTGCTTGTTATTCAATCACTCATTCATTTCATCCCTCTTGAAGTTGAACGAGGCTTATTGTTGATTGCCGGGCTTTTGCAGCTTGTCCGATTTGCACGCTGGTTACCCCATAAAACACTGAAAGAACCCATGTTGTGGTCTTTGCATATTGCCTATTTAATGCTACCAATCAGCTTATTATCTATGAGTTGGTATCTTGATAATGAATATGCTTATCGCAGTTTGCTTCATCTATTTGCTATTGGTTGTATGGCCACGCTCTGTCTTTCGATGATCTCTAGAGTGTCACTCGGGCACACAAGTAGAAATATTTATGAAGGCCCTAAGATGATGTTAGCTTTTATTTGCCTACCGTTAGCTGCGGTGTTCAGGGCTCTGATGGCTATTTGGTTTCCCGCGCATACTCAAGTCTGGTTATGGGTGGCGGCTAGTTGTTGGTTTATCGCATTTGCACTATTTGTATGGCACTACTTACCAATACTCACCCGACCCCGTATTGATGGGTGCCCAGGTTAATAGTGATATTATGGAAAAAGGATATAAAGTGAAAAATTCTTTAAAAACAGCGGCATTACTTAAATTTATTGGCTTATCTTCTATTGCGATATGTACAGCTGTTGCGGCTTCCGATAATAACAATCAACAAAAATATCCTAACCAATATCAATCTTGGCAAGCCACATCCGAACAAGTTGAACGCGAGGATATGCTCGCCAATTATCCTGCCAGTATCATACTCTGGGCGGGTTCTTCCTATGCCAAAGAGTACCATAGCCCACGGGGACACCATTTTGCCGTTGCCGATGTTACTCATACTTTACGTACCGGTGTGCCCCCTAAAGCAGGAGATAAAGGTTTATCAGCCAGTTGCTGGACCTGTAAAACGCCTGATGCTCCAAGATTAATCGAACAACTGGGATTTGAAGGATACTCCGCCAAAAACTTTACGGATCTTGGTAAAGAAATTCAAAGCGTTGTGTATTGTAGCGATTGCCATGAATCTGGCACTCAGAAATTAGCCTTACCTCGCCCTCATGCGCAAGACGCGATGGCTAAAATTCACCTGCCATTCGATAAACAAGATATTAATATGCAAGGTGCGCAGGTTTGTGGTCAATGTCATGTCACTTACTATTTCCGTCCGGAAAAAAGTAATGTTGTTAACATTCCTTGGATATTTGGCAATACCGCTGATGATATTGAAAAATACTATGATACTCGCCGCTTCTTCGAATGGATCCATCCTCTTTCAAAGACGCCGATACTCAAAGCACGGCATCCTGAGTTTGAACACTGGAGTCGCAGTAAACATGCCGAAGTCGGTGTTACTTGTATTACCTGTCATATGCCAACCCAGCAGGATGCAAAAGGTGTTGAATTTACTAGCCATAAAGTTGATAAAGCTTTACCGCACTTTGATAATAGCTGTAGTAGCTGCCATAGCAGTAAAACCAAAATTGAAACCAAGCTCGCGGCTAATAAATTAACGATTGAGACCAAAGCCCGCGAAGTTGAAGCTCTGCTCGTCAAAGCCCACTATGAAGCCAAAGCTGCATGGGATGCTGGTGCTAAATGGGAGAACATGAATGAGCCTATTATGGCGATACGCCACAGTCAGTGGCGGTGGGACTTCGCGATGTCTTCACATGGTTTGTATGCACATAATCCAGAGGAAGGTAAGCTGCTTTTAGATAAAGCCATCGAACAAGCGAGCGAAGCACGTCATCTGCTGGCTGGAATATTGAAGCAACTTAACGTGACCCAAGTTAGCTATCCTGATATCAGCACTAAAGAAAAGGCCCATCAAGCGATAGGGTTAGTAGAGGCCGATTTAATTAAAGAAAAACAAAAGTTTATTGAGAATGATGTTAAGAAACACTGGCAACCAGTTAGTCAATATGGTTATTAGTAAGCTTTCGTATTATTAGAAGGGCGTTCGTAATTCAACATCAGGCTAAAATTAAATGTCTAAGTATGCTGTCTAAACGCACTTTAAACTAATACCAGTTACAAGATGTATATTATAGTCTCCTACACTTGCTACTTTTGAAGGCTCTCATTCAAGCAATTTTCAATAGAGCAGGTTGTAGGATAGCTGAAATTGCATTATGTTATTGGTCTATAATTGATTGTCAGAATTTCTCGCTTAACTCATATGTATCCTCGAGCGAGGCTGCCCCCTGGTAATAAAGTCCTTAATACATATTTGTGAGTGTGATTAATGAGTTAGTGTTGAGTTGTTTATTGTAACCTTCAAATGGATATAGGTCAGAGTTTCTGGTCCAGAACTCGTAAGCTAAATTTCTAAAATCAAGAGACCCAAAGAAATGTCATCTTTCATTGAAGCATATAAAAGAACAGGAAACTCGATAATTGCCTATAAGCAAGTCGTAAACTGTGATGATAAGTCTCTGCAAGATATAGTCAAAGGCTCATTTTCATCTTTAGAGCAAGTTTTCGAAGAAGTGGATTTTTATGTATCAACTGAAACTAAACGCGGGATTCTTAAAAATACAAGCAAAATACTAGGAGGCATTGTTTCTCTCGGTGGCTCTTATATGCTTGAATTGCATAATAAGCACTATTCTGATATCAACGAAGCTATTTATAAGCCAGCCTGTAATATAATTGAGTCAATTGAAAGAGAAACTAATGAATGCCTCTCTTTGATAGGGGAGCAACTGACGGAGGTAAATAAAATACTCAAGCCAGTTGGAAGCATCCTCGACTCAAGGATAAGCAGTGAGCCAGCAATTCGACACTCTGTAACTCGAATTAATAAGTTTAAAACTGGCTTTAATACATCTTTGAATGCGGGTTTCGGAGGACTAGTGGGCGGTTCTACTGCGCTTGGCGCTTGGGGGCTAGTTTCGTTGATTGGTTCCGCATCTACAGGCACAGCAATATCATCCTTGTCCGGTGTTGCGGCTACCAATGCTACGTTAGCTTGGTTTGGTGGAGGGTCACTTGCTACAGGGGGGGCGGGAATGGTTGGTGGATTTTGGGTTTTAGGAGGTATTGTTGCAGCTCCAATAGTATTCTTCTCGACGAAGAGCGCTTATAAAAAAGTAGATACTATCAAAGAAAAGAAAAATAAACTGACTGAAGAGTCAGGTAAGCTTATTAAGCTAACGCAACAAGCCTTGATTCATTTAATAGAAGCTAGAGTACAACAAACAAAAATAACTACTTTGATTGCTGAGTATGCCCCTAAAATACAGGACGAATTAAAATTATATAAGTTTCATCGTTCATTCTGGAAAGACCTTTTGGGCTATAAAATGAACGCAGAACAAGAGGAGCACTATAATAACTTAAACAAACTAGCAAGCGAGCTTCTAGATAAACTAGGTATTAAATGAGTTTATCATACGACTGCTAAAAAATTCCGAAAATTGGCTTTCGCTGCTTACATCTAAGACAATGAGATTTTCCACCGCGCGTGTTATTGATGTATATACTACTTCAGGAGTATCCTTTTGGTCCATTAGATAAAAAACCGTTTTCGATTCTAATCCCTTAAAACTGTGGATCGTTGATAGTTTTATAAGACCACTGTTAGCGTGAAAATGGTTCTTCTTAATGCGCCTAGCTCGTTCTATATCAGAACGCAATTCTTTTTTCTTATACAAATATTTATGTAATTCATTTTCTGACATTAGCTTGAGTTGTTCCAATGAAAGTGTATCATCGTAAACCGATATCATTTGATATAATTCTTGATAGGTTTCAAACATACAGTGAGTTTTCTCTATTTCTTTAAACTTTTCGACTAACTTTCTGACGATGTAAATATTTGATGATAATATGACAACGTCATTAGGATTAAAGTTATTAACTCTGATGGTTTTTTGAATAATTTCAAAAGATTTATTTTCCCAATCACCATTACATTGATGAAATTCTAATATTTCAAATGTAAATCCTTGTTGTACAGTGATAGTTTCCATTAATTCTGAATCTGAATACTTTTCAATTAGATACTTTGACTGGTAGTCTTTGAATACTTGGCTGAGGGGGGATTCTAAGCTGGTCCGGTATGAACGTTTTAACTTCTTCCAACTTCCAAATCCCTGTGCAATTACTGCCGAACGCTTATCATCTCTATCGTAAATATTTTGGGATTCATCAGCAAAAAGCACCATTTCCCCTTCAATTGAAAGAAAGTTATCTCTTAATATCTTGACCCATTCACTCTCGAAATCCTGAACCTCATCAACGAGAATTGTTTGGTATCGAGTTAACTGATAATTTTTAAAACAGTCTACTTTATATAAACCATCTAGGCTGAAACGTTCTATTAAATCAGAGATATCTTGCTCACTAGCGTTCAGTTGACTGTTATAAAATTGGTGGTAGTTGGTAACCGAAAAATTTTGTTCATCACGGTAGCCTAATATGTCACTAATCCTGTCTTTTATTAGATTTTTAAGGGTAATGTTGAACGTTATAATAAGTACTCTGTCCTGATGTCGCTCGTGCGCATTAACCGCTCTTTGGGCGATTATTGTTGTCTTTCCGCAACCAGCAACTCCTTTAATTTTTTCCATCCCTACGCAACTTATTGCCAACTTAGCTTGTTTGTCGTCTAAGGAAACGGCTTTACCTTGCTTTAATACATATTCACTCGGCATTAAGCGACGTTTCAGATCGTCATATACTCTATCATCGAATATTGCATTAGATTCATAGCTTTTGATTTTACTTACTAATTTTTGAGACTGTTCGCCAGAAAATATCATTGCCTTATCACGCGTCATACATTTTTTTATTCGAGATAACCCTTCTGCACATCTGTTATATGTGTCGACACTAATACTGCATGTACGCTTAGCATTGAAAAGTTCATTGGTTTTCTTTCTCAAGATATTTTCGGCTGGTCGATATAGTGAGTCTACTTTATTTTTATCAGCTTTATGTAAATACACAAATGGTTGTACTAGATTAAAAAAGAATCGATTGCGTAGTTGCCCTAAACCTAAGGCAGACAAGTGTAGCTGGTACAAATTATTCTTATAAGTAAATGCTTGTGACTGAGGAGACGATATTCTGGATTGCCCATTAGTGTATTTGACGGACCATTTGTTAAAGCTATCTATTTCATAGTTGTCCAGATTGTAATCTTTTACTTCAATTACAAATATCGCAACTCCTTCTCTAATAATTATAAAGTCAGGTCTGTCACCATCCAAAAAAGGATTAAAAAATACTTCAAAACTATCGTCTAAGTGTTCTTCTAGGTAATTGAGGAGATGTTGTTCTCCTTCAGTAGGTTTGACTTTTAGTCGCGAGATATTTTCAATGGTAGGATAAAAATTAGCCATATTATTGCCTTGCCATAATTATAGTCTAAATAACACATATACAATGACAGTACGAGAATCTCTAAGGTATTCTTACATTAAATTAAACACATATTCGGCCATTGAGAAAAAAAGTCAATTGCGAGAGAGCAAAAAGATCTGTGTAAGTGGCATTTTATCCATGTATTTGATAGACCAGCTTATTGAATAATTATTAGCTGATTACAAATCTCCTCAAGACCTGCTTGGTGAGCTGGGTATCCTAAAGTAGTTGACTCAAAAGCTTGCTGAGCGTGCTCTTGAAGCCGAGCTGGAGCAGCATCTTAGTTATGCTAAATATATGATGCGGCTGGTAATAATACTGGTAACTTGTAGTGGCACACTAATTTTGGCCACCTAAATAGAGGTGATATTATTACCTCGTAGATGACTTTAGGTGAACACATGAGATCGACAACCAGAAAAACATTTAGTGCTGAATTCAAACTTGAAGCAGCCCAATTAGTCCTCGATAAAAACCATAGCATCATCGAAGCTGCAAAGGCGATGAACGTAGGTAAGTCCACTATGGATAAATGGGTGAGACAGTTAAAACTAGAACGCCAGGGTGGCACGCCAAAAGCATCTCCGATTACCCCTGAACAAATTGAAATCCGTGAGCTGAAGAAGCAAATAGCTCGTCTTGAGGAGCACAATCTTATCCTAAAAAAGGCTACCGCTCTCTTGATGTCAGACTCGATGAACAATTTACGCTAATCAGCGCACTCAAGCAGAGCCACTCTATTCTCACAATTTGTAATGCATTCAAAGTACATCGAAGTAGCTATAAGTATTGGCTAAAAAGAAAAGAACATATTGATGCAGACTTTACTATTTTATGCAGTGAAGTGAAGGCCGCACATCGTATTAGTCATGGCTCTGCCGGTGCTCGAACGATAGCGCAATTAGTGACTAACAAAGGGATTGGTCTCAGTCGTTATCGAGCTCGTAATCTAATGAAAAAGCTTGGGTTATTAAGCTGTCAGCAGCCTAAGCATTCTTATCGAAAAGCGATACAAGAGCATGTTGCAATCCCCAATACGCTTAATCGACAGTTTGCAGTAACTCAACCAGATCAAGTGTGGTGTGGCGACGTGACGTATGTTTGGGTCGGTAATCGTTGGGCCTATCTAGCTGTTGTTTTAGACTTATTTTCCCGCAAACCTGTTGGATGGGCTTTGTCATTATCACCAGATAGTGAGCTGACCTGTAAAGCTTTGAAAATGGCATTTGAGTTAAGGGGGAAGCCTGAGAATGTGATATATCACAGCGATCAAGGTTCACATTACACAAGCTTGAAATTCAGACAATTAATATGGCGTCTTCAGATTGAGCAAAGTATGAGTCGTCGCGGGAATTGTTGGGATAACGCACCAATGGAGCGTTTCTTTAGAAGTTTGAAATCTGAGTGGATACCCGCAAGTGGTTATGGGAATTTTACAGAAGCAGATAAAGAGATCACAAATTACATCACTGGATATTACAGTGAGACCAGACCCCATCAATATAATGGTGGGTTAACGCCAAATGAGTCAGAACGTTTATATTGGAATGACTCTAAAACCGTGGCCAATTTTACTTGACCACTACACATTTGAATCAAAAATCGCGTTGGATAGGGTCTTTGCATCCATGCTGGATGATTACGGTATTTCCAAGGGGATGCCACATGGATTTTTCAAAATCGAAAAATCCATCATTTCTTTCCAATGGTCATCAAGTGATATCGTGGAAACAATGTTGGCTAAAGTAGGTGGGGAGGGCTTTGTTTCCTAAATCAGTTGAACTAAAACCATAGCTGGTGATCTGATCGGCATAGCCTATCAACTCACCCATCAATAGTGTCAAAACCTCGCTATAAAACAACTAACTGGAAGCAATACAATCA
>NZ_BMOP01000018.1 GCF_014647135.1 Shewanella xiamenensis
AGGTCAGGTGTGTAAGCGTTGTGAGGCGTTGAGCTAACTGATACTAATGACTCGAGAGGCTTAACCATACAACCCAGATGGGTTTTGCTAAGTAGCACTTAGCTTGAATATGAACACTTAAGAAGTGTGAACTCAAAACAGCTTTCTAAATTAACAAATAAAGGTTAATTACGCAGGTAATTGTACGGCAGACAAAGCCGTGACGAGCGAAGGGCGGAGTGTACGGTAGTACATGAGTACTGGAGTGAGGAAACAATGCCGTCAGACGTAGAATTAACCAGTAAGAATTTGCTTGGTGACAATAGCATTTCATCGCCAAGCGCCTAATTAAACAATGAAGCCAGCTGAATAAGCTGGCTTTTTTGTTTTAGCCGTTTGTAATTTCATTCTCTCTATTACTACTTCCTATTCATTACTTCCTTTTATTCACTTCTGCGATGACGATAGTTATTACCTACATATCGATTTGACCGACAGAGCAATAGTTTCAAAGGCTTTCTTCGAGCTAATAAAAAGGGCAGCGTTTGGCTGCCCTTTATGCTTAGAATTGGTTTCTAATCTCGATTATTTAGCTTCTTTTAGCCACTGTGCTGCACGTTTGGCGAAGTAGGTAAGGATGCCATCGGCACCGGCACGTTTGAAGCATAGTAGCGATTCCATGACGATAGCCTTTTCAGCTAACCAGCCATTTTGGATCGCGGCCATGTGCATGGCATATTCACCACTCACTTGGTAAGCAAAAGTAGGAACAGCTAACTCAGTTTTAACACGATGAACGATGTCGAGATATGGCATACCTGGTTTTACCATCACCATATCAGCACCTTCTTGGATATCGAGCGCCACTTCGTGTAGTGCTTCATCACTGTTAGCTGGGTCCATTTGATAGCTATGCTTATTGCCACCTTTTAGGTTGCCTGCTGAGCCAACTGCATCACGGAATGGGCCATAGTAGCTCGAAGAGTATTTGGCTGAATAGGCCATGATCTGGGTATTAACATGGCCAGCTGCTTCCAGTGCTTGACGGATCGCGCCGATGCGGCCATCCATCATATCCGATGGCGCAACAATATCAGCGCCTGCTTCGGCATGGGACAAGGCTTGTTTAACTAAAATTTCTGTAGTGATGTCATTCAGGATATAGCCTGTTTCATCAATAATGCCGTCTTGACCATGGGTCGTGAAAGGATCGAGAGCCACGTCCGTCATAATGCCAAGTTGTGGGAAGGCTTTTTTGAGTTCACGTACAGCACGTTGCACTAGTGCGTCAGCATTGTAAGCTTCTTCTGCCATGAGAGACTTTTTCTCTGCAGGCGTGACAGGAAAGAGGGCAATTAAGGGGATGCCTAATTCAACAAGTTCTTCTGCTTCTTTGAGCAGTAAGTCGATTGAATAACGCTCCACACCTGGCATTGAAGCGACTTTTTCGCTGCGATTACTGCCTTCGAGCACAAACATAGGATAGATTAGGTCATTCACTGTTAGGTGATTCTCTGCCATCAGGCGACGGCTAAAATCATGTTTGCGCATGCGGCGCATTCTGCGCTGTGGGAAGGCACTGGTAATGATATTCACATTAGACTCCTAATTAGGTTCTGTTTGCGCTGGCGCATACAATTTCACTTGATTGCGTCCGCTATTTTTTGCTTGATAGAGGGCTTTATCTGCCTGCTCTAATAATTCGGTACTGTGTTGTTCATTTAAGATTACGTCGGCACTCACGCCGATACTGACGGTGAGTGGTATGGGTTTTCCTTCCCATTCAAGGCCGATACTAGTCACTGCATCTCTTATATTTTCAGCGACTTGAAGCGCACCATCCGCGTTGGTATTGGGGAGAATAATAGCAAACTCTTCTCCACCAAAACGTGATACTAGATCCGTTGGTCGTTTTAAATGCTGCTGCAATGTCTTCGTGATAAGTTTTAGGGCTTGATCACCCGCTAAATGGCCAAATTGATCATTGATAGATTTAAATCGATCGATATCGATCATTAATAGTGCTATTGGCGTTTCTTGACGACGACTTATACGGCTTTCTGCTAATAGGCGTTTATCGAAGGCACTGCGGTTTTTAGCCCCCGTTAAGCTGTCTATAGTGCTTTGTTCTGTGAGCTTTTGATTAACTTCATGCAATTCGCGCAGGGTAATTTCAAGTTCCAAAGTGCGCTCTTGCACCATTTGTTCCAGTCTTTCGTTAGTTTCTGCTTCTACTTTTAATGCATCTTCACGTGCGCTACGAATTTTTTGTGCTTGTTTTAGTGCTTCTTGTTGAATGCGTTGTTTGGCTTTACGTTCGTCGTTATAGCGGATAGCAAGCACGAGTGACATAAAGATGATTTCAAAGGTTAACCCCAGCATTACAGGTGTCTGAGGTTTGATATTCAGCTCGATAACGCCTAAATACAGTAAGCTACTCAGGCACGCACCTGTCAGCATACTCACCCAGCCAACAGTATAAAGTTTGGCTAATTTTTGCCCTCTAGCGGCTTGAATAATTGCGAGTATCATCATAATGATACTGAGCACGACAACCGAGATAATCTCAATATAAAGTACAGTGCCATAACGCAAAAAGGGAACTAATAAACAGATTAAAAGGATATAAACGGCACTATAACGGCACATCAATAGCATGCGGCGATTATAGTATTTTAATTGTAAAATTTTTTCGGTAAACATTAAGGCGAAAGCCATAACCAAAGGGAGTAGCACAGGAACCATTAGTTGCTGCAATGTTGGCCAATTAGGCCAGAGGAAGCGGAATGCGAAACCATTAATCGTGGCAACTAAGAGAGTCATGCTAAGGACGTAGCCGGAGTAATAGCTGTAACTGAATGAACCAGAAGCTAACGCGATAAATAGACTGAATATACCGATGGCGGCGAGTACCCCAAGCTGAAATCCATGTTCGACAGCTGTTGATTCCGCTATTTGTGCCAAATCGTTGGCTGACCATAAATTTAAAGGAACGGCCGCATTGCCTTCGGTTTCAATATGTATATAAAAGGTATGTTGTTCATTGGTGTTAATTTTAAAAGGGTATAGAAAAATATTACTCAGCAGTGGACGCTGTTTATAGGGAAGTGTATCTCCCATATACGTTGTGTTGACGAGTTGGTTATCTACAAGATGGTAAATAGTTACTTTATCTAATAAGGGATTATCTAAGGCAAGAATGCGTGAAAGGCTTTCGTTGTTACTACTAAGATTAACAGACAGCCAAAAATTATGCAGGCTAAGACGTTGAATATCCTTACTGGTAAACTTATGCCATTGTGCCTTGGGAAGTGCTTCAATGTCCGCTAACTGACTTTCAGAATGGGGATGAGTCACCATTAGCCAAGGTGTTAGACTGAGCGGCGTCGGAGTGTGTTCATTGATGTTGATTATGCTTGCGAAGCTGCCCGATGATATGAGCATGCTGATAAGCAAAACCAATAAGCAACTTAATTTAGCCATTCTGTTGACTCAAATTAAAAAACGCTAGGCTATTTTGATAGCATTGTTTTGCAAATTCAGCCGGATCTTCTCCGCGTAGATTGGCAATATACCGAGCAATATAAGGCAAATATTCGGGTTTATTTTTACTGGATTTAGGCTTAGGACGCATGCTACGCGGCAGTAGATAAGGACTATCTGTTTCGATCAATAAGCGATCTTTTGGAATAAATGGCACTAGCGCTGCTAATTCTTGGCCGCGTCTTTCATCACAAACCCAACCTGTAATTCCTAAGTGTAAATCGAGATCGATATAAGCTTCCATTTGTGCTTGGCTGCCAGTAAAGCAGTGTAACAATGCGCCGCGAAGATGTGGGCGGTACTCACTAACGATGCTTAAAAAATCACTATGGGCATCTCGCTCATGCATCAGAACGGGTTTTTGAAGGTCAATCGCCTGTTCTAATTGGGCGATAAATGCTTGGCGCTGAGCCGGACGGGGGGAAAAGTCTCTATTGTAGTCTAGCCCGCACTCGCCTACAGCAACAACCTGTGGTGCTTCACATAAATTTGCGTGAATTTGTTTGGAATCAGTTTGCCATTCGCTAGCATGGTGGGGATGCACGCCTGCGGTGCAATAAAGCTGGTTAGGGTAGTTTTGGCATAATTGAATTGCTGCCGCGCTTTCACTTAAATCACTGCCAATAACAATTAACGGCGAAACCCCTTGGTCCGCCGCCGCTTGTATGATTTGCGCTATGTCTGGTTCGAGTGCGCTGCCAAGCAAGTTGACAGCGATATCTATATAAGATGACATTATTTTAGGCGTTTTACCCTCACCTTAGCATTACGACTTTCTGTGCCCATTAAGAAAGAGCCAAGCGCAGCTTTTTCGATAAATACTTTTTCACCGACTTTGAGATTGAATTTACGGTTTTCGGTTTGTTTCCAAACTTGGCCATTGGTAAAGGTAATTTTTAAAGCACCGTAGGCATCTTCTGCTATTGACCCCACATCGAGATAAATTTTATCAGTCGTATTCTCTTGAACGCGTTTAACTTCCATACCGAAATTATCTTCGACATTGGTCGCGGCGGCAGCAACAGGAGCTGCAGTCGCCACAGCTGCAGGGGCCGCTACGGGAGTGACAACGGGGGCGACAGCTATCGGTGCCGTGGTGTTATTGGTCACTGTGGTGACTTGAATGCTTGCTGCGAGGTTGTCATAGCATACCAAGCGCTCGAGCTTGTCCGTTATCCCTGCACATTGAGTTAATTGCTGCTCAATACCGGCATTAGCCTGTGCAGATACCAGTAACACTGCACCAGTCAGTAGAGTTAAACGCATCCCAGTTTCCTTATTATTATTTTCCTCTAATGCCGATTGAGGCATTAGTCATTCGTTGGTTGTTCTTCGTCGGTCTCGTCATCAGGTTTACTGTAAAAACGAGCCGCAAATAATCCGCCTTCGAACAATAACAGCATTGGCACGGCAAGCATAGTTTGGGAAATAACATCAGGTGGTGTGAGCAGCATACCCACCACGAATGCGCCGACAATAATATAGGGGCGTTTTTGCTTGAGATCTTCAGGTGTTGTCACACCGGCCCAGCAGAGTAAAACAACGGCAATCGGGATCTCAAAGGATAAGCCGAATGCAAAAAATAATTTCAGTACAAAATCAAGATAGCTGCTGATATCGGTTGCAACTTGTACTCCCTCTGGAGCAGTGTTGGCAAAAAAGCCAAATACAACTGGGAATACAACGTAATAAGCGAAGGCTATACCTAAGTAAAATAGCACTGTGCTGCTAAAAAGTAGCGGCATAACTAAGCGTTTTTCATGCTTATACAAACCCGGTGCTACGAAGGACCAAATTTGAAAGAGCACATAGGGTACGGCCACAAAAAATGACAGAACTAATGTCAGTTTAAAAGGGGCGAAGAAAGGTGCGGCCACATCGGTCGCAATCATACTGCCACCTAAGGGCAAAGACTGCATTAAAGGGATTGCCATGTAATGGTAAATATCATTTGCCCAATACACACTACAAATAAATACAATCAATACACTGGCAATGGATTTAAGCAGCTTGGACCTAAGTTCAAGCAAATGGCTGATAAGTGGCTGCTGTTGCGACATGAATTATCCGTTAGCTTTCGGGTTAGAACGGGTATCCTCGCCCTGAATGGACTCACTATGTGGGGCGGAGGAAGCCGAAGTTGGACTCGCCTCGGTAGAAACCGTTTGGCTTGCAGGATTGTGGATCTGGTTTTCCTGTGCACTGGGAATATCTTGCACTTGGTAAGGACGATTCACTGACTGCGCGGCTTGCTTCAATTGATCGATTGACTCTTGCAGCTCGGGAGAGAGGTTAGATAAACCTTTGCTCTCCGCTTTTTTGAGGTCGGCGTGCAACTGCTCGATCTTTAGCTCTTGCTCAAGTTCTTCTTTGACTGAGTTGGCCATGCGTTTCATCGCGCGGATCCAACTGGTTACTGAACGTACTGCAACCGGTAGACGTTCGGGGCCAAGAACGACCAGCCCCAGAACACCGATCAGCAGCAGCTCCATAAAGCCGATACCGTCAAACATAAAGAGTTACGCCTGTTCTTTGTGAGACTCAGGTTTCTTTTCAGTCGCCTGTTGAGTTGGTTGTGCGGTTTGCACTGGTTTTGCCGCTTCAGTGTCTTCTAGCGCCTTTTTATCTTCTTCTGAAGACATGGCGTTTTTGAAGCCCTTAACAGCACCACCTAAGTCACCACCCAAAGAGCGTAATTTCTTAGTTCCAAACAATAAGACAACGATTAACGCGATGATAAGAAGTTGCCAAATACTAATGCCACCCATGAAGGTATCCTCTTAATTGATATCGGTTCTATTATGAACCTCTGATTAATTAGTGCTAGCTAAAATTTACGATTCTTTGGCCTAGATCGCCATCCGATAATCCACAGTACCGTACCTGAAATCAGGCACACGTAAGGGCTCAACAGTGTAGCGTCTTGGTTGAACAATAACGTGCCACAGATCAATAAAATTGCAGAAGTGATGAGTAAGTAATTACTCTTATGTGCTTGCTGCTGGTATTTCAAATACTTATCTAGCATTTGTTGCTGAGAACTCAGCAATTTCCTACCTAATTTAAGGTTGTCATAAATTAGTTCAGGGAATTCCGGAAGTTTATCAGACCAATATGGCAGTTTTGTGGATACCTTTTTAAACATGGCTTTAGGTCCCACTTGCTCGGCCATCCACTGCTCTAAAAAGGGTTTAGCGGTCTGCCAGAGATCCAGCTGCGGATAGAGCTGACGGCCTAAACCTTCAATATACAGCAAAGTCTTTTCGAGCAGCACGAGCTGAGGCTGCACGACGATATCAAAATGCCGTGCGGTACGGAACAGCTCTAACAACACATGCCCAAAGGATATTTCATCTAAGGGCTTGTTAAACATGGGTTCACACACGACCTTGATGGCTTGTTCAAAAGCTTGCAGATCGGTTTTTTCCGACACCCAGCCCGACTCAATATACAGTTGCGCGATGCGGTGATAATCACGATTGAAAAACGCGAGGAAGTTTTCCGCGAGATAGCGCTTATCGACCTCGCTGAGCGTGCCCATAATGCCGCAATCAAGGCCGATGTAGTAAGGATTTTCGGGATGTTCGCGGGAGATAAAAATATTTCCCGGATGCATATCCGCGTGGAAAAAGTTATCGCGGAACACTTGGGTGAAAAATAGCTCTACGCCCCGTTCGGCTAGCAGTTTAAAGTTTGTGCCTTGTGCCTTAAGTGCAGCGATATCCGATACTGGAATACCGTAAATCCGTTCCATCACCATCAAACGTGGATAACAAAACTCTTCATATACATAAGGAATATAGAGCGCGTCTGAGTCGAGGAAGTTATTACGTAGCTTAATGGCATTGAGGGCCTCAAGCTTAAGGTTGAGCTCCCCTAAAATGGTGACGCGGTAATCTTCAATTACCTCGGCTGGGCGTAGTCGGTTACCTTCGCCAAGAAGATAATCGATGACCTTCGCCGTTTGCGACATCAGCAGGAGATCAGCCTGGATTTTAGTTTCTACGTTCGGGCGCAGCACTTTTAATACCACGGCCTTGCCATTGGATTTAAGCGTGGCGGTATGCACCTGAGAAATCGAAGCCGAGGCTAATGGCGTTTCATTAAAGTCATCAAAGAAGGTCTCGATTGGTGCTTTAAGCTCAGCTTCTATCGCGAGTCGGGCGAGTGCGCCATCGAAGGGAGGGACTTTATCCTGCAACATGGCAAGCTCTGTCGCCCATTCATCACTCAGTAAGTCACGGCGGGTGGAGAGCATTTGCCCTAGCTTGATATACACAGGGCCAAGCTCTTGCATTGCTAGCTTTAAGCGCTCGCCACCGGATTTACCTTTGTGTTTATTACGGATCCAAAACAGACTATTGCGGGCGAGTTTAAAGTACCAAGGGGTCATCTTTGGCGGTAAAACATCATCTAACCCATATTGCAATAGGGTCTTAATCACATGATAACCGCGGCGGATACTGGCAAGGGTCATGGCTTAATTGAGTCTCTTAATTGGGCAATCCGTTGTTCGAGCGCGCGAGTGTCGGTAACTAAGTCATTTATTTGATCGCACAAATGAATAAGCTCAATCCGATGGGGCGCAAGCCGATACTCTTCGATAGCGAGTTGCCCCAAATGGGAGCGGGTTTTACGCAATACTTCAAGTGCAAAACCTTTTGCCTGATGGCTTGTACTGATGAGCTTGTGAGTGGGGCCGTCACCCAAATAACGCGAAATGGGCTCGGCAAAATCAAACTCTATGCTACGTAGATATTGGCTAAAGCTTTGCAATAAGTTCAGATCGCCTTCGAGCTTGAGCTTATCTTGCTTGATAAGTTCAGTCAGGTTGGCACCTTCGGACACGCGATAAAGTGTGGTTGCATCAGCGTGCAGACTGACATCGACATCACCTTCATAGCGACTCAGTACTTGGATTTCTTTGGCAAAGACCAAGTAAATTGGCCAGTTGAGTTGCGTTAATTGAATACGAAATACTTTGCCATGTAGCTGGCGCTGGCGCGCATAGGCGTCGCCCGCTTGGGTCTGAAGTTGTTTCAGACCCATCTCAATAGCGGCGCAGGCAAGTAACACCACTTCTTGCGGCATCATTAGAATTTATAACCACGGTGCAGGGCGACAATGCCATCGGTCATATTGGTGTAATCGACCTGTTCAAAGCCCGCATCCACCATCATTTGCTTAAGAGTGTCTTGATCTGGATGCATCCGAATGGATTCGGCCAAGTACTCATAGCTGTCAGCGTCTTTAGTAATGAGTTCACCCATCTTTGGTAAGACTTTGAAGCTATATAAATCATACACTTTACGCATGATTTCATGCTGGGGCTTAGAAAACTCTAATACCAATAACTTACCACCAGGCTTAAGTACGCGGTTCATAGAACGAAGCGCTGCGTCTTTGTCTGTTACGTTACGCAGACCAAAGGCGATGGTGATGATATCGAAGTGATTATCGGGGAAGGGCAGTGCTTCAGCATTGGCTTGCACGTAGCTGACATTGTTGACAATGCCTTTGTCACGTAGCTTAGTGCGGCCCACTTTTAGCATAGAATCGTTGATATCAGCTAAAACCACTTCGCCTTTATCGCCCACTAAGTGAGAGAATTTAGCGGTTAAATCGCCCGTACCACCGGCAAGGTCAAGCACCTTCATACCCGGACGAGCGCCAGATACTTCAATGGTGTAGCGTTTCCAAAAACGGTGAATACCGAAGGACATAACGTCATTCATGATATCGTACTTGGCGGCAACCGAATGGAACACGCCAGCAACGAGATCGGCCTTTTTATCCGCCTCTACGGTTTTATAACCAAAGTGGGTATTTTTAGATTCACCCTCAGACATCAATGTATTCCTATTGTTTTGCAAAGTATTAGTGGCGAGTGTAAGCCATCGCCTGCATTTGCTGAATCTTTGATCTATCACTCTGTGATCGAGCTAGTAAACTCTCCTCAAGGCGTTAGCTTAAAGAGTTTGGCTTTTGCCAGTGTTTAGTGTGCCGACCCGATAAAATGGACTGGCATTAGACCACAATATCAGGATTTGGTGAATAGCTTCGCGCCCGTAAGGACACAAGCAAACGAGGCTATCGGGCTAAAAATTGGCATCTTGCTTGTACATAGGCATAAATTAACTCGCTGATACTTTGACCCACGTCCCTAAAGCCCGCCTCTATGCCGGCCTCATGACAGCTTGGGGCGGCTTCGGCTAAATGTAAATAAGCACAGGGACATCGGCTGGCGATATAGCTAATGTAGTGGGCGGCATCGAGTAGGGGAATTCCCGCAGCTGTAGAGGCACTGCTCGGCATTTTTGCGATGGCATCGACATCCAATTCTAGCGCTACTGGGAGCGCTGTTTGGTTAAGTTTGTTAGCAATATCCTGTAGCGCCTGCGTCAGGCTAATCTCTCGGCGAATCCAAATTTGTTGCAGACTATGCCAAGTGCCACCAAACTCAGTGAGTTGTTGTAAATTGGCCTCGCTGTTTTTGAGCTCGTGCAAACCTAGCACATGGTAATAACCCAGCGCGCCGCGATTGGCGGCGTAACTAAAGCCATTACCGCTGTGACGCCCTTCGAGCAGGCGAAAATCACTGTGCGGATCTAAATTCACTGCGGCAACTTGGTGTTGATAATGGGCCGAGGTCGCCATTAACAGGCCATAGGCATTGTTGTGGCCGCCACCAATCACTATGGGTTCAAGCCCTGCCGCTTGTATGGCGCTGACTAGTTTAATCACCCGTTCATCGAGCCGCTCAACTGCTTGGCGTAGATGGGTTAGGCTCGCGCCTTCGCCATCCTGTGCCTGTAATTGCAGATCCGCCGTATGAACTTGCCCTAAAATCAGGCATTCGGCGCCCGAAAGAAAACGATTCGACTGTAAATTCAACCACTGGCGCATGCTGGTGGTAAAGGCGTCGGTGGCACCGCCTCTGCCTAGGTTAGCCCGTGGGCCGATATCTTCACCCACTCCGACAATGGCAAATTGTGCACCATGGGCTTTAGCGGTGGTGAGTATCGTTTCTAATGGATGTTCATGGTTAGCCAAGTGTACGCATTGGCCTATTTTGGTCTCACCGGCTCGCGGGCTAACGAGACTGGCGATATCGGCTTGGGTAAATGGGATAAATTCAGACATAGATTAGTATTCTTATCGGGTAGGGACAGGGATATTGTGGCGTACCCAAGGACGAATATTCAATGGTACTTAATGGTATCTGCCAATAAAAAAGCCAGCTTAGCTGGCTTTCTTTCGATGTTATTTAGCATTACTCGATATCGAGTGGTTCTGGCGATAGAATGACGCCAGTGTTATCGGCATAGATATGATCGCCTGGGAGGAAGGTCACGCCGCCAAAGTTGACCGGGATATCGACTTCACCCACTGAATTGCCATCGGCGCCCACAGGAATTGAAGCAAGGGCTTGAATGCCGATGTCTAATTCTTCCAGCGCATCCACATCGCGTACTGAACCGTAAACGATAATGCCTTCCCAGTTGTTGTTGACTGCGATTTCTGCGATAGATGCATCGATCAGGGCGCGGCGTAATGAACCACCACCGTCAACCAGCAAGACTTTACCTTGGCCATCTTCTTGTAAGACCTCGGTGATTAGGCCGTTGTCTTCAAAGCACTTAATGGTGCTGATAGAACCGCCAAAAGAGCTACAACCACCGTAGTTACTGAACATGGGCTCGACTACATCTACGACATCTAAGTACATGTCACATAGTTCTGAGGTGTTGTATTCCATATTTACACTCCTATTGATCCGCGTTGCGTACAGTTTAGCGAGTTTACGCCAGTATAAAAGGGATTCCTGAAAAGAAAAGTGTTATCAATCACGGTATTGTTGCACTTGGACGTTAACACTTATGTTGTAAACTTTCGTCACTTAACAGGTGTTTATCCTCAAAACTTGATATCGGTCATTAAATAACGGTTTTTTATTACAACTCTGTTGCGCGTTTTGGTATTATATCCCAAGTTTAAATTAACTTACTTAACTTAATTTGCTTTAGGGGCAAGGACCCCCCGTTACGCTTATGGACGGTAGAGGGCCTTCGAGAGGTGCCTATGGAAGCTGTAAACACGATTGAAATTATTGGTTATTTTGCCTCAGTAATGGTGGCAATTTCACTTATGATGAAGAATATCATCTGGTTAAGATGGTTAAACTTTGTCGGTTGTACCTTGTTTGTTATCTATGGCGTATTTATTTCAGCCTGGCCTGTTGCGGGGATGAACGCCTTTGTTGCCTGTATCAATATTTACCATTTGACGAAAATTTACCGCGCTAAAGCGCTGGAACAAGCTGTCGCTTGAAGGTTTTCTGACAGTGCTGCCCGTTCATAGCAACTGGGCAGCACTGTATTCTCCCCGTACGTTTTCCCTCTTGCTCCAATTGATCGCTTCATTCCTCGCCATTTTCGCCACAGGTGTCATAAAACTTTAGGCCTGATGTCACTTTACCGTCATCGGCAGTTCTTAGTCTCACCTTAACACTGAGCACTTAAGCCATCTCTGTTTAAGTTGTCGTAGGTTTAGCGTGGGGTTCTATCGTGAAATAGTCGTCTGACAGGGCGTTAACACATGCAGACGCTAACGGCTGTCGAGAGAATGCACTCATTAACATCGCCATGATACTCGCTGGCATGCCAGCAAGGAGCCTGTTTTATGTTGAGTTACATTACAGACTTAGATAAGCGCATGTTTTATCGCATTGTAGGTTTGAGCCAACGTCACGGTGTTTATGACTGGGCGAAGCGGATATCGGCAACTGGAGATGGGCATGTGTATCTGTACCTTGCCGTCGGGTTGATGCTGACACACGCCCAAGGACAGAACCTATTCAATCTGCTGTTAGCGAGTTTTTTGATTGAATTGCCGCTGTACTTATTACTCAAAAATAGCATTCGCCGCACTCGACCCTGTCATGCCTTGGTTGGGTTTGAAAGCGGCTTTGAACCCTCAGATCGTTTTAGCCTACCTTCGGGACACACGGCGGCCGCCTTTGTGATGGCCACAAGTGTGGCGCAGGTGTATCCCGTGGCTGCGCCTTTTGCTTACGTATGGGCGCTCTGTATTGGTGCCTCACGTATTGTGCTTGGGGTGCATTACCCCTCAGATATTGTCGCCGGTGTTCTGTTAGGTACGGGTGCTGTGCTGCTGGTACATCCCGTGATTTAACCCAAATCAGGCGCTTATTCGTTGGGTATCTCCTTGATTCACAAATATTTCATTCACAGTTAAAGGATAAGTAATGCGAATACTCTACGGAGTTCAAGGCACAGGGAATGGCCACCTAAGTCGTGCTCGAGTGATGGCAAAAGCCTTAATTGAACACAATATTCAAGTCGACTTTTTGTTTTCGGGGCGTAAGCCTGAGCATTTTTTCGATATGGAATGTTTTGGGGAGTATCGCGTACAGGCGGGAATGACCTTTGCAACCCACTCTGGGCGGGTGAATGTGCCGCAAACGGTAAGACAAAATTGCTCCTTATCGTTGCTTAAGGATATTCAAGCACTAGATTTGAGTTGCTACGACCTAGTACTGAATGATTTTGAACCCGTATCCGCATGGGCGGCGAGGCGTCAAGGCGTCCCCTCCATTGGGATAAGCCATCAAGCGGCCTTGACGCATCCTGTGCCTAAGTTGGGGAGCACTTGGTTTAATGAGTTACTACTCAACTACTTTGCGCCGGTGGATGTGGCACTGGGGTGTCATTGGCATCATTTTGGTTTTCCGATCTTACCTCCTTTTGTCGAAGTCGATGCCAGTCCCATTGAACATACCCATCAAATTTTGGTGTATTTACCCTTCGAAGAGGCGGATGCGATCGCCGCATTTTTTAAGCCATTTACGGATTATCAATTCTTGGTGTACCACGCTAAGCAGCCGACTGCACCGCTTGCCGACCATATTCTATGGCATGGTTTTAACCGTGACGGATTTAAACAGCACTTAGCGACTTGCGGCGGTGTGATTGGTAATGCGGGATTTGAGCTGGCGAGCGAGGCGCTGACCTTAGGGAAAAAGTTGTTGGTCAAGCCGCTGATTGGTCAATTTGAACAGTTGTCGAACGTGGCAGCGCTCCAATTATTGGGCGCGGGTGACAGTATGATGAGTCTGGATACGGGCGTGGTCAAACGTTGGCTCAAGGCGGCATCGCCAAATCCCATCGCCTATCCACAGGTGGGCGATGCCTTAGTGAAATGGATAGGGAGTGGTCAGTGGCAGAATACTACACCATTGTGCGCCGATCTTTGGAGCCAAGTGAAATTGCCAGACACATGGCGCTAAGATTGATGTGAGCACTGTGATAAAAGGTTATTTCCGCTCTAGCTGGGAATCTGGGGTTAGCGTATAATTTGGCCAATTTGCTGTTAGCCCCAGCAGCGTGTCTTTATTGGCCTAGTCTGGCCACAATTTAGTTGTCATAAATGAGCCTTAAGAAGTTTACTCAGTACAAGTTACTGTTTTTAATGTTGTTGTCCCTCGGTATTTTGCTTCCTTTTATTCCCGACCAAGCCTACCACATGCCCGGCCCTGATACAGCCAAGCAAAATCTGCATGTGATTGAATTTAACGATCAAGGCCAGCCCCACAATGATGGACAATGGCAAGCGCTTAAGGCGCGGATTTTACAACCCAATAATGGCACTGCGCCTGAGTTGCTGATTTTTGTCCATGGCTGGCACCACAGTGCCAATCCCAAGGATGAAAACTTTGTCGCTTTCGAACAGTTTTATCAGCAAATGGCGGCCTCTGATTCTCAACGAAACTTGCTCGGCTTATACATCGGCTGGCGGGGAGATAAGTACGATCCTTTCTGGCTCGATGGTTCAGATGATGCTACTAGTTGGATTGAACCATTGGATTTCCCGACTATTTTGCAGCGTAAAGCCGTAGCAAAACGCATAGGGCAAACGGGTTTATCGCAGTTACTGGATAAATTGGATGGATTGGTCGCTGAGCATCAGCTACTGCGTTATACCGTTATCGGTCATAGTCTTGGTGGCTTAGTCGTGTTGCACGCCAGCAAAGATAGAATTAAGGCGGCTATCGATACTGAGCAAGATAACCCGAATCTATTCTTACTGTTAAACCCCGCCGCGCCAGCGCAGGATTTTAAGCCGCTCGATACTTTGATGAGCTTAGATAGGCAAAAACCGAGTATGGTGGTGTTGCAATCTAAGGGCGATTTTGCGGTAAAAGAGGCGTTTAATTACATAAAAGATGGCGAACGGGCACTGGGTAACTCTTGGGCAATAACCCATGATATCGATAAATGTTCAGGCGGTAACTGTGCTACGCCGATGAAAATGCCTTCAGCATTAATGGCTCACGATCAGCTTCCCGGTTGTATGATGACGTTGCCGCATTCGGGCTGGAAAATTCGAGCCCGCTTACAGGCAAGGCGCAGTGTGCAGACCTGTCCCGATGCCAATATGCAGGCGGTTTGGGTGCTCGCTGTGTCCGATGAAATTGTCTCTGGGCATAATGGGATCTTAACGTCGGATCACGCTAAGGCGCTGTCCGAGGTGATGGGTATGATTGATTTATATCGAAATCAATTGCCTAAACATGCGGTTGAAAGCCCAGCGAATGAAGATTTAGCCACCCTTGCGCCAGAGCCTGAAGCCACAAATACAACCAGTGGCCAAACGAGTACTCCAGACGAGCCTGTGGTTATTGTTGAACCTGTTGCTGAAGCTGAAAACCCATCACAGCAACCAGAGCCTCCAGTACCGATTAAGGCAGAATCAACCTTGGAATTGCCACAGCGGGAAGGTGTAAAGGAAGAATCGCCACAGGCTAATCCAGCGAATGAGCATCAACCGCTAGAGGAAACGCCACCTCGACCTAAAGTTGAGAATGAGTAACTCATTACTACAATTGGGTTACCACAATCTCGGCGGTAAAATGAGCATATGGAAGTGCGCACTTTATTGATTTTTCATTTGCCATTTACGCCAACTTAGCAGCAGTAACGAGATTAGCAACAGGCTAACGATCGCCCATGTAGGGTATTTATGTTGATGATAAAACGCGAGTATTGGGGCGATTTCATCGCGGATTAACACTGGCCCTAGACTAAAAAGAGTCACCCAAATGCTGGTGGCGAGTAGGTTGCCCATCACAAATTGT
This sequence comes from Shewanella xiamenensis, assembly GCF_014647135.1. Lineage (GTDB taxonomy): Bacteria > Pseudomonadota > Gammaproteobacteria > Enterobacterales > Shewanellaceae > Shewanella > Shewanella xiamenensis. Next base: position 15,680 of record NZ_BMOP01000018.1, read on the forward strand.
TTAAAAGGCATCTTGGCCAGCCCACAACCTATAAACATAAATTGCTTAAGCCCTTCGACAAAGCGGCTGAGCACTAAGGCTGCAATGCCATATTGGCCAATCACATCATGAATTTTGTCTTCTAGTTTGGGTTTTATCCAACCTTTTCGCAGCAATACCTCGCCAAAGCGTCGACCAATAAAATAACCCAATGTATTGCCACACAGGGCTGCACCGCTGGCTACGATCAAAACTAATGAAAGTGACATTTGCCCCGTAGCCGCCAGTAAACTGGCAACAATGAGTAAGGATTGTCCTGGGGCTGGAATGCCAAATCCCTCGACGGCAATAGCGATAAACAGAAGCAGATAACCGTATTGCTGCAACCAAGGGGTCATTTCGGTAATAAGGTGTTGTAAGACTTCTGGCATGATGAAAACAGGGAGCAGGAATGAATAATCCCATCTTACTCGGCACTGCCAAATTTAGGGTAGCTTTATGAGCAAAGTTTCATACTGATTTTATGGAATGGAGCATATCGAAGGCACAAAAAAGCCGAACTGAGTTCGGCTTTTTAGGCATTACGACTTAATGGTCGCCTAAGCGAAAGCGGCCTGCAGTTGTGGTACAACTTGCTTCTTACGGCTTAATACACCGTCTAACCACACTTTGCCATCAACTGGAGTTTTACCGTAGGCGCGGTTAATCAGATCGGTATCGTCAGAAACCACTAACAGTTCTGAGCCTTCTTTCATAATGTCGGTCAGCAGTAACAGTACGCTGTGGCGGTTACCTTCAACCTTCAGTGCTTTGATATCGGCTTCTAGTTCGGCTTTGATTGCATCAAATACTGACAGATCAATTACTTCTAATTGGCCGATACCCACTAAGTTACCGTTCATGTTGAAGTCTTTAAAGTCGCGCATCACGAGGTCGCGTGCTGGCGTGCCTTCAACAGCCGATTTTACCTTGAACATTTCCATGCCCAGGGCTTTAAAGTCTTCAACGCCAGCGATTTCAGCTAAGGCTTCAACACAGCGAATGTCCGCTGTGGTGCAGGTAGGGGATTTGAAGATCACTGTGTCGCTCAGGATGGCGCACATCATGATGCCAGCGATATTTTTAGGGATGGCGACTTGGTAAAAGTCGTACATCATCTTGATGACTGTGTTGCTGCAACCAACAGGGCGGATCCAGCACTCTAAAGGCGTATCAGTGGTCAGATCGCCTAATTTGTGGTGATCCACAATACCTACGATGGTCGCTTGAGCGATATCGTCCGGTGCTTGAGTCAGTTCTGAGTGGTCAACAATGTAGACCTGCTCGCCAGCATAGCTGGTTTTGTATTCTGGCGCTTCAAAGCCAAAACGCTCCAGAATGAAAGCGGTTTCGGGTGATAATTCACCTAAACGTGCGGCAACGGCTTCTTCACCGATTTGGTTTTTTAGATAAGCTAACGCGATAGCACCACAGATTGAATCAGAATCGGGGATTTTGTGACCGACAACGTACATAGGCATTTCAGGGACTCTCCTTTAAATTTGTGGCAATTTTAACAATATTTCGTCCGATTCGGAAATAGCCAAAGCGCATATCACTGCGCCTTAAGCGGCTATTTCTGTCAAAACTTAGGCATTGTTGACTCAGATTTTAGATTTTCACTTTTATCACGACTTTACGCACCGCTGTCGGTGTATCACTCGTGCCGGGCATATGCATATCGCCGGGGAAAAATAATGCGAACATACCTGCCTTTAGTTGAATGTAGGAGGCGTTGGCTTTATTCGACTCGTAATCGAACTCGGCGTAATCGTGCTTTTCGAAATAAGGTTTTGATGGGGTTTGGTCGACCAATGGTAGATAGCCAAACTCTTCTTCGCCACTGACCACATACTGCACATCGATGTATTTTTGATGTACTTCAAAGGGTTCGGTCGATTGTGGTTTGGTGTGGTAATCGTTGACTATCACGAAAATATCTTCGCCATCGAGGGGATAATTGCCAACGGGCAGTTGGCTAAAGTCAGTGCTGGCAAGATGCGCTAATGCCGTGGCAATGCGCGGGCTGAGTGATTGATAAATATGGCGATTAGCTAAGGTATCGACAATCATGGGGTACTCGATATGGCGTAAGTAAATGAGTGAATTGTAAAGATTATAATCAGTTCACCGCCGTTAGAACATAAGCGATAGACATAAAAAAACAGGCCATAAATGGCCTGTTTTCATTGTTTGCGGCTTAGTAAGTGTACTTGGCCTCGAGGAAGTAGTATCCCCCATTAAATCCAAACGGTGTATTGGTTAACGGATAGACGAAAATACCATTGAAGTTATTGTCATCTGGGCGTTTTTCAGGATACACATCAAACAAGTTTTGCACGCCAGCGGTGAAGCTTAAAGCATCGGTTGCGGCGTAGCGCACGGATAAATCCATCACCCATTGGTCGCTGTAATTCACATCACCCGTTGAGTAACCCACAGTGTAATCGCCGAAATAGCTGAGGCGAATATTAGTCTTAAAGTTACCTAATTCATGGGTCAGACCTAGGTTACCCGTATTGTGCGGCGTGGCCGAGGTCATGCGGGTTTGTTCGATATTATCGAAGAGTTTAGGGCCGAGTCCGTCCAAAATTTCAGGGAAATGAATATCTTGGATTTCAGTTTTGTTATAGGCGTACGCCAAGTTAGCGCGTAAATCGCCCCAGTTGCCGAGATCAAAATCTTGGCTCACCACTAGATCGACGCCGCGAGTTCGGGTATCGACGGCGTTAATAAAGAAGCGCGCCGATTCCGCATTGGTATTGGCCAGCGCCGCTGCAACTGCGGGCGAGTCGTTTGGCGTCACTGAGCTTGAGAGGATAATCCTGTCATCGATTGAAATCTGATAGGCATCCAAGGTCAGGGCTAGACCCGTATCATTGGTGTAGACCAAGCCTAAACTGAAGGATTGCGACAGCTCTGGGTCGAGCTCGTTAATGCCTAGCGCCTTAGTCACAGGTGATAAGGTGTTGAAAGTGCCTGATTCTGTTGGCACTAACTGGCCCGTAGTCGGATCAGGATTAAACAGGGTCGAGATATTGCTGAAGTACAGTTGTTGTACGCTCGGCGCTCTAAAGCCTGTGTTCACTGTGCCGCGCAGGGCTAAATGGTTGGTGAAGTCGTAACGGCCTGCGAGCTTCCAACTGGTGTTGCCACCAAAGTCAGAATAGTTTTCGTAACGAAGCGCCGCCGCCCAATAAAACTCTGTGGTTAATTGGTTTTCAAGTTCGACATAAACACCGGTATTGTCGCGAGTCTCATCGACTTCTGATTCAGGCGTAAAGCCAGTGAAGCCTTGGCTGCCCGCGGCACGGTTATCATAACCGCCATTGATATAAGAACCCGGTTCGCCCGCCTCAATCTGATAACCGTTTTGGCGCCAAGAGACACCCGTTGCCACTAAGATCTCTGAGTCATTGGCAAAGTTATAGTAGCGCGAGATATCGATGTTCAGGTTTGCTTCGCTGGTGGACAGGGTGCCCGCATCGAATTCCGTCGGGCTATCTGGGCCGAGTGATGCGTTTAGGGTGTTTACAATGTTGTATTCGAACGAGTTTCCGCCATAGCCCGCTGAAGTATCGATATTCCACTCGCCGAGATTGAACTCATAGCCCAGCACGAATGATGAGTCGATGATCTTAGGATTGATCTGCGGTAAAAAGCCGTCGGGATAAAGCTCGGTCAAGTTACGGGCATCGAGCGCGCGGCGATAAAATGCGCCAGATTTGGTTTCACGTTGGCTAATGCCACCAAAGGCATAGAGTTTACTGTCGTTTGAGAAAGGCTGGGCCGCGTTGATAAATAAGCCTAAGTTATCGTATTCGGCGTCGCCCACTTGGTGGCTCTTACGGTTGAAAGTCGCTTCGCGTGGATCAGCAGAACCATCTGGCAGCTTAGGATATTGTTGGCGTGGATCTAAGCCTGCGCGGTTGGTGCTGTCTTTATGGTGAGCTTCAACGCCAATATTCACAAAACCGTCGTTGTTTAAACTGATCCCGTGGTTCACACCTACGCGCCATTGTTCACCGTCACCCAGATAGGTTTGGCCCGCTTGAGCCGAGACGCTACCGCCTTGGTCGTTGTCTTTTAAGACTACGTTGATAACACCAGCAATCGCATCTGAGCCGTATTGTGCCGAGGCGCCATCACGCAGGATTTCAATGCGTTTAATGGATGTCATCGGGATTGCGTTCAAATCGACGTTAGATGAGCCCTTGCCGACAGTGCCGCTTAAATGCACCAGCGCCGAACCATGGCGGCGTTTACCGTTTACCAGTACTAGCGTGTGGTCTGGCGACAGGCCGCGTAAGCTGGCAGGACGAACCGCATCTGAGCCATCGGTCACCGATGAGAAGGGGAAACTGTAACTTGGCGCGGCAAATTGCAGCGCCTTAGCGGTTTCGGTCATACCTGTGGATTCGAGTTGCTCCGCGGTAATGATATCGACGGGGGCAACGCTGTCGGTTGCGGTGCGCAGAGCGATCCGCGAGCCGACGACTTCAATTTTCTCAACGTTGCTGGCCTGTTCTTCTGCGTGTACGACAGGAAAAACCAAAGTTGAAGATACTGCTAATGCGATAACGGCTGGACGCATAAAACCTCTCAATGTGGATTAACCTTAAGCTGGAACGAAAACATTGAACCAACGAAAGTAACAATTCGATAGGGCGAAGGTTATCACTGTAACAATTGTTACATCTAGACAGAAAAGAACTAACTCAGAGCTTACTGTTCTAGATAATCATTTAAAGCTAGTCGAATATGTCGCCACAGCTCATGTGATTGGCTAAGTGAATAAAATCATCTAGATCCATTAGGTTTGCTGAAGGTTTATCGCGCTTGGCGGCTGTGTTTTAATGGCCGTAAACCTCAGGTTTGAGGCACTTTAAGGAGTTAAGTTTTGCCCGCATTACGCTTTCTTGCAGGTCCTACGGCCTTTAACATTATCAGGGAGCAAGGTCTGCATCCCGATGCTTTTACACAACTATTGGCGGCATCCGGTGGACCCAAATGGTTAGGGATTGCGGGTCTTGATAAGTATCTTTTTGCTGAATTTTTTAAAGATAGGCAAACGCCGCTATACACCTTAGGGGCATCCTCTGGCGCCTGGCGTTTAGCCTGTCTAGCGCAGCAGGATCCACTACAAGCCTACGCACGTTTAGAGGATTACTACATTGGCCAACGGTATGAAACGATACCGACACCGCATGAGGTGAGCGAGCAGGTAAAGGATATAGTCCAAGGTATTCTCGGCGAGACGGGTGGGTGCGAGATAGTCAATCATCCCTTTATTCACAGTCACTTAATTGCCTGCCGCGCTAAACACATCAATCGTCTTAGCCATAAATTGCCATTAGCCGCTGGGCTGGCGATGGCGGCTGCGACCAACCTCATTAGCCGCAAAACCTTGGGCTGGCATTTCGAGCGGGTGGTGTTTAGCCAGCAAGTGGCAGCATCACCTTTTAAGCAACTTGACGATTTACCCAGCCAGCAGGCGAGGCTCACCGAGGCCAATATGGATGCTGTGATGTTGGCAACGGGATCTATTCCATTAGTGCTTGCGTCAGTCTCACGGATTGATGGCGCGCCCGCGGGGCAATACTATGATGGCGGCATCACCGACTATCACTTCGATTTGCCCTTATCCCATACTACGGGATTGACCCTGTACCCGCATTTTTATCCCCATATGAGCCCTGGATGGTTCGATAAATTGTTAACCTGGCGCCGTGCTCAAGGTAATTATCATAATGCCTTAATACTTGCGCCTTCGGCGGAGTTTGTGGCGTCACTGCCTTTTGGTAAGGTGCCCGACCGTGAAGACTTTAAACAACTGGATACGGCGCAGCGGATGCAGTATTGGCGCAGTGCCGTTGCCTTAAGCGAGCGCCTTGCTGACGAATTTGCCGAAGTGTATGCAAAGGGCAATGTCGCAGCACACTTAACGCCGCTGTAGGGTGAGAGGGGTAAACTCGGCCTAAATGCTTTTTACCGTCAGCGACTTTAGGAAGGAAATTATTTCTCCTGCTACACTCTAAATTAATAAGGTGTGGCTGATTTTTGAGCACATTCTTGTATCAGTGGGCAGGAGGTTGCTATGCAAACACGAGAAATGGCGTTAATTATGCGCGATGCCTTGTTGCTGCCACAGGGAAGGATTGAGGTCCGCGTGGTCGAGCCGGGCCAATTGCGCATGGTCGCAGATGTGTTAAAAGGCAAATACGATTTAGCGTTTGCGGCGAGTAAGCCCAGCGGCAATCCGCCCTGTTATCCGACTGCGACACAGTGCGAGATTATCGATTTTAATCAGTTAGAAGATGATACCCTCAGCATAGTGTTAGAGGGGCGCCAAAGGGTTAGTATTCTCTCCGCGGCGCAAGCAAAAGATAAGCAGTGGATGTCCCGCACTTTGCCTTGCCAAAATTGGCAAGAAGAGCCGATAAAAGGGGAGTTCGAACTGATCAGTGCTGCCCTTGAACAATTCTATGAGGTGAACCCTGACTTACTGGAGTTGTATTCCCAAGTGCATTTAGAGGATGCGGCTTGGGTGAGCCAACGTTGGTTAGAAGTGCTGCCCATGTATAACCGCGATAAGCTGGTGCTGGTGAATCAACCCGATTGCCACAAAACCATGGATTTTGTATTACAACTTATCAAGTCCCATGTGGACTGAAAAACCACACCAAGGCTAAAATAGCGGCTCATTATCGCCGCTAGTTGTTTCTATGACTCAAACCGCCCGTGCCGCCCAACCTTCTTTTGTGGTTCTCCCCCTAGAAGTGGTTGATAAACCAACCGTATTTTCTTTTTTGATCGAGCATTATGCCCATATTGGCGAAGCAGTTTGGCGTCAGCGCATCCTCGATGGCAAAGTGCATTGGCAAGACGGCAGCTTAATTGGATTAGATACCGCCTATCGCCCGACGGCGAGGGCATATTACTACCGTGAAGTCACAGTGGAAGCGAAAGTCCCCTTCGAGTCGCCGATTTTGTTTCAAGATGACAACCTTATCTTAGCCTACAAACCGCATTTTTTACCCGTCACCCCCAGCGGTGATTATGTGAATGAGTGCCTAGTGCACCGTTTACGCTTAAGCACTGGGATAGACACTATCGCCCCTGCCCACAGGTTAGACCGGGAAACCGCTGGCGTAATCCTGATGACGACTCGCCCAGAGACGCGGCATATTTATCATCAGCTATTTATCGATGATGCGATCCGTAAAGATTATCAAGCGATTGCCAAACTCACTCCTGGACTTTTGGCACAATATGCCAGTGGCGAATTAACTTTGCCAAAGCATTGGACGGTCAAAAATCGCATGCAACGCAGCGAACCCAGTTTTACCATGAAAATAGTTGAAGGCATGGCAAATACTCACTCGGAGATAAGCTTGATTGCGATAAAAGGCGAGTTTGGTTTATTTCATTTAAGCCCTATTACCGGTAAAACTCACCAATTGCGGGTGCATATGCAAAGTCTTGGTATGCCATTATTAAATGATCGCTTTTATCCGACATTATTACCTAAAGGGCCGGATGATTTTACCAAGCCACTACAACTCTTAGCGCAGCGATTACGTTTTGTCGATCCAATCAGTGGACGCACGCACGATATTCAATGTGATGGATTAACGCTTTAGTCAGCGGAAAGCATTATTGCCACAATGAAAAAAGTGGGCTAGTGCAATATGATTGTGTGGTTTTCTCAGCGATGATAAGAATACAGACGGAATTACGCTCGCTAGCAGTAAGGAGTCTTGTATTGGTTGTTTGAGGGAAGTAATAGCATGACCAAATCTGCAATCATTTCAATTTTGCTCTGTCTCGCAGTGCTTTTAGGCGCCATGTATGTTGGTAACTGGACGAAACATCCTTATGTTCATGAGTTGACAACAGAGATCCGTAAAGCGAGTGCGGTAATCGAACCCAAAAAGCCAAGTGCAGAGATCATGCAGGAGGATGAGAGTAAAGCCGAATCGTCATCCTCACCAAAGGTCATTTGGGATCAGATGTTAGATAATACCTCGCCGCTAAAGCGTCCCGAGTCACAGCTATTTAATCAGAGCTTACCCAAGCAAGAAGATAGCGCGGTAACGCCAGCTAATTCGGCCGTGGTTGAAAAGCGTGGTGAACCGTTGCAATAAGCTATTCTTGCCTCGGTGGTTCGAACCGAGTTTCGCTCATATCCCCATGTAATACGGCAATTTTAGTGGGCTCACCATTATCCGCTAATACCAAAATGCCGATGCCGCTGCGGTTGACTAAACGCTTGCTCCGTTCGCCATTTGGCCGCCTGCCCCGTAATGACATTCGCTTTCGCTTAGTCAATAGATTCAATGGTGAGAAGTGGCCGTAAAGCCAACCATTGAGCTTGTCGAAAAGTGGCAGCAGTTTTTCGGGGAACTGGTTTTTAATCCCGCTACAGGTAATTTGGTAAATCTTTGGGCTGCTACGGCGAAAGCGAATGCTGATGTCATAGGCAAAGGAATAGTGCACATCCCCCGAGAGGATCACAAATTGCTCTGGGGTCTTGCGGTGCATAAAGATGCTTAGCAAAGCATTGGCTGCGCCCGGATGTGCCATCCAGTTTTCCGCATCAACCAGCAGCGAAGCGCCCATAAAAGTGGCCATGCGTTGCACTGCCTCAATCACTTTGACCCCAAACATCGGCGCGGGCGAGACGATAATGACCTTAGATTGACCCAGTAGCGCCTGCTGTAAATCCATTAAGGCTTCCCAATCCATCAAGCCCGAGGGTTTGGCGAGATTCGATTCACTGCGCCAACGGCGGGTGCGAGTATCGAGTACAACCAGCTTGGGTGAGGTGTCTAAGCTGTAATGCCATTGCTCAAATGTCAGTAAGAGATCAATCAAGGCATCCTGAGTGTTAGGGTCGGGGCGATTGAAAAACGCATCTAACTTTGGGCGAACCTCGGCATTAAATTTATCCGGTGCATTACCTAATCCTTGGAATAGGGTATAGGCAATCAAGGCATTACCAATGATTCGTTTAGAAAATGCATGACCGTAGGCGGCTTGTTCCCACTTGGCGGTGAGATTCCAATCATCGGTAATATCATGGTCATCAAACATCATATACACGGGAATATGCGCCATAAGGCGCCTAACCTGAGTGAGTCCCGCTTTAAAGGCCAGTAAGTTTTGCCATTCTTTTTGCCACCGCAGCTTGTTGGCGGCAGAGAGACCGTCGACATCCTTGGGTAAATCAACCAACTCCCATAGTTCGGGCGACCAAGTGAGTAGGTATAGGGCGATCATTTCACTCAGGCTAACTAAATGGTTTTCTGCGATGGATGAGGTAAATATCGGATGGTTGACATACCAGCGCCAAAGCGCAGTTTTGGCGGGATATTCGGTACGTGGCAGCAGCGTTTTATGGCGTAAGTACAAGCTATCGGCTTGATAACGGATTGCCTCGCTTCCCGCAATAGTGGCGCCGTGAAAGGCTTCATGGTGCAGGCCGAGTTTTTCAATCACCTGACCAATGGCGCATAACATGGGGCCAGCCACATCATCCACATAAACTTGATCGCCACTGAGCATTAACAGGGCTGGGCGCTGCTGCGAATCCTTATCGATAAGCTGTGCTAGCCTGGTATCGGCGGCGACTAAGGCATCCTCGCTATGGTGGTGGGGGTTGCGGCATGAGCCATGCCATACCTGTTTGAGTTCGGTGCAAAAGTAAACCTGGGGTGAGTCGGCACCGCTATAGTGCAATCCGTTGACACCATTGAAAATATCGCCAATCCCCTTAGCCGAAACGCGGTATGGAATAGCCGTTTCAGGCGTAAGCAGTGTAGGTCGCGACACACTAATCAAATACTGAAAGGCGTGCTTGCCGAGTGGTATGCAATGCACTTCTTCCTCTGTTAACCCATAACTTTGCTCCCCTAAGGCCAGTTGTAACTCAGTCAATGGCTCGCGGCTCACAAACCAGAGGGTAAAGTGCGAGGCATCGCAGTGGCGCAGCATCGGGCCTGCGAGGATAAGGGGAAGTGCTTGAGTCAAATTCAGCCTTTTGTTGTTAATCAGGTCGAGTGGGATAAACCCAAATCAGCTTAAGTACGGGCAAATAAGAGTAAACAAGTGCGTTGAATATGAAAAGCTTTTAGAATTATCCGCCAAATGGGTGGCTAAGGAGTTTGGGACAATATGGCAAATATTATGGTGACGGGCGCAACCGGATTACTCGGCAGGGCGGTCGTTAAACAGTTAACTGCCGCAGGGCATCGGGTGATTGCCACCGGCTTTAGCCGCGCCGAAGCGAATATCCATAAACTCGATTTAACCCAAACTGTTGCAGTAGAAGCCTTTATTGCCCACGAACGGCCAGAGGTTATCGTGCACTGCGCCGCTGAGCGTCGCCCCGATGTGTCCGAGCACTCGCCTGAGCAGGCTTTGGCGCTGAATTTGAGCGCTAGCCAAACCCTTGCTAAGGCCGCTAAACAGCATGGAGCTTGGCTGCTGTATATCTCAACCGACTATGTGTTTGATGGCACAACGCCGCCCTATGCCGAAGATGCCGCACCCAATCCGGTTAACTTTTATGGTGAGTCTAAATTACAGGGTGAAACCTGTGTGCTGAATACCGACAGCGGTTTTGCGGTGTTACGTTTACCGATCCTCTACGGCGAAGTGACTCAACTGAGCGAATCTGCGGTATTAGTGTTAATCAATCAATTGTTAGATAGCAGGCCACAGCGGGTAGATGCTTGGGCCATTCGCTCGCCGACCTCGACGGCGGATATTGCTGGCGCCATCGCTAAGTTGATCAAGCGGCAGTTACATGCTGCCGATGTGTCAGGGATTTATCATTTTAGTGCGCCGCAAACCATGACTAAGTACCAAATGCTACTGAGCTTAGGTGAGTTATTGGCGATTGACACCGCGCATTTAATCCCTGAACTCACACCGATGGATAGCGCTAAAAGGCCGCAGAACTGCACCTTAAGTTGCGGGCGTTTAGCGGCGCTGGGCATTTATTCTGAGTTGGAATTTAGCGCAGGGCTTAATCAGGCGCTCGCTCAATCCAGTGCAGCACTTGCAGCTGTTGGCCTTAAGCTTAAGGAATAATGATGGTTAAAATTTTAGGAGCGAATCTGCAAGCGGCCGACCAAGTCGCGCTGCTGCGCACCTTAGGGTTATTGCTGCAAATTGGTTTGACGTTGTTTGCCGCCGATACCTTTGGCCTGAGTTTGCAAATGGAGCCACTCATGCATGTTTTTGTGCTGGAGGTGCTCTATCTTTCGCTCACATTAGCATTACGTAAACCCTTGTTTGCCAAAGAGCGTGGTCTGTTTATCGCCCTAAGTCTGGATACTTTGTTTTGGATATCTTGGCTGTATTTTTCGGGCGGGGCGACCAATGCGTTTATCTCCTTACTGCTATTGCCCATAGCGCTCGCCGCCGTGACTCTGCCCATTTGGGCCCCTTGGAGCCTGACCGCGATATCAACCCTTGCCTATAGCCTGATGATTTTTACCGTGCCTGAGTCGCAAATGCAGCACCACGGCATGGATATGAGTTCCCACTATTTAGGCATGTGGTTTAACTTTGTGATTTCAGCTTTAGTGCTTACCACCAGTGTGGCGCTGATCGCCAAACGCATGCGCCGTCAGGATGCGCAGCTTGCCTATATGCGCGAAGGACAACTGCGGCAGGAGCAGTTAGTGGCGCTCGGCACTGTGTCGGCGCAAATGGCCCATCAATTAGCGACGCCACTCTCAACATTGCATTTATTGCTCGATGAATTAAGGGAAGAAACCCCCGAACCCTCAATAACCTTAGTTGAAATGGAAACCGCACTGGGGCGTTGTGAGCACACCTTGGCGGAGCTGCGATTGGCAACGGAGTCGATTCGTGACCGTCGTCAGCGGCCTCAAAATCTCACTGAGCTGGTGGCTGGATTAAAGCAGAAAACCCAGTTATTGATGCCGCAAACAGAACTCAATTGGTTGATAACCTGTGAGCCTAAGCTGCTAGAAGAAAAGCAGATCTTAACCGATATGAGCTTAACCCCCGCGATTATGGCCTTGATTGAAAATGCCGCCCGCGCCAGTGTCGAAACCATAGGTACTTCGCAGGTGGATATTAGCGTCGATTGTTCGCCAAGCGAGGGGCAGGCTTATTTGCAGATCCGTGATTATGGCGCGGGTATCGCCCCTTCATTATTGCCACAATTAGGCACCTTATTAATCGAAAGCCCTAAAGGCTTAGGCGTGGCCTTGTTACTGAGCCATGCTAGCTTGGAGCGTTTAGGGGCGGAGCTTATTCTGGCAAATCATCCCCAAGGCGGCACAGTGGCGCAAATTCGTTTTACACTCTTGGCGCCTAAAGTACCAACTGGAGAAACAGTATGAAACGGCTATTGATTATTGAAGATGATCAAGCGCTTGCAGGTATTTTAGCGCGGCGTTTGACCCGCCATGGGTTTGAATGTCGTTTAAGTCACGATGCCAGTAGTGCCCTGCTGGTGGCGCGGGAGTGTTGCCCAACCCATATCCTGCTGGATATGAAATTGGCCGAGGCCAACGGCCTGAGTTTAATTGTGCCGCTGCGTAATTTGTTACCCAAAGTGGTGATGGTGCTACTGACGGGCTACGCCAGCATTGCTACCGCGGTGGAGGCGATTCGTCTTGGTGCCGATAACTATCTGGCTAAACCCGTCGATACCCAAACCCTGCTAGCTGCCTTTGAGCTGGATGCTTACCCTAATACCTTGCAAGAAGATGATATTGACGACTCACCGCTTAATCCTAAACGGCTGGAGTGGGAACATATTCAGCAGGTGCTCAATGCTAATCAGGGCAATGTGTCGGCTACCGCTCGGCAACTGGGTATGCACCGCCGCACCTTGCAGCGTAAGTTATTAAAGAAACCGGTGAGTGAAACGGGCCGCTAAAGTAAACGAGTATTTGCTCAAGGAAGGAGGCGTGGAATGCGTGAGTATGATGGTGTTGAGGTGCGTTATCGCAGGCCCGATGCCGATTTAGATAAAAGCTTACAAGTGGTTGAAAATCTATTGGGCTTTGCCCCCGAACCGCAGCAGTTAGACTTTGATTTATCCTTTTGGGCGGGCGGTGCTGGGGTGCTTGATAAGCTGGCGATCTCCTGCAATGTTTCGCCCGAGCAGTGGCAAACACTCAAGCAAAAGCTGGACTTATATTCCCCCGAAGAGATGGTTGCGAGGGATGATTGCCGTGAGGACTTTATTTGGTTAGTCGCCGACGATGAGGAGTGCTGTGATATTTTGGCGGCTTCGGCGCAGTTTATTAACGACAATAAAGCGCCGTTTCAAGAGGCATGCGATACATCACAGTCAATCCACTTTGGCTATATGAGCGATGTGAATACTTGGACGGCAGTATGGGGGCAGGGCAGCCGGATCAATTATGCCTACTTTTGTCAGGGTTAAGAGTTGCCAAGGTTTATCTGTATCAGTGCTAAACGCTTGTGTCGCTACCAAGGCAGTTCTACCCCATCGTAGGCCAAAAATTGCCCTGTTTGAGTTGGAGTGGCATTGGCAATAATACCCACTAAACATTGGGCAACGTATTGCGGTGTAAACAATTTATCTTTGGGTACACTCTGCTGAAAAGGTTTGGATAGTGGCGTATCCGTGGTGCCGGGATGCAGTGACAGCACCACGCAGTGTTTGATGCTTCTTTGCCATTCAATCGATAGCGTTTTAAGAAACATATTCAGCGCCGCTTTCGAGGCGCGATAGCTATACCAGCCACCCAAGCGGTTATCGCTAATGCTGCCGACTCTCGCCGAAATCACCGCAAATCTTGCTGAGTTACTTTGTTTTAAGACATGGCAGAAGTGTTTTGCCAGCATCATGCTGGGAAGGGTATTTAGCTTGATATTATCCATGAAAAAATCCACATCGAGGGTCTGTAAGCTTTTTTCTGGCCCCTTATCCTCGGTGTGCAGCATGCCAATACAGTTAATCAGCCAATCTAACTGGGGGATATTTTGACTCAGTTGCTTAATTTCCTCCTCAAGAGTGATATCCAACTGATGCCAGATAACGCCATCGTCTCGCCCAGTATCGGGCCTATGATGTTTATAGGTCGCATGAATATTGGCCTCGGGATAGGTTTCGTGCAGCTTATTGACCATCGCTTGACCTATACCACCGCTACCGCCCAGTACTAGAATATGCATGGCTTTTCTCCTCAATACTCAGTCGTTATAGCCATTCAAGTTGCGCGAGATGTTGCTCGGCCGTTGCCAGAATGGCCTGCCTTGCTGCCTCATCGGTTTTATCCCAAGTGCGGTACAGCATGGCGATGCGTGGATTATGGGTGAGCTGTGCGCGGTGTTTATCCATAAAGCGCCAATACAGGCTGTTCAATGGGCAGGCTGATTCGCCGCTACGTTCTTTTATCTTGTAATGACAACTGCCGCAGTAATCACTCATTTTATTGATATAACTGCCGCTTGCGGCATAGGGTTTAGTGCCAACGATGCCGCCATCGGCGAATAGCGCCATGCCACGAGTGTTGGGCATTTCGACCCATTCAATCGCATCCACATACACGCCTAAGTACCATTTATCCACTTCATCGGGGGCGATTTCGGTCAATAAACAGAAGTTGCCAATCACCATTAAGCGTTGAATATGATGGGCATAGGCATAATCCAGTGACTGAGATAAGGCATGGCGCAGGCAGTTCATTTGAGTCTTGCCATGCCAAAAGTAGTCGGGCAGCTTGCGCGTGGCCTCGAGGGCATTAATGTTGGCGTAGTTGGGCATATTCGCCCAATAGATGCCGCGCACATATTCACGCCAGCCGATGATTTGCCGAACAAAGCCTTCGACCTGAGCTATCTCAATAAAAGGATTGGCATGATAGTGCTCAATCACCGCATTGATCACTTCTAATGGGCTGATAAGCTTGGCGTTTAAGCTAAAGGACAGCCGACTATGGTACAGGCTCCACTGCGCCGGATGTTGCTGGGTCATCGCATCTTGAAAGCGGCCAAAGGCGGGCAGGCAATACTCACAAAAATATTTTAGTAATTCGAGGCTTTGTGCGCGGTTTATCGGCCAGAGTAAATGCGTATCCGCCTTGCCCATAGTATTAATCCCATGGCGTTGAAGACGCTCGAGAATGTCTTGCACATTGTGGCCAAACATCAAGGGTGTTGGGAGCGATTTGATATCTTGGGATTTAAGCTTTTGCCTGTTGCTCGCATCAAAGTTCCACTGTCCGCCAACGGGCTTGCCATCTGTCATTAAGATATTGAATCTTTTGCGCATTCGCCGATAAAAATGCTCCATCAGCCTGTGTTGCCCTTGGGGGAATTCCCTATCAATTTCGGCAAAGGGGAATAAAAAGTGCTCGGTATCGACGCAATTCACCACGGCATTGGCCAACTTCAACTGGCTTAATTGCGCGAGGAGTCGATATTCGTCAGGCCGTTGATATTCAAACTTAATTGCCCCTGTTTCGGCAACATAGTGTTGGAGTAAGGCATTAAGATCGGCAAAGTCTTGGGTATCGTCGAGGGTGAGGTAACGCACTTGATGCCCCGCCGCGCCAAGCTCGCTGGCAAACTGCGCCATGGCGCTGAAAAATGCACAAATTTTTTGCACATGGTGCGTCACATAGGTGTTTTCTTGATGCAATTCTGCGATTAAATACAGCACCTTGGGATCGACTTGCTGATACCAAGTATGCTGGGCGTTAAGCTGATCGCCCAAAATCAGCCTAACCGTATGGAAGTGCTGTAATTGCTGCTGTGATTGCATTAGCTGGACTCTGGTGGATGGTATTTGCAATTGAGGATTACGATGATATGGGTGGTTGGGATCAGCTAAAAAGGTATTTTAGCTGTCATTACTGCAATGCGTTGAGTGCAAACCATGCTTAGGCTATCTACAGTTTGGCAATTTAGAGCCACTCATAATTTTGAGGGATAAAACTCCGACCCTTATCTTTAATCGGGAGATTTATTAAAGAAAAGTCGTGGGGCTTCACCCCACACCCGACCAAGAGGGGATCAACAGCAATTCCCTCTTGGATCTCCCTTGCCGCCCCTAGCGAAATTACATGCATTGGTTAGTGGTCTCATACTCCAATAAAAATTGCCTAACGGCTCAGATGGGACATCCTTGTCCCCCCGAGCCTGCGCCATCATCCATGATGTCGCCACGGCATTTTTATTTACGTATTTCGACAACTTCGCAGGGGAAGGTGAACTTCTGTAGCAACTGTGCAAGCTATTAATCCCCAAAGAACGATGCCTGTCCTGTCTTTTTTACGATTTTCTTCAACGCCCTTCAGCAACTTCGCAGGGGAGGGTGAACTCCTTCAGCTTTTGCGTTGTTTGCAAGTCATAGAAAGCAAACCGAGTAATACTTACTGCCACATTTAGAAATTTAACAATGGGTGCCTTGATAAACTTTTAACGCATCTATTATTTGACTCGTTACCTTTACGGTTTTATGAGTAACTTTTTGCATACTCATAGCTATTCCATATAATTAATGAAACATGCTTAAGTTTATCTTTTGGAATGGTAATTCCTGCTGGAACGGTTAGTGCTTTTTTTATATCAGTGATATTTAAAGATGCAAACTTAGCGCAAATCTCTTTAACCATTTTTTTTCCAGTTGAAGAAGGGGTTTTATCATGATTGAACCACCAATTTAGAGTGTTAAATTTATGGTGATTTGTTGAAAACATTTGTTCCGAATCGATGATTACTAATTCATGGTTTTTTGTGAATAACCTATCAGATAACTCATTAGCACCTAAGAGGTACGCGAGAAATTCGCTCTTAGGCCAATCTAAAATATTCGGTATGTTAATTAGATATAAGTCCTCTATGGTAAATATTGGGGTGTGCTTCAATTGATGATAAGGGCAGCTATCACTACATGGTTCAATTGAATGTTCCTCTATAAACCAATGAGCACTATGTACATCACCAGCTTGCCCACCAAGAATAGTTGCGCTTTCAGAGTCTAGGATAATATATGTAGAGGACTGGCAGGATATTCCCATTGATTGAGCTATGTGAGTAAAAACGATTTCACGGTAAGCATAGAAAGAGCCTCTAAGCTTTGTAAGCCAGCGATTTCCATTCAAATCAGTTCCAATCCAAAACTCTTTTAAATCTTGAATATCTGGACTGAAAGTTTCCCAGTTCCATCCTACTGTAGAAATAACTTTTGGTAACTCAACGATTAATGGGAATGCATTTGTCATGAATGCCTCTGTTGGAGGTTTTGTTGATTAGGTGTTGTTCAATTATGAGTGCTAATCACATAATTCAACGAGTTATATCATAAATTAGTGTTACTCGGGTTGAGCGATTTATCGCAGAACTGCAATTGCATCTGTAACGGAATGAATCGAGACACCCATTGTTAAATTTTGCAATACCGATGACTCTCTTGAGGTTAACGGCCAACACCGAAGTTACAGAATACACATCCCCTCGGAGTTGCCGCAGGGCGAATAGACAAATTGCGTGAGTCTTGCCATGGATGGCAAGCTAGCTTTCGCAGGTGCAGGGACGCATCCTTCGGAAGCGATAGCAAATTTGGCAATGAGCACAAGGGGCTTTCAACTCCGTCGGGGACGCCGGGCCATGTTTAATAAATAAGCCAAAAGGGGAACAGGCGCTTTTCCCCTTTTGGTCGGGTGTGGGGTGAAGCCCCACGACTTTAAACTTAAAAAGACTACTGAAACGTATTGCTTAATTACTTGCGTAAAGTACTCACAATCAACCCGCAATCATTCGATTGCGTTAACCAATCCCGTTTGTATCGCATAGCTCTCTAGCTTGATATCAAGATTATCCAAATCTTTATAAAACTCATCATCGAGTTGATTGAGTCGGGCTTCGGCTACTGGATTATCGGTTGCGGCGAGGCGTTGGTCTCTGTCGGTAGGGACGGGATGGTCACCAAACACCGCCTGTTTAGCCTGTTGTAATAGGGCTAACGAGTGCAAAGCGCCAATTTGCTGAAGGCCGCGCTCGGCAACAGCATAATGCTCGCCCGATGAGTTATCGAAGTATTGGATAAAGCCGCCGTTGTAGACTTCGCCAGAGAGACAATTGACGGCGTAATAGTGCTGCGCTGCTTCGCTTAGCGTGTGAAAGCCTTGATTATCATCGTGCACCCGCACCACAATATCTCGCCACAGCGCTCTAAAAGGGCAGGTTTTATCTAATTCCCGCTCCTTTTGGTAATAGGCTTTTGCCTGTTCGATATTTTCACGATTGCCGTTTTTGCAGGGCATACATAAGCCTGCGTTTCGCTCGGCGGTGCTTGGCATAATTAAGGTTTTGCAGGCTGTGCAGGGGACTTTTTCCGACATTATCTTTCCTTAGACTCGTCAGCGGGTAAGCACTCAAGGAGAGTCTTGAGCGCTCTCCTTGAACAATGGCGTTAACTGATTAGTTGTACTTAATATTCATCGCGATCAAGGGTTCGCGTGAGGCCTTCTCAGCTCGTAGGCGTGCGAGGTACTTTTCCCATAGTTCCACTTGGTGAGTAGCGAGATCGTAAAGCACTTGCCAGGAGAATAGCCCGGTATCGTGGCCATCGTCGAAGACGATTTTAACTGCGTAGTTACCTACGGGTTCGATGCGGGTGATATTCACATTTTTCTTATGGGTGACCAGCTTAGGGTTACCGTGACCATGCACTTCGGCGGAGGGAGAATAGACGCGTAACATCTCACAGGTGAGTTGATACTGCTCGCCGTTATCGAAGCTGATTTCTAAAATGCGCGATTTACGCTTGAGCTTAAGATCGGTGACATTGGGTGTGCTAGTGGTCATAGATAGTGCCAAGAAAATACGGGGAATGGACAAGCTGTAACATAACAATTTGTGGCTAAGGTTACAAAGTGTAAGCCTTAGCCCCAGTCACAATTTTGCACGAATGTTCGGTATCTTGGATACCGAACATTGCAGGCTTGGATAACAGCCCTAGTTACAGGATAAAGCGGCTTAGGTCTTCGTCTTGAACCAGATTATCTAAGTGAGCACTCACATAATCGGCATCAATCACAAATGAGCTGCCAGACTTGTCGGACGCCTCATAGGAGATATCTTCCATCAGCTTTTCCATCACGGTATGCAGACGACGGGCACCAATGTTTTCGGTGCGCTCGTTCACCTGCCATGCCGCCTTGGCAATGCTCTCAATACCTGATTCGGTAAACTCAATGGTCACGCCTTCGGTCGCCATCAGCGCGATATATTGCTCAGTCAGTGAGGCATGTGGCTCAGTTAAAATGCGTTTAAAATCATCGGCTGATAGCGCATCTAGCTCAACGCGGATCGGTAAACGGCCTTGTAGCTCGGGGATTAAATCCGATGGTTTTGACATCTGGAATGCGCCCGACGCAATAAACAGAATATGGTCGGTTTTCACCATGCCGTGTTTAGTGGTTACCGTGCAGCCTTCGACTAAAGGTAATAGGTCGCGCTGTACCCCTTCGCGGGAAACGTCTGGGCCTGAGGTTTCGCCACGCTTACAGATTTTGTCGATTTCGTCGAGAAACACGATACCGTGCTGCTCAACCAATTCAATGGCTTGCTCTTTTAAATCTTCTTGATTTACCAGTTTAGCCGCTTCTTCTTCGATCAACAGCTTAAAGGCTTCTTTGATCTTCATTTTGCGACGTTTAGCCGGTGCTTGGCCCATGTTTTTAAACAGGCTTTGCAGTTGGTTAGTCATTTCTTCCATGCCGGGCGGTGACATGATTTCAATACCAATTTGTGGCTGGGCTACATCGATATCGATTTCTTTGTCATCTAATTGGCCTTCGCGCAGCTTCTTACGGAAGATTTGACGGGTATTGGAGCTGGTATCGCTTTCCGTGTTATCCCAGTCATTTTTCGGCTTGGGCAGCAGGGCATCGAGAATGCGCTCTTCAGCGTGTTCTTCGGCGCGTTGGCGGCATTTGCCCATTTGCTGCTCGCGGGTCAGCTTGATGGCGATGTCGGTTAAATCACGGATGATTTGCTCGACTTCTTTACCCACGTAACCCACTTCGGTGAACTTAGTGGCTTCAACCTTGATAAATGGCGCATTGGCGAGCTTTGCCAAACGGCGGGCGATTTCAGTTTTACCTACGCCGGTTGGGCCAATCATCAGAATGTTTTTTGGGGTAACTTCTTGACGGAAATCGGCATCTAGCTGCATGCGGCGCCAACGGTTACGCAGGGCGACGGCGACGGAACGTTTGGCCTTTTTCTGGCCGATAATGTGGGCATCCAGCTCGTGGACAATCTCACGGGGGGTCATTTCAGACATAATATTCCTCACGCCCTGTTAGTAATTAAGTTCTTCAATTGTCTTGAATTGATTGGTGAATACGCAGATATCGCCGGCAATAGTCAATGACTTTTCAGCAATTTCCAGCGCCGATAATTCGGTATTTTGCAGTAGTGCTAACGCCGCCGCTTGGGCATAGTTACCGCCCGAGCCAATGGCGACTAAATCATGCTCTGGCTGCACTACGTCACCATTACCTGTGATGATCAGTGAGGCTTCGGCATCGGCGACCACAAGCATGGCCTCGAGTTTGCGCAGCATGCGGTCGGTACGCCAATCTTTGGCAAGTTCAACAGCCGAGCGTAACAGGTGACCTTGGTGCATCTCGAGCTTGGACTCGAAACGCTCAAATAGGGTAAAAGCGTCGGCGGTGCCGCCAGCAAAACCTGCCAACACTTTGTTGTGATACAAGCGACGCACTTTTTTGGCGTTACCTTTCATGACGGTATTGCCTAGGGAGACTTGGCCATCGCCAGCGATGACAACTTGGTTATTACGGCGTACTGATACGATAGTGGTCACAATGAATCCTCTTCTCTTGCCCGCAATGAAAATTCTGCGGTGGATGATGGACTAAATATGGGGATGGATAGTCAGAATTCAAGTTATTGCAGAAAAAGCCACAGGACTTTGTTGATTTTTGTCCTGTGGCGAAAGCGGATATGCTGGATGGATTAAGGTGCAGATAACGAGGAGCGGCCGACAACAGTTCGTCCATCGAGGGGATAGTATTTTAGCTCCCAATTCTCGCTGCCAAGGCGGCGATCATCCGACACATAGTTAAAGTAACAATAAGTATTTGGGTCACTTATCGCGCCGCCGCTATACCAGTAGACGATGTCTATATTGGGTGCTTGTTGCGTTTCCCAATCCGTGTGTGTGGTAAGGACAAAGTCCTGATTATCGAGTAACGATTGCCACAGTTCTCCGCAGTAAGCGCCTTGTAATTGAGTGCCTTGGCTGCTGCTTTGAGCCGTGTCTTTTCCGAGTGGAAAGCCCGTGGTGGTCGAGTCGATAGTGCCATCACCATAGCAAGCGAGATTTTGGGTATATCCCGAGTGTCCGCCCGCAAGCCAACAACTGTGATACAGCTTGACGCCAGAGGTAAAAGCAGCAAAAGCAGCTTTTGCCCGAGTATCGTGGGCATCTTGACTTAGATTCATAAAGCGCGGGGCTGCGACTACGGCAAGAATGCCTAAAATGATGATAACTACCACTAGTTCGATTAGGGTGAATCCCTTAGATGTGTGTAAACGACTCATACTGCTCACCTGTTGCCAAGATAGTCGCATTCTAACTTCATTTTGAAAAATTATCATTAAGCTATTGATAGATATTAATTTGATTAACAATAGTGCTACATTGATTGTTCGGGTTTTGGGCGGCGAGGCGGGGTTTGTAGGGATAAAAAAATCCCCGAGAACACTGGCCGTACTCGGGGAAAGGTTCAAAAGCAGTGGATCGTTAATGCCTACGGAGCATAAATGACAGAACCTAACTTAAGTGTGGCAGTGAATGGTGTTTGATACAAAGCCAAAGATGCAAACTGCGACAGCTTGTCGCAGTTTGGATGAAAACGCCGCCATCAGCGCATTCTAAATGGTCTGAGTTATATGGAATTAGCGGTTTAATCGTGACAAGCGTGGCGAGAATATATTGCGATTGTTTAGCGTGCTGGTCACTGATTTATAAAACAGAATTTAGATTTCCTAAGTGTTGTACTAACTCTGCCATATTGTTCACTTCAAGCTTTTTCATAATCTTTGCGCGATGCACTTCGATGGTTCTTAAGGATAAATACATGGCTTCGGAGATCTGTTTGTTGGTCATGCCTTGAACCACATGGGCTAATACTTGTTGTTCGCGCTCAGTCAGTTGGGCAAATTTCTGCTGCAGACTCTGTTGCTCAAAGCTGGATTGGCTTTCTTTATGTGCTTTTTCAATCGCTTGTACAAGGGCTTTACCCGACACAGGTTTTTGAAAAAAGTCGCATGCGCCTTTACGAAAAGCGCTTAATGCCATGGGTAAATCACCGTGGCCAGTGAGAAAAATCACTCCTAATGGACTTTGGGTTTCAAGCAGCTTTTGCTGCACTTCTTGGCCAGTGATCTCCGGCATTCGGCTATCTAAGATCACGCATCCCGCTTGAGTTAACGGGCATTGGGCTAAAAAATCCCGCCCACTGCTAAAGGTTTGTACTTGGTAGCCAAATTGTCCGAGCATAAACCCTAAGGAGTCGAGAATCGCTTCATCATCATCGACTAAATACAGTGGCAGCATAGTGGACATGGTTTTCCTTTTGGTGGTGGGACTCTTTATCAGCTTAAGCCTGCCTTGTCGTAGGCTCAATTTTAAGCCTAGGTCTTGGGAGGTTTATCACTAAATTAGTCAAATCACTTTAGGGGGAATGCCAGAGTTTGGTGTTATTCACAGCATCATTTTGGCCTTGCGTATAAAGTACTCCGAATACAAAAGCATACAAGACAAGGCGATAGCAATGAGAACTTGGTGTAGGGCAATACTCGTGAGCTGCATATTGAGCGTAATGATGCTTAATTTGTCCTATGCCGATGAAGATATTCCCGTTCATGAATTTAAAGTGGGAGTGCTGGCGAATCATGGGGTGTTGCAGGCAAAACAGCGCTGGCAGCCTATGATGGATTACCTTAGCGAAAACGTCCCTAATAGCCGTTTTGAAGTGGTGCCCGTCGACTTTAATGGTATGCGTAGCCAGTTACTGAGCAATGAATTGCAGTTTATTGTGACTAACCCCGGCCAGTATCTGCACTTGAGTAATAATTTCCCCCTCTCTTGGCTCGCGACCATGAAAAGCCGTAAACATCAGGGCAGCACGTTTACCATAGGCGCGACCATTATTGTGCGTGCCGATAGCCCTATACGTAGCTTGCAGGATTTACGCGGTAAGAATGTGGTTGCTAGCGATCCGCAGGCACTTGGCGGCTATCAGGCTGCGATGGGATTACTGCATAAAATGGGTTATTTACCGGAGCAATTCTTTGGCCAAGTGCGATTTTTAGGATTTCCCCTCGCGCCGCTGATCTATCAAGTGCGCGATGGGAGTGCCGATGCCGCCATTGCGCCTTTTTGTACCTTAGAGGAAATGATTGAAACTGGGCTTATCAATAAGGCGGACTATCGTGTCATTCATCCAACCCATCCTCCTGGATATGACTGCGAGGTGAGCACTCAACTCTATCCTAATTGGTCATTTGCGGCGGCGGATACGGTTTCGCCACGGATCACCATGCAAATCACCCGCGCCTTGTTTGACCTGCCCCCAGACCATGTAGCAGCCATTACCGCCGATACTTTAGGTTGGACTGCGCCGGTAAGTCAGCTAAAGGTGATTGAATTATTTAAAGAATTACAGCTGCAAGGTGCATCACCTCCCTTATATCAAACCGTGTATAAATGGATGGAGAAAAACAAAGAGTGGGGTGGGGTATTACTGCTGATCTTTATTGTATCGACCATTTATCACCTGTGGCTCGAATATAAATTCCGCCAAAAGAGCGAGTTTTTAGTCAGTACTGAGCGGCAATTAAAAGACAAGGCATTGCAGTTAGAACGCTTACAAAGTGCGGCGATTCTCGGGGAGATTGGTGCTGGGTTGGCCCATGAGCTAAATCAACCGATTGCGGCGATAACCCAATACAGTGAGGGCGCCATGATACAGCTAGAAAGGCTGGGACAGGACAACCCAGAGCTTTATGATATTTTGGGTAAAATCAACGCACAATCGATACGGGCCGGGGCGGTAGTACACCGTATTCGTGGCTTGCTTAAACGCCGTCAGTCGAAGGCCGAACCGCTGGATGTGACGTTAGTCGTCAAAGAGGCTTTGGCCTTATTACGCCGAGAATTAGACCGAGCGGGGGTACAAGTTGACGTACAGGTGCAAGGTCGTCCCTATGAATTGATGGGCGATAGTGTTGGCTTAAGTCAAATGTGGGTCAATTTGGTGAAAAATAGCCTCGATGCGCTGGAAGCATGTGAGGATAACCGTGCACGTAAGTTAAGGATTGAGATCCACTATCAACCCACTGAAATCAAAGTCTTGGTGATTGATAATGGCCAAGGTTTACAGGGACAAGCTAATGAGTTGATGGCCTCTTTTGCCTCGACTAAAGATGCAGGGCTCGGATTAGGTTTAGCGATCTGTAAGGATGTCGTCAGCCGTCACCACGGCAGTATTGAGATTGAAAACTGCAAGCAATCGACACAAACGCCATTGCCTTGGCAGCAAGGCTGTGTGGTGACGGTGATATTACCTCGGGGCTAGAATGAATCGCCGCAGAGTTTTTAAGTATCTATCTTCAGTTGCGGGTGCATGCTGCTTTTTATCAGGCCCAATTATCGTTTAAGGCGCTGGATATTCTTGGCTAAATTGCAGCAGTTTTTGGGCTAAAAATTCAATAGTGCGGCGAATTTTATGGCTAGGATAGTCGGTTTGTAGATAGACTAATTGCAGTGGCACCGCAGGCGCGAGTTTATCGGCTAGGATAAGCTGTAGTCTGCCTTCGGTGACATCCTGCGCCACATCGAGCCAGCTCTTATAGGCGATACCTCGCCCCGCCAGTGCCCAATCGCGCACAACGGCGCCATCATTGCAGAAGCGTTTGCCTCTTACTTCAATTTCTACGGTTTCACCATTATGGCTAAATTTCCACTTCTGCCATGGTTCGCCGCCACGATTTAAGATCAACACTTGGTGTTGGCTCAGCTCGTTCAGTGTTTGCGGTTCACCATATTGCGCAAGATAAGCGGGGGAGGCGACGAGTACTCTTGGCGTCATCGACAGTTGGCGCCGTTTTAGATTGGAATCTTCCAGTTGGCCATAACGCAGGGCTAAATGGATATTTTGATCGATGAGATCCGTCATATGGTCGCCAAAGTACAGCTGAATCGACAGCTCAGGCGCGCTATCCATCAGCTCATCTAGCCAATTGCGGATCCGACTGCGGCCAATGTCCGAGGGCAGAGCGATGCGCACTTCGCCCTTTAGCTCGCCCCTATGCTCGGCCAAATTAGCGGAAGCGGTTTCGAGTAACGCAAGGGCAGGTTTAGCTGCATCGAGAAATATTCGCCCTTCTTCCGTGAGTTGCAACCGCCGAGTTGATCGCGCAAATAGCTGACAACCTAACTTTTTTTCAAGTCGTTGCAGGGCCGCGCTCGCGGCGGCGGGCGTCATGCCGACTTCTTTACTGGCGGCGGACAGGCTTTCTAGTGCAGCAATACGCAGGGCGAGTTGCAGATCGTTTATATGATACATATCAAATTATTTTTGAAAATGATTTAAATAATAGGCTGATTATCAATATAGATTAACTAATGCACAATTGCACTCAGATATTCAATCATCATTTATGGTTCGGGAGTGCATATGAGTTTATTTACAGCCTATGAGTCAGCGGCACTGACACTGCAAAATCGTATTGTTATGGCGCCGATGACACGGGCGCGTACCACGCAACCGGGTAATATCCCTAATGATTTAATGGCGCAATATTATGCCCAGCGTGCGTCGGCAGGGCTTATCATCAGTGAAGCGACCCAAATTTCCGATGACAGCCAAGGCTACTCATTTACCCCCGGCGTCTATACCGAGGCGCAAATTGATGGCTGGAAAAAGGTTACTGCGGCGGTGCATCAAGCGGGTGGAAAAATCTTTAATCAAATCTGGCATGTAGGCCGAGTGTCCCATCCGATTTTTCAGCAGGGTGCAGCGCCGATTGCACCTTCAGCGATTGCTCCTGTCGGTACTAAGGTATGGATCGTTGATGAGGAGCATCCCGAGGGACAAATGGTAGATTGCCCCGAGCCGAGGGAAATGACCCAAGCGGATATCGACCGCGTGGTGGCCGACTTTGCCAACGCAGGGGCAAATGCCGTTGCCGCGGGTTTTGATGGCATCGAAATCCATGGCGGCAATGGTTATCTCATTGACCAATTCCTGCGGACTAATTCTAACCATAGAACCGACGCCTACGGCGGCACGCCTGAAAAACGTATTCGGTTTTTATTGGAAGTCGTTAAAGCGGTAAGTGCCCAGATTGGTGCCGATAAAGTGGGCGTTCGCCTTGCACCCTATGTGACCTTTAAGGACATGGCTTGCCCTGAGATTGTCGATACTATCCTGTTGGCCGCCAAACACTTATCGGCGTTGGGCGTAGCGTATTTGCACTTGTCGGAAGCCGATTGGGACGATGCGCCACAGGTGCCTGAGTCTTTCAGAATCGAGCTTCGCAAAGTGTTTAAAGGCAGCATTATTGTGGCGGGGCGTTACGATGTCGAGCGTGCCAATGAGGTTATCGAAAAAGGTTATGCCGACTTAGTGGCCTTTGGCCGTGCCTTTATTGCTAACCCCGATCTGCCCTATCGATTAGCCAATCAATTACCCCTATCGCCCTTCGATAAGGGGCCATTATTTGGCGGCAGTGCGGCGGGCTATACCGATTATCCTAGTTATCAAGCGGCACTGCGCGCCGTCATCCGCTCTAGTGATGATGAGGTGGCATAATGCAAAACCGTATTTATTGCCCTGTTTCTCCTTGGATAAAAGTAGGTTTGTGGAGCTCAGGATTACTCGGCTTAGCCATTATAGGCTTTGCGCTTGCGAGTCTAAGTATGACGGCGTTTGCCGCTCAAGGTGGTTCAACCCAAGCCAGTGTTGATGTCAAAACTGCCCTTACCCCTAAGGTAACGGCAATGGAGCTGATCAGCGATGGTTCACCACAGGCTGAATCGATTGCCCACGCTGCCTTGCTATACGCTAGTTTTT
Source organism: Shewanella xiamenensis (assembly GCF_014647135.1). Classification (GTDB taxonomy): domain Bacteria; phylum Pseudomonadota; class Gammaproteobacteria; order Enterobacterales; family Shewanellaceae; genus Shewanella; species Shewanella xiamenensis. The sequence continues at coordinate 42,835 of NZ_BMOP01000018.1, forward strand.
GGGATACCGGTGATCCGACATTTGCCCGCTGGGCATTAGCGACCAATTTTATTGATCGCACCTTGCCCGAAGGTCGTGCACAGGGGATTAGCGGACCGCTCGACGCCTCTAAAACCTTTAGGGCGGCGGTGCCAGATCTCTCGGTAACCGTTGAGCACTTGCTGGTGGTCGGTGACCGTGCGGTTGTGCGCCTCCGTTTTAATGGCCACTTTACGGGGACCTTTGGTGAACAGCGTGGTCAAGGGCAAAAAATTGATTTTCGCGCCGTAGATATGTACCGCGTGCGTGAGGGGTTTATTACCGATAACTGGCACCTTGAGGATTATCACACACTATTTAGCCAGCTTGCCTCTAACGCTGTGACCACAGGAGCGAAGTCATGAATCAACGTCGACAATTTTTAAAGACCAGTTTACAGGCGGGCGGCGCTTTGATTGCAGGGGTAGGGCTGAGTCAGTCAGCCTTTTCAATGGGAGTTCCGAGCTTAGTGGCGGTCGATGATCAAACTCAAACTTCGGTAGGAGGCAGTATGAATAAGCGTTTTTGGCCTAATGGCGAGCAACTAGTGATCTCTATATCCATGCAGTTTGAGGCTGGCGCGCAGGATAAAAACGCTGAAGGGCCGTTTCCACCAATGGAGAAAGGCTACCCAGATACGATTACTCCCAGTTGGTACGACTACGGGATGAATGAAGGGATACCGCGTTTGCTGCGTATATGGCGTAAGCACAATATTCACGTGACATCCCATATGGTGGGCCGCGCCGCCGAATTACATCCACAACTTGCTAAACAAGTGGCGGATGAAGGCCATGAGATTTCAGGCCATGGGCAGACGTGGACGCCGCAATACAGTATGTCGCCAGCGCAGGAACGTGATTCTTATATCCAGAGTATCAATACCTTAGAAAAGATCACTGGTCAGCGTCCCGTCGGGTTTAATGCGTTTTGGATGCGCCACAGCACCCAAACCTTAAATATCCTACAGGACTTAGGTTTTATCTATCACATTGATGATTTATCAAGGGATGAACCTTCAATTATCCCTGTGCAGGGTAAACCGTTTGCCGTGGTGCCTTATACCTTGCGCAACAATGATATAGGTCGCTTTGGTGGTAACACTGCGATGACGGCTGCCGCCTTCTTACAGGAGCTTAAAGACGAATTCGATATGCTCTATCAGGAAGGAGCATCGCAGCGGCGGATGATGTCGATTAGTGTGCATGACCGTATCGGGGGCACGCCAGGTCTTGCCAATGCCTTAGACAAGTTTATTCAATACGCGAAAGAACACTCAAAAGTGGGTTTTATGCGTAAGGATGCGATTGCTAAATGGGCGCTGGCGCAAAAGGATACGCCAACCAATCCTGCAAGAACATTTTAAGAGATAAAAACACAGCACAGGGATGTGCTGTGTTTTTTACTTTCTTGGGGATATTGGTGCTTAACGCATCGCGAGCATGGCCCAAGTGCGGCGACCTTGCTCAAGAAGAATCCCCACGGCAAGCCCTGCCGCGGCGTTAATGGCTAGGCAGGTCACAGCGGTAGATAAGATCACAAAGATACAGAAGGGCTTACCATCGATAAGGCGTTTTGACCACGCTAGTTGCAAACCGCCGATGGACAGCAAACTGCCGAGAATTGCTACAGGAATAAGCCCGAGCAACCATGCCATTTGGCTATCCCAAAACAGGGCGATAACCACACAAGTACCGCCGAAGATTAATGGTGCGAGATGGGTGCGTGCGCCAAAGTGATACTGCACCGCAAGTCCTCCTGCGCCATGGCACATGGCCGCTGCACCAAAAGGCGCGAGTAACAAATTGGCCAGCCCAGAGCTAATGGCCAAGTTTTTAGGCGTGAGTTTAGCGGCGTCTTCAGGGAATTTTTCCTGCGCCATGGCTGAAGTTGCTATTACCGCATTGGTTAAGGTGAGGGCGAGCTGGGGCAACACCAGTAAAATCGCCGCCGAGCTCCACTCATTAAGGCTCGGCCAAGCCAAATGCAGTGAGGCGCTCAAAGCGGGAATCGTCAGGCTACTAGTTATTTCGGTTTGGCTGTTGGCTTGCCACAACATACCCGCTGCGATAACGAGTGGCATGGCAAGGTAGCGTAATGGTAAGAATTTACTCACAAACAGCAAGGCAAACGCGCCGAGTCCGAGCAACCAAAAGTCACTCATCATCTTAGTGCCCATCCACATCAATTGCAGACCAATCGCTAATTGAATCCCCACACTCACTGCTTGGGATAATTGCTTGGCAAGCCAAGTAATGGCGCCGCTAAACGCCAAGATTAACAGAATAATACCCATCAGCATGGCACTGGCTTGGAGCATCCCAGGCGTTAAGCCTTGGGCGATCACAAGGGCGGCGATGACCTTCATGGGCTGGACGGGGATCGGACGGCGATAAAATAAGGCGCTAAAGATGGCGAATAGGCCAAAGCCTAAAAATATCCCTTGGGGCGAAAATTGGTTTAGGGCAATTAAGCCCAAGACTAAAGGTAAAAATGTGCCTAAGTCAGCAAAGGCGCCGCTGGTTTCACCGAGTAAACGGTTGAGCGGTTGAGTAGGGTGCTGTGTTGGGGTTTTGCCCGCGGTCATAGAGGTTGCCACAATTGAACATTGCCTACTTAGGCAAAATAAATGCCAGATATTTAAGGAGTTAAAGGGGATATAGGGAGTAATTTTCTGAGGTTTTTTTAAGCCGAGAGACATTTTGGCTGTCGAGCGGATGGTGCCTTGGCCTAAATGTCAGCGATGCACTTTTAGCCTAATAGACCCTAGGTACCTGCCTAGGGTCTATTGCGGATAAGTTATGGTCAGCGAAGAGAACAAGATAAATATTTGTTCTTCCCTTTGACTACATTTGGTTATGCATGTCGTTTAGAGCGGAATGTAAGAGATCATCATCGTTTGGATTCACCTCTAATTGTGCATGTTCTCCCTGAAAGCCATACTGGTCCAAATGAGGTGTTTTGTGTTCCTCAATCAGTGGATTTTCAAAATGGTTAATCGTAACCATATCTAACATATCAGTATCCATATCTTGGAATGTTGATGATGGTGTGTTTAACGTTGCCAGTTCAATCGGTGTAGTTGGTTGTTGCTCAATAGAATCGGGCATCAGTCCCACCATTTGCAGATAGTGATCGATAGGGGATGTGGTTGCTTGCGCGGAAAAATTGCCTCCCTCAAAAAGGGTTGTATCGACAGATTTATCCTGCGCTGGGTTAGTTTGAGCAGTCTGTTCGTCTACAGATCCCATTAGGAGACTGGCATCATAGTTAACACTGCTGACATTCAAGTGGCCACTTGACGCCGAATCAAGGTCATGTGCCGAAGTGGCTAGAGTAGCCGGCTCTGCAACATCAAGATTAACGCTGTCTATTGTTTCAAAGTTTGCTTCATCACTTGATTGTGATGATGTTTGCGCATGGAGTTGCAACTCTCCAAAAGTATATGGCCCGAGGTAGTCTGCCAATGGCGAGACCGCAGTGCCATCCGCCGCACCGCCAAGATCGACGTGTTGCGATGTGTCCGCAAAGTGCAGGTAATCAGCGAGCGGTGAGCCGGTACCACCCTGCTCGTTGGTTACAATTTTAGTGAATACCGGCACCGAGTCGTGACTCTCATCTGTACTATCAGTTGAGGAAGGCAAAGTACTCGCTGCATGGTTCGACAAATCTGATTGACCAGCCTGATGATGCGCGTCCTCCACAATTCCAGCATGCTGTTCAGCGTCAGTGCTTGGTGCCTGTGGCGCCGGAGGAGCAGGTCTGGTAGAGCGCACCGCACTGTCGTCGATACCAGTGATTTCAAGGTGAAGTACTCGCTGATCACTGGTGCCATGCTTATCCGTTGCTACCACCGGAATATCTAGAGAAAGTTTATGCCCTTGAGCAAGGTGATGATAGGCAGCATCGGCAGGGTTGAAACTGAAACTACCGTCTGAGTTAAGCGTAAATCCAGCAACGTGTGCACTGGTACTGAAGGTTCTAGTATCGCCTGAATCCACATCCGAGGCTTGTATGTGACCAGTCAGACGAGGGCCTCCCTCTACAACTGTCAAAACTCCATTCAGATTAGGCATGGCAACTTCCGATGTGGTTTTCTGCACAGAAGATTTGCCGCTGTAGCTGGTGCCATCACCAAAAATAATATCTTCTATATTGTTGGCGGTCCCCCAGCTTTTTCCGGTGGCTATCTCCGTAACCTGTACGTTTCCATAGTTGGTGCCTGAATCGACATGATTAGCAGACGAGGTAATCCGATAAGCACTAGCAGGTTTATCCAGCACAATATAATCCTTTGGATCTCTCCCAACACTGCCACCGCCATCGGCACCGTGAACAGTGGCCGCATCACTGAAGACGAAAATATCTCCAACAGAATTGCTCCCATGTGCGTTATGACTCAGAGCTGCGTAATCTGAGGCTTGCCAAACCCGCTGATGGGCGCCTGCGTGTACGACGCCGTCAACAATGGAGAATCCACCTCCTGACGCACCACCATCAATATTGATTACGGTATGCGGAGTTGTGACGCCTGTGATTTGGGGGCGATCATTCGTTCCCGTAATCTGGATGGTCAGATTATTTGTAGCAGTTGCACCGGAGCCATCCCGCACCTCGACAGGGATCGTAAGCGTTTGCGTCTGTCCCTGAGCGAGATGTTGGTAGGCAGCATCACTGGGGTCAAAGGTATAACTGCCGTCAGCGTGCAATGTGAAACCGGAGATTTTCGCGGTGGTGCTGAACGCTTGAGTGTCGCCTGTATCAACGTCGGTAGCGACCATCCTGCCGCTCAACTGTGCACCATTCTCAGCGACACTCTTGCTTTGTGCCGCAAGCGTAGGTGCGTCGTTCGTACCGTTGATCGTTACGGTAATGGTGTGCGCCGTGCCGTCCACAGAATGCACGGTTATCGTGTCCTGAAGAGCGTCATGTCGCCCCAGTGCCTGGATGCGAGGATCAGCGTTATTGGCAACGAAATTCCAGTGACCGTTTGCGCCGACCTCAAATTGCCCCAATCCCTTGTCGCCTGATATCAGGCTGCCTGCGGTCGTGCCAGTCGGAATCAGCCGGGACTCGGCAGCACCATCCGGGTCGGTCACACTCAGGGTGCCACCCGTACTCAACTTGCCACGCAACACATGCTGGTCTTCGGTGACGGAGCCACTGTCTTGTCCGGAAATGCTTGCCGCATCGGACACTGCAGATAGCATCATGGTTGCCGTTTGGCTCACATGCCCCCCGTGCCCATCGACAAGATCGTAGTGGAACGTCACCTGGCCGTTGTAGTTTGCAGCTGGCGTGAATGTATAGCTGCCGTCTCGGTGGCTCACCAAGCTGCCGTGATCAGATGAAATATTGGTGATGCTCAGGTTGTCGCCATCCACATCGCTGACATGTGCCAAAAGCTGCGCCTTGCTCAGGACAAGCACAGCGTCCTCTCGGCCAGCCGTTAGCACCTCGATTTGGGATACTTTCGGGACGTCATTCCTGCCAGTGATGGTAATGATGAGATTTTTTGTGTCGCTCGCCCCTTCGCCGTCGGTCACGGTGATCGGAATGGTGAGCTTCTGGGTCTGGCCGGCGGCCAGATGCTGGTAAGCAGTATTAGCCGGATCAAAGGTGTAGCTGCCATCGTCATGGAGCACAAAGCCTGCAGTGGTGGAACTGGTGCTGAAGTTCAGGGCATCGCCATGGTCTACATCTTGCGCCACCATCTGTCCGCGTAGCACGCTGCCGTCTTCAGTCACTGACTGACTCTGCGCCTGCAGCACAGGCGCGTCATTGCTGCCCTGCACGGTGATGTGCAGCTCATGGCTGCTACCATCGGCGCTGTGCACCATCAGGGTGTCGGTCAGCGTCTCACCGGCCTTGAGCGCCTGCACGGCGGGGTCGGTGTTATCCAGGCGGTACTGCCAGGCGCCCTGCTCGTCGAGGCTGAAGTGGCCGTGCCGCCCTTTCGCGTCGGCCAGGGCGATGAAGTGCGCTTCGCCGGCATCAGGGTCGACCACGCTCAGCTGGCCGCTAACCTGCGCCTGCGCGGTATCCTCGGTGAGTGTTCCGCTGTCCACCCCGCTGATGGTGGCGGCGGTGCGCTGGGAACTGCCGAACAGCTGCACGGTGACGGTGTGACTCGTGCCATCAGCGCTGGTGACGGTGAAGTTTTCGCTCAGGGATTTGCCTGCCGCCAGCAACAGCAAGGCGCTCTGATGACCATCGGCTTGGTAATGCCAGAGGCCCTGCGCGTCGATGCTGAACTGGCCGTACTGACCCTTGACATCTTGCTGGGCGGTAAAGTGCGCTTGGTCACCATCGGCGTCGAGCACAGTCAAGTGACCCTGAGTCTGCAGTTGAGCGTCACCATCGACGAGCACGCTGCCACCGTCGGCACCGGCCAGTACTGCGGCCGATCCGTGCGGGTTGAGTAGGCTATGGTTGGGCACACTGCCAAGCGTTCTGATGGCAACGTCGTATTTGGCGGAGCCCGCATAATCCAGCTGCTGCGGATTGCCACTGTTGTTCACATAGAACGAACTGCTAGCGCCCGGCGTTCCCTCGAGAATCAGTTGTGAGCCAGGATGGCTCTTGATCAGTTCGACTAGATGCCCCAGTGGTATATGTGTGCCAAAGGAATCTTGATGAGTGAAGCTCTCCAATACATGGCCATCGGCGGCCACTACTGTGGGTGTGCCGCCCGTAAAGGACAGCTCAAGGCCACTCAGGTTAGCGATATTGCCCGAACTGATTGCGCCCCCTATCGCGGGCCAAGGATCCAACTGGTTGAATAGTGAGTTTGCCACATGGGCCATCACATCCAGGTATGCATCATCCGCCCCCTGAAGAGCAACGCTGATGGTATGTGCCGTGCCATCGAAGCTGTGCACAACAAAGCTGTCACTGACGGTCTGCCCCTTGACCAGCGCCTGCACGGCCCTGCTGTTGTTATCTGCCTGGTAAACCCAGGCACCGTTCTTGTCCAGGCTCAGATGGCCGTAATGGCCCGCAAGATCCTGAATTGGTTGGAAGACCGCCTGGCCGGCATCGGCATCGGTCACCTGCAACTGGCCGCGAGCCTCCAACTGATGGGCGGCATTGAGATTCTGATCCTCGGTGACTGTGCCGCTGTCAGTGCCGCTGATCACCGCATCCTCGGCCGTGCCCTGGATGCTTAGGGTGATCTGATGGGTCGTGCCCTCGGCACTGATGACGCTCACCACCTCGCTGAGCACTCCCGGCAACGGCGGCGTCTGCCATGCTAGGGCCAGGTGCACCGCAGCGTTCTCCGGGTCGGTGAGCATGGTAGCGCCGGAGAGCGGCAGGCCATGCAGCACCCCCATATCGCCGCGATCGTGGACGAAGAATTGTACATCGCTCTGCGAGCCTTGCAGGTGCACTTCATAGCCTGTGCCCTGATGTAGCCAGCTCAGCAGCTCGTCCACCCCGAGCGTGCTACGGCCTTGGGCGTCCATCGCATAGACCACAGGCGTTGTGCCCGATGGGCCACTGAGCACAATGGCTGCGCCCTGCACCGTCAGGTCCAGCACGCCGGCTAGGGCGCCAGATTGCCCTTGTGTCAGCGCCTCGCCCACTGCATGAAAGCCCTCCATCGTGGATTGCACCAAAGCTTGCCCTAGCGCCTGGGCCATATTGCCGGTCTCGCCCGGCGTGCCGCCCGGTTTGAGCGCCTGCACCTCAGGCTTGTTGTTGTCCACTGTGTAGCTCCAGGCACCTTGGGCATCGATGCTGAAATGGCCATACTGAGTAGCTACGCCATTTTGCGCGACAAAGTTGGACTGGCCTGCATCGGCATCCTGGATCTGTAATTGCCCCGAAGCATGCAGTAGACCTTGGGCATCGACGTTCTGATCTTCAATCACTCGGCCTGTGTCGCCGCCGCTGATGGTGGCACCATCGTTGGTGCCAGTGAGCGTAATCGTCAAATTCGCAGTGCTAGTTGCGCCAGTGCTGTCGGTAACTGTGATGGGGATAGTGAGCGTATCAGTCTGGCCTTGGGCTAGATGTTGGTAAGCCGCACTGGCTGGGTCGAAGCTGTAGCTGCCATCGGTGTTGAGCGTGAAGCCATCGACCGCATTGGTGAGACTGAAGGTAAGTGTGTCACCGGTATCCACATCCGTGGCCACCATCTGCCCGGTGAGTTTGGCGCCATCTTCGGTGACCGATTGGCTTTGCGCCGTGAGCACTGGCGCATCGTTGCTGCCAGTGAGGGTCACTGTGACGGCATGGTTAGTGCCATCGGCGCTGGTAACGGTGAAGCTGTCGGTGAGGGTTTCGCCCGCCTTGAGCTGCTGAATGGCGCTTTGGCTGTTATCGGCGCTGTAGCGCCACTGACCGTTGGCGTCGAGGCTGAACGTGCCATAACTGCCCGCCACATTGGTTTGTGCGGTGAAGTGATCCTGGCCTGCATCCGGGTCGCTGATTGTGAGTTGTCCATGGGTTTCGAGCTGGCCTGCCGTCAGGTTGGCGTCTTCAGTGACGGTGCCGCTATCGACACCCGCAATCACGGCGCCGTCATCATGGCCGTTGATGGTGATGGTCACTGTGTGGGTCGTGCCGCCCACAGACTGGACGGTGATACTGTCGGTGAGGGTTTCGCCCGCCTTGAGTTGTTGAACCGCGCTCTGACTGTTGTCGGCGCTGTAGTGCCACTGGCCGTCGGCGTCGAGGCTGAACGTGCCGTAACTGCCCGCCACATTGGTTTGTGCGGTGAAGTGGTCCTGGCCCGTATCCGGGTCGGTGATTGTCAGTTTTCCATGGGTTTCGAGCTGGTCTGCCGTCAGGTTGGCGTCTTCAGTGACGGTGCCGCTGTCCACTCCCGCAATCACTGCGCCATCATCATGGCCGTTGATGGTAACGGTGATCTGGTGAGTGGTGCCGTCGACCGACTGAACAGTGAGGCTGTCGGTCAGTGTGCCGGTCTGTGAGAGCGCTTGAACAGTCGGGTTGGTATTGTCCAGCGTGTAGGTCCAGTGGCCGTCCGCCGCGAGCGTGAAGCTGCCATAGCTGCCAGCGGCCTTCGTCTGCGCCGTGAAGGCGGCTTCCTGATCATCGATGTCGGTGACGGTGAGCTGGCCCGCCGTGGTGAGCTGGGTGTCTTCGGTGACCGAGCCAGCATCTATGCCGCTGATGACGGCGCCATCGTTGCTGCCGCTGACGGTGATAACCAGCTGCTGGGTGGAGGTTGCGCCTGCACTGTCGGTCACGCTGACCGGAATGGTCAGTGTCTCAGTCTGGCCTTGAGCCAGATGTTGGTAGGCCGCGTCAATTGGCTCGAAGCTGTAGCTGCCATCGGCGTTGAGCGTAAAGCCATCTACCGAATTAGCGAGGCTGAAGGTGAGTGTGTCACCGGTATCCACATCTGTGGCAACCATCTGGCCCGTGAGCAACGAGCCATCTTCGGTTACCGATTGGCTTTGTGCCGTGAGCAGTGGCGCATCGTTCGTGCCGACGATATCGACGGAAATCGTGTGAGTGGTGCCGTCGGCGCTATGTACGGTGAAGCTGTCGTGCAGGAGCTGGCCTTCGCCAAGCTGCTGGATCTCAGTCTTGCTGTTGTCGACGCTGTAGCGCCAATAGGCCTGGCCGTTGGCCTGCGGGGTCAGGGTAAAGCCGCCGTAGCCGCTCAGGCCCGCGCCCTGCTGGGCCGGGAAGAGGCCTTCGCCGCTGTCCACATCGCCCACGCTGAGGTGGCCTTCGATGGCGGTGTGCTGGTCTTCCTTGATCTGGCCGGGCGTGCCGTGGTCAGTGATGGTGGCGCCGTCGTTGGTGCCGGTGAGCGTAATCGTCAGGTTCTGAGTGCTGCTGGCCCCGGCGCCGTCAGTCACGGTGACCGGGATGGTCTGCGTCTCGGTCCGGCCGGCGGCCAGGTGCTGGTAGGCCGCGTTGGACGGGTCGAAGCTGTAGCTGCCGTCGGCGTTCAGGGTGAGGCCGGCCACCGGCTGGTCGATGTGGAAGCTCAGGGTGTCGCCCGCATCCGCGTCGCTGGCCTGCATCTGGCCGCTGAGCAGGGCGCCGTCTTCACTCACCGACTGGGTTTGCGCGAACAGCACCGGGGCGTCGTTCTTGCCGTAGACCGCCACCGAAACCACATGGCTGGTGCCATCGGCACTGGTCACCAGGAAGCTGTCGGTCAGTTGGGCGCCGGCCTGCAGGTTCTGCACCGCCGACTGGCCGTTGTCCACGCTGTAGACCCAGTGGCCGCTGGCATCGATGCTGAAGCTGCCATAGGTGCCGGCCACCTCCTGCTGCGCGTTGAAGTGGCTCTCGCCGGCATCGGCGTCGCTGATGCCGAGCTGGCCGCTGGTCTGCAGCTGGCCGGCGTGATCGACGCGGATGTCGGTGACCGAGATGGTCAGCGAGTCGCTGGCATCGGGCACGGCTCCCGCTGCGCTCAAGGGGGTGGGCAGGCCGTCGATGGGCACACTGCCCAAGGTGTTTTGATGCACGTTGTAGCGCGCATTGCCGGCGAAGTGCAGCTGCCCTTGGTCACCGCTGTCATGCAAGTAGAAGGCACCGGAGCCGCCCACCGGCCCGTCCAACACCAGCCGCGCACCCGGATGGCTCTTCAGCAAGTCCACCACCTGACCGAGGCCGATGTCGTAGCCGAACATGCCCCTGTTACTGCCACTGGCCAGCACATGGCCATCCGCATCCACCACGTGGGGGTTGCCGCCGTAGAAGCTGAGAACCACGTTGCCCAGACTGCCCGCATCCTTGGCGTCGATCGCGTTGCCGATCTGTTTGAACAGGAACACGTTGCTCTTGAGCGTGCTGACGATGCTGGACAAGAGGTCGTGCTGGATCTCGTCGGCGCCCTGGATGCTCAGGCTCAGGGTGTGGGCCGTACCGTCGGCGCTGTGCACGGTGAAGCTCTCGGTGGCGCTCTGTCCCGCGCCCAAGGCCTGCACGGCGGGGCTGTTGTTGTCGGCCTTGTAGACCCAATGGCCATCCGCACCCAGCGAGAGATGGCCGAACTTGCCGGCCAGGTCTGAGAGGGGCGTGAACTGGTCGCCACCGGCGTCCGGCGTGCTGGCGTGCAGCTGGCCTTGGGCGATGAGCTGGCCGCCGCTGACGTTCTGGTCTTCGGTCAGGGTCTGGTGATCCTCCCCGGTGATGACCGCGGCATCGTTCTTGCCGGTAATCGTGACGGTCACCTGATGCAGGCCGCCATCGGCGCTGGTCACGGTGAAGGTGTCTGTCACCTGCTGGCCGTCCTTGAGCGCTTGTACCTCGTGCTTGCTGTTGTCGAGCTGATAGCTCCACTGGCCATTGTCCAGCAGCGTGAAGCTGCCATAAGTACCGGCGGTATTGCTTTGCGCCACGAAGTGCGCTTCGCCGTCATCGACATCCGTGATGGTCAGTCGGCCTCTGGTCGCCTGTGTTGAGTCCTCCGTGGTCGCGGCGCTAATGTCACCGCCAATCACCGCGCCGTCGTTGGTACCAGTCAGGTTCAGGCTGAGGTTCTGCGTGCTGCTCGCGCCCGCGCTGTCGGTCACCGTGATCGGAATCGTCAGGTTCAGGGTCTGGCCTTGGGCTAGGTGTTGGTAGGCCGCATTGGACGGATCGAAGCTGTAGCTGCCATCGGCGTTGAGCGTAAAGCCATCTACCGAATTGGCGAGACTGAAGGTGAGTGTGTCACCGGTATCCACATCCGTGGCCACCATCTGGCCAGTGAGCAACGAGCCATCTTCGGTTACAGATTGGCTTTGCGCGGTAAGCACTGGGGCATCGTTGCTGCCAGTCAAGGTGATGGTCACTGTGTGGGTCGTACCGCCGACTGATTGGACGGTAAGGCTGTCGGTGAGGGTTTCGCCCGCCTTGAGTTGCTGGATAGCGGTTTGGCTGTTGTCGGCGCTGTAGTGCCACTGGCCGTCGGCGTCGAGGCTGAACGTACCATAACTGCCCGCCACATTGGTTTGTGCGGTGAAATGGTCCTGACCCGCATCCGGGTCACTGATTGTCAGTTGCCCATGGGTTTCGAGCTGGCCTGCCGTCAGGTTGGCGTCTTCAGTGACGGTGCCGCTGTCCACGCCAGCAATCACTGCACCATCATCATGGCCGTTGATGGTGACGGTGACGGTGTGTGTCGTGCCGTCCACCGACTGCACAGTAAGGCTGTCGGTCAGGGTGGCGTTCTGGCCAAGGGCCTGAACTGCACTGTTCTTGTTGTCCAGCGTGTAGGTCCAGTGGCCATCGGCCGCCAGCGTGAAGCTGCCGTAGCTGCCTGCGGTGTTCGCTTGCGCCGTGAAGGCAGACTCTTGGTCGTCGATGTCGGTGACCGTGAGTTGGCCACCAGTCGTGAGCTGCATGTCTTCGGTGACGGCGCCAGCATCTGTGCCGCTGATGACGGCGCCATCGTTGCTGCCTGTGACGGTGATAACCAACTGCTGGGTGGCGGTCGCCCCCGCACTGTCGGTCACGCTGACCGGAATGGTCAGCGTCTGCGTCTGGCCAGCAGCCAAGTGTTGATAAGCCGCATCAGTTGGGTCAAAGCTGTAGCTGCCATCGGCGTTTAGCGTAAAGCCAGCAGTCTGGGCGGTGGTGCTAAAGGTTTGGCTGTCGCCGATATCCACATCCGTAGCCACCATCTGGCCCGAGAGCTTGGAGCCATCTTCTGTGATGGATTGGCTTTGCGCGGTAAGTACCGGCGCATCGTTGCTGCCAGTCAAGGTGATTGTCACTGTGTGTGTCGTACCGCCCACTGATTGGACGGTGATACTGTCGGTCAGGGTTTCGCCTGCCTTGAGTTGCTGAACCGCGCTCTGACTGTTGTCGGCGCTGTAGCGCCACTGACCGTCGGCGTCGAGGCTGAACGTGCCATAACTGCCCGCCACATGGGTTTGTGCAGTGAAATGGTCCTGGCCCGCATCCGGGTCGCTGATTGTCAGTTGTCCATGGGTTTCGAGCTGGCCAGCTGTCAGGTTAGCGTCTTCAGTGACGGTGCCGCTATCGACCCCCGCAATCACGGCGCCATCATCATGACCGTTGATGGTGACGGTGATGGTGTGGGTCGTGCCATCCACCGACTGCACGGTCAGGCTGTCGGTCAGCGTGGCGTTCTGGCCAAGGGCCTGGACTGTTGGGAGACTATTATCGAGCGTGTAGGTCCAGTGGCCATCGGCTGCCAGCGTGAAGCTGCCGTAGCTGCCCGCGGTCTTGGCCTGCGCAGTGAAGGCTGACTCCTGGTCGTCGATGTCGGTGACCGTAAGTTGGCCACTGGTCGTGAGCTGGGTGTCTTCGGTGACCGCACTGGCATCTGTGCCGCTGATGATGGCGCCATCGTTGCTGCCTGTGAGTGTAATCGTCAGGTTCGCAGTGCTAGTTGCGCCAGCGCTGTCGGTGACTGTGATGGGAATAGAGAGCGTCTCAGTCTGGCCTTGGACTAGATGCTGGTAAGCCGCATTGGATGGATCGAAGCTGTAGCTGCCATCGGCATTGAGCGTAAAGCCATCTACCGAATTAGCGAGGCTGAAGGTGAGTGTGTCACCGGTATCCATATCCGTAGCGACCATCTGGCCCGTGAGCAACGAGCCATCTTCGGTTACAGATTGGCTTTGCGCGGTGAGTACTGGCACATCGTTCGTGCCGACGATATCGACGGAAATCGTGTGAGTGGTGCCGTCGGCGCTATGTACGGTGAAGCTGTCGTGCAGGAGCTGGCCTTCGCCAAGCTGCTGGATCTCAGTCTTGCTGTTGTCGACGCTNAACAAAGCTGCCGTAACCGCTCAGGCCCGCGCCTTGCTGGGCAGGGAAGAGGCCTTCGCCACTGTCCACATCGCGCACGCTGAGATGGCCTTCGATGGCGGTGTGCAGATCTTCCTTGATCTGGCCGGGCGTGCCGTGATCGGTGAGGGTTGCGCCGTCGTTGGTGCCGGTGAGCGTAATCGTCAGGTTCGCAGTGCTAGTTGCGCCAGTGCTGTCGGTCACGCTGACCGGAATGGTGAGCGTCTGCGTCTGGCCTTGGGCCAAGTATTGGTAGGCCGCGTTACTGGGGTCAAAGCTGTAGCTGCCATCGGCGTTCAGGGTGAAGCCCGCGACGCGGGTGCCAATGCTGAAGTGCAAGGTGTCGCCCTGATCCACATCGGTGGCGACCATCTGACCGCTGAGGCGGCTGCCGTCTTCCGTCACGGATTGGCTTTGCGCGGTGAGCACTGGCGCGTCGTTGCTGCCAGTGAGGGTCACTGTGACGGTATGATTGGTGCCATCGGCGCTGGTAACGGTGAAGCTGTCGGTGAGCGTGGCACCGGCTTTGAGTTGCTGGATAGCGGTTTGGCTGTTGTCAGCGCTGTAGCGCCACTGACCGTCGGCGTTGAGGCTGAACGTGCCATAACTGCCCGCCACATTGGTTTGTGCGGTGAAATGGTCTTGGCCTGCATCCGGATCGCTGATTGTCAGTTGTCCAGACGTGGTGATTTTTCCGGTAGCCACGTTACTGTCTTCTGTGACTGTGCCGCTATCGACACCTGCAATCAGGGCGCCGTCATCATGGCCGTTGATGGTTACTGTGATGGCGTGGGTCGTGCCGTCTACCGACTGCACGGTCAGGCTGTCGGTCAGCGTGGCGTTTTGGCCAAGGGCCTGAACCGCACTGTTCTTGTTGTCCAGCGTGTAGGTCCAGTGACCATCGGCCGCCAGCGTGAAGCTGCCGTAGCTGCCTGCGGTGTTCGCTTGTGCCGTGAAGGCAGACTCCTGGTCGTCGATGTCGGTGACCGTGAGTTGGCCTTGGGTTGTGAGCTGGGTGTCTTCGGTGACTGTACTGGCATCTGTGCCGCTGATGATGGCGCCATCGTTGCTGCCTGTGACGGTGATAACCAACTGCTGGGTGGCGGTCGCCCCCGCACTGTCGGTCACGCTGACCGGAATGGTGAGCGTCTGCGTCTGGCCAGCGGCCAGATGTTGATAAGCCGCATTGGCTGGGTCAAAGCTGTAGCTGCCATCGGCGTTGAGCGTAAAGCCAGCCGTCTGGGCTGTGGTGCTAAAGGTTTGGCTGTCGCTGGTATCCACATCAGTAGCCACCATCTGCCCACTGAGTTTGGTGCCGTCTTCCGTGACCGATTGGCGCTGCGCGGTAAGTACCGGCGCATCGTTGCTGCCGGTGATTGTGACGGTGACGGTGTGCTGACTTCCATCGGCGCTGTGGAAAGTGTATGTCTCAACCAGAGTCTGGCCCGCTTTTAGCTGTTGAATTTCCGGCAGGTTGTTGTCGACGCTGTAACCCCAGCCCCCAGTCGGTGCGAGCAAGAAGTTGCCTAGGCCGAGGCTGCCAGCACCCTGTTGTAGCGGAAAGCGGGCTTCGCCAGTATCAATGTCGCTCACGGTCAATGTGCTGGAGAACGAAATCAGACCGCTGATTTTGACGTTACTGTCTTCAGTGACGGTGCCGCTATCGACACCTGCAATCACAGCGCCATCATCATGACCGTTGATGGTGACGGTGACTTTGTGTGTCGTGCCGTCCACCGACTGCACGGTCAGGCTGTCGGTCAGTGTGGCGTTCTGGCCAAGGGCCTGAACCGCTGGGAGACTGTTATCGAGCGTGTAGGTCCAATGGCCATCGGCCACCAGCGTGAAGCTGCCGTAGCTGCCCGCGGTGTTCGCTTGCGCCGTGAAGGCTGACTCCTGGTCGTCGATATCGGTGACCGTGAGTTGGCCTTGGGTCGTGAGCTGGGTGTCTTCGGTTACCGCGCCAGTATCTGTGCCGCTGATGAGGGCGCCATCGTTGCTGCCTGTGAGCGTAATCGTCAAATTCGCAGTGCTAGTTGCGCCAGCGCTGTCGGTCACGCTGACCGGAATGGTGAGCGTCTGCGTCTGGCCTGCGGCTAGATGTTGATAAGCCGCATTGGATGGATCGAAGCTGTAGCTGCCATCGGCGTTGAGCGTAAAGCCATTGACCGCATTGGCGAGACTAAAGGTGAATGTATCACCCGTATCCACATCCGTAGCCACCATCTGGCCTGTGAGCAACGAACCATCTTCGGTTACAGATTGGCTTTGCGCCGTGAGCACTGGCACATCGTTGCTGCCAGTCAGGGTGACGGTCACTGTGTGGGTCGTACCGCCCACTGATTGGACGGTAAGGCTGTCGGTGAGGGTTTCGCCCGCCTTGAGTTGCTGGATAGCGGTTTGGCTGTTATCGCTGACGTAAGTCCAGTGTCCTGCTTGATCGAGGCTGAACGTGCCGTAACTGCCCGCCACATGGGGTTGTGCGGTGAAGTGGTCCTGGCCCGCATCCGGGTCGCTGATCGTCAGTTGTCCACGGGTTTCGAGCTGGCCAGCCGTCAGGTTGGCGTCTTCCGTGACTGCGCCGCTGTCCACGCCAGCAATCACGGCGCCATCATCATGGCCGTTGATGGTGACGGTGACGGTGTGGGTTGTGCCGTCCACCGACTGCGCGGTAAGGCTGTCGGTCAGCGTGCCGTTCTGGCCAAGGGCCTGGACTGCACTGTTCTTGTTGTCCAGCGTGTAGGTCCAGTGGCCATCGGCTGCCAGCGTGAAGCTGCCGTAGCTGCCTGCGGTGTTCGCTTGTGCCGTGAAGGCTGACTCCTGGTCGTCGATGTCGGTGACCGTGAGTTGGCCTTGGGTCGTGAGCTGGGTGTCTTCGGTGACCGCACTAGCATCTGTGCCGCTGATGATGGCGCCATCGTTGCTGCCTGTGAGCGTAATCGTCAAATTCGCAGTGCTAGTTGCGCCAGTGCTGTCGGTGACTGTGATGGGGATTGTGAGCGTCTCAGTCTGGCCAGCGGCAAGGTGTTGGTAAGCCGCATTGGCTGGGGCGAAGCTGTAGCTGCCATCGGCGTTGAGCGTAAAGCCAGCCGTCTGGGCGCTGGTGCTAAAGCTTTGGCTGTCACCGGTATCCATATCGGTGGCAACCATCTGTCCGCTGAGTTTGGTGCCGTCTTCCGTGACCGATTGGCTTTGCGCGGTGAGTACCGGCGTATCATTGCTGCCAGTCAAGGTGATGGTCACTGTGTGGGTCGTACCACCCACCGACTGGACGGTGAGGCTGTCGGTGAGGGTTTCGCCCGCCTTGAGTTGTTGAACCGCGCTCTGACTGTTGTCGGCGCTGTAGTGCCACTGGCCGTCGGCGTCGAGGCTGAACGTGCCATAACTGCCCGCCACATTGGGTTGTGCAGTGAAGTGGTCCTGGCCCGCATCTGGGTCGGTGATTGTCAGTTGTCCACGGGTTTCGAGCTGGCCAGCCGTCAGGTTGGCGTCTTCAGTGACTGTGCCGCTATCGACACCTGCAATCACAGCGCCGTCATCATGACCGTTGATGGTCACTGTGATGGTGTGGGTCGTGCCGTCCACCGATTGCACGGTCAGGCTGTCGGTCAGCGTGGCGTTTTGGCCAAGGGCCTGAACTGCTGGGAGACTGTTATCGAGCGTGTAGGTCCAGCGGCCATCGGCCGCCAGCGTGAAGCTGCCGTAGCTGCCCGCGGTCTTGGCCTGCGCCGTGAAGGCCGACTCCTGGTCGTCGATGTCGGTGACCGTGAGTTGGCCTTGGGTCGTGAGCTGGGTGTCTTCGGTGACCGTACCGGCATCTGTGCCGCTAATGACGGCGCCATCGTTGCTGCCTGTGAGCGTAATCGTCAAATTCGCAGTGCTAGTTGCGCCAGTGCTGTCGGTCACGCTGACCGGAATGGTGAGCGTCTGCGTTTGGCCAGCGGCAAGGTGTTGATAAGCCGCATTGGCTGGGTCAAAGCTGTAGCTGCCATCGGCGTTAAGCGTAAAGCCAGCCGTCTGGGCGCTGGTGCTAAAGCTTTGGCAGTCACCCGTATCCACATCCGTAGCCACCATCTGGCCCATGAGCTTGGAGCCATCTTCTGTGATGGATTGGCTTTGCGCGGTAAGCACTGGCGCGTCGTTCGTGCCAGCCAAGGTGATGGTCACTGTGTGGGTCGTGCCGCCCACTGATTGGACGGTAAGGCTGTCGGTGAGGGTTTCGCCCGCCTTGAGTTGCTGAATGGCACTTTGGCTGTTATCGCTGACGTAAGTCCAGTGTCCTGCTTGATCGAGGCTGAACGTACCGTAACTGCCCGCCACATTGGTTTGTGCGGTAAAATGGTTCTGCCCCGCATCCGGGTCACTGATTGTCAGTTGTCCATGGGTTTCGAGCTGGCCTGCCGTCAGGTTGGCGTCTTCAGTGACTGTGCCGCTATCGACACCTGCAATCACTGCGCCGTCATCATGGCCGTTGATGGTCACTGTGACGGTGTGGGTCGTGCCGTCCACCGACTGCACAGTAAGGCTGTCGGTCAGCGTGGCGTTCTGGCCAAGGGCCTGGACTGCACTGTTCTTGTTGTCCAGCGTGTAGGTCCAGTGGCCATCGGCTGCCAGCGTGAAGCTGCCGTAGCTGCCCGCGGTGTTCGCTTGCGCCGTGAAGGCCGACTCCTGGTCGTCGATGTCGGTGACCGTGAGTTGGCCTTGGGTTGTGAGAAGGGTGTCTTCGGTGACCGCGCCAGCATCTGTGCCGCTGATGAGGGCGCCATCGTTGCTGCCTGTGAGCGTAATCGTCAAATTCGCAGTACTAGTTGCGCCAGCGCTGTCGGTGACTGTGATGGGAATAGAGAGCGTCTCAGTCTGGCCTTGGGCTAGGTGTTGGTAGGCCGCGTTACTGGGGTTAAAGCTATAGCTGCCATCGGCGTTGAGCGTAAAGCCATCGACCGCATTGGCGAGGCTGAAAGAGAGTGTGTCACCCGTATCCACATCCGTGGCGACCATCTGTCCGCTGAGTTTGTTGCCATCTTCGCTGACCGATTGGCTTTGCACGGTGAGCACTGGCGCATCATTGCTGCCGGTGATTGTGATAGTGACGGTGTGTGGCGTACCGCCCACTGATTGGACGGTAAGGCTGTCGGTGAGGGTTTCGCCCGCCTTGAGTTGCTGGATAGCGGTTTGGCTGTTGTCGGCGCTGTAGTGCCACTGGCCATCGGCGTCGAGGCTGAACGTGCCATAACTGCCCGCCATATTGGTTTGTGCAGTGAAATGGTCTTGGCCCGCATCCGGATCGCTGATCGTCAGTTGTCCATGGGTTTCGAGCTGGCCTGCTGTCAGGTTGGCGTCTTCAGTGACGGTGCCGTTATCGACACCTGCAATCACGGCGCCATCATCATGGCCGTTGATAGTGACGGTGATGGTGTGGGTTGTGCCGTCCACCGATTGCACGGTCAGGCTGTCGGTCAGTGTGGCGTTTTGGCCAAGGGCCTGGACTGCTGGGAGACTATTATTTAACGTGTAGGTCCATTGGCCATCGGCCGCCAGCGTGAAGCTGCCGTAGCTGCCTGCGGTCTTGGCCTGCGCCGTGAAGGCCGACTCCTGGTCGTCGATATCGGTGACCGTGAGTTGGCCTTGTGTCGTGAGCTGGGAGTCTTCGGTGACCGCACCGGCATCTGTGCCGCTGATGATGGCGCCATCGTTGCTGCCTGTGACGGTGATAACCAACTGCTGGGTGGCGGTCGCCCCCGCACTGTCGGTCACGCTGACCGGAATGGTGAGCGTCTGCGTCTGGCCAGCGGCCAGATGTTGATAAGCCGCATTGGCTGGGTCAAAGCTGTAGCTGCCATCGGCGTTGAGCGTAAAGCCAGCCGTCTGGGCGGTGGAGCTAAAGGTTTGGCTGTCACCCGTATCCACATCCTTAGCCACCATCTGCCCGGTTAGTTTGGCCCCATCTTCTGTGATGGATTGGCTTTGCGCGGTGAGTACTGGCACATCGTTGCTGCCTGTGACGGTGATAACCAACTGCTGGGTGGCGGTCGCCCCCGCACTGTCTGTCACGCTGACCGGAATGGTGAGCGTCTCAGTCTGGCCAGCGGCAAGGTGTTGGTAAGCCGCATTGGCTGGGTCAAAGCTGTAGCTGCCATCGGCGTTGAGCGTAAAGCCATTGACCGCATTGGCGAGACTAAAGGTGAATGTATCACCCGTATCCACATCCGTAGCCACCATCTGGCCTGTGAGCAACGAACCATCTTCGGTTACAGATTGGCTTTGCGTGGTAAATACTGGCGCATCGTTGCTGCCGGTGATTGTGACGGTGACGGTGTGGGTCGTGCCACCCACTGATTGGACGGTAAGGCTGTCGGTGAGGGTTTCGCCCGCCTTGAGTTGCTGAATAGCGGTTTGGCTGTTATCGCTGACGTAAGTCCAGTGTCCTGCTTGATCGAGGCTGAACGTGCCATAACTGCCCGCCACATGGGTTTGTGCGGTGAAGTGGTCCTGACCTGCATCCGGGTCGGTGATTGTCAGTTGTCCACGGGTTTCGAGCTGGCCTGCCGACAGGTTGGCGTCTTCAGTGACGGTGCCAGTATCGACGCCCGCAATCACAGCGCCATCATCATGGCCGTTGATGGTGACGGTGACGGTGTGGGTCGTGCCGTCCACCGATTGCACGGTCAGGCTGTCGGTCAGTGTGGCGTTTTGGCCAAGGGCCTGAACCGCACTGTTCTTGTTGTCCAGCGTGTAGGTCCAGTGGCCATCGGCCGCCAGCGTGAAGCTGCCGTAGCTGCCTGCGGTGTTTGCTTGCGCCGTGAAGGCAGACTCCTGGTCGTCGATGTCGGTGGCCAGGAGTTGGCCACCGGTCGTGAGCTGGGTGTCTTCGGTGACTGCACCGGTATCTGTGCCGCTAATGACTGCGCCATCGTTGCTGCCTGTGAGTGTAATCGTCAAATTCGTAGTGCTAGTTGCGCCAGAACTGTCGGTGACTGTGATGGGAATAGAGAGCGTCTCAGTCTGGCCAGCGGGCAGATGTTGATAAGCCGCATTACTGGGGTCAAAGCTGTAGCTGCCATCGGCGTTGAGCGTAAAGCCATCGACCGCATTGGCGAGGCTGAAGATAAGTGTGTCACCGGTATCCATATCGGTGGCAACCATCTGTCCGCTGAGTTTGTTGCCATCTTCGCTGACCGATTGGCGTTGCGCCGTGAGCACTGGCGCATCGTTCGTGCCGACGATATCGACGGAAATCGTGTGAGTCGTGCCATCGGCGCTATGTACGTTGAAGTTTTCGTGCAGCATCACTCCTTCGCTGAGCTGCTGGATTTCTGGCTTACTGTTGTCGAGCTGGTAGCTCCATCGGCCGTCGGCACTCAGGCTAAAGTGGCCGTAAGTGCCAGCCGTGTCGGTCTGCGCTACGAAGTGTGCTTCACCATCGTCCACATCGGCCACACTGAGCTGGCCGGTGGTGATCTGGGCGTTGTCTTCTTTGGCACTGCCAGTGCTGATTCCGCCGATAGTCGCGCCATCGTTGCTGCCGTTAAGCTTAATTACTAAGTCCTGGGAGCCGGTCGCGCCAGCGGCATCGGTCACTGTAACTGGAATGGTGAGCGTCAGCGTCTGGCCGGCTGCCAGATGCTGGTAGCTGGCATGACTGGGGTCGAAGCGCCAACTGCCGTCGGTGTTGACGGAGAGACCATCCACTGGCTGCGCGATACTGAAGGTGAGCGTATCGCCACTGTCGGGATCCGTCGCGGTGAACTGCCCGGTGACCTGTGCGCCATCTTCTGTTGCGTGCACGGTCGCAATGGGGGTGAGCGAGGGGGCGTCGTTAGTGTTGTCCACATTCAGCACGAAGATGGTACTGACTTGTGCGCCGCTACCATCGGTGGCTGTGATAGTCACTTGTAAGGTGCCGACGTCGCCATTGGTGGGCGTACCCGAGAAGGTGCCTGTAGCCGCATCGAAGTGCAGCCAGGCCGGCAAGCTGCCAGTGCTCAAAATCAATGTATCGCCGGTATCGATATCGGCAAAGGTGCCCGCAGGAATGCTGAAGCTGAAGGCAGTATCTTCCGTTGCAGTCGTTGTGACCAAGCTTTGAGCCACTACTGGTGCATCGTTGCTGCCCGTTATCGTCACTTTTAGTGTGTGGTTTGTGCCGTCTGCACTCGATATTGTCAGGCTATCAGTGAGGTGCTCACCGGTATTGAGCTGCTGAATAGCTGTTAGTGTGTTATCTACTGTGTAGGTCCAGTTACCGGTAGCGTCTATGCTGAAATGTCCGTAGCCTGCACTGCCGGCGACATCGGTTAGTGCACTGAACTGGGCTTGGCCTGCATCGGGATCGGTTATGGTTAATGTGCCGTGTGCCTGTAATTGCCCATGCTGGGGAGATTGATCCTCGACAAGCGTTGCAGTGTCGGTTCCACCGATAATTGCTTTATCATCAGCGCCTTTGATCAAAATCTCGATCTTTTGGCTCGTTCCATCCAACGCTTTTACAAACAGGGTTTCAGTTACGAATTCGCCATGTTTGAGAGCTTGTATGCTGGGATTGTTGTTGTCTGCTATGTAGGTCCAATGACCATCGCTACTGATGGATAATACGCCGAATTGACCTTGGCGCTGTTCGGCTGCAAATCCTGCTCGTCCGGTATCTGGATTGCTGACCCAGAGTTGACCATCTGTATGGAGTTGTCCTTGAGAAAGGCGTTTGTCTTCAAACACTCTCACCACTGATGTGCCCCTAATCACAGAGTGATCATCGGTACCATGAATGGTGATGGAGATGGTTTGCTGTGTGCCATCTTGGGTTTGTACCACAAGGGTATCAGTGATGGATTCTCCGGTTTTGAGTGCTTGAATTTCTGTTTGCGAGTTATCTGCGATGTAGGTCCAGTGGCCCAATTCATCAATGGTGAAGGTGCCAAACTGACCAGATTGCTCGGTCGCTGTAAATAAGTGTGGTCCGTGGTCGTTATCTGTAATGGTAAGGTTGCCATTAGCCCTAAGCATACCTTGGTATGTGTCACTATCTTCAGTGAGTGAGGCCGAGGTTGTACCTGATATTTCGGCCTTATCATCGGTCCCGTTAATCGTGACTGTGATGTTTTGCGCGGTACCATCGGCGCTGTGGATGATAAAAGTATCGGTTAGATGTTCACCCGATCTAAGGCTTTGAATGGTTGCTTGGGTGTTATCAGCGTTATAGATCCAATGGCCGTTTACATCGATCGTGAGATAGCCAAATTGTCCTTGCAATGAATCTGCCGAAAAATGCGCTTGATCCTTATCTGGATCTTGGATGCTTAATTGGCCTGATACCGTTAATTGACCATTGATCGCCTGAGTATCTTCGGTCACTAAACCTGTCATCTCGCCTTGAATGATAGCGGCATCATCAGCGCCATTCACTTGAATACTGACTTGTTGGCTTACTGGATGGCCTGATTGATCGGTTGCGGTGACGGTAAAGGTTTCCGTTACCTGTTGACCAGAGACTAGAGCAAGCGTGGCGTTTGCATGGTTATTTAGTTGGTATTGCCATTGGCCCGTGAGTGGATTGATGCTCAGTTGGCCATATTGACCTTGTCCATCAAGCACAGCCCAAGTGATTACATCGTTATGATCGGGATCGACACTGCGTAGTTGCCCCATCACTGTCTGCAAGGAGTCCGCCGCATTAATGCTAGCAAGGTGCGATCCTAAAATTTGGGGCAGATCGTTACTGCCTTCGACATCGATGACGATGACAGTACTGACTTGTTCGCCATTGGGACCGCTGACAGTAACCGTAAATTGTTCGGTTTGATGCTCACCTTCGGCTAATGCATCAGTGTTAGGCGCATTGTTATCGAGTTGGTAATGCCACTCGCCAGTGATTGGATCGATATCAAGGCGACCAAATTGACCTTGATGTTCTGCAACTGTCCATTGGAGTGACATTATTGTTTCACCATGGGCATGCAGTTTGCCTGAGATGCTCGCCGCTGGGGCATCTTCTTTAATAGATTGATGGGTGACTTGTTCGTCAATGCTCAGTGGTGTGTGGTGTTGCTCAGTGCTAATAATCGGAGGACGCACACTTTGAGTCAATGTGGTTCTCGCCATTGATACCGTTAATGCTGTCGGTTCAATCTGCTGCTTAATATCTCTAATTTCAGGGAGTTGACTGAGGGTAACAAGGAGAGGCTGTGTATCGTCAACATGCAGTCCTTGCCCTAAATGGGTTGATTCACTCGAGCCATAATCTTGGAACTTAGGGAGGGTTGCGGTTTGCGTTTCAGCTGCATTTGCTTGCTGCTGTTGTTCTAGCAAGGTTTTTTCTGAATCAGTACTCGCAGACTGTGTAGTTGAATGACGGTTATCAATATCTGCCGTAGTCGATTGCGAATTCGATTTTTGCTCTGTCGATTGTTCGGTATTAGCAAGCTGCGTTGTAGCATGCGTGGCTAAGCGCCAAGACTGAGTTGCCACAATATCTGGGGTTGCAGAGTTTTTGACTTCGCTCTCTCTAAATTCCTTCGCCTTGAGCTTGGCGACATCTTTATCAAGTTTTTTAGCGGCAATTTCAGACTTTTTGGCGAGTTTTGCTGAAATTCGACTTTTACGTTTTGCGGTTGAGAGCGTTAATGGTTTTTTTGGGCTCATAGTTAGTGCTTCCTAGCGTTCACCAAAGGCTTCAGTCACATTGGTAAATACGGGTTTCCACAGGTATTGGAAGACGGTTTTATCCCCAGTGATAATATCCGCTTCACCTGTCATACCGGGGATCAGTTCCAACTTATCGGGTCGTTCGCCAAAGTAGGGCTTATCAATCGAGATTTGTACTTTGTAAAAGACGCCGCCTTTTTCATCTGCATCTGTGCTTGGGGAGATACGTTTGACGATCCCATCGAGTGCCCCGTAGCGACTGTAATCAAAAGCATCAATTTTTATGCGTGCTTTTTGTCCAACACTGACAAAGCCAATATCCCGAGGGGAGAGTTTGGCCTCTAGGAGAGCTGTTGGCGTGGTGGGAACGATCACCGCAACGGTGCCTCCAGGTTGAATCACACTCCCTGATGAGGTGTTAGGAATCGATTGAATAATGCCATCAACGGGGGAGGTGATGGTGTTTTGTTGCACCTGCGAATCGGAGGATTTTAAACGTGCCGTAATCCCCAATAATTCAGCCTGTGCATCTGTGCGTGCTTCACCCACTTCTTTAAATAATGTGGCTTCCTTTTGCTCCAACTGTCGTTGAAGATTTTCAATATCCCGCGCCAATACTTGCTGTTTACCTTCCATACCTTTTAGCTCACGTATATAGGAGTCTAATTTTTGTTGAGATTCCAACATCGTGAGCTTAGAGACTGCCTGCGATTCTTTGATGGACTCCATCATATTGATGGTTTGTTGGGCCGAATTTATTTGATGTTTCAGTGGCGGAATTTCTTGCTCAAGACTTGCTAGCTCAGCCTGAGATTTAGCGATTTCAGCGAGAGAAGATTGAATGATGGCTTGTTTTTCATTATTCATCCGTTCGAGATCACTAATATGTCCTTTCACAAGATTGGGATGACTTTCAACATAGGCATCAAAGTTGGCTTCTCTTGACTCGATAAAAGCACTGTAACGCTCAATTTTGAGCACTAGATTAGCTTGTTTACTTTCCAGCTCTTCAGCGGCAGCTTGGCTATCAATAGCGATAAAGTTGGCGAGAACATCACCTTTTTTCACTAAATCTCCTTCAGAAACCAAGATAGAGGCTAAGGTTCCTCCAGAAAAACTTTGAATTACTTGTTGATGTCCAAGGGGGATAACTTGGCCTTTCGCTTTGGCAATTTCTTCAATATCGGTGAGCAGTGACCAAACAAACATAACGAACACTGAACCCGCAATAAAATAAGTGATTTGTTTGACGATGCGTTTTTCAGCTGGTGTTTCAATGGCTTGAGTGAACTCATGTTCTGGCAAAGAACGATGGTTAAGTTGACGATCATTCATTGAGAGTTATCTCCATACTAGCCATTGATTGGGTTTCATCGCTTGCTGTGGGTTTGTTTGGAATAGGGCCGGCATAAACCACTGTGCCTTTATTTAAGATAACGACCTTATCAGCGTGCTGGATCAGTTCTTGATCATGGCTAGTAAACAAAATCGTCGTTTTGCCCTTTAACTTGGTTAAGGTTTCGATAAAGGTTTTTTTCGCAAAAGGATTGCGATTGGCTATGGGTTCATCCATGACAAGCAAAGGTGATTTTTTTAACAGAGCTCGAGCCAGGCTGATATAGCCGCTACCAACCACCGAAAACATATTGGCCCCCTGTGCGGATAAACTGCGATGTAAATCGCCACCGAGCACCTCTTTTAGAGCGTCGCCTCCAGCCTCATATAGGGCTTGGCATAACTCCTCATCGGTGGCATCGGGTTTCGCCAAACGTAAGTTGTCTGCTAACGATCCTGGTAGTAGCTCGGTGTGGGTTGGGCTGAATGCGGCCCATTGGCGTAAGGCTTCGGGGTCAAATTGTTTCAGGTTTTTGCCATCTAAAGTCACAAAGCCGGCCTGTGTATCTATCACGCCTATAGCTGCCAGCAATAAGGTCGTTTTACCACTGCCATTCGGGCCGATAATGGCGACGGTCTCTCCTGCTTCTACATCAAATGTGACGCCAGAGAGTGCAGGCTCTGCTTCTGCAGTGTAGCGAAGGGTGACATGTTTAAAGCTTAGTGATGGCGCTTTATTTAAGTTGGGTCCATCGAGTCGGAGTTGATTAAATTCGGTCGTTACTTCCATAAAACGATCAAACTGGGTGATAGTGTTGGTTATCATGTTAATTTTAGGCATTGAAGAAAATGCTAATTGAGCAGGGCCTGTAATGCGCCAAATTAACATACCACAGGCGATTAACGCGCCGGGTGATATGCTTTGATTTAACACTAAAAAAATGCCACAAAACACGGTAACTAAGGCTGTCATTAGCCCCATAGCATGGGCAACTGCCGCATTAAGTCCATTACGTTTGGCATATATAAACTGTTGACGGCAGTGCTCGCGGCAGCGACGGATAAAATCCGCGTACCAGCCTTCGGTTTCCCCTGCGGTTTTGAGCTCTAATACATTCTTGGCTAGTTCATTGAGGCTGTTTTGGTAGTCACTGCTGATGGTTGGGCTGGCGGCTTGGGTAAAACGGTTTAGGGCTTTCATGACGAGGTAAAACAGAATTAGCATACAAAGTGGCACTAATACTAACCAACCACTGAGAACGGTGATGGCAATTAGCGCCACTATCGTAAAGGGCAAATCAATCAGCCCGGCTCCGCTGGGGCCAGACAGCAATCCTCTCACCTTTTCGGCATTACGAAGTCGTGCCAAATGATTCGATAGTCCCACTCGGGATAACATCATCAAGGGCATACTGAGGAGTTGATTAAAGGATACGGCTGACAGATCTCGCGCTAATTTATTGCTTGCACTGGCCAGCACTTTGGCGCGCAGCAATCGGCTTGCAATAAAAATGCTTAAGGCAAGCAATGCACCTATTGCGATCCCCGGCAAAATATCAGGGGCTTGTCCTCCTATCACTCTGTCGTATACCGCCATTGTAAAAAGCGGTATCGCTAATCCGGTTAAGCTGGAGATAAGGCTTAATAAAAAAACGGGTTTGAACCACTTTTTTTGCTGCTTAAACTGGCTGGCAAAGCGACTCCTTTTTTGATTGATAGATGGCAGGCTATTAATAATAAAAACTTTCCCATCAGAAGGGAGTGTGAGTGGCTGCCATTGTTGGTGTGGACCTAAATACTCAAAGGTATGATGGTTGCGCCGTCCTATCTGCGGTTCTCCCTCTTCAGGTAGGAGCAGGAAAGGATAGATTGTATGGCTGAGCATTTCAGGATCAATAGAGCGTAGGTCGGCCACAACATGATGTTTTTTAAATAAAACATACGCATCTAAGTAACTCGCATCATCGACTAACGCGCTGCGTTCAATATTCTTAGCTTGGGCATTAAGTCCAAGTTGATTAAATAGTGTGACTAATAGGGATTTTAAATTTGGGACAGACTGCGCTTGGTTATGCATTGCTAAAGTTCCCCATTTGACGACATAGTTGCATCCCCTTGCGATGAAATATGGATACGATAGTCACTGATCGCCGTAATTTCCGTAAAATAGGAGGCCACAATGAGGGTTATGTGGTTTTTGAGTTCGAGTAACAAAGCGAGTAGGCGTTGCTGGGAGTCTGCATCGAGGGAGACCATAGGCTCGTCGAGTAACAGTATCGAAGGGGATTGTGCAAGCGCTCTGACAATGGTGATGAGTTTGATAGCCCCTTGATTGAGCATTTGGTTGTCATTATTACCCACTAAGGTTTGATAACCCGCAGGTAACTGCGCAATCGTGGCAGATAAGCCCAGTTTGTCTGCGAGAACCATGGCATAGGCTTCTCGCTCATGACGAAACAGAGTCAGGTTATCCAAAATCGATCCTGCAAATAACGTTGCCCATGGCGGCACATAGCTAATAGATTGACGATACTCAAGCGGGTCATGTTCAGTCAGTGGTATGGAATCAATCCTAATGGCACCCTCTGTCACCTGATGATAGCCGCCCACGGTACTTAATAATAAACTGGCATGTGTGAGTGGATTTGAGGTTACAGTGACAAGGCTACCCGCGGGGATTGTTAGGTTAATTTGCTTAAGTGTTGCCCCCGTTTGCTGTGCTGATACCTGTTCAAATTCAATAGGGCCTGAGGGTAATTTTTGGTGGTAAACCTGAGTGCCATTCAAGGATTCTGGCGGCGAGGCTATGATTTCATTAACATCCTGCATCGCAGACTGAGCGGTAACAAACTTTGCTTTTAAACTGCCGATTGCACTTAAGGGCGCTACGGCTCTGCCTGCAAGGATTGAACATGCCGCTAATCCCCCTGTTGTTAGATCGCCATTTAAGACTTCAAAACAGCCAATCAGCACCAGTGCCAGTGTGGTGGCCTGCGAGGCCCCCTGGATCCATTCTTGTAACTTGGATGATAGCCAATCAACCTCATTTTGCTGTGCTAACCTTTGGTAGTTGATTTTTTTGTAGGCATAAGTAATTCGCGATTCTAATGCTAGGGACTTTGCAGTCGTTAAGCCTGATAAGACTAAAATGAGTAAACGGGTTCGTTCATCATCGCTGATGGCGAGTTCTCGGGTGGCGACGGAGAGTTTTTTGCCTATTTGCCACACGCCAATGCCTGCTATCCCCCAAACCAGTATGGGGATAAAGACTAAAGGCCCACCAATATAGGCAACTAAGGCTAAAAATATGATAACAAATGGAAAATCCATTAAGGCAACAGCAGCTTGCCCTGAGTAAATCTCCCGCATGGTTGCAATACTGGTGATACCTTGGAGTATTTTGCCTGATCCTAATTGCTCAATGTGATGGTAATCCGCCTTCATTAGTCGGTCGACAAATTGAGTGGTGGTTTGCAGTTCATAATTTGAAGCATTGAGAGCAAGCAACCAACTGCGTGTATAGCGCAACAACAGCTCTAGTAGTATGGCGATCCCAACGCCAATTGCTAATACACTGGCAGTGCCATAGGCTTCATTGGGTAAAATCCGGTCATAGATTTGTAGCATGGTGAATGGTAATGCCAGTGACAGCACATTAATCAGGGTGGATGAAAGCAAAAGCTCGGAAAATGATTTGTGCTGTGCCAATAGACGTAAAGACTCGATCATGTTTCATACACCTTAATATAGCATTACATTCATCACGAAAATCAGAACCGCAACTACATCCTAATTAACACTATCATTAACAATTTGTTGTGTACAACATCAAGTAAGTGAATTTTATTACTTATTTAGCTTAGTCTTAATATGTTGATTTTGAATAATTGTTAATGTTTTGTTTTTCTCGTGTTTACTGTTGTTGTGGTGTTTTCAGTGATGTTAGACAGTTTCATCATGGTTTGTAGTGATAGTGGGGGATGAACAAGTCATGGTACAAAATAAAGTAGGCGATTATTTTTCTCGTCGGGTTTGCATTCGGATTGGTGCTAGCAAAAGGCGGGGATTGCATCATCGCTAATAGAGCGTTATCGCGCTAGATTAGAAGAGGCTCGCAACTCAATTTCAAAGGTATATGACTTAATCAACTCGACAACGACTGGAAATGCCTCGTTTAGACACTATTGTGACTTCTACCGCTGAATGAGAACGTCTCTTTAAATAGAAAACCTTTGACTCTAGTTTTGTCCACTGACCGCAATTTATAAAGATAACCAATTCATCTAGCCGTATGTCGTAACACTCCAGGATTCAACGGTCTTGAACGCAGTAGGGTGAGATAAAATGTAAGTCTGGCGGTGGTGACATCATACTCACTCAGGCAAGTCACGAATTTGTTGGTTGCATCTACTCATCTATTAGCTCGAATTAAGGCGATGTTGTGAGGTAAAAAGAGAGCTTAGCCAACGGCATCAGCTCTCGAAGGTTGCAGGGGAGCGATAATCGCTTTAGCCTCGGATAGGCTTTCAGCGAGTCAGTACAATTATTGTTGTTTGTGTTTAGGGCCTTGTTTGTTTTTCATCGGGTCGCCTTGATAGCCCAAGGCTTGCCAATCGAGGCGAGTGCCTTTGTTGTGGCAGTCATTACAATTAAGTGCTTGTTCTTTTGGTGAGACCATGTGGTTGATCCGCCACCACATTTCGGTGGCAGCAAAGTCATATTCACCACTGTATTTGATGCCTTTTTCAATCATGGTGGTGTTAACCTCCATGCCCAGTTTCGCCGCTAAATTCCAATCAAACTCGCTCCAATATCCGCCTTTGCCGTAGGTTTTCGGGGTGATAAAGATATTGAGTTTTTTGTCGTAAATCTGCTTACCTGTATGTACCTTAAAGGGATAAATCTTGGCTTTAGCGTCGTTAATGTCGCCCATAGGGTAGGTCAGCTTGGTGACGACTTTCGGGTCCATCTTGTCCCCCGCCATATAAGCGTTTGCGGTGCCGTTGTACCAAGCGTACTGTGGCTTGACCATTTTTTCCCACACAAAGTCACCCTTTTTCTTCTGATAGGTGTGTTTGCCGTATTGATCTACGGTCTCAGGTTTATCATCGCCCGCAGTTGACCAATCCCAGTGCATCTTGGTGGGCTCATTCTTAGCGAAGAATGGAATATGGCAGGTTTGGCAGGCCACGGTTGCGGTATGGGTATTGAGCTTTTTGTTGCTGTGCGGCGCGCTCTCGTGGCAGTTCTCACAACCTATATGGTCGATACCGCCTGGAGATACCCCCATAGCATTACCCGAAATTTTATGTTTTTCAGTGGTATGACAGTTTTGGCATTGGAAGTTATTGCCGTCGCTGTCCATGTGCACATCGGTGGCTTTATCGGGATAGGCCATAGAAGAGTCGAGATCCCCGTGCTTGACCGCATCACCACCGCCACCATAGAAATGGCAGCTACCGCAGTTATCCCGCACGGGTTCACCCACGTTTTGCGCGATCTTCACCAGATCGAGTTTAGCCATAGGCTCGCCAGCACCAGCGGGGTCTTTCACATAGGTGCCTGTGGTGTCGTGGCAGACAAGACAGTCCACTTTAGTTTTGTCTTTAAAGTCAAAAGTGTTGTCCTTCCAGCCATAGCCTGCGTGACAGCTAGTGCAGCGAGGCTCGTTGCTGGAAATTGACACACAGAAGTTATTAATACTGTTTTTCTTACCGCGTAATACGGTTCTATCGGGGAGCTTTTGTTCTAACTCCCATGTCCAGTGGGAGGTTTTCATCATATCTGTGGCTTGTTCTTCGTGGCAGGTTAAGCACTGCGTCGTGACTTCAGAACCTGTGGCGAAGGGGCCTTTAAGGACGTCTTTATGGGGATTAGCGGCCTGCGCATGCAACGCCATACCCGCCAAGGCAATAACAATGAGTTTTTTCATTCTGTACTCCTGCCCTCGGTGATACCGAGGGCTGAATGGCGTCTAGGTTAGAAGTTAATAGTCAGTGAGGCGTTCACATCGAAGGCCTTATCGACCACAGGCAGCATTGAGTAGGCTGAGCCCGCTAACACGTCATCGATTTTTTGTGGTGCGCCCACAGGCGTGCCGCTACCTGTGTATTCGTAGTCGTAGTAGAGCCCTGCTAGCTTGATAAACATTTTTGGATTGATATCAAAGATGTAATAGGCTTCGCCGACATGGCCACGGGTGGCTAACTTGCTACCGATTGGGTCGTCTTGGGCTTGGGTGAAAGGCGTCCAATACTTAGAACCATAGTTATATTCCAAGCCAAACTTGCCGTAGGGCGCGGGGATTTGAATACCCACATAGATGCCATAACCATCTTTAGTATCGGTATCATCGCTGGTTTTCGGCACCATGATGATTTCGGTCCCTGTGCTGTTGAGCTCAGCTTCAAACACCGCATCGGATAACATGCCGCCGAACATGCCGGCATTGCCATTTGGCTCTGCGCGCGTCCAGCCTAGTGACGCAAACCATTTGATATCGTTAGCTTCTTCCCGTGCAAAGCCAATGCCGCCAAGGTACATATCACCAATGACGCCGCTAGGTTGCACTCGGGTGACAAAGTTAAAGTTGTCAAACTTTTGCATATCTTGGTACATGGTGGGGGCAAAAATGCCTGCCAGTTGGGTCGGGAAGGCCATTGTGCCTTTAAAGCCATCGTTGACGTCTTTGGCACCAAACAGGGTGAATTGCAGGAAGTTAGTACCATCGTTAATAGCATCGATATTAAAGCCACCGAGATGAGTATCTTTGGTAACGATATCGCCAAACATTTCGCCATTACCCCATTGGGATTCAAAGCCTTGGCCATAACAGAAGCGAACCACTTGCCCCTCAACGCCAGTGATTTCCCCTAGGTTGTAGCCTAAGGTGGCACCGTCGAAGTTAAAGTTAACTAAATGGCCTGAAGGCGTACCGCCACGCAGTTCGTTTTCACGGTAGTGGCTTGGTGGGCCATAGGTAGATGGGCGGCGGCCAATGGAGAGGTAAAACTCGGAGCCGTTGATGTTTTTCCAGTCGAAATAGGCGCGCTCGACCCGCAGCCAGTCACCACTGGTGTTGCCGCTGCTGGTGCCATCCATTGTGAATGAGCGCCAAGAGTCGAACACTTGCACGCCGGTGGAGTCGCCCCAGTTTTTGTACATGCTCAGACGACCGGCAAAACTGACGTTATCCCATACCTTTGCCTTAAGATTTAACCGCAGGCGAGTGGTGTAAAAGATATCGTTATCAATATCTTGGATATGTTGCTGCGCGAGGACGTAGGGCATCACGCCCTGTAACATGCCATTTTGAAAGGCGGCGGCAAGGTCTGGGTTGGCTTGCATCATCTGGCCGAGTGGTGAGTTAGGATCGTTTGGCATCCCAAAGGCGCCGGACATGGCCTTGGCGCCAAAGTCATTAAAGTCCACCTTAATGGCAGGGTTCCAAACAACATCGCGGTAATGCAGTGAGTGGGCCTTGGTTCTAAAGTCGCCGGTGATTTCTAGGCGGTCTAACGAGGTGTGGCGTTCGGTTTTATCGACGCGGCTATTGAGTTCATCGAGCTGTTCGGTGATATCGGCCAGTTGTTGTTTCAGCTCGGCCATTTTTTGGGTGTCGGCTGCTGTTTCGTTGGCTGCGGCAAAGGTTTGGCCGGACATAAACAGCGCATTAGCAACCAATATCGAAATGAGTGTACGTGTACGCATAGGGTTTCTCCCTGAGTGTTCCGCTGGCACTGGCTCAAGGCTCTGTGCCAAATTTACCCAACAGGAGTCCCTAGGGTGTGCTCCCCATGTTGCTCTTATTGGGCTTTAATTTTTATATCAATGGGTTAACTTGCAGTTGCAGGCCTGCGGTTATCCCTTTGCTTTAGGCTTGGCAGCGATTAACCGCAGGTTTGCGGCTGCTCCGAGTCGGCGGCATGGTCATACAGAAATTGCTGTATATCTTTGAGATCTTGCTCGGTGAGGCCGTTGAATACCTCAGGTTTGAGTTTGTGTTTATCTTTGTCGAAGAAGCGATCCCATTGGCTCATGGTTTTGCTCATTGG
The DNA here is from genome assembly GCF_014647135.1 of Shewanella xiamenensis. Taxonomy (GTDB): domain Bacteria; phylum Pseudomonadota; class Gammaproteobacteria; order Enterobacterales; family Shewanellaceae; genus Shewanella; species Shewanella xiamenensis. The sequence continues at coordinate 76,617 of NZ_BMOP01000018.1, forward strand.
GGTTAGCTCGCCACCTTCACCACCTTGGCTATGGCAGGCTTTACATTCTTTTTTATAGAGGTGTTTCCCTTTTTTAGGATTACCCCCTTCGGCGGCATAGGCTTGAAGGCCTAAGCTGCTAATTAGTGCGACGGCAATTGCGATCTTAGTTGAAGTTTTCATCATCTCATCCTTTCTTAATTGTCATTCACATGACTTTGTTGGTGGAATGTGGCTATTGCTTCCACCTTGTGAATAAATTTATCAAAGGTGATGGGATGTTTATTTGAGGTATATCACTTTCATTAAAAAAATCTAATTGATAAAAATTTCATTGATAAAAATCTAATTGACTGAAGAGGGAGTGACTTTGACAGATATTTACATTTTCAAAAACAACAGGTTGTTTTTACAGCTAAATTAGTGTTTTGTGTAATAGAGTGGATTTAAGGTTGTAAAGGTCTGAAAATGGATAGTGATCGAGTTAACACTTTGTAAAATTTGCAATATCTAAAGTAGTTATTCGAAATGATTTAGCTCCATTTTCGCTGTATGGAGGGGGAGATTTTGTCTACTAGGTGTTGATAACGCTTGACTGAGTTTTAAATTTTTTAACGCAGCTGCACTCGCACACTGCGTTTCACCCATGATTCTGGCGAGGTCGCGCCAAGTAAGTCGCTTAAGGTTGCTGGCGTGTTGGCGCTAACACTATCTCACGCACACAGACATTTTGTGGTTGTTGCCAGGCAAAGAGTGCCGCTGCGGCAACGTTTTCGGGGGCGATCACCCCGCCCATTTGTGTTTTCCAATCATGGTAACCCGCTTTGATAGCGTCATCCGTGGTGTGGCTTAAGAGTTCTGTTTCTACCGCGCCAGGGGCGATGGTGATCAGGCGCACGTCATCCATTGCCACTTCTTCACGAATATTTTCGGTTAAGGCATGCACGGCAAATTTAGTGGCGCAATAAGCCGCATGGTTGGGAAAGGTTTTACGCCCTGCAACCGAGCTGATGTTGATAATGGTGCCCGTTTTGCGCACCTTCATTCCGGCTAAAACCGCATGGATACCATTGAGTACGCCCATTACATTGATATTGAGCATACGGCTCCACTCGTTAGGATCTTGGGTATCGATTTGCCCAAGCAACATGACGCCTGCGTTGTTGATTAGGCAACCCACGGGGCCAAACTGTGCTTCCGCTTGGTTAATCGCCGCCTTGATAGCGTCTGCATCGGTTACATCAACGCTGATGGATAAACTGTTTGGTAAAGCAAGGGCTTGCATTGCCTCGACTCGGCGCGCTAACAGTAAGAGTGGGTGTCCGGCAGCACTAAAGCTTTTAGCGATAGCTGCGCCAATACCAGATGAAGCGCCTGTGATCACAACGAGGGATTTATTGGGCTTTGTCATTTGAGTTTCCTATCTTTATCTGCGAAGAATATGGTTAATTGAGCAATATCTAGCTTGTTCATCAGTATAGATGGGGATTTTTAGGCTGGAAAATACTTATTCCCACTGGATATGATAGGATTTTCCTATGACATATGCTGGGCAGACTGGTGAAGGCTGATGGTAGATTTACGCTTATTACGCTTTTTTATCGCAATTTATGAAGAAAACAATATTACCGCGGCGGCAACACGTTGTTATGTCAGTCAACCCTCGCTTTCCGCTGGGCTTAAACAGTTAGAGGAAGAGCTTGGCGGCGCCTTATTCGAGCGCAGTAAAAAGGGCGTAAAAGCCTTGGATAGCGCTCACTATCTGTATCCGCTGGCGGTTAAGTTGGTGGAGGAGGCCAGTAAATTGCCTGCTCTATTTATGGCAAAAGCAAGTCGGCAAAAGTTGCGCTTAGCCGTGATGCCCGATCTGAGTCAGCGTCGTCTTGCAGGATTATTAACTCAAATCAATCAGGCAATTAGTCATTTAGATTTAGAACTGCTGGATTATCAAAGCCCTGCGGATTGCCGATTAACCTTAGACAGTTTACGCCATGAGGATGAAGTGTTTTTTCCGCTTTGGGAGGAGGATTATGTGCTATGCGTGCCGATTGAGCATCCGCTTGCACAGCTCAGCAGTATTCGTCCCGAAGAGTTAAGTCAGTACGATTTTATTGAGTGCCCACCCTGCGAGGCGCATCAGCAAACCATAGGCTTACTCGCATGCAGTAATTTGTCGCTCAATTTGGTGGCGAAGGCGGAATCTAAGTCTTTGGTTATGTCGCTGGTATTGGCGGGATTTGGGGTGAGTTTTCTCCCCGATGGATTAATCGAAGACGAGCCTCGGCTTAAACAGATTAAATTCGATGGGCCTCGGATGTTTCGCCGTATTGGTTTGTGTTATCCATCCCATCAAACCGTTGCGCCTACGTTGGCAACATTGCTGCGGCATTTGAGCAAAACCACGGCTTAAGCCGTGGTTTTTAATAATAGGGTTTGGCCAAACGGCTAAACCCTAGTAATCAGCAATTTAATCCTTATTCATTACTCTGTAAGTAAGGTGCTAGCTGAGTTTCAATCCTCTCGATTTCATCTTGGGCATACAACAACTCGGACTCTGTTAAGCGGGATTGAGCCTGTTGCTGATACAAAAGCTGATCGCTATTCATCCCGTATTTGCCAAAGTTGCGCAGTAATATGCTCGACCAAATATATGTCTGAACCGGTTTATCAATCGACTCATGGCGGTTGATATCAACGAGGGCTTGCATGCCATCTTGGCTGCCCAAGTCGGCAGCTTTACGGTACCAAGTCTCTGCGGTTTGCAGCGCTTCGCGGCTCGGATGCTCACCCTTGCGGTAGATTTCTGCTTGGTTAAGGTAGTAATAAGCTTGCTGCTCATTGGGGATAGGATGTTGATGCAGAAAGTTATTACACAGGCTTTGGGCTTCGCGGATCTCTAGGGTACCTAAGCGCTTACTGAGCTTCTCATATGCGTCTTGATAGTCACTGATATGGCTCATCGCTGCTAGTTGGTAATACATTAAGGCTTTAATCGGTTGGCGCGAGACACCTAAGCCTTCTTCATAGATTTTACCTAGACCGAATAGGGCTTCCTCTTGCCACTGGGACGCCAGCGTCTCGAATTCTGTTCTTGCCTGCTGGTAGTCATTATCCGTTTGTGGGTCGAGTAGTTTCAGGTGTGCCAGCGCTAACTTGGCAAAAACATTGTCAGCGGCGCAGGATTTTTCTAACCAATAGCGAGCCTTGCCATAGTCGACGGCAAAATCTTCACCATAGAGGAAACGTTTGCCTAGGTAATACTGGCGAAAATCATTTTCTACGGCATATTCGCTGAGTAAAGCTTCGGCGCGGACGAGGTCCTTAGGGCCGCCTTGGCCTGCGGCAAGCATATGGCCTAAGTTATCTTTTGCGAGTTCATCACCGGCGGCGACGGCTTTCTCAAAGTATTCCCGCGCTTTGCTATAGTCGGGCGTGACACGTTCATCGTGCCAGTAGAGTGTACCTAAGTGGTAATAGGCATCTTGGTTTCCTTGGGCGGCCGCCTTTTCGAACCAGTAAATGGCTTGGCTTGCATCGGGATCGAGAAAGGGTTGTCTGAGATACAAATAGGCGAGCTCATATTGAAACTCGACTTGCCCCGCTTCAGCACTAGTTTTGAGCTGTTCTACCTGTTCGCGTAACTGCTCGGGTGTTTGTGCCTCTGTGGCGACCAAGCTAGTTAGGGTGAGCATGGGTAAATATTGCGGATCGATCTCGGCGGCTTTTCGATACCAATATTCAGATGCCTTGGGATCGGCGGGGACTTGTAGGAATCGACCCGAATACAGCTCGGCCATGGCAATGGCGGCCACGGCAAATCCCTTATCAACGGCTTGCTGAATATAGTTTAGGCCTGAGTTGACTTCGCCCTGATTGATTAATGTGAGTCCATGATTGAGTAGCGCCGAGGGTTCCCCTGCGGCAAGCGCTTCGGCTTGAATCTTCTTTTTTTGGTACTTTGCGAAAAAAACAAAGAGTACGATAAAGGCTATAATGATAAGTATCAACAACATAGTATTCCGTCACTATCGATATTTTGGCAGCACAGTAAACTTGTAACAGACTAAAATTGCAAGTGTAGTGTTTGAAGTTAGGTCGCTAAGTCTGATATATCCCATGTGAGTGGACGTCTTTTAAAGACGTATTCGTGATGCATTGTGAAGCGTATCATGTAATAGCTCGGATTAAATGAGCGGCTTACCAGACTCGGGTATGCTATTGCCCGTATCTAAAATGGAGCTAAGTGTTTATGAGAAAGCTGTTGTTGTGCCTGTCCTTCCTTTTCACTCCCATGATGGCGTTGGCTACAAGTTATGTAGCGGGAGACGCGATAAGTCCTATTTCATTGCAAGATCAAAATGATAAGGCGGTCAGTGTTACCGAACAAACCAAAGTAGTGCTCTTTAGTCGTAGCATGAAAGGTGGCGATATCATTAAAGAAACTCTAACGCCTTTAACGGGGGATAAGTTTCCTGCGCATTTAGTTTATGTGGCTGATATCAGTGGTATGCCATCGCTGATAGCCAAATTTGTGGCTGTACCACAAATGCAGGAACTGCCTTTTGCCATTGGTTTAGACAGGGAAGGGCAGATTAGCCGCCTATTGCCCGATACCAAAGATATGGCAACCATGATTTTATTGGATAATCTCAATATTCAAGATATTGCTTACTTTGACTCCAGCGAAGCCCTAGGCCAAGCCTTAGTCAAATTAAATGAGTCACAGCAGTAAAGTCGTACTACGCCCTATCTGAGGGGGAGAGATTTCCCCCTCTTTTATATCTGACTAATCCCTATATAACACTACAGATGTGTTTTCTCGCTCGGTATCACTACACCGTGGAACTTAAGGTTCATCCTATCGTTTTCTCCCTGATAATCTGCCTTTAGCTAAAGTGGCTGCCATATTAAAAAATTCATTTTTAGCGCTAATAAAGCTTAAGATTCTTTGCTGAACTCTTATGCATAATTATTTGTTTTAAAAATAGTTTTTTTAGGTCCAACTCGGCTTAATATTTGTTGGAATAAAAAGTTAGTTATTAAGCATAAAAATTCGTTGCGTTAACTAAAAAAATAGCGTTTACTGCGCACGTTTTTAAGACACATAACGACTTTTTATCATCTGACCCAAAGGAGACTCTGGCCCAATGAGCCAATTTCAATCTATTGATGTTGCTGACTATTATGATGCTCAAACCTTCAAACGTATTGAAGAGTTTGCGAAGGATAAAGCGACCCCGTTCGTAGTGATTGATACCAGTATCATTGCGAAACAATACGATGACATGGTTAATAGTTTTCCTTATGCCAATGTTTATTATGCAGTTAAGGCAAACCCAGCGGCTGAGATCCTTACATTACTAAAAAATAAAGGGTCAAACTTTGATATTGCCTCGATTTATGAGCTAGATATGGTTATGAATGTCGGCGTTACAGCTGACCGTGTTAGCTATGGCAATACCATTAAAAAGCGCCAAGATGTACGTGCTTTTTATGAGCGTGGCGTGCGTATGTATGCATCGGATTCTGAAGCTGACTTACGTATGATCGCCGAAGAAGCACCAGGTTCACGCATCTATGTGCGTATCCTGACCGAAGGCACAGACACCGCCGATTGGCCACTGTCTCGTAAGTTTGGTTGCCAAAATGAGATGGCTTATGAGCTGTTAGTGTTGGCGAAGGAACTCGGCTTAGAACCCTACGGTATTTCATTCCACGTGGGTTCACAGCAGCGTGATATCGGTGCTTGGGATTCGGCGATTGGTAAAGTGAAAAGTATCTTCGATCGTTTGCGCGATGAGCACAATATTGTATTGAAGATGATCAACATGGGTGGCGGTTTCCCTGCGAATTATATCGACAAAACCAATCAACTCGGTGTCTATGCTGAGCAAATCACTCACTTCCTGAAGGAAGATTTTGGTGATGATCTTCCCCAAATTATTTTGGAGCCGGGTCGTTCGCTGATCTCTAACGCTGGGGTGCTGGTGTCTGAGGTGGTGTTGATCAGTAAGAAATCCTACACCGCATTAGAGCGTTGGGTGTTTACCGATGTGGGTAAGTTCTCTGGTTTAATCGAAACCATGGATGAGGCAATTAAATTCCCAATCTACACCCATAAACAGGGGGAGCTGGATAAGTGCGTGATTGCTGGCCCAACCTGCGACAGCGCCGACATTATGTATGAGCACTACAGCTATGGTTTACCGAATGACCTAGCGATTGGAGACCGTATGTACTGGTTAACCGCCGGTGCTTACACCACGACTTATTCAGCGGTGTGTTTTAATGGCTTCCCACCCCTGAAAGATTACTATCTGTAATCCGTCTTCGATAGCAACAAAAAGGGCGCTGCGGCGCCCTTAGTTTTTCCCGTGATAGCAGCTTAGCTGTGGGATTTGAGAATTTGATAGATCTCTTCTTTTAAGTGGAGTTTTTTGCTCTTGAGCTCTTTCACTGCGGGATTGAAATCACTACCGACACGTTTTTCCAGTTGTTTGATTTCCTCATCTAATTGATTGTGCTCGTTGAATTTACGTTGAAAATGAGCATCTTGGGTCTTTAAGGTGGTAATCAGATCTCGGTACTCTGGAAACATTGGCGTTCTCCTTGTCGTCTTTCTACTGTGCTTTGGTCTCGTCTTAACCCTAACCTTAGGCATAATGAATAAACGTGATATGGATCAATATTTGTCCTTCTACAGGTTAATACTAAAGCGTGATTTCAGCAAATCAGCTATAAATCAATGATCTATATCTTTTATATTGCTTGATGTGGCGATTGAGTCAGATCTGACTCACACTTTATTCCACGTAATTGATACAAGCTCACAGAAGCATCACAGATTTGCTATCTTTGTGATCAAGCTGTAATAGATTTGGTAATTACATTACGGATGAACAATTCTTCTTGCCGATAATTCTGTGATCAAGTTAACCTTCACCGCTTCGATACTAGGTTAAAGTCGATTATATAAGAATTTTACTATCAAAAATGAAAGGGGTTTTCACGATGGCTGATGTATTTCATTTAGGTTTGACCAAAGCGATGCTCGATGGCGCTACGTTGGCGATTGTGCCAGGCGATCCTGAGCGTGTAAAACGTATTGCTGAGTTAATGGATAATCCAACGTTTCTTGCAAGCCACCGCGAGTACACCAGCTACCTAGCGTATGCTGATGGTAAGCCAGTGGTGATTTGTTCTACCGGTATCGGTGGTCCATCAACATCGATTGCGGTAGAAGAGTTAGCGCAATTAGGCGTGAATACCTTCTTACGTGTTGGTACTACAGGTGCGATTCAACCCCATGTGAATGTGGGTGATGTGATTGTGACTCAAGCGTCAGTACGTTTAGATGGCGCGAGCTTACATTTTGCACCAATGGAGTTCCCAGCAGTGGCTAACTTTGAATGTACCACAGCTATGGTTGCTGCGTGCCGCGATGCGGGCGTAGAGCCACATATTGGTGTTACCGCATCTTCAGATACCTTCTATCCAGGTCAAGAGCGTTACGACACTGTCACTGGCCGTGTGACCCGCCGTTTTGCTGGTTCAATGAAAGAGTGGCAAGAAATGGGCGTGCTGAACTATGAAATGGAATCAGCTACCCTATTTACTATGTGTGCGACTCAAGGTTGGCGCGCTGCCTGTGTGGCGGGTGTGATCGTAAACCGTACTCAACAAGAAATTCCTGATGAAGCAACAATGAAGAAAACCGAAGTCAGTGCGGTTTCTATCGTGGTTGCAGCGGCTAAGAAGTTACTCGCGTAATCTTGGTTAAATATCACTCCCCTGCAAAGCGAGTGGCTCAATAACAAAAAAGGTGCCTTGGGCTAATGCCGATCAGTTAAGACAGATCGCTTGACGATCTCGCTGAAAAGATCAAAATCCGATGACCTCATGTCATCGGATTTTTTATGCAACTCTCGGAAGCACTCGCCCGTACCCATATTACCCGCCTAACCGAATTCACCTGCTTAGCTGATGTGTTAGAACCTGAGTTAATTCAATCTTGCCTAGACTCCCAGGGCGTTGCGACGTTAAGACGGCGTAAATTGCCGATGGACGCGATGATTTGGGCCGTTATCGGAATGGCTTTGTTCCGAGGGGAGTCTGTTCGGTCACTCATCAACAAACTCGACATTGTTTTGC